>NZ_CP075187.1:702500-1902500 GCF_020510665.1 Dechloromonas denitrificans
TCGCTCTGGAGGCCACACAGACCCTCCGCTCTACCCTAGGGCAGCCTCCCAGATAAATCAGGGTATGGGATTCGATGGGTTTTCGATGAACTTTATAAGTTGTTCAGCGAAGAGTTCTCGTTGCCATTGATGTGGCGAATGGTCGGTGCCTTCATAAATATAAAGAATGGCATTCGGGATTTGCTTGGCAACGAAATGAGCGGTTTCTCGACTATAAAAATTGCTTTGGCCGCCATAAACCAGCATCGATGGAATGTCGATCGTTGAGAGCACTGTTCGATAATCCGCAGCGGTCAGGCTTTTCCAGCATTCAATCAAAGGGGCTGGATTTTGAGTCCGCAAGGATTGGCGGGATTTTTCCCAGCCGATAGCTCCGGCAAGATACTTTTCCCTGGCTCGCTCGTTCAAACCAAAGGCCGTTAATTTCAAGACGCCTTCAGCAAAATCTTCCTCAAGCCAAGTCATCATTTGATCGGCTTTTGATTGGTCGAATGCGCCGTATACGCCAAACTTCCAAGTGCTGTCGGTCAGTAGTTTTGGGGATTGATCGATAAAGCACAGCTTGCTCAGACGGGCGGTTCCGTGATCACGGATATATTGCCAAAGCGTTAAGGCGCCCATGGAGTGCCCAACTGCAGCTACACCCTTCAGTTGGTAATGGGTCATCATATTTTCCAGATCTCGTGCCATCCGCTCAGCCGTTGGTGCAGCTTTGCCCGAAATTTCATGACCGCCATGCCCTCTGGCATCCCAGCGATATACCCGGTGCTTCCTGTTGAGGGTTTCAAGGAAAGGGAACCACTCCTGGTGGCTGGACGTCCAGCCATGCAGCATGACGAGCGGCGTGCCTTCTCCGGATATTTTCACATGAATCTTGGCGCCATCGTCGGCAAAAAAATGGGACATGTCTGAGAACGGTGTTGTAGTCCGGGAAGTATAATCCGCCAATCAATACGCCAAGGTATGGAAATGTTCGATTTCAGAGATTACGGAAACGGAATTGTTGCCTTTGACGCAGGTTATGTCAGGCCAATTCTGGCTGCAATTCACATGGTCATCGAAGAGGGCCGCGTTGCTTTTATCGATACAGGTAGTAACGATGCTCTTCCGAATGCGCTGGCTGCTTTGGGGGCTGTCGGTCTTGATGCTGCCGCGGTCGACTACGTGATTTTGACGCATATTCACCTTGATCATGCCGGTGGTGCGGGTTGTCTGATGCAGGCATTCCCTAATGCCAAACTGGTGGTGCATCCACGGGGCGCCCGACACATGGCTGCGCCTGAAAAACTGGTTGCCGGGGTTTGTGCCGTGTATGGCCCGGAATACGTCCAGCGGGTTTATGGAGACATTATTCCTGTTGCCGCTGAGCGAATTATCGAGGCGGCAGATGGCCATACTGTGTCCTTGGCTGGGCGTCAGTTGATTTGCCTCGATACGCCGGGACATGCGCGCCATCATATTTGTATTGTTGATCAAAAAACCAGCGGCATCTTTACGGGAGACATGTTTGGTCTGTCCTACCGTGAGCTGGATGTTGATGGGCGTCAGTTCATCTTTCCAACGACAACGCCGACACAGTTCGATCCAGATGAGATGCGTCAGTCGATTCAGCGCTTGCTGGCCTGTGAGCCAGAAGCAATGTATTTGACGCACTACAGTCGAGTCGATCAGGTGTCTGAAAAGGGAGCTGAGTTGCTCCGGCACCTTGATGTGCTGATTGCACTTGCGCTCGCCGAAAAAGGCGCTGGCTCGCTTCGTCAGGTCAGAATCAAGGAAGCCATGACGGCTTATCTGTTGAGCCAGATTCGTGCTCACGGTTGTTGCCTGCCCGAGGCGACCTTGCTGGATATCTGGGGCACCGACCTTGAACTGAATGCTCAAGGATTGGTGGTTTGGCTGGACAGTCTGCCTGATTAAACCAGGCGGCGACGCCAGAAAAGTATCAGCATCACCACGGCGATGGCTGCCATCAAGCCTAGGGCATATAGGTAGCCACCGCCAAGCTCCAGCCAGGGCATGGTGCGAAAGTTCATGCCGAAGATGCCGGCGATCAGTGTGGCCGGCATAAAAATAGTCGCAACGACAGTCAGCGTTCGTACTTCGAGATTGACTCGATGGCTGACTGTCGTCAAGTAAACGTCAAGCAGCCCGCTGGCTTGGTCGCGGAGATCTTCAAGTGACTCCAGAATGTGTACCGTATGGTCATAGACATCGCGGATGTACAGGGCGACTTCCGGACGGAAAAAGTTGTCCGAATCCCGGTGGAGAAAGCCCAGAATTTCCCGCAACGGCTGAAGGTTGCGACGCAGTTGGGATACCGTCCGCTTGAACTGGTGAATTGCTTCAAGCGTTGATGGCTTGGCGTGCGACAAGATATCCATTTCCAGCTGCTCTGCGTGATCGTCCAGTTGCTCGATTACGGCAAAATAGCTGTCGACCACTGCGTCAATCAGGGAATAAGCCAGTGTGTCAGCCCCCCCTTTGCGCAGGCTTGAGTGCTCTGTCCGAATCCGTTGGCGGACTGGCTCAAAGGTCTGGGATTGTCGCTCCTGAAAACTGAGGACAAAATCATGCCCGAGTACCAGGCTGATTTGATCCTGCATCAGCTCCAGCTTGGGACTTTTTAGTTCATATCGGTGCAGAACCAGATAAAGGTAGTCGTCGTACGCATCGATTTTTTGCCGTTGAGCATTGTTCAGAATATCTTCCTGAACGAGCGGATGCAGGTTGAATGTTTGGCCGATTTCTTTCAGGTCATCGGCTTTCTGGATACCGTAAATATTGGCCCAGCGGAGTTTGAACGGGCGCGGTGCCGTCGCGAAGTCGTGGCTGCTGACCAAGGGCCGTTCGGCCAGTCCCCGGTCGTCGTAGTCGATCAAGGTGAAGCTGGTTTCCGGTATCTTGATTTCCCCGATATGAATCAGGGAGCCGGGAGGAAATCCAGCCTTGCTTGAGCGCAGTTTTTTCGGCTTTTTCACTTTTACTGGCCGATGATTAGCTCAATAGCCTGTGCGGCCGCCACCATACCGAATACTGACGTAACACAAACGGACGATCCAAATCCGGCGCAGTTGAGTCCTCTAGGGCTTGGTGTCGCTGCACAACTATCCGTGCTTTCCGGGTAGCGCAGCGGTTCTGTTGAGAAGACGGCAGGAACGCCAAATTTTTTGCCACCAGCTCGAGGAAAACCATGATCCCGACGCAATCCTGAGCGAACCTTCGCAAGCAGAGGGTCCTGAATGGTCTGACTCAGGTCGGCGACTTGAATTTTTGTTGGATCAGTCTGCCCCCCGGCCGCGCCTGCAACGACAATCGATTGTTTGTTGTCCCTGCAAAAAGCGACCATGGCTGTTTTGATACGCACCTGATCAATGGCATCAATGATGATGGAAAAATGCGGCAAGAGAATTTGAGCCATATTCTCAACCGTGACGAAGTCTTCAATGCACGTGACTTTGCATTCAGGGTTGATGGCCTGAATGCGCTCAGCCATGGCGTCGACCTTGGCTTTGCCATAGATCTCGCCGAGTGCATGAATCTGCCGGTTGGTATTCGATTCGGCCACCATATCGAGGTCGACCACGGTAATCTGCCCGATACCTGTTCTGGCGAGTGCTTCGGCACTCCACGAGCCAACGCCGCCAATGCCGACGATACAAACGTGTGCCTGGCGCAGTCGGTGTGCGCCTTCTTCCCCATACAGTCGTGCCACGCCACCGAAGCGGCGATCATGATCGATCGCCATCAAGCTTCGACCGTTTTGCGAATGACTGCGTTGAACGGTGCGATCCATTCAGGAGCAAATTGATTGTCGCAAGCGTTGATTTCCGCGATCGCCCGCAGTACCGAACGATTTTTGCCGCGATGAATGTGTTTGAGCATGACGGCCTCAAAGGCGTCGACGATGGCAATGATTTTGGCTCCGGGACAAATATCATTGGCTGCCAACTTGTTGGGGTAGCCTCCGGCGTCCGGCATTTCATGATGCTGTGCAACCATCTCTGCTGCAGCCTCCCAGCCTGGCATGCGCTGCAACAATCCTGCCGCGTAACCCGGGTGGTTGCGCAGGGATAGTTTGTCATCTGCAGTCATCTTGCCCATTTTCAGCCAGACGGCTTCAGGCAGGAGCATCATCCCGATATCGTGGAGATAAACGGCCGCCTCGAGTTGGACCGGATCTACCGCATCTCCGCCTGCCTTGTTGGTTTCCAGTGCGAGACGCAAAATTCGCATCGTTCGTCCCTTGAAGAGTGGCGAACGACTTTCCAGCTGCAAGGCCAGGGAGCGGAAAAAGTGCAAGTCAGAGGTGGCGTTTTTTTGTTCCGGTTTGGGCGTGGCGACTCGTGGGGCTCGGCTTGAAATATTGGCAATGACCGGAGGAAATCCGGTGACTGCTTCAATTAGTTCTGCGCAATGAGTGTCAACACTGTCTGCACTCGACAGCGCGAGCTTCTCTAGTCCCTGGATCAGGGCGAGTAGTTGAAGATGATCCACCGATTTACCCGACAGCAGGGCATCAGTAGCCAGTTCAAGTCGGTCGACGGCAAGCAGGATCAGTTCTGAAAGCAAATCGGAAAACAGAATTTCGCCTTCCCGAAACCGGGCCATCATTGTTTCGATCGGATGGGCAATGGCGACACCCAGTTCGAACTTGCAAAGGGAGGCATCGCCCTTGATGTTGTGGATGGCTCTGAACAGCTCAGCCGTAATCTCGCGATCTGCTGGTGTCTTTTTGAGGCGTGCTACATTGCGTTCAACTTCCGGGGCGCGATCCGTCAGTACTTCGGCAAACTCCTCAAGCGCATCGCGGTCCTGAACGACCGGTGCAATGATCAAGCGGATATCCATCTCTGCCTCCCTGTTGTTCGATTTTCAGGTGTCGAGTTTATCCCAAAGCGCTGATAAATAAGAGGGCGGAAGCGCCGGCGGCCTTGACTCCCCCCTTCATGGCACCTAAGATTTCGGGCTTCCCAAGAGAATCGCCCTTACTGTGACACTGGAACAGCTTTACGCCCTGATCGGGCCCGACATGAAGTCCGTGGATGCGGTTATCCGCGATCGCTTGCATTCCGATGTGGCCCTGGTCAGCCAGGTGTCCGAATACATCATCAACAGCGGTGGCAAACGCATGCGGCCGGCCTTGGTGTTGCTGGCTGCCGGTGCCATGGGTTATCAAGGGACGCGTCATCATGAAATGGCGGCTGTGGTTGAATTCATTCACACGGCTACGCTTTTGCATGACGACGTGGTCGATGAGTCAGCGCTGAGACGCGGCAGGGATACGGCAAATGCCATGTTCGGCAATGCAGCCAGCGTTCTGGTTGGAGATTTCCTCTACTCGCGCGCATTCCAGATGATGGTCTCGGTGGATAACATGCGCGTTATGCAAGTGTTGTCCGACGCGACCAATGTGATCGCCGAAGGTGAAGTCCTGCAGTTGATGAATTGCCACGACGCAGATGTCGACGAGGCGCGTTACATGCAGGTCATCCATTACAAAACGGCCAAGCTTTTCGAGGCGGCGGCTCAACTGGGCGCCATTTTGGGGCAGGCCACTCCCGAGGTGGAGAAAGCTCTGGCGGCTTATGGCATGCACTTGGGAACAGCCTTCCAGCTGATTGACGATGTGCTCGATTATTCGGGGCAGGAAGCCGATACAGGCAAGCATCTTGGTGATGACCTGGCTGAGGGCAAGCCGACATTGCCGTTGATTTATGCCATGCAGCATGGTTCACCGCAGCATTCGGCCAATGTGCGCAAGGCGATTGAAGAAGGTGGCCGTGACGATTTCCCGGCTGTTCTCGAAGCGATCCGTGCCAGCGGAGCTTTGGATCATGCCCGGGCGCGGGCACGTCAGGAAGCCGAGCTCGCAAGATCATCAATTTTTTGCTTGGGGGCTTCACCTTTTAAGGAAGCTCTGCTACAATTGTCCTCCTTCGCAGTTGAGAGAAATCACTAGATTCTTTCGGTTGCATTCGGAGTGTAGCTCAGCCTGGTAGAGCACTGCGTTCGGGACGCAGGGGTCGCAAGTTCGAATCCTGTCACTCCGACCAAGTATGGTCGAAAAAAGCCTTGAGAAATCAAGGCTTTTTTCTTTTGTGGCCTCGGTATTGCTTCAAGTAGTGGCTGCAATCGTCTCTTTGCTGATCACATCCTGTGTGATCAAAGTGTGATCACGCACTAGCAGTCAAATACGACTGCCTAAATTCAGCCTATCACGGTCCGGCTACCGTGCACAAGTGGTCTGCTTGTCTGCTATTCCCTCTAGCCTCGCTCCTGTAATTCCGCCTGCATTCGCGTCTGAATCCACTGCGCTCATGCGAAATCCCCTCCGTGCCCGTCGGTGCACTAGCCGCCCCCATGCCCCTCCCCGTTGTGGCCGGATTCCGTACCCGCCCTGTGATTAGAGTTGCATGTAACGGATAAAGAAACCTCGCAAGCATCTTTGTCTAATTCATAACAATCCCACTGTTTTCTGTGTCTTGGTCATTGGTCCATCCCTCGCTGAAGGGATTGCGGCTAGGGCTGGGTGCGAGCCAGTGACCAACACACAGGAAATCGATCATGCAACATAGCAACGAATTTGAGGATGCAATGGCAAGCATCTATATGTCTGACACCTTTGATCCCGCTGAGACAGTTCCTATATTTCTCCCTTCCAATCTTTCTCCCGAAATGCGAGAAATAATCGCGGAAGTGGTAAGGACATCGCCAGACATGCGCATCTCGAACCCAGATGCTCCTTGGGAGGGGGGTGATATTGTTCAAGAGCCTCGTATTGCTACAGTTCAGCAGAAAAGCCTTGCAGAGATGCCCGAGAAGGCAGCGCTGAGCCAAGCGCTGACACGCCAACAAATTATGGCCAAGCGGCAGAAAGCTGTACGTGAAGCCAACTCAGAATGCTGGAGCGCCCTAAGGGCACAGGGTTTCAAGTCACAGCAGCACACTGAAAATGACTTTGTGCAAGTAATCGTGAGATTGCTAGACCTACAACTAGATGGTGTAACCCAAAGTATCAGTGCTCTGTTAAAGGGTGTGTTTCCGGACGCTCCAGAGAAGGCTAAAAGTATCAGGGGGAGCAATAGGGCTGAGCGATGGAAGGCTGCATACAGTTCGGATGTTGTGCGGAACCACCCTGTGGAGATAGCTATGCGAGCGATTTATGGCAGGGTAGGTATGAACCAGAGAGCTTCTGCTGTGAGCTTTGGGGCGAGCTTAAGTATCCATGTGGCATTGTTCAAAGGTTGCGACCGGATCGCAAAGCTCGAAGCCCGTTTGCAATTGCCTGAGCAACAGATGCAGGCTACAAAGCAACGGGAAGCTCTTGCGGACACCGGTGCCCTCACGCCAAAGGAGATGGTGCTAACCCTTTACAAAAAAGAGCTTGGGCCGACCGTGATCGCAAAGCAGCTGGGTATGAATTTGGAGCGGGTACGGTCAATTATCGCGCGTTCCAAAAGGACCTGAAACGGAATTCAGGAAGGGGGCAAGGGAGGGTGCAAATGCACCCGGTTTTTAGGGTCGATTTCTATTACTACGTAAGTAAATATTTAGAAACCTTCCTTGCTATCCAGTCTTCCTGTTTTCGATCTGAACCGCCTGAGTGCAGGTTGTATTAGTGTTTTGCTATATAAGCCATGTAAGCGTTTCCAGAGGCTTTCTGTGCCTCGGGTGAACATTGCCCCGCCCCCCGGCACGAAACCCCGCTGAGAGCCCGGCAGGTGCCTTTGTGGTCATTCCTGCTGTTCCCCGTTCTGGAGATTCTTGCCAACGCTTGGGGGGGGCTTCCAAAGCTGCATTAGCGTTCAGTTATGGATTGCTCATGCGCGGGTGTCTCCATTCCCGATGCTCTGCTAAACGCCCCCCGCAGCCCCTCTGGGGCCATCCTGAGCGGTCGGGTAGACCTGCCCAAGACAACCCCTTCGGGCTGTATAACCCCCCGCCAGAGCGCCTTGCAGCAGTCAATATGGCAGGGGGGCGAGGATTAGTTCTCGTTCAGTATCTTGGCCTTCTCTGAGTCAAACTCAGCAGAGGTGATTACCCCGCCATCAAGCAGCTTTTTTAGATCGGTGAGCCGTTGATACCGTGTGTCCGCGAGTGACTTATTTGATGGCCTATCTAAGCATACGAACACAAGCTCGCAGCGAGGGAAGTTCCCCAGAATATACGGAGGCACAGCCCTACGCTCTTGAAGGTGTTTAGGCTTCTTGTCTTGTTGAGAGCAGTACCTTTCAGCTTGCCCTGCTACGTACTCGCACAGCGAATCTTGAGAGACAAAGCCGGTTGCACCTTTGGTGTATGCCCTGTATTTCTCCGCCCCAGTTTTGTCTGTATCAAGTTCGATGATTTCGCCCGTGAATACAGCGTTATCAAACTCAGAAGTGCTTGTGCTGACCTTTTGGATTGGAGGTGTACTAGAACACCCGTAAAGGCCCGGCACAATCAGCGCCACACAAATCGAAAATCTTGTCCATAGCGATAAGTTCATGTGAATCCTCTTGTAGCAGATACGCGATCTGACTCTTTAGCGGCCAAAGCGCTGCATAAAATCCCTCAGGTCTCTTTGCGGATTTACCCCCATCAGCGCGACGATCATTAGCGCCCCAACCTGCCGGGCAGGGACATCAGACAAACTGGCTGACCCGACAACATCCACAACATTGGGTAGCGCGGATTCCAGCCATTCATTGACCACGCTTACGGGATTTTCTCTTCTCAACCCTACGGATAATTCCCTCGATGCTGCTGCCGAAAGCGCCCCAAACCCCTCTGCCATATGAATGGATTGAATCAAGAATGCTCTTGCCATCCCGCCCTTGTCAGGCATTTGACTTGCTGTATAGAGCGCTAGCCAAGCTGGAAAATCAATTAGACACTGCTGATTAAACCTATTTACGTCTCGCTTAAAGAAAAGGACGAGAACAACCAACAATAAAACGCCACCAATCAAATACCCCATTCCCTGTAACTCCCGTATCAACAACAGAATATCGAGCCCTAACGCCCGCAAGACCATTCGCTCGTGCTTCCGCTATCTGTTTCTATTGCGTAAGCCTCGAAGGATTTCGATTATTCCATGTATCAAGACCTGCCGATTGTCATAGATCATCTAATGGCAAGCTTTTTCGCCAGATCGCCAGCGTCAATTGATACATACCGTTGAAGCATGTTCGCTGTCGTGTGGCCTGAGACGCTGCGTAGTTCCAAGATATTCAAGCCTAGCCTTGCTAGCCGGGTGAGCGCATCGTGTCGTAGGTCGTGGAACGTGAAGTCTTGAATGCCAGCCCTTGCTACTGCACGTGCATACGCTTGCTTTAATGTCTCGATAGTTACGGGGAATACGTGACCTTCAAGGCTACGCGGTAGCGACCTCAGCATTGATACGCAAGCAGGGGATAGCGGAATGGTACGGCTACCGGTTTTCCCTGAAACCTTGGCTACCTTCCGTTCAAGGTCAACATCGCGCCATGTGAGTGCAAGGATTTCGCCTCGCCGTGCTGCTGTCTCAAGAGCGAATACAACAACGGGTTTTATCCAAGGGCTCTGACACTGAGCGCAGGCAGTAACCAAGGCTTGCCGCTGGGTGTCGTTTAATACCCTGTCTCTGGCCTTGTTGGGAGTGGGCTTGCGGATCAGGCTCACAGGGTTGCTATGGAGACCAAAACCCCACTCCCGAATCGCCACGCTGAAGACATGACCCAGTAGTTGCAACTCACGGGTTACTGTACTGCCCGATACTTCAGTCAAGCGTTCATCCCGCCAGTGGGCCAACGTCTTGCCGGTGATAGCGGCTACTGTGTACTTCGCCAATGCAGAGCGACACAGGGCATTGATGCGGGTGGTCTCCACCTCGGCACCCCGCTTGGTGATACTGATTTCCTTTGAGTACCGCTTCAGGAGGTCTCTCAAGGTGGTCTGCTCGGCTTCAGTCCGATCTACCCACTGACCGGCATCAATAAGCCTTTCCTGTTGTCTTCCCCACTTCTCTGCATCCTTGCGGAGGTCAAAGGTTTTGGATTGGGCCGGATGGCCCTTACGCCGGATGATGCATTGCCACTTGTCACGCATGGGCCGAATGGTTGCCATGTTCTGAACTCCAATGTGATCGGAGTGTGATCAAGCTAGGGGAGGGTTTCCCGTGAAGAGTTGCAACTACTTGAATTGGCAAGGGTTCGGAGTGTAGCTCAGCCTGGTAGAGCACTGCGTTCGGGACGCAGGGGTCGCAAGTTCGAATCCTGTCACTCCGACCATTAATTTGGTTGTGATTCAAGCGGTTAGGCCATCCCTCGGGGTGGCCTTTTTGCTTTGTACGGAAACTGTACGGAAATTCATTGATTGCACAAGTCTTTATTTTCGTCTTTGTTGCAGTGCATTCAGACGTAGCTTGTTCGCCTCTTTGGTAGGCACTGCCTTCATTTTTTGTGGCTGGTGTTCTAGATTCCGCGCTCTACTGTCTACTGCAGTGGTAGTCGGTGTGCAGTGCCGATTAATATGCGCGACGCGGTTCAGGCGTCACTGAGCCAATTGGAACCCATCAGGAACGTGGTGTGCCAAATTAGCGAAGATGCAAGCAAAGCTGGTGCCGACAACTGCGGGCCGTCAGTCCTTCGGAAGAGAGCGACGAATCCTTCCAAATTCTCCGGAGGCATCGACAAACCACTGGCAACTTGCTTTTGGGCCAATTTTTTGAAATCGCTCAAGGTCAGACCTGAACTCACGGTGGTATCTGGCTTCTCTGATCATTCCGCGAATGTGCAGGCAGGTCCCCGAAAGCAGGATGCCGACAAGTGTGATTTCAATGGCATATTCCATGGTCGGCATCTGTATTTTTGGCAAACAAACAATTCTACATTGGCTGACCTTGAGGCGCCCGTACTCCATAAGCCTGTCTACTCGCCGAAATCATCTAGAAAGTGAATGGCCTGTTAGGGGGCGCTTTAAGACGAATGGCACAATCAAAAGCAAGCCGCTGGAGGACAGAGCATTGGTTCAGCAAGCGACCCGAGGTTACCCCAGAATTGAGTAGCGCCTGACTTTAGGGTCCAATCCACCATGACAATCAGCGATAGAGAGTATTGCGATGAAAGCCTGGTTTGCAGCATTAGTGTTGTCCGTCTTCGCGATGTGTTGCAAAGCCGAAGGTACGTTGTTCAAGGTCCCGACTCGGGACGGCGTTACCACGACCTTGTTCTGGGAAACTGTTCCGAACGCCAAAGCGACAATGTTCTTGTTTCCAGGTGGCGGTGGTGGTTTTGGCAAGGTGGAAAACGGCAAGGCCATGAGCAATAACTTCCTGGTTCGCTCTGAACCTTATTTCATCGTCAACGGGTTTAACGTGGCTATCTTCGGACGGCCCAGCGACACCGAAGAACTCGACTATCCTGATCGGATCAGCGATACGCACATAATGGACGTTCGCAAGGTGCTAGAGTTCGTGAAGACAAAATCAGATGTGCCGGTTTGGGTGGTCGGTACTAGCCGGGGAACCATTTCTGCGACCGCTACGGCCATCAATCTGCAGAACAGCATTGCCGGGGTGGTATTGACCTCCAGCGTAGTCAATTACAAGAAAGTGGGCGCGGTTCCGAAACAGGATTTGGCGGCAATCAGGGTTCCTGTTCTTGTAGTGCATCACAGCAGGGATGAATGTGTGCTGTGTCGTCCCTACGAAGTACCGGCTATTTTGCGTGGGCTAACTAATGCGCCCGTGAAGAAGGAAATTATGGTCGATGGCGGGGGGAATCCGAGCGGGGATGTTTGTGCTGCACTACATTGGCATGGGTATCCGGGTATGGAGCAGGAGGCTGTTAATCTAATCTCGAACTGGATTAACGCGCCTAGGGATTGAGCGGGCTTTCCAAGTCCGCTCCTCGGTGCGCAAAGCAGACTTAAAAGGCAATGCTTAGCAATGGCGGTTTTGGCCGAAATCCGGCCTGATGCCAGCGGCAACAAGCAGTTGGTCGGCCTTTGCTGACGTTCCAAAAACAATCGGAATCAGGCTGCAATGTGCCGGTTAGCAGCCGCAGCTGCCAACTCATCCCGGCTCAGTACATAGTCACTGCTGTTTCCAAGCCGCTCCACTGCCAGATCAATAAAGCGCCTTACCCGGGCCGGTTGGGCCTGGCGGCTGCCGTAGTAGATGAACATCTGATAACTGTCAGTCATATGTTCAAGCAGTAAGGGAACAAGGCGTCCATTGCGGATCATAGAAATGGCGGTGGGCACCGCGATCTGGGCAATGATTTCGCCAGCCAGGGTGGCATGCAGTTCCAGTTGCTCGTCATTGGTGCAAAAAGCCGGATGAATCGGGTGCTCCTGCTCGCCACCATCCACCCGTACCCGCCAGGGCACGACCCGACCATTGTCCGAACGGCGAAATGCGCTACAGCGGTGGGTGGTCAGTTCGTCGAGGCTGCGCGGGGTGCCATGTTTGCGCAGATAGCTTGGTGCCGCGCAGATCACCATCTGCATGGGAAACAGCGGGCGCGCGATCAGTCCCTCCTCCGGTGAAGAACCCAGGCGAAAACCCACGTCGACACGCTCCTCAACCCAGTTGCTTCGCCGATCGTCCAGCTGAATGTCCGGTTCTACCTCGGGATAAAGACGACAGTATTCCTCCAGCACAGGACTAATGACCGCCAGGGAAACCGAACGCGGGCCGACAATGCGCAACGGTCCCGCCAAATCTTCCCGGGTTTGGCGCGCGCCATTCAGCGCCTGTTGCAGACCGAGCAGCGATGGCTGGACTGCTTCAAAAAAACGCTGCCCCTCCTCTGTCAGGGACATGCTGCGGGTCGTGCGGTGAAAGAGCCTGACGCCAAGATGCTGCTCCAGTTGCCCCAGGACCTTGCTGGCCGCCTGGGGAGAGATCTGCTGGACAGCGGCCGCCTTGCTCAGACTGCCTGTTTCCACGGTACGGATGAATGTGGTGATGGAGCGCAATTCGTTGATGGGCATCGGTCTGTTCGCTCAATTAACATCTATTGGTTGTAAATAATACAAACTATTTGGCGCTAGTTAGATGTTTCTCTGGGAACTAAAGTTCGGTCATCGCGTGTGACGCAACTTCTTCAGGAGAACATTCATGGACAACTTCACTTTCTTCAATCCCACCAAGGTCGAGTTCGGCAAGGACAAGGAACAGGCCATCGGCCAGCATCTGGCCGAGCATGGCGTCAAAAAGGTGCTGCTGACCTACGGCAGTGAGCGCATCAAGCGCGACGGTCTCTTTAGCGTCGTCAGCAAGAGCCTGAGCGAGCGTGGAATCCAGTTCGTGGAATGCGGAGGCATCGTTAGCAACCCGGTGATTTCCAAAGTGCGCGAAGCCATCACCCTGGCCCGCAGCCAGCAGGTCGATGCTGTTCTGAGCGTCGGCGGCGGCTCCGTGCTGGATAGTTCCAAGGCCATTGCCGCAGGCGTGCGATATGACGGGGATGTGTGGGATCTGTTCATCGGCAAGGCCAGCATCGACAGCGCTCTGCCGATATTCGACATCCTCACCTTGGCCGCCACGGGCAGCGAGATGAACAGCGGGGCCGTGGTCACCAATGAGGCCACCCAGGAAAAGTTCGCCATCCAGTCGGTGCATACCTTCCCCAAGGTCTCCATCGTCAATCCGACCCTGATGCAGACGGTGTCCCGGGACTACCTGGTGTATTCCGCCGCTGACATCATTGCCCACTCCATTGAGGGCTATTTCACCGCCACAGTTCAGCCCAGAATTCAGTCCCGCCTAGTGGAATCCGTCATCTCCACGGTGATGGAGACCACGGAAGCGCTCCTGGCCACTCCGAACGACTACAACGCCCGCGCCGAATTCGCCTGGGCCGCCACTCTGGCCCTCAACGGCATCACCTACGCCGGCACTTCGGGCTTCGGTTATCCCAACCACATGATCGAGCACTCCCTGTCTGCCCTGTTCAACGTGCCCCACGGTGCCGGCCTGTCGGTGGTGATGCCGGCCTGGATGAAGTGGTACCACAGCCGCAATCCAGCCCAGTTCGAACGCTTCGCCCAGCAGATCTTCGGCCTGAAGACGGCGGCAGAAGGCATTGCCGCCCTGGAAAAGTGGTTCGATAAGATCGGCACCCCCACCCGCCTCTCCCAGTTCGGTATTACCGCTGCCGAACTGCCGGCCATCCTCGACAACCTGCAGGGCAATGCACAGTGGTTTGGCCTGGCCGAAACCTATACCCAGGATGTGCTGGCCGACATTCTGAAGCGCGCCCTCTGAGTACATCGGGAGACGGCCATGAAAAATCTGATTGCTACTGTTACCACCGCAGGACTGATTGTCGGCAGCGCCCTGGCCGAAGAGCCCCAGGGTGTCCAGGTTACCCGGGTAGGCAGCCAGACCACTGTGGCTGGACCGGCCAGCTATTTCACTGGAAACGTTCGTGTTGATGGGCGCTTTTCCGGTACCGGGGGTGCCCGTGTCAGTGGGGCTACGGTGAGCTTCGATCCCGGTGCCCGCACGGCTTGGCACACCCACCCTCTGGGCCAGACCCTGATTGTCACGGCAGGCACCGGACGGGTTCAGCACTGGGGTGGCCCGGTGCAGGTCATCCAGGCGGGTGACACGGTCTGGATTCCCCCCGACGTAAAGCACTGGCACGGCGCCGCACCAACCTCAGTCATGACGCACATCGCCATCGCCGAAGCTCTGGATGGGAAGGTGGTTGATTGGCTGGAACAGGTCAGCGAGGACCAGTACAAAACCGAAGACGTTACTGCTAACAAGAGCATTGCCCAGGGTTCCAGCGCCTCGCCTTCAGCCGACAAACCTTCCAGAGCCCAACAGCTGTTCGGGGGTGTGGCTCCGAAGTTCGCTGAACTGACAGACACCGTGCTCTACGCCGACATCTGGGAACGCCTAGAACTGTCCAAACGGGATCGTAGCCTGGTCACCGTGAGTGCACTGATTGCACTCAATCGCCCAGATCAACTCCGCTCACACCTGAACCTGGCTCGCCAGAACGGTGTGACCCAGGCAGAGCTGGTCGAAACCATCACGCATCTGGCTTTCTATTCGGGTTGGCCCAATAGCGTCACGGCAGCGACTGTGGCCAAGGAAGTTTTTTCGCCCGCCAAGTAAGCGGGTTACTGGAGCAAATGACATGAAATCCACAGGCCTTCCCTCAATCCTGCTGGCCGCAAGCCTTGGTGCCTTGTCCGGTGCCACCGGTGCTGCCGACTACAAACAGAACCCCTTTACCCTCACCTACCAGGGGGCCCTTACCGAGAACCGCCCGGGCCAGGTGAGTATCCATCCAGTTACCTACAAACTGCACGGTCTCGACATTGTCGCGAATGTCTACACCCCCGCCAACTACGGTAAGGGCAACGGCGGCAAGAGCTACCCAGCCGTGGTGGTGGCCCATCCCAATGGAGGGGTCAAGGAACAGGTTGCCGGCCTGTATGCCCAGCGTCTGGCGGAACAGGGCTATATCACCATCACCGCCGATGCCGCCTACCAGGGCGGTAGCGGTGGCCAGCCCCGCAACGTGGACAAGCCGGCTTACCGGATCGAAGACATCCACGGCATGGCTGATTTCATCAGCCAGTATGCAGGGGTCGATGCCAGCCGTTTGGGTCTGCTCGGCATTTGTGGTGGCGGGGGCTATTCCCTGTCTGCTGCGCAAACAGATAAGCGCTTCAAGGCGCTTGCGACCATCAGCATGTTCAATTCCGGGCGCGTGCGCCGCAATGGTTACGTGGATTCGCAACTGAACACGATCCAGACCCGCCTGCAGCAGGCCAGCGAGGCCCGCGCCCAGGAAGCAGCCGGTGGCCCGGTACGCTATTCCGGGGATGCCAATCTGACGGATGAGCAGATCGCCAAACTACCCTTTGATCTGTACCGGCAGGGCTACGAGTATTACTGGAAGACCCATGCCCACCCCAACTCGACCTTCAAATACACCACGAGCAGTCTGCTGGACCTGATGCGCTTTGACGCCACCAACCAGATCGAGCTGATCAACCAGCCCCTGCTAATGATCGCCGGCAGCAAGGCCGACAGCCTCTACATGACCGAGGATGCCTACGCCAAGGCCACGGGAACGAAGGATAAGGAGTTGTTCCTGCTCCAAGGGGCCACGCATATCGAAACCTACTGGAAGCAGCCCTACCTGAATCAGGCGGTGGAAAAGCTGACTCACTTCTACGGCAAGTCCCTTTGATTTGAGATCACTGGAAAAGGAACCAGTCATGACCCGCTCAACATTTGATGCGCAACGACGCAAATTCATCAACACCTCCATGGCGGTCGCTTCCGGCATCGCCGTTTCGGGGGGGCTTGGCAACCGATGCTAAGGCCCAGTCGCTGGCCGGTTCGGGCCGTGCAGTTCCCAAGGCGGCTATCGACCAACGTAACCGATGCAAGCTCGGGCAGTTGAGATGTGCGTGATTTGCTAAGCCCTGATCTACCTGATGGCCAGATTGCATGGGTGAGTCAGAAGGCGCTGTAGGCTAAACGACATCTAGCGCTGAAAGCTGCTGAAACCCTAGTGCAAATGTTTTTGCCGGGGATGGAAGAGTTTCTTCGCGTGATGCCAAATTACATTGCAAGATCCTGTTTGTTTTCACCCGTGGTGCGCGGTCGAAAGAAGATCCACACTGGATCAGTTTTGGTAAGCAGGGGTGATGCCGAGATCAAGTTCTGGGGCGAGCAATTGGAAGAAGCTAAAGCGGATGTCTGGATGCAGGTAATCTATGAGGTGACTGGCATGCCGCAGGGGGGGGGCTGTAGTAGCCTCTCGCGCCTCGTTCCTCGAGGCAGGCCGCGATACCGGCAAGTCCCAATACGAATCGTTGCATAGGACGATGCAGGCACTCTCATTAAAGCAGGCTGGCAAACATAAGCTCGCAATTGGCCAGGTCCGCACTCTGCATTCAGTCGATGGCTTTGATTTCGACCATCGTACAGAAAACTGTGGCCGGAATCTCGATGCCAGAGATTTTTTCGTTGTTGATCGTCGCTTGCAACCTAAATTGGTGCGTGTCCTTGGTGTTGATTGATGTTGATCCACGTGAATTCATGTTTCTTAACGTCATTCCTCGTTGTTTCGAATCGTTCTGCATGATTTTCGCGGGCGCGAAAATGTTTAGGAAGTCTAGGGCCGGATAGGTGTCGACGCGGCTATCTGGTACAAGTGGCTTATGCGAATTCCCATGCAAGTTGTTGTGGTCCTTCTTCTCCAATGGCAATTCTAGTTAGGCCGCGCGCAACGGTGGGTATGAAGTTGTTGTCGATGGTCTGAATACGGTCAAACAACGATGGCTGGCGTTTCATGTGTTGTCCGGTTGCGGTCATTTTGCTCCGTACGGTAGAGGCCACGAGTCGGAGATGGTTGGCCAGTCTCTCCAATTCCCAGTCAAATCGGTCCAGCAGAATTACATACGCCGATGCTTGCGAATAACTGTGCTTGACCAGTTCGAGGGGGGCAACGTGTTCCTGATCAAGCTCGATGCGAATTGCAGGGTCAAATTGCTCCGGTGCGGCAAGAAACCAGGCCAAGCGGTTAACTGCAAACTCGGAATCCTCAGAATCCCAGCCCTTGTCGAGCTTCACAGCGAATCGAATATGTTTTTCCGCAAAGCGGATGAGCTTGCAGTGGAGCCATGCTAAAACAAGTTCCTGATCATCGTGATTCGAGAAGTCAACGGCGAAACCTCGTTTTCGTCTGATCTCATCAGCGATGAGCCAAGCTTCGGAATATACGTCATCTACGGTGTAGTCCCCTCGGCTCCTGCCTGCAATGTTGCGTAGATTGATCCTTCGAGATGTCAGAAAGGTCATGAAGGAATTGGCGGTGGAGGTCATTTGGCGTCGCTCGGTCTGGATAAGGAATATGACAAATCAAGCAATCTCCATTCCAGAAGTGCGATGGTGCAAGCTGGTTTAATGTGCCAATCTGGTAGAGCGCCGTCTGATTTTCCTTCCCGCTAAAATTCGACCAGCAACAGAGCTTGCGGGTGACATTGGCGGATTGATCAGCGTCAATCCATAATGCCGGCCTAATCGCATCAACGACAAAGCCCACTCAATGCTGGATGACATCAAGAAGACCCTTTGGGCCACCGCCGACAAGTTGCGCGCCAACATGGACGCAGCCGAATACAAGCACCTCGTTCTCGGCCTGATCTTCGTCAAATACGTTTCCGATACCTTCGCTGCCCGTCGTGCCGAACTGACCCGGCGCTTTGCCGATGAGTCCGACGACTATTTCCTGCACGATTGCGACGATGAACTGCTCGCCGCCGAGCTGGAAGACCGCGACTACTACCGCGAGGTCAATGTCTTCTGGGTGCCGGAGTCGGCCCGTTGGGAAGCTATCCGTGCCGCCGCCAAGCAGCCGGACATCGGCAAGCGCATCGATGACGCGCTGAACATCATCGAAGTTGAAAATCCCAAGCTCAAGGGCATCCTCGATAAGCGCTACGGCCGTGCCCAGTTGCCGGATGGCAAGCTCGGCGAGCTGGTCGATCTGGTGTCCACCATCGGCTTCGGCGATGACCCAGGCAAGGCGCGCGACGTGCTCGGCCAGGTCTATGAATATTTCCTCGGCCAGTTCGCCAGCGCCGAAGGCAAGAAGGGCGGCCAGTTCTACACGCCGGCCAGCATCGTCAAGACCCTGGTTGCCGTGCTCGCCCCTCACCACGGCAAGGTTTACGACCCCTGCTGCGGTTCCGGCGGCATGTTCGTGCAGTCCGAGAAGTTCATCGAGGCGCACGGCGGCAAGATCGGCGACGTTTCCATTTACGGTCAGGAATCGAATCCGACCACCTGGCGCCTTGCCGCCATGAACCTGGCCATTCGCGGCATCGACTTCAACCTCGGCCGCGAACCCGGCGACACTTTCACCCGCAACCAGCACCCGGATCTGCGCGCCGACTTCATCCTCGCCAATCCGCCGTTCAATATCAGCGACTGGTGGCATGCCAGTCTGACCGGCGACCCGCGCTGGGAATATGGCCAGCCGCCGGCCGGCAACGCCAACTACGCCTGGCTGCAGCACATGCTCTACCACCTGAAGCCCAACGGCCGCGCCGGCATCGTGCTCGCCAACGGCTCGATGAGCTCCAGCCAGAACAGCGAAGGCGACATCCGCCGCGCCATGGTCGACGCCGACGTGGTCGAAGTGATGATCGCCTTGCCCGGCCAGCTCTTCTTCAATACCCAGATTCCCGCCTGCCTGTGGTTTCTTGCCCGGCAGAAGCAAACCCGGCAGGGCGAAGTGCTGTTCATCGACGCCCGCAAGCTAGGCAGCATGATCAGCCGGGTGCAGTCGGAACTGACCGATGAGGTTATCGCCCGCATCGCCGACACGGTAGCCGCTTGGCGCGGTCAACCGGAAAAAACGGCCAAAAATGAACTCTATTTCGACATCCCCGGCTACTGCCGCAGCGTCAAACTGGCCGAAATCACCGAACATGGTCATGTCCTGACGCCGGGCCGTTACGTTGGTGCCGAAGAGGTCGAGGACGACGACGAAGCTTTTGCTGACAAGATGCAGAAGCTCACCGAGCAACTCGGCGAGCAGATGGCGAAAGGGGCGGAACTTGATGCCTTGATTCGCCAGAAGCTTGGGGGGCTAGGGTATGAGTTTTAAGGCCGGAACCTACCGAATTGAGGAGTTGATTTCTGCCGGCCTAATGGAAATCGGAGACGGTTACCGGGCAAAAAACAGTGAACTTTCTGATCAAGGTATTCCCTTCGCACGGGCAGGAAATATCAACGACGGATTCAAATTTGCATCTGCTGATTTATTCCCGGTGAACTCGCTCTCCAAAGTAGGGAGCAAACTCAGTCGTCCCGGTGATGTTGTCTTTACGTCAAAAGGGACCGTTGGTCGCTTTGCGTTAGTGCGGGATCAAACGCAGCAGTTTGTATACTCACCTCAACTTTGTTTTTGGCGCTCGCTGGCGCCGAATAGATTGTTGCCGGAATATCTTTACTACTGGATGAACAGCGCAGAGTTCTTTAATCAGGTTGCTTACCTGAAAGGTCAGACCGATATGGCTGACTACGTCAGCTTGCGCGACCAGCGAAGAATCACGGCAACAATTCCTGACACCACAACTCAGCGATTTATCGTTGATGTTGTAAAGCCTCTCGACGACCGCATCACCTTGTTGCGCGAAACCAACGCCACCATGGAAGCCATCGCACAGGCGTTGTTCAAATCGTGGTTTGTCGATTTCGACCCCGTGCACGCCAGGCAACAAGGCCGCGCACCGGATGGCATGGACGAAGCCACTGCCGCGTTCTTTCCCGACAGCTTCGAGGAGTCGGAACTGGGCTTGGTGCCGAGAGGATGGCGGGTTGGCGCATTATCGGACTTGGTGCACCAACACAAAGGGTCACTCAATCCCTTGAGCCACCCGGATATTTTTTTTGAGCATTACAGCTTGCCGGCCTTCGATTCCGGGCAAATGCCGGTAATTGAAGCTGGTTCGGAAATCAAGAGTAACAAGACTTCTGTTCCACCCCGCGCGGTTCTGCTCTCAAAACTGAATCCGCATATTTCCCGCGTATGGATGCCGGCGTCAGCCGGCGCGACGGCAGTTTGCTCAACCGAATTTCTGGTGTTTACCCCCGCTGGCGGTGCATCTAGGGAGTTTGTGTATTGCAGCTTTTCTGCACCAGAGTTTCAGCAGTTGCTCTGCCAACTGGTCACCGGTACATCGAACAGTCATCAACGTGTGAAGCCTGATGGTGTTTTGTCGATGCGGCGTATTGTTCCCCCTCCGTCTGTGCTGGAGAGTTTTGAGGCGGCTACACGTCCAGTGTTTGAACGTATTGGCCATAATCGACAACAAGCCCAAAACCTCGCCTCCCTCCGCGACACCTTGCTTCCTCGCTTGATTTCCGGCCAGTTGCGCCTGCCGGAAGCAAATTCAGTCTCGTAATCCGGTATTAAAGCCGGTTTTAATACCGGCGCAAGACGTGCATAAAAAATGACGATTTTTATACACGTCCTGCTGGATATGTATAAAAATGTCGATTCCTTAAACATGTCCCGGTCGACGTGCATGGAGAATCCGTTTTCCTATACACGAGACCATGCGCCCGCCTGTTGCCATGACTGCCTTGCCTTCCCTTGAAACGCTGAATGCTGCCCGCTTCGATACGCCGGCCATCCTGAAATGCCTGGCCAGCGCCAGCCGTGCCTTGGCTGAGCTGAAAGGGGTTGCGGCGTCGATTCCGAACCAGGGCATCCTGATCAATACGCTAGGCTTGCAGGAGGCCAAGGACAGTTCGGAAATCGAGAACATCGTTACGACTCACGATGAGTTGTTCAAGGATGATGTGTTGCCGGAGGCTTTCGCCAATCCGGCGGCCAAGGAGGTGTTGCGCTACCGGCAGGCGCTGCATCTTGGCTATCGGCAAGTCCGTGAGACTGGCCTGATTACCGCCAACCGCATTGTCGACATCCAGGCTGAGTTGGAGCGCAACAACGCCGGTTTTCGCAAACTGCCGGGCACGGCGCTGAAAACCGGGGCGGGGGAAACGGTCTATACCCCGCCACAAGACCCCGCCGAAATTGTTGCACTGATGAGCGAGCTGGAACGCTTCATCAACGACGGCGAGCGTTTCGCGGTCGACCCTCTGATACGGATGGCGCTGATTCATCACCAGTTCGAGAGCATCCATCCCTTCTACGACGGCAATGGCCGTACCGGGCGCATCCTGAATGTGCTCTATCTGGTCAAGGAAGGGCTGCTTGATGTGCCGGTGCTCTACCTCTCTCGCCACATCGTGCGTACCAAGGCGGATTATTACCGCCTGCTGCAGGCGGTGCGCGACGCCGACGCCTGGGAGGAGTGGGTGCTGTACATGCTCGAAGTTGTGGAACAGACCTCCAGGCAGACGATTCAGACCATCCATGCGATCAAGGATGCGCTGTTCGACTACAAGCACCGTATTCGCGCCGACTACAAGTTCTACAGCCAGGACCTGATCAACAACCTGTTCATGCACCCCTATACCAAGATCGAGTTCATCGAACGCGACCTCGACGTCTCGCGCCTGACCGCCAGCAAGTATCTGGATGCCCTGGATGCCGGCGGCTTCGTGCAGAAGAACAAGATTGGGCGCAGCAATTACTACGTGAATGTGGCGTTGAACCGCATTCTGCTGGGTAGTTGAAATGACTGAAGACCAACTCGAACAGGAAGCACTGGGCTGGCTGCTAGAGGCAGGCTACGAGACACTGTTTGGCCCGGACATCGCCCCGGACGGCGAACACCCGGAGCGCGCCGATTACCTGCAGGTGCTATTGCCCTTCCGCTTGCGCGAGGTGATTCACCGCCTGAACCCGGACATCCCTACCGCCGCCAAGGAAGAAGCGCTTAAACAAGTGCTGGATCTCGGCATCCCGGCCTTGCTTTCGGCCAATCGCCATTTCCACAAATTGTTGGTGGGCGGCGTGCCGGTGGAGTACCAGAAAGAGGGCGAAACGCGTGGCGATTTCGTTCGCCTGATCGACTGGAGCAACCCGGCCAAGAACCGCTGGCTGGCAGTCAATCAGTTCTCCATCAAAGGGCCGCACCATACCCGCCGGCCGGATGTGATCCTGTTCGTCAATGGCCTGCCGCTGGTACTGCTGGAGTTGAAGAACCCGGCCGATGAGAAGGCCGACATCTGGAAAGCCTACGACCAGATTCAGACATACAAGGAACAGATCCCCGATGTGTTCCAGTACAACGAGCTGCTGGTCATTTCTGACGGCAGCGAGGCGCGGCTGGGTTCGCTTTCCAGCAATGCTGAGCGCTTCATGCAGTGGCGGACGATCGATGGCCTGACGCTTGACCCGCTGGGCCAGTTCAACGAGCTGGAAACGCTGATTCGTGGCGTCTTGGCGCCAGCGCAATTGCTCGATTACCTGCGTTTCTTCGTGCTGTTCGAGGATGACGGCGGGCTGGTCAAGAAAATTGCCGGCTATCACCAGTTCCATGCGGTGCGGGCAGCGATCAACCAGGTGGTGGTGGCCTCGCGCCCCGGCGGCACGCACAAGGGCGGTGTCGTCTGGCATACGCAGGGCAGCGGCAAGAGCATCACGATGACCTGCTTTGCCGCGCGGGTGATGCAGGAAACAGCGATGGAGAACCCGACCATCGTCGTCATCACCGACCGCAACGATCTGGACGGGCAGTTGTTCGGCGTGTTTTCGCTGGCCCAGGATTTGTTGCGCGAGCAGCCGGTGCAGGCCAACACCCGGCAGGACTTGCGCGCAAAGTTGGGCAACCGTCCATCCGGCGGCATCGTCTTCGCAACTATCCAGAAATTCATGCCGGGCGAGGATGAGGACACCTTCCCTGTGCTCTCCGAGCGCAGCAACATCGTGGTGATTGCCGACGAAGCGCACCGGACGCAATACGGTTTCAAGGCCAAGCTGAAGACGATCAAGGCGCCCAGAGCTGCTGCCAACGACGCACAGGCGCTTAAAGTGGCCGAGCCCACGGCGGAGTATCAAACCAGCTTCCAGGTGGGCTACGCGCAGCATTTGCGCGATGCCTTGCCCAATGCCACCTTTGTAGCTTTTACAGGCACACCGGTTTCGTCGGAGGACCGTGATACGCGCGCCGTGTTCGGCGACTACATTCACGTCTACGACATGCAGCAGGCCAAGGAGGATGGGGCGACGGTCGCCATATACTTCGAGTCGCGCCTGGCCAAGCTGTCGCTGAAGCAGGAAGAACTGCCGCAGATTGACGACGAGGTCGACGAGCTGGCCGAGGACGAGGAAGACAGCCAGAAGGCGCAACTGAAGAGCAAATGGGCGGCGCTGGAAAAGGTGGTCGGCGCCGAGCCGCGCATCGCCAGCGTGGCCGGCGATCTGGTCGCTCATTTCGAAGAGCGTAACAAGGCGCAAAGCGGCAAGGCTATGGTCGTCGCCATGAGTCGCGAGATCTGCGTCCATCTCTACAATGAGATCGTCAAGCTGCGCCCGGAATGGCATGACGCCGACCCGGAAAAGGGCGCAATCAAGATCGTGATGACCGGCTCAGCCAGCGACAAGGCATTGCTCCGGCCGCACATCTACAGCGGCCAGGTCAAAAAACGGCTGGAGAAGCGTTTCAAAGACCCTGCCGACCCGTTGCGCCTGGTGATCGTGCGCGACATGTGGCTGACCGGCTTCGATGCGCCCTGCGTCCATACGCTCTACGCCGACAAGCCGATGAAGGGCCACAACCTGATGCAGGCCATTGCGCGGGTCAATCGGGTGTTCAAGGACAAGCAGGGTGGGCTGGTGGTGGACTACATCGGCATCGCCAATGAACTGAAAAGCGCCTTGCGGGAATACACCAACAGCAACGGGCGCGGCCGGCCGACGGTGGATGCCGCCGAAGCCTATGCCGTGCTGGCAGAGAAACTCGACATTCTGCGCGGCCTGCTGCATGGTTTCGATTACAGCGATTTCCTGAGCGCCGGCCACAAACGGCTGGCCGGTGCTGCCAATCATGTACTGGGGCTGAAAGACGGCAAGAAGCGTTTCGCCGATACGGCGCTGGCCATGAGTAAGGCTTTCACGCTGTGCTGCACGCTGGATGAAGCCAAGGCGGTGCGCGAGGAGGTGGCCTTCCATCAAGCCGTGAAGGTGATCCTGACCAAGCGTGACCTGAGCCAGAAAAAGCGCAGCGACGACGAAAAGGAACTGGCAATCCGCCAGATCATCGGTTCGGCGGTGGTTTCGGAAGAGGTTGTCGATGTCTTCGATGCGGTAGGCCTCGACAAGCCGAACATTGGCATCCTCGATGACGACTTCCTGGCTGATGTTCGCAGTCTGCCCGAGCGGAATCTGGCGGTTGAGCTACTGGAGCGGCTGCTTGAAGGTGAGATCAAGAGCAAATTCGCCAGCAATGTCGTGCAGGAACGGAAGTTTTCTGAGCTGTTGAGCAACGTTATCAAGCGTTATCAGAACCGCGCCATCGAAACGGCACAAGTCATCGAAGAACTGATCGAGATGGCCAAGAAGTTCCGGGCTGCAGCGAATCGCGGTGAAGAGCTGGGCCTGAGCAACGACGAGGTTCGTTTCTACGATGCGCTGGCCGACAACGAGTCAGCGGTGCGCGAGCTGTCGGATGAGACGCTGAAGAAAATTGCCCACGAGCTGACCGAAAACCTGCGTCAGAACATTACGGTGGATTGGTCTGCGCGAGAAAGTGTTCGGGCGAAGCTGCGGTTGATGGTTAAGCGAATTCTCCGCAAGTACAAGTATCCGCCGGATCAGCAGGAGACTGCAGTGGAATTAGTGTTGCAACAGATGCAGACTCTTGGGGAGGAATGGGCTTGTTGAATTATCGGACAGTAAAACCTGGTGGCGACGCGGCATTAGTGGCTTAATAAGTTCCAATTCTCACCCTGGAGCGATACAAGAACTGGGTTAGATGGATTACTTGGATATCTCGTTTGACCGTCCATCTGGCTTTCGATGGCTTGGAACGATGCATTGACAGAATGGGGGGGAAGTGTGGATTCCCCTCTTTTTTCGGGCCGTGTTAATGGTGGCAGAAATGATGTCCAGCTCGCGGTGGACTGTGGCTGCTTCCACCGCTTTTAGTCGCTCGTCACGCCACTCCGCCAGAGCCGCCGGTGTCAGGGCCATCATGGCCAGTTGGCTGACTTTGGCCGTGAGGATGGCGTTGATCCCGATTTTTTCGATAGCAGCCCCTTTGTGCGAGGGAACGACTTCATCCAGTTGCGTTTGAGAATGTCGCCTAGCGTATTTTCTCTGCCGGGTCGCGGTTAATCTATGTCGAGTTCGCGTTCTATGGCGTGAGCCCACTGCTCTGCAGCTTCTCAGGTCTCAAAAATTTTACTCTGGGCAGGGTGGCCTTCCCCGCGAACTTGAGCTCGCCATTGGAGGTCGCCGCGTTTGGTGATGGTCGCTATTTTGTCCATCTTGGGCTACCAGTTACGTGGGTTTTTCTATTTTCAGTCAGCATTTTGCGATATTCCTGAAGCCTTGGATTTCCAAGGGCGGCTCTTTGCGCTGTGATATATTTCAACGTTTTATGCGGACGGCAATTTTTCCCGTTTTCGCATGCCGCCGGATTGTTCCGGGAAATAAAACTCAAAGGGCTTTTGCCAGTGAGATCGATCAGGCTGTTTAACCGCTTCGAACAAATTTTCGGGCCAGGGCGATCCCTTTCTGCGCGAATTCTCATGGGGGCAACAACCGCTGTCGGTATCGCCCTGCTCCTGGCTACTGCGTATTTTTCAATCAATCAGCGCGCTTCTCTTGAGCGTCTGTTCGAGAAGCAGAGCCAGAATCTGGTCGACTCACTGGGAGCATTTGCCATTGAGCAATTGATCAGTCTGGATTACCCCGCGCTTGAGTATGCCATTGCCGTTGCCGGGAAAAAAAACGACAGTATCCAGTTTGTTGAGGTGACTCATCATGGCCAGGGTGTGGCTCGTTTTGGCAATCCTGATGCGGCTGGGCCTGAATTTGTTTCGGAAATCCGCTGGCGGGATAGCGATGCGCCTGGAATCGGGAAAATACGGGTTATTTTTTCCAGTCATGATCGGGATGCATTGCAGGCTGCCAGCCTGCGCGATCACCTGATTACCATGCTGCTGATCTTCATCGTCATGTGTTTTTCGTTGCGCTGGCTGTTACGGCGGACGGTGATTGGGCCGATCGAGCATTTGACTTCTCGTACCGAACAGGCGATTACCGATGCTTTGCCTGAGTTGGCGCTGGCTTCAAAGCCTGTCCCACGGGCTGTCGATGAAATTCAACTGCTTGATGAGCGCTTCGGCAGCTTGCTGGAGGGATTGAAGCGCCGTGATCTGGCGCGTAGTCAGGCCGAACAGGCTTTGGTTGAACATCAAAACAATCTCGAGCAGCTGGTTGAGGCTCGGACCCACGAGTTGAAACTGGCACAGGAGGAAGCGACCCGCTTGAATCAGGTCAAGAGTGAATTCCTGGCTGCGGCGAGCCACGATTTACGCCAACCTTTGCAGGCAATCAATTTATTCCACAGTGTTCTCAAAGGTACGGGCCTCAATGAAGAGCAGCAGCGCTTGAGTCACTATCTGTCACTTTCGCTGACCTCTTTGGGCGACTTATTGAATGCCCTTCTTGATATTTCAAAGCTGGATGCCGGTCGCATCAAGCCTGTTCCGGATACGATTGATGTCGAGGCTTTATTTCGCCAGATCGATGCTGAATTCAGTTCCCTGGCGCTGGACAAGGGGTTGCGCTTCAAGCTTTATTTTCCCTTCCGGCGGCTGGCTGTTTTTACCGATGCCAAATTGCTTCTCAGCATGCTCAATAACCTGATCGGGAATGCACTGAAATACACCGACGCAGGCGGGATTCTGGTTGGTATTCGCCGCCGGGGTGACCGTGCGGTAATTCAGATCTGGGATACCGGGATCGGTATTTCGGCTGAAAATACGCGAAAAATTTACGATGAGTATTTTCAGATCGGGAACCAGGCGCGTGATCGAGCCAAGGGGCTGGGGCTGGGATTGTCGATTGTCAAGCGCCTGGCCAAGTTGCTGGGCACCGAGGTGATTTGCCGTTCACGCCACGGCAAGGGATCAGTTTTTGAATTTTCACTCCCATTGGCCGACGAGGCTTTGTTGCCCGTTCGGGCCTTGGTGCCCGCCGCGGTCAGCGAGTCCGCCGTTGAGTCCTGCTGGCTTGGACGTCGGGTTGTGGTGGTCGAGGATGATGCCTTGCTGGCGAGTGCGGTTGATATCGCGCTCAGGGCCAAGGGTATTCGTGTTTCTTCCTACGCTTCTGCAGAGCTTGCTTTGTCGGCCAGTGATATTTCAGGCGCAGATATCTATCTTTCTGATTTTCGGCTGCCAGGCATGGATGGTGTCGAGATGTTGAAAACCATTCAGCGACAAGCAATGCATCCGATCAGGGCGGTCATCCTGACGGGGGAAACATTGCCCGAGCGGATCAAGATTGCCGAGTCTTCTGGCTGGACCGTGCTTTTCAAGCCGGTCGACTTTCCCCAGTTGTTGTCGGCGCTTGAAGGTCAGCTCAATTAATTTTTTTGCCTGTCCCGAGTCTTGCCGGGTGGTTGCAAAATGCAGAGGATTGGGCGAAGCTGATGGGCTATCGTTGTATTGCCCATCCTGGTGTGACGCCCTTTCCTGTGTGAGGTTGTAATGAAATACCTGTTCCTTTTTGCGTTTTTGGGCGTGATTTGGTGGGTGTGGAAGAAGCGCAATGCACAGCCATCGGACCAGCCGGTTCAAGGGCGGCCCCCCGAGCAGATGGTCAGTTGCGCACACTGCGGCGTCTATCTGCCGGCCAGCGAAGCGCTTGTCGACAATGACCGCAGTTTTTGCTGCCAGGCTCACCGTCAGGCCGACGGACGCTGATGTCCGACTGGCTGTCCTCGACCTGGGAGGCTAATTGGCGCTCCTTCCAGTATTTCAACCTGTATCGACTGGTGCTCGCCGGCCTGTTCTTTCTGGCCCTGCTGGTACCCTTTGACTGGACTGGCCGACTTCATTTTTCGCCCTCCGCCGCCTTGCTGGCGCTTGATGCAATCTATGCCCTGAGTATCGTTGGCGGCTTGCTGTTGTCGATCCACTGGCAACGGCGTTTCAACTTCCAGCTCTCGATCCAGGTGGCCATCGATGCGGTGGTGGTCAGTTTGTTCATGTATGAGGCGGGAGGCGTGGGGAGCGGTCTCGGCGTCTTGTTGCTGATCTCTCTGGCGGCAGCCAGTTTGGTTGGGCGAGGGCGGCTGGTATTGTTCTATGCTGCGCTGGCTACGCTGGCGGTGTTGTTGACCCAGCTTTACGGGCTTGTCGAGGGGTATTTTGAACTGGCATCCGTTGTCCAGGGCGGATTCCTTTCGGCCGGTTTTTTTGCGACAGCGATTCTGGCGCGCTTGTTGGGACAACGTGTGATGGCCAACGAGGATCTGGCCAGGCGTCGTGGCGAGGCGCTGGAGAATCAGATTCGCATCAGTCGGCGTGTGGTCGAGCGGATGCAGGATGGCGTGTTGATTGTCGGACAGGATGGTGTGGTCGGGCAGAGTAATCCGGTGGCCGCGAACATGCTGGGGATTGCTCCGGATACTGCCCCGATGCTTGCTGTACTGGTCCCTGCCTTGGCTGACGCGCTTCACGCCTGGCTGGCGGGGGGCTCCGATTCCGTGCAGTTTGGCGGAAGCGATGGTTGCGAGTTACAGGCCCGTTTTGAGCGGACAACTAGCTCCGATGGCGAGGTGCTCGTTTTTCTTGAGGATGTCGGGCGTATCAAGGCGCGTGCCCAGCAATTGAAATTGGCCTCCCTGGGGCGGTTGACCGCGAGTATTGCCCATGAAATCCGCAATCCGTTGTCGGCCATCGGGCATGCCGGTGAGTTGTTGCGCGAGGAACAGCGCGGCGCCGTGCAAGATCGCCTTTTACGTATTTTGAATGACAATGTGGTTCGCTTGGATCGCATCGTCCAGGATGTCCTGGGTTTGGGGCGCCAGCAGCGTGCGGAGCCGCAAAACCTGGCACTTGAAGAGTTCTGCGCTGCTTTTATCGAGCAGTTTTCAGCGGCGGAAAGTCTGGCTCCCGGTGTTGTCGCTGCCATCTTCGATGAACCTTTGACCTTGTGTTTTGATCGCTCGCACCTTGATCAGATTCTCTGGAACCTGGTGAGCAACGCCTTGCGGCATTCGAGTCGCGGCGAAGGTGCTGTTCGCCTGCTTGCCCGGCGCGGCAGCCAGGAAGGGCGGGTAGAATTGCACGTCATCGATGATGGTCCCGGTATCTCTGATGCGGTTCGGGAGCAGATATTCGAGCCTTTTTTCACGACTCACCATGCCGGTACGGGCTTGGGTTTGTTCATCGCGCGCGAGTTGTCGGCAGCCAACGGTGCGACACTTGAACTGGTCGGCACGTCGTCTGGCGGCCATTTTATTCTTGCAGGGAGAAATGATTGGTGTCACTTGCCCGAAGTGAGCGACGGTCCGCTGATGCGTTGAACCGGGTTTTGGTGGTCGACGACGAGCCGGATATTCGTGAGCTGATCGATCTGACGCTATTGCGCATGGGCTTGGCTACGGTATGTGTCGGCTCGGTCGGCGAGGCGAAAAAAGCACTCGAATCGGGGACCTTTAATCTCTGCCTGACCGATATGCGTCTGCCCGATGGCGAGGGGCTGGAAATTGTCCAGCATATTGCCGAGCACCACGGTCGACTGCCGGTTGCCGTGATTACGGCTTTCGGGAGTGCAGAAAATGCGGTCGCGGCTCTCAAGGCCGGGGCGTTTGATTACCTGACCAAACCGGTTGGCCTGGATCAGTTGCGGACCTTGGTCAAATCGGCCCTGCGCTTGCCAGAGGCGGTCCGTGAAGATGATCCCTTGCTTGCCTTGGTGGGCGATTCGCCTTGCATGCAGCACGTCCGGACAATGATCGACAAATTGGCGCGCAGCCAGGCGCCGATCTACATTTCAGGCGAGTCCGGCAGTGGCAAGGAACTGGCCGCTCGCCTGATCCATGCCCGCAGCGCCCGGCATGCCGGTGCCTTTGTCCCGGTCAACTGCGGTGCAATCCCCGAAATGCTGATGGAGAGCGAATTCTTCGGTTATCGCAAGGGCGCGTTCACCGGGGCAGAAAGCGACCGTGACGGCTTTTTCCAGGCGGCCAATGGCGGGACGTTGTTTCTTGACGAAGTGGCCGATTTGCCGCTGGCCATGCAGGTCAAGTTGTTGCGCGCCATTCAGGAAAAACGTGTGCGCAAAGTGGGCAATACACTCGAAGAGCCTGTCGATGTCCGTATTGTCTGTGCGACGCATAAAAACCTGCGCGATTGTGTCGACCGGGGAGCTTTCCGTCAGGATCTTTATTACCGCCTGAACGTCATCGAGCTGCGCATGCCGCCTTTGCGCGAGCGAGCCGAAGATATTGCCCCGCTGGTCGCCGCCATTTTGCAGCGGCTGTTTGGCGCCGATCACCCGCTTTTGTCTGTGGCCGCTTTGCGTGCCCTGGAGTTCTACACATTTCCAGGCAATGTCCGAGAACTGGAAAATATTCTGGAGCGAGCCACGGCGCTGTGTTCGGGGGCGCTTATTGAAACCGATGATCTCCATCTCGAACCTGAAGACATGGTTGGAGAGAGCGTCGGGCGTGGTAGTGAGACGCTGGATACGTATCTGAACCGACTTGAACGCCAGGCGATTCTGGAGGCTTTGCAAACCACCGAGGGTAACCGGACGGCCGCTGCCCGTTTGCTTGGTGTGACTTTTCGCTCCATGCGTTATCGCCTGGAACGCTTGGGGATCGAATGAGCGATTGGGCTCCCGGAGGCTGGCTGGGCGGGGTTCGTCACATTCATTCCCCGAATTTCGGAGAGCGGCCTGATTCAGGGGATGTTTCGCTGATTGTCGTGCATAACATCAGCTTGCCCCCTGATCATTTTGGCGGCCCCTGGGTCGAACAGTTTTTTACCAACCAGCTCGATCCGCAGGCCCATCCCTATTTTGCTGAAATCGCACCGTTGCAGGTATCGGCCCATTTTTTCGTCCGACGCGATGGTTCTGTGATCCAGTTTGTCGGTTGCGACCAGCGAGCCTGGCATGCCGGTCGGTCAAGCTGGTCGGGGCGGGAGAATTGCAACGATTTCTCCGTTGGTATCGAGCTCGAAGGCTCCGATTTTCAGGCATATCCGGCAGAGCAATACGTTGCGCTTAGCGCGTTGATCGAGGCGTTGCGTCAGCGCTACCCAATTGCCGCGATTGCCGGGCATTGTCACGTGGCCCCGGCGCGGAAAACCGATCCAGGGCCATTCTTTGATTGGCCTGAGCTTGCCCGGTGCTATCCCGATCTGTGCTTACCGGCTGAAATAGGTTTTTAGACGCTGCGCGGCTTCAGCCAGTCGTTCGATCTCTGTCGTGTAGGCAAAACGGATGTGCTTCGCCGGTTCGTGCGAACCAAAATCAAGCCCGGGTGTGGCCGCAACGCCTGCCGTTTCCAGCAAGTCGCGTGCGAGGGTAAAGCTGTCTTCGCATAAGGCGGAACAGTCACAATACAGATAGAACGCCCCTTCTGGGCGGGCTGTGATGCGAAAGCCAATGGCTTCCAGCGCCGGGGCAAGAAAGTCGCGGCGCCGGCGGAATTCGGCGCGGCGAGTTTCGAGCAGGGCGATGGTTTCTGGTTCGAATGCAGCCAGTGCGCCGTATTGCGCGGGTGTGGATGGGCAAAGAACCAGGTTCTGTGCCAGTTTTTCGACATCCCTGACATAGGCTTGGGGAATGACCATCCAGCCCAGTCGCCAGCCGGTCATCTGGAAATACTTCGAGAAGCTGTTGATCACCCAGATATCGTCGCCTGCGGCGCAGGCGGTCGGTGCATCGCCTTCATAGGTCAGCCCGTGATAAATCTCGTCCACCAGAAAGTGACCCTCTTGCTCCCGACAGACAGCGGCAAGGGCCTCGATTTCGGATTGCGTCAACAGGGTGCCGGTCGGGTTGGCCGGTGAAGCGACGAGCAGGCCGCGTGTCGCGGTCGACCAGTGTTTTCGGAGCAAATCAGGTGTCGGCTGGAAATTGCTTTCAGGGCCAACCGGGATATTGCACGGTCGACCTTCGTAGGCCCGTAAAATATGCCGGTTGCACGGGTAGCCAGGATCGGTCAGCAGCCATTCGCTGCCCGGGTCGGCCAGGCAGGCAAATGCAAGATTCAACGCACCGGATGCGCCATTGGTGATGGCGATTCTGGAGGCCGGTACATGAGCCCCATAGCGTTGACGGTAGAAGCTGGAAATCGCTTCACGCAACTCGGGCAGGCCGAGTGCCTGGGTGTACAGGGTGCGGCCTTGTTCGATCGCAGCCATGGCGGCGCGAGCAATCGGTTCAGGCGTGGGAAAGTCGGGTTCGCCGACTTCCATGTGAATGATGTCGCGACCTTCAGCTTCCAGTTGTCGAGCCCGGGTCAGCAGTTCGACCACATGGAACGGGGAAATGTCGGCCAGGCGTTGGGCTGGGCGGTACATGTGATTCTCCAAAACAAACGGCCACCCGCAGGTGGCCGTCAGCTTAAATCAGACGTTCAATCAGACAGCGTCTTTAAACAGGGCCATTTCGAACAGCTCACGCTTGAGGGTGAACTCGCGCGGCAGTTTTTCGCCCATCTTGTCGAACCACTCCTTGTGGCCAGCCAGTTCGGAGCGCCATGCGTCGGCGTCGATCGTGGTCAGCGCATCGAATTCGCCCTTGGAAATATTGATGCCAGTCCAGTCGATGTCCTCGAACTTCGGCATCCAGCCCAGAGCGGTTTCCTTGGCAGCAACGGTGCCCTTGCAACGCTGAACGATCCACTTCAGGACGCGCATGTTGTCGCCGAAGCCTGGCCACATGAAGTTGCCATCGGCATCCATGCGGAACCAGTTCACGCAGAAGATCTTCGGGGTGGCATCGACGGTTTTGCCCATCTTCAACCAGTGGTTGAAGTAGTCGCCCATGTGGTAGCCGCAGAACGGCAGCATGGCGAACGGGTCGCGACGGACAACGCCTTGCTGGCCAAAGGCGGCAGCCGTGGTTTCGGAGCCGAGCGTGGCCGCCATGTAGACGCCGTAGTTCCAGTTGAAAGCCTGGTAGACGAGCGGCACGGTGGTGGCACGACGGCCGCCGAAGATGAAGGCGGAAATCGGTACGCCGGCCGGGTCTTCCCAAGCTTCGTCAACCGACGGGCACTGGTTGGCCGGGGCGGTGAAACGCGAGTTGGCGTGCGCAGCCTTCTTGCCGGCCTTGCCATCTGCAGGCGTCCAGTCGTTGCCCTGCCAGTCGATCAGGTGAGCCGGTGCTTCCTTGGTCAGGCCTTCCCACCACACATCGCCGTCGTCGGTCAGCGCGACGTTGGTGAAGATGATGTTTTCCTTCAACGTGGCCAGCGCATTGAAGTTGGTTTTTTCCGAGGTGCCCGGAGCGACGCCGAAGAAACCAGCTTCCGGGTTGATGGCGTAGAAGCGGGTGACGCCATCCTTGTCCTGGCGCGGCTTGATCCAGGCAATGTCGTCGCCGATGGTGGTGATCTTCCAGCCGTCCAGGGTCTTCGGCGGAATCAGCATGGCGAAGTTGGTCTTGCCGCAGGCCGACGGGAAGGCGGCAGCGACGTAAGACTTTTCACCTTCCGGCGATTCGACGCCGAGGATGAGCATGTGTTCGGCCAGCCAGCCTTGTTCGCGCGCCATGTTGGAGGCGATGCGCAGGGCGAAGCACTTTTTGCCAAGCAGGGCATTGCCGCCGTAGCCGGAACCGTAGGACCAGATTTCGCGGGTTTCCGGGTAGTGCACGATGTACTTGACGGTCGGGTTGCACGGCCACTTGCTGTCTTGCTGGCCCGGTTCAAGCGGGGCGCCGACGGTGTGGATGCAGGGCACGAATTCGCCATCGGTACCGAGCACGTCGAAAACGGCCTTGCCCATGCGGGTCATCGTGCGCATGTTGGTGACAACGTAGGCGGAGTCGGTGATTTCGAAACCGATATGGGCGATCGGCGAACCGAGCGGACCCATCGAGAATGGGATGACGTACATCGTACGGCCCTTCATGCAGCCCTTGAACAGACCGTTCAGGGTTTCGCGCATGACGGCAGGTTCTTCCCAGTTATTGGTCGGGCCGGCGTCTTCCTTCTTGGCGGAGCAGATGTAGGTGCGGTCTTCGACGCGTGCCACATCGGACGGATCGGAGAAAGCCAGGTAGGAATTCGGACGCTTGGCTTCGTTGAGCTTGATCAGGGTGCCGGCCTCTACCATTTCGGCACACAGGCGGTCATACTCTTCCTGCGATCCATCGGCCCAGTGAATACGGTCAGGCTGGGTCAGTGCAGCAATGTCTGCAACCCATTTTTTCAGGGCTTCATGTTTGACGTAGTCAGGTGCATTCAGCGGTGCGGTCATGGCGGTGTCTCTCTCTAAGTTACTGAAATAGCTAAGTTTCACGCCAGTCGCCGGGAGCTGCCACCAAGACTTAGAGCGGCGAGGGGCCGTCGGCTGGGAAGCCCGTAATTATGCATCAAGTCAGGGTAAACATCTACTTGACTTTACACTTCTAAGTGATATCCGGGGGTGGAAATGGCAAAAAGGCATGATATTATGTTCCGCGATTCGAAATCACGTTTCACAATATAAAACGGAGGTAGACATGGATCCTAGGCAACTGCGCGAAGCCGCGCTTTACTATCATCGCCACCCGAAGCCGGGCAAGATCGCGGTGACACCCATCAAGCAGCTCACCAACCAGTATGATTTGTCGATGGCGTATTCGCCGGGCGTGGCCTTCGCTTGCGAAGAAATCGTCGCTGATCCGGCCGAAGTCAGCACCCTGACTTCACGCGCCAACCTGGTCGGTGTGATTACCAACGGGACGGCAGTTCTTGGTCTCGGCGCCATCGGGCCGCTGGCGGCCAAGCCGGTCATGGAAGGCAAGGGCGTTCTGTTCAAGAAATTTGCCAATATCGATGTGTTCGATCTGGAAATCGATGAGCGTGACCCGGACAAGCTGATCGACACGATCGCCTCGCTCGAGCCGACTTTTGGCGGGATCAACCTTGAGGATATCAAGGCGCCGGAGTGTTTCTATATCGAGAAAAAGCTGCGGGAACGGATGAAAATCCCCGTCTTCCACGATGATCAGCATGGTACGGCGATTGTTGTCGGTGCGGCGGTCCTGAATGGCCTGCACCTGATCGGAAAAGATCTTTCCAAGGTAAAAATCGTGACTTCCGGGGCGGGCGCTGCCGCTCTTGCCTGCCTTGATTTGCTGGTCATGCTCGGTGCGCCGATTGAAAATATCTGGGTGACCGATATCAAGGGCCTGGTATACGAAGGTCGCGTCGAGGAAATGGACGAGATCAAGGCGCGTTACGCCAAGGTGACCGATCAGCGTTCGCTGGGTGAAGCAATTGCCGATGCCGATGTGTTCCTTGGCCTTTCTGCCGGTGGCGTGCTCAAGGGCGAGATGGTCGCGAAAATGGCGGCCAATCCGCTGATTCTTGCTCTTGCCAATCCCACGCCGGAGATCATGCCGGCGGAAGTGACCAAGGTGCGCAGCGATGCCATCATTTGCACCGGTCGCTCCGACTATCCGAACCAGGTCAACAACGTTCTCTGTTTCCCGTTCATTTTCCGCGGTGCTCTGGATGTCGGAGCAACGACGATCACCGAAGAAATGAAAATGGCCGCGGTGAAGGCGATTGCCGAGTTGGCCCGGGCTGAGCAATCGGAAGTGGTGGCTTCGGCTTATGGGGAAAAAGTCTCTGCGTTCGGTCCTGAATACCTGATTCCGAAACCGTTTGACCCGCGTTTGATCGTCAAGATCGCACCGGCTGTCGCCAAGGCGGGGATGGATTCCGGCGTGGCAACCCGCCCGATCAAGGATTGGGATGCTTACGTCCAGGGGTTGAACGAATTTGTTTACCACTCCGGCATGATCATGAAGCCGGTTTTCTCCCAGGCCAAGATGGCGCCCAAGCGCATCGTCTTTGCCGAGGGGGAAGACGAGCGCGTACTGCGTGCGGTTCAGGTGGTTCGCGATGAAGGCATTGCCTGGCCGGTACTGATCGGTCGTCACGCCGAAATCAATCGGCGGATCGAAGTGGCGGGGCTGCGGATTCGTGAGGGTGAGGACTTCGAAGTCGTTCATTCGGAAAACTGTGCGTTCTTCGATGAGCATTACGAGGAGTTCTGGAAAACCTATCACGGCTTGATGGAGCGTAAAGGTGTCTCTCCGGATTATGCGCGACGTGAAGTTCGTCGGCGCAATACCTTGTACGGTGCCTTGATGGTTCATCTTGGCTATGCTGATGGCTTGATTTGCGGGACTTTCGGGCGCCACGAAACGCACCGTGAGTATGTGCAGAGCGTCATCGGTACGCGGGGTGATCTGGATCGCTACTACGCAATGAACTTGCTGATGTTGCCGGGGCGTACCGTGTTCATCGGCGATACCTATGTCAATTACGACCCGACGGCCGAGCATCTGACCGACATGGCCTTGCTGGCGGCAGAGGAAATCCGCAATTTCGGTATTCAGCCGAAGGTTGCATTGTTGTCGCACTCGACATTCGGTACCGAAGATACGCCGACCTCGATCAAGATGCGCGATGTCCTGGCGCAGTTGCAGCAACGGGCTCCCGAGCTTGAGGTGGAGGGTGAAATGCACGGCGATGCGGCGCTGGATGAGGAAATTCGTCTTGCCGCCTTCCCGAACTCCCGGCTCAAGGGGCAGGCCAATCTGCTGGTTATGCCGACCCTGGATGCAGCGAACATTTCGTTCAACCTGCTCAAGGTGGCTGCGGGCGACAATCTGACCGTTGGTCCGATCCTGCTCGGGGCGGCGAAGCCGGTCAACATCCTGACGCCAACGGCAACGGTTCGTCGCATCGTCAATATGACAGCGCTTACAGTGGTTGATGCTGTATAAATTGTTGCTTTAAGTTGTTGTTGTATCTGCTTATTTTTATTGAAAATTCACACTCTCCTGCTAAACTGGGCTAAAATTTCCCGGTATTGGCAGGAGATCGTGAATGAAGCAAAAACTGAAGGTTGCCCTACTCTTGGGCGCCCTGTTGTCCTTCGGGGTTAATACCTCGTTGCTGGCGTCCAGCACCGCCAAAAATGCGCATGCGCCGACCAAAAAGGTCGCGGCATCTGCTGGCAAGAAAACGACTGTTGCCGCCAAGCCGTCATCCAGGCTTGCCGCCAAGGGTTCTCATGGCAAAACGACACATAAAGTAGCTGCGGCACCTGTGCGGCCTGCGGCCTCTTCCGGCAAGCCTGTTGCGGCTAAATCCGGGAAGAAAACCGTTCATGCCGCGTATGACGCACCCAGAAAGCCGGTACGTCGTGTCTCGATGGCCGATATCGACCCCGGTCGCCTGGCGCTTTATTCCTCATCGGCTCTGGTGATTGATCAGAGTACCGGGCATGCCGTACTCGAAAAGCAGCCGGATGCCGTGGTTCCAATCGCCTCGATTTCGAAGCTGATGACCGCCATGGTTGTGCTTGATGCCAAGCTGGACTTGCAGGAAGTCATTTCGATTGGTGAGGAAGATGTCGATAGCTTGAAAGGTACGCGTTCGCGCTTGCCGGTCGGTACCACGATGACGCGTGAAACCGCCATGCTGTTGGCGCTGATGTCTTCCGAGAATCGTGCGGCACATACGCTGGGGCGCCATTATCCGGGCGGCCTGCGGGCATTTGTGACGGCGATGAACAAGAAGGCACAAGCCTTGGGGATGTATAACTCGCGTTTTGAAGAGCCGACCGGGTTGTCGAGCAACAATGTATCAACCGCCCATGATCTGGCCCGCATGGTGACCGCTGCGGCGCGTTATCCGGAAATTCGCAGTTATTCGACGACGGCTGAAGCCAAGGTGGAATTGAATGGCCGGGTTCATAACTTCGGAACGACCAATCCGCTGGTGCGCAGTGACAGTTGGGAAATCGGGGTATCGAAAACCGGCTATATCTCCGAAGCCGGGCGGTGCCTGGTCATGCAGGCACGCGTGGCGGACAAGCCGGTCGTGATCGTGCTGCTTGACTCGGCCGGCAAGATGACCCGGGTTGGGGATGCCAACCGGATCAAGCGCTGGATGGAAAGTGCCAGTCTGAGTAGCGAGCGTCGCCGCGTTTGATGAGGTGACTGTGCGTTTGTGAAATAAGGCCGCTGTTTGCGGCCTTATTTTTTGGGGCCGAGATAGCCGAGCGCATGCGAAACCGCATCCGCTGTTTGTTTGATCTTGGCAACCCATTCCGGATCGTGGCGATCCGCAGGGGCAGAGACAGAGAGTGCTGCGACAATATTGCCCTCGTCGTCGCGAATCGGTGCGGCCAGGCATTTCAGGCCGATTTCAGCCTCTTCATCATCGTAGGCGATATCGTGGCGCCGAACTTTGTCGAGCTCTTTTTCCAGGGCGGCCAGCGTGGTCAGCGAGTGCGGCGTCTTGCCCGGCAGGCCGGTCCGTTTCGCGTAGTCGCGTATTTTTTGCGGATTGTCGGCCGCCAGGAAGAGTTTGCCGAGCGACGTCAGATGCAGCGGGGCCCGCCCACCGACGAGATAAACCACGCGAACCAGTGAACGACCGGAGGAGGTCCGCTCAAGATAGACGATTTCATCATCGTGACGGGCGCCCAGATTGATTGCTTCGCCGATCGACTCGTGCAGTTCCTGCATGAACGGGAGCGCGACTTCGCGGAGATTGATGCGCGATTTGACAATCGCGCCAAGTTCCAGAAGACGGATGCCCAGGCGATAGGTGCCGGCATCTTGACGTTCGACAAAGCGCGCATTGCACATTGCAGCGAGAATGCGGTGTGCGGTCGATGGATGCAGTTCGGTCGCGCCAGCCAGTTGTTTCAGGCTGGTCGCTTCGGGGGCGTCAGCGAGCGCGTCGAGCAGCGACATCATGCGTTCGATGACCTGGATTGAGCCGGGAGTTTTTGCAGACCCGTTGGCAGCTTCTGACAACTGGATTCCTTTATTGGTGCTGTTTGAGTAGCATTAGCCACTTTATTTTCTTGTGCGCCGCAATATTAGCATGCGCTTAGCTCTGTACGTTACCTGCCTGGTGGACCTGATGCGACCCTCGGTCGGCTTTGCGACCCTGCGTCTGCTTGAGTCTGCCGGCTGCGAAGTGGTCATTCCCGAGGGGCAGACTTGCTGCGGTCAACCGGCCTGGAGTGCCGGAAATCGCAAGCTGGCTGTCGACCTGGCGAAGAAGGCGATTGCCGAACTGGAAGCCTACGACTATGTCGTGATTCCCTCGGGTTCGTGTACCGATCAAATTCGCAATGTCTATCCGCCCTTGCTGGCCGATGACCCTGCCTGGGCGGCGCGTGCGTCGGCGGTGGCCGGTCGGACCTACGAGCTGACCAGTTTTCTGGTCGATGTGCTGAAGCTGGATAATCTGGCCTCGCATTTTTCGGGCAGCGTGACTTATCACGATTCATGCAAGGGACTGCGCTCGCTGGGCATCAAGCAGCAGCCACGGGCCTTGTTGATGAAAGTGGCGGGCGCCGAGCTCAAGGAAATGTCCGATTGCGAAGAGTGCTGCGGCTTTGGCGGCGCATTCTCGGTCAAGTTCGGTGATGTTTCGACCCGTATCGTCGATCGCAAATGCGAGTCGATTGCGGCGGCCGGGGCGGAGGTTGTAGCGGGCGGCGATCTGGGGTGCCTGATGAATATCGAAGGGCGTCTGCGTCGTCGTGGCGATGAAACGACGCGGGTGCTGCATATTGCCGAAATCCTTGCCGGGAGCGTTGATTGATGAGTGCGGCCAAGCATTCGCAGGCGATGCATTTCCAGGCTCGGGCCGGAGAGAAGATCAGGAATCCGGTGTTGCAGCGAGCGTTGCAAAAAGCCAAGCCGCTGTTCGTCGGCAAGCGGGCCAAGGGAATCGCCGCATTGCCCGAGGACGGGCTGGATTTCGAGGGGTTACGTTCGGCTTGCGAAGAGATCCGCAATCGCGTTTTGAGCGATCTCGATGTCTGGCTCGATATTTTCGAAGAACGGGCCAGGGCCAGTGGTGCTGAGGTGCTCTGGGCGCGCGATGGCGACGAAATCTGCGATCTGGTGATCGATGTGGCGCGTCGTCATGGCGTCACCAAGGCCGCCAAATCGAAATCGATGCTGTCGGAAGAGGCGCATCTCAACGAGGCGCTTGCCGCCGCCGGCATTCAGCCGGTCGAGACCGACCTCGGTGAATACATCATCCAGCTGGCCGGGGAAACGCCGTCGCATATCATCGCTCCGGCGGTGCATAAGACGATCGACGAGGTTGAGGCGCTGTTTGCCAGGGAACATGGCCGGGCCGAGCAACAACGCACCTCGGCTGATATTCCGGCCATGACGCGTGAGGCGCGCCAGGTGCTGCGCCAGCATTTTCTCAGTGCAGAGATGGGGATTACCGGTGCCAATTTCCTGATTGCCGAAACCGGCTCGGCTTCGCTGGTGACCAATGAGGGCAACGGTCGCATGGTGACGACCTTGCCCAAGGTACATGTCGTGATTACCGGGATCGAGAAGATTGTGCCGACTCTGGAGGATTTCGCCACCCTGATGCGCCTTTTGCCACGTTCGGCCACCGGGCAGACCATTTCGAACTATGTTTCGCTGTTGACCGGGACAAAGCAGCCGGGCGATCAGGATGGGCCGGAAAAGACGGTTTTCATCCTGGTCGATAACGGTCGCGCCAAGCTGCTGGGTTCGGCCTATCAGGAGATGCTGCGCTGTATTCGCTGCGGCGCCTGCATGAACCATTGCCCGGTTTATTTTTCGCTGGGCGGGCATGCCTATGGTTGGGTTTATCCCGGCCCGATGGGTTCGGTGCTGACGCCGCTATACACCGGCATCGAAAATGCACTGGATCTGCCGCATGCGTCGACCGGTTGCAATCAGTGCGGCAGCGTCTGCCCGGTGCGCATTCCTTTGCCCAAATTGATGCATCGCCTGCGCGAGGATCAGGTCGATGGCGGTCTGAGGCCATGGTCCGAAAGCCTGGCCTTGCGTGCCTGGGCCTGGCTGGCCGGCAAGCCGGCGCTCTATCGCTGGGTGATGCGTCGTGCTGCGCGTTATCTGCAATGGCTGGCCGACGACAGTGGCCGTATCCGCATTTTGGGCCTGGCGCCGGGGTGGACCGCAGGACGCGATCTGACGCCGCCCGATGGCAAGACATTCCACGAACTTTACGCAGCAAGAAAGAGAACCTGAACATGGATTTTTCTCCCGAAGGCCCGAAGGCCATTCCCTTGTGGATCAACGGTCACGCATTCCTGACCGCCGGCGACCGCTTTTATGAAGTCAGCAATCCGGCGACCGGCGAAGCCATCCGCCGGGTGCCGCTATCCGGCGCTGCCGAAGCCGCCGAAGCTGCGGGTGCGGCGCTTGCGGCGCAGTCGGCCTGGGCCGACATGGGGCTGCAGGCACGGCGGGTTTGCCTGGCCAGGCTGGCTGATGAGCTCGATCATTACCGTGGGCACTTTGCCAAGCTCCTGCTCGCCGAGTCGGGGCTGGATGAAGCGGCGGCAAGCGCCGAAGTCGTTGCTGCGGTCGACGCCTTGCGCGGGGCCAGTGTGGGCGAAACCGGCGTGATCGGGCTGGTGCTCGATGCGACGCAGCCGCTGGCCAACTTTGCCCGAGCCGCTGCGCCGGCATTGATGGCTGGTGCGACCATCGTCGTCAAGCCAAGCCCGAAAGCGCCTTCGGCCATTTTTGCCTTGTGCGAACTGTCGTCGCGCGCCGAATGGCCGGCCGGCGTTCTCAACCTGGTGCATGGCGATACGGCGGCCATTGAAGGGCTGTGTGCCTCGACAGTCGATCGCCTGGTTTATGTCGGCCACGCCGCCCTGGGCGAGCAGATTGCGACGATTGCGGCCGCTGCCGGCAAGACCTTCTGCGCCCAGGCCGACTGATGCAGCGCATCGTTTACCTCGATCGCGCCTCGATCCCGGTCGAGGTTTTTCGTCCGGCCTTCAACTGTGACTGGGTGGAGTATCCGAAAACGGTGGTTGCGGATGTCGTTGCGCGTCTGGCCGGGGCAACGATTGCCATCACCAACAAGGTGCCGATCGATGCTGCTGCGGTCGACGCGCTGCCTGAGCTGAAAATGATCGCGGTCGCGGCAACCGGGGCCAATCACATCGATCTGGATGCCTGCCGGCGTCGCGGCATCGTCGTTTCAAATATTCGTGGTTATGCCGAGCACACGGTGCCTGAGCATGTTTTTGCGCTGCTCCTGGCCTTGTCGCGCAATCTTCTGGCCTGGCGCGCGACGCTGCAGGCCGGTGCCTGGCAGCAGTCCGAACAGTTCTGCCTGTTCAACCATCCGATCCAGGATTTGCATGGTGCAACGCTGGGGCTGGTCGGCAGTGGCAGTCTGGGCAACGGCGTTGCCCGTTTGGCCGAAGCTTTCGGCATGCGTGTCCTGCGGGCCGAGCGCAAAGGGGCGATACAGGTGCGCCCCGGTTATACCGCCTTCGCCACGGTGCTGGCCGAGGCCGATGCGCTTTCACTGCACTGCCCGTTAACGGCGGAAACCAGCGGCCTGATTGCGGCGGCCGAGTTGCAGGCGATGAAATCTTCGGCCATCTTGATCAATACTGCACGCGGCGGGCTGGTCGATGAAGCCGCCCTGATTCAGGCCTTGCGTGAAGGCTGGATTGCCGGAGCCGGGTTTGATGTGGTGACGGCCGAACCGCCGCCGGTCGGGCATCCGATGTTGTCTCCCGAATTGCTGGCCTTGCCCAATTTCATGTTGACGCCGCATGTCGCCTGGTCGAGCCAGCCGGCGATGCGGGCGCTGGCCGATCAGTTGATTGCCAATCTTGAAGCTTTTGTTGCGGGCCAGCCGCAAAACCAGCTCGCATGAGCGCCCGCGACGAAATTCTCCAGCGCGTTCGGGCCGGTGTCGGCAAGCCCGACTTTGCTGCGCGCCGCGCAGCGGCCGAGGCACGCTTGAGCCATCCGGTGCGAGGTCCGCAGCCGGTGGTCGGCGATCAGTTGGCCAGCCGTTTTCGGGCTCGGGCCGAAAGCCTGTCGAGTACTGTCGGGCAGGTTGCTGCTCTGGCTGATGTGCCGGCTGCCGTGGCTGCGTTCTTGCAAGCCGGGCAGCTTGGCTGCGCGGCCGTGGCGACCGATGATGTGGCTGCGCTCGCCTGGGCCGGGGCTGGGCTGGACGTTGTCGCCCGTGCTGCGGTCGACGCCGATCCGGTCGGGATTTCCGGCTGTTTTTGTGCGATAGCCGAAACCGGAACGCTGATGCTGCTGTCCAGTCCGCGAACGCCGGCCACGGTCAGTCTGCTGCCGGAAACACACATTGCCCTGGTCCCGGTCGGGCGCATCGTTGCAACGATGGAGGACGCCTTTGCGTTGCTGCGTCGGGAGTCCGCCGGTACGCCGCGTGCGATCAATTTCATCTCCGGGCCGTCACGGACCGGAGATATAGAACAAACCATCGTACTCGGCGCACACGGCCCATGCCGGGTACATCTGATTCTTGTAGAGGAAACACCATGAGCGCCACTTTTGCCGTCCGCGGCGAATATATCCAGCTTGATCAATTGCTCAAGGCGACCGGTATGTGCGAATCGGGCGGTGCCGCCCATGCGGCGATTGCCGAAGGACTGGTTGAAGTCGATGGCGCGGTCGACAGTCGTAAACGGGCTAAATTGCGTCCCGGTCAGACGGTCTGTTTTGCCGGTGAAAGCGTCGTCCTGGTCGCTGAGTAACTTTCTCTCCGCAAAGCGCGACAGGTCCGTACGGGCCTGCCGCTCAGAGGCTATCCTGTGACCAGCTGGCCGGTTGTTTCCAGTTGGTGATCCACTCGGCGAGCGCCTGCATCGGCATCGGACGGGCGATGCCGTAGCCTTGTGCCAGTTGGCAACCCAGCTTGAGCAATGCGTCGCCGTGCTCGATGGTTTCGACGCCTTCGGCAATCACGGTTCGATTGAAGGCTTCGGCGAGGCCGATTACCCCTTTGACGATTGCCAGGTTTTCCTGATCGTGCAGCATGTTGCGAACGAAGGACTGGTCGATTTTCAGCGTGTTGGCCGGCAGATGCTTGAGATAGAGCAGCGAAGAGTAGCCGGTGCCGAAATCGTCCAGGGCAAATGAGACGCCCATGCGCCGACACGCCGCGATGACTTCGGCCACGTGCTCGGTATCGTGCAAAGCAGCAGTTTCGAGAATTTCGAGTTCAATCAGGTGGGCCGGCAGGTCCGGGTAGGCCGATATTTGTCCGGCCAGGCGCTGGGCAAAGTCCGGCAACTGCAGGTGGCGCGGCGAGATGTTGATGCTGATGCTCAACTCGATGCCTTGCGCAAGCCAATCGTTCAGGTCGCGCAGCGCTTGGTCGATGACCCATTCGCCGAGGGCGATCGACAGGTCGGTGCCCTCGATACCGGGCAGGAAATTACCTGGCATGACCAGCCCTTTTTCCGGATGACGCCAACGGATCAGTGCTTCGGCACCCACGACAAGACCGTGCCGCATATCGACCTTGGGCTGGTAGTGCAGTTCGAATTCGCGCTGGAGCAGGGCTTGTCCCAGACGGTCGATGGCTGAGCGTTCGGCACGCGCGGCCAGGTCTTTTTGCGGGTCGAACATGAAATAGCGATTGCCGCCGCTTTGCTTGGCGATGTACATCGCCTGGTCGGCATGGCGCAGCAGCAAGTCGGGATCTGCGCCATCATCCGGGTAGATCGTGATCCCGATACTGGCCGAAATGCGCGCTATTTCGTCATTCAGGATGTAGGGCTGGCTGGTGCTGAAAATGATGCGACGCATCGCTTCGATGCATTCATCGATGCTGCCCAGTTCATTGAGCAAGATGACGAATTCGTCGCCGCCCAGTCGGGCCAGGGTGTCGGTCTGGCGCAACTCGGTTCGCATCCGGTTGGAAAACTCGATCAGCAACTGGTCGCCGGCGGCGTGCCCGAGTTTGTCGTTGACCTGTTTGAAACCATCGAGGTCGAGCAGGCCGACTGCCAGCAGATGCTTGTTGCGCTGCGCCTGGGCAATCGACATGTGCAGTCGGTCGCTGAGCAGGGTGCGGTTCGGCAGGCCGGTCAATGGATCGTAGTGCGCCAGGTGTTCGAGCCGTTGCTCGTGCTCCTTCTGGATCGTGATGTCGGCAAAGATGCCGACATAGTTGTTGAGCGAACCATCCGGGCCGAAGACGGAGGAAATGGTCAGTAATTCGGCATACAACTCGCCGCCCTTTTTCCTGTTCCAGACCTCGCCTTGCCAGTAGCCGTTGGTATTCAGTTCGCTCCACATCGTCCGGTAAAACTCGACATTCTGGTGCGGTGACTTGAGCATGTTCGGGGTGTGGCCAATGACATCGCTGCGGCTGTAGCCGGTGATGGCGCAGAAGGCTTCATTGACGTTGATGATCACATTGTTGGCATCGGTGATCATGATGCCTTCGTGGGTGTGTGAGAAAACGCTGGCAACGAGGCGTAGTTGTTCCGCCGCCTGATGGCGTTCGGAAACATCGAAGCAAGTGCCGAGATAGCCGATGAATTGCCCGTTAACGTCGTGGAAGGGGCGTCCGATGTCGGTGATCCAGCGGTATTCGCCATCGTGACGGCGCAGGCGGTATTCCATCGAAAAATTCTGGCGATGATGAAACGCGCCAAGGTAAATATCGATGCAGCGCTGGATATCGTCCGGATGAACCCCGTCGGCCCAGCCGTCACCCATTTCCTGCTCCATCGTCCGGCCGGTGAACTCCAGCCAGGTGCGGTTGAAATAGTCGCATTTGGCATCCAGCCCGGCTCGCCAGATGAGGGCGGGGAAGCTCTCCAGAACGGACAGGTAAAAGTCGCGCGATGCGGCCAGTTGCCGTTCACTGCGGGCCAGTTCGGCGGTCCGTTCGAGTACGCGGTTTTCCAGTCCGTCCCTGGCCTGGCGCAGGTCGGCATCAGCTTTTTCCCAGCGCCGTGTTGCAATGGTGGCTACGGTTAGTCCGATACCGCCGGTCAGCAGCAGGATCAGGGCGACCATCAGCACACTGTCGCGAACCGCATCGGCATGTTCGGCGATGACGCTGTCGAGGCGGCGTTGCAAGAGCAGGCTCCAGCCGCGGTCGAGGTGTTCGACGAAGCTCAGCCATTCGACGCCGTTTTCGTCGGTCCAGCGACTGAAATGATTCTCGCCCGGCCTTTCCTCGGCGAGCGACAGCATCGGGTGCCGGTAACGGACCAACTGGCTTTCAGGGCCGACCTGATTGGCATCCGTGTGAGCGATCAGTTTGCCCTGGCGGTCGATCAGCAGTCCGACATCGAAGGGGGCGATTTGCTCCGGGCTGACCAGCGCCGACAGTTTGTTGAGCAGGACGACGGCGCCAAGGTGGGCATAAATTTCCCCCTGGGCGTCGAGCAAGGGAATATCCACCACGACGGCCATCTTGCCGTCGGCGCCGATCAGGCTATCGGAAATGGCCGGTTGTTTCGTCTGCTGCGCTTCCTGAAAGTAGGCGCGGTCAGACAAATTGTATTTTTTGAGCGATTTCTGCACGCTGAATGGGTGCGACAGGTAGTGATCGCCGTTCGGCAGCAAAATGAAAACAGCCGAAATACCCCGGCTGTTCTTGAGCAGAATATCGAGCGTCTTGCGTTTGTCGGCTTCCAGGTAGGGCGGGATACCGTTGAGTGTGCGGTCGATGCGGTCGACTGATTCAAGATGGGCAAATTGCCGGAGCTGTGCCGTATAGCCGAGCACGGCACGGGCTTCATCGATCTTGTCCTGCATCGCCTCGGCAATGGCGTGAACCAGTGCCTTGTGCTCGATTGGCCAGCGTTCGACCGCCAGTTTCCTGTGCGAGTGCTCAAGAAAAATGGCAATCGTGACCAGCGCGATAAGCGCAGGCAATACGAACGAAAGCAGAATCTTCTGCTTTTGTGTCATCAATCCTCCGGGTGTGGTCGGTAATATTTTTTACCTTGTGGAGGAAATGATAAATCAATTCACCGCTTCTTGTTTTGATGTGCCCTAGGCTTTTGAAACACTGTGTCTTTGGCGTGCGTTTGAATTTGTATTGGTCTTGTAAATATTCATCAAGTAAGGCTTTTGCTTGCTTTTGAGTCGCATTGTTTCGATAGGGTGATTTCTGGTGAATAAAAAGGGCGGGAGATAAAACTCCCGCCCTTCAGACTGCTGACAAAGCCTCCAAGCGATTGGGGGCTTTATTTTTTATAATTGCTTAAGGCAGCATGAACGATGCTTTTTCCCTGACGCGAATGTCCTTGTCTTCCTGCGCCACGATCTCGAAGTGAATCTGGTTGGCGCCCTTCTTGCCAGCCTCCGGCGCGGTACGAACGACGGTCATGAAGGATTGCAATGTCGCGGCCGGTACTTCGACTTCATTGGCGCCATCGATTTCGATCTCAGGGAGACCGTCGACCGTAACTTTGTAGCGATGCGCCTGTTCTTCTGTATTCATGATCTGCAATGTGAATACATTCTCGATGCGGCCGTCGTCCGCTTCGCGGGCGAGACTTGAGCGGTCGCGGATAATGTCGACCTTGAGCGGGATGCGATGCACCAGGAACCAGGCGCTCAAGCCGGTGATCAGCGCCAGGATGGCGGTGTACAGCAGGATGCGCGGACGGATGATGTGGCTGAAAATATCCTTGCGCGTCATGTGCTTGGCCATGGCGTTTTCGGTCGAGTAGCGCACCAGACCTCGCGGCAGACCGACTTTGTCCATCACCTGATCGCAAACGTCGATACAGGCGGCGCAGCCGATGCACTCGTACTGCAGGCCGTTCCGGATGTCGATGCCGGTCGGGCAGACGACAACGCACTGGCCGCAATCGACGCAGTCACCCAGTCCGGCGGCTTTGGCGTCGACGCCTTTCTTGCGTGCGCCACGGGTTTCGCCGCGCTCCGGGTCGTAGGTGATGATCAGTGTGTCCGGGTCGAACATCACGCTCTGGAAGCGGGCGTAGGGACACATGTGCTTGCAGACCTGCTCGCGCATGAAACCAGCCATCAGGTAGGTGAAGCCGCCGTAGAAAAAGATCCAGAAAGTCTCCCATGGCCCGAGATTCCAGGTCATGAACGATTCGGTCAGTTCCTTGACCGGCGTGAAGTAGCCCACCAGGGTGAAGCCGGTGATCAATGAAAAGAGTAGCCACAACCCGTGCTTGGTGATGCGCAGACGTAGTTTGCGGGCATCCATCGGGGCTTTGTCGAGCTTCAGGCGGGCATTGCGGTCGCCTTCAACCCAGTTTTCGATCCACATGAAAATCTGGGTATAGACCGTCTGCGGACAGGCGTAGCCACAAAACAGGCGTCCGGCAATGGCGGTGACCAGGAACAGGGCATAAGCCGAGACAATGAGCAAGGCAGCCAGGTAAATCACATCCTGCGGCCAGAAAACCATGCCGAAGATGTAGAACTTGCGTTCAACCATGTGCAGCAGGAGGGCCTGGCGGCCATTCCATTCAAGCCACAGGCCGCCGTAGAAGAGAATCTGGGTGAACAGGACAAGGGCGATCCGCCAGTTGTCGAAATAGCCTCGGACTCCCTTGGCCTGGATTTTTTTGCGTTTTTCGTAGAACGAGACTTTTACAGGCGTCTCGGGGGTGGGGCTGACTGGGGGCTGGCTCATTGATCCTCTGTTCGTCAAAAGCAAAAAGTCGGAAACCGGGTGTCTGGCATGAATCAGTCGGGCTGCATAAGCAGGCCTGCGGGGCTTACTATAAATCGAATGCCGCCCGGCTGTTTCAGATTTTCCAGTACCGGCTTTTCCGGCCGGAGAGCGGCCTGCCAAGCCGGTATTTTCCCGGTTTCCTGAGCATCATGTATCAAGATGCGTGCCTGAATTAGTTCGGATGAATTAGTCTTTTCTGATCAATGCCTTGTCGTATTTTGTCGGTGGTGGGCTTGGTGTTCTTCGGGGCTTTCTGTCAATATTGGCAAAATTCCTTGGCTTTGATGACAAAAATGGCATGGCAGCACATTTTCTCAGCGAACTGATTTCATTCCTCGATGGCTTGCCTGAGCCGCGCATCGTGATGAACGCCGATTACCGGATCATTGCGGCAAATGCAGCGTATATCCGCGAGTTTGGTGCCGGGAAAAGCATCACCGGACGCTGCTGTTACGAGGTTTCCCATCACTTTGATGTGCCCTGCGATCAGGCCGGTGAGTCGTGTCCGCTGAAGCTGAGTCTGGAGGCCGGCGCACCGCAGCGTGTCCTGCATCTGCATCACACCCCGCGCGGCGAGGAGCATGTCGATGTCCAGACCACGCCGATTCGGGATGGTGCCGGGCAGATCGCCTATTTCGTCGAAACCATGCGTGTCGTTCGCCAGGCCAGCAGCCGGCCGGCAGCACAAGGTCTGGTCGGGCGTTCGCCGGCGTTCATCGGGATGCTTGAGAAAGTCCTGCGTGTTGCCAATTCGAATGCCGCCGTCCTCCTGCTTGGGGAAACCGGCACCGGCAAGGAACTGGTCGCCCACGCCATTCACGAGGCCAGTGCTCGCGAAGATGGGCCGTTTGTTGCGGTCGACTGTGCCGGCATGACGGAAACGCTTTTTGAAAGCGAGTTGTTTGGCTACGAAAAAGGCGCGTTTACTGGCGCGACCCATCGTAAGCAAGGGCTGGTTGAGGCCGCCAGCGGCGGCACGCTGTTTCTCGATGAAATCGGTGAGTTGCCGCTCGCCTTGCAGGTCAAGTTGTTGCGTCTGCTGGAGACCGGGACCTATCGTCGGGTCGGCGGGCTGGATTGGCTGCCGGTCGATTTCCGGTTGATTGCGGCGACGCACCGTGATTTGCGGGCGATGGTGCAGGCTGAAAGTTTTCGCCGCGATCTTTATTTCCGGATCAATACCTTCCCGATCCGGACACCGGCGCTGCACGAACGGGCCAGCGACATTCCGCTGCTTGCTGCATCGCTGCTTGAGCGGGTCGACCGCAAGACCGGCCGGCACTTCTCGCCAGCGGCATTGGATTGGTTGAGTACCCGACGCTACGCCGGGAATATTCGTGAGTTACGCAACCTGATCGAGCGCGCCACGTTGATGGCTGACGGTGACACGGTCGACCTGCCGCATTTGTCCGAAATGGATGATGATGTGCCGGCGGTTTTGCCAGCCAGTGGCGATGTCTTCCAGTTGGAACAGGTCGTTGCGCTGGCCGATCTTGAACGGCGCTACCTGGCGTGGGCCAAGGCCCGGCCTGGTTTTGAGCTGCCCACGCTGGCCGAACAGCTGGGGGTTAGCCAGCGGACGCTTTACCGGAAGCTGCAGGGAGCGGCGGGGCAGGCAAGTCAAAGAGGCGCGTCATGAATCTTGGCGATCTTGAGGTTTTTGTTCGCGCGGCAGATAGCGGCAGTCTTTCGGCCGCAGCGCGCTTCCTCGATCTTTCTCCCGCCGTGGCCAGCGCTGCGTTGAAGCGTCTGGAAGCGTCGGTCGGCGTCGTGCTGTTGTTGCGCTCGACACGCAGCCTGCGTCTGAGCAACGAGGGTGAACGCTTTCTGCCCGCCGCTCGTTTGGCACTGAATGAACTGCGCAACGCCCGGGATCAGTTGTCCGGTGCCCGGCAAGTGATTCGCGACAGCCTGCAAATTTCGCTGCCTTCCGATCTGGGGCGCAATCTGATGCTGGCCTGGCTGGACGAGTTCGTGTTGCACTATCCCGAAGTCAGTTTGCGGCTCAATTTTTCCGACCGGTTGGCGGATATCTATCGCCAGCCGGTTGATTTGGCGATTCGCTATGGTATCCCGGTCGACTCTGCGCTGGTAGCCGTTCCCTTGCTGCACGACAATCGGCGTGTCCTTTGCGCAGCCCCGGCCTATGTCGCCGCGCATGGCGACTTGTCGTCCCCGCTCGACTTGCCTGCGCACAACTGCCTGCGCTTCCGGCTGGCCGATGAGCTGCACGAACATTGGTCATTCAGTCGTGGGGATGAAAAAATCAATGTGGCGGTCAGCGGCAACCGGCTGGCCGACGATGGCGACGTCGTTCGTCGCTGGGCTTTATCCGGTCAAGGAATTGCCTACAAGTCGCGCCTTGACGTGGCGCCGGACCTCGCCGCCGGCCGCCTGGTCGAGCTTTGCCCGGCATGGCAGGGCGAATTGGCGCCACTGTCGCTGGTCTGCGCCGACCGCCGCCAGCTTTCGCCAACCGTGGTTTTGCTGCGCGAGCATTTGCGACATTGCTGCCAGTCGGTTTGAGGCAGTGCTGCGGCCCGCTCAGTTCGCTGGCTCGCCTGGCGAGCCTTCATTCATGCCGGTCTGCGCAAACCATTGTTCGAGAAATTCAACGCAGACCTTGACCTTGGCCGAGACCGAGAGTCGCGATGGATAGACCGCCCAGACGTCGGCCTGCTGGAAATAGCGGGGCAAGACCGGCAGCAGTAGGCCGGCTTCGATTTCACGGCGGATATCCCAAGTCGACCGCAGGATGATGCCGTGCCCATCGATTGCCCACTGGCGGACAATTTCGCCATTGTTGGCAGACAGCGGGCCGCTCACCTTGATGGCAACCGGACCGTCCGGCCCCTCCAGTTCCCAGCGCCCGAAATCCTGGTCGCGTTCGCGGATCGGAATGCAGCGGTGGGTTTTCAGGTCATCCAGCGATTGCGGCGTGCCGAAGTGTCCGAGATAGGCCGGTGAGGCGCACAGTACCCGCTGGTTTCGGGCAATCCGGCGTTTGATGACATTGCCTTCGCGGACCTGGCCGATCCGGATGTCGAGCTGAAAACCTTCATCGACCAGGTCGACCGGGCGATCAAAGAGCTCAAGCTGGATTTCTAATTGCGGGAATTGCCTGGCCAGTTGCGAAAGTGCCGGCGCCAGGCGACTACGTCCGAAACCGGTGCTGCTGCAAATTCGCAGCAGCCCGCTCGGTGCGGCCTTCTCGCGCGAAATGGCCTCGCCCATCAGGTCGACATCTTCCTGGATGCGCTGGGCCCATTGATGAACGATTTCACCCTGCGCGGTCAGTGAAACATTGCGCGTCGTGCGGTGGAACAGCCGCTCCTGGACCGCAGCTTCAAGCAGGGCGATGCGCTTGCTGATGACGGCCTTGGAAACGCCCAGTTCGCGGGCTGTTTCGGCGAAGCTGCGGTTACGAGCAACCACACAGAGCAGGCGGAGATCGTCGAGTTGAGGTTTTGTGTTCACGAATCGTATCCACAGAATTCACATTGGTGCTAATTGTAAATATTTTCGTGGCCTATAAGCTGGCTGGCACACAGTTTTGCTTAGGGCGAAGGAAATCGACATGCAGCACAAAATCGCGGTGATCGCCGGTGACGGTATCGGTCAGGAAGTCATGCCCGAAGGGCTGCGCGTCCTCCAGGGGGCGGCCCGAAAGTTCGCAATCGATCTGGAGTTCACGACGTTCGAATGGGCCAACTGCGACTATTACCTGCAGCACGGCAAGATGATGCCGGACGACTGGTTCGAGCAGTTGAAAGGCTTCGATGCCATTTATTTCGGCGCAGTCGGCTGGCCGGCTACCGTGCCTGATCATATTTCACTGTGGGGCTCGCTGATCAAGTTCCGGCGCGACTTCGACCAGTACGTCAATCTGCGTCCGGTGCGCCTGATGCCGGGAGTGCCTTGTCCGTTGGCCAACAAGAAGGTGGGTGACATCGATTTCTTCGTCGTTCGGGAGAATACCGAAGGCGAGTATTCCTCGGTCGGCGGCCGTCTGTTTGAAGGGACGGAGCGCGAGACTGTTTTGCAGGAGTCGATTTTCACCCGTAAGGGTGTCGACCGCATCCTTCGCTTCGCCTTTGATCTGGCGCAGTCGCGCCCCAAGAAACACCTGACCTCGGCGACCAAGTCGAACGGCATCGCCATCAGCATGCCCTACTGGGATGAGCGGGTCGAAACGATGGCCAAGGACTATGCCGATGTGCGTTGGGATAAATATCACATCGATATCCTGACGGCCCGCTTCGTGCTGAGTCCCGAGCGCTTCGATGTCGTTGTCGCCTCGAACCTGTTCGGCGACATCCTGTCCGATCTGGGGCCGGCTTGTACCGGGACCATCGGTATTGCACCGTCGGCCAACCTTAATCCGGAGCGGACTTTTCCGTCGCTGTTCGAACCGGTGCACGGTTCGGCGCCGGATATCTCCGGGCAGGGAATTGCCAATCCGATCGCCATGATCTGGTCCGGTGCGCTGATGCTCGATTTTCTCGGTAACGGCGATGTTCGCTACAAGGCCGCTCACGATGCGATGGTCAAGGCGATCGAAACTGTCCTGGTCGACGGCCCACGAACCCCGGATATGGGTGGCACGGCGAGTACCGCCGAAGCGGGGCAGGCAATTGCCCGGGCGCTGGAATCTCTTGTCCCCTGATCAACCTGTTTCTTCCGGAAAGTCCGACCATGCACCTGCTGGCGATTCCTGACCTTCTTGCCATGCTTGCCCTGGGGGCCGCGCTGGGGTTTTTTGGCGGCCTGTTCGGCATTGGTGGCGGGATCATTGCCATCCCGTTTCTCGGCTTGGCGCTGGGAATGACGCAGGCACTGGCCCAAGGAACATCGCTGGCGATGATGGTGCCCATCCTGCTCGTTGGCTGGTGGCGCTATACGCGCCGCCACCCGATTCCCTGGCGAATCGCCATCCAAATCGGCATCCTGGCCTCGCTGGCGACCTGGCTGGTTGCTTATGTAGCCACCAGCCTCAATTCCGAAGTTTTGCGCAGTGTGTTTGCCGTTTTTCTGATCGTTCTGGCGCTGCGCATGCTGGCCAAACGAAAAGCCCCGGTTGGAGAGCAAGGCCGGGCTCGTCTTGATTCTCGCTGGATGCCGCTGGTCGGTTTGCTCGGCGGCGCCTGCATGGGCTTGCTCGGGGTTGGCGGCGGCTTGGTCGCGACGCCTTTTTTCACCGGCGTTTTCGGACAACGACAAACCGTGGCACAAAGCCTTTCGCTGGCGCTGGTGACGCCGTGTTCGATGGTCGCCCTGATGACTTACAGCAGCGCGCAGCAGGTTGATTGGTCGGTGGGCCTACCGCTGGCCGTCGGTGGCTTATTGACCGTTTCAACCGGTGTCGCGATGGCGCATCGCCTGCCGGAGCGCACCATGAAGCTGGCCTTTGCGTGGATGATTCTCGTCACGGCACTTTGGCTTTTGCTCAAACCCGTACTTCTCGGCTAATTTTTGCAAACAATGCGGGGTGGTCGGGCGTTGAGCTGAAGGGGCTGAAAGCACAAAGGCCAGTAAAAACTGGCCTTTGCTGGGTAATTCGTTGGTGGACCGAATGAGGATCGAACTCACGACCTCCGCATTGCGAACGCGGCGCTCTCCCTGCTGAGCTATCGGCCCGGCGTCAGGAAATTCTATCTCAGACTGCGTGGCCGATCAAAGTGGCGTTCAGTCTTTTCCTGCCCCGGCAACGGCCCGGCGCAGGCGGTCGCTGACTGCAGCCCAATCCGGGCTTGCCGGCAGGGCTTCGACGGCGATCAGGCTGACGTTGGCGTGGTCCATGTCGCGCAGGGCGGCGTAGAGGTCGTGGGCGTAGCCGACCGGGTCGGCGGGCAGCATGCGCCACGGGTGCGGCATGCCGGCCTGCGGCGGCTGGCTGTGGCTGATCACGCCACAGGTGTCGCCTTTGTGGCGCTGGGCGTTGAGGAAGTCGAGCAGGCGCTCGCCGGCGACCAGTCGCATCGGCGTTTGCGGTGCGTAGTGGGCGGCCAGGGAGCCGGAGACGCGTGGCGCTCCGCTTGCTGTTTCGATGTTCGGGCAGCGCCCGAGTACGGCTTGCAAGTGTTCCGGAGAAATGTGGCCGGGACGCAGGACAACGGGCTCACCGCGCGAGCAGTCGACAATGGTTGATTCGATGCCAACTTTGCAAGGTCCACCGTCCAGAATGAGCGGAATTCGATCGCCGAGTTCTTCGGCGACGTGTGCCGCCGAGGTCGGGCTGATTCGGCCAAAACGGTTGGCCGAGGGGGCGGCGATGCCGGCATGCAGGCCGGCGACGGCGGCAAAGCGGCGGAGCAGTTCGAGGGCGACAGGATGGCCGGGGACGCGCAGGCCAACGGTGTCCTGGCCGCCGGTGACGGCATCGGGAACCCAGGCCTGCTTCTTCAGAATGAGGGTCAACGGGCCGGGCCAGAAGGTTTCCATCAGCTCCCAGGCGACGGCGGGAACTTGCTCGGCCCAATGGTCGACCGCGTCATGGCCGGCCAGGTGGACGATCAACGGGTGGTCGGCCGGGCGGCCCTTGGCGGCGAAGATTTTGGCAACGGCGGCCGGATTGGCTGCATCGGCGCCCAGGCCGTATACGGTTTCAGTCGGCAGGCCGACCAGTTCGCCGCCCTGGAGCAGGGCGACGGCGCGTTCGAAATCCGCGTCGGAAGGAGTCATTCGCCCTTGATGCCGATCGCGGCACGGGCGGCCAGCGCCGCTTGCTGGACGGCTTCAGCGTTGTCGCCGATGACCGTGAAGTGGCCCATCTTGCGGCCGGGACGGGCGTGGTGCTTGCCGTAGAGGTGCAGTTTGAGGTTGGGGATGGCGTGCAGGCTGGCCCAATCCGGTTCGCGGTAGTGCTCGCCGTCGTACCACAGGTCGCCCAGCAGATTGACCATGACCGCCGCAGAGTGAGCGCGTGCTTCGCCCAGCGGCAGGCCGCAAAGGGCGCGTACCTGCTGTTCGAATTGGTTGGTGATGCAGGCGTCGACCGTGTAATGGCCGCTGTTGTGCGGGCGTGGTGCCATTTCATTGACGATCAGCTGGCCGCGGCTGATGAAGAATTCGACGCCCATGGTGCCGATGTAGCCGAGCTTTTCGGCAATGCGAGCGGCGACTTCCTCGGCATCGCTGCGGACGCAGGCCGAGGCCCGGGCCGGGACAATGGAAACGTCGAGAATACCGTTGGTGTGCTGGTTTTCGCCGGTCGGGAAACAGGCGACGCGGCCTTGTTCGTCACGGGCCAGAACGACCGAAACTTCGTAGTCCAGCGTCAGGCGCTGTTCGAGAACGCAGGCTTCGCCCTTGAAGCGGCCGAAGGCCAAAAGAGCCTCTTCACGGTTGTTGACCGTGGCTTGCCCCTTGCCGTCGTAGCCGAAGCGGGCGACTTTGAGGATGGCCGGAAAGAGCGCGCTGTCAGCGTTGCGGATGTCGTTTTCGCTGCGGATTTCGGCAAACGGGCCATGTGGCAAGCCGTTGTCGCGCAGGAATGACTTCTCGGCAATCCGGTTCTGGCAGATGCCGACGGCGGCGGCCGAGGGGCGAACCGGCACGAACTTGGCAAGATAGTCCAGCGTGTCGGCCGGCACATTTTCGAATTCGGTGGTGATCGCGGCGCAACCGGCGGCAAATTCGTCGAGCGCGGCGTAGTCGTTGTAATCGACGCAGAAGTGCCGTTCGGCGATCTGGCCGGCCGGGCTGTTCTTGTCCGGGTCGAGAACCCAGACCTGATAGCCCATTTCGTGGGCGGCTGTCACGAAGAAGCGGCCCAACTGGCCGCCTCCGAGCATGCCCAACGTGGCGGGCGGCAGAATCATGGTCGAGGACATGGGGCTCAGACTTCGGGAAGTTTCATGCCCAGGACTTTGTCGGTCTGGGCTTGGCGGAAGGCTTGCAGTTTGGCGTTCAGCGCCGGGTTTTCGTTGGCCAGCATGGCCACAGCGAAAAGGGCGGCATTGGCGGCACCGGCTTCGCCGATGGCGAAGGTGGCAACCGGGATGCCCTTCGGCATCTGGACGATGGAGTGCAGTGAGTCGACGCCGGACAGGGCGCGCGATTGAACCGGCACGCCGAGTACCGGGACGATGGTCTTGGCGGCCAGCATGCCGGGCAGGTGGGCGGCGCCGCCAGCCCCGGCAATGATCGCCTTGAGGCCGCGCGGACCCGCCGTTTCGGCGTATTCGAAAAGCAGATCCGGGGTGCGGTGGGCGGAAACGACACGGGCTTCGAAAGCCACGCCGAAATCCTTGAGGATGACGGCGGCGGCCTGCATGGTCGGCCAGTCGGAATCCGACCCCATGACGATGCCGACGGAAATCTGTTGGTCGCTCATTTAAATGCCTGCCTTGCGTTCGGCTGCTTCGATGGTGTTGGCCAGCAGCATGGTGATGGTCATCGGGCCGACGCCGCCTGGTACCGGGGTGATCTGACCGGCCACTTCAAGGCAGCTGGCGTAATCGACGTCACCGCATAGCTTGCCGTCCGGCAGGCGGTTGATGCCGACATCGATGACGACGGCGCCCGGCTTGATCATGTCGCCGGTGACGAATTTCGGCTTGCCGACCGCGGCGACCAGAATGTCGGCGCGGCTGGTGTGGAATTTGAGATCGCGGGTGCGCGAGTTGCAAACGGTGACGGTAGCGCCGGCGTTGATCAGCAGCAGTGCCATCGGCTTGCCGACAATGTTCGAGCGGCCGATGACGACGGCTTCCTTGCCGTTCAGATCGACGTTGCCCTTTTCGAACATCTTCATCACGCCATACGGCGTGCAGGGGATGAAGCGCGGATTGCCCTGGGCCAGCGCGCCGACGTTCTCGGCGTGGAAACCATCGACATCCTTGTCGGCGGCAATGGCTTCGAGCACGGCTTCTTCATCGAAATGCTTGGGCAGCGGCAGTTGCACCAGAATGCCGTGAATCGCCGGGTCGGCGTTCAGTTCGGCGATCTTTTTGAGCACTTCGGCCTGGTCGACCGTGGCATCGTAGGTGATCTTCTCGGAGTGCATGCCGATGGCCAGGCAGCCATTGACCTTGTTGCGTACATACACTTCGGAGGCCGGGTCGGCGCCGACCAGAATGACCACCAGGCCGGGGCGTTGTCCCTTGGCGGTGAGTGCCTCCACACGAGCCTTGAAGCTCTGGCGCAGTTCCTCGGCGAGGGCCTTGCCATCGATAATTTGTGCCGTCATCGTCGCATCCAACAAAAATGAAAAGGGGAAAGGCGGGCGCCTTTCCCTTTTGAACAGCCGGGTATTTTACCAGATTACGCGCAGGCTGCTTCGGCTGCCCCGACGGCGCTGCGTCCGGCTTCGAAAGCCCGGCGATTCAGTTCGACCAGCTTCTCGCCCTTGCGCTGGAAGCGCTTGAGTACGCAGTCGAGCAAAACCTCGGCCGGGAAGGGGAGATGATCGGCAATGGCGCCGAGCATCACGGTGTTGCCGAGGCGGATGTCACCCAGTTGCTGGGCGATCGAGGTGGCGTCGAAAGCGACGACCTTGTTGCCCATCTGGCGAATTTCAGCCAGCGGGTCGGCCGGGTAATCGAACAGGCCAAGTTCAACGACTGGCGGCACGAGGCGTGCTGTATTCATCAGCGTGATGCCGCCCGGGCGCAGCATGTGCTGCCAGCGCAGCGCTTCGGCCGACTCGAAGCCGAGCAGGACTTCAGCCGTGCCGGGCGTGATCTGCGGCGAAAGCACTTTCTGGCCGAAGCGCAGGTGTGAGGAAACGACGCCGCCGCGCTGGGCCATGCCGGCAACTTCGGTTTTCTTGGCGTCGTGGCCCATGGCGATGGCTGCCTCGGCGAGGATTTCCGTCGCCGTCATGACGCCCTGGCCGCCAATGCCGACGACGAGGATGTTGGTGTTTTCGCTCATCTTCAGGCTCCGCAGTTCTTGACCAGCTTGATCGGTGAAACCGGCACGTGATGCACGATGGCATCCGGCGCGCAGGGCTGGACGCAGAGGCCGCAACCGGTGCACACCGAGCTTTCGATGCGCACGAAGGCCAGGTCGACCTCGCGACCGGAGGCCTTGACCTCCTTGCCGCGTCGCGTGACGTGGATGGCCGGGCAGCCGACATCGAGGCAGTTACCGCAGCCGGTGCATTTGTCGTCGAGCACTTCGAAGGGCTTGAGCTTGTGATAGTCCTTGATCAGCACGCAAGGTTGGTCGGTGATGATGACCGAGACTTCCGGCACCTTCACTTCATCGCGGATGGTCTTGAACAAAACCGGCAATTCATACGGGTTGACCGTGTGAATCCGCTCTTCCTTGACGCCCAGGGCGGCGACCAGCTTGGCGAAGTTGATACGCGGCGCATCGTCGCCATAAATATCGCGGCCGTTGCCCGGATTGTCCTGGCCGCCGGTCATGCCGACCGCGCGATTGTCGAGCAACAACACGGTGACGTTGCCCTTGTTGTACACCATGTCGAGCAGGCCCTGCATGCCCATGTGCAGGAAAGTCGAGTCGCCGATCACGGCAACGATCCGCTTGTCCTTGTCGGCCTCGCCGCGCCCCTTGTCCATGCCGAGCGCAATGCCCATCGAGGCACCCATCGAAACGCAGGTGTCGAGCGCATTCCACGGGTGGCCGGCGCCCAGCGTGTAACAGCCGATGTCGCCGGAGATGGTCAGATTGCGGACCTGGGAAAGGGTGTAATAAACACCGAGGTGCGGACAGGCGACGCACATGGTCGGCGGTCGGGGGAAAATCTGGACGGCTGCGGTCGACGTCGTTGCCGGCACGTTTTCGCCCAGCAGACGGGCAATGGCCGGGCGCAGCACATTGGGGGCGAGCTCGCCCTGAAGCGGCAGGATCTCCTTGCCGAGCACCTTGAGGCCCTGGGCCTTGAGCTCGGTTTCGACCAGCGGCTCGACTTCTTCGACGACGACGACCTGTTCGACCAGGGCGGCCAGTTCGCGGCATTTTTCGAAGGGCACCGGGCAGGACAGGCCGAGCTTGAGCACCGGCGCGTTCGGGAAGGACTCCTTGACGTGCATGTAAGCCGGGCCGGAGGCGATGAAGCCAACCCGCTTGTCGCTACCGTCTTCAATGAAGTTGAGCGGCGATTGCTCGGCCAGGGCGCGCAGTTCATTGTCGCGCTTGAACATCAGCGGAATGCGCTTGCCAGCGTTGCCCGGCACCATCACAAAACGTGCCGGTTCCTTCTTGAAGCCGGCGCCGGCGAAAACTTCGCGCTCGCCGACCTGAACGACGGATTTGACGTGATTGATCCGCGTCGTCATGCGCAGAATGACCGGTACCTGGAAGCGTTCGGACAACTCGAAGCCGACCTTGGTCATCGCATAGGCTTCCTGCGAATCGGCCGGTTCGAGGACGGGCAGGTGAGCAAAGCGGCCCCAGTAGCGCGAATCCTGCTCGTTCTGCGAGGAGGAGAGGCCGACGTCGTCGGCAATGGCAATGACCAGTCCGCCGATCACGCCGGTCAGGGTCAGCGTCATCAGCGCATCGGAGGCGACGTTCATGCCGACATGCTTCATGCAGCAGAAGGCGCGCGAGCCAGCGTAGGCGGCGCCGATGGCGACCTCCAGCGAAACCTTTTCATTGACCGACCATTCGGCGTAGAGGTCCGGGTAAGTCGAAATGACTTCGAGCATTTCGGTCGACGGGGTGCCGGGATAGGCGGCGGCCACCTTGACGCCTGACTCCCAGACGGCGCGGGCGACGGCTTCGTTACCGGACATGAGCAACCGGCTTGCGGCCGGTGCGGGCATCACTGCTGCCATGGAGGCTCCTGAGATCAATGACAAAAGCTTTCGATTATAAGAACTCGGTGATGCCGCAATTTGATACAGCGCAACTCATTGTCAGATTTGTTTTTGTCTCACTTCCGGGCGGGATTTTTTGCATTAGGGATATCCATAATATTGCGCATTATGATTTTTGTTTTTACAATGCGAAATACCGCATAGGTGTAAACACGGATTCGCGCAGCAAGAAGCAAGAGTTAAAGTTGTCGGGCTAAGCAGGCACGACAAGAAGACAACCAACCTTTTTGGAGACGAAAGATGGCCAACCAGCCGAATGCCCTACCTGATCCGACGGACGTAGATCCCCAGGAAACCAAAGAATGGATGGAGGCGCTCGATGGCGTCATCACCCAGGAGGGCGCCGAGCGCGCTCACTACTTGATCGAAAAAGTCATCGGCCAGGCCCGCGAAGCCGGCGTTGATCTGCCTTACTCGGCCAATACCGAATACATCAACACCATTCCCGCCGATCAGCAGCCGAAATACCCCGGCAATGCGGACATGGAAATCAAGATTCACAGCTATATCCGCTGGAACGCCATGGCCATGGTCGTGCGCGCCAACAAGGAAACCAACGTCGGCGGCCACATTGCCTCCTTCGCTTCAGCCGCCGCCCTTTACGACGTCGGCTTTTCGCATTTCTGGCGCAGCATCAACGATCCGTCCGGCGGCGACCTGATCTTCTTCCAGGGCCACTCCGTGCCGGGCGTTTATTCGCGCGCCTTCATGCTCGGTCGTCTGACCGAAAGCCAGCTCGACAACTTCCGTCAGGAAACCGACGGCAAGGGCATTTCGTCCTACCCGCACCCGTGGCTGATGCCGGACTTCTGGCAGTTCCCGACTGTTTCCATGGGCCTCGGCCCGATCCAGGCGATCTACCAGGCCCGTTTCATGAAGTACCTCGACTCGCGCGGACTGGCCAAGGCCAGTGATCGCAAGGTCTGGGCCTTTTTGGGTGATGGCGAGACCGACGAAGTTGAATCGCTGGGCGCCATCGGCATGGCCGGTCGCGAAAAGCTCGACAACCTGATTTTTGTCATCAACTGCAACCTGCAGCGTCTGGATGGCCCGGTGCGCGGCAACGGCAAGATCATCCAGGAACTCGAATCCGAATTCCGCGGTGCCGGCTGGAACGTCATCAAGCTGGTCTGGGGCACGCATTGGGATGCGCTCTTCCAGCGCGACAAGAAGGGCATTCTCAAGAAGCGCATGATGGAACTGGTCGACGGCCAGTATCAAACCTTCAAGGCCAAGAACGGCGCCTACGTTCGCGAACACTTCTTCAACACGCCGGAACTGCGCGAGCTGGTTGCCGACTGGACCGACGACGAAGTCTGGGCGCTGAACCGTGGTGGCCACGACATTTTCAAGATTTTTGCCGCCTATGACCGTGCGACCAAGACCAAGGGGGCGCCGACCCTGATCCTGGCCAAGACCATCAAGGGCTTCGGCATGGGCCAGGCTGGCGAAGCGATGAACACCTCGCACCAGACCAAGAAGATGGACAAGGATCAGATCGCCCGTTTCCGCGATCGTTTCAATCTGCCGGTACCGGACGACAAGCTGGAAGAGCTGCCGTACCTGACTTTCCCGGAAGATTCCGAAGAATACAAATACATGCGCCAGCGTCGCATGGACCTCGGCGGTTTCCTGCCGCAGCGCCGCCGCAAGGCCGATCCGCTGCAGGTTCCGGCGCTCGATACCTTTGCTGCCCTGTTGAAGGCATCCGGCGAAGGCCGCGAATTGTCCACGACGATGGCTATCGTCCGCATCATGAACATGATGTTGAAGGACAAGAATGTCGGCAAGAACGTCGTGCCCATCGTGCCCGACGAATCGCGCACCTTCGGCATGGAAGGCATGTTCCGCTCGGTCGGCATCTGGAATCAGGAAGGCCAGAACTACGTACCGGAAGATCATGACCAGCTGATGTTCTACAAGGAATCGAAGACTGGCCAGGTGCTGCAGGAAGGCATCAACGAATCGGGCGCGATGAGCGACTGGATCGCCGCCGCCACCTCGTACTCGGTACATAACGTCCAGACCATTCCGTTCTACATCTGCTACTCGATGTTCGGCATGCAGCGCGTCCTCGACCTCTGCTGGGCAGCAGGCGACCAGCGCGCTCGTGGTTTCCTGATCGGCGGTACCGCCGGTCGTACCACGCTGAACGGCGAAGGTCTGCAGCACGAAGACGGTCACAGCCTGATTCTCTCCAACCTGATCCCGAACTGCATCTCCTACGACCCGACCTTCCAGTACGAAGTCGCCGTGGTCACGCAGGACGGCATGCGCCGCATGTTCGCCGAGCAGGAAGACGTCTTCTATTACCTGACGGTAATGAACGAGAACTACGAGCACCCGGAAATGCCGGTCGGCGCCGAAGCCGACATCATCAAGGGTATGTACCTGTTCAAGCAGGGTGGCGAATCGGCTGGTCCGCGCGTTCAACTGCTCGGTTCCGGCACCATCTTCCGCGAAGTGATCGCTGCGGCCGACCTGCTCAAGGCCGACTGGGGTGTCGAGTCCGATCTGTGGGGCTGTCCGAGCATGAACGAACTGGCCCGCAACGGCCAGGACGTCCAGCGCTGGAACCTGCTGCACCCGCTCGAAGCGCCGAAACTGTCGCACGTCGAACAGAAGCTGGCTGGCGCCAAGGGCCCGGTCATCGCCTCCACCGACTACATCAAGCTGTTCTCCGAGCAGATCCGTCCCTTCGTCAAGGCACCGTACGTCACGCTGGGCACCGATGGTTTCGGCCGTTCGGATACCCGCGAGAAGCTGCGTCACCATTTCGAGGTCGATCGTCACTGGGTGACGCTGGCTGCCCTCAAAGCGCTGGCCGACAACGGCGAAATCAAGCGCGAAGTTGTTGCTGCCGCTCTGGTCAAGTACAACCTTGATCCGAACAAGCCGAATCCGCTGAGCGTTTAAGGGAGAGACAACATGAGCCAAATCATTGAAGTCACAGTCCCCGATATCGGCGACTTCGAAAGCGTTCCGGTCATTGAGCTGTTCGTCAAAGTCGGCGACAGCATCAAGGTCGACGATGCCATTGTTACCCTCGAATCCGACAAGGCTACGATGGATGTGCCTTCCACGGTCGACGGCGTCGTCAAGGAAGTTTTGGTCCAGCTGGGTTCCAAGGTGGGCGAAGGCGCGCTGCTGATCAAGGTTGAAACCGGTGGCGCCGCAGCCGCTGCACCGGCTCCGGCCGCTCAGGCCGCAGCACCCGCCCCGGTGGCTGCGCCTGTTGCCGCCCCGGCTGCTGCCGGCGGTGGTGTGGTCGAGGTCAAGGTGCCGGATATTGGCGATTTCGCCGAAGTGCCGGTCATCGAACTGTTCGTCAAGGTCGGCGATACGATCAAGGTCGACGACGCGATTGTGACCCTGGAATCCGACAAGGCGACGATGGATGTGCCTTCGACGGTGGCCGGTACGGTCAAGGAAGTTCTCATCCAGCTCGGTTCCAAGGTGGGTGAAGGTGCTGTTTTGATCAAGGTTGAAACGGGTGCTTCGGCCCCGGCTGCCGCGCCTGTCGCTCAAGCCGCTGCGCCGGTTGCCGCTGCCGCTCCGGCTGCGGTTTCTGCCCCGGTTGCCGCGTCGACCGCAGCAGCCCCAGTGGCGCTGGCGCCGGCCCTGCCGCTCGGTGCCAAGGTGCATGCTTCGCCGTCGGTCCGCGCTTATGCCCGCGAACTCGGTGTCGATCTGTCGAAGGTGCCGGCGACCGGTCCGAAGAACCGTATCGTCAAGGAAGACCTGACCAAGTACGTCAAGGGCGTCATGTCCGGTGTCATTTCCGGCCCGGTCGCTTCGGCGGCTGGCGGCGTCACCGGCGGTGGCGTGCTCGACCTGCTGCCCTGGCCAAAGGTCGATTTCGCCAAGTTCGGCGAGATCGAGGTCAAGCCGCTGTCGCGCATCAAGAAGATTTCCGGCCAGAACCTGTCGCGCAACTGGGTGATGATCCCGGCCGTGACTTATCACGAAGATGCCGACATCACCGATCTGGAAGCCTTCCGCGTTCAGTTGAACAAGGAAAACGAGAAGTCCGGCAACAAGCTGACCATGCTTGCCTTCCTGATCAAGGCTTGCGTCAAGGCGATGCAGAAGTATCCGGAATTCAACGCCTCGCTTGACGGCGACAACCTGGTGCTGAAGAAGTATTTCAACATCGGTTTCGCGGCCGATACGCCGAACGGCCTGGTCGTGCCGGTGATCAAGAATGCCGACAAGAAGGGCGTCTTCGAGATTGCCAAGGAATCCGGCGAACTGGCCAAGCAAGCCCGCGACGGCAAGCTGAAGCCGGCCGACATGTCCGGTGCCTGCTTCACGATCTCCAGCCTGGGCGGCATCGGTGGCACTTACTTCGCACCGATCGTCAATGCGCCGGAAGTCGCCATCCTCGGCGTCAACAAGTCCTCGCTGAAGCCGGTTTGGGACGGCAAGCAGTTCGTGCCGCGCCTGACCCTGCCGATGTCGCTGACTGCCGATCACCGCGTGATCGACGGCGCGCTGGCCACCCGCTTCAACGTCTATGTCGCCGAACTGCTGGCCGACATGCGCCGGATGATCGTTTAAGGGGAATGCGATGAGCCAGATTATTGAAGTCAAAGTCCCCGATATCGGCGATTTCGCCGAAGTGCCGGTCATCGAGCTGTTCGTCAAGGTTGGTGACAGCATCAAGGTCGACGACGCCATCGTCACGCTGGAATCCGACAAGGCCACCATGGATGTGCCGAGCCCGGTTGAAGGCGTGGTCAAGGAAGTGCTGGTCCAGCTCGGCGCCAAGGTGGCCGAAGGTGCGCTGCTGATCAAAGTCGAAACGGGCGCTGCCGCAGCAGCACCGGTTTCTGCCCCGGCAGCACAGTCGACCCTAGGGCCAGCCGTTGCTCCTGTGGTCGCAGCAGTCGCCCCGGTTGCCGGCAGCCATACCGGCGGTGCCGACATCGAGTGCGAGATGCTCGTCCTCGGTGCCGGCCCGGGTGGCTACTCCGCCGCTTTCCGTTCGGCCGACCTCGGCATGAAGACGGTGATCGTCGAACGCTACGCTACCCTGGGTGGCGTCTGCCTCAACGTTGGCTGCATTCCGTCCAAGGCACTGCTACACGTTGCTGCAGTGATCGAGGAGGCTGAACACGCCAACGACCTCGGCGTTACCTTCGCCGCACCGCAAGTCGACATCGACAAGCTGCGCGCCCACAAGGACAAGGTCGTCGGCAAGCTGACCGGCGGCCTGGCCGGCATGGCCAAGGGCCGCAAGGTCGACATCGTGCGCGGTTTCGGCACCTTCCTCGATCCGCACCACATCGAGGTTGAAGTCACCGAAGGTACGGGGCAGGACAAGACCGGTTCGAAGAAGGTCATCAAGTTCCAGAAATGCATCATCGCCGCCGGCTCGGCTGCGGTGCATCTGCCCTTCATTCCGAAGGACCCGCGCATTGTCGACTCGACCGGCGCGCTCGAACTGCGTTTCGTGCCGCAAAAGATGCTGGTTATCGGCGGCGGTATCATCGGCCTCGAAATGGCCACCGTCTATTCGACGCTGGGTGCCAAGGTTGATGTCGTCGAGATGATGGATGGCCTGATGCAAGGGCCTGACCACGATGCCGTCAAGGTCTGGGAGAAGCAGAATACGCATCGCTTCGACAAGATCATGCTGAAAACCAAGACTGTCGCGGTCGACGCCCGTGAAGATGGTCTTTACGTGACGTTCGAAGGTGAAGGCGTTTCGCCCGAGCCGGTCAAGTACGACATGATCCTGCAAGCCGCCGGCCGTGCGCCGAACGGCAAGAAGATCGGTGCCGACAAGGCCGGTGTCGCGGTCACCGACCGTGGCTTCATCAACGTCGATGCCCAGATGCGGACCAACGTGCCGCACATCTTCGCCATCGGCGATGTGGTCGGCAACCCGATGCTGGCCCACAAGGCGGTGCATGAAGCGCACGTTGCGGCTGAAGTTGCGGCCGGTCACAAAGCCGCTTTCGACGCCACCGTGATTCCGGGCGTTGCCTACACCCATCCGGAAGTGGCATGGGTTGGCTATACCGAGGAGCAGGCCAAGAAGGAAGGTCGCAAGGTCGAGTCCGCCAAGTTCCCGTGGGCCGCCTCCGGTCGCGCCATCGCCAATGGTGCCGATTACGGCTTCACCAAGCTGATTTTCGATGCCGAAACGCATCGCGTCATCGGCGGGGCCATCGTTGGTCCGAACGCCGGCGACATGATCGGCGAAGTCTGTCTGGCGATCGAAATGGGCTGCGACTCGGTCGATATCGGCAAAACCATTCACCCGCACCCGACGCTGGGCGAAACGGTGGGTATGGCGGCCGAAGTGGCGCATGGTACTTGTACCGACGTGCCGGCGCCACGCAAGAAATAGTTTTTACGGTTCTTCTCTGCGCCGCAAGGCGTTCGGTTTGGGCGACGGTGACACCGTCGCCCTTTTTTATGCTAAAAACCGGCGATGACTTCCATTCCGCTTCCCCGTCGCTCTCCCGAAGAGCAAGCCCGCCTTGAGGCTACGCTGCGCGATGTTTTCGAACATAAGCTCTGTTTCAACGAACTGCTCGGATTCAAGGTCGAATCGCTCGATCCGGCAGCCCCGAAAATCAGTTTTGCCATGCGCCCCGACCTGATCGGGCACTTCCTGCATGGCCGCCTGCATGGCGGCGTGATCGCCACGGTGCTCGATACTGTCGGCGGCCTGGCGGCAACGGTTGCCATCGCGGAAAAATTCAACAGCGAGACAACCGAGCAGGTTGGTCATCGTTTCGGCCGGATCGGCACCATCGATCTGCGAACCGATTATCTGCACCAGGGGATCGGCAAAAAATTTACGGCCACCGGACGGATTACCCGTCTCGGTGGCCGTATTGCTTCGGTCCAGATGACCCTGGAGAACGATGCCGGCCAGTTGATTGCAACCGGCTGCGCCTCCTACGTCATCAGCTAGTTACAGAATCGGCAGTCCCTGCTGCTCGCCACGTTCATACACGACGTTGGCGCGGCCGACAATCAGCGGGTCAAGGTTGCCGATCCTGTCCGTGTCCTTGTTGGCGTACGGCAGTTTGTGCAGGACATAGCGCATGGCGTTGAGTCGTGCGCGCTTCTTGCAATTCGACTTGATCACCGTCCACGGTGCATCGGCCGTATCGGTGTGGAAGAACATCGCTTCCTTGGCCTTGGTGTAGTCGTCCCACTTGTCGAGTGAGGCCATGTCGATCGGTGACAGCTTCCACTGTTTGAGCGGATGTACCTTGCGTTCGCCGAAGCGGCGGCGCTGCTCTTCACGGCTGACCGAGAACCAGAACTTGATCAGATGTGTTCCATTGCGCGCCAGCATGCGCTCGAACTCCGGCGCCTGACGGACGAATTCGGCGTATTCCTGGTCTGAGCAGAAGCCCATCACCCGTTCGACACCGGAGCGGTTGTACCACGAGCGGTCGAACATGACGATTTCACCATTGGTCGGCAGGTGCTGCACGTAACGCTGGAAGTACCATTGGCCGCGTTCGATTTCGCTCGGTTTTTCGAGTGCAACAACCCGTGCGCCGCGTGGGTTCAGGTGTTCCATGAAACGCTTGATGGTGCCGCCCTTGCCGGCCGCATCGCGTCCTTCGAACAGGATGACGACCTTCTGTCCGGTTTCCTTGACCCAGGCTTGCAACTTGAGCAATTCGACCTGGAGGCGGTATTTCTGCCGCTCATAGTTGCGGCGCTGCATCAGGTTCTTGTACGGATAGCCGCCGTCGCGCCAGTCCTTGGCCAGTTCTTCATCCGGCGTCGTCGGCTGCTCGCCGGTCAGGATGCCTTGCTGCTTGAGCAGGTTCTTGAGCAATGCGGCGGACTCTTCCGGCGGCATGCCGGCAATCACGTCGCGCATGGCGCCGAGTTTTGATTCCTGGGCGCCGTCGACCGCGGCTTTAACGGTGAAGGATTCGATGCCCGACTGACTCAGGCTGGGGGGGCGGTCACCCAGATTGGCCGGCCTGGCCTTGACCTGGCGTGTTGCAGGTTTTTTCGGTGCAGCAGCAATAGTTGCGACCGGTGGTTTTGTGCTTGTTTTTTTTGTGGTGACCATGCCCTCTCCTGACGTTAATGGGAAAAGGTTCATTTCACGCCTAAGCGTGGCGCTTGTCTAGTCCAGTAATTCTGCCGGGAGTACGGCGCGCAGAACGGTTTGCGTTTCACCGCGGCGAACGCGGTTGCTGAGCCACCACAAGGCGCCTTTTTTGATCGTCCATTCGGCCTCATGGCCGGCAAGCAGTAGCGATGCCATGCGGCCGAGTGAAGGCTGGTGACCGATGATCAGTACCGAACCATTGGCATTGGGCCAGCCCGAGGCGGCGATCAGCTCGGAAACGCAGGCTTCCGGACCGATCTTGCGGTGGGTTTCGAAAGGCAGCTTGAGCGCTTCGGCTGTTTGCTGGGTGCGGACCGACGGGCTGACGATGATGCGCAAATCCTTCGGTTGGTGGGCGTGAATCCACGTGGCCATCAAACGGGCCTGCTTTTCGCCGCGCTCGGTGAGCCGGCGTTTCATGTCTTCTTCGCCATCCTCCGCTTCGGCGTGGCGCCACAACAGCAAATCCATGGTCGTGCTCGTACTCAGGGTCAAAGGCGGCATGATGAAGGTTTCATGTTACGGGGATATTTCATCGCGGGCGCCCGCTGTCCCGGTCAGTTGTTTTCGAGTCGGCTGTAATCAAGAATGGCCGCCTCATTCGGCGTTCTCTGGCGCCAGTCGGCGTGAATGGCGTCGCTCAACGGCCAGAAGCGCGGATCGGTCCGGCGAATACCGAAGCGTTCGGTCAGGCGAACCAAGTCTTCATTGCTCGACAGGCCGGCAACTGCCTGGCTGAAAAATGACAGTTCCGATGCGTCGACCGCAAAAATGGCGTTCGGATAGGCGCCGACCACGCCATCGAGCGCAAGCAGCGTATCTTCTTGCGGCAAGCGCCGCGTCGCCTCCCTGAAAAGTTCGGCGACGTTGCTGTGTGCGCTGTTGCGAATCAGCGATACGACATGAAGCCGGCCATCGTTCTGAGTGATTGCCAGCAGGCTGTTTTCCGGCATGTGGGAAGCCGCGATGCCGTGTGTTGTCGATAATTGCCGAAGTGCTCCCAGGGCAATTGCCGACCATTCGCTGGCCTTGAAGTCGAGCGTACTGTCACGAATTCCCGACATGCGTTGCTGCAGGATTTGGTACAACTCGTCGAGCGGCGATTTGCTGCGATAGCGCATGCCGCTTTCCTTGGGGAAGTAACTGGTTGCGTCGGCAAAGTACCGGATGTGGGGCTCGCTGCGCCCGCGATACCAGCGGTCGAGCACCGGTTGGCGTGCCTTGAGCGGTAACAGGGTGAGGAAATTCTGTTCGCCTTCCATGCGTAGAAAATCCATGTACAGCCGGGTGGCAACCTGATGGCCGAGGTTGCCATAGACATCGAAGCCGGCGACAAGCAGGTAGTGCATCCGCTCGAACAGCGGGTAGCCGAGGAGCAATGTGGTTTGCGGGCGTTCTCCCGCCAGGCCGCGGACAACCGAGGCGCTGTCGAAGTGACGGAAAACGGTGAGCGCGGCATTCGGGTTGTTGCCGTCGCCATCCCACAGATTACGGACATGGGGCAGGAATTCGCGTGTTGCCGAGCGCGCCAGGATGTTGCTTTTTGTTTCGAGATACTGGCTTTCGAGTTTTGCATACTGGCGCCATGCGAGGAGCCCGGCTGTGCTTTCGTGCTCGGCAGGCAGGCGTAGTGCCGGCGTGGCGGCATCCAGCATGGCGTTCATCAGCTTGGTTTCCTTGCTGTCCGGTGCCACGAAGACCACCCAGAAATGATCGTTGATCACATTCAGTGCGACTTGTCCGCGACAAACCGGCCCTTTCATGAAGCCCATCAGCGTGAACTGGGCTTCGTCGAGCATGAAACGGTAGCGGGCGTCGACCGGGAGCGAATGGAACGTGGCAAAAGGATTCGAAGCTTGTTCCGGAGCGTAACCAGGGAGTTCGGCAACCGGGTAATCCGCCGAAATGAACCACTCGCGCAAGCGGGCCATGCGCGCGGCATCGAGCTTGAGCGGCATGTGCTTTTTGGCCACCGAGGTGGCTTCCATGCGCTGCAAGCGGTAATACACACGATCGGTCGCCGGGTCGTCGTACGGTCGACGGGTGGCGATCAGACGAATGGGCTGGCCGGGGGGCGTGCTGCTGCGTACCAGTTCAAAAAAGTGTCCGGGCCATTCGTCAAAGTGGAAGTGTCCGATGTACCAATGCTCGAAGATGTAGCGGGCCATCAAGCGTGATTTCAGGTCGTCCCCGTTGAGAAAGCTTTCCCAGTCGGCAACCTGGGTTTGTACTGTCTGGGGTACGGGGGGCGGTGGTGAATAAGGGGCGCCGGCTTCGATCCAGCGGGTCAGCGTACGATGCTCTGCGCTTGAGATCGGTGGCAGGCCGAAGGGCATGCCGCGGGTTGGATGGCTGCGGGTATAGAGATCGAGTCCCTCGGCTACCACGCATTGGGCGCTGCGATCGAGTGAGAAATCAATATCCGGATCATTCAGCGCTCCGATCCGGGGGCCGGGGTTTTCCTGTTTCAGGGTCAGCAAGCGGTGCATGACACCTGCTTCGCGATTGGCTTCAAGGCTGGGTTGCCGTTCGTTGAGGACAGGGAAAAAGCCCATCTGCCGCCATTCGACATTGCTTTGTGCATCAATGCCGAGCCGCGTTGGCTGAGCCGCAAGCAGGCGTGCGGCGGCATAGACGACTTCCGGGTTGGCGCCACGGGTCAGGCCGGCGTAACTGGTCAAGTTGAGTTGGCAGGGGGCGTCGTAGCAGGCGTGACAAGTGACACAGCGCTGATCGAGGATCGGCTGGATGTCTTTTTGATAGTCTGGCGCGGCGGCTGACGCGCCTGTTGGGCGTTGGTCAAAACGTGCCGGATCGGCCGGGCCGTAGCGATCTTCAAGCTGCAGGGCAACGACGGTGGCACAGCCTGCTAACAAGAAAACGATGAACAACGTGAGCAGGCGGCGCATGGCTGATTTTCGAGTCGATGTTCAAGTGACTCAAAAGTCTATTTTCTTCATCGCGGGAAGTAAAGGCGCAAGGGGAGGGCGGTGCTTGCCCTGCACCCTCGCGGGGCGATGCTTCAGGTCATGATGTGAAAGTGTCGGGCATTTGCAGGGCGACGACTTCGCCGCGTGCCGTGGCAATGCCTTCCGCGTAGACCGTAGCTTCGACCACCACTTTGCGCCCCTTGATTTCCTTGATACGTCCGCGAATTTCCAGTTGTGGGCCGAGTGGCGTGGGTTTCAGGTAGCTGACTTGCAGCGAGCCGGTGACAAAGCGAAAGGCCGGCAAGCTATTCATCGCCCTGTTTTCCGCACGATACATCGCTGCGGCGGCGGTTCCCGTGCCATGGCAGTCAATCAGTGAGGCCAGCAGGCCGCCATAGACAAACCCCGGAATGGCGGTGTGCTCAGGCCGTGGCTGGAAGTGGGTTACCGTTTCGTCGCCATCCCAGAATGTCTTGATTTGATGGCCGTCGTGATTGAGCCGACCGCAGCCGTAGCAGTGCGCGACGTTTTCGGGGTAATACTCCTGAAAAGCTTGCATGGGTAATCCTGTTCGTTGTTGATCCGGATGCATGCTAGGGCAGTCATCCTCAGGTGCCCATTGCCAAGTCTGACAGGGAGGATGCAGATTCTGACAATCGGAATTTTCGGGGGCTTTGAAAGGGTGGGGTGGTGTTGCAATTTATGACAAGTGTTGCGATCCTTCCTTTACGATTTCTTACAAATGAGGCGCTTGGCTCCCCTATACTGCCTCCCGTATAGCCCATTCGGGGTTAGTTGAACGATTTTTGGCCGACAACTTTTGGCTGTTTGATACGTTCAAGGCCCTTTGGCTCGATTGAAGACTTTTTGGATTGTTCGCATATATGAAACCGAATGCATTGCTCGTTCTGCTCCTTTCCGTTGTTTTTCCCACCCTTGGCCATAGTGCGCCGAGTTCGGAGGCACAGGGGACGTTGAAGGAGATAGCGCAGAAGGCAGTGCTGAACAGTCCTGAAGTGACGTCGAAGTGGCACAACTACAAGGCCGCGGAAGAAGAGATTGGTGTTGGCCGGGGCGGCTACTTTCCGCGGGTTGATTTCACGGCCGGGACCGGCCGGGAAAGCCTGGAACAAGCCCCGAGCAGCACGACGAACAAATACACGCGCAGCGGCTACGGCCTGAGCCTGAACCAGATCCTGTTCGACGGCTTTGCCACGCGCAACGAAGTTCGTCGCCTGGACAAGGCCCGGCTGGTTCGTTACTACGAACTGCTGGACGCCTCGGAAGCCGTTGCCCTGGAAGCCTCGCGCGCCTACCTTGATGTGCTGCGCTACCGCTTCCTGGTCAATCTGGCCGAAGACAACTACGTCCAGCACAAAGCGACCCACGAACAACTGCTGCGTCGTACGCAATCAGGCGTTGGTCGTCGGGTCGACCTTGAGCAAGCCGGCAGCCGCCTGGCCCTGGCCGAAATCAACCTGACCACCGAAACCGCCAACCTGCACGACGTCACGGCCCGCTACCAGCGCATCGTGAACAGCCAGCCGCCCAGCGTGATCGTTCCACCCAGCCAGGTTAGCAGCGGCTTGCCCGCCAGCCAGAAAGCTGCGCTGGACGTTCTGTACAAGAAAAACCCGACCCTGCTCGCCGCCGTCGAGAACACCGAAGCCGCCCAAAGCGAACTGGACGTCCGTCGCGCTGCCTACTCCCCCAAACTGGACCTGCGCGCCCGGACCGACAGCACCGACAACTACCTGGGCGCCAAAGGCGAACGGAACTACACCGTCGGCGAACTCGTCGTCAGCTTCAACCTCTTCAACGGCGGCGCCGACCGAGCCCGTGAAAAGCAATACATCGAGCGCAAGAACCTCTCGCTCGACCTACGGGAAAAAGCCTGCCGCGACACCCGGCAAACCCTGGCCATCGCCTACAACGACGTCGCCCGCCTGCGCGAACAAGCCACCGCCCTGGCCACCCAGGTCAGCCTGCTGGAAAAGACCCGTGACGCCTATCGCGACCAGTTCAACGTCGGTCAGCGCACCCTGCTCGACCTGCTCGACACCGAAAACGAATTGCTCAGTGCGCGTCGCAACGCAGTCAATGCAGACTCCGACCTGAGCCTCGCCTACCTGCGGACCTACGCCGGCATGGGCACACTCCTTGAACACCTGGGCCTGCAAAAGCTCGACACGCCGACCCCGGAAGCGAAAGAACTCGCCCAGGTCGACCTGGCAGAACTCTGCCCGAACGAAACCGCAGGCGTGCCGGTCCCGGATCGTGAAGCACTGAATGCCCGTGCGATGGCCCAACTGCAAGTCAAGCCAGCCCCCTTCGTGCCCGCAGCCTCGCCGGTCGCCGCAACCGCACCGGACAGCGAAGTCCTTTCGCGGGTCAAGGGCTGGGCAGCAGCCTGGGCGGCGAAAGACTACAACGCCTACAGCGGCTTCTATGCGCCGACCTTCACGCCGGATGGTGGGCTATCGCGGGAAGACTGGGCGCAACTGCGTCGCAGCCGTATCTCGACGCGTGAGCACATCAATGTTGAATTGCAGGATGTTAGCGTTCGGATGGAAGGTGCCGATCGTGCGCAAGTCAGTTTCCGCCAGATCTATCAGTCGAACCGCTATAACGACACGACGCAGAAGGCCCTGGAAATGATTCTGGTTGGTGGCAAGTGGCTGATCAACCGCGAGAGCTCGGTACCTTGCGGCGGTAGCACCACCGGTGGATGCAAGTCCGTCAAGTAATCCGTTTCCGGTTCTGATTTTCTTCGGAACCGGATGCTTTCAAAGAAAAGGCCACGCAATTGCGTGGCCTTTTCAGACCGCTGACAAAGCCTCCAAGCGATTGGGGGCTTTATTTTTTATAATGTCGGCATGCTCAAACCTGCCTACCCCGCCCAAACGGAACTGGAGATGGTGACGTTGGAGCAATTGGTCCCGAAAGACCACTTGCTCCGGCTGCTCGACCAACACATCCGGTTTGATTTCATTCGTGAAGCGACCCAGCACCTGTATTGCGAGAACAATGGCCGACCGGCGATTGATCCGGTGGTGTTGTTCAAGATGCTGTTTATTGGCTACTTGTTCGGGATTCGCTCCGAGCGCCGGCTGGTGAAGGAAATCGAGGTCAATGTGGCTTACCGCTGGTTTCTCGGCTTTCGGCTGACGGACAAAGTGCCAGATGCCTCGACGCTGTCGCAGAATCGCCGTCGCCGCTTTGTCGGGACGGACATTGAGCAACGCATCTTTGACGGGATTGTCGAGCAAGCCATTGAGCATAAGCTGATTGGCGGGCGGGTGCTGTACACCGACAGTACCCACCTGAAGGCGAACGCGAACAAGCGGCACTTTGAAGTGCATCAGGTTGAGCAAACCCCTGCGGCCTACCTGGCCGAACTGGATGCAGCCATCGAAACGGACCGAGCCGCCGCGGGCAAGAAGCCGCTCAAGCGTGATGACGATGATTCGACACCGCCGATGAAGGAGGTCAAGGTCAGCACGGTCGATCCCGACGCAGGTTTCATGGCCCGCGACAACAAGCCGACCGGCTTCTTCTATCTGGATCACCGGACTGTCGATGGCGTGCATGCTTTGATCGTCGATACCCATGTCACGCCGGGCAATGTCCATGACAGCCAGCCCTACCTTGCCCGCCTGGATCGGGTCATGGAGCGCTTTGATCTGGCCGTGGGCGCCGTCGGGCTGGATGCCGGGTATTTCACCCCGCAAGTCTGCAAGGGCATTCTCGAGCGGGCACTGTTCGGGGTGATGGGCTACAAGCGACCCACACACCGCGATGGCTATTTCTACAAACGGGACTATCTCTACGATGCGGTCCAGGACTGCTACCGCTGCCCGGCCGGGGAGGTTCTACCGTACCGGACGACCAACCGGCTGGGTTATCGCGAATACGCCTCGAACCCGGCGCGGTGTGCCGATTGCGGCGTGCGCGGGCAATGCACGCAGAGCCGGAACCATCAGAAGCTCGTGACCCGGCATCTCTGGGAAGGTTTCAAGGAAGCGATCAACGCCAATCGCCTGAGCGACCTGGGCAAACGGCTGTACGCCCGGCGCAAGGAAACGGTGGAGCGCAGTTTTGCCGATGCCAAGGAGTTGCACGGCCACCGTTACGCCCGTTTCCGTGGCTTGGCCAAGGTGCAAGCGCAGTGCCTGCTCTCGGCGGCCTGTCAGAACATGAAGAAGATGGCCCTGTTGCTGGCCCGCAAGGCGGCAGCCTTATTGGCCAAAATCCTCGCACGAACCCGTTTTGCCGCCCCATTCGCCCGCCATCTTTGGCAGATCGGGGTTCCTAACCTGAATTTCAGAATCCGCCTCGCTTCGGCTTGAAGCCAGGAGTCTCCCTGATTTCCAACCAGAAAAACAAAACCCCCGAAAAATCGGGGGTTCGTCAGCAGTCTGAAAAGGCCACGCAATTGCGTGGCCTTTTTTGTTTCGGACAAATATTTTCAGGGGGATGTTTCAACCGGTGCGATGAAGACATAGCCTTGCAGGCGCAATGTCTTGATGAAGCTGCTGCCATCGGCTTGTTTGCCAAGAATGCGTCGAATCTGGCTGACGTGTACGTCAATGATCCGGTCGTAAGGTGTGTGTTCCCGTTTCAGGACCCGAGAGAGATGTTCGCGTGAGAGGGGTTCGAACGGGTGGTCGAGAAAGGATGAGAGCAGGGCGTAGCCAGGCACGCCGATCGGTGTCGGTCGGCCGTCTTGGTTGATCAGTTCGCGTGAGGCTGTATCCAGGGTCCATTGTCCGAAACGGATATGTCGCGCATCGTTGCGTGTCGGCAGAGCCGTACGGGCCTGACTGCGGCGCAGCAAGCCGCGGACTCGGGCCAGTAGTTCGCGCATGTTGCAGGGTTTGGGCATGAAATCATCAGCCCCGATTTCTATGCCAATGATGCGTTCGATTTCATCGGAGCGTGTCGAGTGAATCAGGACGGGGATTTCGGATTGCTGCCTCAGTTGTCGAAGCAGTTCCATGCCGTCTGCGTCGGGAAGGCTTAGGTCGAGGATGATGACGTCCGGGTTTTCACCCAGCTGGCGCCACATTGCAGCACCATTTTCGGCAAAGAGACATTCGATTCCTGCGGAGGCCAGGGTGGTCCGAAGGACGTGCCGTGTGCCAGGATCGTCTTCAACAATGAGCGCTGTCTGACGCATGATGCTCGATTTGGCCAAGATTAAAGGGCGAATTGTAATGCAATGAAAAGCATTAGGAATATTTTACGAATCTTAAAGCTGCTCTGCTTGTGCCTGACTGAATAATAATATCGGCTGCTCGGTGTTTATCGCACTTTTCCTTCCTTCCCCATTTCGGTTATCCAATGCCCATACCCGATGTACTTGATGGTTTTGATGTCCCTGCAGCTGTTGACCGCATGCTTGGTCAGCCAGCGTTGTGGCAGCAAGCCCTGGCTCTGTTTGTCGATCATTTTGCGGATTGGGAGACGTCTTGGCACGAGGCCGGCGACGATTTGATTCAGGAGCGCAAGCAGGTGCATGCATTGCGTAGCGCTGCGGCCAATGTGGGAGCGATTCGCCTGGCCGTGCGGGCGGCAGATCTGGAGTTGGCCGTGACATCCGTATCGAAGGGGGTGCCCGCCCATGGACTGGATGCCTTGCGCCAGCTTCTGCTCGATGAATTCAGGGGGACATGGAAAACAGCTTCCGTCGCACTGGTTTCGCTGACACACGATGCCGGAGGTTCAGCGTGAGTTTGCTGGAAAAACATTTTTCGTTGCGTGCCCGTTTGGCACGCATTAATTTGCGCATGCTGGCCGTGGCGATTGCCTTTGTTTCGGTTGCCGTACTGTTTGTGGCTGCTGGGGTCGGGTTTCATCGCTCGCTTGAAGACGGTCGGCGACATGTTTCGCACTTGAATGAGCAACTGGCCGCCGGCTTGTCGGCTAATGATCAAGTTGCGGTCGGTGCTGCATTTGCGTCCCTGCGAACCTTGCATGATGTCACTGCCGTTGTTTTGCTGCGCCAGGATCGTTCCGTATTCTTCTCGGACGAAAAAAATGCTGGGGAAAGCTCCTCGATACCGGCATTGATCCATTTGCCAGCAGGTTACAAATTTGGCTGGTCGAAACTTGACTTCATGGCCCCCGCGCAGCTCGGCGGGCAACAGGTCGGCTGGATAGGCCTGAGCCTTGATCTGGAAGATTTTTATCACGAACTGCTGCTGTATCTGGCGCTGATTCTGGTCAGTTTTGTGATTGCCCTGCTACTGGCCCTGCGCCTCCAGGCCCGGGAGCTTGACCGATTGATCGCTCCGCTGCAGGAATTCACCCGTTGCATGACGCAGGCGTCGACCGGCCATCCTGACATTCGGGCGATGGCCACCGGGATTTCCGAGTTCGATGTCCTGGCCCATGGCTTCAACAGCATGCTGGAGCAGATTCAGGAGCGCGATCACTGGTTGGCGGCCCATCTTGGTAGCCTGGAGCAATTGGTCGAACAGCGGACGCGTGAATTGCGGCATGCCAAGGACGCAGCCGAGGCGGGTAGTCGTGCAAAAAGCGAATTTCTGGCAACGATGAGTCATGAAATCCGCACCCCGATGAATGGCGTACTCGGGATGACCGAGTTGTTGCTCAACACGCCTCTCGACAGCAGCCAGCGGAAATTCGTCGAGGCCGTTGAGCGTTCCGGCAAGCACCTGCTGGGCATCATCAACGACATTCTCGATTTTTCGAAAATTGAATCGGGCAAACTGGAGCTTGAAGCTGCAGATTTCAGCCTGCGACGAGTGCTTGAAGAGTCGATCGAGTTGTTTGCCCAAGGGGCCAGGAAAAAGGGGCTCGAATTGCTGGCCGACCTGCCGCCGGGCGATGGTCCGTTTGTTTGTGGAGACTCGTTGCGACTGCGCCAGATTGTGGCCAATTTGCTGAGCAATGCCGTCAAGTTTACCGAGCGTGGCGAGGTGATCCTTCGCTTGAGTTTGACTGAGCAAACAGAAAAGCACCTGAAATTCACGTTGACCGTGTCAGACACGGGGATTGGTATTGCCCCCGAGGCACAGGAGAAGATATTCGAGCATTTCTCCCAGGCCGATGGTTCAACGACGCGCAAGTATGGCGGGACAGGTTTGGGGCTGGCCATTTGTCGGCGCCTGGTTGAAATGATGGGCGGAAGTTTCAGGCTGACCAGCTTGCTTGGCCAGGGTTCCTGTTTCGGTGTCGATTTGTGCCTGCCTGTCGCGGCTGCGCCCATCCTTCCCGCCGCCTTGCCCGAAGCGGCAATGAGCGGAGCGCGTCTGCTGGTGGTCGATGATCATTCGACGCACCGCAATATTCTTATTTCCCAGGTCGGCCGCGAAGGTTACCAGGTGGACAATGCGTCCTCCGGGCTGGAAGCTCTTTCCGGCATGCGTTCGGCGATCGATGAGGGGGAACCCTACAGTCTGCTGCTGATCGATCTGGAAATGCCTGATTTTTCGGGGCTTGATGTGGTTCGTGCCGTGCGCCTGGATTCGCGTTTTGCGTTGATGCGGATTGTCTTGTTGTCGGCTTCGTCGGACGGGATCTCGGAGGAGGAGCGCCTCAGTCTCGATGTCACGGCGTGCCTGGCCAAACCAGTGCGGGAAAGTGAGTTGCTTGCCGTGATTGAGGCGGCTCTCAGTCGCCGTCCCTTGCCTGTGGCTGGCTCAGGGAACGAGCGCCAGCGTTTGCGTGGCCGGGTGCTGGTCGCCGAGGATAATGAAAGCAATCTGATTGTTGCCTGTACGCATCTGGAGCGCGCCGGGCTTGAAGTACGAACGGCAGCCAACGGGCGTCTGGCCCTCGATCTCATGGCGGTCGAGAATTTCGATCTGGTCCTGATGGATTGCCAGATGCCCGAACTCGATGGTTTTGCTGCAACGCAGGCCCTGCGTGAGCGGGAAATCGGCTCCGGACGGCGGATTCCCGTCGTCGCATTGACGGCCAACGCCATGCAGGGAGATCGCGAACGCTGCGTTGCCGCAGGTATGGATGACTACCTGGCCAAGCCCTATAGCGGGGAGCAGATTCTTGCTGTCCTGAAGCGCTGGTTGCCGGTTGAGCGCCGCCAATCAGCGCCGCCGGCACCGGTTGCGGCGGTGCCGTTGCAGCGTGAGCCGCCGCTTGATCCTTCTGCGCTGGACAAGATTCGAGCCTTGTCGCCCGACAAATCCGACGTTTTGATTCGGCAACTGATCCAGGCTTATCTGAAGGGGGCGGCCCGAGAGTTGGCGCGTTTCGAGCAGGGCATTGAGGCGCAGAGCGCATCGACTTTGATCTCGGCTGCCCATGCGCTCAAATCAAGCAGTTTCAATGTGGGCGCCAACGGTTTGGCCGAGCGCTGCCGCGAAATTGAAATACTGGGCAATAACGCATCGATGGCGGAGATTATTGCCCGCGTCGAGGCCATGCGTGCCGAGTGGGGACGGGTTGAGGTGGCATTGAATGTGGTGCTGGCGGAGGTTGCAACATGAGTCGCTTGCCGTTTCGCGTTTTGGTGGCCGACGATGATCCAACCGTCGGCCTGTTGATGCAGGCTGCTCTGACTGAGCCTGACTTTGTCGTAACCGTTGTCGAAGAGGGGCTGGCCGCACTGACGGCTTTTCGTGCCGGAACGTTCGACCTGGTTTTGCTTGATGTCGAAATGCAAGGAATGGATGGGTTCGAAGTCTCTGCGGCCATTCGTGCAACACATGGCCGCAGCATCCCGATCATGCTGATTACCAGCCATTGCGATCCCGATTTCCTGGCGCGCGCCGAGAGCATGGCGCTCGGACATATTGCCAAGCCTGTCCAATGGCAAGCCTTGGCGGGGCTCCTGCTGAACCGGCTGAGTACCGCAGGTTGAATACCGTTTAAGTCCCTAGTATTCCTGCAACATCGCAATTTCAGTGTCGGCATGGCGCAGGCGAAGGGCCAGTGAGCGCGATATCGCGGTCAACAGCGTAAAAGCGAGCTTTTTGTGTTCGTCGGCCAGAATGTTGAATTGTTCCAGCGACAGGACGTAGAACTCGGTTTCCGTGCCGGCAATTGCATCGTTGCCGCGCGGCCGTCCATCCAGGAACGCCAGCCCGCCGAAAAAGTCGCCACGCCCGAAGGTCGCGATGTGTCGTGTCCGGCCGGCACCCAGCGGGGCAAAAATGCGGACCGACCCGCGCCGGATCAGGTACAGCGCATCACCCGGTTCGCCGCGCGCATAAATCGTTTCACCGGCCGCATAAATACGCTTGTCGAGGCGGGACTCCAGATCGGCCAGCGTTTCGTCCTTACGATTGCGGAACAGTTCCATTTCGGAAAGTTGCAGGGCCACTTCGGTCTCGATTTGGGCTTTTTCCTCTTCGCCCAGCAATCGGTCTTCGACCCATTCGATGGCGCTGTCGAGTTCGTTGAACAGGCGAACGCTGTTTTCATCTTCGGTAACGCCTGTCTGCTCAAGGAACTCGCGCAGATTTCGGCCGTTCGGCAGGTTCTCGCGGACATTCGACAAGAGCAGCAGCGCCTTTCGCTCGGCGAGTGAATTGCGCACTTGCCGTAGCAAATGGGCCGCCGTGACGTCGACCGATTGAACCCGCTTCATATCGAGAATGATGAAGCCGCGCGTTTTGATTTCCGGGTCCAGCTGGGCATACAGTTGTTGCGTTGTGCCGAAGAAGAGGCTGCCTTGCAATTCGAAAATCACCGCCTGGTCGCCCTTTTGTTCGAGGATGCGCGTTTCGGATTCCGGGCGATGCCAGTTTGACGACATCTGGTTGACATAGAACTTGTGGCGCACGACCGAGCCGCCAATCTGCTCGCGCAGGAAAAGCAGGATCGCCATCGCCACGCCAACGGCCGATGCCGCAATCAGGCCGATGCTCAAGGCGACCAGTACGACGGTGACGACCACGCCAAAATCGAAAACAGTAGCCGGTGACTGGATGAAGCGCAGCGGTTCGCGGTCGATCATGCGCAGTCCGACGACGATCAGGATGCCCGCCAGGGTTGCGACCGGAATCCAGGCGATGAAGCTGCTCAGCAGCAGGGCAAAGACCAGCGCCGAGATGCCTTCGACCAAGCCCGAGGCACGGGTCGTCGCGCCGCTCGACAGATTGACCAGCGTCGCGCCCATCGTCCCGGCTCCGGGAATGCCACCGACCGAGGAGGAGGCGACATTGGCAATCCCTTGGGCAACCAGTTCGCGGTTGGGGTCATGCTGGCTGCGCGTCATCTGGTCGAGGACGACGCAGGTTTTCAGGGTGTCGATTGAGAGTAGAACAGCCAGGGTCAGCGCGCTGCCGAGCAGTGCGGCTATTTGCGACAGGCGGAGATCGCCGATTTCGCCCCAGCGGCTGGTGATCGAGCTGAGGTAGCCATCGCCGCTGGCGCCGAGCGCACCAATGATCAGCGGGTTGCCGGTAACTTCAAAAAGTCTTGCATCCTGGGCGGCCAACACGAAGTAGGTGGTAATCCCGACGATGATGCCGATGATCGTCCCGGGGAGTTTTCGGGTCAGGCTGGGCCCCAGACTCATGGCCAGGATGGTTGCCCCGCCGACGGCGACGGCCCGCCAATCCCACAGCCAGGGAGAGACAATGGCATGAAACCAGTGGGTTGTCCCATCGACGCCGAGAAGCTTGTTGATCTGACTGCCGATGATGATCAGGCCGACGCCGGTCAGGTAGCCGCTGACAACCGGATAGGGGATGTATTTGATCAGTCGGCCGATGCCGACCATGCCGAACAGCACCTGGAACAGTCCGGCCAGGATGCCGAGCATCAGCAGCATCAGGATGATGTTGCCTTCCGGTACGCCTTGCCGGGTCAGCTCGATGGCGAAGGCGGAAAGCACGGCTGCCGCAGGCGCGCATGGTGCGCTGATCAGGCGGTCGGTGCCGCCCAGCGTCGATGCGATCAGCCCGATCACGGTTGCCCCGATGATGCCGGCCAGCGCACCGAGGGCGGCATGGCTGGGGGCGATGGCCGAGTAGATGGTGACACCGAAAGCGATGGCGGCCGGCAGGGCAACCAGCATGGCGGCCAGCCCGCCCCAGAAATCGCCGGTCATGTACAACTTCTTGAAGAACCCCTGCATCACGCTCCCCTGTTTTTAGATGCGCTTTTGATGATCTTACTGCTGTTCTTGCCCGTCGCGTAAGGCAAAAGCAGCGATGTCGCGGCGATCTCCGGAGAGCTATGGCAGAATTGTGGCGAATTCTGATATTCGCTTGCCGAACCAGTCGTGCGGGGAAAAAACAGAGCGGGGGAGTGATGAGACAATTCAAGTTCGGCCGAGCCTGCTGGCAGGTGCTCATTTTGGCCATGTTCACCTGGTCGACCGCAGCATTCGCCCAGGAGGCCCGGTCTTTGGTCAAGGCCCAGACGCTTTACCTGCCGGTCTATTCGCACATGCTTTACGGCAACCTGGGGAAAAGCGGCAAGGCCTCCCAGGTGCTCCTCTCCACGCTGGTCAGTGTTCGTAATACCGACAGCAAGCGCCCGCTGCGGGTCAGTTCGGCCAAGTATTTCGATACCAACGGCAAGCTGCTCGGCGAGCGAGTGCCGATCCCGATGCTGATTCCCCCGCTGGGAACGCTGGAGCTTTTTGTCGAACTGAATGATGCCTCGGGCGGTTCCGGTGCCAATTTCGTGATCCGCTGGGATGCCGAACAACCGATCAATCCGCCGCTGGTTGAGTCACTCCATGCCAACATGGATGGCGGCAAGGCAGTTATTTTCATGACCCAGGCCGTGCCGGTCAGCGACTAGGCGGACAGCGAATTGTCTGTCATCAACGCCAGCCAGACCGGCTACATCGTTCGTCTGGTTTATATCGCCGTCGGCATGCTGTTTGCCGTGCATGTCTTCGGGACCGTCGGTTACATGGTCCTGACCGAAGGCAAGTATTCCTGGTTCGACTGCTTTTACATGACCTTCATCACCGTGGCCACCATCGGTTTCGGTGAAATCATCGACATGTCGAGCAATCAGCCGGCCCGCATCCTGACCGTAATCATCGGCATTCTGGGCGCCGGCAACCTCTCGATGCTCTTCTCGGTCGTGACGGTGGCGCTGCTGGAAACAGATCTCAATGGAACATTGCAGAGAAAACGTATGGAAAAAGCGATCAAGAAACTGAAAGGGCATTACATCCTGTGCGGCTTTGGCCGCGTTGGCCGGAATATTGCGCACGAACTTGAAGCGACCAACCGCCATTACGTCGCCGTTGATGAAGACACCTTGCGCTTGCTTGAGTACAAGGAAAAAAGCCCGGGTTTCCTTTATCTGCATGGCGATGCCAGTGACGACGACATCTTGTTGGCGGCCGATCTCGAACACGCCAAGGGTGTCTTTGCCGTAACCGGCGACGATTCGCGCAATCTGATGATCGTCATTACCGCCAAGCAACTGAAACCCGATGTACGCATCGTGGCGCGCTGCCAGGAAACCCGGAATATCGAGAAAATGCGCAAGGCGGGGGCCGATGCCATTGTTTCGCCGGACTTTACCGGCGGCATGCGCATCGCTTCGGCCATGATTCGGCCGCACGTTGTTTCATTCCTCGATGAAATGCTCAAGTCGGAAAAGAATCTCCGGGTCGAAGAGGTGCTGGTGCCCGCCGGGTTCATTCCAAAACCGCTCGGGTCGCTCAAGTTGCGCAGCGCCAACTATGTTTTGCTGGCGGTACGGGAGCGGAACGGTAACTGGCAATTCAATCCGGATGGCGATTTTCTGCTCAAACCCGGATTCACACTGATTGCGATGGCCGGCCCGGTGGGACGGCTTGAAATCGAAACCCTGCTGATTGAAATGGCCGCCTGAGTTAAGGGTTTTCCACACTCGGCAGAGCTTTGGGGGTGGGTGTTAAAATCGGGCGAATATCAAAATTCCGGGATTCGCATGACACTCCGCCATCTTTCAGTTTTCGTCCTTGGCCTGATCGCCGCGCCTGCATTTGCTGCCAGTGGCCCGGCTGTCGCCGGCATTCCGGTTGATTTCATTCTCTTCGCGCTGACCCTGCTCGGGGTGGCGCTGTTTCACAACCACACCTTCTATGTCGCACTGACCGGGTTGTTCACCGTGTCAGTCTACAAAATCCTGTTCACGGGGTTCAAGACGGGCATCGGCGTGGCGGGCTTTTTCAGCCACCTGGGGCATGAGTGGGTGACGCTGGCCAACCTGTTCTGCCTGTTGATGGGGTTTGCCTTGCTGGCCCGTCATTTCGAGAAGAGCCACGTGCCGGTCATTCTGCCGAAATTCCTGCCGGATGACTGGAAAGGCGCCTTTCTGTTGCTGGTCATGGTCTGGTTCATTTCCAGCTTCCTCGACAACATTGCAGCAGCCTTGATTGGCGGTGCGATGGCGCACCAGTTGTTCCGGGCGCGTGTGCATATCGGTTACCTGGCGGGCATCGTGGCGGCATCGAATGCCGGCGGAGCCTGGTCGGTGGTTGGCGATACGACGACGACCATGATGTGGATTGCCGGCGTTCGTCCGGATCAGGTTTTTGAGGCGATTGTCGCGTCGACCGTGGCATTGTGTATCTGCGGCGTGATTGCCGCCAAACAGCAGCATGCTTATTCGCCGATCCTGAAAAATGCACATGACCATACCAAGGTCGATTGGGCGCGCGTCGGGATCGTGCTGCTGATTCTGGTTTTTGCAATTATCACCAACGTCCTGATGAATACCCGCTTCTCCTCGCTGGCAGAGAGTTTTCCGGCGATTGGCGTGGCTGTCTGGGCGGCGATCCTGCTGACGGTCGGTATTCGCCGGCCGGATTGGGAAATCCTTCCGGAAAACCTCAAGGGAACGATTTTCCTGCTCTCACTGGTGGTGATTGCCTCGATGATGCCGGTCGAGGAATTGCCGGCCGCTTCATGGCCGACCGCATTGGGAATTGGTTTTGTCTCTGCCGTGTTCGACAATATTCCGCTGACCGCCCTGGCGCTCAAGCAAGGCGGCTATGACTTCGGTTTCCTGGCCTATGCCGTCGGTTTTGGCGGCTCGATGCTGTGGTTCGGCTCGTCGGCCGGGGTGGCGCTGTCCAATATGTACCCTGAAGCCAAGTCGGTCGGTCAGTGGATGCGCCACGGCTGGCACGTTGCCGTGGCCTATGTGGTCGGCTTCTTCGTCATGCTCGCCGTGCTCGGCTGGCATCCCGAGACAATCGTTGCCAAGGGCGATGCTGGAGCCGTTGTCGAGTCGGCTCACGTCGTTCCTGCCGAGGTGAAGTAAACCATGTCCCTGCCTTTGCGTCGCTTGATCCCCGTGGTGTTGCTGGCAGCTGCCTGGCCAGCCTTGGCGGCAGGCTCCGACGTGATTGGCGAAAATCTGTTGTGGCTGGCCATCATCATCCTGTCCGCCCGTTTCTTTGCCCCGCTGGCCCAGCGCATCGGCTTTCCTGCCGTGCTGGGCGAGTTGCTGCTCGGCGTGGCGCTGGGCAATCTCGGTTTGTTCGGGATTGAGTATTTCGACAGCATTGCCCGCGATCCGATCATCATGTTCATGGCGGAGCTCGGGGTCATCATCCTGCTGCTCCAGATCGGCCTGGAAACCCGGCTGGGTGATTTGGTCAGCGTTGGTGTGCGTGCTTCGGCTGTCGGCACCGTGGGAATCATCGTGCCATTCGCCCTTGGTGCGTTTGTCGTTGGCCCGTTGCTGTTGCCGGGCAAGGATTTCAATGCCTACCTGTTTCTCGGGGCAACGTTGTCGGCCACGTCGGTCGGCATTACCGGACGGGTGTTCCGCGATCTGGGCCGGCTGAAAATGCCTGAGGCGCAGATCGTCCTCGGTGCTGCGGTGATCGACGATGTGCTGGGGCTGGTCATTCTGGCCGTCGTTTCCAGCCTCGTTCAGGCCGGGAGCGTCAGCTTCGGCCAGGTGGGGATGATCATCGGTGAGGCCGTGCTTTTCCTGGGCGGCTCGATTGCCCTGGGTCGGGCGATTGCGCCGCACCTGCTGCGTCGGGTGTCGCGCCTCGATGACAGTCACTCGATGCTTTTTTCGATGGTTTTGGCCGTTGGCCTGTTGATGGCCTGGCTGGCTCATGCTGTCGGCCTGGCGCCGATCATCGGTGCTTTTGCCGCCGGCTTGCTCTTCGAGCCGGTTTTCCTCAAGGAGTTCGAGACGCCAAAGATGGTTCAGGAAATCGAACCCTTGCTTGGCCCCGAACTGCCGGCCGGTCGTCTTGCCGAGATTCGCGCCGTCCTGACGCGCCATACGCATCACCAGCATGAACATTTGATCGAGCCGATCGGCTTCTTCTTCGTACCGGTATTTTTCGTGTTGACCGGCATGCAGGTCGATCTGGCGACGCTCGGCGATCCGCAGACAGTCGTGGTTGCCCTGGGAGTTACCGCGGCAGCTGTCGTCGGTAAATTGCTGGCCGGATTCGCTGCCGGCAAAGGCCAGAACCCTTGGGTGGTCGGTTGGGGCATGGTTCCCCGCGGTGAAGTCGGCCTGATTTTTGCGATGGTCGGCAAGTCGCTGGGGGTGATGAGTGAAACGATGTTCTCGGTCATTGTCATCATGGTCATTCTGACCACCTTGCTGACGCCGCCTGTTCTCACGGTGTTGTTGCGCCGCAAGGGGTAGGTTGCGTTTCATCTCCGGGTTAGACTGCGCAGGCAAGCCGGCATTCGACTGGCTATCAACGACCTGGAGGTTTGCATGAAACATTGCATCGCATTGCTCGGCCTGTCCGTTGCCATGATGGGGGGCGCGCTGGCCTCGGAAGATCTGGCCAAAGCCAAGAACTGCATGACCTGTCATTCGGTCGACAAGAAGATTGTCGGCCCGAGCTACAAGGATATCGTTGCCAAACGAGGTGCCGAGAAAGGTGCCGAAGCAGCGCTGGCCGCCAAGATCAAGGGCGGCAGCAAGAATGAGTGGGGGATGGTCCCGATGCCGCCGAACAATGTCAGCGATGCGGAAGCCGCCACGCTGGCCAAGTGGGTTCTGACGCTCAAGTAATTCCCGTTCCATCCAGAGCGCCCGTCAAGAGCGCCATATAACTAAAAATCCCGATTCGGAGAGACAGCATGAAAAGCCTTAGCCCGGCGCAGCGGCGTAGTCGCTGGTGGATTCTTGGCGTTGTCGCGGTGACCTACGTCCTTTCGTTTTTTCAGCGCTTTGCGCCCGCTGGCATTGCCCAGGATCTGGCTGCCTCGTTCCAGACCTCCGCGGCTTCTCTGGGCGTACTGGCGGCGACTTATTTCTACGTCTATACGGTGATGCAGATCCCGACCGGTATTCTGGCCGACACGCTCGGGCCGCGCCGGATCTTGGTGCTCGGCTGCTTGATCGGCGGCATCGGCAGCTTTCTTTTCGGTTTTGCACCGACGCTCGATCAGGCCTTGATGGGTAGAACCCTGGTGGGTCTGGGCGTATCGGTGACGTTCATTGCGATGCTGAAACTGGTGGCCGTGTGGTTTGAGGAGAATCGCTTTGCGACCCTCGTCGGCGTCTGCATGTTGATTGGTAATCTGGGCTCCGTGCTGGCTGGCGCCCCCTTGTCGACCCTGGCTCAAATCACCGGCTGGCGCGGTGTGTTCATTGGGGTCGGCGCCGTATCGCTGGTTTTGGGCGTGTTGTGCTGGATCATGGTGCGGGATAGTCCGCAACAGCATGAAGGAGGAAGCCGGCCTGTCTTTGACCGGACTGTCGTTATTTCAGGTTTGCTGTCGGTGATTCGGAATCGCGCCACCTGGCCTGCCGCTCTGGTTAATACCGGGATGTCGGGGTCTTTCTTCACGTTTGCCGGATTGTGGGCGACACCTTATCTGGTTCAGGTGCATGGCTTGTCGCGTGCCGTAGCGACGACCCATTTGTCGCTCTGGTTTGGCGGATTTGCCATCGGATGTTTTTTCATCGGCACGATTTCCGACCGCCTCGGCCGCCGGAAGCCGGTGCTGATCGTCACGTCCCATGTTTTTGTGGCGATCTGGCTGGTTCTGCTGTCCTGCATCACGATGCCACTATCGCTTTCCTACGCGCTTTTCGCCCTGCTGGGACTGTCGACCGCAGGATTCAGTTTGACCTGGGCTTGCGCCAAGGAAGTGAATCCTCCTTTGCTGTCCGGCATGTCGACCAGCGTGGCAAACATGGGGGGATTCATGGCCGGGGCCTTGCTCCAGCCGCTGGTGGGCTGGGTCATGGATAGAGGTTGGCAAGGCGCCATGGTGAGTGGCGCCCGGTTTTATGATGTGGCCGCCTGGCAGGGGGGCGTGCTGATTGTGACCCTGTGCGCAGCCATGGGCGCGGCGGCAACCTGGTGGCTGGTGGAAACCGGTTGCAGGAATATCTGGAAATCTGACTAAAGTTGTAGTTTCATAGCACTGGGAGCTGACTATGACTTTAGGCAATACCAGTGAAGACCGAAGCAGGCCGAGCGGGCGCAATTGGGCGCTCGTTGGTGCTGCAGTGGGTTTTGTGCTGGTTGCGTTGCTCGGCGCCTATGTGGCTTACGTTGTCGAGCGCTCGGCTCGCCAGCAGAATGAAATTCAGGCGCGCCAACTGGCTTCTGCCGTTGCTCATGACCTGGGCGGGCGCCTGGATCGTTCGCTGTCGGCGGCTGGCGCCTTGGCTGCCGTGTTGCGGCAGGGGGGCGGGCGGATCGACCATTTTCCGCTGTTGGCGCGTGAACTGATCGAGCAATTTGGTGGCATTACAGCCCTGCAGCTGGCCCCCGGCGGGGTGATCAGCGATGTCGAGCCACTGGTCGGCAATGAGCGGGTTATCGGTTTCAGCCCTTTGGCCGATCCCCTTCAGGGGCCAGAGGCGCGTCAGGTCATCGAGCGCCGGGCGCTTGGGTTGACCGGGCCGTTCGAACTGCGTCAGGGCGGCGTCGGCGTGGTTGGTCGCAATCCGGTGTTTATCAAGGACAAGGCGGGCCATGAGCAATTCTGGGGATTGATCCAGGTCCTGATCCGGGTTCCCGATTTGCTCTCGGCGACCAAACTCGATGCCATTGAAACCGCCGGTTATGGGTTTGAATTGTGGCGTGTGCGTCCCGGTACGCAGGAGCGCCATGTTTTTGCCCGCACCTCGGATCGTCCGCTCGATAGTCCCGTCGATAGCCCGATTGTCGTGCCGAACGGTGAGTGGATCTTGAGTGTGGCACCGGAGGGCGGCTGGTATTCATGGCGCAGCTTGTTGCTGGATAGTCTGGCGGTCAGCCTGCTGGCATCGTTTGCCGGGTTCGTCATTTATCTGCTGTTGCATCAGCCGCAACTGTTGCGACGGAAAGTCGCCGAACAAACCCTTGCGCTTCGCTTGTCGGAAGAGAAATACCGCGAATTGGTCGAGTCGGCGGCAAGCATCCTGTTGAAATGGGACAAGGATGGCAACATTCTTTTCCTGAATGAATTCGGCCTCGAATTTTTTGGTTTTGCCGAACACGAAATCATCGGTCACTCGGTGATTGGAACAATCGTTCCGGTGCAGGAGTCTTCCGGTCGGGATCTGGTTCGGTTGATGAGTGATATTTTCGAGAACCCGGCTGCTTACGAAAGCGGCTTGAACGAGAATATCCGCAAGAATGGCCAGCGCGTCTGGGTGGCCTGGCGCAACCGCATCGTGCGCGATGAAGCGGGGCAGCCGATCGGTGTCTTCAGCGTTGGCATCGACATGACCGACCGCCTGCGCATCGAGCGGGAAAAGAAACTGGCCAGCGAGCAACTGGCCATGCGCCACCAGTGGTTGCGCTCGGTGCTCGAACACTTTCCCGGCGGTGTCTCGGTGGTGGATTCTGAGTTCGGCCTGGTGGAATACAACCACCAGTTCCAGGAGTTGCTGGCCTTCCCTGATGAATTGCTGACCCGTCCGGGGGTGACGCTGATCGACCTGATTCGCTTCAATGCCGAACGAGGCGAATACGGTCAAGTTGATATTGAAACCTATATGACCCAGGCGGTGGCCCAGCTGAAGCTGAATGTGCCCCACCGCTTCGAGCGAACCCGGCCGGATGGTTGTGTGCTGGAGGTGCGCGGCACACCGCTGCCGGACGGCGGGTTTGTCAGTTCTTACGTCGATGTGACTGAACGCAAGCAGGCCGAGGCCGAGCTGCGTGCGGTGAATGCTCGCTATGAGGCACTCAACCAGGAGCTGGAGTTGCGGGTCGATGAACGTACCGAGCAATTGCACAATGAAACGGAAGAGCGTCGGGCAGCAGAAAAGGCGCTGGCCCGCAATGAGCGCATGGCTTCGCTGGGCGGCCTGGTAGCCGGCGTGGCGCATGAAATCAATACGCCGATTGGCAATGCCCTGATGGTGGCGACCACCGTCCAGGATCGTATCCGCACCCTGGCCCGCCTGGTCGATGAGGGCCAGTTGCGGCGCTCGGTGCTGGATGGGTTCATCACCGACCTGCGTGACTCGGGTAGCCTGATTGAGCGCAATTTGCACCGGGCCGCCGAATTGATCCGCAATTTCAAGCAGGTGGCGGTTGATCAGACCAGTGATCGGCGGCGCCATTTCGATCTGGCAACCGCGCTGGATGAAATCCGCATGACACTGGCGCCGCGCTTTCTGCTGTTGCCGCAGGAACTGGTGCTCGATGCGGAGTCCGGGATACCGATGGACAGCTATCCCGGCGCCCTCGGGCAGATCATGACCAATCTGGTCGAAAATGCCCTGCTGCATGCCTTTGCCGGGCAGGACGATGGGTGCTTGCGCGTCACGGCCCGACGCTGCGGCGAGGCTTCGGTCGAGCTGGTTTTTGAAGATGATGGCCGGGGGATTCCCGAGGACACGCAGGGCCGGGTTTTCGATCCCTTCTTCACCACGCGCCTGGGCCAGGGCGGCAGTGGTCTGGGCTTGTCAATCGTGCTCAATCTGGCGCGTGACTTGCTTGGTGGCGATATCGTCATGAGCAGCACGGCCGGGTGCGGGACGCGCTTCGTCCTGACGATTCCCCGCGTCGCCCCGATTCCCGCCAGGCACGACTGAGCGACTCGTTCCGGAGCGGTGGGCCGGCTTTGGTCGATACACTAAATTAGTGTATTCTTATATAAATGAAAGCAAATCTGATTTTCGGGCTTTTTCTGGCGTTGACCGCAGCGGTCCAGGCTCAGACCCTGCCTGTCGTGACCGTCCAGCTGCATCCGGTTGATTTGAGTTTTCCGGCCGATTCGCTGGTCGAAGCCGTGCAGCAGGCGACGGTCGGTGCCCAGGTGGCTGGCCGCGTGCTTGAGGTCAGGGCGGATGCCGGCCAGCGCGTCAAAAAAGGCCAACTGCTGATGCGGATCGATGCGCGTGAGGCGGAGGAGTCGATGCGTGCAGCCGAGGCGCTGCAGGCCAATGCCAAGGTCAATTACGAACGCACGAAAAGCCTGGTGGCGCAGAAGTTCATGAGCCCGGCGGCGCTCGACAAGGCGCGGGCCGAGCTGGATTCAGCCAATGCCAATCGTGCCGCAGCCGGTGCCAGCCAGAGTCACGCCAGTATCGTCTCGCCGATCAATGGCGTCGTTGCTCGCCGCCATGCCGAAATGGGCGACATGGCGACGCCTGGCAAGGCACTGTTTACGATCTACGAGCCGGAGGATTTGCGGGTCACGGCCAGCGTGCCGCAAGCCCGATTGAAGGACATGCGTACGGTCAGGGCGGCGCGGGTTGAGTTTCCGGAACTGGGCAAATGGGTCGACGCTGTTGCGGTCAACCTGTTGCCGACGGCTGATTTGACAACCCATGTCGCCCAGGTCCGGGTCAGTCTGCCGGCCATGCCGGAAGCGACGCCGGGTATGTCGGCGCGGGTCCATTTCGTGATCGGCCGGGCCGACAAGCTGACCGTGCCGATGGCCGCGGTGGTGCGGCGCGGTGAAGTGGCCGCCGTTTATGTGCAAATGCCGGATCAGCGTCTCAGCCTGCGCCAGTTGCGTCTGGGCGAAGTGGTCGGGGCCGGCGAGGTCGAGGTGCTGGCCGGCTTGGCCAGTGGCGACAAAGTGGTGACCGAGCCGGTCAAGGCAGCCATTCAGCTGAAGTCGGGAAAGTAGGCGATGGGCCGCGCCAATCATTCTTCGCCGGGTATTTCCGGGCGTATCGCCGCCGCCTTCCAGGCTTCGCGGATGACGCCCTTGCTGGCGCTGGTCGCCTTCCTGATGGGCATTTTTGCCACCTTGGTGACACCGCGTGAAGAAGAGCCGCAAATCGACGTGACCATGGCCGACGTGCTGGTCGCCTTTCCCGGAGCGTCGGCCAAGGATGTCGAGAATCTGGTAGCTCGCCCGGCCGAGCAGGTCTTGTCGCGCATGCACGGTGTTGAACACGTTTATTCGATGTCGCGGCCGGGCATGGCGGTGATCACCGTCCAGTTCGATGTCGGGGTCAAATACAACGACGCAGTACTGCGTCTGTACGACACCGTGCATTCGCATCGCGATTGGCTGGCGCCCAATCTGGGCGTCCAGGAGCCGGTGATCAAGCCGCGTGGCATCGATGACGTGCCCATCGTTTCCCTGACTTTCTGGAGCAAGGATGCCGAGCGTTCGGCTTTCGACCTGCAGCAGGTGGCTCGTGCCGTCGAGATCGAACTGAAGCGGATCAAGGGGACGCGCGATGTGTCTACCCTCGGTGGGCCGGAGCATGCGATCCGTGTGCTGATGGATGGCGAGCGAATGAACGCCTATGGTGTGACGCCGCAGGACATTGCCGGGGCGCTGAAAATGTCGAATGCTCTGCAGTCGTCCGGCAGCCTGATCGCCGGCAACCGCGAAATGCTGCTGCAAACCGGGACTTACCTCGAATCGGCGGCCGATGTGAAACAGCTGGTTATTGCCGTGCGCGGCGAGGCCGGCAAGCGGACCCCGGTTTTCATGAGCGATGTGGCCACGGTCCAAGATGGGCCGGACCAGCCTCGGGCTTATGCCTGGTTTGGTAGTCGGGAGGGGGAGTTTCCTGCTGTCACCTTGCAGCTTTCCAAGCAGCCCGGCGTCAATGCCGCCGATGTGGCCAGTGCCGCGGTCAACCGGATAGAAAGCCTGAAAAACACCGTGATTCCGGAAGGCATCGAGGTCAGCGTGACGCGCAATTACGGCGAAACGGCGACCGAGAAGGCGCAGAAACTGATTGGCAAGCTGATCTTCGCGACGGCTTTTGTCGTCCTGCTCGTTTTCTTCGCGCTCGGCCGGCGCGAGGCGGTGATCGTCGGCGTGGCCGTGACGCTGACCCTGGCTGCGACGCTGTTCGCCTCGTGGGCCTGGGGTTTCACGCTCAACCGCGTTTCATTGTTTGCCTTGATTTTCTCGATTGGTATCCTGGTCGATGACGCGATTGTCGTGGTTGAAAATATCCATCGCTGGCAGGGTCTGCATCCGGAAAAAACCTTGCTGGAAATCATTCCCGGTGCGGTTGATGAGGTCGGCGGGCCGACCATCCTGGCAACGTTGACAGTGATCGCCGCGCTCTTGCCGATGGCCTTTGTGACCGGCTTGATGGGGCCGTACATGAGCCCGATCCCGATCAATTCGTCGATGGGCATGGCCATTTCGCTGGCCGTCGCTTTCATCGTCACGCCGTGGTTGGCGGCGAAATTGATGAAGTCGCACGGCGATGCGCCCGGTGCACCCAAAGTCTCGAAACTCGACGCCCGGCTCGATGCCACTTTCCGCAAGCTGCTGACGCCCTTCCTCGATCCGCTGACCGGCGGGACTGCCCGCATCAAGCTGGCCATCACCGTGGTGCTGCTCATTCTCGGCTCGGTGTCGCTGGCCTACTTCCAGCTCGTCGTGCTGAAAATGCTGCCTTTCGACAACAAGAGCGAGTTCCAGGTGATTGTCGATCTGCCGGTCGGTACGCCGCTGGAAGAAACCGCGCGCGTGCTGCACGAGATCGGCGCCGAACTGGCGCAGGAGGCCGACGTGGTCAATTACCAGGCCTACGCCGGGACGGCCAGCCCGATCAATTTCAATGGCCTGGTGCGCCAGTATTACCTGCGCTCGGCACCTGAAAAGGGCGATATCCAGGTCAATCTGGCCGACAAGCATCACCGTTCGCGGCAGAGCCACCAGATTGCCGTTGCCCTGCGCGAACGCATCGAGGCAATCGGCCAGCGTAACGGCGGCGTCGCCAAGGTGGTCGAAGTGCCGCCCGGGCCGCCGGTTGTCTCGCCGATCGTGGCAGAAATCTACGGGCCGGACATGAACGGGCAACGAACAGTCGGCAAGCAGGTGCGTGCCGCCTTCGCGCAGACAGCGGACATTGTCGCGGTCGACGACTATATCGAGGCCGATTCGCGAAAAATCGTTCTCCACGTCCTGCAAAGCAAGGCGGCACTGCTCGGCGTGGCCCAGAGCGATATCGTCGGGGTGGTCGGCATGGGGCTGGCCGGGCAGGATGTGACGCCGGCCCGCAACGCCGACTCAAAATTCGAGATCCCGGTGCGCATTGCCTTGCCGGCTGAAAAACAGTCCTCGCTCGATGCCTTGCTCAAGCTGCGCGTGCGGGCGCGTGACGGCCAGTTGGTGCCGGTTTCGGAACTGGTCGAGGTGCGCGACCAGGCGCGCGAAAAGACGATTTATCACAAGGACCTGCTGCCGGTCGTCTATGTCGTCGGCGACATGGGCGGCAAGCTTGACTCACCGCTCTACGGCATGTTCGACATCCGTTCGAAAATCAACGGCATGACACTCAAGGAGGGGGGCACGCTGTCCGAAACCTTCATCCGCCAGCCGCAGGATCCGTATGCCGGCTACAGCGTCAAATGGGATGGCGAGTGGCAGGTGACTTACGAAACCTTCCGCGACATGGGCATCGCTTACGCGGTCGGCCTGATCCTGATCTACCTGCTGGTCGTGGCCCATTTCGGCAGTTATCTCGTGCCGCTGATCATCATGGCGCCGATTCCGCTGACCATCATCGGCGTGATGCCCGGCCACGCACTGTTCGGCTCGCAATTCACCGCCACCTCGATGATCGGCATGATCGCGCTGGCCGGCATCATTGTCCGCAACTCGATTTTGCTGGTCGATTTCATTCGCCAGCAGGTCGACGCCGGGATGAATTTCCACGATGCGGTGATCCAGTCGGCCGCCGTCCGGGCCAAGCCGATTGCGCTGACCGCACTGGCGGCGATGCTCGGCGCCTTGTTCATCCTCGACGATCCGATCTTCAACGGGCTGGCACTCAGCCTGATCTTCGGCATCCTGGTGTCCACGCTGCTCACGCTGGTGGTTATCCCGGTGCTCTACTACGCCGCTTTCCGCAAGGAGTATCAATCATGACCATCGAACGCATCATCCGCATCATGGCTGGCTTTTTTGTCCTGCTGTCGCTGGCGCTGGGCTATCACGCCAGCCCGGTTTTTGTTTCGGAATGGTTTCTTGCCTTTACCGCGTTTGTCGGCTTCAACCTGTTGCAAAGCGGGTTTACCGGGTTTTGCCCGCCGGAAAAGCTGCTGGCTCGCCTGGGTGTCAAGAAAAGTGCTGGAAAGGGTGGCTGTTGTGGCTGAAAAAGCGACAAATCTTATTGATATCAAGGCTTAGTATCCGGCGCTAAGTATCTGTCCTATATGCCTTTGGCGTGCTTCGTGGCGCTGGAGAATTATATGCTGAAACATTGTTGTGTCTCGGTTAAACTGCCGGCCTCAAAAAGGGTTTGGTAACACAATCTTGATTCACAATCCGGTCGTTGCCGGCCGTCGGCTTATCGCTGTTTCGCTGAGTGTCATCGCGCTGCTCTGGCTCTCTGCCGTCTTCGGACTGGCAGACTGGCACGCTTCACCGTTGTCTGCCACCTCCCTGGTTTCTTTCCTCCTGCTCGCCTGTGCCGGCTTTTCCGCTTACTTGTTGCGCCATGCCGGGCAGCAACTCGAGTTGCATCGAACCCTGGTCAGTCATTCGTCCGAGGCGATCATGCTGACCGATGCCAACTTGCGGATTGTCGCGGTCAACCCGGCGTTTGAACGGATTACCGACTTTTCCGCCGCGGACGTGATCGGTAATAAACCAAGTATTTTGAGCTCGGGCCGGCATGGCCCCGATTTCTATCAGTCGATGTGGACAGCGATCCGCGAGTCTTGCCGCTGGGAAGGCGAAATCTGGAATCGGCGCAAAGGCGGCGAGATTTACCCCCAGCAATTGACCATCAGTGCGATCCGCCAAGGCCGTCGCGAGACGCTGACCCACTATGTCGCCGTTTTCGCCGATCTCAGCGCCCGCAAGGCGCAAGAGGCGCGCATCGAATACATGGCCCATCACGATCCGCTGACCGGCTTGCCCAACCGCCTGGCGCTCAACCAGCTGCTGGAGTCGGCCATCCCCGCCATTCGTCGCAATGCCGGACAGCTCGCGGTGCTGGTCATCGATCTCGATAATTTCAAAACGGTCAATGATTCGCTCGGCCATCACGCCGGCGACAAGTTGCTCTGCGAAGTGGCGTCGCGCCTTCGCCGGGTACTCGGCGCGGGGGAGCATGTCATGCGGCTCGGGGGCGACGAGTTCGTCGTTGTGCTCGAAGCGTTTACCTGCGAAAGCCGGGTGGTTGAAGTCGTGCACCAGTTGGTGCGCGAAGTCAGCGAACCTTGCCTGGTCGACGGCTGTGAATTGCATACCAGCCCATCGATCGGAATTGCCCTGTTTCCGAACGATGGTGACTCTCCTGAAACATTGATACGTAATGCCGATACCGCGATGTATTACGCGAAATCGACCGGCCGTAACAATTACCAGTTTTTTGCCGCCCCGATGAACGCGGCAGCCAACAAGCGCCTGCATCTTGAAAACGAGTTGTGGAAGGCGCTGGCCGAACGCCAGTTGGTGCTGCATTACCAGCCGCAGGTGGATTTGCCGAGCGGTCGGGTGGTTGGCCTGGAGGCGCTGGTCCGCTGGCAGCATCCCGAGCGCGGCATGATCCCCCCGGCTGATTTCATCCCGGTGGCGGAGGAAAGCGGCTTGATTCTGCCGCTCGGTCACTGGGTGCTGCGGACGGCCTGCGAGCAGGCGCGTGCCTGGCTCGATCAGGGCATCGACCTGGGGGAGATCGCCGTCAATATTTCGGCCCTCCAGTTCCGCCAGCCGGAGTTTGCCCAGTCGGTCAAAGCCATTCTCGACGAAACAGGCTTGCCGGCCAGCCGGCTGGAGCTTGAAATCACCGAGAGCGTCGTGATGCACAGCGCCGATTCCTCGATCAGCGTGTTGAACGAATTGAAGGCGATGGGCGTCAAGCTGGCGATTGACGATTTCGGGACCGGCTATTCCTCGTTGTCCTACCTGCGCCGTTTCCCGGTTGATCGTCTGAAGATCGACCACAGCTTCGTGGCCGATGTCGAATCGGACGGCGATGCCGCATCGCTGGTCTCGTCGATCATTGCGCTCGGCCGTTCGCTCGGCCTGAACCTCGTTGCCGAAGGCGTCGAGAGTCCGGGGCAGGCGGCCTTCCTGCGCGACATGGCTTGCGAACGGGTGCAGGGCTTCCATTTCTTCCGTCCGGTTGCCGCCGATAAAATTGTCGAACTCGATGCTTTTCTCGGCGCGACGGCCAAAAAGCATTAAGCGCTTGACCGGCCGGCCGGCTCCCCTAAAATTCGAGCCTCACTGACTCGGAGTCCAGCATGAAAATCGGTTTCGTCGGCCTTGGCATCATGGGGCGCCCGATGGCGCTCAATCTCATCAAGGGCGGTCATACAGTGACCGTCTGGGCGCGTCGCGCCGAATCCATGCAGCCCCTGATCGAGGCCGGCGCGATTGCCGCAGCCAGCCCGGCCGAGGCAGCGCGTGGCAATGAATTGCTGGTTTCAATGGTGGCTGATGCCCCGGACGTCGCCGAAGTCATGCGTAGCGTGGCGCAGGGCGCCAGCCCCGGACTGGTTGCGGTCGACATGAGCACCATCGCACCGGCTGCGGCGCGTGCCATTCACGCCGAACTGGCGGCGGCCGGGGTCGATTTCATGGATGCCCCGGTGTCCGGCGGCGAGGTCGGGGCCATTGCCGGCACCTTGTCGATCATGGCGGGCGGCTCAGCAGCGGCCTTCGCCACGGCGCATCCGGCTTTCGAATGCATGGGCAAGAATATCGTCCATGTCGGCGAAAGCGGCGCCGGACAAGTGACCAAGGCGGCCAATCAGATCATCACCGGCATGGGCGTGCTGGCCGTTGCCGAGGCCTTTGCTTTTGCCTCCAAGAATGGCGTCGACCGCAGCAAGGTGCGCGAGGCGCTGCTCGGTGGTTTTGCCTACTCGAAAATCCTCGAAAACCACGGTCAACGCATGCTGGACCGCAATTTCAAGCCCGGCTTCAAGAGCTGGATGCATGAAAAGGATTTGAATATCGTGATGCAGACGGCGCATGAACTGGGCCTCAGCCTGCCGGGGTCGGCGGCCACGGCGCAGATGTTCAATGCCATGGTCGGCTCCGGCCACGGCGAGGAAGATTCGATTGCCGTGCTCAAATTGCTTGAAAGCCTGTCGGGACAAACATGAAAGTCGGTTTCATCGGCCTGGGCGTGATGGGGCGTCCGATGGCGCTGCATCTGCAGCGTGCCGGACACGGCTTGCACGTCTGGGCACGGCGCCCTGAGTCGGTCGGCGATTTGCCGGCGACGGTCTGCGCCACACCGGCCGAATTGGGCCGCGCCTGCGAGGTCGTGTTTACCGTGATCACGTCGAGCGCCGATGTCGAATCGGTCGCGCTCGGCCAGTCCGGGCTGATCGAGGGTATGGCGCCCGGTTCGGTGCTGGTCGATTGCTCGACCATCGCGCCGGATGCAGCGCGCCGGATTGCCGACGGACTGCGGGAAAAGGGTATCGAGATGCTGGATGCCCCGGTGTCCGGCGGCGTTCAGGGCGCGATCGACGCCTCGCTGGCGATCATGGCCGGTGGCCAGGCCGAGGTGCTGGAACGGGTTCGTCCGCTGCTCGACTGTCTCGGCCAGCGGATTGTCCATGTCGGCCCGAATGGCGCCGGTCAGGTGGCCAAGGCGTGCAATCAGATGATCATGGTCGCGGCGATTCAGGCCGCCGCCGAAGCCATGCACCTGGCAGCTGCCTCCGGGGTCGATTGTGCTGCGGTCAAACAGGCACTGGCTGGCGGATCGGCGGCTTCGCGTGTGCTCGATGTGATGGGCGAGCGTATGGTTCGGCGCGATTTTTCGGCTGGCATCGAGGCGCGCCTGCATCACAAGGATTTCGGTCTGGTGCTTGAGGCGGCACGCAAAAGCGGCGTTCCGGTGGCGTTGACCGCAGCCGTCGGCCAGCAATTGAACGCCTTGATGGCGCAAGGCTGGGGGCGCGACGACACCTCGTCGCTGTTGCGCGTGCTCGAAGTGATGGGGCCGGCATGAGCCAGATTGCCCAATTGTCCGAAGCGGAAATCGAGGCGCGTTTCCATATCACCGGGCGGACCGAAATCCAGTTCATGTTGCTCGGCTTCGGTCGCGAACGTACGCCATTCACGGTTCTTTTCGGCCCGGAGCGCGAACCGTTTCCGACCCGCCTGCTCGGTGTTTTGCCGGACAAGGGACAGTTGGTTTTCGATTGCAGCGGAAGTCCGGAGCTTAATCGTCGCTTCCGCGAGAGCGAGCAGCATCTGTTCGTCGGGCGGCCCGGCGGCATTCAGGTCCAGTTTTCGGCCGGCCCGGCGATGGACGTCAATTTCGAGGGCGCCCGGGCCTTTGTCGTGACGCTGCCCAAGGTGCTGGTGCGTTTGCAGCGGCGCGAGAATTTTCGCATCGAGACGCCGCGCGTCCAGCCCTTGCAGTTTTTCGGTCGCTTGTCGGGCGGCGCGCTGCTCAATTTGCCGGCCCACGACATTTCGGTGTCGGGGATCGGGTTGACCGCAGCGATGCTACCCGATGATCTGATCGTCGGCCTGAAAATGGAGAATTGCCGGATTACCCTACCCGAGGACAGTGGCCCGCTGTTTACGGCCGTGTCGGTGCATCACCTGACCGAGCAGGAAGCTCGCTCGGGGCAGCGGCAATGGCGTATCGGCCTGAATTTCGACGACTTGCCCTTCGCCGATCAGAACCGGATTCAGCGTTACATCGTGCGGGTCGAGCACGAACGGCACGAACTGAGCTGATCAGGAAACAGGCCTGATATGTATGGTTCGTCGCATCGGTGCTTGTGTCCGGCGCACACGTAGTAACTTCCAGAATACGATCAGGCCGGCAATCGCCAGGAGAGCAGCGCCGCTGCCTGGCATGAACAGGTCGATGCGCCGCATACCGAGCAGCCCCATGACCAGTGCAGCGCCGTGGCGCAACCAGATGACCAGCCATTCATGTTCCTGCCGGAGCACACGGCCGACACCGGCTGCGGCGGGAATCAGGACCAGCATTGGTGTAAGTAGCGCCCCGAGGCCGAAAAGCAGCCCGAACCAGGCGCCGTGCGCGGCACTCCCGCCATGTGCGGCCGCTGCCAGCAAGGTGGCCAGTGGCGCGCAGGGGATCAGGGTCAGCCCCATGCCGAGCAGTATTGGCGATAGACCGTTCAGGCGCTTGATCGAGCCGCAACGGGCATGGCTTGGCCAACTTAGCCATGCCGCAGCAAACAGGCTGCTTAAGCCAATCACCAAATTTCCGATGCCGGATGCCAGTTCGCGCACAAACCACGCACCCAGCAAGCCGGCGAGTCCGCCAAGCAGGGTGTAGGAAATGAGCCGGCCGCCGAGAAAGAATGCGGTGTCACGCAGGCCGCTCGCGGCACCTTCTGCTTTGCCAAAGGCCAGTGTGCCGATGAAGGGCAGGCAGGTGACGGCGCAGGCGGTCAGGCCGAGCGACAGGCCCAGCAGAAAAACCGAAAATGCCGAAACTTCAGCTTCAGCCAGCATCGCTGCTCGCCACGACTGGTTTGCGGACAAACTTGATCGGTTTAGGCATGCCTTCTGGTGACTCGATCTTGACCCGATTTTTGTAATAGTCGCGGCTTGACGAGAAGAGTGCAAAGGGCCCGAATTTCACTTTGATGATGCCATCGTCCGGGCAGAATTCGGCGCAACGGCCGCACAGGGTGCAGTCCTCGCTGAATGCTTTCAGGCCATGCTCATGGTGTATTTCGGGAATGTCCATCGGGCAGGCTTTGGTGCAGATGCCGCACTTGTCGCATTTGTCGTTTTCGACCTTGACGAGTCTCGTCAGCGACAGATGACGGAAAGTGGCATTCATCGCCAGCATCGGGCAAATCCGGCAGAACGGCTGGCGCATGGCAAGCGCGCCGATCAGCGTGAAGCCGGTCAGGATGTTGGCAATCGCGCTGAGAATCATGCTGCCGGTCGATGTTTGCTTGAGCGCAATTTGCTCAGGGTCGCCGGTCAGCAGTGTGGTGGCGATGCGTGAGGGACAGATATCGCAATATGGATTACCCATCGAGTGTGGGGCAACGCCCATGCCGGCAAGAATCGGGACAAGAAAAACCAGCCCGAGCAGGATCAGCCATTTGACTGGCCGTGCCCGTTTCGCGGTTTTGTTGTCCAGCAGGTGTTGCGGGCGATTGAAACGTCGGCCGATTTTGTTGATCCACTCCTGGATCGTGCCGAGTGGGCAGACCCAGCCGCAGAAAGCCTTGCCGAGTACCGCAAAGAAAATCAGGAAGGTGCCGAGTGCGATCAGCGTCGGCATGATGACTCGCTGCGTGATCTGCTGTGCCTTGACCAGTGACTCGCCAATTCGGTGATGCATCTGGTGCTGCAGCGGGATCAGGACGCAATAGCCTCCGTTGCTCTTGTCGTAAGCGCAGGAAAGGGAAGGGAGCGCCGTAGAAATTTTATCGGCGGCGTAGTAACCGACGACGGTGCTTCCCCAGACGGTGATGAATAGCGTCAGTATCTGAACGATGAAGCGCAGGCGAGACAGGTTAGGGAGCATTTTTTTGATGAAATCAGGCATGTCCGGTCTCCTTGCGACGCAGTAGCGGCAGGGCCAGCAATATGCCAAGCGCCAGGAAGCCGAACCCCCCGGAAAGACTGCGTTCGCGCATCAGATCCGGGTAGTAGAAAAAATTGAAGGCACTGAGATGGTGTGTTTCGCCGTGTTGGTGTTCGGCCGCCAGGACAAATCCCTTGCGCGTTCGGGTCGCACCGGCTTGAGGATCAATCTCGGCCGGGTCGATGTCGCGCGGGAACGCGATATGAGCCACGCCTTGTGCATCGGTGATGACGCGTGACCGGGTTCCTGATTCCGTTTCGAATCGCACGCCGGTTCCGGCGAGTGGGGCGCCATCGTAGCGAACGTGAAAGGCCCAATCCTCACCTTCGCGCATGCCGCCGTGTTCCGGAATGTGGTCTGGGACAATTTCCAGCCCGGAGCGTTGCTGCTTGAGCAGACGGGTCGGTGCGTCGCCTTTGGCCGGGAAAGTCCATGCGGTGGTCGCCGTGACGATGGTATTGCCCCGGACTTCACGGGCGATGAGCCAGTGATGTCCGCCTTTGTCCGGGCTGGACGGGCTGACTAGCCAGCGATTGTTTTCAGGCGTCAGCTTTGCCGGCAATTCGGGATCGTTCGGGCTGTAGACCAGCAGTTCAGGGGCGCTCAGGTTGCGTGCTACCAGGCTCGCCTGGCCGCGTTCGGGGCGACCGCCACCCGGCGAAATAGCGGGCAGGGCGGTCCAGAAAGTTTCGCTGGCCGGCCTGCTATCGTTGCGCGTCGCCGCGTTGGGGGCGTGTGATTCGCCATGGCTGTAGGCGTTGCTGACGAACATCGATAGTCCGAGGAGGAAAGCGGCTTTCCCCATGGAATTTTGCTGTTGTACTGGTGTTGACCGCATTGCTTCCTCCCCGCGAGATCAGAATTTGGCGATCAGGCCGCTACTGACGGTGAAGCCCGGTGCTATGTAGCCGATACCTTCGTATTTTTTATCGCCAAGGTTGATCAGGGTCAGGCGCAGGCTGACGTCTTTGGTCAGCGTCTTGCTCAGGCCGGCATCGAAGGTCGTGTAGCCTTTATAAACGGTCGTGTTTGCTTCGTTCGAGTAGCGAGTGCCAACATAGTTGGCGACCCCGAAAGCGGTCAGGCCGAAGGGAAGGCTGAGGTCTGCTCTCAGGTAGGCCTGATGCTGGGGAACATTGGTCAGTTGCTTGCCTTCGAGGCTGCGGTTCTGGTCGTATTTGGTAATGATCGAGTCATTCTTGGTGTAGCTGGCGTAAAGCGTGGCCCATTCGGTGGCGCGCAACATGCCTTCAAATTCGAATCCGCGCGCCCGCACGCCGCCATAGTTCACCTTGTCTGTGGTGCCGGCCGGCGAGCCTGCGCGTTGAATGGTCGAGATGAAATCTTCCGCCGTCGTGTAGTAATAGGTCGATTTTGCGTAGGCGGTCTTGCCGAAATAGTAGTCAAGGCCAACATCGCGTGAGGTGGCTTTTTCCGGCTCAAGCAGAGGATTGCCATAAGCGACGGTCGTTCCGCGACGGCTGTTGCCGTACAACTGAGAAACGTCGGGGGAGTTGAACGACTTGCCGATCGATCCGCGTGCGATCAAGTCGTCCAGCAAGCGGTAACTGATGCCGCCTTTGGGCAAAAAAGCGGTTTCAGAACGTTCGGTCCAGGTGCCCTGATTCGGGAAGGAGGTCTTCGTGTCGCGGAAACTGCCGCTTGTCTTCCAGTTATCCCAGCGTCCGGCCAGGTTCAGGTTCAGGCCGCCGAAAGTCAGTTCATCCTGAATGAACAGGCCGCTACGCGTGACGTTGCCCCTGGTGACTTGCTGGCGTCCCGGTTCGGCCGGGTAGCGGTTGGTCATGGTCATCTCGCCATCGGCATATTCACCGCCGAAGGTCAGCTTCTGGTGCTGGCCGAGACGGTGGCTGCTCTGGGCGTGGAAGCCGGTTTCGCGGTCATCGAAGTTGCCGCTGTAGGCAATCCGGCTGGCCGCCGGTGTGCCGGGGGCTGAGACATCGGGGCTGGTGGCGTTCGGGGCATTGGCACTGTCGGCATCCATCTGGCCAATCCGGCTGTAGAGTACGACGGTGGTTTCCGATGACTCACCGAAGTGGCGGTAACGCGCTGAGCCCAGATATTGTTGACGATCCTGGGCGTTGTAGTCGGGGATGTTGTAGAGGCCGGTGGTGACGTCGCGCAGGTAGGAGAAATTGAAATCGAGCAGGTTGGCGTTATTGATTTCGTGAAAGAATTTTGCGCCGACATTGGTCTTTTCTGTCCCCGTCTTGGCGCGTTGGGAGAGCGGTGTGCTCGATGTCGAGGTATCCGGGCGCCACATGTTGTAGCCATCGCTTTCCAGATAGCTGGCGGAAAGCGCGAATCCGCTGCTTTCCCCGCGATACGACACCACACCGGCGCCGCGTTTGGTGTCCAGGCTGCCGTAATCCGCCTCAACGCGACCGTGCATGCCCGGTGCAGGCACCTTGGAAATGACGTTGATCACGCCGCCCATGGCATGGTTGCCATACAGCGCAGAGCCGGCGCCGCGTACGACTTCAATCCGTTCGACATCAATGGTGCCGAGCTGCGACCAGTCAACCTGGCTGTCATATTGGACATTCATCGGAATGCCATCGACCAGAACCAGTGTCCGGCCATTGCCAGGCAGGCCGCGCGAGTAGGTCTGGGCGATACGGTTCGGTGAAGAAGCATCCATGCGGGCCGCGTAAACGCCGGGGACGCCTTGCAATACCTGGTCGACCGTGGTGGCTCCAGACTTCTCGATGCGTTCCTTGTCAATCACCGTTACGGCAGACGAAATATCCTTGATGCTGCGCTCGGTTTTGGTGGCTGTAACAACCATTTCTGAGAGCAGGGGATTGTTTTCTGCGGCCTGGATGGCCAATGGGAAACTGAGCGCAAAGACCAGCGAAAGCTGTCTGTTAACAGGTGAAAGGGGAAACATGATGACCTCGGGTATGAATGCGGATTTCAAGCAAAACTTGAAATAATCGGCCCGGAGTCTAGTTTTTGTGGCTTTTGCCCACAATGTGGCATATTGCCGCGCGACAAATTGTCACATTAGTTTGGGGAGATATAAAAATCTACCTGTCGGCGAGATTTTGAGCTGGCTTGTTTTTATGTACGCAGCAGGCTCAGGTTTTATTCGGTGTGGGGGCTACCATTGCGCAGGGGAAACTATTTGTGCGGGGCTTTCGGCGCATGAATCCGGATCGGCTTGCTTGAAGCGCGCGCCCGCAGTTGCCCGCAGCCGCCATCGACATCCTGACCGGCCGAGTCGCGCAGGCGGGCCAGGATGCCGCTCTGGTGCAGGCGTCCGGCCATTTCACCGGCGCGTGCCGCCGACGGGCGCTCGAAGCCCAAGCCTTCGTTGCTGTTGTAGGGGATGAAATTCATCATCGCGTACTTGCCCTTGAGCAGACGAATGATGCCCTCCAGTTCCTCATCGCTGTCATTGACGCCGGCCAGCAGCGTCCATTGATACTGGATCGGGTAGCCGGTGGCGCGGGCGTATTGCTCGCCCAGTTCGACCAGTTCCTCGGGGGCTATGCGCGGCGCCTTGGGCAGCAGTCTGGCGCGCAGATCGGCCTTGGTCGTGTGCAATGACAGGGCCAGCGCCGGCTTGACCGGGCCTTGCGGCAGACGCTCGAAGGCACGGTGGTCGCCAACCGTCGAGAAAACCAGGTTCTTGTGACCGATGCCGGCCGAGGTGCCGAGCGTTTCAATCGCTTCCATCACGTTGTCGAGATTGTGCGACGGCTCGCCCATGCCCATGAAAACGACCCGGCTGATCTTGCGCATGCGTCGGGCGAGAACCACCTGGGCAACAATTTCGGCGCTGCCGACCTGGCGCAGCAAACCTTCCTGGCCGGTCATGCAGAACAGGCAGCCGACGGCGCAACCGACCTGGGTGGAAACGCACAGCCCGTCGCGCGGCAGCAGTACGCTTTCAACGGTCTGGCCATCGGCCAGTTCGACGAGCAGGCGGGCCGAACCATCCTCGCCGGGGTGTTCGGAGCGCAGGCGGACCAGACCGTCGAGTTGTGCGGTCAGTGCCGGCAGCAGATTGCGTACGGCCAGCGGCAGGAAATCCTCGGCCTTGCGGTGCCGGGTATCGAGGCCGACCAACTGGGTCCAGGCACGCAGCACGCGCTCTTCATGGCAGGATTTGGCGCCGGCCGCACGCAGCTGCTGGCGGATTTCTTCGATGCGCATCAGGCTTGGGCGGGAATTTCGCCGCAGGTGTCGCAGCGGTGGATTTCGATGGTCGCATGCACGATTTCTTCGTGGATGGCGAGTTGCTGGCGGATGTCCAGCGCCTGCAAGCTGGTGTCGTGGGTCAGCACGCTGAGCGCGCAGGCATAAGCGCCGTTACCGACGCGCCAGACGTGCAGGTCGGTCAGTTCGGTCTGGCCGGCAGCCGGCAGGCTGGCGATCACCTCACGGATTTCCTCGACAACCGGGTGGTCCATCTCGCGGTCGAGCAGTACGCGGCCGGACTGGAGCAGCAGGTTCTTGGCCCACAGTGCGACGAGTACGGCGCCGACCAGACCCATCGCTGGATCGAGCCAGTCCCAGCCGTAGAACCAGCCGCCGAGCAGCGCGACGATGGCCAGTACCGAGGTGGCTGCGTCGGTGATGACGTGGATGTAGGCGGCCTTGAGGTTGAGGTCTTCGTGATGGTGGTGGTCGTGTGCGTGGTCATGGCCGTGGTGGTGATCGTGGCCATGACCATGATCGTGATGCTCGTGCGAGTGGCCGAGAATCAGCGCACAGGCGAGGTTGACCGCAAGACCGAGTACGGCGACGGCAATTGCTTCCGGGTAGTGGATGGTTTGCGGCGACCACAGGCGTTCGAGCGAGCCGGCCACCATCAGGCCGGCGACGCCGAGCAGGGCGATGGCGCTGGTGTAGCTGGCCAGGATCTCGATTTTCCAGGTGCCGAAGGCGAAGCTCGGGTCGTTGGCGTATTTGCGCGCCGCGCCGTAGGCAAAGGCAGCCAGGCCGATGGCCAGTGCGTGCGAACTCATGTGCCAGCCGTCGGCAAGCAGAGCCATCGAGTTGAACCACCAGCCGGCGACGATTTCGAGCAGCATGGTGGCGATGGTGATCCACATCACGATGCGTGTACTGCGTTCGGCTGCGGCGTTGCCCTGGCTGAATTGGTGGTCGTGCAGCCAGCGGGAAAGATCGTGTTTCATTGTTGTCCGTAAGTGGCGAATTGCTGCAGCACGGCGTTCATTTCGTCGTCGGACAAAAGGATCGGTTGGCCAAGCTGGCAGGCGCGCCAGTATTGTTCGCAAAGCTCTTCGAGTTCGCCGGCCAGCGCCAGGGCTTCGTCGAGATCGCGGCCGGCCACCAGCATGCCGTGATTGGCCAGCAGGCAGGCCTTACGCTGGTGCATGGCGGCCATTGCTGCGGTCGACAGGGCTTCCGAGCCGAAAATGGCGTAATCGGCGCAGCGGATGGTGTTGCCGCCGAAACGGGCAATCATGTAATGGAAGGGCGGAATGTCGGCGCGCAGGCAGGCCAGGCTGACGGCAAACGGCGAATGGGCGTGCAGCGCGGCGCCGACTTCCGGGCGCGCGGCGTAAAGGTCGCGGTGAAAGCGCCATTCGGAGGAGGGCTTGCGCCGTCCCTGATGCGAACCGTCGAGCGCCATCAGCGGAATATCATCGGCGAGCAGTTGCTCGTAGCGCATCCCGGTCGGCGTGATGTAAAAACCGTCGCCGCTGCGCACGCTGACATTGCCGGAGGTGCCGCGATTCAGGCCGGCCGGACCCATGGCGCAGGCGGTGGCGATCAGTTGCTGGCGCGGGTCAGACACCGGCTTCTTCCGGATAGAGTGCGAGCAGTCCGGCCTGGCTGGCCGGGCAGACGCCGCGTTCGGTGATGATCGCCTTGACCAGCCAGTTGGGGGTCACGTCGAAGGCCGGGTTGGCGACATCCTCGCCGGCCGGCAATTGCCGCAGGGCGGCGGGCTGGCCGTGTTGGTCGAGACCGTGAACCAGACGGAATTCATCGCCGTCGCGCTCTTCGATCGGGATGTCGGCGCCGTCGGCACAGGCAAAATCGAGCGTCGAGCGCGGCGCAGCAACGTAGAAGGGAATGCCGTTGTCGGCGCAGGCGAGGGCTTTCAGGTAAGTGCCGACCTTGTTGGCCACATCGCCGTTGGCGGCGATACGGTCGGCGCCAACGATCACCGCATCGACTTTGCCGCTGCGCATCAGCAAGCCGGCGGCGTTGTCGGCAATCAGCGTGTGCGGCACGCCGTGTTGTTCCAGTTCCCAGGCGGTGAGCAGCCCCTGGTTGCGCGGCCGGGTTTCCGAGACCCAGACATGAACCGGTACCCCGGCATCGTGCGCGGCGTAGACCGGTGACAGGGCGGTGCCCCAGTCGACGGTGGCCAGCCAGCCGGCGTTGCAGTGGGTCATGATGTTCAGTGTCTGGCCGTCGGCGACGATCAAGTCATTCCACAATTTCAGGCCGTGCTGGCCGATGGCCGCATTCTGGGCGACATCTTCCTCGGCGATCGCTTCGGCTTCGGCCCAGGCAGCAGCGCAGCGCAGTTCGGGCGGGACGGTGCGCAGGACTTTTTCCATGCGCGCCAGCGCCCAGTGCAGATTGACCGCTGTCGGCCGGGTCGACCGCAGTACGGCTGCTGCGCTGGCCAGATGGGTATCGTCAGCCGTCGTGCCGAGCGCGATGGCCAGCCCGTAAGCCGCCGTTGCACCGATCAGTGGTGCACCGCGTACCTGCATGGCGCGGATGGCGTGTGCCGCCTCGGCCAGCGTCGTGAGGCGAACCCAATGCAGCGCATGCGGCAACCGCGTTTGGTCGATGATGTCGATGACGCGCTGTTCGGGATGGGCGCGCAGGGTGCGGGTCGGAATGCCGTTGATGTTCATGTTTGCCGTGGGATTGATTCAGGCGAAATTTCGCCACAGCCGACATTTTGCCGGTCCCGGCCCGGCCTAGGAAGTGTTGCTTGCAATTTCACGCCATCGCTTCGCCGCTGGGGCGGGCCGAGACTTGTTGAATGACGCCGGATGCCGCAAGATTTGCCCCTTTCCGACCGTGGACCGCAGCATGCAAACCTCCCTCCAGATCGACTCCCGTTTCCCGCAGATGGGCACGACCATCTTCACCGTGATGAGCCGCATGGCCGCCGAGTGCGGCGCGGTCAACCTGTCGCAGGGCTTTCCGGATTTTCAGGCCGATCCGGCGCTGTTCGACGCGGTGCACAAGCATATGCGCCAGGGCCGCAACCAGTACGCGCCGATGGCCGGTATGCCGGAGTTGCGCCAGGCCATTTCAGACAAGGTCGCTGCGCTGTACGGTCCGCGCTACGACGTCGAGTCCGAGGTGACGGTGACGGCCGGGGCGACGCAGGCCCTTTTTACGGCGATTGCCGCCTTTGTCCGACCGGGCGATGAGGTCATCGTCTTCGATCCGGTCTACGACAGCTACGTGCCGGCGATTGAAACGGTCGGCGGCAAGGCGGTTTATGCCCGTTTGCAGTTTCCCGACTACACGCCGGACTGGAATCAGGTGGCGCAGCTGATCACGCCGAGGACGCGGATGATCGTGCTCAACTCGCCGCACAACCCGACCGGTAGCCTGCTGAGTGCGGTCGACCTCGACAAACTGGCCGAATTGCTGCGTGGCACGAATATCGTCGTGCTCTCCGACGAAGTTTACGAACACATCCTGTTCGATGGCGAAAAACACGCCAGCCTTTGCGCCCATCCCGAACTGGCCGAGCGCAGCATCATCGTTTCCAGCTTCGGCAAGACCTACCACATCACCGGCTGGAAAATCGGTTACGTCGTCAGCCCGGCCGAACTGATGGCCGAATTCCGCAAGGTGCACCAGTTCAATGTCTTCACCGTCCACACCCCATCGCAACTGGGTTTGGCGGAATACATGCAGGATGCTTCCCGGCACCTCGGTTTGGCCGATTTTTATCAGGAAAAGCGTGATTTCTTCCGCAAATTGATGGCTGAAACACCTTTCGAACTGCTGCCCTGTCGCGGCACCTATTTCCAGCTGGCGCGTTACAACGCGATCTCCGATTTGCCCGATCGCGCCTTTGCCGAATGGATGACGCGCGAAGTCGGCGTCGCCGTGATCCCGGTCTCGGTCTTTTATTCAGATGGCCGCGACGATCGTGTCGTCCGTTTTTGCTTCGCCAAAAAGGAGGAAACCCTTCTGGCCGCGGCCGATCGCCTATGTAAAGCATTTGTGAAGTAGCGTTAAATTATGAGTGGCGCCTTGACGCTGGTCGGGGCCGCCGAGAATAATCCCGCCATTACATAACATTCAACAGAGGAACCCGTATGAGCATGCTTCAGGAATTCAAGGAATTTGCAGTCAAGGGCAACGCCATGGATCTCGCCGTCGGCGTGATCATCGGTGGCGCCTTCGGCAAGATTGTCGACTCCATCGTCGGCGATCTGATCATGCCGCTGGTCAGCCGCATTGTCGGCAAGCTGGATTTTTCCAACCTTTTCATCGTGCTCGGCGACAACCCGAACAACCTGATGGCGCTGGCCGAAATCAAGAAAGCCGGCATCCCGGTTTTTGCCTACGGCTCCTTCCTGACCATCCTGGTTAACTTCATCATCCTGGCCTTCATCATCTTCATCATGATCAAGCAGATGAACCGCCTGCGTACGCCGGCCGCACCCGCTGCCGATGCCGCACCCGCCCCGACGCCGGAAGACATCACGCTGCTGCGTGAAATCCGCGATTCGCTGAAGAAATAAATTTCTTCCGCCCAAGAAAAAAGCCGCTTTCGAGCGGCTTTTTTTACGTCTGCACTTTCGGTCGCCGTCGGTTTACGCCCCGAAAACCGCCTTCCACAGCAGGTTGACCGCAGCAATGTGTTTTTCGATCGGCTCGCACTCGATCCGGGCGGCTGGCGTGGCGCTCAGTCGCTTGGCGTGTTGCAGGCGGCGATATTCGCGATAGGCATTGCCCGCCGCGTCGGCTTGCCCGGCATCGATCAGGCCGAGCTCGGCGGCCATCCTGAGCAGGGCGATATTGCCGAGATTGCCGGTCAGGCTGGCGTGCTGATGGGCGTGGCCGAGAATCAGATATTGCACGATGAACTCGACATCGATAATGCCGCCGCTGTCGTGTTTCAGGTCGAATTCGGTTTCGCTGTGCGAGGCGTGGGCATCGGCCATTTTCTGGCGCATGGCGATGACTTCGGCCTTCAGCGTGCCCAGATCGCGCGGCTGGCGCAGGATTTCGGTGCGGATCGCTTCGAAGCGGGCGCCAACCGCCGGGTCGCCGGCGCAGAAACGGGCGCGGGTGAGCGCCTGATGCTCCCAGACCCAGGCATTTTTCAATTGATAGTCGCGGAAGGCGTCGACCGAGACAGCGAGCAGGCCAGAATCACCGTTCGGGCGCAGGCGCAGGTCGGTTTCAAACAGGATGCCGGCCGATGTCTGGCTCGATAGCCACGAATTCAGACGCTGGCCGAGTCGGGCGTAGTTTTCGCCTGCATCCTGATCGTCGTCTTCGAACAGGTAAACCATGTCGAGGTCGGAAGCGTAGCCGAGTTCCTTGCCGCCCATCTTGCCATAGCCGATCACGGCAAATTTCGGTGCCTCGCAATGCCGTTTCTTGATCGTGTTCCAGCACAGCGGCAGGGTTTCCTGAACCAGCGTGTCGGCCAGTTCGGTCAGGTGGTCGGAGAGATGTTCGATGGTCTGCAGCCCGGCCAGATCCTGGGCGAGCAGCCGGAAAACCTGGGCGTGATGCACTTCGCGCAGGATATCCATCTCGCGCTCGGTATCACCGGCATGGTCGGCCAGCGTGCGGCGCAGCGATTCGCGGAAGCCGGCCCAGTCGGTGGCGATTTCGTAAAGCCGGGGGTCGAGCAGTTCGTCGAGTAGCAGCGGGTAACGGTTGAGATACTCGGTTGCCCAGCTGGAGGCGCAGATCATGTCGGCGACGCGGCGCAGGGCCATCGGGTATTGCTGCAGCAAGGCCAGGTAAGAGCCGCGCCGGGCGATGCTTTCAAGGAAATTCAGGCCACGAACCAGGGTGGTGTCGGGGTCGTTCGTCGCGCCGGCTGCTTCGATCAGGCGCGGGCCGACGGCATCGATGCGTGAGCGATTGGTGCTCGGCAATTGCTGGTAGCGACTGGAGTCGCGCAGTTCGGCAAGCCGGGCGATGGCGTCTTTCGGACGGCGGAAGCCGAGATTGCCGAAAGCTTCGATCGCCGTGTCTTCGTCGAGCTGGCTCATCCACAAGCCGGTTAGCGGGTGTTCGCCGGCTTCCGGGTCGGAAAAAACGGCTTCGAAATGCTTGCTGACCTTGTTGCGGTGGGCGTTCAGCTCGGCCAGCATGCTCGCCCAGTCCGCGAAATTCATGCTCTGCGCGACGCTGGCCTGGCCGGCCGGATCGGTCGGCAGCATGTGTGTCTGCTTGTCTTCGACGTATTGCAGGCGATGTTCGAGGCGACGAAGGAAAACATAGGCTTCGCGCAGCTCGATTTCGGTTTCGGCCGGGAGAAGCTTGCGGTCGACGAGCAATTTGAGCACGGAAAGCGTCGGGCGGATTTGCAGGCCGGGATCGCGTCCGCCGCGAATCAGCTGGAAGACCTGGGCCATGAATTCGATTTCACGAATCCCGCCGGGGCCGAGCTTGACGTGGTCGGCCATGTCCTTGCGCGCCACTTCGCGGCGAATCTGGGCGTGCAGGTCGCGCATGGCGTTGATCGCGCCGAAATCGAGGTATTTGCGGAAGACGAAGGGGCGGGAAATGCGGCGCAGCGCCGCCATCCATTCGCCGAGCGCCGCACCGTCGGCATTCGGGCCGGCGTTCATGACGCGCGACTTGATCCAGGCGTAGCGTTCCCACTCGCGGCCCTGGGTGATGAAATAGTTCTCCAGCGCATCGAGCGAGCAGACCAGCGGACCGGAGTCGCCATTCGGGCGCAGGCGCATGTCGACGCGGAATACCTGGCCGTTCGCCGTCAGTTCGCCGAGTGCGGCAATCACCCGCTTGCCGAGACGGGTGAAGAAATCGTAGTTCTCGATGCTCTTCGGGCCGGCGGTGTCGCCTTCTTCCGGGTAGATGAAGATGTAATCGACGTCGGACGAGACATTCAGCTCGCGCCCGCCCAGCTTGCCCATGCCGATGATCAGCAGGCGCTGCGGCTGGCCGGCCTTGTCGAGTGGTTCGCCGTAGGTGGCGACGAGCTGGCGGTGGTAATGGTCGAGCGCGAAGTTGGTCGTCACGTCGGCCAGCATGGTCATGCTTTCGACAATTTCACCGAGCGGCGCCAGGCCGCACAGGTCGCGCAGCGCAATGTGACACATGGCGCGGTGGCGCAGTCGGCGCAGTGCCGCCTTGACCGCATCGTCATCGGTGAAATCCTGCTTGAGCGGCGCCAGCAGCAGGTCTTCGGAGAGTGGGGCAAGCCAGGTGGCAGCCAGTTCCGGAATCAGGCCGGGGTTCGCCTGAAGCTGATTGGCCAGGTAACGGCTGTGAGCCAGGGCGGCTTGCCAGCGTGGGTCGAGTGTGTTGTCCATGATTGCTCAATCGGCAGGTCGGCCGAAAAGGATAGAATGCGGGTTTTACCGAATTTTTGATTGTAGTGATCTATTACCCATTCTGGCAAAACGGTTTGACGCGTGAATAGCGAAAGCGCTCGCGCCTGCGCAGCGTCGCATCAGCAAGTGCGTGCCGCGGTCTACCATCGGCTGCACTGGTTATGGCCCGTGCTGGCCCATCCGGCAGTGCGTCTGCTCGGTTGGCTGCTGTTCGCTGCCTGGCTGGTTTTCGCAGCACTGATCCTTGCCTTGCGCTATGCCGTCCTGCCGAATGTGGCGGCCTACCAGCCGCAAATCGAGGCTGCGGCCAGCCGCGCCATCGGCCAGCCGGTGCGCATCGGCCGTATCGAGGCGCGCTGGGAAGGGCTGAATCCCGATCTTGTGTTGAATGACGTGCTGCTGCTCGATCGCAATGGCGTGCCGGCTTTTTCACTGGCCAGCGTCGAGAGCGTGTTGTCTTGGGAAAGTTTGTGGCGTTTGCAGATACGCCTTGATCTGCTGGCTTTCGAACGGCCGGTGCTGCATGTCCGGCGCGAAACCAGCGGCAAGATCACCGTGGCCGGGCTGGATACCGAAGGCGAGAGCGATCCGGCTTTTGCCGAGTGGGTGCTGCAGCAAAAGCATATTCGCATCCGCAATGCCAGCATCGTCTGGGAAGATCGCCTGCGCAAGGCGCCGCCGCTGGCGCTGGAGGACTTGCAGTTCGGGCTGGACAACAGCGGTCGGCGCCATCGCTTCGGGCTGTCTGCCGCTCCACCGGCCGAACTGGCGGCGCGCATCGACATTCGTGGCGAGGTGCGTGGCGATCTCGGCGAGGCGCTCGAATTGCTCAAGGGCAAGATATTTGTCGAGCTGGATTATGCCGATCTGGCCGGCTGGCAAAAATGGGTCGATTACCCGGTGCACCTGCCGCAAGGCCGCGGCGCAATTCGCGTCTGGGGCGATCTGGCCGAGGGCGATGGCAAGGTAACGGCCGACGTGGCGCTTGAAGAGTTGCGCGTCCGGCTCGGCAAGAAATTGCCCGAACTCGATCTGGCCAGCCTGCGCGGTCGCTTCGAAGGACGCTACAAGGCGGATCAGTGGATGCTGGCCGGGCGCAAGGTTGAACTGCTGACGCTGGATGGCCTGCGCATCGCCCCGACCGATTTCCAGGTCGAGCTGCGCCAGAATACCCAGACTGCTGCGGTCAACGGCAATGCCAGTGCCAGTTTTCTTGATCTCTCGATTCTCGCCCGCTTGGCGGCCTACATGCCGCTCGATGCGCGCAGTCGCGAGTTGTTGCAAAAGCACCAGCCACAAGGGCGGATTGCCGAGTTGCGCGCCAGTTGGGGCCTGGAGGGCGAGGAACTCAAGCGCTATGCCCTCAAGGCCGCGTTCAGCGAAATGGGCATCCGGGCTGATGGTTATGTGCCCGGAGCTTCGGGCATTACCGGCAAACTCGATCTGACTGAAAAGGGCGGCGAACTCAGTTTCGATGCGGGAACGTCCGGCCTGTCGTTGCCCGCGGTGTTTCCCGTACCGGATATCGCGCTGGATAGCCTGAAAGCTCGCCTGAACTGGAAAACAAGCGCCGACGCGGTCGATATCAAGCTGGAGAAGCTCGACTTCGCCGGCCCCGAGGCCGCCGGTTCGGCGCGCGGCACTTACCGTTATAGCGGTGACGGTCCGGGTGAAATCGACCTGCTGGCAACAGTCGACCGCGCCGATGGCCGGGCGGTCTGGCGTTACATGCCGCACGCCGTCAATGCCGAAGCGCGCAACTGGATTCGGCGCGGCATTGTCGCCGGACGTGGCTACGATGGCCGCCTGGTGCTCAAGGGCAACCTCAGGGATTTCCCCTTCCGCGATGCCAGCAAGGGCCAGTTCATCGTCACCGCCAAGGCGGCCGATGCCAAGGTTGATTACGTGGCTGGCTGGCCGACGATCGAGAATATCGACGCCAACATGACTTTCGGTGTTGGCATGAAAATCGAAGCCGACAAGGGCGCTATCCTGGGGGCCAAGCTGTCGGCGGTGACGGTCGAGTTGCCCGATTTCGAATCGCACGAAGAAATGCTGCTGGTGCGCGGTGTGGCGCAGGGGCCGACCAGCGAATTCTTCAAATTCATCGAGCGCAGCCCGGTGGCGGCGACCATCGACCATTTCACCGATGGCATGAAGGCCACGGGCAGCGGCCGGCTCAATCTGGAACTCGATATTCCCTTGCGCCATGCGCTCGATACCAAGATGCGCGGCGATTATCGCTTCCAGAACAACGTGCTTGAGCCGCTTGCCGCATTGCCGCCGATCACCCAGGTCAATGGTCGCCTGGTGCTGACCGAAAATACGGTGGCGGCGCAGGATATTGTCGGCAAGGTTTTTGGCGGGCCGATCAAGGTCAATGTCAAAAGTGCCGGCGACAAGGTGGGGGTCGTGGCGAGCGGAACGGCCAATGTGGCTGAGGTGCATCGACATTTCGGCTTTCCGCTGATGGAGCATCTGACCGGCAGCGCCGGCTGGAAGGCCGATATCGCGATCCGCAAGCGGAATGCCGATTTCGTCATCGAGTCCGACTTGCTGGGCGTCAGCTCCCCCTTGCCCGATCCGCTCAACAAGAATGCGACGACAGCCTTGCCCTTGCGCATCGAACGCAGTGCGCCAGATGCCACGCGCGAGCAATACCGGATCGTCCTGGGCAAGGTGGCTCAGGGGCTGATGGTGCGCCGCCAGGGGAATTGGGAGCGCGGGGTCTTTGCCGTGGGCGAGGCCGATTTGCGTCTGCCAGAAAAGGGACTGGCGGTGCGTGTCGCTGCGCCGCAGATCGATGCCGATGCCTGGAAAAACTTCATCCCGGCCGGCTCGGCTCAGGAAAACACGTCGGGAGGCGGGCTGGCGCTCAGTCTGCTGACCCTGAAAACGCCGCGCCTGCATTTGTTCGGACGTGATTACAGCCAGGTTGAAAGCACCCTGAGACCGCGTGATGGCGGCTGGCAGATCGGCCTGAGTACGCGCGATGCGGTCGGCGATATTTTCTGGCGCAGCGCCGGTGAAGGCTGGGTCGAGGGCAGTTTCAAGCGCCTGGTCATCCGCCCCGCCAGTGAGGGCGGCGATGCACACAGCGAACTGGTTAACTCGCTGCCCGGGATGAATCTTGCGGTCGACGACTTCTACATCGGCGAAAAGGCCTTGGGCAAGCTGGAGTTGCGGGCGCGTAACGACAAGGGGGCCTGGAATCTCGATAACTTCAGCCTGCACAATCCGGACGGCAGCCTCAAGGGGCGGGCGACCTGGCTGAATACCGGGCGCCACCAGACGCGGATGAATTTTGAACTGAATGCGGCCGATGCGGGCAAGTTGCTTGCCCGTCTTGGCTATGTCGATGCTGTTCGCCGGGGAACAGCGAAGCTGAGCGGCGACCTGCAGTGGAGCGGGCCGCTGACGGCTATCCATTACCCGTCGCTGACCGGTCAGTTGAATGTGCTGGCTGAAAAAGGGCAGTTCAACAAGCTGGAACCGGGCGTCGGCAAGTTGCTCGGGCTGATTTCGCTGCAATCGCTGCCGCGTCGCCTGACGCTAGATTTCCGCGATATTTTCAGTGACGGGCTGGCTTTCGACAGCATCGAGGGCAGCCTGTCGGTGCGCAAGGGCATCATGCGGACGACTGAACCTTTGCGTATTTCCGGTCCGGCTGCGCAGATCGAAATGCGCGGCGAAACCGATCTGCGGGCCGAAACGCAGGATTTGCAGGTTGTCGTGCGTCCCGAGCTGGGCGGCCTGGCGGCGGTCGGGGCGGCGGCGCTGGTCAATCCGGTGGTCGGCGCGGCGGCATTGGTTGCCAATACCGTGCTGCAAAAGCCGCTCAATCGCCTGTTCAGCTACCGTTATCATGTCACCGGCAGCTGGAGCGATCCGCTGGTCGATAAGGCCGGAGAACCTGCCCCCGAGGTCAAATCATCCGCTGAAGAGGGAAACAAGCCGTGATCAAGAAAAATTGCCGGATCGCTGCATTACAGATGGTTTCCGGGCCGCGTGTGGCCGATAACCTGGAAGTGGCCGGGCGCCTGGTTGCCGAGGCAGTCGATCAAGGTGCGCAGCTGGTTGCGCTGCCGGAGTATTTTCCGATTATCGGCGCGGCCGACGCGGACCGGGTACGGGCGCGCGAACAGTTCGGCAACGGCCCGGTGCAGGACTGGCTGGCGGCCACGGCGGCGCGGCACGATGTCTGGATTATTGCCGGTTCCATCCCGTTGACCGCGACGCAGCCGCACCAGATGCGCAACAGCACGCTGGTTTTCAACGATGGCGGCGATTGCGTCGCGCGCTACGACAAAATTCACCTGTTCGGCTTCAAGAAGGGGGCCGAGGCGTATAACGAATCGGCCTTCATCGAACCGGGCGATACGCCGGTCGCGGTCGATACGCCGTTTGGCCGCATCGCGCTGTCGATCTGCTACGACCTGCGTTTTCCCGAGCTGTACCGCTCGCTCGGGCCGGTCGACCTGATCCTGATGCCGGCCGCCTTCACCGATACGACCGGCCGGGCGCACTGGGAAATCCTGCTGCGCGCCCGCGCCATCGAGAACCAATGCTACCTGCTCGCGGTCGGACAGGGCGGCCAGCATGAAAATGGCCGAATGACCCACGGCAACAGCATGATTGTCGATCCCTGGGGCGAAATCCTCGACCGCAAGGTGAAGGGGCCGGGCGTGGTTATCGCCGACCTCGATCACGCCCGCATTGCCGAAATCCGCGAGAGCCTGCCGGCGCTCGCCCACCGTATTCTCTGACGGAGCTTCAATGAATTCACAAAGCGCACTGGCCCAGGCCGAATCGCTGCTGCTGACCCCTTTTTCGCTGAACGAAGGTGATTTGTCGCGCACCTTCGGCCAGATTCTGACGCATCAGGTCGATTACGCCGATCTCTACTTCCAGTACTCCCGCTCCGAAGCGTGGAGTCTCGATGAAGGCATCGTCAAGTCGGGCAGTTTCAATATCGATCAGGGCGTTGGCGTGCGCGCCATCTCCGGCGAAAAAACGGCCTTTGCCTACTCGGACGACATCAGTTCGCTGGCGCTGAATGATGCTGCCGTGGCCGTGCGGGCGATTGCCGCCGCTGGCCAGAATGGCATTTTGCCGGCTTTCAAGGCGTCGACCGCAGCACGTGCGCTGTATTTGCCCAATGATCCGATTGCCTCCTTGCCGGCCGAGGCCAAGGTCAAGTTGCTCGAACGGCTCGAAGGTTTTGCCCGGGCGCTCGACTCCCGCGTCGTTCAAGTCATGGCTTCGCTGGCCGGTGAATACGATGTTGTCCTGGTGGCCGGGTCGGATGGTCGCCTGGCGGCCGATATTCGTCCACTGGTCCGTTGCTCGGTGTCGGTCATCGTCGAGGAAAACGGCAAGCGCGAGCAGGGCGGCGCCGGTGGTGGCGGTCGTTTCGACTTTGCCTATTTTGACGACGAAGTGCTCCAGCGCTACGCCAAGGAAGCGGTTCATCAGGCCGTCATCAACCTGCACGCCGAAGCGGCGCCGGCCGGCCAGATGACCGTTGTACTCGGTTCCGGTTGGCCCGGCATCCTGCTGCACGAAGCGGTCGGCCACGGCCTGGAAGGTGATTTCAATCGCAAGGGCAGTTCGGCGTTCAGCGGCCGGGTTGGCCAGCGCGTTGCGGCCAAGGGCGTTACCGTGATCGATGACGGCACTATTGCCGATCGCCGTGGTTCCTTGAATATCGACGATGAAGGCAATACCACGCAGCGCACCGTGCTGATCGAAGACGGCATTCTCAAGGGCTACATGCAGGACAGCCTGAATGCCCGTCTGATGGGCGTTGCCCCGACCGGTAACGGCCGGCGCGAATCCTTCGCCCACCTGCCGCTGCCGCGCATGACCAACACCATGATGCTGGCCGGCGAGCACGACCCGCAGGAAATCATCAAGTCGGTCAAGAAGGGCATCTACGCGGCCAATTTCGGTGGCGGGCAGGTCGATATCACGAGCGGCAAGTTTGTTTTCTCGATGAGCGAGGCCTACCTGATTGAGGACGGCAAGGTGACGCGCCCGATCAAGGGGGCGACGCTGATCGGCAACGGGCCGGATGCGATGACGCGCATTTCGATGATCGGCAACGATCTGCAGCTTGATCCCGGTGTCGGCACCTGCGGCAAGGATGGCCAGAGCGTCCCGGTCGGTGTCGGTCAGCCGACCTTGCGTATTGATGGACTGACGGTGGGTGGTACGGCATAATATGTAGTCATTTTGAAGGGGTTGGTGTCATGCGGTCTTGGTTTTATGTGCTGGGAATCTTGGCCGCAAGCGGTATGGCGCATGCCCAGCCGGCGCTGCAAGAGCGCCTGAAATCAGTTTCGGCAGACCCGGCTGCCCTCAAGCAGGCCGTCGAAGCCGGCAAGAAAGCGTCGTTTTTCTGTGCCAATTGCCATGGTGAAGACGGCATCAGCAAGTCGCCGGAAGTCCCCAATCTGGCCGGGCAAAATCCGGCTTACCTGCTGGAGCAGATTCGCAAGTTCGGCAGTGGCGAACGCAAGGATCCCTTCATGCAGGGCCTGATCAAGGTGCTCAAGGACGATGAGCGCCTCCAGATCACCTTGTATTACGCCGGGGTCAGCGTTCGTCCCTCGTCGGCCGATCCGGTTCAGGTTGCCCGCGGCAAGGGCTTGTTCGACAAATTGTGCGTTCGCTGTCATGGTGAGCAGGCGCATGGCAACGATGCCTATCCTCGACTGGCCGGCCAGAAGCTACCTTATCTGCAGACGTCGATCGCGCGCTATCGTGACCAGACCGGGGTGCGCAACAACCAGTTGATGTCGATCGCGACGGCGCCGCTGAAGAACGAAGACATCGTTGCCATCGCCCATTACCTGACCCAGCTTCCTTGATTTGATTGTGTCGCATCAGGCACGGTTGATGCAGATCATGGCAAATATGTTACATCCGCCGATAAGCTGGCACATCGCATTTTTCCGATGGATTCATTGTGAAATATCTGCTTGGCCTCTTCCTGGCATGCCTGCTTTGCCTTCCCTCACCCGAGGCGATGGCCCAGATCAGCGATATCAATTCAGCCATCAACAAGGCCGGGCGCCAGCGCATGCTTTCACAGCGCATTGCCAAGGCTTATTTTCAGATTGGCCAGAAAATCGATGTCGACCGCAGCAAAAAGGCGCTGGATGTCTCGGTGGCCTTGTTTGATCGCCAATTGGTTGAATTGAAAGGTTTTGCGCCGACCCCGGAAATACGCGAGACCTATCTCAAGCTTGAAAAATCCTGGCTGGCCTACAAGGACATCCTGCTCGGCGCGCCGTCTTCGCCCGATAACGGCCGCAAGGTGCTTGACCTGTCTGAAGAAGTCCTGTTGCTGGCCAATCAGGGCACCGAACAGCTCGAAAAGCGTTCCGGCACGACCGCCGGTCGCCTGCTCAATCTCTCCGGTCGCCAGCGCATGTTGTCGCAGCGCATGGCCAAGTATTACCAGGCGATGGCCTGGGGGGTTGGCGATGCCAATAGCTCGGCCGGGCTGGGCAAGGCACGGCGTGAATTCGCCGATGCGCAAGCCGAATTGCTGGCTTCGTCGGTCAACACGCCGCAGCTCAAGGACGCGCTTGGGTTGGTCGGCCAGCAGTGGTTTTTCTTCGAAAATGCCCTCGGCCAGAAAAGCGGCGCCGACAATCGCCCGCAGACCGCGGTGGCGACAACCAGCGAACGTATCCTCGAAGAAATGGAATCGGTGGTCACCTTGTACGAGCGCTTGCCGCACTAAGCCTGAATCTTCCATGCCGATCCGGTAGAATGCCAGGTTTTCAGGCTTTTTACTGGGGTTGGCCATGACGCCGCAAAGCAAACCGAATACTGACGACGTTCGCATCAAGGAAATCAAGGAACTGGTTCCGCCGGCTCACGTCTTCCGCGAATACCCGCTGTCGAATCGCGCCGCACAGACCACCTACACCGCACGCCAGGCGATCCACCGCATTCTGCACGGTGCCGATGACCGCTTGCTGGTCGTGATCGGCCCCTGCTCGATTCACGATTACGACCTGGCGCTGGATTACGCCAAGAAACTGGCCAAGGAGGCCGGCAAATATGCCGACGATCTCGTTGTGCTGATGCGTGTCTATTTCGAAAAACCGCGTACGACGGTGGGCTGGAAAGGCCTGATCAACGACCCGCGCCTCGACAACACCTTCCGCATCAACGAAGGCATCCGCCTGGCACGCAAGATTCTGCTCGACATCAACGAACTCGATCTGCCCTGTGCCACCGAGTTCCTCGATACCATCACCCCGCAATACACTGCCGACCTGATCGCCTGGGGCGCCATCGGGGCGCGTACCACCGAGTCGCAAGTGCATCGCGAACTGGCCTCCGGCCTGTCCTGCCCGGTCGGTTTCAAGAACGGCACCGACGGCAACATGCGTATCGCGGTCGACGCCATCCGTTCGGCCAATTCGCCGCACCATTTCCTGTCGGTCACCAAGTCCGGTCACACCGCTATCGTGTCGACGATGGGCAACGAGGACTGCCACGTCATCCTGCGCGGTGGCAAGGAACCGAACTATGACGCCGCCAGCGTTGACGCTGCCGCCACCGAAATCGCCAAGGCCGGTCTGGCCGCACGGCTGATGGTCGATTTCTCGCACGGCAACAGCCGCAAGCAGTTCAAGCTGCAGATGGAAGTGAATGACAGCATCTGCGAACAGCTGAACAGCGGCGAAGACCGTATCGTCGGCGTGATGGTCGAATCCCACCTGGTCGAAGGCCGTCAGGATCTCTCGCCCGAAAAGGAACTGACCTACGGCCAGAGCATCACCGATGCCTGCATCAACTGGGACGACAGCCTGCTCGTGCTGGAAAAACTGGCCGCCGCCGTCCGCGCCCGCCGCGCAGCTAAGGCTGCTGAATAAGCGGTTGTGACGTCGGATGAGGGGGGCGGGTAATCCCCGCTTAGCATCTCGTTACTGGCAATAAAGAAAAGCCACACCCTGTTGGGGGTGTGGCTTTTCAGACTGCTGACGAACCCCCGATTTTTCGGGGGTTTTGTTTTTCTGGTTGGAAATCAGGGAGACTCCTGGCTTCAAGCCGAAGCGAGGCGGATTCTGAAATTCAGGTTAGGAACCCCGATCTGCCAAAGATGGCGGGCGAATGGGGCGGCAAAACGGGTTCGTGCGAGGATTTTGGCCAATAAGGCTGCCGCCTTGCGGGCCAGCAACAGGGCCATCTTCTTCATGTTCTGACAGGCCGCCGAGAGCAGGCACTGCGCTTGCACCTTGGCCAAGCCACGGAAACGGGCGTAACGGTGGCCGTGCAACTCCTTGGCATCGGCAAAGCTGCGCTCCACTGTTTCCTTGCGCCGGGCGTACAGCCGTTTGCCCAGGTCGCTCAGGCGATTGGCGTTGATCGCTTCCTTGAAACCTTCCCAGAGATGCCGGGTCACGAGCTTCTGATGGTTCCGGCTCTGCGTGCATTGCCCGCGCACGGCGCAATCGGCACACCGCGCCGGGTTCGAGGCGTATTCCCGATAGCCCAGCCGATTGGTCGTCCGGTACGGTAGAACTTCCCCGGCCGGGCAGCGGTAGCAGTCCTGGACCGCATCGTAGAGATAGTCCCGTTTGTAGAAATAGCCATCGCGGTGTGTGGGTCGCTTGTAGCCCATCACCCCGAACAGTGCCCGCTCGAGAATGCCCTTGCAGACTTGCGGGGTGAAATACCCGGCATCCAGCCCGACGGCGCCCACGGCCAGATCAAAGCGCTCCATGACCCGATCCAGGCGGGCAAGGTAGGGCTGGCTGTCATGGACATTGCCCGGCGTGACATGGGTATCGACGATCAAAGCATGCACGCCATCGACAGTCCGGTGATCCAGATAGAAGAAGCCGGTCGGCTTGTTGTCGCGGGCCATGAAACCTGCGTCGGGATCGACCGTGCTGACCTTGACCTCCTTCATCGGCGGTGTCGAATCATCGTCATCACGCTTGAGCGGCTTCTTGCCCGCGGCGGCTCGGTCCGTTTCGATGGCTGCATCCAGTTCGGCCAGGTAGGCCGCAGGGGTTTGCTCAACCTGATGCACTTCAAAGTGCCGCTTGTTCGCGTTCGCCTTCAGGTGGGTACTGTCGGTGTACAGCACCCGCCCGCCAATCAGCTTATGCTCAATGGCTTGCTCGACAATCCCGTCAAAGATGCGTTGCTCAATGTCCGTCCCGACAAAGCGGCGACGGCGATTCTGCGACAGCGTCGAGGCATCTGGCACTTTGTCCGTCAGCCGAAAGCCGAGAAACCAGCGGTAAGCCACATTGACCTCGATTTCCTTCACCAGCCGGCGCTCGGAGCGAATCCCGAACAAGTAGCCAATGAACAACATCTTGAACAACACCACCGGATCAATCGCGGGTCGGCCATTGTTCTCGCAATACAGGTGCTGGGTCGCTTCACGAATGAAATTAAACCGGATGTGCTGGTCGAGCAGCCGGAGCCAGTGGTCTTTCGGGACCAATTGCTCCAACGTCACCATCTCCAGTTCCGTTTGGGCAGGGTAGACAGGCTTGAGCATACCTGCATTATAAAAAATAAAGCCCCCAATCGCTTGGAGGCTTTGTCAGCGGTCTGAAAAGCCACACCCTGTTGGGGGTGTGGCTTTTTTTGAGCTGTTTTGGGGGATATCAAGGTGTCGCATGCCGAACAGAAATTTATGTTGCCAAGCAATGGGCGACGATCCGAACTGTAGAGTTGTAGCTCCCTCTCTCACCCCGGAAAGCTACAATCGATAAGAATCTCTTCAGAAATGGGATCCACGTTGTAGCTCCCTCTCTCACCCCGGAAAGCTACAATCCCTGAATCCTGCTGTTACGACTGACCTGATGTTGTAGCTCCCTCTCTCACCCCGGAAAGCTACAATCCACGAACGCTGTCGGATTCTCGTAGGCGCGGTTGTAGCTCCCTCTCTCACCCCGGAAAGCTACAATCTCGCCGTGTCGCGGAAGGAATGGAAGACCTGTTGTAGCTCCCTCTCTCACCCCGGAAAGCTACAATCGGTTAATGTCGTCATGCAGCCGGCGAGCAAGTTGTAGCTCCCTCTCTCACCCCGGAAAGCTACAATCAGCAACCCGGCGCTTTCGACACGCCGCAGGGTTGTAGCTCCCTCTCTCACCCCGGAAAGCTACAATCTGCGACCGGGACGGGTGCGCAGACGTTGGCGTTGTAGCTCCCTCTCTCACCCCGGAAAGCTACAATCCTGCTGGCCTCGAAGGGCTGTGAGTTTGAGGTTGTAGCTCCCTCTCTCACCCCGGAAAGCTACAATCGAGGCCCATGGCGAGGACCACATCCCCGCGGTTGTAGCTCCCTCTCTCACCCCGGAAAGCTACAATCGCTTTCGACCGGTGGCATTGCGATGGCGGCGTTGTAGCTCCCTCTCTCACCCCGGAAAGCTACAATCGCTGTCTGGCGTAAATGCCGCGATCTTGAGGTTGTAGCTCCCTCTCTCACCCCGGAAAGCTACAATGATTATTTTTCGCTCTACAAGAGCCATTCGGTTGTAGCTCCCTCTCTCACCCCGGAAAGCTACAATCCGCGTCTGGCGCTCGATCAGGCTGTTCTTGGTTGTAGCTCCCTCTCTCACCCCGGAAAGCTACAATCTGCCCGTTGTGCGCCCAGGTTGATCTATTGGTTGTAGCTCCCTCTCTCACCCCGGAAAGCTACAATCGGACTCTGTGAAGGAACTCCCGCCGGACCCGTTGTAGCTCCCTCTCTCACCCCGGAAAGCTACAATCAAGGAATGCATCGGGAAGGTTACGTGGACTGTTGTAGCTCCCTCTCTCACCCCGGAAAGCTACAATCTCATCGACAACCTTTGTCCATTGCGACACCGTTGTAGCTCCCTCTCTCACCCCGGAAAGCTACAATCCGAGCAACCGGTGTTTGACGCTTCGCGAAGAGTTGTAGCTCCCTCTCTCACCCCGGAAAGCTACAATCAAAGTTCACGGACGACAGGACGGGGGGCGCGTTGTAGCTCCCTCTCTCACCCCGGAAAGCTACAATCTGGGCCACTGGCTGGCGCTGCTGTAGTTGCGTTGTAGCTCCCTCTCTCACCCCGGAAAGCTACAATCAACGAAGTCGTCTGTAGCCTCTGAGCTGGCGTTGTAGCTCCCTCTCTCACCCCGGAAAGCTACAATCAAGAAGGCCGAAACCAATGGCAGCTTTGAAGTTGTAGCTCCCTCTCTCACCCCGGAAAGCTACAATCTTCTTCGGTCGCAATAGACCAACTTCAACGGTTGTAGCTCCCTCTCTCACCCCGGAAAGCTACAATCGCGCGTCTTAGCGGCCATCACGCAGCCCCTGTTGTAGCTCCCTCTCTCACCCCGGAAAGCTACAATCCGAGGCCTACCGCGAGACGTTCAAGGAAAAGTTGTAGCTCCCTCTCTCACCCCGGAAAGCTACAATCAGCAACCCGGCGCTTTCGACCCGCCGCAGGGTTGTAGCTCCCTCTCTCACCCCGGAAAGCTACAATCAACGAGGGCGGCGGCTGGCGCTGTAGGGATGTTGTAGCTCCCTCTCTCACCCCGGAAAGCTACAATCGAAGAGGGCTCGTGTTCCTGGGTGAGAAACGTTGTAGCTCCCTCTCTCACCCCGGAAAGCTACAATCGGGGGCTTTTGAGTCATCCCCCCTGCCGCTGTTGTAGCTCCCTCTCTCACCCCGGAAAGCTACAATCCCCTGATTGACGTCAGGGGCTCTTACAACAGTTGTAGCTCCCTCTCTCACCCCGGAAAGCTACAATCTCGCGCCCTTGAAGCTGGCACGCTCGACGGGTTGTAGCTCCCTCTCTCACCCCGGAAAGCTACAATCTTCAGCCAGGCTCTAGGGGCAGGTACGTTGGTTGTAGCTCCCTCTCTCACCCCGGAAAGCTACAATCTGATGTCACCGGGGGGATTGAAAAACTTTTGTTGTAGCTCCCTCTCTCACCCCGGAAAGCTACAATCCCGCGCTGCGCGGGTGCGACACGGCGCAGCGTTGTAGCTCCCTCTCTCACCCCGGAAAGCTACAATCCGGCGGTGGTGGCATGTCGCTGGCTTTTGAGTTGTAGCTCCCTCTCTCACCCCGGAAAGCTACAATCGTCCGGCGGCATTGGCATTGCGGCGTTTCGGTTGTAGCTCCCTCTCTCACCCCGGAAAGCTACAATCCAGGAGCGTTGAATTGATCGCGCTGGCCGCGTTGTAGCTCCCTCTCTCACCCCGGAAAGCTACAATCGCCCATTTGTATTTGCCGGGTGTGGCAGTGGTTGTAGCTCCCTCTCTCACCCCGGAAAGCTACAATCGCCGCTGGCCAGCTCGCGCGTATAGAGCAGGTTGTAGCTCCCTCTCTCACCCCGGAAAGCTACAATCGGGGCTTTTGATTCATCCCCCCCTTCCGATGTTGTAGCTCCCTCTCTCACCCCGGAAAGCTACAATCTCGTCGGTTATCATGCCTTGCTTCAAACGGGTTGTAGCTCCCTCTCTCACCCCGGAAAGCTACAATCTTGTTGCCGCGTTTTACGACGATTGAATACGTTGTAGCTCCCTCTCTCACCCCGGAAAGCTACAATCTAAAGCAGCGTCATATATCTATCTTTGTGCGTTGTAGCTCCCTCTCTCACCCCGGAAAGCTACAATCGAAAAGCCGCGCAGGCCGTACAGCTAAGCGGTTGTAGCTCCCTCTCTCACCCCGGAAAGCTACAATCTGAAGGCGAGTATGCGAACTACCTTGGCCGGTTGTAGCTCCCTCTCTCACCCCGGAAAGCTACAATCCTGGTATCGACCACGCCGACGACTGGCACTGTTGTAGCTCCCTCTCTCACCCCGGAAAGCTACAATCGGGCTTTTGAATCATCCCACCCTGCCGGTGGTTGTAGCTCCCTCTCTCACCCCGGAAAGCTACAATCGGGCTTTTGAATCATCCCACCCTGCCGGCGGTTGTAGCTCCCTCTCTCACCCCGGAAAGCTACAATCTGACAAACCCAAAATTCCCACCTGGCGCAAGCTGGGCGGGAATTTTTTTGTTCAGATTTGCTATCAGAACAGCAACATTTGGTTTGCCGGGACCTTTTTTTCCTGAAAAAGGGGCATGCCGACCAGGAACTTGATACCGGCAAATTGTTTTTCGGTCACGGTCATGCAGCGAATGGAACCAGCTGGAGGAAGGCTGTCGACTAATCGCTTGAGGTGTTTCTCATGGTCATCGTTGCCATTTAGCAAGCGGGCATAGACGGACCATTGAATCATGTCGTAGCCGTCGTTCAGCAAAAAGCGGCGAAATTGAACATAGGCGCGCTTCTCGGTCTTGGTGACCATAGGGAGATCGAAGAAGACAATGAGTCGCATGAAGCGTCGTGTCTCCAGTCCCATGCCTCAGCAGTCCAGCCTGTGAGCTTGCAGGCCAAGCAAGGCTGGGAGCTCTAGCTCGCTGTCGCCTTGCTCGAATAATCGGGCCAGGCTTTCGACGGCGTATTCGATGGCGGAAAGCGCAGACATTTTTCCTTGGGGCATGCCTACGTCAACATTAAGCAAGGCAACCAACGCCGCCTTGTCTTGCGGCGCCAGATCACCTTCGGTGGTGGCCGGATGTTTGGCTACGTGCAAATCAACCAGAGGGCGGAAAGGTTCGATCAGGTCGTCGGCCAGATTGAAAGCGTTTTGTTCGCTGGCGTGGAAAAGGCCGATAGGCGGATGCATGCCATGGGCGACGAGTCCACGGGCGATGGCGCCGCGAAGAACGGCATAGCCGTAATCGAGTGCGGCATTGGTCCAGCGTTCTTCTGCGCGATAAAAGCCTTGGCCAAAGAGTTGGGGGAAATAAAAGGCGGCAGCTTGGCCTTCGAGGTTTTCGGTGTCACCGGAGCGCACACGCCGGGCATAGGAGTCCAGACGGTCGACGCCATTTTTTCCACAAAGCCGAAGTACGGCAGTTTGGTTTTCGATCTTGCGCCGGACAATGTTGGCCCAGGCTTGCTTGGCCAAGGGGCGCGGAATCTCCATCTGCTTGCGCATCAGGCGTGTGGTGCGGGAGTGCGCGAGAAATGGCAGGAAGACTCCGTTGGGCTGGTGGTTGTCGCCGGTTGCGTATAAGCCGATGCCGTAGTCGGCGCAGGCGGAGAGAACGGGGTGGGTGAGTTGGATTTCGCGATGGTTGAGGACAATGATGGCGATGTCTTCGAAGGGAACAAAGGCTGTCTGTTCCTGCTCGATAGCCAGGGAATAATGTTCCCGGCGCAGCTTGGCCGGCCGGGAAATCATCACGCTACGCCAGCCCACGACGTTTCTCCGGTGGGGCGGGGTAAATGTTGCCTAGGGTGTCGACGTTAAATTTATGAAATGCCTTTGCGCTGGAGACGCCTTTTTTTCTAAGGCTTTCTACTGATTTCTGGTCGTGAGGAAAATACTTCAAACCGCAGTCGTTTATGTTTATCCCACTGAAATAGCCAAACAAAGCTTCTCCATCAACCTTCAGGAAAAATAAATCATTTGGGTACAGAGTGAAGCGAAATTCATAGCTTGAATCCATCAAAGTCCATTGGCTTTCATCCTTCTTGCCGACAACTGCCCGGTTCGGTAGCCCCGTTACTCTATGATGGACATAAACCGGCACCAGATGGAACTTGCCGGCCTTGGAAAAGACATCCACCCGCAGCATAGTGTCGTTCTTGGCGATGCCGCCGCGCACCGGGATGCCGGAGAGCTTGTCGATAACCTTGGTCACTGTGCGTACGATGGGGCCGGTCGGGTTGCCATCCTTATCCGGTTTGTGTAGTGGGTTGGAAGGTGGAAAAGCTTTGTCGCCTTTGCCGCCGTGAGCTTCAAGACGCTGGGCGATGGCATCGTACAGTTTCACATTGCGATGCGGATCGGCGAGCGAATCGAGGTCTTTCAGCGTCAGGCTGGAGAGTGGCACCTTCTGCGTGACACCGCCGGTTTTCTTCATTTTTTCCGGTTGACCGTAGATGGTGTCCTTGTGTGCAGCGCCACCATTGCGCCGCTGCGGTGCGCGGGAAACGAACAGGGGTTTCACCGCAGCGAGTTCTTCATCGCTGTAGCTGCCTAAACGCGCCAATTCCTCGCGCAGCAATTCTGGCGAATCGATCTTCAGCCGGGCCTCCAGTTCATGCCGGAAGTTGGGCCAAGGATCGGGGAAGTGTTCGCGCAATTGCTGATGCATGGCGGGGTTGATGATTTCGCCGGTGGCAATATCGACAAAGCCGTCCCGTACCTGTTCCAGTTCGCGGGTGCGTGAGTAATTGGAGAGTCGCTGAACCATGCTGTGGCTGCACGCTGCGACCACGGCTGCGTCGAGCGCGTGGTGACGGTCGCTGTCTGAACGGACCTTGAGCAAGCCCCAGCGGGCGCGCAGGAAATTGGTCAGTTGGCCGCTGAGAACCACGCAGCGTTTCTCCGTGCTCCCTTCGGCAAGTTTCAGGTGCTGCTCAACATAATTCTTGAAGAATTTGCAGATGTAGCGCGTATCGTTCAGATTGCGTTCGCGGAAGTCCTCGGCTTCTTTGGCGCTGAAATCCTTGCGCAGCAGACGGGTTCGTTTGGCTAGTCGATAAGACTTGGTGCCTTCGACAAAGGCAGCGAAACGTTGCCAGCGTTCACTATTTGCAGCGCCATTCAGATATTCATAAGGGGTGCTGTTGCCTTTATTGCGATTTTCATTGGCAAATACCAGCACCTTGTTGTTTTTACTGTCATCGAAGCTGCGCGAATACGGCAGAGCATGGTCGATTTCAACATAACCGGGCTCCAACAGGCGCTCAAGGACAATGGCCTCCAACGAATAAGGACACTTACCAAGCTGTTCCCGGTATAGCCGGAATTTCTCAAATTCACTGCCCTTTGGCGGCTGACCAAACTGCTCGGTAAACATCTCTCGATCACGCTGGTTGCGTGACTGATATTCGTCCTGCTCCTTCTTGATCTTGTTCCGCTCATCGAGCGGCCGGGAGAGATCACGGGCCATTTCAATGTGAACGGCTGTAGGGGAGCATTTTTGCTTGCGAATAATGGCATTGACCACCTTGCGCGCCTGGTTCAGCGAACGCAGTACGACGGGGTTGCGGGGAATGTCAGCATCCTCCGCAAAGATCATCCGGCCATCCTTGTCGCGCCCGTCGTAGAGCGGCGGCAGGTACTTGTGTTCGCCTGCGCCGACCTTGTGCAACTGGCTGTGGTGGTAGCCGGCCTGCACGCAGGCTTCGTCGTAGCGCAGACCTTTTTCCATGTGCGGGACGATGGCGCGCAGAGCTTTGAGCGACAGGGCGTGGAACTTGTCGAAACGGATATCGAGCAGCGCTTCGATCAGTGCCGGCGGATTGGGTAGCGCGAGTTTGGCGAGTTCGCTCCTGACCTCGTCGTCATCCTTGTAAACGCTGAGTACCCTGGCAATTTGATCGAGAATTTCCGGTTGACCGCAGAGGGCGTCGCCCGAGAGTTTTTCCCATTCGTCGGTAAGGCCTGCCGTGGCGCTGGTAAGCGTTTTTCGCAATTCATGCCATGCCGGAATTTTAATCAGCGTGGCCGATTCTGGGTCTTTCGCCTTGCCCTCGGCTTTTTGCGCTTCGGTAGGGTAGGCAAGGCCAATGAATTTGAAACTGCCGGCTTCGAGTAGACCGGCTTTGCTCAGTGCGCTGCCCAATTGTTTGTAGGTCAGATCACCTGCCTGGAGATAGGGCAGCGGCAGGCAAAGTTGGCGCTCCTGATCGGTGAGCGGACGTGTCACGCCGTCGGTGACGATGCGCAGATTGTTCAGGCGGGTCAGCCAGACGTGGCGTTCGGCCGTGAAACTGGCCTTGGGCGCGCGGTATTCGCCTTTCTCGAAGGTGCAGGTGCCGAGCATCTTGAGCAGGTCTGCGCCTGCCAGCGCCGGTTTCTGCTGCCAGAACAAACCGCTTTTTCGGTCGCCGGTGCCGAGGATGGCTGTTTCCAGTTGCTCGGAAGTGTGAGGATTGCCCAACGCCCGCTGTTTTGTGAAAAGCAGGGCAAACTCGTCGGCCAGCAAGATACGCGAAAGTGCCTTGGTGTATTCGCCTTGTTTGTTGCGCTGAGCCTCCGGGTATTCAGCCAACACCATCTCTGCCATACTGCGGTAGCCTTTTTCAGCCATTAGCTTGGCTGTTCCCGCCAGCCCCTGCTTAACCTTGCCACCTTCGCTCTTGCTGTCGCCCTCGGCCTGCTTGGCTTCGGCGCGGCTGATCCAGTGAAAGCCGCGATGTTTGCACAGGTGGTAAATGACGCGGGCCCATTCTTCCTCGTTCAGTTGGCAGTCGAGTCCGTCGACGCGTAGCTGCCACAGCGATTTCGTGAACGGCCGATCGGGCTGGAAAATCTTGGTGTCGGCGATCAAGCCTTCAGTTTTCAGCAGGCGTGCCAGCTTTTTCAGTCGCCATGCCCGGCGGAAAAGGCGGCGGCGCATCAGTCGAGCGCTACGCCGGGCCAGGTTCAGCGACTCGCCCTCCTTGGCTGTCTCGGCTTTGTCGAAGGCGCGAACGCCCAGGTCGATGATGTGGTTTTCCCCGAGGACGCACCAGCCAACCGAGGCGATGCCGATGTCCAGTCCAATGGTGTATGTCGAGTTCATGATTTGTCGGCGTATGAATAATGCGAGTAGAATACGCCTGTCGTAGCTTTCCGGGGTGAGAGCCGTTGCTACAATAAGGTGTCACCTTCGGGTGACGACCGAATCCAAGCCCGGCAGGGAAACCTGCCGGGCTTTCTTATTTTCGCCACACAATATTTGAGTAACTAAGCAATATTGGTCGCACCTGCGTGCATTCCAAGTATCAAGATCTCAGTTCCCCCAACTTCTGATTGGTTTTGGGATACGTTTTTACCGAGTGAAACCCCGCCATTGATTCCTTAAGTGCTGCACAGCAGGTAAGCGGTGTGTTTCCGTCTTGTTCTGGAAAGGTGGTTTAGGTTAGTAATGGCCGAACAGCTATTCTTTCCCATTCCCAAAGTTCACGTTACCCAACCTCAATCCGAAAAACTCGCCGCCCGTCGTTCGCGTTGGGCGAGCATGGCTTCGTTGAGGTCGCCCGAGAGCAGCATGGCGGCATTCCAGCTGGCGACGTGGTTGAGGCCGTCGGCTACGCTGTGTTCGCGGCTGTAGTTCATGACTTCCTTGAGGCCGCGGGTGGCCAGGGGGGATTTGGCGGCAATCGTCGCGGCCAGGGTGCGGACGCCTGCGGTCAACGCTTCCGGTGAGGCAAAAACGCGGTTAACCAGGCCGAGGCGTTCGGCTTCTGTGGCATCGACATTGCTCCCGGTGTAAGCCAGTTCACGGGCCATGCCGTCGCCGATCAGGCGCGGCAGGCGCTGCAGTGTGCCGACGTCGGCAACCATGCCGAGGTCGATTTCCTTGATTGAAAAAATGGCTTCCGGTGAGGCGTAGCGCATGTCGCAACAGGTGACCAGATCGAGCGCGCCGCCGACGCAGGCGCCCTGGATCGCGGCGAGTACCGGTTTGCGGCAGCGTTCGAGGCTGCTCAGGCAATCCTGCAGATCGAGAATCAAGCGGCGCAGGGCTTCGCGGCTGCGTGCGCCGTCCGGGTGGGCGATGCGTTGCTGGATGCTGCCGAGCATGCTCAGGTCGATGCCGGCGCAGAAGTTGCGGCCTTCGCCGGCAAGGATGGCGACACGCGCTGCCGGCGTGGCGTCTACCCAGTCGAAGGCGAGGCGGATTTCCTGCCACATCGCATCGTTCATCGCGTTCGATTTGTCCGGCCGGTTGAGGCGGATTTCGGCAATGCCCTGATCGAGGCTGAGGGCGATAGTGGTCAGTGTGGGTTGTTGCATGAGCTGTCTCCGTGTTTTTGTGCGGAGAAGCTTAACCGAAGCGGCGGCGCCCGGTGAAGTGGGGCGCCGCAATCGGTCTGGTCAATCGCTAAAGCTGGCCAGGACCAGATCGGCAGCCTGTTCGCGCAGCGGGATCAGGGCCTGGTATGCCGCCGACTGATACCAGCCATCGACCGAAGCCTGGTCGGGAAAGCGGATGACGACGGTATCGGTGTGGGCATGTTCGCCGGCCAGTACCTTCACGGTCAGGCCGCGAAAGACCAGTTCGGCCCCCCACGGGGCGATGGTTGCCGGCACCTGGGCGCGGTATTGCGCCCATTTGTCGGCATCCTTGACCGTGATGTGGCCGATGACGCAGGCGCTCATGCGGCGTTCTTGCCTTTTTGCCACAGCACATCGCCCCGGCCGCCGGCCCGGTTGAGGACGCGGCCGAGTACGAAGAGCAGGTCGGAGAGTCGATTGACGTAGCGGCGGGCGGCTTCGGAAAGCGCCTCGGCATTGTTCAGGCGCACCATTGAGCGCTCGGTGCGCCGGCAGATGGTGCGGCAGAGGTGGGCGATGGCCGCCGGGCGGGTGCCGCCGGGCAGGATGAATTCCTTGAGCATCGGCAGGTCGGCGTTGAAGTCTTCGACCAGTTCCTCAAGCCGGGCGACCTGGGCGTCCTTCATCACGCTCATGCCGGGCAGGCATAGTTCGCCGCCAAGGTCGAACAGATCGTGCTGGATGTCGAGCAGGGCGGTGCGCACTTTTTCCGGCAACTCTTCGCAGAGCAGCAGGCCGAGGCTGGAGTTGAGTTCATCGACTTCGCCGATGGTGTCGATGCGCAGGCTGTCCTTGGTCGTCCGGCTACCGTCGCCGAGCCCGGTGGTGCCGGCGTCGCCGGTGCGGGTGACGATCTTCGAGAGGCGGTTGCCCTTGCGTTCGCTGCTTGTTTCTTGTTCGCTGTTCCCGGTGTTGCTCACTGGTTTCTCCTCGTTGTTGTGCGCCGAATTATACTGGCGGGCCCGGATACTGACTGTCATCGCCATGCCAAAGTTCGCTGCCAATCTGAGTTTTCTGTTTGCCGATGTTGCTTTTCCGGAGCGCTTCCAGCGAGCTGCCGCGGCCGGCTTCAAAGGCGTTGAATATCTCTTTCCCTACGATTATCCGGCGCATGATGTGGCCGACTGGCTGAAGGCGGCCGATCTCGAACAGGTCCTGTTCAACCTCTCGCCCGGCGACTGGGCGGCCGGCGAGCGTGGCCTGGCCTGCCTGCCGCATCGTCAGGGCGAATTTGCCGAATCGGTCGAGCAGGCGATCAACTACGCGATGGTGCTCGATTGCGAGCGCCTGCACTGCATGGCTGGCCTGCGCCCGGCCGGGCATGACGAGGCCGAGCTGGAGGAAACCTTCATCGCTAATCTGCGCTACGCCGCCGACCGTTGCGCCACGGTCGGCGTGACGCTGATGATTGAGCCGATCAACAGCCGCATCGACATGCCGGGCTACTGGCTGGACGACGTGGCCAAGGGATTTCGCCTGCTGGACGCGGTCGACCGCAGCAACGTCAAACTTCAGTACGACATCTATCACGCCCAGATCATCGCCGGCGATCTGGCCCGGACGCTGGAGGCCAATCTACACCGCATCGGCCATATCCAGATTGCCGATAACCCCGGCCGGCACGAACCGGGTAGCGGCGAGATCAACTATCCCTTCCTGTTCGAATTGCTTGATCGCCTCGGCTACGACGGCTGGGTCGGCTGCGAATACAAGCCGAAAACCACCACCGAGGCCGGCCTTGGCTGGATGTCGGCATGACGCCGCGCGAGATTTTGCGCCGCTTGTTCGACGCGGCCATTGCCGCCGCCGATCCGGCTATCTGTGTGCCGCCGCATTTGCCACTGGACGACGGTGGCCGGCTGATCGTGATCGGAGCCGGCAAGGCATCGGCGGCGATGGCGCGGGCGGTCGAGCAGCATTGGTCCGGGCCGCTCGATGGCCTGGTCATCACGCGCTATGGCCATGGTGTGCCTTGTGAGCGCATCGAGATCGTCGAAGCCGCCCATCCGGTCCCCGATGCCGCCGGCGAGCGGGCGGCGGCGCGCATTCTCGACAAGTTGCGCGGCCTGAATGAAAACGACCGCGTGCTGGCGCTGATTTCCGGCGGCGGATCGGCCTTGCTTGCCGCCCCGGCCGAAGGCATTACGCTGGCCGAGAAGCGGGCACTCACCTCGGTGCTACTCAAGTCGGGGGCGAGCATTGGCGAGATCAACTGCGTGCGTAAACACTTGTCTGCCAGCAAGGGCGGACGACTGGCGCTGGCCGCCTGGCCGGCACAACTATTGACGCTGGCCATTTCGGATGTGCCGGGCGACGTTCCGGCGGTCATCGCTTCCGGCCCGACGGTGGGTGATCCGAGCACTGCGCTCGATGCCCTGCGCGTACTCGACGCTTACGCCATTGACGTGTCTGAGCGGCTGCGCCAGCGCCTTGAAACGGGCGATCTGGAAACGCCCAAACCGGGTGATCCGCGTCTGGCGCGCAGCACCTTCCGGCTGATCGCCAGCCCACGGCAAATGTTGCAGGCCGCGGCCGATGCGGCGCAGCAAATGGGCATCACCCCGTTGATTCTCGGCGATGCGCTGGAGGGTGAGTCGCGTGAAGTTGGCAAGGTGCTGGCCGGTATGGCGCGTTGCTGCGGTCAACACGATATTCCGGCCAAAAAGCCCTGCGTTCTGCTGTCTGGCGGCGAAACCACGGTGACGCTCAAGGGCGAAGGTCGGGGCGGGCGCAATACTGAATTCCTGCTCGGTCTGGCGCAGGCCCTCGATGCCGTGCCGGGTATTCATGCGCTGGCTGCCGACACTGATGGCATCGACGGCAGCGAAGACAATGCCGGTGCTTTTGTCGATCCATCGACGCTGCATCGGGCGCGTGGGTTGGGGCTCGATATCCGCCAGCATCTCGCGGTCAACGACGCCTGGGGCTATTTTTCCGGGCTGGACGATTTGCTGGTCACCGGACCAACGCGAACCAACGTCAATGACTTTCGTGCCATCCTCGTCGGATTAGAATAAGGCTGACCATGACGCTTTCCGATTCCGTCTTCACGACCGACCGCGCGGCGCTGGCAACGCGCCTGAAAATGATCCTGCCGGCGCATTGCCTGCTGACCGATGAGGAGGATTTGCGGCCTTACGAATGCGATGGCCTGACCGCCTATCGCGAACTGCCGATGGCGGTTTGTCTGCCGGAGAGCGAGGTGCAGGTCATCGACGTGCTGCGCACCTGCCACCAGTTGGGCGTGCCGGTGGTGGCGCGCGGGGCCGGCACCGGCTTGTCCGGCGGGGCGATGCCGCATGCCCAGGGCGTCGTCTTGTCGATGGCCCGATTCAACAAGATTTTGCAGGTCGACCGCAGCGCCCGGACAGCGGTCGTGCAACCCGGCGTGCGCAACCTCGCCGTGTCGGAAGCGGCCGCGCCGTTCGGGCTGTATTACGCGCCCGATCCGTCGTCGCAGATTGCCTGCACGCTGGGCGGCAACGTGGCCGAAAACTCAGGCGGCGTGCATTGCCTGAAGTACGGCCTGACCGTGCATAACGTCCTGCGCGTCCGGGTGGTCAGCATCGAGGGCGAGGTGTTCGAGATTGGTTCGGCCGCGCCGGATGCGCCCGGCTACGATCTGCTGGCGCTGGTCATCGGCTCCGAGGGTATGCTCGGCGTGGTCACCGAAGTGACCGTCAAGCTGGTGCCCAAGCCGGAACTGGCCCAGGTCGTCATGGCCTCGTTCGACGATGTGGCGCGGGCCGGCGATGCCGTTGCGGCGATCATCGCGGCCGGGATCATTCCGGCTGGTCTGGAAATGATGGACAAACCGGCGACGGCCGCCGTCGAGCCTTACGTCAAGGCCGGCTACGACCTCGATGCAGCGGCCATTCTGTTGTGCGAATCGGACGGCACGCCGGAGGAGGTTGCCGAGGAGATTTCGCGCGTGACGGCGGTGTTGACCGCGGCAGGGGCGCGCGACATTCGTGTGTCGCAATCGGAGGCCGAGCGCCTGCGTTTCTGGGCCGGGCGCAAGGCCGCCTTTCCGGCGGTCGGGCGAATCACGCCGGATTATTACTGCATGGATGGCACCATTCCGCGCAAACGGCTGGCCGAGATGCTGGCGGCGATTGCGGCGATGGAAAGCAAATACCAGTTGCGTTGCGCCAATGTCTTTCATGCCGGTGACGGCAATCTGCACCCGCTGATCATGTACGACGCGGCCAAGCCCGGCGAATGGGCGCGGGCCGAAGCCTTCGGGGCCGAAATTCTCGAACTCTCGGTCGCACTCGGCGGCTCGATTACCGGCGAACACGGTGTCGGCATCGAAAAAATCAACCAGATGTGCGTCCAATACAGTGCGCCGGCGCTCGACGCCTTCCGTCGGATCAAGGCGGCGTTCGACGACAAGGGGCTGCTCAATCCCGGCAAGGCCATCCCCAGCCTGCATCGTTGTGCCGAATACGGGCGCATGCACGTGCATCGCGGCGATCTCAAATTTCCCGAACTGGAGCGTTTCTGATGCAGCTTGACGATCTGATTGAGCGCATCAAGGCGGCATGTCAGGCGCATGCGCCGCTGCGCATTCGCGGTGCCGGCAGCAAGGATTTCTACGGCGGTATGCTGGCCGGTGAACTCTTCGATGTCGCTGCCTACGCCGGCATTCTGGCTTACGAGCCGACCGAGCTGTACATCACGGCACGCTGCGGCACACCGCTCGCCGAGATCGAGGCCGAGCTGGCCGGTAGAGGACAGATGCTGGCCTTTGAGCCGCCCCATTTCGGCGCGGCGACGCTCGGCGGTTGCATCGCTGCCGGCCTGTCCGGGCCGCGCCGGATGACCTCCGGTGGCGTGCGTGATTTCGTACTTGGCGCAAAACTGATCGACGGCACCGGGCAGGTGCTCGATTTCGGTGGTCAGGTGATGAAAAACGTCGCCGGCTACGATGTGTCGCGACTCCTTGCCGGCAGTTTGGGAACGCTGGGCCTGATCGCCGAAGCGACGCTCAAGGTGCTGCCCCGGCCGGTTGCCGAACAGACGCTGTGTTTTGACTTCGATGCGGCCGAAAGCATTGCCAAGCTGAATGAATGGGGTGGTCGTCCGCTGCCGATTTCGGCTTCCTTCTGGTTTGCCGACTGCCTGTACCTGCGTCTTTCCGGTGCGCAGGCGGCGGTCGATGCGGCGATCCGCGCGTTGGCCCAGGCCGGCGGTAAGCCGATTGCTGCGGTCGACGCCGCAAAACACTGGATTTCGGTGCGCGAACAGACGCATCCGGCGTTTGCTGCAGCAACGCTATGGCGTTGTGCCTTGCCGAGTACCGCACCGTTATCGTCCGATGACAGCTTGCAGGCAATCGAGTGGGGTGGCGCCTTGCGCTGGTATGCCGACGCGCCGGATGGTTTGCGCAGCGAAGCGGCAGCATCCGGTGGCCATGCCGTGCTGTACCGTGCGGCCGAATCGAAACGCTGTCTCGACGGGGCGTTCGCGCCACTTTCGCCGGCCTTGCTGGCGCTGCACCGGCGGCTGAAAAAGTCTTTCGATCCGAAAGGCATCCTCAATCCCGGTCGCCTTTACGCGGAGTTCTGATGGATACCCAGCTCGCCGATTTCATCCGTGATGCCCGCGCCGGGCAGCAAGCCGAGGCGATTTTGCGCAAATGCGTGCATTGCGGGTTTTGCACCGCGACCTGTCCGACCTATCAATTGCTCGGAGATGAACTGGACGGGCCGCGGGGGCGCATCTATCTGATCAAGCAATTGCTGGAGGGCAAGGCGGTTACTGAAAAGACGCGGACGCACCTCGACCGTTGCCTGACCTGCCGTTCCTGCGAAACGACCTGTCCGTCAGGCGTCGAATACAGCCGTTTGCTCAACATCGGGCGCCAGATCGTCGAGCAGCGCCTGCCTCGCCCGCTGCGCGAAGCGGTGCCACGCAAGCTGTTGCGGGAAATCCTGCCACGTCCTGCCGTGTTTGGCGCACTGGTCAAGGTTGGGCGAACCCTGCGTCCGCTATTGCCGAACGCGCTGGCCGACAAACTGCCGCCCGAGTCTGCCGGCAAGACCGGTGCATGGCCGGTCGCCGCTCACGAGCGCCGCATGCTGGTGCTCGCCGGTTGCGCCCAGCCGGCGCTGGCCCCCAATATCAACCGGGCAACCGCACGCGTTCTGGACCGTCTGGGGATCAGCCTGCTTGAGGAAGAAAAAGCAGGATGTTGCGGCGCCGTACGTTTTCATCTGAATGACCAGTCTGCCGCGCTGGACGACATGCGCCGCAATATCGACGCCTGGTGGCCGCACGTCGAGGCAGGGGTCGAAGCGATTGTCGTCACGGCCTCGGGGTGTGGCGTCCAGGTTCGCGACTATGCCCATTTGCTGGCCGACGATCCGGTTTATGCGGCCAAGGCTGAGCGGGTCAGCGCCTTGTCGCGCGATCCGTCGGAAATACTGGTGGCCGAACGTGACACTTTGTTTCATCTTTTACGCCAGTCGGCTGTGCCGCAAGGTAAACTGGCGTTTCACTCGCCTTGTACCCTGCAGCATGGTTTGAAGATCAAGGGCGTGATTGAAGAATTGCTGTGCGTTGCTGGTTTTGAGCTGACGCCAGTGGCCGATGCGCATTTGTGCTGCGGTTCGGCCGGAACGTATTCCCTGCTGCAGCCTGAATTGTCGCAAAAGCTGCGCAACAACAAGCTGGTGGCGCTCAATGCCGGTTCGCCTCGGCAGGTTGCGACCGCCAATATTGGTTGTCTCTGTCATTTGCAGGCTGGAAGCCTGTTGGCTGTCAGGCACTGGATCGAATTGATTGATGAGGTTTTGAATGAGCCGGGCTTCGGTATTTGAAGTAACCAAGTCACTGGGTGAAGTCGATGGGGCGCGAATCAAGCGGCTGCTGGAAGGTGGCGTCAAAATACCGCCCCAGCCCCGGGTCGTCGAAGAGTTGCGCAAATACATGACGCGCAAGGAATTCGACGTGCGTGCGCTGGCCCGGGTGATCAATCAGGATCCCGGCGTAACGGCGATGCTTTTCAAGGTGGTTGGCAACGCGGCTTATCATCAGCATCAGCCCTTCGAGTCGGTTGAAGATATTCTCCATGCCGTTGGCGTGCGCCAGACCTTCAACCTGGTCCAGGCGATTGCGCTGACCGGGATGGGCGACATCAAGAAAAACCGCTTGGCCTACGAAGCGTTCTGGTCGCGTTCGCAAGTGGTCGCCCAACTGGCGATGCTGATCGCCGATGAACGGATTGCCGTCTGCAACATCTTCCCGGACCAGGCCTACATGGCCGGTATTTTTCACGATTGCGGCGTGCTCCTGCTGATGCAGCGTTTCCCGACCTATTGTGCCGAGATGAAGCTCGATCAGCCGGGTTGCTGGACCTGCATGGTCGAGGAAGACCGCAAGTTCAATGCCGATCACTGCGTTGTCGGCTATCTCGTCGCCCGCCACTGGCATTTGCCGGAATTCATCTGCGATGCCATTCGTTACCACCATGCGATCAACGAACTCGACATGCATGCCTCGCGCACCATGGTGGCGATTCTTCAGTTGGCGATCGATATCTACTATCGCGATCAGCGTGTACCGCATCCCGAATGGGAGCTGGTGCAGGATGAAGTGATGGCTGAGCTGGGGCTGGATAGCGATGCGTTGCTCGAATTTGTCGATATCATCATCGAGCGGTTTCATGGCGATGCACATTGACCGATGCAGGGCGTGCCCTGGTAACCCCCGTATTGTGTCGACTGCCCTGGAGGTGATGTGCCGATAGCCATTGACGCCTGCGCCGCCCAGCATCAGGCCGACCGCAAGGAACAGCAGGACCGCGTCGCCATTCTTTCCCACCCGCGCAAACGAGGGGTCGTGCTCGCCCTTGTGGCCGATGGCATGGGCGGTTATGCCGGTGGCTCGCTGGCGGCTGAGCAGGTGCTGCACACCGCCAAAAGTAGTCTGGAACATTTTTCTCCAGCCGAAGAGGCGCCGGAAAAAATGCTTGAGGCGGCAATGCTTGAAGCGCATACGATGATTCGCGCCTCGCGCTTCATCAATGAAAAAGAGCCACACAGTACGGCCGTGATGCTGCTGCTCCAGCCGGGTCGGCTGACCTGGGGGCATTGCGGCGATAGTCGCTTGTACCGTTTCCATGGCAAGGATCTGGTCAGTCGTACGGTCGACCACTCCTACGTCGAACATTTGGTCAATATCGGCCGGATTTCACCGGAAGAGGCGCTGACCCACCCCAATCGCAATGTCTTGATGACCTCGCTCGGCGGTGTCGACGAGCCGCGCATCGATTTTTCCAACAGCATCGAGGTCGTCGCCGGCGACTCTTTCGTGCTTTGTTCGGATGGCCTGTGGGCTTATTTCGGCGAGGTCGAGATGGGTCTGCTGGTCGCTGGCAATTCTGCCCGCAAAGCCTGTGAAATCATGATCGACGAAGCCCGGCGACGGGCGCGTGGTGCGGGTGATAACGTTTCGCTGGCGGTGATCAAGATTGTCGACGTACCTGCGCCGCGTCCATCGCCTTCGTCATTCATGAAATAGTTTTCGGCCGGCAGTTGTGAAAATGGCACCTTGCGGTGCCATTTCAGACTGCTGACGAACCCCCGATTTTTCGGGGGGTTTGTTTTTCTGGTTGGAAATCAGGGAGACTCCTGGCTTCAAGCCGAAGCGAGGCGGATTCTGAAATTCAGGTTAGGAACCCCGATCTGCCAAAGATGGCGGGCGAATGGGGCGGCAAAACGGGTTCGTGCGAGGATTTTGGCCAATAAGGCTGCCGCCTTGCGGGCCAGCAACAGGGCCATCTTCTTCATGTTCTGACAGGCCGCCGAGAGCAGGCACTGCGCTTGCACCTTGGCCAAGCCACGGAAACGGGCGTAACGGTGGCCGTGCAACTCCTTGGCATCGGCAAAACTGCGCTCCACCGTTTCCTTGCGCCGGGCGTACAGCCGTTTGCCCAGGTCGCTCAGGCGATTGGCGTTGATCGCTTCCTTGAAACCTTCCCAGAGATGTCGGGTCACGAGCTTCTGATGGTTCCGGCTCTGCGTGCATTGCCCGCGCACGCCGCAATCGGCACACCGCGCCGGGTTCGAGGCGTATTCGCGATAACCCAGCCGGTTGGTCGTCCGGTACGGTAGAACCTCCCCGGCCGGGCAGCGGTAGCAGTCCTGGACCGCATCGTAGAGATAGTCCCGTTTGTAGAAATAGCCATCGCGGTGTGTGGGTCGCTTGTAGCCCATCACCCCGAACAGTGCCCGCTCGAGGAGGCCCTTGCAGACTTGCGGGGTGAAATACCCGGCATCCAGCCCGACGGCGCCCACGGCCAGATCAAAGCGCTCCATGACCCGATCCAGGCGGGCAAGGTAGGGCTGGCTGTCATGGACATTGCCCGGCGTGACATGGGTATCGACGATCAAAGCATGCACGCCATCGACAGTCCGGTGATCCAGATAGAAGAAGCCGGTCGGCTTGTTGTCGCGGGCCATGAAACCTGCGTCGGGATCGACCGTGCTGACCTTGACCTCCTTCATCGGCGGTGTCGAATCATCGTCATCACGCTTGAGCGACTTCTTGCCCGCGGCGGCTCGGTCCGTTTCGATGGCTGCATCCAGTTCGGCCAGGTAGGCCGCAGGGGTTTGCTCGACCTGATGCACTTCAAAGTGCCGCTTGTTCGCGTTCGCCTTCAGGTGGGTACTGTCGGTGTACAGCACCCGCCCGCCAATCAGCTTGTGCTCAATGGCTTGCTCGACAATCCCGTCAAAGATGCGTTGCTCAATGTCCGTCCCGACAAAGCGGCGACGGCGATTCTGCGACAGCGTCGAGGCATCCGGCACTTTGTCCGTCAGTCGAAAGCCGAGAAACCAGCGGTAAGCCACATTGACCTCTATTTCCTTCACCAGCCGTCGCTCGGAGCGAATCCCGAACAAGTAGCCAATGAACAACATCTTGAACAACACCACCGGATCAATCGCTGGTCGGCCATTGTTCTCGCAATACAGGTGCTGGGTCGCTTCACGAATGAAATCAAACCGGATGTGCTGGTCGAGCAGCCGGAGCCAGTGGTCTTTCGGGACCAATTGCTCCAACGTCACCATCTCCAGTTCCGTTTGGGCAGGGTAGGCAGGTTTGAGCATGCCTGCATTATAAAAAATAAAGCCCCCAATCGCTTGGAGGCTTTGTCAGCGGTCTGAAATGGCACCTTGCGGTGCCATTTTTTCGTCTTACTTGCGTCCGAGGCCGCCGAGTAGGGCGGCAACGACTCGACGCGGCTTATGCGGGTCGGGTTTGGCCGGGGCCTGCGCCGAGTCTGGTACTTCGCCGCGGGGCGAGATTTCCTCGTACGGCTTGCTGAAGTCGAAACCGTCGGATGCAATCATCGGGTTGCGGCGGGCCGGGCGGCGTTCGCTGCGTTCGGCTCGCTCGTAACGTTCGCTACGCTCCGGCTTGTGGGCCAGCGGGGCCTTGCTCGGTGCAGCCGACGGGCGTTTTTTCTTGTTGCCCGGCGGGTATTCGTATTCTGCTTCTGGTTCAAAGCCAACGACTTCAACCTGTTCGATCGGGCGCTTGATCAGCTTCTCGATATCGACCAGGTAACCGACTTCGTGGGCGCTGACCAGCGAGATGGCATTGCCGCTCTTGCCGGCACGGCCGGTCCGGCCGATGCGGTGTACGTAGTCTTCCGGCGTGTGCGGCAGTTCGTAGTTGATCACATAGGGCAGGTCATCGACATCGAGGCCGCGCGCCGCGACGTCGGTCGCGATCAGGGCGTGCGTCTGGCCGGCCTTGAAGGCGTCGAGTGCCTTGATCCGGTCGAGCTGGCTCTTGTCGCCGTGAATCGCATCGGCCTGGATGCCGGCGCGTTGCAGTTCGCGGGTCAGTCGTGAGCAGCCCTGCTTGGTGCGCATGAACACGATGCACTGGCGGATTTCACCGGATTTCAGCAGCTTGGTCAGCAGGCCGCGCTTGCCGTATTCCGAAACCGGGTGCACGCGGTGCGTGATGGTGTCGGAAACCTGGTTGCGGCGGGCCACTTCGATCAGTACCGGCGAGCGCAGCATGCTGTCGGCCAGTTTCTTGATTTCTTCCGAGAAGGTGGCCGAGAACAGCAGGCTCTGGCGCTGCTGCGGCAGCATGTTGAGAATGCGCGTTACATCGGGCACAAAACCCATGTCGAGCATACGGTCGGCTTCGTCGAGCACCAGCGCCTGAACCGAACTGAAGCTGACACTTTTGTTTTCAACGTGGTCGAGCAGTCGACCGGGGGTGGCGACCAGGATTTCGACGCCTTTTTTCAGTTCGGCGATCTGCGGCTTGATATCGACACCGCCGAAGGCGCACATCGAGCGCAGGTGGGTGTGCTTGCTGTAGGCCTTGACCGACTCGAAGACTTGCAGCGCCAGTTCGCGGGTTGGCGCGAGGATCAGGGCGCGTACCGGGTGCTTGGCTGGCGATGGGCTGCTTGACGCGAAGGGCAGGATGCGCTGCAGGATGGGCAGCGTGAAGGCGGCCGTCTTGCCGGTGCCGGTCTGGGCGCCGCCCATGATGTCCTGGCCGCGGATGACCAGCGGGATGGCCTGGGCCTGGATTGGCGTAGGTTTGGTATAGCCTTCGTCGAGTACGGCGCGCAGCAGTTCGGGCGCGAGGCCAAGATCGGCGAAGGTGATTTCGGGGGCGGCTTCGGCAGCCGGGGTGCTGGCAAGGTCGCCAGCTAACGTATTGATTTCAGACATGGGGCCGTATTATACGCCTAGCCGGGGCCGAGTACCCGGATGTGTCCAGTGTGCATTTTGGGGGCGTCTCCCGGCTGTCTGGGGGCCTCAGTCGGGGTTGCCGCTCAATTGCCCGCCAATTCAGCTATCCAGGCAATTGCTTGCCGGCATTTTGGCGCCAGGGATAGCGTTGACCGCGACCCTCCGGCGGGGGGAATCGCGATCACAGGTCGGCGATCAGTTCTTCCAGCCGCTGTCGATTAATTGGTTTGACCAGGATGTTGTCGAAGCCATAGGCCAGGAAACGCTCTCGTTCTTCCGGAAAAGCATGAGCCGTGTAGGCAATGATGTGCAGTGGGCGGTCACCCTGCATGGCACGCAGGCGCGTGCAGGTTTCTTCGCCGGAAATGCCCGGCATGCTGATGTCGAGCAGAACCAGGCTGAAATTGTTTTGTCCGGCAAGTATCAGTGCGGTTTCGCCATTGTCTGCCTCTAGCGGACTCCAGCCCAGTTTCTTGAGCAGGGTGGTGGCGAGCAGTCGGTTGGTCGGGTGGTCATCGACGACCAGTGCGTTGCGATCAGCCATGGATTGGCTCCAGGGGAAAGTGCAGGGTAAAGGTTGAACCGGTGCCGACGGTTGAGTCGAGTGTAACCCGTCCACCCATGTGCTCGACGAGTTGCTTGACGATGGCCAGGCCCAATCCGGTGCCGCCGTGTTCCCGGGTCAAAAAGGTTTCGAGTTGCTTGAATTTTGCGAAAATGACTTCGCGACTTTCCGGCGGAATGCCGGGGCCGGTGTCGGTGATGGCGAAGGTGATTTCGTGCTCGTCACGGTTGACGGAAAGTGTGATGCTGCCGTGTTCGGTGAATTTGATGGCGTTGTTCAACAGGTTGTTGAGCAACTGACGCAGGCGGGTTGGGTCGGTGCGCAGCGATTCCGGCAGGTTGTCGGCCAGTTGCATCCCCAGTTTCAGCCCCTTGGCGGCAGCCGGGTTGTGGTGCACCGCGACGCAGTCGCTGACGAACGTTGCCAGCGAGGTATTGGTCCAGTTGAAGGTCATTTCGCCGGATTCGATCTTGGCCAGGTCGAGGATGTCGCCGACCAGCGTCAGAAGGTGTTCTCCGCTCTGGTGAATGATGTTGGCGTACTCCTGCTGATCAGGGTCGTCGAGTTCCGATTTGAGCAGCTCGGCAAAACCCAGGATGCCATTCAGCGGGGTGCGCAGTTCGTGCGATACCGTGGCCAGGAACGCGGATTTGAGGCGGCTGGCCTCTTCGGCCTTTTCCTTCGCTTCTTCCAGGCGCAGGAAGGATTCTTCGACCGAGTCGGCCATGTTGTTGAATGAACGTGCCAGTTCGCCCATTTCATCGGCTGAGCGTGCCTCCAGGCGATGCTTGAGATCGCCGCTCTGGAAGGCGTGGATGCCGGTGATCATGCCGGTGATGCGTCGTGTCAGCAGGTTGGCCATCCAGATGGCAATGGCAATGACGAGGATGGTCATCAGCAGGGTCGACCCCCACAGGCCGATTGCGGTCGAGGTCAGGCTGGACTTGATGCCGTCGAGCATCTCGCCTTGCTGGCTTTTGAAGCTGGCATCCTTTTCGGCGACCAGCGCATTGATCTTGCCAGCGGTTTCGGTCGCCGCCTTGTGGAAGTCGTCGACATTCGCACCAATCGTGACAAAGCCGAATCCTTGCGGTGTCTTGCCATACTGGCCGGTGTAGTAGGGGATCGCAGCGGCTGTAGTCAGTTTCCACAGGCCTGAGAAGAAAATGACGAAAGAGCCCGAACCGCCGTGTTCCGTGACGGCATTCCAGCCATCACATTGCGGTGAGAAGTTGAGGTAGCGACAATCCAGTCCGACGGTTCCCGCCTTGACCAGTTCCTTGGCCGGTTTGCGCTTCAGGTTCTGGTCGCGGAAAGGCGGTACGTCGGCCAGAAACTCATCGGAGGGTTTGCCACTGGCTTGCCATTCTTCGTAGAGTTGCTGATCCATCCAGGGCGTTGCCGGACGACCGGTCTCGGCGTCGTAGCCGACAATCATGTAATCCCGCGGATGCGAAATCGAGCGACTCTTGTAGTCCCAAATAAAGGCGTAATTGCCCTTGATGGCATCGGCGATCGGCGTGTAGCGCTCTTCGGTCGGCATCAGGCGGTCTGAGAACTGGCGAATGTGATCGTGATCGAGAGCCAGCGTGACGTAGCCGCTGATCTGCCCGTTTCTGACGACCGGCATGGCCCAGCGGACAATGCCCCGGAAACGCTTGCCAGCCGGGTTTTCAGTGCCGGCGTAGGCCGATTCCTCCGGCGTGAACGGCTTGCCGGCTTTTTCCAGTGCTGCAGGAAGGTAAGGGCCGATGGCCTGGGTCGGGACGTAGGCGCCGATGACATCCGAGACGTAGATTTCACCCGGCTTGAGTTTTTTCAGTTCGGCAAAGTAGTTTTCTGCCTTGACGAAGGTGTTCTTGCGGTCGACAACGTTTTTCAGCTGTTTTTCAGTCAGATTGCCGCGCGTTACCTTGATTTTTTCCTGGCCGTTGAGATCGACGAAGGTCATTTCAACAAAAATCGGCCGGTTTTCCTGCTCGCCAAAGTATTCCGGTGCGCGGGTGTGAAAATCCTTGGCATTGTCCGGCAGGATGGGCCGTGTCACCTTGGCTTCGCAGACGACCGGTTTTTCCGGCACCCATGATTTGCCATCTGCGGCAAGTATCCATTTGGCGTGCTGGAAGAGGGGGCGGTTGCGATCGGCCAGGAAGCGGCGGAAGGCCCCTTCTGACGGTTCCATGCCGGCGGCGATCTGGATGTCACGGTCACGGTCGTAGAGGAAATCGGCAATTTCCTTGGCCGCATCGGTCGTCAGGGCTTCGATTGCCTCGCGCGAACGCAGGTCCAGTGCGCGAATCGAGTCGTCGGTGACCGTCTGGCCAACGGCCTTGATGCTCGACAGCATCGCGTCGGCCATGCTGCCGGCTTTGATCGAGACGTCGGCGCCCAATTGCTGGGCGGCATGCCAGGCGAACCAGGCAAGCAAAATCAGGGGTACAACCTTGATCAGGACGAAAATCGCGATCAGTTTGCCGCGAATGCCAATCAAAAAGGCGGGTAGCTTCACAATCACTCCTCCACGGGCTACCGCAACGCTGCCGCGCCCTAGTGTTTGCTGGCGCCTTTCTCGGCGCTCTTTTCTGGTTCCTTGGCCGTCTCGGGCGAATCCGCCTCTTCGCTGGCCGGCGCTTTTTTCTTCTTTTTGGCTGCGCCGGGCGGATCTGCCGGCGGCAGTTGCGGCGCGATGGTTTCTATCTTGTTCTCGCGCATATATTCGTCCATCTCGCGCCAGCCACCGTACACACTGGCTTTGGGCAGCCAACTGTAGATTGAATAGCAATCCTCGATGGCTCGGCCGGAATGCCGGCAGGCGCTGCCGACAGCCTTGCCTTCGGCTTCTTTTTTGGCCGGATCTTCCAATCCCAGTTTCTGATTGACCTGATCGCAGCCGGCAAGAGCCAGAAGTAGCGTGGTGGCGAGAAAAATGCGCTTGATCATGGGCAGATTCTCGCACATTGTCAGCGGATTTGGCCAACCGCCGACCGTGGTGCCGACGTTATAATTATCCCTTTATGCTTACTGGAGTTTTCATGTCGCGTCCTCTTCGTCCCCTGGTCGCCGCAGCCTGCGTCGTAATGGCATTTTCGGCACAGGCGGCCAAGCCGGCAAAACAGGCAGCCAAGCCTGCTGCCGCTGCCCCCGCTGCGCCTTCCGAACTGGCTCTGGCCCATAACCTTGGTCCGGCGGGTGAGGAGCGCTTGCAGGTCGTGGTCGATCGTTTCAACAAGGAGACAGGGTCTGCACTGAAGTTGATTCGTCATGAGCATGGGCAAAAGCCGGCCAGCCTGAATCTCATTCGTCGCTACGATCTGGCCGAGGTGCTGGCCTATCCCAAGAATTTCGTGCCGCTCTACGACATGATGGCGAAAGCCGGGCAGCCGCTGAATGTTGGTGAACTTTCCGGTGATCTGAAGGCTGGAGTGGTCGATGCCAAGGGGCGTCTGGTGGCCTTGCCGCTGGCCTATTCGACGCCGGTCCTGTTCTTCAACAAGAATGCCATGCGCAAGGCCAAGCTCGACCCCGAGCAGCCGCCGAAGACCTGGTTTGAAATGCAGGGCATGCTCGACAAGCTGCAGGATGCCGGTTACGCCTGTCCTTACACGACCTCATGGCCGGTCTGGGTGCATATCGATAATGTCAGCTCGGTTTCCGGTGTGCCGGCGATGAACGAAAAGGGCCTGCTCACTTTCAACGGCCTGCCTCAGGTCAAGCACGTTGCAATGATGGCGACCTGGGCCAAGGCCGGTTATTTCCGGACTTTCGGCCGGCGCGATGAAGCCAGCGCCAAGTTCCAGGATGGCGAGTGCGCGATGATCACCACCGACTCCCGCGAAGTGACCGATTTCCGCGATGCCAAGGGTGTCGAGCTGGGGGTTGCCCCGATGCCTTTCCACGATGATGTGTACGGCGGCCGCCAGCACACACTGGCAGACGGTGCGTCGCTCTGGGCCGGGGCTGGTTATACGCCGGCACAGTACAAGCAGGCAGCCAAGTTTGTTGCCTATCTGCTGTCGCCTGAAATGCAGGTCGACTTGGTCCGTTCCTACGGTCAACTGCCGCTGACGGCTGCTTCTCGGGCTGCCGCTCGCAGCAAGCTGCTCAAGGATGACGACCAGTCGCTGCAGGTGGCGTATGGTTCCCTGAACGGCAAGGGCGCCCAGCCGAGTGTTCGTGTGGCCAATATCGATCCGGTCCGTATTATCACCAACGAAGAGTTGGAAGCAGTCTGGTCTGACAAGAAGCCGGCCAAGGCGGCACTCGATACCGCCGTGAGCCGTGGTAATGCGGTGCTCGGCGCCAAGCCGGGCCTGAAGAAGGCCCAGCCCTTCTGATGCATGATTCGCTGCCGCGCTGGTTTGCCCATCGCGGTGGCGGCTCGCTGGCGCCGGAAAATACGCTGGCCGGGATTCATCTTGCGGCCAGCCTGGGGTTTCGGGCCGTGGAGTTTGATGTCATGTTGAGTCGGGATGGCACGCCCATCCTGATTCACGATGAAACCCTTGAACGGACGACCAACGGTGTCGGCCAGGTGTGTGAAAGCACTGACGCGCAGCTTTTTTCACTGAATGCCGGCGACGGGGAGCGCATCCCCCGGTTTTCGGAGGCCGCCGCCCTGTGCCGACAATACGGTTTGCTGGCCAACGTTGAAATCAAGCCGGCATCCGGCCATGAAATCCGGACGGCGGAGCTTGTCGCTGCGCTGACGGCGGAGTACTGGCATGGGGCCGATGTTCCGCCTTTGCTTTCTTCCTTTTCGCTGGATGCGCTGGCCGTGGCCCGCGATGTTGCACCGCAGATCAGGCGTGGTGTGCTCTATGAATCCGTGCCTGCCGGGTGGCTTGAAGATATCCGGCGTTTGCAGGCATTTTCGCTGCACTGCGATGCCGCGCAATTGACCGATGAAACCCTGGTCGGTTGTCGACAGCTGGGCATCCCGGTGCTGTGTTACACGGTCAACGTGCCGGAAACGGCAGAAATGCTTTTCCGGCGAGGCGTCAGTGCCTTGTTTACCGATCGGCTTGATTGGTTTTCACCCGAAACAACTGCTTACAAAAGCTTGCAATCAGGCGGCTGATTTTCTCCGGCGTTTGTTTTCTAATGCAACTCAGGGAAAACGCCCGATCTTCTGGAGGAGCCAGTCATGAAAAATTTCAAGAGTATTGCTGTTCTCTGCGCCTTGCTGCCTGTCGCCGCCTGGGCACAAACCGCTACGCCTCGCGTCGACCAGCGTGAGGCGCGTCAGGAAGCCCGTATTCAGCAAGGTGCCGCTTCCGGCAGCCTGACGCCCCGCGAGACGGCTCGTCTTGAGCGTGGTCAGCAACGGGTCGAAAACATGGAGGCGCGCGCCAAGTCGGATGGTGTCGTGACGCGTCAGGAGCGTCGGCATCTTGAGCATACCCAGAATGTGCAGAATCGTCACATTGCCGCCGAGAAGCACGACCGGCAGCATGACTATAACCATGATGGGCGCAAGGACCGGCCGTATCGTTCCCGCTGATTTGCCGCAGGCATGCACGAAGAACCCGCCCCCCGGCGGGTTTTTCTTTTAAAATCGACGGTTTCGAATTCAATGCCATTTAGGGCCGACAGCTTATGAAAAGCGCCGAAATCCGCCAGCAGTTCCTCGACTTCTTCGCCTCCAAGGGGCATCAGATCGTGGCCTCCAGTTCGCTCGTGCCACACGAGGACCCAACCCTGTTGTTTACCAACGCCGGGATGAATCAGTTCAAGGACGTTTTCCTCGGTTTCGACAAGCGTCCCTACAGCCGCGCAACGACCTCGCAAAAATGCGTGCGCGCCGGCGGCAAGCATAACGACCTCGAAAATGTCGGCTACACCGCGCGTCACCATACTTTTTTCGAAATGCTTGGCAATTTCTCGTTTGGCGATTACTTCAAGCGCGACGCAATTACCTACGCCTGGGAGTTGCTGACCGAAGTCTACAAGTTGCCCAAGGACAAGCTGACCATCACCGTCTATGCCGAGGATGACGAAGCCTACGATATCTGGACCAAGGAAGTCGGCGTGCCGGCCGAGCGCGTCATTCGCATCGGTGACAACAAGGGCGCCCGTTATGCCTCCGACAACTTCTGGATGATGGGCGACACCGGTCCCTGCGGCCCGTGCACCGAAATCTTCTACGATCACGGCGAAAAGCACTGGGGCGGCCCCCCGGGATCGCCTGAAGAAGACGGCGACCGTTTCATTGAAATCTGGAACAACGTCTTCATGCAGTTCAACCGCGACGAAGCCGGCGTGATGCATCCGCTGCCCAAGCCCTCGGTGGACACCGGCATGGGGCTGGAGCGTATCTCGGCCGTGTTGCAGGGCGTGCACGCCAACTACGAAATTGACCTGTTCCAGAGCCTGATCAAGGCTGCTGCGCGCGAAACCAGCGATGCTGACATCAACAGCCCGTCGCTCAAGGTATTGGCCGACCATATTCGCGCCTGTTCCTTCCTGCTGGCCGATGGCGTCATTCCGGGTAACGAAGGCCGCGGCTACGTGCTGCGCCGAATCATCCGCCGCGCCATCCGTCACGGCTACAAGCTGGGCGCCCGTGCGGCCTTCTTCCACAAAATGGTGCCGGATCTGGTCGCCGAAATGGGCGGCGCCTATTCCGAACTGGTTCAGAATCAGGCGCGAGTGACTGCCACGTTGAAGCAGGAAGAAGAGCGTTTCTTCGCCACTATCGAACATGGCATGGCGATTGTCGAAAGTGAACTGGCTGCCCTCAAGGCTGCCGGCAACAAGGTTTTCAACGGCGATACCGCCTTCAAGCTGCACGATACCTACGGCTTCCCGCTCGATTTGACGCAGGACATCTGCCGTGAGCAGGAAATCACCGTCGACGCAGCGGCCTTCGATGCCGCCATGGCGCGTCAGAAGGAACAGGCGCGTGCCGCCGGCAAGTTCAAGATGGCGGCCAATCTCGAATACGATGGTCCGGCCAGCACTTTCCACGGTTACGATGGTCTTGAAGCGCAGGGCAAGATCCTGGCGCTGTACAAGGACGGTGTCGCGGTCAACGAGCTGCACGAGGGCGATTTGGGTGTGGCCGTACTCGACAACACGCCTTTCTACGCCGAGTCCGGCGGCCAGGTCGGCGATCGCGGCGAGTTCAAGGCCGCAGCCGGCATTTTTGCCATTGAGGATACGCTGAAGATTCAGGCCACCGTTTTTGGTCACCACGGCGTCGTCAAGACCGGTTCGCTGGTCGTCGGTCAGTCCGTCACGGCACGGGTCGATGCACCGTCGCGAGCCGCCACGGCACGCAATCACTCGGTGACGCACCTGATGCACAAGGCGTTGCGCGAAGTGCTGGGTCAGCATGTCCAGCAAAAGGGTTCGCAAGTCGATCCGGACAAGACTCGTTTCGACTTTGCCCACACTGCCGCGATGAGTGCTGAGGAAATCCGCGAGGTCGAGGAAATCGTCAATCACGAAATCCTGGCCAATGCCGCAACCGATTCCCGCGTGATGGGCATCGAGGATGCCCAGAAGTCGGGTGCCATGATGCTGTTCGGCGAAAAATACGGTGATGAAGTGCGCGTTGTCGGTATCGGTTCGTCGAAAGAGCTGTGCGGCGGGACGCACGTCAGCCGGACCGGCGACATCGGCCTGTTCAAGATTCTGGCCGAATCCGGCGTCGCCGCCGGTGTGCGTCGCGTCGAAGCGGTAACCGGCCATAACGCGCTGCGCTACGTCCAGCAGCAGGAACGTCAGGTGCTGGGTGTTTCCGCCCTGCTCAAGACGCAGCCGGAAGAGGTTGCCGAGCGTGTCGTCGGTATTCTCGACAATGTCCGTAATCTCGAAAAGGAACTGGCCCGTCTCAAATCCAAGCTGGCCTCTTCCCAAGGCGATGATCTGCTCAATCAGGCGGTCGACATCAAGGGTGCCAAAGTGCTGGCGGTAACCCTGGAAGGTGCCGATCTCAATTCGCTGCGCGAAACGATGGATAAGCTGAAGGACAAGCTCAAGTCGGCGGCCATCGTGCTGGCTTCGGTCGCCGATGGCAAGGTTACGCTGATTGCCGGCGTGACGGCTGATCTGACCGGCAAGGTCAAGGCCGGTGAACTGGTCAATCTGGTTGCCCAGCAGGTCGGCGGCAAGGGCGGCGGTCGTCCTGACATGGCGCAGGCGGGCGGTACGCAGCCGGAAAATCTGCCGGCTGCGCTGGCCTCTGTCGCGGCCTGGGTCGACGGCAAGCTGTAATTCTTTTTTAGTCACCGGATGGGCCGCTCCCGGCTCGTTCGGCGGGAAACAAAAATGCCACCGGATCGGTGGCATTTTTTTAATATCGGGCGAGGCTGGGGCTTAGCGAGGCAGGTAGCCGGCCGGGGGGGTGCCTGTCGTTTCACGGATGACTTCACCGTCGATGACCCGGCCGGTCTCGAAACCGGTGGGGCTGTCTTGTGCGGGTTGTTCGCGCATCTGCTTGCGAATGGCGCGGGTTTTCCACCACAGCCAGCCCCACAGGGCGACTCCGCCAACGGCGACAACCGCCAGGGCAACGAGTGAGAACATGAAGGCCAGCGTCAGGAAGGCGATGCCGAGGATCAGCGAAATCAGCTTGCCGGCCAGGCTTTTGGGCGCTTGCTGGAGGTAGATGTGCTGTTGGGAAAAGGCGGGGGACTCTTCGTGGCTCATGGCAGATTTTGGCGCAGCTGATTAGTGTCAAGACCCCTATTTTGCAGGGGGATTCAACCTTGAGCCAGCACTGTCGTGTAGCGTTTGGTGACTATCTGTATCACCCATGGCTTGCGCTCAATTCGATGGTGTTTCCTGGCCGATGCTGTTGGCCCATTGCAAGGCTTGCGTCTGGGCGCGGTTGAGGGCTTTGGGGCCAAGGCCGGGCAGTCGCGAAAGGCTCTCGGCGAGTTGCGCCAGTTCGCCACTTTCGCTGTTTTCTGCCAGTCTCAGCATTTGACCGAGCGGGCCGCTGCCATCGCACAAGGCATCGCGTACCGTGCCGGAAAGGCCGAGTGGAGTAACGATTTCATTGATCGGCAGGCCAACCAGTGCCGGCATCAGCGACATGATGCCAGCCATGAATGCCTGGTCGGCCAGCGCCGCATCGCCTGGACTCAATTCGGCGGCCAGCAGTTCCATCAGGCGGCCGCGTGTTGCGGCCATGAGCAGCAATGGATTGACGCTTCCGCTCTGGCTGCCAGAGGCAAAAACCAGCAGTTGCAGCCAGCGTTGTAACTGGCGGCGGCCGAGTACGGTGATGGCGTGGCGCAGCGAAGTGATTTTCTCGGTACTGCCAGCACCGACGGAATTGGTCATGCGCAGCAGGTTGACCGTGAGACCCGGTTCCGGCTTCAGGGCTGTTTCAAGTTCGCTGCTATCGGCATCGCTGAGCAGCAGGCCCATCAGCTTCATCAGCGACAACTGGGAATGATCCAGTTTCTTGCCGGCGATGATCGTCGGTTTGGCAAAGTAATAGCCTTGGAACAGCGTGAAGCCAAGTTTGAGGCATTGCTCCATCTGTTCGCGCGAATCGACTTTTTCGGCCAGCAGTTGTTTGCCGAGCGGCTTCAGCTTCATGACCAGTTGCATCAACTGGACGCGGGACAGCGGCTGGATGTCGACCTTGACGATTTCGACCAGGGCCAGCAGGTCGGCAAATTCAGGTTCGAGCTGGATCACGTCATCCAGGGCCAGCGTGAAGCCGGCCGCCTTGAGTGCGGCACAGCGTTCGACGACGGCGGCGCTGGGCGGCACGGTTTCGAGAATTTCGAGTACGACGGCGTGGCGCGGCAACAGTTCAAGCATGTCGCTGAACAGGAAGGCTTCATCGACATTGATGAAGCCGCGGCAATTACCCAGCGCCGCTTCGACGCCGAGTTCGCTGAAGGCGTTGGCGATCACCGTGGCGGTGGCCTGGACGCCATCCGTTACTTCGGCGCTGTTGCGCGTACCGTTGCGGAAAAGCAGTTCGTAAGCGACGAGCCGCTGCTCGCGGTCGAGAATGGGTTGCCGGCCGAGAAATAACTGATCAGCAGCGGTGTCGCTCACGAAAACTCCTTAAAACGGCAGTTCAATCCCCGGCCAGACGGCCTTCAGGGCATTACGGAAACCGGCCTGGATGCGCTCCAGCGCGACATCGTTGTCGGCTTCGAAACGCAGCACTACGACCGGCGTGGTATTCGATGGGCGGGCCAGACCAAATCCATCCTGGTATTCGACACGAACGCCGTCGATGGTGATGATCTCTTCGGCGCCTTCGAATTTGCCTTCGGCTTTCAGCTTGTCGATCAGGACAAACGGTTCGCCTTCAGCCATCTTGATGTTCAACTCAGGTGTAGACGGCGCATTCGGCAGATTTTTTAGTACCGGATTGGCGTCGGCCGCGCGAGACAGGATTTCGAGCAGCCGGGCGCCGGTGTACAAGCCGTCGTCGAAGCCGTACCAACGCTCCTTGAAGAAGGTGTGGCCGGACATTTCGCCGGCCAGCGGAGCGCCGGTTTCCTTGAGCTTGGCCTTGACCAGCGCGTGGCCGGTATTCCACATCAGCGGAACGCCGCCGTGCTGGCGAATCCATGGTGCGAGCAGGCGAGTGCATTTGACGTCGTAAATGATCTGGCCGCCCGGTACGCGGGAAAGCACGTCGGCGGCGAAGAGCATCAACTGGCGATCCGGGAAGATGATCTCGCCATCCTTGGTCACCACGCCGAGGCGATCGCCGTCGCCATCGAAGGCGATGCCGATTTCGGCATCGGTTTCCTGCAGGGCTTTGACGACATCGGACAGGTTTTCCGGCTTGGACGGGTCCGGGTGGTGATTCGGGAAGTTGCCATCGACTTCGCAGTACAACGGCACGATATCGCAGCCCAGGCGCTTGAACAGTTCGGGGGCGATGGCGCCGGCCACGCCGTTGCCGCAATCCATGACGATTTTCATCGGGCGGGCCAGTTTGACGTCACCGACGATTTTTTCGACGTAGGCGCCGAGCACATCGGCGCTGCTGCGCTTGCCCTGGCCGTGTTTCAGATTGCCGGCTTCAATGCGCTTCTTGAGGTCCTGGATGGCATCGAGGGCCAGCGTCGTGCCGCCGATCACCATCTTCAGGCCGTTGTAATCCGGCGGGTTGTGGCTGCCGGTGACCGAAACGCAGGAGTGCACGCCGAGCTCGTAGGCGGCAAAGTAGGTGACCGGGGTCGGCACGCAGCCGACGTCGATCGCATCGATGCCGGCGGCACAGATGCCGTCCATCAGGGCGCCGGCCAGTTCCGGGCCGGACAGGCGACCGTCGCGACCGACGGCAATGGCTTTCTGGCCTTGCTCGGCGGCGAGTGAGCCGAGTGCGTGGCCAATCCGGCGCACAACGTCGGCGGTCAGGGATTTATTGACGATGCCGCGAATATCGTAGGCCTTGAAGATTTCAGCAGGAAGTTGGCTCATGATGAGGTCGTATGACGTTCGAAAAGGAAGAAGTGTAAGAGTCTTTGGGCCAACCAGTCCAGATTTCCCGGAAAGGGGCCGCTGACAAAACCGACATGGCCGCCGCCGGCTGGATGCTCAAGATGGACGAAACGGCTCACCTCGGCGGCATCGGGCAGGAATCGAGCCGGCAAAAACGGGTCATTTCGGGCGTTGACCGCGAGCGTCGGCACAGCGATCGATTTCAGCCAGGGTTTGGCCGACGCGCGCAGCCAGTAATCGTCGGCGCCGGCAAACCCATGAACCGGCGCGGTGACCGCATCGTCGAACTGGTACAGGTTGCTGGCCTGCTGCATTTTTGTTGCATCGAACAGTCCGGGAAACTGGCGCAGGCGGGCGTGCGAAATTGCCTTGAGCGTTTTCAGGAAATGCCGGGTGTAGATCCGGTTGAAACCGCGTGCCAGGTGATGGCCGCAGGCGGCGAGATCAAGCGGGGCGCAAATCGAGACGACGCCGGTGACCAGTGCGCTGGCTGCCGGGCCTTGTTCGCCGGCCCACTTGAGCAAGGCGTTGCCGCCGAGCGAAACGCCTGCTGCGTGGATTGGCTGTTGCTGATTGATGTCGTGCAGGCGATGCAATATCCAGTCGATCTCTGCCGAATCACCGGAATGGTAGGCGCGTGGCCGGCGGTTCAGTTCGCCCGAACACCCCCGGAAATGCGGCATGACGAAGCGCCAGCCGGCTTGCTGGCAGGCGTGTGCTGTGGAAATCGCATAGTGGCTGCGGGCGCTGCCTTCGAGTCCATGGAAGAGAACAAGCAGCGGGCTGTCGGCCGGGCCGTCGAGAAAGTCGACGTCGATGAAATCGTCATCCGGCGTTGTCCAGCGTTCGCGCCGTAGCTTGATCGGGCGGGGCTTGATGAGCAAGGGCCAGATTGTCTGGGCGTGTCCGCCGGGCAGCCAGCCGGGAGCGCGATAGGCTTTGAAGGCGGGCTTGACCCCGGGCTTGAGCGCAGTCTTCAATGCAGCGTGTGCGGAATCGACTCAGCCATGGCTTGATGGCCGTCGTCGGCCGCCGAGGCGTGGCGGCTGACCATGCGCCAGCCATGGGCACCCAGCGTGTAGACGTGGGTGACATAGAGCGGGCCGTGCGGGCTTGGGTCGTCGCCGACATAAAGCACTTCGGTCAGATGATGAATGGCCATCACCGAGCCCTGCCAGTGAGTTAGTTGTTCGGCTTCGACGCGCAGCTTGGCATTGCCGAAAATGCTGCGCCAGCTTTCGCGGATCGGCACCACGCCTTGCAAGCGGACGCCGGTCGGATGAATGCAGATGGTTTCTTCGTCCTCGGCCCAGAGCAACATCATCAGGTCGGCATCGCCCTTGGTCAGTGCTTCGTAGAAAGCCTGCTCGACATCTTCGGGTGAGGCATAAGCGACGGGTTTGCTCATCGGGTCGTTCTCGGGGCAATTCTGGTCAGGCAGGCGGCAAAGACCGTGCCGGGGGAGAGTTGATTCAGGCAGTCGAGGTGGCCGAGCGGGCATTCGCGCTTGAAACACGGGCTGCATTCCAGCTTGAGGCTGAGAACGTCGGCCTGATTCGAGAGTGGTGGTGTGAAACCGGGTGAGGACGAGCCGTAGAGCGTGACCAGCGGCCGGTCGAGTGCGGCGGCAACATGCATCAGGCCGGAGTCGTTGCAGACGACCAGATCAGCCATGGCCAGCAGGTCGACCGCCTGACCAAGCGAGGTTGCGCCACATAAATTGCGGCACAGGCCGGGAGCGAGTTGCGCAATTTCCTCAGCGACGGCGTGATCCTTCGGCGAACCGAACAGCCAGATGGCGCAACCCTGTTCGGCCAGCTTCCTGGCCAGTTCGGCGAAGTGGGCTGCTGGCCAGCGTTTGGCCGGGCCGTACTCGGCGCCGGGGCAGAAGGCGACGATACGAGACGGGCGCTCAAGTCCAAGCTGGGTCAGCGTATTTTGCTGCTCTGCTGCGGTCGACCGTAGCGTTGGGTACGAAATCGGGCGAGGCAGGCTGGCGCCTGGTATTTCAGCCAGTTGGGCAAAGCGTTCGACCATCAGCGGCAAAGCGGCCTTGTCGAGCGTGTGGCGCCGATTGATCAGGCCGTAGCGCGATTCGCCGATGAAGCCGACGCGTAGCGGAATGCCGGCCATGAACGGCACCAGCGCCGATTTCAGTGAATTGGGTAGCACGTAGACCGCGTCGTAATCGCGTGCCGCCAACTCGCGGCCAAGCCGCCAGCGCGCCTTGAGCGAGAGCTGACCGTGCCCGAAGGGGCTGTCCACGATGTCGGTGATTTCCGCCATGCGCTGCAATACGGGGGCGACCCAGCGCGGCGCGAGGGCGTCGAGTTGCAGGCCGGGATGTTTGGCGTGCAGCCGCGCAAAAAGCGGCTGCGCCATGATGGTGTCGCCGATCCACGAGGGGGCGACGATCAGTGCCTTCTTCATGCGGTGAAGGCGGGCTTTTGGCCCGCCGCCCGTTTAGTGATGGCCCTTGGGCGCTTCGCCCTTGAAAACGTACTGGGTGCTGCAATACGGGCAGGTTACTTCGCCGCTTTTCAGTACGTCGAGAAAGACGCGCGGATGCAGGCCGGCCAGTGCTGCGCCCGGTTGCGGGCAGTGCAGCGGCAGGTCGTGTGCGGTGACTTCAACGGTGGTCTTGTCGGACATCGAAAACTCCCTGATTTATACGTAAGCCAGCCAGCCGTCGTGTTCGGCGGAACGGCCGTACACCACGTCGAAATACTTGGCCTGGATGCGGGTGGTCAGCGGGCCGCGCTTGCCGATGCCGATCTGACGGCCATCGAGTTCGCGAATCGGCGTGACTTCAGCGGCGGTGCCGGTGAAGAAGGCTTCGTCGGCGGTATAGACTTCGTCGCGGGTGATGCGCTTTTCGCAGACTTCGAGGCCCATTTCAGCGGCCAGTTGCAGCACGGTGGCGCGCGTGATGCCTTCCAGGCACGAGGTCAGGTCCGGCGTGTACAGCTTGCCCTTCTTGACGATGAACAGGTTCTCGCCAGCACCTTCGGCGACATAGCCTTCCGGGTCGAGCAGCATGGCTTCGTCGTAACCGTCGTTGGTCGCTTCGTTATTGGCCAGGATCGAGTTGATGTAGTGGCCGCAAGCCTTGGCGCGAACCATGGAAATATTCACATGGTGGCGGGTGAAGCTGGAGGTCTTGACGCGAATGCCGCGTTCCATGCCTTCTTCGCCGAGGTAAGCACCCCACGGCCAGGCGGCGATGGCGATGTGTACCTTGGCACCCTTCGGCGAAACGCCGAGCTTTTCGGAGCCGTAGAAGGCGATCGGGCGGATGTAGCCGGATTCGAGGTTGTTGGCGCGGATGACTTCCTTGTGCGCTTCATTGACTTCGTCGCGCGTGAAGGGCATCTGCATCTGGAAAATGTGTGCCGAGTTGAACAGGCGGTCGGTATGGTCTTCGAGGCGGAAAATGGCGGTGCCTTTTTCCGTCTTGTACGCACGTACGCCTTCAAAAACGCCCATGCCGTAATGCAGGGAGTGGGTGAGGACGTGGGTGGTGGCTTCACGCCAGGGCACCAGTTTGCCGTCTTGCCAGATAAATCCGTCGCGATCCGCCATCGACATGCTTGATTCTCCGTAATGCGCTCGTAAAAGCCCATAATTCTAGCCGAAATCAGTGGGTAAAATAACGCCTTTGCCGATAGAGTCGTTGCCATGATCTGGAAACCCAATGTCACCGTTGCTGCTGTCATTCAGCGCGACGGCAAGTTCCTGCTGGTCGAGGAGGAAACCGAAGCCGGGCTGGCCTTCAACCAGCCGGCCGGACACCTTGAAGAGGGTGAGGCACTGATTGATGCCGTGGTTCGCGAAACGCTCGAAGAAACGGCCTACCACTTCAAGCCGACACATCTGGTCGGGATCTACAACTGGAAACATCCGACCAAGGATGTGACCTACCTGCGTTTTGCGTTTGGCGGTGAATTGCGCGGCTTCGAGGCCGAGCGCAAGCTCGATGACGGGATTGTTGCTGCGCGCTGGCTGACGCTTGATGAAATCAAGGCAACGCAGGCGCGGCATCGCAGCCCGCTGATCCTGCGCTGCGTCGAGGATCAGCTCGCCGGAAAATCGTATCCGCTCGATCTGCTGGTGCATTACGCCTGATGAAGTCCTGGCTGCTTGCGCTGCTGTTTTGCTGCGGCTCGCTGCTGGCCGAGGAAAAGGTGCAACTTTGCTACGGTTACGGTTGTCTGGTGCAGGCTGAAATTCGCTACGGCGATGCGCAGTTGAGTGAAATTGATCGCACCTTGCGTGCTGCGGTCGACGCTGAAAACGAGCGCGAATTGCTCGCTGGCGTCATCGGACAACTGTACGCCTGGGCCGGCGAGCAATCAGATCTCCGCAATGATCGCGGTGGCAACTATGCCGATGCCGGCGTGTCGGGCAAGATGGATTGCATCGATCATTCGACGTCGACCACCCGCTTGCTGCAACTGCTTGAAGCGCGTGGTGATTTGCGCTGGCACCATGTTGCAGCTATCGAGATGCGTCGCTGGGCGTTCGTTTTTCCGGCGCATTACTCGGCCGTGATTGAAATGCCGGGTGAGGGTGATGGCCGCCACTTTGTGGTCGATAGCTGGTTTGTTGATAATGGACAACCCGCGGTGATCCTGCCGCTGGATGAATGGAAGAAGGGGGCTGGGCCCGATGTCTGAAAAAACTGTAGTGGTCGGCTTGTCCGGCGGTGTCGATTCCTCCGTGGCGGCCTTGTTGCTGAAACAGCAAGGCTGGAAGGTGATCGGCCTGTTCATGAAGAACTGGGAAGACGACGACACCGAGGAATACTGTTCGTCGCGTCAGGATTTGATCGACGTGATGAGCGTTGCCGACCGGATCGGCATCGATGTCGAGGTGGTCAATTTCGCCGCTGAGTACCGCGAGCGCGTTTTTGCCGAATTCCTGCGCGAATACCAGGCCGGGCGGACGCCGAATCCGGACATCCTGTGCAATTCCGAAATCAAGTTCAAGGCCTTCCTCGATCACGCCATGAAGCTGGGTGCCGACAAGATTGCCACCGGGCATTACGCCGGGGTGCGCGAATTCAATGGCGAGTTTCAGTTGCTCAAGGCCGAGGATGGCACCAAGGACCAGAGTTATTTTCTCTATCGGCTGAATCAGGGGCAGTTGTCGAAGACACTGTTCCCGCTGGCCGATCTTTACAAGCGTGACGTACGCAAGATTGCCGAAGCGGAGAATCTGCACGTGGCTGCGAAGAAGGATTCGACCGGCATCTGTTTCATCGGCGAACGTCCGTTCAAGGATTTTCTCAGCCGCTACCTGCCGCCCAAGCAGGGCGAAATCCGCCGTCTCGATGACGGCAAGGTGCTTGGCCAGCACGATGGCCTGATGTACCACACCCTCGGCCAGCGCAAGGGTTTGCATATCGGTGGCCTGAAAGAGAAAGGGCAGCCGGGCGGCGGCGATCACGATGCCTGGTTTGTCGCTGGCAAGGATATGGAAAAGAACGTGCTCTACGTCGTTCAGGGCCACGATCATCCGGCCTTGCTCAAGGAAAGCCTGGTTGCCGAGCAGCTTTCCTGGGTGTCCGGGCAGGCACCGCACACGCATTGGGTGTACACCGCCAAGCCGCGTTACCGGACTTCCGACCAGCCTTGCGAGGTCGACCGCGTCGATGGCGAAAGCTGTGAAATCCGCTTTGCCGAAGCGCAGTGGGCGCTGACCCCGGGGCAGTCGGTGGTGCTCTATGAAAGCCGGGTCTGTCTCGGCGGCGGGATCATTCGCTGATTGAATTTGAGGCGTACTGTCGATATTTCTGTCGTACGCCTCAAATTCTGTAAAGAGTTGTAGTTTCCTGCCCGCGAGCCGGGCTGCATGGCGCTCTGTTTTTCATTTTATTTCATTGGGTTACGACTTTTTGTCGTGCGCAATGTGGCGGGCTGGCCGGTTTGCCTATTTGTTGGGGGGTGAACATAATCCGCTCCCATTCCGGCTGACTCTTCCCTGTTGGGTTCTGATCCAAACAAGCAGCCTTTGCCATCTCCGAAGGAATCATCATGTCGATCTCTATTTTGCGTCGCCAAATTTCAATCTCGGCTGCAGTGCTCGGCCTGTTGTTGATTGGCGGTTGTGCCACGGCACCGTTGCCGCCGGCCAAGGTGACGCTGGCCGTTGCCCAGACCGAACGCGGCGTCATGGTCTGGTTGCCCGACACCGTGCTCTTCGAGTTCGGCAAGGCATCGCTTGATCTGACCGAGGCCGCGCCTTATCTCGATCGGGTGGCTCAGCTTCTACGGGAAAAATCGAGCGCCGATCTGTTGCTTGAGGGGCATACCGACAATGTCGGTGCGGCAGCATTCAACCAGGCGTTGTCGCAGCGCCGGGCCGATGCGGTGCGCGATGCTCTGCTGACGCGTGGCGTGCCGCAGGGCCGCATGAAATCGGTCGGTGTGGGCTTGAGCAAACCGCTGGCGCCCAACGATACGGAAACCGGGCGCAAGCTCAATCGTCGGGTTGAAATCATTCTGCTCGGCGAAAAGCTTGAGAATCTGGTGCGCGGCGAACCTGACAATGCCTTCGAGCAGGCTTTCGACCGCCTCAAGCGTTTGCTTGAACAGCCGCAGAGCAAAGGCTGATCCTGAGCCATGGAAAATCGTCAGGAAGACTTCTCGCCATTACGCCGCCGTTTGCTGGGCGCTTCGCTGGCCGGAGGCATGTTGGCTTCGCCGCTCGATGTCTTGGCGCAAAGTGGCGCATTGCCTGAAAAGCGTCGCTTGGCGGTGGTGCTGGGTGGCGGTTCGGCGCGCGGGTTTGCCCACATCGGCGTGATCAAGGCGCTTGAGGCAGGCGGTATCCGGCCGGACCTGATTGTCGGCTGCAGCGCCGGCAGTTTGATCGGTGCATTCTGGGCGGCCGGTTTTTCCGGCGTTCAGATGGAAGAGCTGGCGATGCGGGTCAAGGACAGCGAAATTGTCGATTTGGTCAATGGCCCGACGCAGCAACGAGGCATGGTGACGGGCAAAAGCCTGCACGCTTTCGTCAATCAGTTACTTCAGAACCGTGCCCTCGAATCGCTTAAAACGCCATTTGCGGCCGTTGCCACGCAATATCCTGGTGGCGAGCTGGCGGTTTTCAACAAGGGTGATACCGGTTTTGCGGTGCGTGCCTCGTGCTCGATTCCCGGTGTGTTCATTCCGGCCAGCCTGGATGGTCAGGAGTATCTGGATGGCGGTCTGGTCAGCCCCTTGCCGGTGTCGACGGCCCGCAAGCTGGGGAGCGATCTGGTGGTGGCGGTCGATGTCGGTGGATTCGACCCGGCTGGAGACGATGGACATGGCTTGTACAACTTGTTGCTGCGCTCATTCGAGATCATGGGACAGGCATTGCGCAAGCGTGAAGCCGCCGATGCGGATATCGTCATTCGCCCTGAAGTCAGCCGTATTTCAAGCACCGATTTCTCGGCCCGCAGGACCCTGATTGCGATGGGGCAGCAGGCCGGGGCTCGTCTCTTGCCCGTGATCCGGGAAAAAATGGCCATGCCTGTGCGTCGGCGCGGCTGATTGTTTTTACGTTGATTTCTGCGGTGATTCCCCGGTTGACCGCAGCAGGATTGAAAAAGGCGCCGTTGGCGCCTCAGACTGCTGACGAACCCCCGATTTTTCGGGGGTTTTGTTTTTCTGGTTGGAAATCAGGGAGACTCCTGGCTTCAAGCCGAAGCGAGGCGGATTCTGAAATTCAGGTTAGGAACCCCGATCTGCCAAAGATGGCGGGCGAATGGGGCGGCAAAACGGGTTCGTGCGAGGATTTTGGCCAATAAGGCTGCCGCCTTGCGGGCCAGCAACAGGGCCATCTTCTTCATGTTCTGACAGGCCGCCGAGAGCAGGCACTGCGCCTGCACCTTGGCCAAGCCACGGAAGCGAGCGTAACGGTGGCCATGCAACTCCTTGGCATCGGCAAAGCTGCGCTCCACTGTTTCCTTGCGCCGGGCGTACAGCCGTTTGCCCAGGTCGCTCAGGCGATTGGCGTTGATCGCTTCCTTGAAACCTTCCCAGAGATGCCGGGTCACGAGCTTCTGATGGTTCCGGCTCTGCGTGCATTGCCCGCGCACGCCGCAATCGGCACACCGCGCCGGGTTCGAGGCGTATTCGCGATAACCCAGCCGGTTGGTCGTCCGGTACGGTAGAACCTCCCCGGCCGGGCAGCGGTAGCAGTCCTGGACCGCATCGTAGAGATAGTCCCGTTTGTAGAAATAGCCATCGCGGTGTGTGGGTCGCTTGTAGCCCATCACCCCGAACAGTGCCCGCTCGAGAATGCCCTTGCAGACTTGCGGTGTGAAATACCCGGCATCCAGCCCGACGGCGCCCACGGCCAGATCAAAGCGCTCCATGACCCGATCCAGGCGGGCAAGGTAGGGCTGGCTGTCATGGGCATTGCCCGGCGTGACATGGGTATCGACGATCAAAGCATGCACGCCATCGACAGTCCGGTGATCCAGATAGAAGAAGCCGGTCGGCTTGTTGTCGCGGGCCATGAAACCTGCGTCGGGATCGACTGTGCTGACCTTGACCTCCTTCATCGGCGGTGTCGAATCATCGTCATCACGCTTGAGCGACTTCTTGCCCGCGGCGGCTCGGTCCGTTTCGATGGCTGCATCCAGCTCGGCCAAATAGGCCGCCGGCGTTTGCTCGACCTGATGCACCTCAAAATGCCGTTTGTTGGCATTCGCCTTCAGATGCGTGCTGTCCGTGTAAAGCACCCGCCCGCCAATCAGCTTATGCTCAATGGCTTGCTCGACAATCCCGTCGAAGATGCGTTGCTCAATGTCCGTCCCGACAAAGCGGCGACGCCGATTCTGCGACAGCGTCGAGGCATCCGGCACTTTGTCCGTCAGACGAAAGCCGAGAAACCAGCGGTAAGCCACATTGACCTCTATTTCCTTCACCAGCCGTCGCTCGGAGCGAATCCCAAACAAGTAGCCAATGAACAACATCTTGAACAACACCACCGGATCAATCGCTGGTCGGCCATTGTTCTCGCAATACAGGTGCTGGGTCGCTTCACGAATGAAATCAAACCGGATGTGCTGGTCGAGCAGCCGGAGCAAGTGGTCTTTCGGGACCAATTGCTCCAACGTCACCATCTCCAGTTCCGTTTGGGCGGGGTAGACAGGCTTGAGCATGCCTGCATTATAAAAAATAAAGCCCCCAATCGCTTGGAGGCTTTGTCAGCAGTCTGAGGCGCCGTTGGCGCCTTTTTTTAATCGTGCGGTACTGAATCGGCGAACGAGGGTCGCTGCATCAGTTTGGCGTAGAGCTTGGCCAGGTTGGGGTGGCTTTCCTGCCAGTTGATGTCGGCAAAACGGAATGCCAGGTAGCCCAGTGCGGTGACGCTGGCGATATCGGCCATCGAAAAATGCGTTCCCATGCAGAAAGCCTTGTCGCCGAGCTCTTCGGCCATGAAATCGAGACCGCGCATGATCTTGTCGCGTTGGCGGGCGATCCAGCTGGCGCTTTGCTCTTTCTTCGGGCGTTTGGCTTCGAGAAAGGCGCTGGCGGCTGCGTCGCAGATACCGTCGGCAACTGCTTCCCAGCGCTTGACCTCGATGCGTTCGCGATTGGGTGCCGGGAAAAGCTTGTTGTTCGGCGTCACATTGTCGATGTATTCGACAATGACGCGCGAATCGAAGAGTGGCGTGTTGTCGTCGAGTAGCAGGACCGGGATCTTGCCGAGCGGATTGATGTTCGGCACCTTGCTGTCTTCCAGCCAAGGGGAATCGATTTCGAAGTCGTACTCGATTTTCTTTTCAGCCAGAACGATCCGTACTTTGCGGACGAAAGGGCTGGTGTGGGAGCCGATCAGCTTCATCACATGCTCTCTGATTTGGGGAGTTGGATTATAGCGTATGGCGCAGGGGATCGTCGGACAGGTAAAATTGCAGGCTTACTCAAAAGGATGTTTTTATGACCTTCAATCCATTGACTGCCCTTTCCCCGCTCGATGGCCGCTACGCCGGCAAAGTCGACGCCCTGCGCGAACATTTTTCCGAGTTCGGCCTGATCAAATCCCGCCTCAAGGTCGAGATTGAATGGTTGAAGGCGCTGGCCGCCGAGCCGCACTTTGCCGAAATTGCCGCTTTTTCATCGTCGACCGTGGCCGAGCTGGATGCGCTGGTCGCTAACTTCGGGCCGGAACAGGCCGCCGAGGTGAAAGCCATCGAGGCGACCACCAATCACGACGTCAAGGCGCTGGAATACTGGATCAAGGACAAGACCAAGGGCAATGCCGAAGTGGTCAAGGTCAGCGAGTTCATTCACTTCGCCTGCACCTCCGAAGACATCAACAACCTGTCGCACGCGCTGATGTGCCAGGGCGCCCGCCAGCAGGCCATGCTCCCGACGCTGGACAAGGTCATCGCCAGGCTGGTCGAATTGGCCCACGCCTATGCCGACATCCCGATGATGAGCCGCACGCACGGCCAGCCGGCCACGCCGTCGACCATGGGCAAGGAAATGGCCAACACCGCCTACCGCCTGCAGCGCGCCCGCGCTCGTATCGCCGCCGTCGAACTGCTCGGCAAGATCAACGGCGCGGTCGGCAACTACAACGCCCACCTCGCCGCCTACCCGGGCTACGACTGGGAAGGCTTCGCCAAGCGCTTCGTTGAATCGCTCGGCCTGACCTTCAACCCCTACACCATTCAGATCGAGCCGCACGACGCGCTGGCCGAACTGTTCGACGCCTTCGCTCGCGCCAACAGCATCCTGATCGACCTCGACCGCGACGTCTGGGGTTACATCTCGCTCGGTTTCTTCAAGCAGAAGGTCAAGGCCGGTGAAATCGGTTCTTCCACGATGCCGCACAAGGTCAACCCGATCGACTTCGAGAATTCCGAAGGCAACCTCGGCCTGGCCAACGCGATGCTCAAGTTCCTCGCCGAAAAACTGCCGGTCTCCCGCTGGCAGCGCGACCTGACCGACTCGACGGTACTGCGCAACATGGGCGTCGGCCTGGGCTATGCGCTGCTTGGCTACGACTCGCTGTTGAAGGGCCTGGGCAAGCTGGAAATCAATGCCGACCTGATGAAGGCCGACCTCGACGCCAACTGGGAACTGCTCGCCGAGCCGATCCAGACCGTGATGCGTCGCTACGCCGTGCCGAATGCCTACGAAAAGCTCAAGGAGCTGACCCGTGGCACCCGCGTTTCGCGCGAAGGCATGCAGGCTTTCGTGTCCACGCTGGAAATTCCGGAAGCTGCCAAGGCCGAATTGCTCAAGCTGACGCCGTGGGATTACACCGGCAAGGCGGCCGAACTGGCCAAGCGTATCTAAATGTTGTGCGCCAAATGCGGGCAGGACGTGCCGGCCGACGCCATTTATTGCCCGCATTGCGTCGGCGAGCGTAAAACCACGGATCGGGATGTGATCCGTGGCGGCATCCGCGGTGGATCGATCGGCCTTTTCCTCGGATTGTTGCCGATGATCTGGCTGCTTTATCACTTCGGTGCCGAGCGCGGTATCAAGGCCATCGCTTTTACCGTGCCGATTGCTACTTTTACAACGGGTTTGATCATTGGCATGGTCAAGGCCAAACGGGACTGGAAATAAATGTCGTTTGCTGAAAATCTGAAAAAATTGCCCGGAATCTCGCACCTTGCCGCGGTCAACCTGCTCGACAAGGAAGAAAGCGTGGTTGCAACCATCGAAAACAAGGCGGGTAGCCAGGGTTCCCTGGCGGTGTACAACCATCTGGCCCAGACCTATGGTTCGATCAATCTTGAAGCCGCGAAAAAGGGGCTGGAGATTTTTGCCGAGCATACCGACGATGCCCGTTTGCATGCCGGGAAACATCCGAATATCGACCGCCTGTTGGCGATCGAAAGTGGCGCCCCGGCCTTGCGTGTCAAACACGTTTTTGCCGTCTGATTGATTGTTGATCTTTTCTCACCGTTTGTGTGAGAAAGGATCAACAAGTCCGCCCCGTGCTGTCATGCGCGACAGATATAATTTTTGTGCGGAATAAATTGCTGCCGGCAGACGTATACCGTTTTGCAGGCCAATTCACCTCAACAACAACGGAGAAAATAATATGAAATCCAAGCTTTTGCTCGCTCTGCTCGCCGTCACCCTGACCGGCACTGCCGTCGCTCAGGTCAAGCCGGAAGAGGCCATCAAGTTCCGTCAATCGGGCTATACCTTCATGGCCTGGAACATGACTCGCATCAAGGCCAACGTTGAAGGCACGTACAACAAGGACGAGGTCATCAAGGCGGCCAACGCCATCCAGGCCATTGCCAATTCAGGCATGGGGGCGCTTTACCTGCCGGGTACCGACAAGGGCAAGGGCTGGGAAGATACCCGCGTCAAGCCGGAGTTGTTCACCAACAAGGAAGGTGTCGGCAAGGTGGCCGGTGCATTCGTCAAGGAAGCCAACGAAATGGCCAAGGTTGCGGCAACCGGTGATGTCGCCGCGGCCCGTGAGCAGTTCGGCAAGCTCGGCGGTACCTGCAAGGGCTGTCACGACGATTTCAAGATCAAGAAATAATCACCTCAGGTTCGGCATGACAGCAGGCGCCTTCGGGCGCCTGTTTTTTCATGAACATAAAGGATAGACATGAACAGCAAACGTATCCGGCTCTGGGATTTGCCCACCCGTCTTTTTCACTGGTTGCTGGTTGTTTCGGTGAGTGGGGCGATTATCAGCGGCCTGATCGGCGGGAATTTGATTGTCTGGCATGAGCGCTTTGGTTTGTTGATTGCCGGGCTGGTCGTTTTTCGTCTGGTCTGGGGGCTGATTGGCTCAACCTATGCCCGGTTTTCCCAGTTTTTTCCGACCCCGGCCAAGCTCAAGGCTTATCTGGCTGGCGACTGGCACGCTCACGGACACAATCCGCTGGGGGCTTTTTCGGTTTTCGGCTTGCTCGGCCTGCTGGCTTTTCAGGTGAGTAGCGGTTTGTTCAGCAATGACGACATTGCCTTTGTCGGTCCCCTGTTCGACCTGGTTGATAAAAACCTGAGTAACCGGCTGACTGGGTGGCATACGCTGGCTGCCAACGTCCTTTTTGCGCTGATTGGTCTGCATCTGGCCGCGATTGCCTTCTACGGCCACGTCAAGAAGGAAAAATTGGTCAAGCCGATGGTCACGGGCTGGAAGGACGTGGCTTCGGGTGAGTCGGCCAAAGGTGGCGGAGTGCTTGCCCTGCTGGTCGCTCTGGTGCTGGCCGCCGCAGCGGTTTATGTCGCCAGTGGCCTCTGGCTACCTGAGCCGCCACCCCCTCCGCCGGCAGCAGAAACACCGGCCTGGTGATTCTCCTGTATTGATCCGGATATTTTCCGGGCATGAAAAAGCCGCCAATCTGGCGGCTTTTTTATTGTCGACCGGCGCAGTCGGTCAGACTACTGCACCATCTTCATTGGCGCCTTCAACCGCTTTTTTCGGCTTGATGAACTGCTCACGCGATACGCCCAGCCACATGACCAGCGGACTGGCGACGAGTACCGAAGAGTAGATGCCGAAGCAGATCCCGATGGTCAGTGCCATGGCGAAGTAGTGCAGGGTTTCGCCACCGAAAACCAGCATCGAGAGCACCATCAACTGGGTGCAGCCGTGGGTGATGATGGTTCGGCTGATGGTGCTGGTGATTGCGTGGTCGAGTACTTCTGGCGTCGACAGGCCGCGTTTGCCCTTGAAGGTTTCGCGGACACGGTCAAAGACGACGACAGATTCATTCACCGAGTAGCCCAGTACGGCAAGGACTGCTGCCAGGACTGAGAGTGAGAATTCCCACTGGAAGAATGCGAAGAACCCCAGAATGATGATCACGTCGTGCAGGTTGGCGATGATGGCGGATACGGAGAAGCGCCATTCGAAGCGAAACGCAAGGTAGACGATGATGCCGATGATGACCAGCAACAGCGCCATGGCACCGTTTTCGGCCAGCTCCTTGCCGACTTGCGGGCCGACAAACTCGACGCGGCGCAATTCGGCGCCAGACGCTTCGGTTTCCAGTGCCTTCATCACCGCTTCACCCAATTGGGCGGTGTTCTGGTCGCCCTTGAGCGGCAGGCGGATCATGACGTCCTGGGATGAGCCGAAGTTCTGTACCGAATAATCGCTGAAGCCGGATTTACCCAGTGCGCTGCGAATCTTTTCCAGATCGGCCGATTGCTCGTAGTGGGTTTCGATCAGCGTGCCGCCGGTGAACTCGACCGACAAGTGAAGTCCCTTGGTGAAGAGGAATACGACGGCCAGCAGGAAGGTGAGCAGCGAGATGATGTTGAACTTCAGCGCATGGCGCATGAAGGGTATGTCTTGCTTGATACGGAAAAATTCCATGTCCGTTTTTCCTTATTTCTGGTCGTTGACCGTGGGGCTTGCCGTGCCTGGTTTCCAGATCTGACCGATGGCAACCTTGGTGAGCTTTTTCTGGCGACCATAAATCAGATTGACCAGGGCGCGGGAAACGACGACCGAAGAGAAGATCGAAGTCATGATGCCGAGGCAATGGACGACAGCAAAGCCACGCACCGGGCCGGAGCCGAAGATGAGCAGGGCGAGGCCGGCGATCAGCGTGGTGATGTTGGAGTCGAGAATGGTGCTGAAAGCGCGTTCATAGCCTTCCGAGATGGCCGCCTGGGGCGGCATGCCGGCGCGTAGTTCCTCGCGTACCCGCTCATTGATCAGCACGTTGGCGTCAATGGCCATGCCCAGCGTCAGTGCGATGGCGGCGATGCCCGGCAGGGTCAGCGTCGCTTGCAGCAGCGACAGGATGGCGACCAGGAACAGCAGATTCGACGCCAGTGCGAGCACGGAAACGACACCGAACATCTGGTAGTAGATGATCATGAACAGGGCGATGGCGGCAAAGCCCCACATCGTCGAGTGGAAGCCCTTGCGGATATTGTCTGCACCGAGGCTGGGGCCGATGGTCCGTTCCTCGATGATGTCCATCGGGGCGGCGAGCGAGCCGGCACGCAGCAGCAGGGCCGTGTCATTCGCTTCCATGGTCGTCATCCGGCCGGAAATCTGGACGCGGCCACCGCCAATTTCAGTCCGGATAACGGGGGCGGTAACGACTTCGCCCTTGCCTTTTTCAATCAGCAGGATGGCCATCCGCTTGCCGACATTTTCGCGGGTGATGTCCTTGAAAATACGGGCGCCGGCCGAATCCAGCGTCAAGTGAACGGCGGCTTCGTGCGTCTGGTTGTCGAAGCCAGGCTGCGCATCGGTCAGACGGTCGCCGGTCAGGACAACCTGTTTCTTGACGAGCAGTGGCTGGCCGCCACGTTCGTTGTAAACCTCTGTGCCAAAAGGCGCATTGCCTGCAATGGCAGCTTCCAGTGCCCCGGGCGCGTCGTCCACCATGCGGATTTCGAGGGTTGCGGTACGACCGAGAATGTCCTTGGCCTTGGCGGTGTCTTGTACGCCGGGCAACTGGACGACGATGCGGTCGGCGCCTTGCTGCTGGATGACTGGTTCGGCGACGCCGAGTTCGTTGATCCGGTTGTGCAGGGTCGTGATGTTCTGCTTGAGGGCAAATTCACCGATACGCTTTTGCGCTTCAGGCTTGAGCGTGGCGACCAGGCGGAATTCACTGGCATCGCCCTGCTCGGTCAGGGTCAGGTCCGGCTGGCTATCGGCGATGGCATTGCGTGCCTTGTCGCGCGTTTCCTGCTCGCGAAACTTGATGACCAGACGCTCGCCTTCGCGGTTGACGCCGCCGTGACGCAGGTTCTTGTCACGCAGAACGCTGCGCAAATCGGCCGAGGTTGAGTCGAGGCGCTTGGTCAGCGCCCCCTTCATGTCAACCTGCAGCAGGAAGTGCACACCACCGCGCAGGTCGAGGCCGAGGTACATCGGCAGCGCATGCAGCGAGGTGAGCCATTGGGGCGAGGCGGCCAGCAGGTTCAGGGCAACCACATACTGCGGGTCGGTTGCGACCGGATTGAAGGTTTTTTCCAGGATGTCCTTGGCCTTCAACTGGGTGTCCGTGTCCTTGAACCGGGTTTTGACGCCATTGAAGTCAAGCTGGATGCCATCATGGGTGATGCCTGACAGCTTGAGTGATTCTTCGACACGGGCCTTGGCCTTGTCATCGATCTTGATCGTTGCCTTGGCGCTGGAAACCTGCACGGCCGGCGATTCGCCGAAAAAGTTCGGCAGGGTGTAGACGAAGCCCAGCACCAATGCGATGGCAACGGTGATGTACTTCCAGAGAGGGTAGCGATTCATGATGGCTTCAAAGCAACAAAGGCGGCCAGCGGCCGCCTTTTGGGGATTACAGGGACTTCAGCGTGCCCTTCGGCAAGACCAGGCCGATCGACGGTTTTTGCACAACAACTTCGGTGCCTTCGGCGATCTCGACGGTGATGTAGTTGTCGCCAACCTTGACCACCTTGCCGACGATGCCACCCTGGGTGACGACTTCATCACCCTTGGCCAGTGCGGCGAGCAGAGCCTTGTGTTCCTTGGCTTTCTTCATTTGCGGACGAATCATCAGGAACCACAGCACGACGAACATCAGGATCATCGGCAGCATCTGCATCAGGCCACCGGTCGGGTCGGCAGATGCAGCAGCGGTCTGGGCGTGGGCAAGGCTAATCATTAAGAAAACTCCGGATAACTAAAAAGTTCAGAACGCAGGATTCTATCACTGGCCCGAGGAACGGTCGTGGGCAAAGGCAGTTGACCATTGCTCCAGAGTGCCGGTCTCGATGGCAGCCCGCATTTCGGCCATGATGGTCTGGTAGAAATGCAGGTTGTGGATGGTGTTGAGCATGCCGCCGAGAATCTCTCCGTTGCGGAACAGGTGGTGCAGGTAGCTGCGTGTGAATTGCTTGCAGGTGTAGCACGAGCAGGATGGATCGAGCGGGCCGGTGTCCATCTTGTAGCGGGCGTTCTTGATCTTGACGTCGCCGTAGCGGGTGAACAGGTGGCCGTTGCGGGCGTTGCGGGTCGGCATCACGCAGTCGAACATGTCGATGCCGGCCTTGACCGAATAAACCAGGTCTTCCGGTGTGCCGACACCCATCAGGTAGCGTGGCTTGTCGGTCGGCAGCTTGGGTGCTGTGTGGGCCAGGATGCGCGCCATGTCTTCCTTCGGTTCGCCAACCGACAGGCCGCCAATGGCCATGCCATCGAAACCGATGTCGCACAGACCGGCGACCGATTCGTCACGCAGGTCTTCGTACATGCCGCCCTGGACGATGCCGAACAGGGCGTTGCTGTTTTCCAGCTTGTTGTGCTCATCGCGCGAACGCTGCGCCCAGCGCATGCTCATGCGCATCGACTTGGCGGCTTCTTCGCGGCTCGCCGGGTAGGGCGTGCATTCGTCGAAGATCATCACGATGTCGGAATTGAGCACCTTCTGGATCTGCATCGAGATTTCCGGTGTCAGGAAAAGCTTGGCGCCATCGTGCGGCGACGAGAATTTGACGCCTTCCTCGGTAATCTTGCGCATCGCGCCGAGTGAAAAGACCTGGAAGCCGCCCGAGTCGGTCAGGATCGGCTTCTGCCAGTTCATGAAATCATGCAGGCCCTTGTGCGCGGCGATGACTTCAAGGCCCGGGCGCAGCCACAGGTGAAAGGTGTTGCCGAGGCAGATCTGGGCGCCGATTTCGTGCAGCGAGGTCGGCGTCATCGCCTTGACCGTGCCGTAGGTGCCGACCGGCATGAAAACAGGGGTCTGGATCTGACCGTGGGCCAGTGTGACAGTGCCGCGCCGGGCTGCGCCGTCGGTCTTGTGGAGTTCAAACTGCATCGGATTTCTCCAGGAGCATGGCGTCGCCATAGCTGAAAAAGCGGTAGCCGTCGGCCACTGCGTGTGCATAGGCGGCGCGGATCGGCTGGTAACCGGCAAAGGCTGAAACGAGCATCATCAGCGTCGATTTCGGCAAGTGGAAATTGGTGATCAGCCGGTCGACCACTTTGAAGCGGTAGCCCGGGGTGATGAAGATGTCGGTTTCGCCACTGCCGGCGCAGATCGTGCCGTCATCGTTGCCGGCTGATTCGAGCGTGCGCAGGCTGGTTGTGCCAACGGCGATGATCCGGCCGCCGGCGGCACGTGTTGCAGCAATGGCATCGGCCGTGGCCTGGGTGACTTCGAAGCGCTCGCTGTGCATGCGGTGATCGGCAATTTTTTCGACGCGCATCGGCCGATAGGTGCCGGCCCCGACGTGCAGCGTGACGAATGCGCTGTTGATGCCTTGCGCCTGCAGCTTTTCCAGCATCGCTTCATCGAAGTGCAGACCGGCTGTCGGTGCGGCAACCGCACCTGGCTGACGGGCGTAGACCGTCTGGTAACGCGTTTCGTCAGCACCTTCGGCAGGGTGTTCGATGTAGGGCGGCAGCGGAAGCTTGCCGTATTGCTCGGCGACCTCCCAGAAGTTGTCGCGGTCGACCAGTTCCAGCGCAAAGAAATCACCATCTGTTCCGGCTCGGCCGGTCATCCTGACGGTGAAAGCATCCGCCAGCATCATCGTGCTGCCGGCCTTTGGTGCCTTGCTGGCGCGAATCTGGCAGATCGCATGGGTCGCATCGATGATGCGTTCAAGCATGATCTCGACTCGTCCGCCGCTGTCCTTGTGCCCGAAAAAGCGGGCCTTGATGACGCGAGTGTCGTTGAAGACAAGCAGGTCGCCGGCCTTCAGCAGTTGCGGCAGTTCGGCAAATTGGCGGTCAAAGTGCTGTTGACCGCAGACATGCAGCAAACGGCTGCCACTACGTTCTGTCGCCGGATGTTGGGCAATCAGTTCGGTGGGGAGATGAAAGTCGAAGTCGTCGACGGTCAACGACATGGGCTGTATCCGCTTTGAAAACAAAAAAGGCTTTCCGCAGGGAAAGCCGATTTGCTGTTACTGGTGCCCCGAGCCAGACTCGAACTGGCACACCTTTCGGCGGCGGATTTTGAATCCGCTGCGTCTACCGATTCCGCCATCGGGGCGAATGGAGGCCGGATTATCCACGAATCACTTCTTTCGTTCAAGTGTCTCCGTGCAAGGAAATGCATTTGACAGTGCGGCAGCGACGGTTGCTGCCGTGTTGGCACTGCTGTTTGGAGGCTGGCGGTCAAGTTGGGCTTGCACGGCACGAACCAGGCGAAAAGACATGTCGCCCTCGGCGGGCAGGCAGAAAGCGTTGAGTTTTACGCCAACCTTGTCGGAAAGATAGTCGCCAACCGCGTACCCGTCGGCGAATCCGGCGATATACGAAATACAGCGGGCACTTTTGACTGAGTCGTAAGGGTCGGTATGTTTTTTCTGGGCAAAAAAAGCTTCTGCTGCCTGGCAGTCCTCCCGCAACTCCTTGCCTGAGTAGGCGTGGGCGGAGGAGGCCAGCAGAAGTGCCATCAGGCCGGCCGGGTGCTTCATGCTTTTTCGAACCAGCTCAGTTTTTCATGGAGTCCGACGACGGATCCAATGACAATCAGTGCCGGTGGCTTGATGCCGGATTCGGCAATACGCTGCGGCAATGTTCCCAGCGTTGCGAGCAGGGTTTTCTGGCTTGGCATCGTGCCGTTGCGGATGACGGCGGCCGGCGTCAGCGACGGGAGGCCGTGATTGATCATCTGGCGACAGATTTCATCGGCCGCACCTATGCCCATGTAGAAGACGACCGTGTGGTTCGGACGAGCCAGCGCAGGCCAGTCGAGGTTGACGGTTCCGTCCTTCAGGTGGCCGGTCACAAAGGTGACTGACTGGGCATGATCGCGGTGCGTCAACGGGAAGCCGGAATATGCCGCACAACCTGCGGCGGCAGTGACGCCTGGAACGACTTCGAATGGAATGCCGGAGGCAACCAGCGTTTCAAGTTCTTCACCGCCGCGTCCGAAAATGAACGGGTCGCCGCCTTTGAGGCGAACGACGGAAAGTCCTTCCTGTGCCAGTTCGACCAGCAACTGATTGATCGAGTCCTGCGGCAAGGTGTGCTTGGAGGCTTCTTTGCCGGCATAGATTCGGCGCGCATTGCTGCGGGCGAGATCCATGATGCCGTCACCCACGAGGTGGTCGAAGACCAGGACATCTGCCAGGCCGATCAGGCGTGCAGCCTTGACGGTCAGGAGTTCCGGGTCACCCGGGCCGGCGCCGATCAGCCAGACTTTGCCGGCGGGGAGTGTATTTTTTTTGTCCATGATCATTTTGTACCTTTGGGCGGCCATCCTAATGCGGGAAATGGGATGTGCCAATAGGGGCGGGGTTTACCGGCGGCCTTGTACTACCAAAGACGTATATTGATAGTTATATATGGCTAACTATATGTATGAATATAAACATTTTCTTCTGAGCAAAAAGATTGACTCGGATCAAGGATGGGAGGCGGCGTCAGGTTCAACCTAGCGCCCATCGCGTTGGGGAACGGACGCGTTTAATTTTTTTCTAGGAGAGAAAAGATGAAAAAAACTGTTGTGGGGATGCTCGCTTTAACTGCTATGGCTGCGGCCATGGGCTCCGCTTTCGCTCAGGATGCCGCCAAGGGCCCGGAGATGACGGCAGCCGAGAAGGAAACGGCCAAGAAGATTTATTTTGAACGCTGTGCTGGTTGTCACGGCGTTCTGCGCAAAGGCGCAACCGGCAAGAACCTCGAGCCGCACTGGTCGAAGAAGGACAAGGACGGCAACGTCACCGAGGGCGGCACGCTCAAGTTGGGCCAGCAGCGCCTCGAAAAGATCATCGGCTACGGTACCGATGGCGGCATGGTCAACTTTGACGACATCCTGACCAAGGAAGAAATCTCCCTGATGTCGAAGTACATCCAGAACACCCCGGATGTGCCGCCAGAGTACAGCTTCAAGGACACGATGGATTCCTGGAAGGTGATTGTTCCGGTCGACCAGCGTCCGACCAAGCAAATGAATAAGTACAACCTGAAGAACATGTTCTCGGTCACCTTGCGTGATACCGGTGAAGTGGCTCTGATCGACGGCGATACCAAGGAAATCCGCAGCATCGTCAAGACTGGTTATGCGGTTCACATTTCACGTATGTCCGCTTCTGGTCGCTATGTTTATGTGATCGGCCGCGACGGTCGTCTGTCGCTGATCGACCTGTGGATGGAGCAGCCGTCTGTTGTGGCTGAAGTCAAGATCGGCTTCGATGCACGCTCCGTCGATACCTCCAAGTTCAAGGGCTTCGAAGACAAGTACGCTGTTGCCGGTTCCTACTGGCCGCCCCAGTACGTGATCATGGACGGCGACACCCTGAAGCCGCTCAAGGTCGTTTCGACCCGCGGTATGACCGTTGATGGCGAATACCATCCGGAACCGCGCGTTGCTTCCATCGTTGCGTCCTTCACCAAGCCGGAATGGGTTATCAACATCAAGGAAACCGGCCAGATCCTGTTGGTCGATTACTCCGACATCAAGAACCTGAAGACGACCACCATCGGTTCCGCCAAGTTCCTGCATGACGGCGGCTGGGATGCTTCCAAGCGTTACTTCCTGGTGGCAGCCAATGCCTCCAACAAGATTGCTGCGGTCGACACCAAAACCGGCAAGCTGGCTGCGCTGGTCGATGTCGCCAAGATCCCGCACCCGGGTCGCGGCGCCAACTTCACGCATCCGAAGTTCGGTCCGGTCTGGGCCACGGGTCACCTCGGTGCCGATGTCGTGACGCTGATCTCGACGCCGTCCGACGACAAGAAGAACGCCAAGTTCAAGGGTTACAACTGGAAGGTTGTGCAGGAAGTCAAACACGTTCCGGGCAACCTGTTCGTCAAGACCCATCCGAAGTCCAAGAACCTGTGGGCCGATTCGCCGCAGAATCCGGACAAGGATCTGGCTGAGTCCGTTTCCGTCTGGGACATGTCCGATCTGTCCAAGCCGAAGGCTGTCCTGAACGTGGCCAAGGACTCCGGTCTGCCGGCTACCAAGGCAACCAAGCGCGCTGTGCATCCGGAGTACTCGGCTGACGGCAAGGAAGTCTGGATCTCCCTGTGGGGCGGCAAGACCGACCAGTCGGCTATCGTTGTCTATGATGACGCAACGCTGAAGCTGAAGAAGGTGATTACTGATCCGAAGATGATTACCCCGACCGGTAAGTTCAACGTCTTCAACACCCAGCACGACATCTACTAATCGTTTTTGATTATTTGATTCGTGACAAAGCTACGGGGGCGAAAGCCCCCGTAGCATATCCAGCGTCGCAATAATCAACCCAGTGGTCTGGTGATAACCGGGCATGATCAAGTGGAGATCCACAATGAAGAAAAATTTTGTTTCGCTCGCCGTGATGGGCGCATTTGTTGCCTTTGCTTCGCAGGCTGCTTTGGCTGCTCCTGATTGGAGCAAGGTGCCAAAGAAAGAAATCCATGTTTTCCATCCGGCAGCCAACCCGATCGAATGGGCAACCGGCAAGGGCGATCATAGTGGTGCAGCCGGTCTCAAGAAGGGCGAGGCTTGTGCCGGTTGCCATATTGAGGATGGCAAGCTCAGTCTCGACCTGAAGCGTCTGGCCAGCAAGGAAATGGAGCCGAAGGGCGCGCCGAAGACCATGACTTACCCGGTTGGCGTTCAGGCTGCGTTTGATGCCAGTAATCTGTACGTTCGTCTGACATTCAAGGCGCCGGCCGGCGGTGCCGATCATGGCGACAAGGACAATGAAGTCAAGGCCAGCATCATGTTCCCGAATGACAAGGTGCCGATGGCTGAGCAGGTCGGTTGCTGGGCAACTTGTCACAAGGATGCCAGAACCATGCCGGGTGCTTCTGATACCAAGACCAAGTACGCAACCCCCGGGGCTATGGACCTGATGCAGTGGAAGAGTGGCGGTGGTGGCAAGGCGGTTGACGGTACCGTGACCGACAAGCGCAACATGGAAGGTGGCAAGGCTGGCGTGGCTGCAGAAGGCGCCAAGGCTGGCGATACCTACACCGTGACCTTTACCCGCAAGCTGGCTGGCGGCGTCAATCTGGCACCGGGTAAAGCCGTGCCGTTCGGTATCGCCATTCACGCTGACAATGCTGCCGGTCGTTTCCACCACGTTTCCTTCGGCCATACCCTTGGCCTTGGTGCCGATGGTGACGTGAAGGCAGTCAAGCAGTAAGCATCATGCCTTCCGGAGTAGCAAGGACGACCGGACGGCCTTTTCTCGAACGAGCACCCGCAATGCTGGTGCTCGTTTGTTTTTCTGCCTTGGGGCAGACGACGTTTCAAGCGACAATGGAACATTACCGCTTTGATCCTGCCGAGTTGCACATAAAGGTTGGTGATACGGTGCGCTGGACCAATCATGAAAAACGGACCAGCCACTCCGTCCTTTTCCCCGCGGAAGGTGGTTTGGAGTCGGATCGCCTGTTTCCCGATGAAAGCTGGTCCCGGCAATTTACGCAGCCAGGCAGACATGAATATCGCTGTGGGCCGCATCCTGAAATGAAAGGTGTCGTCTTTGTCGAATAGGCTGATTTTTGCCCTTTGTTGTCTGTCGACCGCAGCACTGGCGGCGGAGCCCGATGCTGCGCGCCAGCGGGAACTGGTCCACCTTGTCCGCCAGGATTGCGGCTCCTGCCATGGCATGACCCTGCAGGGCGGCTTGGGGCCGGGATTGTTGCCGGCCAATCTGCGTGACAAACCGGTGGAAGCGATGGTCGCAACGATTTACTACGGTCGGCCAGGTACGCCGATGCCACCATGGAAACAGTTCATGTCGGAAGCGGAAGCCGGCTGGATTGTCGATCAACTGATGAGCGGATTTCCCCAATGAAAACCATGCGCCTGATTCTCGGCAGTCTTGCCGTGCTGTTGCTTAATGCCTGTGCTGGCCCTCAATTGCGCGGAACGGGCGATCTTGGTCTGATCATCGAACGGGCGACCGGTCATGTCACCCTGATCAATACCAGTTCCCGTGAGCCGTACGGGCGCATCGCTGGTTTGGGCGATCTGTCGCACGCTTCCGCCGTTTATTCCCGCGATGGTCGCTACGCCTTCATCTTTGGTCGTGATGGCGGTTTGACCAAGATCGATCTGCTGGAAGCAAAGATCGTCAAGCGGATCATCCAGTCCGGCAACGCCATCGGTGGTTCGATCTCGCAGGATGGCCGGATTGTCGTGGCCCAGAATTACACGCCGGGCGGCATCAAGGCATTTGATGCCGAAACCCTTGAGCTGCTTTCCGAAGTGCCTGCCGAATACGCGCCAGGGCAATTCTCGAAAGTCGTCGGACTGGCTGATACGGCGGGCAACAAGTTTGCCTATGCGCTGTTTGATGCGGGTGAAATCTGGGTTTCCGATTTTTCCAATCCACGCCAGCCGGTAACGCAGCGTTATCCTGCCGGTAAACAGCCCTACGATGGTCTGGTCACGCCGGATGGGCGCTACTTCATGGCCGGCCTCTTCGGTGAGGACGGTATTGCCCTGCTTGACCTGTGGCAGCCTGAAAAGGGCGCCCGCAAGGTGCTGGAGAACTACGGTCGCGGTCAGGAGAAGCTGCCGGTATTCAAGATGCCGCATCTGCGCGGCTGGTCCGTGGCTCAAGGCAAGGCTTATCTGCCGGCCATCGGGCGGCATGAAGTGCTGGTCGTCGATGTGGCCAGCTGGAAAGAGGTTGGGCGCATTCCGGTACGTGGCCAGCCGGTATTTGTCATGGCCCGTCCGGATGGTCGTCAGATCTGGGTTAATTTTGCATTTCCCGATAACGGCAAGATTGACGTGATCGACACGCTTGCCGCCAAGGTGGTGCATGCTTTCGAGCCGGGGAAAGGCATTTTGCACATGGAGTTTGCGCCGCGTGGCGAAAATGTATGGCTGTCAGCCCGCGACGATAACAAGGTGCTGATTCACGATACGGCCAGTTTCCGCCGGATTGGCGAAGTGCCGGCCGAAAGCCCGTCTGGTATTTTCTTTACATCGCGTGCGACGCGTATTGGTTTTTGATGAACGAGACCTTTGAATTTCGTCTGCTGAACGAGTTTCAGCGAGATTTTCCGCTCTGCCCGGCGCCTTTTGCAGAATTGGCAGCCCGACTTGGGGTGGCGGAACGAGTGGTCCTCGGTGGCCTTGAGAAACTGCGTCGCGAGGGCAAGATTTCACGCGTCGGCGCAGTCTTTGCTCCGAAGCGGATCGGCGCCTCGACACTGGCCGCCATGGCGGTTCCGGCGGAACAGCTTGATGCGGTGGCTGCTGCGGTCAACCGCTTTCCGGAGGTGAATCACAACTACGAGCGGGAGCATCATTACAACTTGTGGTTTGTCGTTACCGCGGGCAGCGAAGGTCGATTGCAGGCAACATTGGGGGCCATTGAACAGGCGGCCGGCTATCCATTGATGCCTTTGCCGCTGGTCGAAGAGTTTCATATCGACCTGGGTTTTTCCCTGAACGATAACGCCCCCAAGAAAGCGGCGATTGCTCGCCCGGTACGTCCTGCCGCGCTGATCGATGAAGCCGAGCGACGTCTGGTGGCTGTGTTGCAGGAAGGCCTGCCACTGTTCATGCGTCCTTTTGCGATGATCGCCGAGCGCATCGGCGCTTCTGAATCGGATGTTCTCGGCCGCATCGGACGTTGGCTCGATGATGGTGCGATCAAGCGTTTCGGTGTGGTCGTCCGCCATCACGAACTGGGTTTTCGGGCCAATGCCATGGTGGTTCATGACATTCCGGATGATCGGGTCAGCGAAATCGGCCGGGCGCTCGCCGAAGAGCCGGCGGTTACCTTGTGTTATCGGCGACCGCGTCACTTGCCGGACTGGCCATACAACCTGTTCTGCATGATCCATGGTCGCGAACGAGCCGAGGTCGAGAGTCTGATCGCTGATCTGCGTCTGCGCCACGGGCTTGAGGCCTGTGCGCATGAAACACTTTTTTCGTTAACGCGTTTCAAACAGAACGGGGCGCGTTATGCGTGAGCTTGATGCGGTCGACCGTCGGATTATCGACACAATGCAGGGCGATTTTCCGATTTGCGAGCGACCTTATGCGGTCGTTGCCGGGCAACTCGGCATCGATGAAGATGAACTGATTAGTCGTCTTGACGGGCTGCTTGCCGACAAAGTGTTGACGCGCTTCGGCCCGATGTTCCAGATCGAGCGAATGGGCGGAGCATTCGTCCTGGCGGCGCTGGCTGTTCCCGAGGCGCGCTACGAGACAGTCACCGAACTGGTCAATGCCTTGCCGCAGGTCGCCCACAATTATCGGCGGGAGCATGCCTTGAATATGTGGTTCGTACTGGCGACGGAAAATCAGGCAGGTATTGCCGAGGCGATTGCGCGTATCGAGGCGGATACCGGCTTGCCGGTTTTTGCTTTCCCGAAAGAGCGTGAATACTTTGTTGAAATGAAACTGGAGGCCAGGCTGTGATGGATACCATTGACCGCCAGCTGGTCCTGGCGACACAAGGCGGCTTGCCGCTTGTTGCTCGTCCCTACGCCAGGCTTGCCGAACAGCTTGGCCTCAGTGAGGCCGATGTGATGTTGCGCCTGCAAGGCTTGCTCGATCGTGGTCTGATCCGGCGCATTGGCGTTGTTCCAAACCATTACGCCATCGGCTGGACCGCAAACGGCATGACCGTCTGGAATGTGCCGGATGACAAGGTGGATGAGCTGGGAGGGCGCGTCGGTGCCTTGCCATTTGTGACGCATTGCTACCGTCGACCGCGCGCTTTGCCAGCCTGGCCCTACAATTTGTTCGCCATGGTGCACGGGAGTTCGCGCGAGGAGTGCTCTGCCAAGGCTGACGATATTCGTCGCTTGCTGGGTGAGGATTGCCTGGGGAATGACGTTCTTTATTCGACGCGAATTCTCAAGAAAACAGGGTTGCGGATTGGGGGGTAAGTCGTTGCTCCGGCAATGCATTAAGTTCAATATTTAACAAATGCAATATAAGTGTTTAATGTATAATATTTGTCTTTGCCATGAATGGTCGGCTTGTGGAGAGACAGATGAACAAAGCACTCAGTGTGGGAGCCAGAAATTTTGCGCTGGGTATTCATGAAATCGATGAAGAACACCAGGTGCTCTTTGATTGCCTGGATGCCATTGTCTATTCGCAGAACACCAGTTTCAGGGATTCCCAGGTATTTGAGTCGCTCGAACGCCTGACGGACTACTCAAGGACCCATTTTCGGGTTGAAGAGTGTTTGATGCGGATGTTCGATTACCCGGACCTTGAAACGCACCGCAACGAACATGCCTATTTCATCGATAGCCTTGGCCTGTTGCGCACCAAATTGCTCTCCGAGGATACCTCGCCGGCCCTGGCAACTTTTTTGACCGAGTGGTTGCTCAGGCACATCAAGGAAGTCGACACTAAATACGTCGATTTCTTTCGCCAGCAGCAAGGCCCGGCCATCGCGCCGGTCGCCTGAAGCAGCAACCAAAGCAAAAGGCCCGGGGTGACCGGGCCTTTTGCTTTTTAGCGTTGCGCTCTCAGCTTGTTTCAGAGATGCGCTGCGCGATGTGGGCTAGCGCCTCTTCAACCTGATCAATCAGGATCAGGCAAAGATCGCCCGGTTGCAAACGAGCAAGGGCCGTATCAATGGCAATGAATTCGCCGGTGATGGCTTCGATCTGCTTGGTCCGGCTGGCATTGGCCAGGCCTTCGCGCAACAGGCCGATCACTTCGCCGTCTTCGCGGCCGCGCTGGCAGGCATCCTGATACAGAATGACGTCGTCGAAAGCTTCGCCAAGGATTTCGGTCTGCTGGCGGATGTCTTCGTCACGCCGGTCACCGGCACCGCTGATGACGACCGAGCGACGCACCGCCGGCATATTGTTGATCGCACCGACCAGCGCCTGGATGGCGTCCGGATTGTGGCCGTAATCGGCAATCAGCGTTGCTCCTTTGTAGTCAAATACGTTGAAACGACCTGGAGCCGTGGCGGCATCACTGACAAAGCAGGCGAGTGCCCGCTCGATGCTTTCCCAGCTGTAACCGAGGGCCCAGCCGGTGGCCGTGGCGGCCATCGCGTTCTCGATCTGGAAACCGATCGTGCCATTGCGGGTCAGCGGCACATTGGCCAGCGGAATGCGATGCTTTTTGCGACCTTCGCTGCAGATGATCGCGTCACGCTCGACATGAACGACGCGTTTGCCCTGGGCGCGGTGTGTGGCGAGGACTGGGTTGGCGCGGTCGCGGGCAAAGAAAATGATGTTGCCGTGACAGTGATGAGCCATGGCGGCAACGACGGGATCGGCCGCATTGAGCACTGCGGTGCCGCTCGGTGCGACGTTCTCGACGATGACGCGTTTGACGACGGCGAGCTCGTCGACCGTGGTAATGAAATTCAGGCCAAGATGGTCACCGATACCGATATTGGTAATGACGGCGACGTCGCACATGTCGAAACCCAGGCCTTCACGCAGCACGCCGCCACGGGCCGTCTCGAAAACGGCAGCGTCGACGTCCGGGTGCATCAGTACATTGCGGGCGCTGCGCGGGCCGGAACAGTCGCCGCTGTCGATCCGGCGACCTTCGACATAAATGCCGTCGGTGCTGGTCATCCCGACACGCAGGTCATTGCTTTCGAAAATGCGGCCAATCAGGCGGCTGGTCGTCGTCTTGCCGTTGGTGCCGGCGATGGCCACGACCGGAATGCGGGCATTGTCACCATCCGGGAACATCATGCCGACAATCGCTTCACCGACCGGGCGGCCTTTGCCGAAGGACGGGTCGAGGTGCATGCGCAGGCCGGGGGCGGCATTGCATTCGACGATACCGCCACCTTGTTCTTCGAGCGGCTTGTGCATCGTGTCGCAGACGACATCGATGCCGCAGATGTCGAGGCCGACGGTTTGGGCGGCGGCGACGGCAGCGGCAGCCAGTTCCGGATGCACGTCATCGGTCACGTCGGTAGCGGTGCCGCCGGTCGACAGATTGGCATTGTTGCGCAATACGACGCGGACGCCACGTGGCGGAATGGTTTCGGCGCTGTAACCCTGCTCTTCAAGGCGGGCGAGGGCGATTTCATCGAAGCGGATCTTGGTCAGCGAGGTGGCGTGGCCATCCGAGCGGCGCGGGTCGCTATTGACGATATTGACCAGCTCGCGGACGGTATGCGTGCCATCGCCGATGACCAGCGGTGGGTCGCGCCGGGCGGCGGCGATCAGCTTGTCGCCGATGACCAGCAGGCGCCAGTCGTGGCCGGAGAGGAATTTCTCAACCATGATGTCGTCGCGGAACTCGATAGCGACGCGATAGGCGCGGCGGACCTGCTCCTCGGTCGTCAGATTGACCGAAATACCCTTGCCCTGATTGCCGTCCTGCGGCTTGACGACGACCGGCAGGCCGATTTCCTGAGCGGCAACCCAAGCGTCGTCTTCATCTTCGACCGGACGACCATGCGGTACGGCAACGCCCGAGGCGTGCAGCAGCTTCTTGGTCAGTTCCTTGTCCTGGGCAATCGATTCGCCGATGGCGCTGGTCAGGCTGGTTTCAGCCGCCTGGATGCGCTTTTGCTTGCTGCCCCAGCCGAATTGAACCAGGCTGCCTTGCGTCAGGCGGCGGAAGGGAATGCCGCGGGCGATGGCGGCCGAAACGATGGCGCCGGTCGAGGGGCCAAGGCGAATATCTTCATCGAGATCGCGCAGTTCCTTCAGCGTGGCATCCAGATCGAAAGGCGTGTCATCGAGAGCGGACTGGCAGAGTTGTTCGGCGCGCTCGAAAGCCAGGCGGCCGACATCTTCCTCGGTGTATTCGACGATGACCTGGTAAACACCTTGGTCAACCGTCTGTGCCGTGCGGCTGAAAGTGACCGGGCAGCCGGCTTGTGCTTGCAGGCCGAGCGCAGCGAATTCCAGCGCATGGGCCATCGATACGGTATCGAGATGGTCCGAAGGAATCAGGTCGCCGAGTTCCGGAAAGCGTTCGCGCAGGCGGGCTTCGAAATTGGGCAGGTTGGCGATGGCGCACTCGGCACCTTCGCAGGTGACGATGGCTTGAATGGCGGTATGCCGGCTCCACAAATTGGGGCCGCGCAGGGCGCGAATGCGGGAAACGTCCATGACGCTTGGTCCTTGTTATTTTCGGCCGTTAGCCGGCTTTTTGGCAGGTTGCGATTTTTTGGCGCGCAGCAGGAGCAGAGCAGACGGATCGAGTTGTTCCAGCCCGAAAGTCTTGATCCCCGTCGTCAGCACTTCCTGGCTTAAATCCATGGCCCAGCCACCGGCGACGCCGGCCAGCAAGTTGGCGACCTGCTTGGGAGCCTTGGTTTTGCCGATATAGGGGGCATCAATCAGGCGGCAAAGACGGATTTCATCGCTGCCGTTGCGCAAGACAACCCGATTGTCGGCCACCGTGACGCCACGCTTGCCGGCGGCAAGGTGCGCGACAAAGGTCGGATTAGCCGGGTCGACCGCGAAAAGGACAACTTCGCCGTCGCACAGATCGGCAAAATCGGCGACCAGTTCATCTTCTGCGTTGAGCACGGCATGACCGCTGGGCAGGACGACATCGACCTGGGTGCGGAAAATCGAGCGGTGGGTGGTGTAATACTCGCCGCCGGTCGGTTGGACATCCCAGCGTGACAGATCTTCGTCTTCCGGCACGATGTTGGTGACGATGCCGACCGAGCAACGGTCATAGGCCAGACCTTCGCCCAGAATGACCGGCGCGCCGTTCTCGATCACCGCAGCCTGGACGGCGCGGTTGAGCAGCAGGCGACGACCGCCTTCCCAGTTGGCAGCATTGGTTTTCTGGACCTGGCGGCGGCCGAGGTAAATGCCGTCCTTGCAGGCCAGTCCGGCGTGCTGGCCGGAGAGGTAGATCAGGTGCGCGACCAGCTTGGCGACGGCATTCTTGCCGTGGGTGCCGGTGACGCCCACCAAGGGAATCCGACCGGTGGCGCTCGCGCCGAACAGGTTGTTGACGATGGCATGGCCGACCGGGCGCGGCTTGCCGATGCCGGGCTTGATGTGCATCAGCAGGCTGGGGCCGGCATTGACTTCGACAATCGCGCCGCCTTGTTCGCCGAGTGGCTTGGAAACGTCCTTGCAGACCAGATCGATGCCGGCAATGTCGAGGCCGACGACGCGGGCCGCAAGTGCAACAACCTGGGCTGTTTCGGGATGAACGTCGTCCGTGCAGTCGAAGGCATGGTTGGCATTGCGCTGGATCAGCACTTCGCGGCCCTTGGCCGGGACGCTGTCGGCATCCAGGCCCTGGCGTTCGAGTTCGATCTTGGCGGCAGTGTCGATGCGGATGATCGAGAGCGGATGCAATTCGGTCGTGCCACGCCGCGGGTCGATGTTGATCTGGCTGTCGATCAGGGCCTGGACGGAGGATTTGCCGTCGCCGGTGATGGTGATCAGGTCGCTGCGGTTGGCGGCGACCAGTTTGCCACCGACGACCAGCAGGCGGTGTTCGATGCCCTGGATCGAGCGTTCGACGAGGACGCCGGAGCCTTCTTCAACGGCAATGGCGTAGGCCTTGGCGACTTCTTCCTTGGTCGTCAGGTCGATGAACACGCCGCGGCCATGATTGCCGTCGGTCGGTTTGACGACGACCGGCACGCCGATGTCTTCGGCGGCATCCCAGGCGTCGTCGGCGCTATCCACTTCGCGGCCTTCCGGCACCGGTACGCCAACCGAGGAAATCAGTTCCTTGGTCAGGTCCTTGTCGCGGGAAATCGTTTCGGCAATGGCGCTGGTCTGGTCGGTTTCGGCTGTCCAGATGCGGCGGGCCGAGGCGCCGTAGCCCAGTTGAACGAGATTGCCGTCTTCGAGCAGGCGAATCGCCGGAATGCCGCGCGCTTCGCCGGCATTGACGATGGCGGCCGTCGATGGGCCGAGGTATTTGCGGTCGACCCGGCGGCGCATGGTCGTGATCGCTTCGGCCATGTCGAAAGGCTTGTCTTCGACGGCGGCCATGATCAGGGCAATCCCGATGTCGAGCGCCGTGCGGGTGATGTCGTCCTGCCAGTTGCTGACGACCAGTTTGTAGACGCCCCGCGTTGTCGTTTCGCGAGTCCGTCCGAAGCCGTCGGGCAGGCCGCCCAGGGTCATCAGTTCAAGGGCGACGTGTTCAAGGACGTGGCCGATCCAGGTGCCTTCGTCGAGCCGGCGCAGGAAACCACCGTGTTCGCCGTAATTGCAGCGGTGCTCGACCAGCGAGGGCAGCCAGGCTTTCAGGCGCTCTGTGAAGCCGGGCAGTTTGTTGCTCGGATAGTCTTCGAATTCGCCAATGTCGATCCAGGCTTCGAGGGCGGGCGGGTAGGTCCAGATGCTTGGGCCACGCAGGGAAATGATGTCCCGAATGATGATTTCTTTTTTGCTCATACTTGTATCGCCCGGCTCCGTTCCACGGTCAAAGTTTGTTATTGGGGCAGTTGTGAATTATTAACGCTTTCAGCGGAGGATGGATTACCGGCGACAAAAAAATGTCACACATCGCTACAACCCGTCACATCCGTTGGTTTAGAGAAAGCGGTCAAGCAGTTTGCGGCTATGGCGGTCAAGCTGGCTCATGTCGCGTACCAGAAACTGGATACCGTGGGTGTCGGCAATCAGCAGGCGGCTGGCGCTCAAACGGCGGATGTCTTCTTCCCCCTTGAGGATCAACTCGGTGCTGCCGCGGTCGGTCAGCACCTGCCAGGTGCTGGGGCAGGCAAAGCTGGAGACTTCGGTGATGCCCCTGATTTCAGGGACGAATTCGCGACTGGCCAGTTCTTCTTCGAGCAGCGCACCGATCGGGGCGGGCAGGTCGGCCAGGTTTTCGATCCACGCGACTTCGTGGCCTTCGTAATTGACCAGGGACAAGCCTTCGTCGGGGGCGGCGATCGGAAAGGCACGCACGGGCGTGATGCCTTCATGACGGTCACCGTTTTCGGCAATGAAAACCAGTTGACCGTAGGCATCGCGCAAAAGCTGAAAGGAGCAATTCGACATGGGTGTTATTTCTCAGACCGTGACGGTTTTCGGGAGGTCGGGGGTGCGCGGTAGTTCCGGCTCGGTGTCCACATTGCGCGCCTGGGCCTGATACAACTTGTAGTAATGCCCTTCGATGGCCATCAACTGGTCATGATTGCCGATTTCGACGATCTGGCCACGATCCATGACGACCAGCCGGTCGGCCTTGCGCAGCGTGCTCAGGCGGTGGGCGATGGCGATGGTGGTGCGGCCCTTGACCAGATTGTCGAGCGCCTTCTGGATTTCCTTCTCGGTTTCGGTGTCGACCGCGGAAGTGGCCTCGTCGAGGATCAGGATGCGCGGGTCGATCAACAGGGCGCGGGCGATCGAGATACGCTGGCGTTCGCCGCCGGACAGCCCCTGGCCGCGTTCGCCGACCAGCGAATCGTAGCCGTGCGGCAGGCGCAGGATGAACTCGTGGGCGTGCGCGGCGCGGGCGGCGGCGATGATTTCCTGGCGCGTCGCCTGCGGCTTGCCGTAGGCGATGTTGTCGGCGATGGTGCCGAAGAAGAGGAAGGGCTCTTGCAGCACCAGGCCGATGTGCTGGCGGAATTCGGCCACCGGCACGGAGCGGACATCGACGCCGTCGATCAGCACCTGGCCTTCGGACACGTCGTAGAAGCGGCAGATCAGATTGACCAGCGTGGATTTGCCGGAGCCGGAGTGGCCGACCAGACCGATCATCTCGCCGGGCTGGATGACCAGATCGACGTCACGCGTCACTGAGCGGGTACCGTAGCGGAAGCTGGCTTTTTTCAACTCAAGCCGGCCGGTGACCTTGTCGAGGTGAACCGGGTTGCTCGGTTCAGGCACGCTGGAAACGTGGTCGAGGATGTCGAAAATCCGCTTGGTGCTGGAGGCGGCGCGTTGCGTGGCCGAAACGATGCGGCTCATCGAATCCAGGCGGGTGTAGAAGCGGCCGATGTAGGCGAGGAAGGCGGTGAGCACACCGACCGAGCTGTCGCCCTTGGAAATCTGCCAGATGCCGAAGATCCATACGACGAGCAGGCCGATTTCGGTGAGCAGCGTGACGGTTGGCGTGAACAGCGACCAGGTCTTGTTCAGCTTGTCGTTCATCTGCAGGTTGTGCTCGTTGGCGGCGCGGAAACGCTCGCCTTCGCGCTTTTCCTGGGCAAAGGCCTTGACGACGCGGATGCCGGGGATGGTATCGGCCAGCACGTTGGTCACTTCGGCCCAGACGCGGTCGATTTTCTCGAAACCGGTGCGCAGTTTTTCACGTACGTAATGGATCAGCCAGCCGATGATCGGCAGCGGCAGCAGCGTAACCAGCGCCAGCCACGGGTTGATGCTGAACAGGATGACGGCGGTCATGCCGATCATCAGCACATCGGTGGCGAAGTTGAGCAAGTCGAGCGAGAGGAAGATGTTGATCCGGTCGGTTTCGTTGCCGATCCGCGCCATCAGGTCGCCGGTGCGCTTGCCGCCGAAGTATTCGAGCGACAGACCGAGCAGGTGGTCGTAGGTCTGCGTGCGCAGGTCGCGGCCCATGCGCTCGGAAACCAGCGACAGGATGTAGGTGCGAATCCAGCCGAGCACCCAGGCGAGCAGCGCTGCGCCGAACAGGCCGCCGAGGTACATCGAGACCAGCGGCCAGTCGATCGGTTTGCCGTTCTGGAAGGGGATCAGCACGTTGTCCATCAACGGCATGGTCAGATAGGGCGGGACCAGCGTTGCTGCGGTCGACGCCAGGGTCAGGGCAAAACCGAAGAACAGTTGCCAGCGATAGGGGCGGGCAAAGCGCCATAGCCGGAACAGCGTCCAGGTCGATGGGGCAACGCTCGATTCACGGTTGCATACCGGGCATTCCTCTTCGCCGGGCGGCAACTGCACCTTGCATTTCGGGCAACAATCCTCGGTAGACCGCAGTACCGGCTGGCCCTTGGCAACGCTGTCGCGATGCAGGTTGAATTCATTGATGACACGCAATGCGGTGAGGTTCTTGGCCAGCGTGTAGCGCCACGTTGCGAGCCGGCCATCGGTGTCGACCAACTCAAGTGCGCCGACACCCGCATGATCGTGGTGATCCAGTGTCAGCCCCTCGCGCAGCGGCCACTCTTCGGCACGGGTCTGGCCGGGCGCAAATGCCAGCAGGCGTCGGTTGGTGACAAGGACGAGGCCGGATGAAAATTGCAAACGACTGTCGAGGTCAATTTCAAGCCAGGCCTGGATCTTTTCGTCGCTTGCCAGTTTAGGCTCGACTTCAGCGGCCCAGCGACCGGGCAACGCCAGCTCGGTGCTGGCAAGGGTGTTTGCTTTTGGGGTCATCCGGCCAGTATACCGCAACGCATCCGGCGGCTATTGAATCAGCGTGCGCAAGAGGTCTTCGCGGCATTTCAGACGGATGCTGGAGCGGTCGGAAACGTCGGTGATCATGATGAATGGCACCCTGGTCAGTGTGCTGTCCGACATGACGCTGGATAGCAGGTCGAAACCGTTGGTTTTCGGCATTTCCAGATCGCTGATGATCAAGTCAGGCGATAGATACTGCGCTTTTTGGTAGCCTTCAAGGCCGTCGTGCGCCATCTCGACAGCGCAGCCCATATGACGAAGAATGGCCAAAACTCCTTCGTGCATCGAGGCAGAGTCGTCGACAACCAGCACTCGGGCCAGCGGCGTATCGCCGGATTGTTCTGGGCGGAGGGTTTCCATGATTTTGCCAGTGGGTTTGGCGTTGTTATTTTGGTTATATTTTTAATTTTCGAAATGCCCGGGGCGGGCATAAGGTCTTTCTCCGTTGATGCACGTCAAGGCTTGGCTTCCGGCCTTCGGGTGCAATAGCGCCAACACTTTTTGAAGGCATTTCATGTTCCGAATCTCCCAGTACATGCAGGAAATCGCCGAGCCAAGTCCGCTCGGTCCGAAGCGCAATCCGCCCGGCCCGGTGGTGATCTGGAACCTGATTCGCCGTTGCAATCTGACTTGCAAACATTGTTATTCGATTTCGGCCGACACCAATTTCCCCGGTGAACTGACGACCGAGCAGGTTTATACGGTCATGGACGACCTCAAAGGTTTCCATGTGCCGGTGCTTATCCTCTCCGGCGGCGAGCCGCTGCTGCGCCCGGATATCTACGACATCGCCAAGCGCGCCAAGGCCAAGGGGTTTTACGTTGGCCTGTCGTCGAATGGCACGCTGATCGACGAAAACAATATCGGCCAGATCGCCGAGTGCGATTTCAACTATGTCGGCGTTTCGCTCGACGGCATCCGTGAAACGCACGACAAATTCCGCCGCATGGACGGCGCTTTCGAGGCTTCGCTGAAAGGCATCCGCCTGTGCCGTGATCTCGGCCTGAAGATCGGCGTACGTTTCACCATGACGCAGGACAACGCCCACGACCTGCCCGGCCTGCTCAAGCTGGTCGAAGACGAGGGAATCGACCGTTTCTATTTCTCGCATTTGAACTATGCCGGGCGCGGTAACAAAAATCGCAAGGACGATGCCCAGCACAAGCTGACGCGCTGGGCGATGGACCTGCTCTTCGACACCTGCTGGGAATACAAGCAGCGTGGGCTGGAGAAAGAGTTCACCACGGGCAACAACGATGCTGACGGCGTTTACTTTCTGCACTGGGTGCGTCGCCGTTTTCCGGACAAGGCGGCACACGTCGAGGCCAAGCTGCGCCAGTGGGGCGGTAATTCATCGGGCGTCAATGTCGCCAACATCGACAATCTGGGCAACGTGCACCCGGACACCATGTGGTGGCATCACAAGCTCGGCAATGTGAAGGATCGGCCGTTTTCGGAAATCTGGCCGGATACGTCGGACGAACTGATGGCCGGCCTCAAGCAGCACCCGCGGGCCGTCAAGGGGCGTTGCGGCGAATGTGCCTACCTCGGGATCTGCAACGGCAACACCCGTGTGCGCGCCCAGCAAATGACCGGCGATGCCTGGGCGGAAGATCCGGGCTGTTATCTGGTCGATGAGGAAATCGGGTTATGAACATGCAGCAAGACGATCAAGCAAACGCGGCATCCGGTGCTTTGGGCTGGAAAATCCTGATCCCGGCCGGTTTCGCAGCGTATTTTCTGTTGGGCATGGCGCAGATGGCAGAAGCGGCTGATGTGCCGGCTGCCTACAAGGAGCATTGCGCAGCTTGTCATGGCGAAGCGCGGCTCGGCGGTGTCGGCCCGGCCCTGATTCCGGAAAACCTGGCGCGCCTGCGCAAGGGTGAGGCGGAAAAGGTGATCAAGGAAGGGCGGGCGGCTACCCAGATGCCGGCCTTCGGCGAGAAACTTTCGCCGGCCGAAGTCAAGGCGCTGGTTGAGTACGCCTACACGCCGATCATGCCGATGCCGGTGTGGGATGAGGCCGCGATCAAGGCTTCGCGCATCGTCAATCATGCGCCGGGGAGTTTGCCGGACAAGCCGCAGTTCAAGTCTGATCCGATGAATCTGTTCGTCGTGGTTGAAAGCGGCGACCACCATGTGTCGATTCTCGACGGTGACAAGCTGGAACCGATTCATCGCTTCCAGTCACGCTTTGCGCTGCATGGCGGCCCGAAATTCACGCCGGAGGGGCGTTACGTCTTCTTCGCTTCGCGCGATGGCTGGATCACCAAGTTTGACCTGTGGAACCTGAAAGTGATTGCCGAAGTGCGGGCCGGAATCAATACGCGCAACGCCGCGGTTTCCGGCGATGGTAAATGGGTCGCGGTAGCCAATTACCTGCCGCACAGCCTGGTCATCCTCGATGCCGATCTCAATCTGAAAAAGATCCTGCCGGTCGCCGACAAGGATGGTAAGACGACTTCGCGCGTCTCGGCCGTCTATGACGCCAGCCCGCGCCAGAGCTTTGTGGCCGCACTGAAGGACGTGAAGGAAGTCTGGGAGGTCTCGTACAACCCGAAGGCCGACGACATCCCGGCCGGCATGATTCACGATTTCAAATACAAGGAAGGTGCGTTTGTTTCCGGCTTCCTCAATCCGCAGCGCAGCCAGCTTGATGACTACCTCGATGATTTCTATTTCACGCAGGGCTACGACGAGGTCATGGGCGCTTCGCGCAACGATGCCAAGGCGGCCGTCACGGGGCAGGTGGTCAATCTTGATGCGCGCAAGAAAATTGCCGACCTGGAGTTGCCCGGCATGCCGCATCTCGGTTCCGGCATCAGCTGGACGTGGAAGGATGAAAACGGACAGGACAGGACCGTGATGGCGACGCCGAACCTGAACGAAGGGCTGATCAGCATCATCGACATGAAAACCTGGAAGACGATCAAGCAGATCAAGACCCGCGGCCCCGGATTTTTCATGCGCAGTCATGAAAACAGCCGTTATGCATGGACCGATTCGATGATGAGCAAGGAGTTCAAGGACACCATGCAGATTATCGACAAGGACAAGCTGGAAATCGTTGCCGAACTCAAGCCGGCACCAGGCAAGACCTTCGCCCACGTCGAGTTCACCAAGGATGGCAAGTACGTGCTGGCCAGCCTGTGGGAAATGGACGGCGCGCTGATCGTGTACGACGCGGTGACGCTCAAGGAAGTGAAGCGCCTGCCGATGAAAAAACCGGTCGGCAAATACAACATCTGGAACAAGATCACGAAGTCGGAAGGTACCAGCCACTAGGCGCTCCGAGCGCTGGTGCCGGACATCGTTTCGGGTTGAAATGAGTGGTCGACCGCGGCATGCCGCCCGGTCGCCATGCTGCTCCGGTTTCAGCGGATGATCAGTTGGGTGCCGTCGCGGGTGACCGGCATGGCAAAGTCGAAACGATCCGGTTCGGCACAGAGATCGAGATCGGCCAGCGGCAAGTTCGGCCAGGTGCCGGCACTGAAGCGCCGGCCGAAATCGGAATGCCTGACGCGTTCGGCAAATACTTGCGCGCTCGGTTGTTCCCCGCGCAGCAGGGCTTCGATGTAGTCGGCGCAAGCGATGTCTTCATCGCCGTCGCGGTCTACCCACTCACCGGTAATGACAAAGCAGATTTCACTGGCCCCCGTGCGGCGAATGGCTTCTGCCGTGGCCCGAGCGCAGACCAGGCTGGCGGCGTAAAGCCGGCGTGCGTGATGGAAACGCTGCAAACCGCGGACGCCTGCTGCCGTCGTCATGACGACGGGTTTGCCGGACAGCTCGGCGTCGATCAGTTGCGACGGAGAGTTGCCGTAATTGAAACCGGGAACCGGATCGCCGCCGCCGATGGCGCCGATCGATACGGCGTCGGGCAATCGGTCGTGCAGCGCAATGGCCGAAGCAATCGCCTCGACCGGGTAAATCGCCGACGCTCCCTTGGACAGGGCGACGGCGGCGGTCGTGAACGAGCGCAATACGTCGATGACCACGACGGTGTCCTGTGGATCAGGCTGGTTATGCAGTCGATTCAGGAAGATGCGCGAGAATTTCATGGCCGGCGCCAGCGGGAGGCCTGGCCGGCCTCGTTGTCTGTAGCTTGGGGATTAGCGCCCGAGATGATGCAATACGGTGTGCAGGCGTTCAGCTGCGTACGCTGCTTCCGGGTCGTTTTCGGTTTGCTTCAGGATTTCAGCCCAATTGATGTAACGATCAAGCCGGACCAGTGCGTTGGCGCTGATCGTATCCATCTCGATACTGAGCGCCACTTTGTCGCCATGGGCATTGACCTTGTACTCGAACGATCCTTGCATGTTTCATTCTCCAGGTTGTGAGGCATTGACAGCCCCAGTGTATAGGGCGGGCGCGGCAATGGGAATGCCGATCCGCTTGCGGCAAGGATAACAAGGCCGTAGGGCCGGCGATTTGCGCTAGCGCAAACTGAAAATACAAAGCCTGAAATACAATCGCCCACCCCATGAACAGTTTTTCGCGAGCCGCTTGTCCGGCGCCCAATGGCTTCTTCAGAAAAGGAAAGACGATGCAACGACGTGATGTATTGAAAACGGTGGCCGCAGCGATGGCTGGTGCCTTGTCGGGGACGGCGATGGCGGCAGGGCAGCATGACCACCACGATCACGGCAATATGACCAAGCGCAACGCCGGTCTGATCGCGGCCAGCGCGGATTGCCTCAAAACCGGCGAGGCCTGTCTGGCCCACTGCATTTATTTGCTGGGGACGGGCGACAAGGAAATGGCAGCCTGCGCACAGTCGGTCAACGAACTGCTTGCTTCCTGCACGGCGCTGATGAAGCTGGCCGGCCAGGATTCCCGTTATGTGCCGGCATTCGCCAAGCTGGCCGCTGAAGTGTGTGCGACCTGCGAGAAAGAGTGTCGCAAGCATGCTGATCACCACGCTGAATGCAAGGCCTGCGCCGACTCCTGCGCGGCCTGCGTCAAGGAATGCAAAAAGGCTGCGGCCTGAGTTTGCGGCGAGTGCAATAACGCCCCGGCCTCAATCCGGCGCGTTGCATTTTGGGCTTGTTGCTGCGGTCGACCGCAGCAACAAGCCTGAATTCGTATGGACAGTCTGAAATTTTCCGATGATGCCGATTCCCGCTGATTGCCGCCAAATCCTGCTCTGCCTGGCCCCGGCCTGGGATGCCCCGGACGGGCATTTGCAGTGCTTCAGGCGTTTGCCGGGCGGTGCATGGGAACCGGAAGGCGAAGCCCTGCCCGTGACTTTGGGGCGCAACGGCCTGGCTTGGGGGCGTGGCCGGCATCCGGCAATGAGCGGCCTGGTCAAGCAGGAGGGGGATGGACGCGCGCCGGCCGGCGTGTTTTCGATCAGCGCAATATTCGGTTATGCGCCCGCTGCCTGCGTGAACGGCCTGCCTTATCTGTCGGCCCACCCTCGGCTGAGATGTGTCGACGATCCCGCCTCGGCGCACTACAACTGCCTGGTCGATCAAGCATCCTGCACGGTGGACTGGACGTCGAGCGAGGCGATGTTGCGCACCGATGCCCGTTACGAGTTGGGCGCCGTGGTGGCCCACAATGCCGATGCACCGAAGGCCGGCTGCGGCTCGTGTATTTTTCTGCATGTCTGGGAAGCTCCGGGCGTGCCGACGGCGGGTTGTACTGCCATGGCACTGGCCGATATGCGCCGTATCGTTGCCTGGCTGGATGGTGCGGCAGCGCCTGTTTTGGTCCAGTTGCCGAGCCAGGTATACGCCTCTTTGCGGGCGGACTGGGCCTTGCCGCTGTGGGGCGGGGCGGCACTGGGCGACCTGCAGCCATGATCGGTCGGCATGGGCCGACGGCGACAGTCGCCGGCGACTGGGCTAGACTGGCGCACCTTCAACCTGCCTGCCTTTTCCCGTGCTGAATCGAATCTGGGTTGCTTTCATTCTTGTCGGTTTTGCGGCGGCCGTGCTGCAGTTGCTGCAGGGCGATCTGGCGGTGTTTTCGCGCGTGCTGAACGGCTTGTTCGATACCGCGAAAACCGGTTTCGATATTTCGCTCGGCCTGGTCGGTGTCATGAGCTTGTGGCTGGGGGTCATGAAAATAGGCGAGAAAGGCGGGTTGATCCAGCTTTTCGGGCGTGCGCTGGGGCCGTTCTTTCGCCGCGTCTTTCCCGATATTCCGGCCGGTCATCCGGCGAGCGGCAGCATCGTGATGAATGTCAGCGCCAACATGCTGGGGCTGGATAATGCAGCGACGCCGCTCGGTCTTAAGGCGATGCGCGAGCTGCAGGAGATCAATCCGCAGAAGGATACGGCGAGCAACCCGATGATCATGTTCCTGGTGCTCAACACGGCGGGCATCACGCTGATCCCGACCTCGGTGATCGCCATTCGCCAGAGCATTGCGCTGAAGCAGGGGCTGGTCGGTTTCAATGCCGCCGATATTTTTCTGCCGACGCTGCTCGGCACTTTCGTTTCCTTTTGCGCCGGGCTGATCGCGGTCGCCATCTGGCAGCGTATCAACCTGTTCTGCAAGCCGGTGCTGGCATTTTTCGCCGGCTTTGCCGCGCTGATGGCCGGCTTGTATTTCTGGCTGGCCGGCATGCCGGCGGAACAGATGGCGCAAATGATCGGTTTGCTCGGCAGCGGCCTGATCGTGTCGATCATTGTCCTGTTTGTCGCCGTCGCCGCCTGGCGCGGCATCGATGTCTACGAAAGTTTCGTCGAGGGGGCCAAGGAAGGCTTTGGCGTTGCCGTGCAGATCATTCCTTACCTGATCGCCATGCTCGTCGCTATCTCGGTGTTTCGCACCACCGGTTGCATGGATTACCTGATCAGCGGGATTCGCAGCCTGGTGCTGGCGCTCGGCATGAACGACGACTTCGTGCCGGCCTTGCCGGTCGGCTTGATGAAGACGCTTTCCGGCAGCGGGGCGCGCGGCCTGATGGTCGATGTGATGACCACCTACGGCGTCGATTCCTTCCAGGGCAAGCTGGCGGCGATCATCCAGGGATCGACGGAAACGACGTTTTACGTGCTGGCGGTCTATTTTGGCAGCGTCGGCATCACCAAGACACGCTACGCGCTGGCCGGCGGCTTGATTGCCGATGCGGTCGGGCTGGTGGGGGCGATTCTGATCGGCTATGCCTTTTATCACTGAGAATGCTGCGGTCGACGATGAAAATCGGTCAAAATCGCGTTTTTCCATTCAAGCCTGAGCGCGTGTCCACCATCGTTCTCCTCAACAAGCCTTACGGCGTTCTCAGCCAGTTCACGCCGGAAGGCAAGTGGCGGGCGCTCGACGAGTTCATTCCGCTCAAGGATGTTTATGTCGCTGGCCGGCTGGATGCCGACAGCGAAGGTTTGCTGATCCTGACCGATGACGGCAAGTTGCAGGCGCGCATCGCCGACCCGAAGTACAAGCTGGAAAAAACCTATTGGGCTCAGGTCGAAGGCGTGCCGGATGAGGTGGCGCTCGATCGTTTGCGGGCCGGTATCAAGCTCTCCGATTTCACCACCCAGCCAGCCAAGGTGCGGCTGATCGACACGCCGGCCGAACTCTGGCCGCGCGATCCGCCGATCCGTTTCCGCCAGGCGATTCCGACCTCGTGGCTCGAAATCCGGATTTCCGAAGGCAAGAACCGCCAGGTCCGGCGGATGACTGCGGCCATCGGGTATCCTACGCTGCGCCTGGTGCGTGCCGCGATTGGTGGATTGACGGTGGCAGGCTTGGGGCAGGGAGAGTGGCGGCGTTTCGAAGGCAGTTACAAGGATTTGCAAGGAAAAATCAATGAATAAACCCCTTTTCGGCCTGCTGGCCGCCGGGCTGCTCAGCGGTGCTGCGCTGGCCCAGAGTTCGATGCCGGTCATGGAGTTGACCACGGGATTCCACCGCATCGAGGCTGAAGTTGCCGCCAACGACCAGAATCGCCAAGTGGGCCTGATGAATCGCAAGAGCATGCCGCAGCAGCATGGCATGTTGTTTGTCTTCGCTCAGAACAACACGCACTGCATGTGGATGCGCAATACCTTGCTGCCCTTGTCAGTGGCTTTTGTCGATGCCGATGGCTACATCATCAATATCGAGGACATGCAGCCGCAGACCGAAGACAACCACTGCGCCCGTAAGCCGGCCCGTTACGCCCTGGAAATGAATCTTGGCTGGTTCGCCCAGCGCGGCATCAAGCCCGGCAGCAAGCTCAACGGCATCGACAAGGCACCGCGTCCCCAGTAATGAAACGCAGCAAATGGCGCGAGCATTTGCCGCGCGGGCGGCTTGATCCGCAACTTTATTCCTGGCTGGTCGAGCCGGGCTCGCTGACGACCCGACTCCAGCGCTGCAGCCGGTCGTTTCGGGTGCGTCTGCTCAGCTATCGTCTCGGCCAACCCTTGCCCGACGAGGCCATCCAGCTCGAAGCCGGCCGCCATCTGGCGCACGTTCGCGAAGTCTTGCTGGAATGCGATGCCGTCCCGGTGATTTTTGCCCATACCATGTTGTCGACCGCGACAAACGGCCGGCTAGGGCGCTGGTTGGCCCGCCTGGGGACACGCTCGCTGGGTTCCCTGCTTTTTGCACATCCAGGCTTCAACCGCGGGGTCATCGAATTCATCCGTCTCGACCCGCGCCATCCACTTTTTGTCCGGGCCGTTCGGGCGGCAGATCTTGTCCGCGCACCGCGCCACCTCTGGGCTCGCCGTTCGCTCCACGTACTGGCAGCGCAGCGGGTGCTGGTGACCGAGGTGTTTTTGCCGCCAGTTACTTTGTTGCAACAAGAAATGGTCTTGCCGGATTGTTATTGCCGCTAGCGATCCGGCGTATTCGCTCTTCTAATGAAAACAGGGCACCGCGGTGCCCTCAGACTGCTGACAAAGCCTCCAAGCGATTGGGGGCTTTATTTTTTATAATGCAGGTATGCTCAAGCCTGTCTACCCTGCCCAAACGGAACTGGAGATGGTGACGTTGGAGCAATTGGTCCCGAAAGACCACTTGCTCCGGCTGCTCGACCAGCACATCCGGTTTGATTTCATTCGTGAAGCGACCCAGCACCTGTATTGCGAGAACAATGGCCGACCAGCGATTGATCCGGTGGTGTTGTTCAAGATGTTGTTCATTGGCTACTTGTTCGGGATTCGCTCCGAGCGACGGCTGGTGAAGGAAATAGAGGTCAATGTGGCTTACCGCTGGTTTCTCGGCTTTCGACTGACGGACAAAGTGCCGGATGCCTCGACGCTGTCGCAGAATCGCCGTCGCCGCTTTGTCGGGACGGACATTGAGCAACGCATCTTTGACGGGATTGTCGAGCAAGCCATTGAGCACAAGCTGATTGGCGGGCGGGTGCTGTACACCGACAGTACCCACCTGAAGGCGAACGCGAACAAGCGGCACTTTGAAGTGCATCAGGTTGAGCAAACCCCTGCGGCCTACCTGGCCGAACTGGATGCAGCCATCGAAACGGACCGAGCCGCCGCGGGCAAGAAGTCGCTCAAGCGTGATGACGATGATTCGACACCGCCGATGAAGGAGGTCAAGGTCAGCACGGTCGATCCCGACGCAGGTTTCATGGCCCGCGACAACAAGCCGACCGGCTTCTTTTATCTGGATCACCGGACTGTCGATGGCGTGCATGCTTTGATCGTCGATACCCATGTCACGCCGGGCAATGTCCATGACAGCCAGCCCTACCTTGCCCGCCTGGATCGGGTCATGGAGCGCTTTGATCTGGCCGTGGGCGCCGTCGGGCTGGATGCCGGGTATTTCACCCCGCAAGTCTGCAAGGGCATTCTCGAGCGGGCACTGTTCGGGGTGATGGGCTACAAGCGACCCACACACCGCGATGGCTATTTCTACAAACGGGACTATCTCTACGATGCGGTCCAGGACTGCTACCGCTGCCCGGCCGGGGAGGTTCTACCGTACCGGACGACCAACCGGCTGGGTTATCGCGAATACGCCTCGAACCCGGCGCGGTGTGCCGATTGCGGCGTGCGCGGGCAATGCACGCAGAGCCGGAACCATCAGAAGCTCGTGACCCGGCATCTCTGGGAAGGTTTCAAGGAAGCGATCAACGCCAATCGCCTGAGCGACCTGGGCAAACGGCTGTACGCCCGGCGCAAGGAAACAGTGGAGCGCAGCTTTGCCGATGCCAAGGAGTTGCATGGCCACCGTTACGCTCGCTTCCGTGGCTTGGCCAAGGTGCAGGCGCAGTGCCTGCTCTCGGCGGCCTGTCAGAACATGAAGAAGATGGCCCTGCTGCTGGCCCGCAAGGCGGCAGCCTTATTGGCCAAAATCCTCGCACGAACCCGTTTTGCCGCCCCATTCGCCCGCCATCTTTGGCAGATCGGGGTTCCTAACCTGAATTTCAGAATCCGCCTCGCTTCGGCTTGAAGCCAGGAGTCTCCCTGATTTCCAACCAGAAAAACAAACCCCCCGAAAAATCGGGGGTTCGTCAGCAGTCTGAGGGCACCGCGGTGCCCTGTTGTTTTTCGGGGAAACCCCGGTCGCCCTGGGGACGATTAGCCTGCGAAGTTGGCTTCGACGAAGGACCAGTTGACCAGCGAGGCCAGGAAGGTTTCAACGAACTTCGGACGCATGTTGCGGTAGTCGATGTAGTAGGCGTGTTCCCAGACGTCGACGCAGAGCAGAGCCTTGTCGCCGGTGGTCAGCGGGGTGCCGGCGGCGCCCATGTTGACGATGTCGAGCGAGCCATCCGCCTTTTTGACCAGCCAGGTCCAGCCGGAACCGAAATTGCCGACAGCGGAGGTCTGGAAGGCGGTCTTGAAGGCATCCAGCGAGCCCCACTTGGCATCGATGGCTGCAGCCAGCGCGCCAGCCGGTGCGCCGCCGCCGTTCGGGGTCATGCAGTTCCAGAAGAAGGTGTGGTTCCAGACCTGGGCTGCATTGTTGTAAACGCCGCCGGCCGGGGCCTTCTTGACGATGGCTTCGAGGTCGAGGTTTTCGTACTCGGTACCCTTGATCAGGTTGTTCAGGTTGGTGACATAAGCCTGATGGTGCTTGCTGTAGTGGTAGTCAAAGGTTTCGGCCGACATGTGCGGGGCGAGTGCATCTTTGGCGTACGGCAGTTGCGGCAGTTGATGTTCCATTGTTTTCTCCGTTGTATGTGTAAAGGGGTAAAACGAAAATTCTAGTCAGCTTCCGGCGTGGCGACAACTTGCTTGACGGTAACGGATGCTGACCCTCGGGCAAAACTGATATTCAGCGACGCGCCGGATGCCAGTGTGCCGGCATCGCGGATTGCCTTGCCGTCTGCACCGATCGCCAAGGCGTAACCGCGCGCCAGTACGGCATGTGGATCGAGTTGCTTGAGACTGCTGGCCAGTGAATTAAGTTTCCCGGTTTGTCGGGAAATTTGCCAATTGGCCTGGCTGTGCAGCCGGTAGGCCAGGTGGGCGATGTTTTCCCGCTGGGCGGATGGCTGCGGGCGGGCCGCATGCAGTCGTTGCCGGAGGCTGGCTTGATGCATGTGGGCGGCTTGGTTTTGATGCGCCATGGCATGGTGCAGGCGCAGCCCGAGTTGGCTGACATCGCTGTGCCGTTGACGCAGGCGCTCGGCTGGATGAATCAGGCGTGTGGCCAGCCAGTCCAGTTGCTGCTGCTGTTCAGCCTGGTTGCGCTCAATTTGGCGAACAAGCTGTTGCTGCAAGCGTGCCAGGCTGAGGCGCAATGCCTCGCGATCCGGGCCCAGCAGTTCGGCAGCGGCGGTCGGTGTCGGCGCGCGCAGGTCGGCAGCAAAATCGGCAATCGTGAAATCGGTTTCGTGACCGACACCGGAAACAACCGGGATAGGCGCCGCAGCAATCGCCCGGGCAACACATTCTTCGTTGAAGGCCCAGAGATCTTCGATACTGCCACCGCCCCGGCACAGGATGATGGCCTCGCAATCGCTGGTGCTGGCCGCATTCAATGCAGCAGCAATTTTCTCGCCGGCACCTTCGCCTTGCACCGGCGTCGGAAAAAGTGTCAGCCTGATATGTGGCGAGCGGCGCCGGAGTGTACTCAGCACATCGCGCAAGGCGGCAGCTTGCGGGCTGGTGACGATGGCCAGGTAGCGCGGGAAGCTCGGCAGTGGTTTCTTGCGGTCGACGGCAAACAAACCTTCATTTTCGAGCTGTGCCTTGAGGCGGAGGAAGCGTTCGAACAGGTCTCCCTGACCAGCCCGACGGACGGCTTCGATGTTCAGCTGGAATTCGCCGCGTGGTTCGTAGAAGGAAACGAGCGCACGCGCTTCGATTTTCTGGCCATTTTCCAGCCGCCAGCCGAGCAATTGGGCGCGGCTTCGCCACATCACGCAGCGAACCTGCGCGCTGGCATCTTTCAATGAGAAATAAACATGACCCGAAGCGGCATAGGTCAGATTGGAAATTTCTCCGCCAATCCAGGTGAGTGGGAAGGCGGTTTCAAGACATTCGCGTACCAGGCGATTGAGCCCGGCGACGGTCAGCACTGAATTATTGACAGGCGAAGCGATATTTTGCATGCCCGGATTGTAACCCGTGAAAAATATTCGAGGCAGACTGTTGACAGTCAAAAATATTCTTAACTTATTGATTTTATTGAATCTAAAGAATATGCCTTGTTTTTTGGCAGAGTATAAAAAAGCCTTTGCCGGAATGGGGTTAGCGCACTTGATGACAATTCATTCACAGACTTATCCACAGATTTTGGGGATAAGAAAAAAACCGTCGATTTCATGGGGCTTGCCCCGCGACGGGGGGAGAGGCAGAATCACGGGCTAACATTCCACCAAGGATTTCTCACGTGTTTGCTATCGTTCAGGCCGCCGGCTGGCCAATCTGGCCTTTGCTCTTCGCTTCCATCGTTGCTGTCGCCCTGATTATCGAGCGTCTGGTTGCCTTGCGCCGCTCCAAGGTGGTTCCGAATGGCTTGCTGCAACGGGCGGTCGGCGAGTTCAAGCGCGGCGCCAACAATGACAAGCTGCTCGATGATCTGGAGCGCCATTCGCCGCTCGGCCGCGTACTCTCCGCCGGCCTGCGCAATGTCAATGCGTCGCGCGAGATCATGAAGGAGTCGATCGAGGAAGCGGGTGGTGGCGTGGCTCACGAACTGAATCGCTATCTGACGACGCTCGGCACGATTGCCTCGATCAGCCCGCTGATGGGCCTGTTCGGTACGGTGGTCGGGATGATCGAGATTTTCGGTTCGCAATCGCCGACCGGTTCGAATCCGCAGCAACTGGCGCACGGTATTTCCATTGCGCTGTACAACACTGGTTTCGGCTTGGTCATCGCCATCCCGAGCATGATTGCCTGGCGCCATTTCCGCGCACTGGTCGATGGCTTTGTCGTCGAGATGGAGCAGCAGGCAGTTCGCCTCGTCGAATACATGCACGGCGATCGGAAGTAAGCGATGAACTTTCAACGCGGGCGCAGCCGGGAAGAGCCGGAAATCAATCTGATCCCGATGATCGACGTGCTGCTCGTCATCATCATCTTCTTGATGTTGACGACGACCTACGCCAAGTTTTCCGGGCTGGAAATCAATTTGCCGACGGCTGATGCCAGCAAACAGGCCGAGCAGCCGAACGAGATCGATGTTGCGGTCACGGCATCCGGGCAGATTTTGATCAACAAATCGCCGTTGACCGCAGCAGACGTCAACAGCATTTCGAATGGCCTGCGTCGTGCCGCAGGCTCCCGCCAGGATCCGGTGATCGTGATCAATGCCGATGCCAAGGCAACGCACCAGAGCGTGGTCGATGTCATGCAGGCAGCGCAAACGGCAGGTTATCCGCACATTTCCTTTGCCACTCAAGCGCCGCGCTGATGTTTTCTGCGTGGCTGCAGCGTCAATGGTTTGATCAACGCCGGCTTGCGCCGGCGTTGTGGCTTCTGCTGCCGCTGAGCGGCCTTTTTGTCGTTCTCGCTGCTTGGGTTCGGCGGCGTACCCGGCCGGAAAAACTGGCGGTGCCGGTCATCGTCATCGGCAATATCACCGTCGGTGGGGCCGGCAAGACACCGCTCACCCTTCATCTTGCCCGTGTCTTGCAGCAACGCGGCTGGCGTCCGGGGATCGTCAGTCGTGGTTACGGCGGTGAAAATGCCGTGCCGCGCCGGGTCGACCGTGACTCCCTGCCGGCCGAGGCAGGCGATGAGCCGATTCTGCTTGCCCGACGCAGCGGTGTTCCGGTCTGGGTGGGGCGTCATCGTGCGGCGGCAGGGCGCGCATTGCTGGCCGCGCATCCTGAGGTCGATGTGATTCTCTGCGATGACGGGTTGCAGCATTACCGCCTGGCACGCGATGTCGAGCTGGCTGTTTTTGACGGGCGTGGAGCCGGCAACGGCTGGCGTTTGCCGGCCGGGCCGTTGCGCGAGCCCTTGTCGCGCCTTGCTGCGGTCGACGCGATTATTTGCAATGGTTTGCCGGATGCCCGCCTGCCAGCCGATGTGCCGCGCTTTGAAATGCGCCTGCAGCCCGGCCTGTTTTATCGCCTCGATGCGCCGACTGAACACTGCGAGGCCGGGGCTTTTTTCGGCAAAAATCTGCATGCGCTGGCCGGTATCGGCGATCCGGGCCGCTTTTTCCGCACCCTTGAAGGGCTTGGGCTGGACTTCGAGGCTCACCCGTTTGCCGATCACCATGCTTATACGGCGGAGGATCTTGTCTTCGCCAAGGACAGCATTCTGCTGATGACCGAGAAGGATGCAGTAAAATGCGCCGGTCTTGTGGCGGGGGAAACCTGGGTTTTGCCCGTCGAGGCCGAGCTTTCGCCGGCCCTTATTGATCTTATTCTGGAGAAATTCCGTGGACGCCAGGCTGCTTGATATCCTCGTCTGCCCGATTTGCAAGGGCAACCTCGAACACCGCAAAGCTGAAAAGGAACTGGTTTGCAAACCCTGCAAGCTGGCGTTCCCGATCCGCGACGATATCCCGATCATGCTGGAAGACGAAGCGCGCCAACTGTCAGCGGACAACGAGTAATGCCCGGCCTGCTTTTCAAGGTGGTCATCCCGGCGCGTTTCGCGTCGACCCGGCTGCCCGGCAAGCCTTTGCTCGATCTGGGTGGCAAGCCGATGGTTGTGCGGGTTGCCGAGCGAGCCAGGCTGTCCGGCGCTGAAGAAATCTGGGTGGCGACCGACAATGCCGATGTCCGGGCGGCGGCCGAGGCGCATGAAGTGGCTGCGCTGATGACGCGGGCCGATCATCCGACCGGCACTGACCGCCTGGCCGAAGTGGTCGAGCAGCGTGGCTGGAGCAGCGATACGATCATCGTCAATGTGCAGGGCGACGAACCGTTGATCGAGCCTGAAGTCATCATCCAGACGGCTCGCCAACTGGCCGCCAGCGGTGCCGACATCGCGACGGTGGCACATCCGATTCACGATCCGGCCGATTTCTTTAATCCGAACGTGGTCAAGGTGGTTTGTCGGGCCGATGGCGATGCCGCCTATTTCTCGCGCGCCCCGATTCCTTATGCGCGTGATCACTTCGCCCGCGAAAAAGGCGGCGATAGCTTGCCGCCCAATTTTCCGGCTTATCGACATGTCGGTCTGTACGCCTATCGGGCCAGCTTTTTGAAGGCTTACGCCGGGTTGACCGTGGCACCGACCGAGGAATTCGAATCACTCGAGCAATTGCGTGCCCTTTGGCACGGCTACCGGATCAGCGTCACGCTGATCGATGCGGCGCCGGCGCCGGGGGTCGATACGCCCGAAGATGCCGAGCGGATGCGCAAACTGTTTGACCGGGCCTGAAATAGCGAGTAATTTTTCGGGCTTACATGACGGCTTCAAGTCAGCGGCTTCAAGTCAGGCCGATAAAAAGATTTTTCGATACATAAACCGAGGGACTTTCCATGAAATTGATTTTGTTGGGCGCTCCGGGCGCCGGTAAGGGCACGCAAGCCACGTTCATCTCCAAGGAATTCGGCATTCCCCAGATTTCCACCGGCGACATGCTGCGCGCTCAAGTCAAGGCAGGCACCGCCCTCGGTCTGGAAGCCAAGAAGCACATGGATGCAGGCGGCCTGGTGCCGGATGCAGTCATCATCGGCATGGTCAAGGATCGCCTGACCCAGGATGATTGCAAGAACGGTTACCTGTTCGATGGCTTCCCGCGCACCATTCCGCAAGCTGACGCCATGAAGGATGCCGGCGTGGCGATCGATTTCGTGCTTGAAATCGACGTGCCGGACAGCGACATCATCGAACGTATGGCTGGCCGTCGTGCCCACCTGTCGTCGGGCCGCACCTACCACGTCAAGTTCAACCCGCCGAAGGTCGAAGGCAAGGATGACGTGACCGGTGAAGAGTTGGTTCAACGCGATGATGACAAGGAAGAAACCGTCAAGAAGCGTCTCGATATCTACCATTCGCAAACCAAGCCGCTGGTTGATTTCTACACCAAGTGGGCAGCTGCCGGCGATGCCAAGGCACCCAAGGTTCGCAAGGTGGCCGGCGTTGGTACGGTCGACACCATTACCAAGAGCGTTTTCGACGCATTGAAGTAAAAGGAGCCTGAGATGACGGTCAAGAATGCCTTCTACGCGCAGTCAGGGGGCGTGACTGCCGTCATCAATGCGACGGCGTGCGGCCTGATCCAGGAAGCACGCCGACATCCCGACAAGATCGGGAAAGTCTATGCCGGTCGCGACGGCATCATCGGTGCCCTGACCGAAGACCTGATCGATACCAGCCTCGAAACCGACGAGGCCATTGCCCGCCTGCGCAGTACGCCGGGTGGCGCTTTCGGTTCCTGCCGCTACAAGCTGAAAAGCCTGGAAGATCATCGGGCTCAATACGAGCGTCTGATCGATGTGTTCAAGGCGCACGACATTGGCTATTTTTTCTACAACGGTGGCAACGACTCCATGGATACCGCCTGGAAGGTTTCCCAGATTGCTGAAAAAATGGGTTATCCGGTGGTTTGTGTTGGCGTACCAAAGACTGTTGATAACGATTTGCCGCTGACCGATTGCTGCCCGGGGTTTGGTTCAGTCGCCAAGTATGTCGCGACGTCGATCCGTGAAGCCGGCTACGACGTGGCCTCGATGGCTCGCACATCGACCAAGATTTTTGTGCTTGAAGTCATGGGGCGGCACGCTGGCTGGATTACCGCCGCCTGCGGGCTGGCTTCCGAAAATGTCGGCGAGCCGCCGCACATCCTGCTTTTCCCTGAAGTGCCGTTCAATCCAGAGCGTTTTCTGGCGCGCGTCGATGAGTGCGTCAAGCAATACGGCTATTGCACGGTGGCTGTCTCCGAAGGTTTGTCGGATGCCGACGGCAAGTTGATTGCGGATTCCGGTAGCAAGGATGCTTTTGGCCATTCGCAACTGGGTGGCGTCGGGCAGATTGTGGCTCAACTGATCAAGGATAAGCTGGGTTACAAATACCATTGGGCGCTGGCTGATTATCTGCAGCGTTCCGCTCGCCACCTTGCATCGCGGACCGATGTCGAGCAGGCGCATGCGCTGGGTGTTGCTGCGGTCAACCTGGCCTTGCAGGGTAAAAATGCCGTGATGGCGACCATTGATCGCCTGGCCGATGCGCCGTATCGCTGGGAAATCGGCGAAGCTCCGCTCAAGGATGTCGCCAATGTCGAGCGCAAGATGCCAGCCGAATTCATTACGGCTGATGGCTTCCACATCACCGATGCCTGTCGCACCTATTTGCAGCCACTGATCGAGGGCGAGGAACCGCCGCCGTATCGCAACGGCTTGCCCGATTATGTTCGCTTGCAGAACATCTCCATTGCCAAAAAGCTGGAGGCGTTCAAAGTCTGATTTTTTGTTAGCCTGAAGAGGGGGGAGTAATGTCTACACCGTTGTTGCTGGCGCTAGCCTGCGCCGTGTTGGCTGTCCTGTATGGCTGGGTTTCCAGCCGACAGATCCTCGCGTTGCCAGCCGGTAACGAGCGCATGCAGGAGATCGCCAGGGCGATCCAGCAGGGGGCTGAAGCCTATCTCAGCCGACAGTACCGGACTATCGCCCTGGTGGGGGGCGTACTCTTCCTGGCTATTGGTTTGATTCCCAAACTGGGTTGGCTGACTGCATTCGGTTTTCTGGTCGGTGCCGTGCTTTCAGGTGCTGCCGGTTTCATCGGGATGAATGTTTCGGTGCGGGCGAACGTACGTACCGCGGAGGCTGCGCGTAGAGGTATTTCTGCCGCTCTCGATGTCGCGTTCAAGGGCGGGGCCATTACCGGCATGCTGGTGGTCGGCCTCGGGCTACTCGGCGTGGCCGGCTACTTTGCCTTTCTCAAGTCGGTTAATCCAGCTGGCGCCGATCTTCACCATGTGATCGAGCCGCTGGTCGGGCTGGCTTTTGGTTCCTCGCTCATTTCCATTTTTGCTCGTCTGGGTGGCGGTATCTTCACCAAGGGCGCTGACGTTGGTGCGGATCTGGTCGGCAAGGTCGAAGCTGGCATTCCGGAAGATGATCCGCGTAACCCGGCTGTCATTGCTGACAATGTGGGTGATAACGTCGGCGACTGCGCCGGCATGGCGGCCGACTTGTTTGAAACCTATGCCGTGACAGTGGTGGCGACGATGGTGTTGGCAGCCCTGACGATCAAGACGGCGACCGGTCTGGGTGAGAATCTGGTGCTTTATCCATTGGCGCTGGGTGCGGTTTCGATCATCGCTTCGATTGTCGGTTGCTATTTCGTCAAGGCGACCGAAGGCGGAAAAATCATGTCGGCTCTTTATCGCGGCTTGATCGTCGCGGCGCTCCTGGCGTTGGCAGCCTACTATCCGGTGACCGCCTGGTTGATTGGCGCCGGTGCGATATTGCCGGATGGCTCGGTGATCAATACGGCGACCATGTTCGGCTGTTCTGTCGTTGGCCTGTTGTTGACCGCGGCGCTGGTCTGGATTACCGAGTACTACACTGGGACGGACTACGCACCGGTCAAGCATGTGGCCGATTCCTGTCAGACGGGGCATGCAACCAATATAATTGCCGGCATCGGTGTTTCGATGAAAGCATGCGCCTGGCCGGTCATTGCGGTGTGCGCTGCAATTTATGCGGCTTTTGCCATGGGTGGATTATTCGGTATTGCGATTGCGGCAACGTCGATGCTGTCGATGGCCGGTATCGTTGTGGCGCTTGATGCCTACGGTCCGATTACCGACAACGCTGGCGGGATTGCCGAAATGGCCGAGCTGCCGAAAGAGGTGCGCAATGTGACCGATCCGCTCGATGCTGTCGGCAATACCACCAAGGCCGTCACCAAAGGATACGCGATTGGCTCCGCTGGTCTGGCTGCTCTCGTTCTCTTCGCTGACTACACGCACGGCCTGGAGGCAGCCTCCGGCAAGGTCTTTACCTTTGATCTGTCGAACCATCTGGTCATCATTGGTCTCTTCATCGGTGGCTTGATTCCCTATCTGTTCGGTGCCATGGCCATGGAGGCCGTTGGTCGCTCTGCCAGTGCGGTGGTGATGGAGGTTCGCCGACAGTTCAAGGAGATTCCGGGCATCATGGAAGGAACTGCCAAGCCGGACTATTCCCGTGCTGTGGACATGTTGACCGCGGCAGCCATCAAGGAAATGATGATTCCGTCGATCTTGCCGGTCGCCGTGCCTATTGTCATCGGTCTGCTGCTCGGTCCGCAGGCCTTGGGCGGTTTGCTGGTCGGAACCATTGTTACCGGCTTGTTTGTTGCCATCTCGATGACAACCGGCGGAGGCGCCTGGGATAACGCCAAGAAATATATCGAGGATGGCCATTTCGGCGGCAAAGGGTCTGATGCGCACAAAGCGGCGGTGACCGGAGATACCGTCGGTGATCCCTACAAGGACACGGCCGGGCCAGCGGTCAATCCGCTGATCAAGATCATCAATCTGGTTGCCTTGCTGATCGTTCCGTTGATAACCTGAAAGGCCGTGAGGCAGAGTAAAAGGCGGCCTTGGCCGCCTCAGACCGCTGACAAAGCCTCCAAGCGATTGGGGGCTTTATTTTTTATAATGTCGGCATGCTCAAACCTGCCTACCCCGCCCAAACGGAACTGGAGATGGTGACGTTGGAGCAATTGGTCCCGAAAGACCACTTGCTCCGGCTGCTCGACCAACACATCCGGTTTGATTTCATTCGTGAAGCGACCCAGCACCTGTATTGCGAGAACAATGGCCGACCGGCGATTGATCCGGTGGTGTTGTTCAAGATGCTGTTTATTGGCTACTTGTTCGGGATTCGCTCCGAGCGCCGGCTGGTGAAGGAAATCGAGGTCAATGTGGCTTACCGCTGGTTTCTCGGCTTTCGGCTGACGGACAAAGTGCCAGATGCCTCGACGCTGTCGCAGAATCGCCGTCGCCGCTTTGTCGGGACGGACATTGAGCAACGCATCTTTGACGGGATTGTCGAGCAAGCCATTGAGCATAAGCTGATTGGCGGGCGGGTGCTGTACACCGACAGTACCCACCTGAAGGCGAACGCGAACAAGCGGCACTTTGAAGTGCATCAGGTTGAGCAAACCCCTGCGGCCTACCTGGCCGAACTGGATGCAGCCATCGAAACGGACCGAGCCGCCGCGGGCAAGAAGCCGCTCAAGCGTGATGACGATGATTCGACACCGCCGATGAAGGAGGTCAAGGTCAGCACGGTCGATCCCGACGCAGGTTTCATGGCCCGCGACAACAAGCCGACCGGCTTCTTCTATCTGGATCACCGGACTGTCGATGGCGTGCATGCTTTGATCGTCGATACCCATGTCACGCCGGGCAATGTCCATGACAGCCAGCCCTACCTTGCCCGCCTGGATCGGGTCATGGAGCGCTTTGATCTGGCCGTGGGCGCCGTCGGGCTGGATGCCGGGTATTTCACCCCGCAAGTCTGCAAGGGCATTCTCGAGCGGGCACTGTTCGGGGTGATGGGCTACAAGCGACCCACACACCGCGATGGCTATTTCTACAAACGGGACTATCTCTACGATGCGGTCCAGGACTGCTACCGCTGCCCGGCCGGGGAGGTTCTACCGTACCGGACGACCAACCGGCTGGGTTATCGCGAATACGCCTCGAACCCGGCGCGGTGTGCCGATTGCGGCGTGCGCGGGCAATGCACGCAGAGCCGGAACCATCAGAAGCTCGTGACCCGGCATCTCTGGGAAGGTTTCAAGGAAGCGATCAACGCCAATCGCCTGAGCGACCTGGGCAAACGGCTGTACGCCCGGCGCAAGGAAACGGTGGAGCGCAGTTTTGCCGATGCCAAGGAGTTGCACGGCCACCGTTACGCCCGTTTCCGTGGCTTGGCCAAGGTGCAAGCGCAGTGCCTGCTCTCGGCGGCCTGTCAGAACATGAAGAAGATGGCCCTGTTGCTGGCCCGCAAGGCGGCAGCCTTATTGGCCAAAATCCTCGCACGAACCCGTTTTGCCGCCCCATTCGCCCGCCATCTTTGGCAGATCGGGGTTCCTAACCTGAATTTCAGAATCCGCCTCGCTTCGGCTTGAAGCCAGGAGTCTCCCTGATTTCCAACCAGAAAAACAAAACCCCCGAAAAATCGGGGGTTCGTCAGCAGTCTGAGGCGGCCTTGGCCGCCTTTTTACATTTATTCAGAACTCGATTTTTTTATCACGTTAGAATCTGAAAAAAATTGCTGTCTGGGGAGTTATGAATCAGGAAGTTGCTGCCAGCACTGCTGAGCTTGGTAAATCAGTCGTGCGCGAGGATCTGCTGCATCACGATCCGCTGCTTGATTGTCTGGTCGAGTTAACCCGGATTCATGGCCGCCCCAGCACGCGCGCGGCATTGATTGCGGGGCTTCCGCTTGAGAAAGGGGTATTGACCCCTTCGCTTTTCGCCCGGGCGGCGAGTCGTGCCGGCTTGTCCGCCAAGCTGATGCGGCGCCAGATCGAGCGTATCGATCCGGTCTTGTTGCCTGCTGTCCTGCTGACCAAGGGTGAGGAAGCTTGCGTCCTGCTCGGGTGGGATGATGCGGGAGAAAATGCCCGCCTGCTTTTCCCGGAGACCGGTCAAGGTACGGTATTGATGGCCCGCGACGAGCTTCTTGCGCGCTATGCCGGTATCGCCATCTTCTGCCGCCCGCATTTCCGCTTCGACAAACGGACGCCGCAGGTTGGGGATGTCAAGCTCCGCCACTGGTTCTGGGGGGCGCTTGCTGATCAGTGGCCGCTCTACCGCGATGTTCTGGCTGCAGCCTTGTTGATCAATATTGCTGCACTGGCGATGCCCCTGTTTTCAATGAATGTTTATGACCGGGTTATTCCCAATCGTGCCATGGAGACGTTGTGGGTCCTGGCGCTGGGGGTGGCTTTGCTGGTTGCGGTTGATTTGACCCTGCGTTCGTTGCGGGGCTATTTCATTGATCTGGCGAGTGCCAGAATCGACATGCAGCTATCCGCCAAAATCATGGAGCGGGTGCTTGGTGTTCGCATGGAAGCAAGGCCAACCGCTGTGGGCGCATTTTCATCCAATTTGCGCTCATTCGAGTCGGTCCGTGATTTCATTACTTCGGCTTCGGTGACGGCATTTATCGACTTGCCATTTGCCCTGCTGTTTATTCTGGTGATTGCGCTGATTGCCTGGCAGTTGGTTATCCCGGTATTGCTGGCAATTGTTTTCGTCGTGATTTATGCCTACATTCTTCAGCACAAAATGCACGAGCTTTCTGAGACAACGTATCGTGCAGGGGCATTGCGTAACGCCACCTTGATTGAAAGCCTGACCGCACTTGAAACGATAAAGACACAAGGGGCGGAAGGGGTCATGCAGTCAAAGTGGGAGAAGTCGGTTGCTTTCGTCTCCCAAGTCAATAACAAGATGCGCTTTCTTTCTGCGGCAGCAACCAATGGGGCGATGGAAGTCCAGCAATTGGTCAGTGTCGTGGTCGTTATCTGCGGCGTCTACCTGATTGGTGATGGCAAGCTCAGTATGGGCGGACTGATTGCCTGCACCATGCTGACTTCCCGCGCAGTAGCGCCGCTGGGCCAGATGGTTGGCCTGCTCATGCAGTATCACAGTGCAAAAGTTTCCCTGGCTTCGCTGGAAACCATCATGGCCAATCCAGTCGAGCGTCCGACCGATGCAGCCTTCGTGCATCGTCCGGAATTAAAGGGAAACATCGAATTCCGCGATGTGCAGTTCAGTTATCCGAATAGTTCGATTGCTGCCCTGAAGGGCTTGAGCTGCAAGATTGTTGCCGGTGAAAAAGTGGTTGTGATCGGGCGGATCGGTTCGGGTAAGACAACTCTGCAAAAATTGCTGCTGGGGCTTTATCAGCCGACCGGTGGTGCGCTGATGATCGATGGCGTCGATGTTCGCCAGCTGGACCCAGCAGATTTGCGACGCAACGTCGGCTATGTGGCGCAGGATGTGACGCTTTTTTACGGCACGTTGCGTGACAATATTTCGATCGGTGCGCCGTATGCCGATGATACTGCCATCATGGCGGCGGCAGAGGCGGCCGGCCTGACCGAGTTCGTCAATCGTCATCCGGATGGTTTTGACATGATGATTGGTGAACGTGGGGATTCTTTGTCCGGAGGCCAGCGTCAGGGCGTTGCCATCGCCCGAGCATTTTTGATGGACCCGCCGATCTTGCTGCTTGATGAGCCGACCAGTGCAATGGACTTTTCATCGGAGCAGCAATTCAAACAGCGCCTCAAGTCAATGGCTGCGCACAAGACAGTCTTGATCGTGACGCACCGCAATAGCCTTCTTGACTTGGCGACGCGCGTCATCGTGGTCGATGACGGTCGGATCGTGGCTGATGGTCCGCGTGATCAGGTGATCCAGGCCCTGCAGAGCGGCCGGATCGGGAGAGCTTCATGAGTCGCATCAAGGCAATCGGTGTGGCGCTGCATGGCTGGCTGGAAGGGGTGGCCGCACGCAGTGCGCCCCGTGTTGAAAAACTGCTTGGACGTTTACCCAGCAAGGAGGATGTCGACGTCGTTGATTTTGCAACGGATGCCGATCTGGCCATTCTCCGCCAGGAGCCGTTGAGAGCGCGGGTTCTGTTGCGCTCAATCGGTATCGTTCTGGTTATCTTCATTATTTGGGCTGCGGTGGCTCAACTGGATGAGGTAACGCGTGGTGATGGCAAAGTTATCCCGTCAAAGCAACTGCAGGTTTTGCAGAGCATCGATGGCGGCTTGGTGTCCGAAATCCTGGTTCGTGAGGGTGACGTCGTCCAGGCCAACCAGTTGCTGGTGAAAATTGACGAAACCCGCTTCGTTTCTTCGGTCAAGGAAAATCGCTCCCAATACCTCGGGCTGGTTGCCAAAGCAGCTCGCCTCAAGGCGATGTCGGATGGCAAACCTTTCATTCCTCCGGCGGATGTTTTGAAGGAAGTCCCCGAACTTGTCGAGCAGGAGCGTCTGCTCTATGAGGCAAAGCGGGAAGAGATGCAGGCGGCGGTTTCGATTGCTCGCCAGCAGTTGGCGCAGCGCCAGCAGGAACTTAATGAATCGCAGGCCCGCAAGGCTCAGGCGTTGCAAGGATATGAGCTGACGTCGCGCGAATTGACCGTAACCAAGCCTCTGATTAATTCGGGAGCCGTCTCCGAAGTCGAATTGTTGCGTCTTGAGCGTGATGTCTCGCGCTATCGTGGTGAGCGCGATATGGCAACGGCTCAGATCACCCGTATTCAGGCGGCGATTAACGAAGCCCATCGCAAAATCGAAGAGGTTGAGCTGACTTTTCGTAACGATGCAGGCAAGGAACTTTCGGAAACCTCTGGCAAGCTGAATAGCTTGGCTGAAGGAAGTATTGCCTTGTCTGATCGCGTCAAACAATCCTCCATTCGCTCTCCGGTCAAAGGGACGGTCAAGCGCTTGTTGGTAAATACGGTGGGTGGCGTGGTTCAGCCCGGCAAGGACATGATTGAAATCGTGCCGCTTGAGGATGCCTTGTTGCTGGAAGCGCGTGTTCAGCCTCGTGACATCGCTTTCTTGCGTCCAGGGCAGGCGGCGATGGTTAAATTCACCGCTTATGATTTTTCTGTTTATGGCGGGCTTGAAGGGACTTTGGAGCATATTGGTGCCGACAGCGTCATGGATGACAAGGGCAATGCTTTCTACACCGTTCGTGTCAGGACCAATAAACCTGGATTCGGTGACGCTAATCTCCCGATTATTCCGGGTATGGTTGCCGAAGTTGATATCCTGACAGGTAAGAAAAGCGTACTGGCCTACTTGTTGAAGCCGGTTTTGCGAGCCAAAAGCGTGGCGTTGACGGAGCGTTGATGAAACACTGGATTATCGATGTCGACAAAAATGCGCTGCCAACCTGGCTGGAGGCAATGCCCGGGGCTGCGTTGTTGGTCCGCAATGGTCTGCCAAGCATTTCTCTGGATGAGCCAGGGATCGTCTGGTGCCGGTTGCGTGCCGGTGAGGATTTTGCCGTGCTGGCTCGTGACATGGCACATGCGGCATCTCATCAGGTAGTTATTCTTTGTGATGATCTGAACGAGGAGCTTGTCATGCAGGCTCTTTCGCTGGGGGCGGCCGGCTGCTGTAATACACATGCTGCACCTGAGGTGTTGAGGCAGATTGCGCTGGTCGTCGGTAATGGTGGTTTGTGGATCGGTCAGTCGCTTTTGCAGCGTCTGGTCGGGACGACTTCGCGACTTCTCGGTCAACGAGCTTCCGTAGAGGAAAAAGCAGCCGAGGGCAGTGCCTGGGTCGCTTTGCTCTCCGAGCGCGAGGTGCAGGTTGCTCGGCTGGTTGCTGGAGGAGCCAGCAACAAGGAAGTGGCGAATCAGCTGGCAATTACAGAGCGCACAGTCAAAGCCCATCTGACGGCTGCTTTCGAGAAGCTGGGGATACGTGATCGTTTACAGCTTTCTCTCCGGATCAACGGTCGGCTACCTTGATTCCCAGGAGAGCCTTGTCTCTCCTGAATGGCTGGATTGTACTTTGGTGCAATAGCCAACAAACTTGAAGCTCCTTACACTGGCACAATCACTAATGCTGTATGGAGTTTTACCATGGCCCAAGCTCAAGTTATCGCTAAAGTCTCATCTATGTCTGGTGAGGCATTTGCCCGGGATGGTTCCGGCAAAATGCGTCGTTTGAAGGTCGGTGACTCCGTACGCGAAGGCGAGTCAGTCGTCAGCTCTGATGGCTCTCAGGTTGTCCTTAAACTGGCTGATGGCCGTGAGATGACGGTTCGTCCCGGTGAGGTGGCACGGATCGATGCTGAGGTTGCTGCACCGATCAAGCCTGATGCGGCAGATAGTGCGGTCATCAATAACCCGAAGGGCTTCCAGAAGATTGCCAAGGCAATTACCGGTGGCGGTGATCTCGACTCCCTGCTCGAACAAGAGGCGCCAGCAGCTGGCGCAGTCGGTACTGGCGGTAATGAGGGCCATACCTTCGTTGAGTTCTTGCGTGTCGTTGAAACGGTCGATCCGCTGGCGTTTCAGTTTGGTACGGGTGCAGGACGTGTGCTTGGGACGATTGAGCAGCCGGGGGTTCTGGTTGATGTCACTCCTCCGGCATTGACCGCAAAACTGGATTCCGCATCTGATAGCGGAGTTCAGGGAGATGGGATTACAAATGACAAGACACCGACGATCAGCGGTACAGGAGAGCCAGGGGCTTCCATTCTTGTCACCATGCCAGGAACTGGCGAAAAGCTGACCACCACGGTTAAGCCGGATGGTAGCTGGAGTGTGACGCCGACCCTCGATTTGCCGAACGGCCCGGCCACCGTTGCTGTTACGTCGACTGACCCGGCGGGTAATGTCGCGACGGCAAAAGTCCCATTGGTGATCGATGCGGAAGTGCCAAACAATGGCAAGGCACCAATCGTGGAAATTACCGAGGATGCTAACAATGACGGGTTCATCAATCGACTGGAGTCCGATGGGCCAACGGACGTCAAAGTGTCGTTCAACGGAAACCTGGTTAGCGTTGGAGATGTTGTAAAAATCACCTCGGGTGGTGTAACGAAGGATGTTGCAATCACCGAGGCAGACAAGCTTAATGGTTTTGTGACCACGACGTTCCCGGTACAGGCCAGTGGGACGACGGTTGTTGCTACAGCCATCATCGTTGATGTGGCCGGCAACACGACCGAACGCGGCAGCGACAGTGCGAAGGTTGATTTGAGCACGCTGGAAGGTTTGGCGGTGACGATCACGGAAGACGCGGACAACGACGGCTGGATCAACAGTGCGGAATTGCAGGGGACGGTGGGCGTTCGAGTCGATCTGCCGGCGAGCGCAGTCGCGGGTGATTTGCTGACGCTGAACGCGACCGGTAGCGCAGCGCAGACGATTACGCTGACGCAGGCCCAGATTGACGCGCATAGCGTGGTCTTTGAAGTGGCGGCGCCGGCCAATGGTGAAACCCTGGTGGTCAAGGCGCAGGTGACGGACCCGGCAGGCAACAAGTCGGCCGAAGTCAGCGACAGCGCGGTGATTGATACGCAAGCCCCGGGCGCACCGGTGGTCGAGATCACCGAAGACGGCAACAACGACGGCTGGATCAACCAGGCCGAACTCAATGGCGACATTGGTGTGACGGTCAGCCTGGCCGGCACGGGGGCCAAGGCAGGCGAAACCCTGCTGGTCAGCATCAATGGTACCGCCCAAACGCCGATCATTCTGACCGCAGCCGATATTCAAAGCGGCACGGTGGCACTGACGGGGATCAGTAACCCGGGCGAAGGCGTCACCCTGACGGTGACGGCAGCCGTGAAGGACGCCGCTGGCAATACGGGAGCGACGGGTAGCGACAGCGCGACGATCGACACGATTGCCCCGCAGACGCTGACGGCGAAGCTGGATCCGACCTCGGACAGTGGCACGAAGGGCGACAGCCTCACGAACGACAAGACACCGACGATCAGCGGCACGGGAGATCCGGGCGCGAAGATTGAAGTGACGATGCCGACCGGCGAGAAACTGACGACGACGGTGAAGCCGGACGGCAGCTGGACGGTGACGCCGACCCAGGACGTTCCGGACGGTCCGATCGTGGTCAACGTCAAGGAAACAGACCCGGCCGGCAACAGCATCAGCACGACGGTACCGCTGACCATCGATTCGGGCGTGCCGAACGATGGCACCGCACCGACCGTGACGATCACGGAAGATGCCAACAACGACGGCTTCATCAATCGTGTTGAAGCCCAAGGGCCGACCGACGTCAAGGTGTCGTTCAACGGCAACCTGGTCAATGTGGGCGATATCGTCAAGATTACCTCGGGTGGCGTGACGAAGGATGTGGCGATTACGGCGACGGACAAGGCGAACGGCTTTGTGACCACCGACTTCCCGCAGCAGGCTGCCGGCACGACGGTGACGGCAACGGCCGTGATCGTTGATGCGGCAGGCAACACGACGCAAGAAGGCAGCGACAGCGCCAAGCTGGATTTGAGCCCGCTGGACGGGTTGACCGTGAAAATCACGGAAGACGCGAACGACGACGGCTTCATCAACAAGGCCGAACTGCAAGGCACGGTGGGTGCAGAAATCAAGCTGCCGGCGACGGCGGTTGCCGGCGACGCCCTGACCATCACGGCGACGGGCAATGCGACGCAGACGATCATTCTGACGCAATCGCAGATTGACGCTGGCCAGGTGACCGTCGAACTGACGGCCCCGGGCAGTGGCACCGAAATGGTCGTGACGGCCCAGGTCAAGGACCCGGCCGGTAACGAATCCGCGGTGGCCAGCGACAAGGCGACGATCGCGACCGACGACATTGGTGCGCCGAAGGTGACGATCACCGAAGACACCAATAACGACGGCTGGATCAACAAGGCCGAACTGAATGGCGAGATTGGCGTCAGCGTCGAACTGCCGGGCACGGCCAAGGCTGGTGACAGCCTGCTGGTGTCGGTCAATGGTGTGGCACGTACGCCGATCGTACTGACGGCTGCGGACATCAGTACCGGCAGCGTGGCGATTACCGGTGTGACCAATCCGGGCGAAGGCAGCACGTTGACCGTGACGGCCCAAGTCAAGGATGTGGCGAACAACCTGGGTGCCGTCGGCAGCGACAGCGCCAAGATCGACACGACGACCTTCAGCGGTCTGGCCATCAGCATTACCGAAGACGAGAACGATGACGGCTTCATTGGTCAGGCGGAACTCAAGGGCAACGACATTGGCGTGCGCGTTGTTCTGCCGGCGGGAGCCGCCGTGGGCGACACCCTGACGGTGAGCGGTTCGGGCAATGTGGATAAGGTGATCACCCTGACGGCAGCCCAACTGGCGACCGGCTTCATTGATGTGACCTTCAACCCGACCGGCAACAACACCGACTTCAAGGCGACCGCCTCGATCGCAGATCCGGCCGGCAACAAGCTGGGTCCGGTTGAAGACACGGCCCGTCTGCAATTGAGCGCCCCGGGCGCCCCGATCGTGACGATCACCGAAGACGGCGACAACGACGGCTGGATCAACGGCACGGAACTGAACGGCACGATTGACGTATCGATCAGCGTCCCGGCGACCGCCAAGGCGGGCGACAAGATGCTGGTGACGATCAACGGGGTTGATCAGGCCCCGATCGTTCTGACCCAGGCCGATATCGACAAGGGCAGCATCTCGGTACCGAACGTCCCGAATCCGGGCGAAGGCGTCACGTTGACCGTGACGGCAGCCGTCAAGGACGCCGCTGGCAATACGGGAGCGACGGGCAGCGACAGCGCGACGATCGACACGATTGCCCCGCAGACGCTGACGGCGAAGCTGGATCCGACCTCGGACAGCGGCACGAAGGGCGACAGCATCACGAACGACAAGACCCCGACGATCAGCGGCACGGGAGATCCGGGCGCGAAGATTGAAGTGACGATGCCGACTGGCGAGAAACTGACGACGACGGTGAAGCCGGACGGCAGCTGGACGGTGACGCCGACCCAGGACGTTGCGGACGGTCCGATCGTGGTCAATGTGAAGGAAACCGACCCGGCAGGGAACAGCATCAGCACGACCGTGCCGTTGACCATCGATTCGGGTGTGCCGAACAACGGCACCGCCCCGACCGTGACGATCAGCGAAGATGCCAACAACGACGGCTGGATCAACCGAGCCGAAGCGCAAGGAGCCGCCGACGTCAAGGTGTCGTTCAACGGCAACCTGGTCAATGTGGGTGACATCGTCAAGATCACCTCGGCTGGTGTGACCAACGATGTGGCGATCACGGCGGCGGACAAGGCGAACGGCTTTGTGACGACGACCTTCCCGGCCCAGGCGGATGGAACGACGATGACGGTCACCGCCGTCATCGTGGATGCCGCAGGCAACAGCACTGCCCAGGGCAGTGATGCGGCGAAGGTGGATATCACCAACTTCACGGGTCTGGCGATCAGCATCACTGAAGATGAAAACAACGACGGCTTCATCAGCCAGTCGGAACTGAAAGGCAACGACATTGGCGTTCGCGTTGCGCTGCCGGCGGGTGCGGCGGCAGGTGACACGCTGACGGTTGAAGGCTCGGGCAATGTGGCGCAGACCTTCGTGTTGACCGCAGCGCAACTGGCGACGGGCTACATTGACGTCTCGTTCAACCCGACGGGCAACAACACCGACTTTGTGGCGAAGGCCTCGATCGTTGATGCGGCCGGCAACAGTGCGGGTCCGGTCAGCGACACGGCCCGCCTGCAACTGACGGCCCCGGGCGCGCCGATCGTGACGATTGAAGAAGACGCGAACAACGACGGCTTCATCAACCAGGCCGAGCTGAACGGGCCGATCGACGTCTCGATCAGCGTCCCGGCGACGGCGAAGGCAGGCGACAGCATGCTGGTGACGATCAACGGTACGCCGCTGGCGCCGATTGTTCTGACCCAGGCCGATATCGACAAGAACAGCATTTCGATTCCGAATGTTTCGAATCCGGGCGAAGGCGCAACGTTGACCGTGACAGCCCAGGTGAAGGACGTGGCTGGCAATCTGGGCGGCATTGGATCGGACAGCGCGAAGGTTGATACGCTGGTGCCGAATGGTGGTGTCGCCCCGGTGGTTGAGATCACGGAGGATGCCAACAACGACGGCTGGATCAACAAGGCAGAAGCGGTTGGTAATGCGGACGTGAAGGTCTCGTTTGACGGCACGAAGGTTGATGTGGGTGACAAGGTCCTGGTCAGCTCGGGAGGTGTGACGAACACGGTGACGATCACGGCGGCCGACAAGGCCAACAACTACGTGACGACGAACTTTGCACAGCCGGCAGATGGCAGCACGATGACGGTGACGGCGAAGATTGTGGATGCGGCGCAGAACAGCAGTGCGGAAGGCAGCGACAGCGCGAAGGTTGATACCACGGTGCCGAATGATGGCAATGCGCCGGTGGTGACGATCACGGAAGATGCGAACAACGACGGTTTCATCAATCGAGCCGAAGCGTTGGGCAATGCGGACGTGAAGGTTGAGTTCGACGGCAGCAAGGTTGCGGTGGGTGATGTGGTGAAGATCACGTCGGGTGGCGTGACGCATGATGTGACGATCACGGTGGCGGACAAGGCTGCCGGGTTTGTGACGACCAGCTTTGCGGCGCAGGCAAGCGGTACGACGATGACGGCGACGGCGGTGATTGTTGATGCGGCGGGGAATGTGTCGACGCAAGGCAGCGACAGTGCGAAGGTTGATTTGAGCACGCTGGAAGGTTTGGCGGTGACGATCACGGAAGACGCGGACAACGACGGCTGGATCAACAGTGCGGAATTGCAGGGGACGGTGGGCGTTCGAGTCGATCTGCCGGCGAGCGCAGTCGCGGGTGATTTGCTGACGCTGAACGCGACCGGTAGCGCAGCGCAGACGATTACGCTGACGCAGGCCCAGATTGACGCGCATAGCGTGGTCTTTGAAGTGGCGGCGCCGGCCAATGGTGAAACCCTGGTGGTCAAGGCGCAGGTGACGGACCCGGCAGGCAACAAGTCGGCCGAAGTCAGCGACAGCGCGGTGATTGATACGCAAGCCCCGGGCGCACCGGTGGTCGAGATCACCGAAGACGGCAACAACGACGGCTGGATCAACCAGGCCGAACTCAATGGCGACATTGGTGTGACGGTCAGCCTGGCCGGCACGGGGGCCAAGGCAGGCGAAACCCTGCTGGTCAGCATCAATGGTACCGCCCAAACGCCGATCATTCTGACCGCAGCCGATATTCAAAGCGGCACGGTGGCACTGACGGGGATCAGTAACCCGGGCGAAGGCGTCACCCTGACGGTGACGGCAGCCGTGAAGGACGCCGCTGGCAATACGGGAGCGACGGGTAGCGACAGCGCGACGATCGACACGATTGCCCCGCAGACGCTGACGGCGAAGCTGGATCCGACCTCGGACAGTGGCACGAAGGGCGACAGCCTCACGAACGACAAGACACCGACGATCAGCGGCACGGGAGATCCGGGCGCGAAGATTGAAGTGACGATGCCGACCGGCGAGAAACTGACGACGACGGTGAAGCCGGACGGCAGCTGGACGGTGACGCCGACCCAGGACGTTCCGGACGGTCCGATCGTGGTCAACGTCAAGGAAACCGACCCGGCAGGGAACAGCATCAGCACGACGGTACCGCTGACCATCGACACTGGCGTGCCGAACGACGGCACCGCACCGACCGTGACGATCACGGAAGATGCCAACAACGATGGCTTCATCAATCGCGTCGAAGCCCAAGGGCCGACCGACGTCAAGGTGTCGTTCAACGGCAACCTGGTCAATGTGGGCGATATCGTCAAGATTACCTCGGGTGGCGTGACGAAGGATGTGGCGATTACGGCGACGGACAAGGCGAACGGCTTTGTGACCACCGACTTCCCGCAGCAGGCTGCCGGCACGACGGTGACGGCAACGGCCGTGATCGTTGATGCGGCAGGCAACACGACGCAAGAAGGCAGCGACAGCGCCAAGCTGGATTTGAGCCCGCTGGACGGGTTGACCGTGAAAATCACGGAAGACGCGAACGACGACGGCTTCATCAACAAGGCCGAACTGCAAGGCACGGTGGGTGCAGAAATCAAGCTGCCGGCGACGGCGGTTGCCGGCGACGCCCTGACCATCACGGCGACGGGCAATGCGACGCAGACGATCATTCTGACGCAATCGCAGATTGATGCTGGCCAGGTGACCGTCGAACTGACGGCCCCGGGCAGTGGTACCGAAATGGTCGTGACGGCCCAGGTCAAGGACCCGGCCGGTAACGAATCCGCGGTGGCCAGCGACAAGGCGACGATCGCGACCGACGACATTGGTGCGCCGAAGGTGACGATCACCGAAGACACCAATAACGACGGCTGGATCAACAAGGCCGAACTCAATGGCGAGATTGGCGTCAGCGTCGAACTGCCGGGCACGGCCAAGGCGGGCGACAGCCTGCTGGTCTCGGTTAATGGCGTGGCACGTACGCCGATCGTATTGACGGCTGCGGACATCAGTACCGGCAGCGTGGCGATTACCGGCGTGACCAATCCGGGCGAAGGCAGCACGTTGACCGTGACGGCCCAAGTCAAGGATGTGGCGAACAACCTGGGTGCCGTCGGCAGCGACAGCGCCAAGATCGACACGACGACCTTCAGCGGTCTGGCCATCAGCATTACCGAAGACGAGAACGATGACGGCTTCATTGGTCAGGCGGAACTCAAGGGCAACGACATTGGCGTGCGCGTTGTTCTGCCGGCGGGAGCCGCCGTGGGCGACACCCTGACGGTGAGCGGTTCGGGCAATGTGGATAAGGTGATCACCCTGACGGCAGCCCAACTGGCGACCGGCTTCATTGATGTGACCTTCAACCCGACCGGCAACAACACCGACTTCAAGGCGACCGCCTCGATCGCAGATCCGGCCGGCAACAAGCTGGGTCCGGTTGAAGACACGGCCCGTCTGCAATTGAGCGCCCCGGGCGCCCCGATCGTGACGATCACCGAAGACGGCGACAACGACGGCTGGATCAACGGCACGGAACTGAACGGCACGATTGACGTATCGATCAGCGTCCCGGCGACCGCCAAGGCGGGCGACAAGATGCTGGTGACGATCAACGGGGTTGATCAGGCCCCGATCGTTCTGACCCAGGCCGATATCGACAAGGGCAGCATCTCGGTACCGAACGTCCCGAATCCGGGCGAAGGCGTCACGTTGACCGTGACGGCAGCCGTCAAGGACGCCGCTGGCAATACGGGAGCGACGGGCAGCGACAGCGCGACGATCGACACGATTGCCCCGCAGACGCTGACGGCGAAGCTGGATCCGACCTCGGACAGCGGCACGAAGGGCGACAGCATCACGAACGACAAGACCCCGACGATCAGCGGCACGGGAGATCCGGGCGCGAAGATTGAAGTGACGATGCCGACTGGCGAGAAACTGACGACGACGGTGAAGCCGGACGGCAGCTGGACGGTGACGCCGACCCAGGACGTTGCGGACGGTCCGATCGTGGTCAATGTGAAGGAAACCGACCCGGCAGGGAACAGCATCAGCACGACCGTGCCGTTGACCATCGATTCGGGTGTGCCGAACAACGGCACCGCCCCGACCGTGACGATCAGCGAAGATGCCAACAACGACGGCTGGATCAACCGAGCCGAAGCGCAAGGAGCCGCCGACGTCAAGGTGTCGTTCAACGGCAACCTGGTCAATGTGGGTGACATCGTCAAGATCACCTCGGCTGGTGTGACCAACGATGTGGCGATCACGGCGGCGGACAAGGCGAACGGCTTTGTGACGACGACCTTCCCGGCCCAGGCGGATGGAACGACGATGACGGTCACCGCCGTCATCGTGGATGCCGCAGGCAACAGCACTGCCCAGGGCAGTGATGCGGCGAAGGTGGATATCACCAACTTCACGGGTCTGGCGATCAGCATCACTGAAGATGAAAACAACGACGGCTTCATCAGCCAGTCGGAACTGAAAGGCAACGACATTGGCGTTCGCGTTGCGCTGCCGGCGGGTGCGGCGGCAGGTGACACGCTGACGGTTGAAGGCTCGGGCAATGTGGCGCAGACCTTCGTGTTGACCGCAGCGCAACTGGCGACGGGCTACATTGACGTCTCGTTCAACCCGACGGGCAACAACACCGACTTTGTGGCGAAGGCCTCGATCGTTGATGCGGCCGGCAACAGTGCGGGTCCGGTCAGCGACACGGCCCGCCTGCAACTGACGGCCCCGGGCGCGCCGATCGTGACGATTGAAGAAGACGCGAACAACGACGGCTTCATCAACCAGGCCGAGCTGAACGGGCCGATCGACGTCTCGATCAGCGTCCCGGCGACGGCGAAGGCAGGCGACAGCATGCTGGTGACGATCAACGGTACGCCGCTGGCGCCGATTGTTCTGACCCAGGCCGATATCGACAAGAACAGCATTTCGATTCCGAATGTTTCGAATCCGGGCGAAGGCGCAACGTTGACCGTGACAGCCCAGGTGAAGGACGTGGCTGGCAATCTGGGCGGCATTGGATCGGACAGCGCGAAGGTTGATACGCTGGTGCCGAATGGTGGTGTCGCCCCGGTGGTTGAGATCACGGAGGATGCCAACAACGACGGCTGGATCAACAAGGCAGAAGCGGTTGGTAATGCGGACGTGAAGGTCTCGTTTGACGGCACGAAGGTTGATGTGGGTGACAAGGTCCTGGTCAGCTCGGGAGGTGTGACGAACACGGTGACGATCACGGCGGCCGACAAGGCCAACAACTACGTGACGACGAACTTTGCACAGCCGGCAGATGGCAGCACGATGACGGTGACGGCGAAGATTGTGGATGCGGCGCAGAACAGCAGTGCGGAAGGCAGCGACAGCGCGAAGGTTGATACCACGGTGCCGAATGATGGCAATGCGCCGGTGGTGACGATCACGGAAGATGCGAACAACGACGGTTTCATCAATCGAGCCGAAGCGTTGGGCAATGCGGACGTGAAGGTTGAGTTCGACGGCAGCAAGGTTGCGGTGGGTGATGTGGTGAAGATCACGTCGGGTGGCGTGACGCATGATGTGACGATCACGGTGGCGGACAAGGCTGCCGGGTTTGTGACGACCAGCTTTGCGGCGCAGGCAAGCGGTACGACGATGACGGCGACGGCGGTGATTGTTGATGCGGCGGGGAATGTGTCGACGCAAGGCAGCGACAGTGCGAAGGTTGATTTGAGCACGCTGGAAGGTTTGGCGGTGACGATCACGGAAGACGCGGACAACGACGGCTGGATCAACAGTGCGGAATTGCAGGGGACGGTGGGCGTTCGAGTCGATCTGCCGGCGAGCGCAGTCGCGGGTGATTTGCTGACGCTGAACGCGACCGGTAGCGCAGCGCAGACGATTACGCTGACGCAGGCCCAGATTGACGCGCATAGCGTGGTCTTTGAAGTGGCGGCGCCGGCCAATGGTGAAACCCTGGTGGTCAAGGCGCAGGTGACGGACCCGGCAGGCAACAAGTCGGCCGAAGTCAGCGACAGCGCGGTGATTGATACGCAAGCCCCGGGCGCACCGGTGGTCGAGATCACCGAAGACGGCAACAACGACGGCTGGATCAACCAGGCCGAACTCAATGGCGACATTGGTGTGACGGTCAGCCTGGCCGGCACGGGGGCCAAGGCAGGCGAAACCCTGCTGGTCAGCATCAATGGTACCGCCCAAACGCCGATCATTCTGACCGCAGCCGATATTCAAAGCGGCACGGTGGCACTGACGGGGATCAGTAACCCGGGCGAAGGCGTCACCCTGACGGTGACGGCAGCCGTGAAGGACGCCGCTGGCAATACGGGAGCGACGGGTAGCGACAGCGCGACGATCGACACGATTGCCCCGCAGACGCTGACGGCGAAGCTGGATCCGACCTCGGACAGTGGCACGAAGGGCGACAGCCTCACGAACGACAAGACACCGACGATCAGCGGCACGGGAGATCCGGGCGCGAAGATTGAAGTGACGATGCCGACCGGCGAGAAACTGACGACGACGGTGAAGCCGGACGGCAGCTGGACGGTGACGCCGACCCAGGACGTTCCGGACGGTCCGATCGTGGTCAACGTCAAGGAAACCGACCCGGCAGGGAACAGCATCAGCACGACGGTACCGCTGACCATCGACACTGGCGTGCCGAACGACGGCACCGCACCGACCGTGACGATCACGGAAGATGCCAACAACGATGGCTTCATCAATCGCGTCGAAGCCCAAGGGCCGACCGACGTCAAGGTGTCGTTCAACGGCAACCTGGTCAATGTGGGCGATATCGTCAAGATCACCTCGGGTGGCGTGACGAAGGATGTGGCGATTACGGCGACGGACAAGGCGAACGGCTTTGTGACCACCGACTTCCCGCAGCAGGCCGCTGGCACGACGGTGACGGCAACGGCCGTGATCGTTGATGCGGCAGGCAACACGACGCAAGAAGGCAGCGACAGCGCCAAGCTGGATTTGAGCCCGCTGGACGGGTTGACCGTGAAAATCACGGAAGACGCGAACGACGACGGCTTCATCAACAAGGCCGAACTGCAAGGCACGGTGGGTGCAGAAATCAAGCTGCCGGCGACAGCCGTTGCCGGCGACGCCCTGACCATCACGGCGACGGGCAATGCGACGCAGACGATCATTCTGACGCAATCGCAGATTGATGCTGGCCAGGTGACCGTCGAACTGACGGCCCCGGGCAGTGGTACCGAAATGGTCGTGACGGCCCAGGTCAAGGACCCGGCCGGTAACGAATCCGCGGTGGCCAGCGACAAGGCGACGATCGCGACCGACGACATTGGTGCGCCGAAGGTGACGATCACCGAAGACACCAATAACGACGGCTGGATCAACAAGGCCGAACTCAATGGCGAGATTGGCGTCAGCGTCGAACTGCCGGGCACGGCCAAGGCGGGCGACAGCCTGCTGGTCTCGGTTAATGGCGTGGCACGTACGCCGATCGTATTGACGGCTGCGGACATCAGTACCGGCAGCGTGGCGATTACCGGCGTGACCAATCCGGGCGAAGGCAGCACGTTGACCGTGACGGCCCAAGTCAAGGATGTGGCGAACAACCTGGGTGCCGTCGGCAGCGACAGCGCCAAGATCGACACGACGACCTTCAGTGGTCTGGCCATCAGCATTACCGAAGACGAGAACGATGACGGCTTCATTGGTCAGGCGGAACTCAAGGGCAACGACATTGGCGTGCGCGTTGTTCTGCCGGCGGGAGCCGCCGTGGGCGACACCCTGACGGTGAGCGGTTCGGGCAATGTGGACAAGGTGATCACCCTGACGGCAGCCCAACTGGCGACCGGCTTCATTGATGTGACCTTCAACCCGACCGGCAACAACACCGACTTCAAGGCGACCGCCTCGATCGCAGATCCGGCCGGCAACAAGCTGGGTCCGGTCGAAGACACGGCCCGTCTGCAATTGAGCGCCCCGGGCGCCCCGATCGTGACGATCACCGAAGACGGCGACAACGACGGCTGGATCAACGGCACGGAACTGAACGGCACGATTGACGTATCGATCAGCGTCCCGGCGACCGCCAAGGCGGGCGACAAGATGCTGGTGACGATCAACGGGGTTGATCAGGCCCCGATCGTTCTGACCCAGGCCGATATCGACAAGGGCAGCATCTCGGTACCGAACGTCCCGAATCCGGGCGAAGGCGTCACGTTGACCGTGACGGCAGCCGTCAAGGACGCCGCTGGCAATACGGGAGCGACGGGCAGCGACAGCGCGACGATCGACACGATTGCCCCGCAGACGCTGACGGCGAAGCTGGATCCGACCTCGGACAGCGGCACGAAGGGCGACAGCATCACGAACGACAAGACCCCGACGATCAGCGGCACGGGAGATCCGGGCGCGAAGATTGAAGTGACGATGCCGACTGGCGAGAAACTGACGACGACGGTGAAGCCGGACGGCAGCTGGACGGTGACGCCGACCCAGGACGTTGCGGACGGTCCGATCGTGGTCAATGTGAAGGAAACCGACCCGGCAGGGAACAGCATCAGCACGACCGTGCCGTTGACCATCGATTCGGGTGTGCCGAACAACGGCACCGCCCCGACCGTGACGATCAGCGAAGATGCCAACAACGACGGCTGGATCAACCGAGCCGAAGCGCAAGGAGCCGCCGACGTCAAGGTGTCGTTCAACGGCAACCTGGTCAATGTGGGTGACATCGTCAAGATCACCTCGGCTGGTGTGACCAACGATGTGGCGATCACGGCGGCGGACAAGGCGAACGGCTTTGTGACGACGACCTTCCCGGCCCAGGCGGATGGAACGACGATGACGGTCACCGCCGTCATCGTGGATGCCGCAGGCAACAGCACTGCCCAGGGCAGTGATGCGGCGAAGGTGGATATCACCAACTTCACGGGTCTGGCGATCAGCATCACTGAAGATGAAAACAACGACGGCTTCATCAGCCAGTCGGAACTGAAAGGCAACGACATTGGCGTTCGCGTTGCGCTGCCGGCGGGTGCGGCGGCAGGTGACACGCTGACGGTTGAAGGCTCGGGCAATGTGGCGCAGACCTTCGTGTTGACCGCAGCGCAACTGGCGACGGGCTACATTGACGTCTCGTTCAACCCGACGGGCAACAACACCGACTTTGTGGCGAAGGCCTCGATCGTTGATGCGGCCGGCAACAGTGCGGGTCCGGTCAGCGACACGGCCCGCCTGCAACTGACGGCCCCGGGCGCGCCGATCGTGACGATTGAAGAAGACGCGAACAACGACGGCTTCATCAACCAGGCCGAGCTGAACGGGCCGATCGACGTCTCGATCAGCGTCCCGGCGACGGCGAAGGCAGGCGACAGCATGCTGGTGACGATCAACGGTACGCCGCTGGCGCCGATTGTTCTGACCCAGGCCGATATCGACAAGAACAGCATTTCGATTCCGAATGTTTCGAATCCGGGCGAAGGCGCAACGTTGACCGTGACAGCCCAGGTGAAGGACGTGGCTGGCAATCTGGGCGGCATTGGATCGGACAGCGCGAAGGTTGATACGCTGGTGCCGAATGGTGGTGTCGCCCCGGTGGTTGAGATCACGGAGGATGCCAACAACGACGGCTGGATCAACAAGGCAGAAGCGGTTGGTAATGCGGACGTGAAGGTCTCGTTTGACGGCACGAAGGTTGATGTGGGTGACAAGGTCCTGGTCAGCGCGGGTGGTGTGACGAACACGGTGACGATCACGGCGGCCGACAAGGCCAACAACTACGTGACGACGAACTTTGCACAGCCGGCCGATGGCAGCACGATGACGGTGACGGCGAAGATTGTGGATGCGGCGCAGAACAGCAGCGCGGAAGGCAGCGACAGCGCGAAGGTTGATACCACGGTGCCGAATGATGGCAATGCGCCGGTGGTGACGATTACGGAAGATGCGAACAACGATGGTTTCATCAACCGTACCGAAGCGGTGGGCAATGCGGACGTGAAGGTTGAGTTCGACGGCAGCAAGGTTGCGGTGGGTGATGTGGTGAAGATCACGTCGGGTGGCGTGACGCATGATGTGACGATCACGGTGGCGGACAAGGCTGCCGGGTTTGTGACGACCAGCTTTGCGGCGCAGGCAAGCGGTACGACGATGACGGCGACGGCGGTGATTGTTGATGCGGCGGGGAATGTGTCGACGCAAGGCAGCGACAGTGCGAAGGTTGATACGACACCGCCCAATGGAGGTGTCGCACCGACCGTGACGATCACGGAAGATGCGAACAACGATGGCTGGATCAACAAGACGGAAGCAGTTGGTAATGCGGACGTGAAGGTTGAGTTCGACGGCACGAAGGTTGCAGTGGGTGATGTGGTTCAGATCACCTCGGGTGGTGTGACGAACAGCGTGACAATCGCGGCAGCAGACAAGGCTGCTGGGTTTGTGACGACCAGCTTTGCTCCTGTTGCCGAAGGCGCGACGATGACGGTCACTGCCAAGATCGTCGATGCCGCAGGTAACAGCACTCTGGATGGTTCGGATAGTGCCGTGGTTGATACGACACCGCCGAATGGAGGTGTCGCACCGACCGTGACGATCACGGAAGATGCCAACAACGACGGCTGGATCAACAAGACGGAAGCGGTGGGCAATGCGGACGTGAAGGTTGAGTTCGACGGCACGAAGGTTGTAGTGGGTGATGTGGTTCAGATCACCTCGGGTGGTGTGACGAACACGGTGACGATCACGGCCACGGACAAGGCCAATAATTACGTGACGACGAGCTTCCCGCCGGTTGCCGAAGGCGCGACGATGACGGTCACTGCCAAGATCGTCGATGCCGCAGGAAATGCAACGGCATCGGGAAGCGATACAGCCAAAGCTGATTCCTCTAATCCGAGCCTGGTGATTACTTCATCTGATGGTGTTCTCTCGCCAGGAGAGGCTGTAACGCTGACCTTTACTTTCAGTGAGCCGGTCAAGGATTTTGTGGCTGGCGACATATCCGTCACCGGTGGAACGCTTGATGCTGCGAGCTTGACGAGTACCGATGGTGGCAAAACCTGGGCAGCGACTTTTGCCCAAACAGGAGCTGCAACACCGGTTATCAGTGTTGCAGCTGGTAGCTATTCCGACCTTGCCGGGAATGCCGGTTCAGCAGCTTCACTGACCTTGAACAATGTTCCAGATGCGATTGATGATCGCTATATCTTGACTTCATTGAAGAGCCAGTACTGGGGCTACAACGAGGGGGCCGATGGTGCAAACCTGACTACGGTTGCTCAAGTTGAAACATTTGCTAACACGCATGCAGCAACGGCTACCTTTGACGTCAATAGCCTGAATCTTGGTCAAACGGCGATTACCAATAATCTGGGTACGGCAGGGAACCTTGCTACATTCTTGGGGGCTAGCGCCACAAACTTGCAAACGACTGCTGCTTACGGCACGACGTCTGATGCGATTGTCAAAATGACAGGAAAAATCAATTTGGCTGCTGGAAATTACAATTTCCGTGTTTATGCTGACGATGGTTTTGTCATACGAGTTGATGGTGTTGAAGTCGGTAAGTTTGATGGGATTCAATCAGCAACGACTCGTGAGTTTGCCAATTTCAACATTGCAACCAGCGGTGAACACACGATCGAAGTCTTCTATTGGGATCAGGCTGGCAACGCTGTCTTCAAGGCTGAATTGCGTCCAGAGGGTGGCGCATATCAGGTGCTTGATGTTAATTCGCAGTATGGGTCTGGTCCGCTTGTTACGCTGGAAGATAAGGCTCTGACAATTGATCCGGCAACTCTGCTGGGGAATGACAAGGATCAGAACGGTGATCCGCTGCAGATTACTTCTGTCCAGAATGCTACGAACGGTACCGTTGCGCTTGTCAATGGGAAGGTAGTCTTTACGCCAAATCCGAATTACAACGGAGATGCGACCTTTACCTATACCATCTCTGATGGCAAGGGTGGTTCCGATACTGCAACTGTGACTCTCAAGGTTACGCCGGTTGCAGATGCTCCAACGATTCAGTCAGGTGTTGCAGCGACTGTTTCTGAAGAGGGCCTGGCTGGTGGTTTGCCGGACTCGACGGGCAATCCGACAGATGTGACCAATGCCAAGTCGGCAACCGGTACGATAGTGATTGCCGATCCGGATGGCGATGCAATTTCTTCTGTTGTCCTGACTGTCCCGACTTTTGCAACCCCTCTGACCAGTGGTGGTCAGACTGTTACTTGGAGTGGCGACAACACCGGTACGTTGACGGCGACTGCTGGTGGGCAAACGGTGGCGACAATCAGCATCACCGCGACAGGGACTTACACGGTCAACTTGCTCAAGCCGATCGATCATCCGGCAGGACAAGGTGAAAATGTACTGTCGTTCAATGTCGGTGTGAAGGCGACTGCAGGTGGTCAGACCACAACGGGTTCCTTCCAGGTCTCGATTGAGGACGATGCTCCTGTTGCAGTTGCTCCGCTGACCGGCGACATTGCAATGACCAATACCAATCTGTTGATTACGCTCGATGTCTCCGGCTCCATGGGGACGACAGATGGCGTCAATGGGCAGACTCGTTTGGCAAGCTCGATTGCTTCTATCAAGACGTTGCTTGATCGCTACGACGAATTCGGTGATGTGAAGGTTGCATTGGTAACTTTCTCAACGGGTTCTGCTCAGCAAGGTACGACCTGGTTGACTGTGGCGCAGGCAAAGACATACCTCGATAGTCTCTCTGCCAATGGCGGCACTAACTATGATGCAGCCATTAATTCTGCAATGAATGCATTCAATACCGCTGGCAAACTGACCAATGCCCAGAATGTTTCGTACTTCTTCACCGACGGTGTCCCCACCTTTGGTTCTGGAGATGTGAATACCTTGACGGGTACGCAGAATGGCAACGGTGGTAACAGCAGCGATCCTGATTCTGGTATTCAGGCAGGTGAGGAGGCCCTCTGGAAGAGTTTCCTGAATAACAATCAGGTCAAGGCTTTCGCGATTGGCATGGGGTCAGGGATTACTGATGCCAGCTACCTGCATCCGATTGCCTATGATGGACAGGCGTCGATCGATACCAATGGTGTTCGTGTGACCGCCTTTGATCAGCTTGATAGCGTTCTGGCCGGGACCATCCAGCAGCCGGTCGGTGGCCAGTTGGTCAGTGGTGGTTTGCTAGGCGGAGCCATTGGTGCTGATGGTGGTGGTCATATCCAATCCGTGGTGGTCGACGGCCATACATTCTCCTTCGATCTGGTAACAGGAACGGCACCAGCCCAAGCTGGCGGTACCTTTAATACAACAACCAAGGAATGGACCATAACGACAGTCGCTGGTGGCACCTTTGTCGTTGATATGGATGGCGGAACCTACTCCTACAAGGCGCCGGCTACGCTGATATCGACCAAGGCGGTAGAGACGATGAATTACACCGTCTCTGATCGTGATGGTGATACTCAGTCTGCAACCGTGACGGTGAACGTCGAGCGCACCAATGTGGTTATCGGTACGACCGGGTCTGAAACTTTGAATGGTACAGACCAGCCGGATTTGATTCTGGGCCGTGCAGGTGATGACATCATCAATGGCGGTGTCGGTAACGACAAACTCTATGGTGGTGATGGCAACGACACCATTACTGGGGGCTTGGGTAGTGATTTGCTGGGAGGTGGGCTGGGCGTTGATACCTTCAAGTGGGGATTGGCTGATCACGGTACGGCTGGGACACCGGTTCGTGACACGATCGAAGACTTCACCAAGGGGATCGGTGGCGATGTGCTTGATTTGCGCGATTTGCTACAGGGTGAAAACTCGGGCAATTTGACGCAGTTCCTGCACTTCTCTGCCAGTGGTAGCGACACTCTGGTCCAAATCAGCAGTACTGGTGCTTTCAATGGCAATAACTCGGCAACAGCCGCGGATCAGGAAATTCTGCTCAAGGGTGTTGCTCTGAGCTCGATTGCCGGTGCTAATGCAACAGATGCCCAGATCATTACTGAATTGCTGAAGAACAATCTTCGTACAGATTGATTCTGAAAACGGGCAACATGCAAAGAGCCGGCGAAAGCCGGCTCTTTTTTGTCCAAGGGGCTCGGAAATAAAAAAGGAACGGTATAAAACCGTCCCTTTTTAGGTCGCGGCCTGTACTGTTTCTATCAGCCTTCGTGCTTGCGCAGGTTGGCGACGCAGGGAATGTGAATCTTGCGACCTTCGACCACGATCAGGCCAAGCTCGGAGAGCTCGTGCAGGATGCGGGAAAAATGTTCCTGGGTCAGGTTCAGTCGCGAGGCAATGACCCCCTTGTTGGTTGGCAGGGTGATGACCACGTTGGTGCCGTTGAGTTCTGTATCAGGCAGTTCACGCAGAAGGTAGCCAATGATGCGTTGTTTGCCGGAGTGCAGGGAATACGACTCAACGTCATTCATCAGTTGGTGCAGGCGCATGGCCATGCCGGCCAGCATCTTGCGGCAGAGATTGTGGTCGCGCTGAAGCTCGTCAAAAACGGCCGCTTTGGAAACATGCAACAGGAGTGAGTCGGTCAGCGCCTGGGCGAAGACGATGTAAGGCTTTTCCATGAACATCACGGCCTCGCCGAAGCTCTGGCCCTGTGTCAGGATTTCGACGACTTTCTCACTGCCTTGCTGGGAGGTGAAGGCGAGTTTGACCTGCCCATAAACCAGCAGGTGAAAACCATTGCAGGGGTCTCCCTTGTGAAACAGGATGTCGCCCTTGCTGATGTGGATTTCACGGGTTGAACGGGCTATCCGCGCAATTTCCTCTGGCGCCAGGCCATTGAAAAGCGGGATGTGGGTGAGTAGTGCTTCGACATTGATCGGGTGGTTCGACTGCATAGCTGGACTCGTTAAAAAAGCTGGCCGATGGTGGCATCGGGGTAATCCACCGGCAATACGCAATAATAACTACTACCGAGTCAGTTGTGCATAAAGAAGTGGTAGCCGGCGCGGCAGTTCTTCCGGATTTCGTATGACGCAAAAACCTGCGGGGCCAAACAGGTAGGGCAGGTAGGCGCCTGCTTCGCGGTCAATGGTGACGCAGAATGGGGTGAGTCCCATGCGGCGGGCTTCATGGACGGCCATTCGGGTGTCTTCGATGCCGTAGCGTGAGTCATACAGGTCGAGATCGTTGGGCTTTCCGTCGGTGATGATCAGTAGAAGGCGACGACTGGCCGGTTGTTCATAGAGTATTTTGGCCGATTGGCGTAGTGCGGCACCCATGCGGGTGTAGAAACCGGGTTTGATGGCCAGAATTCGGCCTCGGGCAGCCGCATCGTAACGGGCGTTGAAATCCTTGAGCAAATGGAAGCGGATGTTCTGGCGACGCAACGATGAAAATCCGTAGATCCCAAAACGGTCGCCTGTCGCGGTCAACGCTTCGGAGAAGAGCAAAAGCGAGTCGCGGACGACATCGACAATCCGGTGCGTATCCGAGATCCAGGCATCCGTTGACATTGATAAGTCGGCCAGTAGCAGGCAGGCCAGGTCACGTTCGCAGCGTGCCTGGGCCAGGTAGTTGCCACTTTCTGGCGTATGGCCTGAGGCGCGATCGGCATGATTGCGTACGCAGGCTTCGACATCAAGCTCCGAGCCGTCGGCCTGTGCCTTGAGCCAGCGGCGTTGTGGCGCGAGGGCGGCGAACTGGCCGCGCAGTTTCTTGGCCGTGGCAACCAGCTCCTCCGGCAGGCCTGCCGGCAATGCATCCTGAGCGATCATCGGCTGCAAGCGGCAGTGGTCCGCCAGCATCACGGTTTTGCGGTAATCCCACTCGGGCAGCGGGATGCCGGGGCCAACCGGGGTGTCATCTTCTGCCGCCGAAGGGAGGTCAAGATCAAACTTGACGCGTGAGACCGAGGTTTCTGCATCGCGGATCAGTGACAGTTGATCAAGATCCTTGGCCGCGTTGCGGGCATTGGGATCTTCATCATCATCAAAAGCCCGGTTGACCCGGACATATTCCGCCCAGGTCGGCAAACTCTCGGCGCGGAACATGGCCAGCATCGGATTCTTGTTGTCCGGCGTATCAACCTGTTCGGCCTTGTGGGCGTCCTTTTCTGGTTCGGCGTTATTGCCACTGCCTTCGTGCGGCAGGTTGTTGCCCGATTCGGCATCGAGTTTGCCGGCCGGACGTTCTTCAACTTCGATCATCCACAGGAGTACAGGCTGTGGTGGCCGGGATTTACGCGAATTCAGCGGTGGCAGCCCGTCGACCGCAGCAGGTGTGAGCAGTGCCTGGCGGATGGCTGTTTCTTGCGCAGCTTCATCGGATTGCAGTTCATCCGGGTTGATTCGTCCGGCAATGTGGGCGCTGACGAGACGTTCGTAACGTGAACGCAGCCCGGGGTATTTTTCAAGCGCCGCCTGGGTCGCCAGTTGATTGCGAATGAACCAGGGGCGATCGGGCGCCACATCGCTGGCTGCCAGTGCGGCGAGCCAGAGGTAAAGGTCGCGGTTCAGCGATTTGTCGGGAAAGGCTGCGATTTCCGGCGGCAGGCGCAGGGTTTCGGCATCGCGTCGGGCTTGTGCAATTTTTTCCCCGCTGGCTGCCAGACCCTGCAGCCAGCGCCGACGGGCACCATGTGTGTCCATGGTTGCGGCGGCAACTTTGAGTCCGGGGTCGCCACCAAAGGCTCGAAACAAAATGCCTGCCGTTTTTTCAACTTCGGCCAGTTTGACTGCGGCCTCCGGGTAATGCCCGGCAGCCGCCTTGGTCACCCAGTTATGCCAGAGTTTTCCGATGAATTCTTCCATGACCTAAATTTTCCCACCGGCGTCTTCGTCGGTATTTGATAGCGATGAAAAACCGGCTTCATTACGCTTGGCCGCATCGTTGCTGACCCAGCGCAGCAGTTGTCCCTGTGGATTGTCGCGATTGACGGTGCCACAGGCCGAAATGCACTGGCCGCACTGGGTGCAGGCAAACATCCAGCGTTTGACGTTACGCGGTTTGAGTCGCATCGGACAAACGGCATCGCAGGCTGAACCCCGGCCTTCAAGGCAGTTCGCACAGTCGAGCACACGCTTGCGTTCGAAGCCGACGACCATCGCTTTCTTGTTCACGATCCAGGCGAAGCTCTGGAAAATGCCGATGGCGCAGCCGTAGCGGCAAAATAAATGGCGCGCGAAAAGGAATTCCAGGCTTAACACCGTCGTTGCCGCGCTCAGGAAAATCACTTCGCCACGATACAAATTAAAGGTGAATAGGCCGTGGTAGACCTGAAACGGCGGCATCAGGTAAGTCAGTCCGACGACGGCCCAGGCAAAGGCAAAGCCGATGGCGGCCGGAACGACGATCAGCCAGTAACGTTTGTCGCGTGGCGCAGGTGTGCCATCCGGTTCCCAGGGCGGCGTTTGTTTCTTGTCCCAGACGGAGTGCTTGCCAGTCGCAAAAAGCATCAGCCGGTTGATTGTTTCGACGACTGAAAAGTGTGGGCAAAGCCAGCCGCAGTAGAGTCGGCCCCATTTCCAGGCAACGGCGATGATGGCGGCCAGGGTGCCGAGTACCGGCAAAAACAGGTAAAGAATGATGTTGACCGCGGCAGACCGGGGATCACCTGTTCCAGCGATTAATTCGTCGATTCCCAAGTGCCAGGGGAAGGTCAGGAAGTAGGCGTGCTTCTCGGTCAGGTCGTAGCGAAACAGGTCGAAAATCGGCGTGACGGTGAACAAGGCGAAGAACGCCATCTGCGCAAGCAGGCGGTAACGTTGAAGAGCGGGTTTTTTCATTGCTTGTCGCGGTCGACCGCAGGACCAATCAGCGGGAAGCGCCAGATCTGGCCGGCCATGGCTTTGGCCAGCCCGAACATGCCGAACATGACCAGCGTCGAATGAATGCAGGTGAAATACATGATCACCATGACCCAGGTCCATTCCCAGTCGAGGCCGCCGGCCAGGATGAAAATGGCGGAGAGCGTGGTGATCAATAGGCCGCCATACAGGCTGACAAAAGTGGTTTGCCTGAGGTGGTGCTTGGCGAGCGGCGGGGCGCTGTCTTTGTATTTCAGCCAGAGCCAGACAAGCAGCCCGAAGGCAATGCCTGGCGCGAGCAGGAGATTGGCCAGATAGAGGGCTTCGGACAGCACGGCCAGGCTGAGTCCTGGTGTGCTGTCCTCATTGCCGAAACTATCGTCCGAATGTGGCATTGACGATTTCCATCAGTGCTTCGACCGTTTCTTCATCATCGGTCAGGCTTTCAACCAGCGAGGCGCGGCAGGCTGCGCTGATATCGAAGCCGGATTTGATCAGCGTTGCGGCGTAGACCAGCAAACGGGTGCTGGCCACTTCTTCCAGGTCGCGATCCTTGAGCGCACGGAAAGCCTTGGCGATACCCACCAGACGCTTGGCGAGATCGGCGTCGCAGCCGGTTTCCCCGATCAGGATCGAAATTTCCCGTTCTGCTCCGGGGAAATCGAAGCGCATCGAGACAAAGCGCTGACGGGTTGAGGGTTTCAGGCCCTTGAGCAGATTCTGGTATCCAGGGTTGTAGGAAACGACCAGCATGAAATTGTCCGGTGCTTCCAGCGTTTCCCCGGTCCGGTCGATCGGCAGGATGCGGCGATCGTCAGCCAGTGGGTGCAGCACGACGGTGGTGTCCTTGCGCGCTTCGACCACTTCATCAAGGTAGCAGATGCCACCTTCGCGTACGGCACGGGTCAGCGGACCATCGGACCAGTAGGTGCCGCTGTCTGAAATCAGGTGGCGGCCAACCAGGTCGGCCGCCGTCAGGTCATCGTGACAGGCGACGGTGTACAGCGGCAACTTGAGGCGGGCTGCCATATGCGCCACGAAGCGTGTCTTGCCGCAGCCGGTCGGTCCCTTGATGAGCAGCGGGAGCCGTTGCTTGTAGGCATGTTCGAACAGTGCGATTTCGTTGCCGGACGGTTCGTAGAAAGGTAGTTCGTTCATTTGAGAGATATCCAGTAAGCCAAGAGTATCAGGCTGGAAACAAGAATCAGCCAGCCTTCGAGCAGCAGGCGCCACATCAGGGGCGCCTCGCGCAGTTCCATAAAGTCGAGAATGACTAGTCGGCCTTTGATAAAGGCGATCAGCAGCATGGTGACAATGGCCCAGGTGCCGGCGGCACCGACCTCACCGAGATACCAGGTCATCGCCGTGGCGACAAGAAGAACGAGCCAGGCTCGATGGGCGGGGTTGTTAAGCAGGTGATTCATCAGCGCATCACATAAACAAGCGGGAAAAGAATGATCCACAGTAGATCGACCATGTGCCAGTACGCCGCGCCGCTTTCCAGCCCGTTGGCATTTTGGCTGGTGTACGCACCTTGACGTGCCTGGAACCAGAGGACAGCAAGAATCACCATGCCGAGTATGACGTGCATGAAGTGAAAAAAGGTCAGTGAAATATAAAACATGTAGAAAGTATTGGTCGACATCGAAATGCCGGCGCCAAACTTGGCCGCGTACTCGAATACCTTGACGACCAGAAAGCCGCCGCCGCAGAGGAAGCCGAGCAGAATGTTGCGTGCCACGGCCGGGATGTCGTCGCGATGTGCAGCCTGGACTGCGAGTACGACAAACCATGAGCCGGTGATCAACAGTACGGTATTCAGTGCTCCGGCGTTCCGGTCCAGCGTCTGCTGGTAAAGATTGAACAGTGCCGGATCGTGCGCCCGGGCAAAGGCGTAGGAGGCAAAAAAAACGGCAAAAGCCAGCATTTCTGCCAGGATGAAAAACCAGATGGCAAGATCGCCGGGGAGTTTTCTGGCAGGGGCTGGGCCGGTTGTCGTGCCGGTGATGGTCTGTGTTTCACTCATGCTGCCTATGGTAGCGGCAGGCGCATCAGCGGAACTTGATCTGGCCCAAAAATGGAAAAAGGCGCAGACCTTTCGATCTGCGCCTTTGGCTAGTTTGCTAGCGGAAGAGTGGGCTTATGCAGCCTTTTCTTCACCGCCAACGAAGAAGCTGGCGATATAGATGATCAGGCCGATCAGGAAGACCACACCGGCCCATTCACGCATCCAGTAGAACAATGCGATCTTGTCCTGAGCCACCATGAACGGCAGCGGCGTGTCGGAAACACGTTGCAGCCAGACCTGGAGGATGCCGGCGGCGGTCAGGAACAGGGTGATGAACACGATTGCCGTGGTCATCAGCCAGAACGACCACATTTCCAGCACTTGCGACTTGTTGCTGTTGGCAGCACGGCCGCGCAGGATGGGCATGGCATAGGAGATCATCATCAGGTTGACCATGGCGTAGGCGCCATAGAAAGCCATGTGACCGTGAGCAGCGGTGATCTGCGTGCCGTGGGTGTAGTAGTTGACCGGAGCCAGGGTGTGCAGGAAGCCCCACACGCCAGCGCCCAGGAAAGCCATCACGCCGGTACCCAGGGCCCACAGCACAGCGGCCTTGTTCGGATGTTCGCGACGACGACGGTTCACCATGTTGAAGGCAAAGACGGTCATGGCGAAGAACGGAATCGGTTCCAGAGCGGAGAAGATGGAACCCCACCACTGCCAGTATTCCGGCGTACCGATCCAGAAGTAGTGGTGACCCGTACCGATGATGCCGGTGATCAGCGTCAGGGTGACGATGACGTACAGCCACTTTTCGATCACTTCACGGTCAACACCGGTCGTCTTGATCAGCACGAAGGCCAGGAAGGAGCCGAGGATCAGTTCCCACACGCCTTCTACCCAGAGGTGCACCGTCCACCACCAGAAGAACTTGTCGAGAACGACGTTCGCCGGGTTGTAGAAGGAGAACAGGAAGAAGACAGCCAGACCCCACAGGCCGAGCAGCAGCACGATCGAAATCGAGGTCTTCTTGCCCTTCAGCACCGTCATGGTGATGTTGAACAGGAATACCAGTGCCACGACGACGATGCCGAGCTTGGTCGGCAGCGGCTGTTCGAGGAACTCGCGACCCATCGTTTCGAGGATGTTGTTGCCGGTCAGTTCAGCCAGCGTGGCATACGGGACGGCCAGATAGCCGACGATCGTTGCTGCACCAGCGACCAGGAAGATCCAGAACATCAGCAGCGCCAGTTTCGGGCTGAACAGTTCGGTCTCGGATTCTTCCGGGATCATGTAGTACGCGCCGCCCATGAAGCCAAACAGCAGCCACACGATCAGCAGGTTGGTATGGACCATGCGGGCCACGTTGAACGGGATGGCGGGGAACAGGAAGTCGCCGAGCACATACTGCAGGCCAAGAATCAGGCCGAACAGGATTTGACCGACAAACAGACCGATTGCCGCGATGAAGTAGGGTTTTGCAACCGCTTGGGATTTGAATTGCATGTTCAGTATCTCCTCTCGATCAGCCCTGGCTGTTAGGCGGCCAGTTAGCATCGTTGATCGAATTGACGTGCTTCAGGAAGGCCACGATGGCATCCAGTTGCTCGTCGGTGAAGTTGAACTGAGGCATGCTGCGGCGACCCGGGATGCCATCTTTCGGACGGCTCTTGATGAAGGCTTTGACGCCTTCGTCACCGTAGCGAACGATTACATTGCCCAGTTCAGGGGCAAAGTAGGCACCTTCACCCATCAGGGTGTGGCAACCGATACAGTTATTGACTTCCCACAGCTTCTTGCCTTCGACGACTTGCGGCGTAATGTTCTGCCGCATGTCACGTTTGGGAAGTTGCGAATGGGTATCGAATGACAGCGCAAGGAACAGCAGGAAGAAGAACGTCGTCCCCCCGTAGAAAATGTTCCGCGCCATCGATTTGGTGAAAGCGCCACTCATTGTTTTTCCCCCTTTCGGAAATTGTTTGGCGCGCCGATGTTAGTTTCTTGGGGGGCTGGCGGGCTTTGATGCCTGCTAAAAAACCTCGATTGTCGAAGAATATATATTCCGGTCGAATTGGCCGGGATGGTGGTGTGGCGGTCATTTTGCCGAGGGGCGGTATACTGCGCCCTCCTCAAGTTGAAAGCATTCCATGGCCGCACCAGCCGATACCGCCAGCATGGCACTTTTTTGTGATTTCGAGAATGTCGCACTCGGTGTGCGCGATGCTCAGTATGAAAAATTTGACATCAAGCCCGTGCTTGAACGTCTACTTGCCAAAGGCAGTATCGTCGTCAAGAAAGCCTATTGCGACTGGGATCGCTACAAGGGCTTCAAGTCGGCCATGCACGAAGCCAACTTCGAACTGATTGAAATTCCGCATGTCCGCCAGTCGGGCAAGAATTCAGCGGATATCCGCCTTGTCGTCGATGCGCTCGATCTTTGCTATACCAAATCCCACGTTGATACCTTCGTGATCATTTCCGGCGACTCCGACTTCTCGCCGCTGGTTTCGAAATTGCGCGAGAACGCCAAGCGGGTTATCGGCGTGGGCGTCAAGCAGTCATGTTCCGACCTGTTGATCGCCAATTGCGACGAGTTCATTTATTACGACGATCTGGTCCGCGATCGTCCGGCCTCGCGTCGTGAAAATCGTGAGCCTTCGCCGCGCCGTACGCCGGAAGAGGAAAATGGCCGGCGTGAGAAGCTTGAGGCGCGCAAGAACAAGGCGATCGAGCTGGCGACGACAACGTTTGCCGATTTGTTCGCCGATCGTGGCGATACCGAGCGGATCTGGGCATCGGTGCTGAAGGAAGTCATCAAGCGCCGCAATCCAGGCTTCAATGAAAATTATTATGGCTTCCGCAGTTTTGGCAATCTGCTTGAAGAAGCCGCTAATCGCGGTTTGCTGGGCTTCGGTCGCGATGACAAGTCCGGTGCTTACGTGACACGGGCGCAGCCACGGCCGGTCGTTGTCGAGAATGAAGCGGCCAAGCCGGAGTCTGCGCTTGAGGTTGCTGCGGTCGACGTGCTTGCCGAGCCCCAAATGGAGCCGGCGGCCGAGTCGGGAACGAGTGGCAATCCGCGTCGTCGCGGTGGCCGTCGGACCCGCAAGGATGGCGATACCCGTGCCGCTCGTCAGCTCGATTCCGTTGCGCCTGAGGCGCCTGCCGTCGAGCCGGAGCCTCAGCCTGAGGCGTCGCCGGCCGCGGCCGAAGAAGCCCCTGCAGCAGCATCGCGCCGTCGTGGTGGGCGCCGCAATGGCAAGCCTGAAAGCAGGTCGACCGCGACAGACTTGGCGTCACCCGCCGAATCATCAGCCATTGTTGTTGCCCCTGTCGAAGAAACTGCCCCGGCCAAAGCCCCGGCACGACGCGGGGTGCGCCGTTCCCGCAAGCCGGCTGGAGAAGAGAGCACATCGGTTCAGGAAGCGGCTGCGGCGGTCGTCGAGGCTGTTGTCTCTAAACCCAAGCGGGCACCGCGGGCCCGCAAGCCGAAGGCGGCAACCGAGTAACAAGGCTTCAGGGACGGCATCGATTGCCGTCCCAGGATTAGATGACAAGTAGCAGTTTGGCGCGCAGCGCTTCTGCTTCACGCTTGCCTTCGCGTGACATGACCAGTGCGTGGTACCACTCGTCGTACAAGGCACGCAGCCCGGCGTGGCCTTCTGCCTGTTCTATCCTGCCGAGCAGTGAGCTGTTGCCGAGCGTGCCGACAAAGGCATTCAGGGTGTTGCTCATGAAATTGCGCGCCTGCTGCAATTTGAGTGGATCGGTTGCGCCGGAAAGTTCGCGGAAAGCCGTGATCGGGGGCAGGGGTGCGGACAGCTTCTGGCTGGCACCGCTCGAATCGGTCATGCTGGCTGCCATGATGTAACCATCTTCTTCAAGCATGCCCAGGGTATGCTGCAAATCGTCGGATTGCAGCATGTCGCGCAGTTCATCGACGGTACGTTTGCCGTCGATCATGATCAGGACCCGTCGCTGACGGGGTGTCAGCCCGCCCGTTTTGCTGGTGATTTCTGCCTGCCCCTTCGGGGTCTTGGCGAATGCTACGCCCATCGTTTGTCTCCGGTGGATTTGTAATTGTGCCGGGCATTGTACAGAAAAAGAAAAACCCGCCGGAGGGCGGGTTTCTGGGTCAGCGCGGGCCGGAAAATCAGGCGGCGGCTTGCGTCGGGATCTTGTGACCACGACGGGTGATGCGGTTTTGCGAATCAACGTAAATCAGGTCCGGCTCGTATTTGGCCAGTTCGATTTCGTTATACACCGCAAAGGTGGCAATGATCAGGATATCGCCAGGTGCGGCGCGGCGGGCTGCCGAACCGTTGACCGAGATGACGCCTGAACCACGTTCGGCCCGGATCGCATAGGTCGTGAAGCGTTCACCGTTGTTCACGTTCCAGATGTCGATCTGTTCATACTCCTTGATGTTGGCCGCTTCGAGCAGGTCTTCATCGATGGCGCAGGAACCCTCGTAGTGCAGATCGGCATGGGTGGCCGTTACACGGTGCAGCTTGGATTTCAACATCGTTCTCTGCATGGTTTCAATCATCCAGAAGGTTGGGGGAAGCGCATTGTAACGACAAAATCCCTAGTGTCAACGCGCGTAATTATGATGATTGTCGCTTGCTCAAATCTCAATGTTATCAATGAGCCGCGTTGCGCCAAGCCGGGAGGCGGCAAGCACCACCAGTGGGACGTTTACGCTGTTTGGCCTGGCCAGGTCAGACTGTTGTCGCACCGCAACATAATCGGTTTTCCAGCCTGCTGCGGTCAACGCTTCGATTGCGGCATTTTCCAGTTTGACGCAATCGGACTCGCCGTTGCGCAGCGCCGAGCGAATTTTCTCCAGCTCCTGTCTGAGGCGCGGCGCTTCGGCCCGTTCGGCCGGCGTCAGGTAGCCGTTGCGTGAAGACAGGGCCAGGCCATCGTCGGCACGCACCGTCTCGCCGCCGATGATTTCGATCGGCAGGGCGAACTGGCGGGTCATGTTGCGAATGACCATCAGTTGCTGGTAATCCTTCTTGCCGAACAACGCGGTCTGCGGCTGGACAATGTTGAACAGCTTGAGTACGACGGTGGCGACGCCGCGGAAGTGACCGGGGCGGAATTCGCCATCGAGCACATTCTGGATGGCCGGCGGTTCGACCGTGTATTCCTGGGGTTCCGGGTAGAGGTCGGTTTCGGTTGGCGCAAACAGCACGTCGACGCCGGCTGCTTCGAGCTTGGCGCAGTCGTCGGCAAAGGTGCGTGGGTATTTGTCGAAATCCTCGTTCGGCCCGAATTGCAGCCGATTGACGAAAATCGAGGCCACCACGGTGTCACCGTGCGCCCGGGCTTGCTGCATCAGGCTGATGTGGCCGGCGTGCAGGTTGCCCATGGTGGGAACGAAAACGACGCGACCGCGTCCCTTGAGCGCCGAACGCAGGTCGGCGATGCTGGAGTGAATTTGCATGTCAGGCTCGCTGGAGGATTAACCGGCGTAGGTATGTTCCGGGCCGGGGTAGCTGCCATCCTTGATGGCGGTTACAGCGCGGGCGGCAGCATCGGCAATGCTGGTTGCGCCGTCCATGAAATTGCGGACAAACTTGGCTTTCTTGCCCGGCGGGATGTCGAAAGCGTCGTGCAGTACGGTGACCTGGCCAGAAGTTTCCTTGCCGGCACCGATCCCAATGGTGATGATGTGCAGGCTGGCGGTGACGGCGGTAGCCAGTGCTGCCGGCACCGCCTCGATGACGATCATGGTTGCACCGGCTTCCTGCAATGCCAGGGCGTCGTCCTTCAAGCGTTGCGCCGCTGCTTCGCCCTTGCCCTGCACCTTGTAGCCGCCCAGTGCGTGCACCGATTGTGGTGTCAGGCCGATGTGGCCGCAAACCGGAATGCCGCGCTGTACGAGGAATGCCACGGTCGACGCCATTTCGCGGCCGCCTTCCAGCTTGACCATCTGGGCGCCGGCCGCCATCAGCGTTACGGCGTTGCGGAAGGCTTGTTCCGGCGATTCCTGGTAGCTGCCGAAAGGCATGTCGGCGATGATGAAGGCGCGGCTGGAACCGCGTTTGACCGCAGCCGTGTGATAGGCGATATCGCTGACCGTGACCGGCAACGTCGTGTCGTGCCCTTGAATGACATTGCCCAGCGAGTCGCCGATCAGCAAGGTTTCAACGCCGGCATCATCGAGCAGACGGGCAAAGCTGGCGTCGTAGCAAGTGAACATGACGACCTTCTCGCCCGCCTGGTACAACTTGGCGAGATCGGCTTGGGTCAGGCGGCGGGTAATGGTTTGAGCGGACATTTATGAACGGAAAACGAAATAGACGGCGCCAAGGATACACAGGGCCGCCCATAAATAGTCAAGCTTGAGCGGTTGATCCATGTAGAAAACGACAAAAGGGACGAAAACCGCAAGCGTGATCACCTCCTGCAGGATTTTCAGTTGGCCGAGATCAAGCTCGCTGTGGCCGATACGGTTGGCCGGTACCTGCAGCAGGTATTCGAACAGTGCGATGCCCCAGGAGGCCAGGGCCGCGATCCACCATGGCTTGTCGTTCAGGTTCTTGAGGTGCGAGTACCAGGCGAAAGTCATGAAGACATTCGATAGCGCCAGCAGCACCACGGTCTGCCAGAGCACCGGGATGTTGAAACCGAACAGGTTCACAGCCGGGTACAGCCCTGATTGGCGACGGCGGGCAGCCAGGCGGAAATCGGGCCGCGCCGTGGCAGTTGCAGGTTGGGTGCGATTTCGGCCAGCGGTTGAAGGACGAATGCCCTGAGATGCAGGCGCGGGTGTGGCAGGATCAGGCGTGGCAGGTCGATTTCGAGGTCGTTGTAGAGCAGGACGTCAAGATCGAGGGTGCGCGGGCCGTTGCGTTCGGCCCGGATGCGACCGAAGCGTTGTTCGAGGTCGAGCAGCGCATCGAGCAGGGCTTCGGGCGCCAAGGTCGTTTCGAGTGCGGCAACGGCATTGATGAAATCAGGCTGTTCGGTAATCCCGACCGGTGCCGTTCGGTATAGCGAGGAGCAATGTACGACACGGCTTTCCGGCAGGTTGGCCAGGGCGCCGAAGGCCGCACGCACGGTACTGGCCGGGTCGCCAAGATTGGCACCGAGCGCGACGTAGGCCAGATTCATTCGGTGTTGCCGTGGTCGACGTTGCTGGCGGCCGGTTTTTTGCGGCGCCGGCGTTTTTTCTTGTCGCCCGGTTGTTCAGGCATCAGCATTTCGGCCCGCTCATCGCCATCGACACTCTGGAAGAGCGTCCACCAGTCGGCCACTTCGCGGTCGATCTCGCCGGATTCGGCGCGCAGTACGAGAAAGTCGTAACCGGCGCGGAAGCGTGGCTGTTCGAGCAGGGCGTAAGGGCGCTTGCCGGCACGCTGTTCGAAGCGTGGCTGCAGGGCCCAGATATCCTTGATGTCGCCGGCGATACGGCGGGTGATCGCCAATTTTTCGCCCTGCACGCTGAGCACGTCGTCCATGGCTTCGTAGAGTGCCGGGGTTTTTGGGGCACCCTTGGTCTTGATCTTTTCCCAGTTGGCCAACACTTCGTGCCAGAGCAGGGTGGCGAACAGGAAGCTGGGTGAAATTCCCTTGTTCTTGCGCACGCGGTCGTCGGTGTTGGCCAGCGAGAGCATGACGAACTTTTCGCCCATCGGTTGTTCGAGAATGACGTCGAGCAGTGGCAACAGGCCGTGATGCAGACCTTCGTTACGCAACTGGGTGATGCATTTGACCGAGTGCCCGGAAGTCAGCAGCTTGAGCATTTCGTCGAACAGGCGGGCCGCCGGCACATTTTCGAGCAGGCCGGCCATTTCGCGGATCGGTTTCCTCGCTTCCGGATCGATCGTGAGTCCGAGTTTTGCCGCGAGGCGCACGGCGCGCAGCATGCGCACCGGATCTTCGCGGTAGCGGGTGCGCGGTTCGCCGATCATGCGCAGGGTTTTCTGCTTGAGATCGCCGACACCACGGTGATAGTCGATCACCGCTTCACTGGCCGGGTCGTAATACAGCGCATTGGCGGTAAAGTCGCGGCGCTCGGCGTCTTCGGCATGCGAACCGAAAACGTTGTCGTGCAACACGCGGCCATGTGCGTCGGTTTTGGTTTTTTCGTCCAGCGTGCCGCGGAAGGTGGTGACCTCCAGCGTCTCCTGGCCCATCATCACGTGCACGATCTGGAAGCGGCGGCCGATGATGCGGGCGCGGCGGAAATGGCGACGAACCTCTTCCGGCGTGGCATCGGTGGCGATGTCGAAGTCCTTCGGATCGGCGCCGATCAGCAGGTCGCGCACGGCACCGCCGACGACATAAGCCTTGTGGCCGTGCTGCTGCAGGGTTTCGCAGACACGCCGGCTACCCGAACTGATACGGTCGCGGGTAATGCCGTGGGTGGAAACAGGAATGATGGCGGGCTCGTTGTGGCCTGCCTTGGGCTTTTTGCCGCCAAGGACGCGGGAAATGAATTTGCGGATCACGAATTACCGTTCAGTGAGCGCTTGCTGCGCTGCGGAAAAGAAGGAATTCTACCGCAAAGCGATGATTTTCCATTGGATTGGCCTCAGTCGAGCCCAAAGAACTCGCGTATTTTCTTGCCGATTGCGGCACTGCCGGGGACTTTTTGCTGGGTTTCGTTGCGTCCCTGGTGGTAACCCTGTTCGAGTTCCGCAAAGCGCTGGAGGCGCGCTTCGAGGATGCCGGACAGGCTGTCGGCCAGTGCCGGACGTTGCCGGATGATCTCCTGAAAGCCTTCCTTGTCCAGGCGATAGGCTTCGACATTGCTGGTCGCGATGACCGTTGCCCGGCGCGGTGCGCCGGTCATCAGGCCGATTTCGCCGAAGACGCTGCCCGGGCCGCGTTTTTCGAGCAGGCGACGGGGGCCTTCCGGCGGTTGCCACCAGGCTTCGGCTTCGCCATTGACAATGATGTACAGCCAGTGGGCGATGGCGCCCTGGCGGGTCAGGATGTCGCCGGGTGCGAAAGGCGCATTGATCAGGTGCTCGGCGAGGTGCTGTTTCTCGTTGTCGTCGAGACGGGCGAACAGTTCGATCGAGTTGATGGCCTGAAGCCGGCGCTTGAGCTCGCGGTTTTGTACATCTTCACGGTGCGCGGCGCCTTCCTCGACGAGGTGGATGGTGTGGTCATCAGTGGCGAGGCGAATGCCGTTGCGCTGCAGTGTGGCCAGGATGTGCGTGCGCACGTCGGAGTCGGTCGGGTCATCCAACTGCGGATTCTGCAGCCAGTAGCGGAGCACGTAGTGAGCATAGCCGGGACCGAAATTGAGCAGGACGCAACTCGGTGCGGGTGTGCCGGCAACATTGGAAATGGTCGCGGCTGAAATGTCGGCTTCGATCATCTGCACGATGCGCCCGGGCGATACGGCGAGGTCGACGTTGAAGTCGATGCTGCGCCGCCAGACCGGATTGGCACTGTGCTTGTCGCAAATTACGTAGTAGCGCCCCTTCATCAACTGGCTGTTCGGGACGATGGCTTTTTCGCCGCTGCGGGTGAGCAGTGCCGTATAGCGCCACTGGATGTCGGTCACCTGGCCTGAAAGATCGTCGATCTTGATCCAATCGCCGATTTCCAGCGAATTGTCCATCTGCAGCGCCAGACCGCCAAGCAGGTTGCCCAGCGTGTCCTGCATCGATATCGCCAGCACGGCGGTCAGGATGGCCGAGGTGGCGAACAGGTGCGTCAATTCGACGCCGGCCTGGTTGAGGCGGAAGAAGCCCCAGCCGATGTAGCCGATGATGACCAGGATGTCAGCCAGGATGCCGGCGATGTGGATGTGGATGCGCGGCAGGGCGACGTTGAACAGGGCCAGGCCGGCAAAACGGATGACCGCCAGGCCTTCGCCGAATACGGTCATCTGGCGCAGCCAGCTGGCGGCCGCCGTCATGTTGTGGTCGGCGAGCAGAATCCCGGCCAGCAGATCGCCGCACAGGCAGGCAGCGTAAAAGACACTGGTGTTGATCAGCGAGCGGCGTAGCGGTTTCAGCGGCTGCCAGATGAACAGCAGCAACAGCGCCAGTGCCACGAAGCTGAGCGGTGCCTCGTGGCTGAACAAGGGGATGCGCAGCATCAGGCGTTGCGCAGGCTGAGGGAAATCCAGTCGTGTGCGTCGGCGTGAGCCTGCAGTTTTTCGTCGGCATCGACCGCGACCGGCGTCTTGACCTTGCCCATCAGCGGCAAATCGTTGTGCGAATCGCTGTAGAAAAAGCTGTCTTCGAAGCTGCCCCACCACAGGCCGAGCGATTCGAGCCAGGCTTCGACGCGGACGATCTTGCCTTCGCGGAAGGATGGCACGCCGCTCGGGGCCCCGGTAAACGTGCCACTTTGCACGTCGACCGCGGGAATCGTGCCGATCAGGTGCGGAATGCCGAAAGCGCGGCCAATCGCACCGGTGACGAAAGTGTTGGTGGCGGTGACGATGGCGCACAGGTCGCCGTTGTCGAGGTGCTGGCGCACGATATCGAGTGCCTCGGTGCTGATGATCGGGCGGATGTGTTTTTCCATGTACTCGGCGTGCCAGGCATCGAGTTCGGCGCGGCTGTGGCGGGCGAGCGGGGCGAGCTGGAAGGCGAGGAACTCATGGATGTCGAGCGTGCCGGCCTTGTATTGCTCGTAGAACTGGACATTCTTGGCTTCCTGGATTTCGCGGTCGACGACGCCCTTGCTGATCAAAAACTGTGCCCATTCAAAGTCCGAGTCGCCGGAGAGCAAGGTGTTGTCGAGGTCAAAGAGAGCGAGATTCATCAGGCGGTTTCCATGTTGAGCAGTTCGCGCAGCAGCGGCAGCGTGACCGGGCGTTTTTGTTCGAGCGTGTATTGATCAAGTGCGACGACCAGCATCGACAGCGTGCGCATGTCGCGCGGTGCGTGGCGCAGCAGGTAATTGATTGCTTCCGGCGAGAGCTTGAGGGCGCGTTCGCGCGCCTGGGCGGCGATGGCTTCGGCTTTCTCGGCGTCGGTCAGGGGTTGCAGGCGGTAGATCAGGCCCGAGCCGAGGCGGGTCCGCAGGTCTTCGCGCAAGGCAAGATGGGCCGGCGGCTGGGTTGCTGCGGTCAACAGCTGTCCACCGGCCAATTTGATCTGGTTGAACAGTGCGAACAAGGCAATCTGGCCGTCGGCATTGAGCAGGTCGACATTGTCGATAGCCAGTTGATCGCTGGCGGTGACGCCGCTCAGGCCGGGATTGAGTCCGGCGTCGATCAGGCTGAAGCCGCTGGCCAGCAACAGGTGCGAGCGACCGCAGCCGGATTCGCCGTAGAGGCAGAACGATGTTGCGCTCAGCCCGCCGGCCAGCCATTCGGTGAATGCTGCGACCGTTTCTGCATTGCAGCCGGCGACGAAGTTGTCCAGCGTCGGGGGGCTTTCTGGCAGCAAATCGAGAATCAGCTGGCGCATCGGAGCATTGGAACGAAACAGGGGGAGCGATTTTAGCATTTGTCCTGCATCCGGCCCGGCCTTCTCGACCCGGAATAAATCGGTCGGCGGGTGTCTGTCCGGTCAAGAGGTTGGGTTGATCGTTTGCAATATACTGTATAAAGTACTGTATATCGTAACGCGGGAGGTACTTCATGTGTGGTCGCTACGAGCTCAAGGCGAGCACCAGGGATCTGCTCAGGTATTGCCGCGATCTGGATCTGCCCAGGCGCGATCTGCCCTATGGCGACGAAATGCGGCCGGCTGCACCGGTGCTGATGCTGGCTCGCCAGGCCGAAGGCCATGTTGCACGCCGGGCGCGTTGGGGGCTGGTCGGCAGTTTTCTGAATGCCGAACCGCTGCGCCCGCCGAGTACCTTGTGTGCCGAGGGGCTGGTTGCCAAGCCTTTTTATAGCAAGACCTTGCAAAAAAACCGCTGCCTGATGCCGGCGACGGCATTTTTTGAATGGCAGATGCTGGCCGATGGTCACCGGCAGCAAGTTCGTTTCAGTTCGGCGAGCGGCAAGGCGCTGATGTTTGCCGGGGTGTTTGATCACCATCCGCAGGCTGGAACGACCTGTGCCATGGTGACTACGCCGGCCGATGCGGTGGTCGGGGCGGTGCATGGCCGGATGCCCCTGATCCTCAATGCGCAGGAAAGTGCCTTCTGGCTCGGTGCTTATCCTGATTTTCCAGCCGAAGCTTTTGCGGCGCTGCTGGAGAATCCTTCGTCTTGCGAGTTGAAAGCCGAAGTGGTGAGCCAGGCGGATATTTCACCCCAGCTCCCTCTGTCTTTCGGCTAGCGGAGAGGTGCCTCTGGCTGCCTCCCCGCATTCGGAACCGGTCAGATCCAGCTGATCAGGCCGTAGTTCTTCTTGCCGCGGCGCAGGATGGTAAAGCGGCCGTAGAGCAGGTCGTCGCCGGCCAGGATATGGTCAAGCGCGTCGATCTTGTTGCCGTTCGCGGTCACGCTGCCGCTCTGGATGAAGGTGCGTGCTTCCGACTTCGACTTGGCCAGACCGGCGGCGACCAGCGCGTCGATCAGGCCGGCATTGGCCTTGTCGATCTGCACGCCGGGCATGCCGTCTTGGGCGAGTTGTTCGAGGTCGTTTTCGGTCAAATCGGCGAGTTGACCGCTGAACAGGCATTCGGTGATGCGGCGTGCGGCCATCAGCGCGACTTCGCCGTGCACCAGACGGGTTGCTTCTTCGGCCAGGATGCGCTGGGCTTCCGGCTTGGTGCCGCTGGCCTGGTCGGTGGCTTCGATCTCATTGACGCGGTCGACCGGCAAAAAGGTGAAGAATTTGAGGAACTTGTAGACGTCGGCGTCGCTGGTGTTGAGCCAGAACTGGTAGAAGGCGTAGGGCGAGGTCTTTTTCGGGTCGAGCCAGATGGCGCCGGATTCGGTCTTGCCGAACTTGGTGCCGTCAGCCTTGGTGATCAGCGGCAGGGTCAGGCCGTAGACCTGCTTCTGGTGCAGGCGGCGGGTCAGGTCGGTGCCGGCGACGATGTTGCCCCACTGGTCGGAACCGCCGATCTGCAGCACGCAGCCGTAGCGCTTGTTGAGTTCGGCGAAGTCGTAGCCCTGGAGCAGGCTGTAGGAGAACTCGGTGTAGGAAATGCCCTGGTCTTCACGGGTCAGGCGCTGCTGCACGGATTCCTTCTTGATCATGGCATTGACCGAGAAATGCTTGCCGATGTCGCGCAGGAATTCGAGGCAGTTCATGCCGCCGAACCAGTCGTGATTGTTGGCCATGATCGCCGGATTGGCACCCTCGAACTTGAGGAAGGGTTCAACCTGGCCGCGAATCTTGTCGACCCAGCTGGCGATCACGTCCGGCGTGTTGAGCTTGCGCTCGGTCGCCTTGAAGCTCGGGTCGCCGATCATGCCGGTGGCGCCGCCGACCAGGGCGATCGGCTTGTGGCCGGCTTCCTGGAAGCGCTTCAGGATGAGCACCGGCACCAGGTGGCCGAGGTGCAGGCTGTCGGCCGTCGGGTCGAAACCGCAATAGAGCGTTACCGATTCCTCAGTCAGCAGTTTGTCGAGCGTCTCGGCGTCGGTGATCTGGGCGATCAGGCCGCGCTCGTGCAGATCCTGGATGAGGGGGGACTGGTACATGGCAAAACTCTCCACTGGGTGGGCGCCGGATGGATAAAAGTGGCGCCGGAAATTCGGACCCGCGATTTTAGCAGAGCCTGCCGCGGTCGACCGGAGTCCGGCGCATGATTTCGGGGTGCGGCTTGAGCGACAGGGCGAAGGGCTGGGCAGAATTGGTCGGCTGTTGACGCCGGGCTGGTCGATCCTGGGTTTTGCGTCCTACAAAAGATCGAGGTGCTTGCGGATCTCGCTCGCCTTATCCTGCGCGGCCTGCAAATCGGTGGGCCGCATTTTGGCCAGTTGGCGATAAACCATGCCCAGCCTTGGGTTACCCGCCAACCGTTCGCCATTGCGGGCAAAAAAATCCCAGTACAACGCATTGAACGGGCAGGCCCGCTCGCCAAGTCGTGCCTTCTTGTCGTAATGGCAGCCCTTGCAATAATCGCTCATCCGGTCGATGTAGGCAGCGCTCGACACGTAGGGCTTGGTCGCCAGTTGGCCGCCGTCGGAAAACTGGCTCATGCCGACCGTGTTGGGCAGCTCGACCCATTCGAAGGCATCGATATAAACACCGAGATACCAGCCATGCACCGCCGCCGGATTGAGCCCGGCGAGTAGTGCAAAGTTGCCGATCACCATCAGGCGCTGAATGTGATGGGCATAGGCATGTTCGAGCGACTGGCCGATGGCCTGCGCCAGGCAGCGCATTCTGGTGTTTCCGGTCCAGAACCATGCGGGCAGCGGCTGCCGGTGATCAAAATAATTTTGTGTTTCGTAACCGGGCATATTGGCCCAGTACACGCCGCGCACGTATTCGCGCCAGCCGAGAATCTGGCGGATGAAACCTTCCGCTGCGGCCAGCGGCACGTCGCCTGATTCGTAGGCTTCCGCCGCCCGGGCAACGACTTCGCGCGGATTGAGCATCTTGGTGTTGAGCGCGAAGGAGAGCAGCGAGTGGAACAGGCGCCAGGCACGAATCGTCAGCGCGTCCTGGAAATCGCCGAAATGTGGCAGTGCCTCGGCGATGAAATCATCGAGTTGCTGCAAAGCTTCGTCCCGGTTCAGCGGCCAGCGAAAGCGTTTGGCATTCGGCTCGCCAAAGCTGGCCACGCCGGCCTTTTCGATGCTCTGCCAGAGCGCCGAATGATCATGCTCACCGCGCCAGTCGGTCGGTTCACGCGGTAGGCCGGGCCAGGGCTTGCGGTTGTCGTGATCGAAATTCCATTGGCCGCCGAGCGGCTTGCCGGGGCCGGCCATCAACACGCCATGCCGCATCCGCATCTGGCGGTAGAAATGCTCCATCAACCATTGCTTGCGTCCGGCAAAAAGCTGGGCGGCTTCGTCGCGCCGGGTGTGGAAATGTTCGCTATCGACCCTCCGGGCGGGGATGGCGAGTTGGGCCGCATAGTCGGCCAGTTGTCGGTCAAGCCGCCATTCGTCCGGTGCCTGATACTCGAAGGTGCTGGCCGTATATTGGGCGATCAGCGCATCCAGATTGGCCGGCAGCGATTGGTGGTTGGCCGGGTCGTCAATCGCCAGGTAATGCACGCGATGGCCGGCTTCGCCAAGTTGCCGGGCGAAGTCGCGCATGGCGGCGAAAATGGCGATGATCTTCTGAGCGTGGTGCAGGACGTAGTCAGTTTCCTGGCGGATTTCCATCAGCACGTAAACGGCGTGCGCATCGGGGGCCGAGAACCAGCTATGTGCCGGGTTGAGCTGGTCGCCAAGGATCAGGCGCAGCGTGCTCATGATGCTTTCCTGCGATTTCGCCGGCAACGTTCGGAACAATATTTGACCTCATCCCAGACGGCCATCCATTTTTTGCGCCACAAATACGGTCGACCGCAGCAAAGGCAGATTTTGCTCGGCAGATCGGATTTTTTCGGGGCGTGCATTGAATAAGCGCCGGGTTCAGTTCGTGTCGCTGCGGGTTTGCTCGACCCAGATCAGCTTGTCGGTCGCGAAACCAAGCGCCTTGGCCTGACTGAGCAATTGCTCGCGTACCTCGACCGGCAGGGTCTTGTCACGGGCAAGAATCCACAGGTAATCGCGGTCCGGCCCGGCAACGAGTGACCAGCGGTAGTCCGGGTCCAGGGCTATCACGTGATAGCCGCCATAAAACGGCCCGAAAAACGACACTTTCAACGAAGCGGTTGCGGGATCGCCGATGAACAGGGCGCGGCCGATGGCCTCCTTCCACGCCTGGCGTTGTGTGTTGTAGCCCCGATTGATGACCTTGACGCTGCCATCGTCCAGCAACTGGTAGGTGGCATTGACGTCGCTCATGCCGCGCTCGAAGGAATGGTCGAGCCGGGCGATTTCGTACCACTGCCCGAGGTAGCGATTCAGCTCGAATGGCGTAATGGGGTGCAGGCCGCTGGGTACGCTGGTCGAGCAGGCGCTCAGCAGCAGGGGGAGCAGCAGGGCGAAAAAGGTGGAGCGGAATGTGGCCATCGAGCGGCTCCATGAATCCCTGGTGAAATATCGGCGGACTTATTTTGTCTAGGACAAAACATGGTTTTTCTCCGATATTAAGCTTTTCGACCTTTGTTTTGAAGTGTTTTTATTTTTTGTTTAAGTCAGTTTCGTGTGCAGTATTGTTTGATAGAGCGAGCAGGGCGCCTTTGCAAGCGCCTGCCCGCTATCCTGCGTGCTTATTTGATAAAGCTGAGTTGTTGGCTGATCCGTTCAAGCACCGGTTTCTTCTTTTCATTGAAGCCGACCTTGTTCTGCGAGATCAGGTTGTTGCCGTGGGTGTCGATCGAGATGATCAGCGGCCCAAATTCCTTGACCCGGTTGATCCACAGCGTTTCCGGCATGCCGAGGTCGGGCCACTCGTAACCTTCGATCTCCTCGACCTGCGTTGCGGCCAGCACGGCGCAGCCGCCCGGGAATATTGCATGGACGGCCACGCCTTCCTGGCAGCCGGCCACCGTTTCCGGCCCCATGCCGCCTTTGCCGACGATCAGCTTGACGCCGGTCTGCTTGATGAACTCACGCTCGAATTTTTCCATCCGCATGCTGGTCGTCGGGCCGATGGAGACCATCTCGAAATTGCCGTCGTCCTTTTTGCGGACGATGGGGCCGGCGTGGAAAATCGCCCCGCCTTCGAGGTTGACCGGCAGTTCGCGACCCTGCTCGATCAGGCGGCGGTGCGCCACGTCGCGGCAGGTCACCAGGCGGCCAGTCAGATAAACCACATCGCCAACCTTGAGGTCAGCCAGGTCTTCGTCTTTGATCGGGGTGGTCAGAATCTTTTTCACAGGACGACTCCTTCGTGGGAAATGATTTCGTAGGACATGTCGGCGTTGATCTTGATCTTGCCGCGGCGATGCGCCCAGCAGCCGGTATTGACGGCGACGCCGATGGTCGAGGGGTGGCGGGCGGAGGATTCGATATTGACGCCCATCACGCTGTTGTTGCCGGTCAGGCCTTGCGGGCCGATGCCGATTTCGTTGAGGCCCTGTTCGAGCAGTTCTTCCATCAGCGCGGCCTTGGTATTCGAACTCTTCGAATCGACCGGCCGCAGGATCGCCAGTTTGGACAGACGAGCCGCCGTTTCGACCGAGGTCGACACGCCGACGCCGACCAGCAGCGGCGGGCAGGCATTGACGCCGCGTTCGGTGATGACATCCATGACGAACTCGGCGACGCCTTCGTAACCTTGCCCCGGCATCAGCACCTTGGCCGCGCCGGGCAGCGTGCAGCCGCCGCCGGCCATGTACACGTCGATGGTGCAGCTATCCAGTTCCGGCGTGATGCGCCAGTCGAGCCAGGGAATCTGCGTGCCGGTGTTGGTGCCGGTGTTTTTCTCGTCGAAGGTTTCGACGGCGTTGTGGCGCAGCGGGCCCATCGCTGTTGCCCCGACCGTCGCCTCACGCAGGATATCTTCCAGTTCGCCGAGCAGCGGGAAATTGGCGCCCGCCTCGATGAAATACTGGATGACGCCGGTGTCCTGGCAACTCGGGCGATTCAGCTTGTCGGCCGCTTCCTGATTGCCGTGCATCGAGTCGTAGATCGACTTGGCCAGTGGATTGGTTTCCAACGTGCGCAGGTCGGCCAGCTTTGCCTTCACGTCCTTGGGCAGGCGCTTGCCGATGTACGACGTGAATTTGGCCATGGTGTCCGTCAAGGACTGTACTGCTGCTTCCTTGTCCATTGGGTGCTCCTTTGAAATTTGTTGGGGTGGGGGAGGGGTTAGTGCGCTGCGGCTTCGGCGGTGTTGGCCATCGCTGGTTTCTGCGAACGGCCCAGTAGCAGTGTCAGAACGGCAGAGATCACGAGCAGGCCGGCGACGAAGTAAAGGCCGCCGGCATAGCTGCCGGTCTGATCCTTGACCCAGCCGATCATGGCCGGGCCGGCGAAGCCGCCGAGGTTGCCGATCGAGTTGATGGTGGCGATCCCGGTGGCAGCTGCGGCGCCGGACAGGAACATGGTCGGCATGCTCCACAGGGGCGGCTTGGCGCAGCTGATGCCGACGTTGACGATGGTCAGCGCGGCAATCAGGCCGACCACGCTGTTGGCGCCGGCGGCGATGACCAGGCCGATGGCGGCGGCCAGGCATGCCAGGATGACGTGCCAGGTACGTTCGCCGGTGCGGTCCGAATGGCGCGACCACAAGACCATGGCGACGACCGAGACGATGGGCGGAATAGCGTTCAGGAAACCGACAGTCATCGACGAGACGCCCAACTGTTTGATGATTTGCGGTGCCCAAATGCCGAGTGTGTACAAGCCGGCCGAGGTGCCGAAATAGATCATCGCCAGGGCGAGTACGCGAGGATTGGCCAGGCCAGCCAGGACGCCGTGTTTGGCACCGTCACCCTTGGCGGCATTTTCGGCATTCATCGCATTCACCAGCCAGGCGCGCTCGTTGTCCGGCAGCCACTTGGCCTTTTCCGGGCGGTCGGTCATGTAGAAGAAAACCACCACGCCGAGAATCAGCGCCGGGATCGCTTCGAGGATGAACATCCACTGCCAGCCGGCCAGCCCCATCACGCCATTCATTTCGAGCAGTGCGGCGGAAACCGGCGAGCCCAGCGCGGTGGAGATCGGTGCCGCGGCCATGAAGAAGGCCGTCACGCCAGCCCGATGCCGGGCTGGGAACCAGTAGCTGAGATACAGGATGATGCCGGGGAAGAAACCGGCCTCGGCGGCGCCGAGCAGGAAACGCATCACGTAGAAGCTGGTTGGCCCCTCGACAAAGGCCATGCAGCCCGAAATGATTCCCCAGGTGACCATCACGCGGGCAATCCAGAGTCGTGCGCCGACTTTGTGCAAAATGATGTTGGAGGGGACTTCGAACATGAAGTAACCCCAGAAAAAAATGCCTGCGCCAAAGCCGAGGATGGATGCGGTAAAACCCAGGTCCTGCTTCATGGTCAGGGCCGCAAAACCGATATTGACTCGATCCAGGTAGGCAACGAAATACAGCAGCATGATGAAGGGCACGATGCGCCAGGTAATTCGGCGCAAGGTCCTTTTCTCGATATCCATTTCCATTTTTGTCTCCGTTATATGTTGCGTGGAGCGGAGATTAGGATCTTTTGAAAATAGATGAATCGATGTAAAGTTAATTCATCATTGCAAAAAACTTAATAATGAATACCGATTCCGAACTGGCGTTTTTCTGTCTGCTGATCAAACAGGGCAGCCTTGCAGCAACAGCGCGAGAGCTGAACCTGACGCCGCCGGCGGTCTCTCGTCGCCTGACGCAACTGGAGGAGCGCCTTGGCGTACGTCTGCTGAACCGGACGACACGGCGGATCAGTCTGACCAGTGAGGGGGAGGTTTATTTCGAAAATGCGCAACGCATCCTGAGCGATATCGACGACATGGAGCGCCTGGTTTCAAGCAGCCGGGCGGCCCCGAAAGGCTTGTTGCGGGTCAACGCACCGCTGGGTTTCGGCCGTTCCTACATTGGCCCGGCAATTTCGGCATTCACGAGGATGTATCCGGATGTCGAGGTTCAACTGCACCTGACCGACCGTCCGATCAGCCTGCCGGACGAGGCGGTCGATGTCTCGATTCGTTTCGGTGATCTGCCTGACTCGCGCCTGATTGCCAAGAAGGTTGCTGCCAATCGACGACTGCTCTGCGCCTCGCCGGCTTATTTGCGTGCTGCCGGCCAGCCGGTCTACCCGCACGACCTGACGCAACATCGCTGCATCGTCCTGCGCCAGAACGAATCAGCCTATGGCCACTGGCGCCTGATCAAGGGGAAACAGACGGAAACCATCAAGGTGCATGGCAAATTGAGTACCAATGATGGCGAAGTTGCACTCAACTGGGCGCTGGAAGGTCACGGCATCCTGATGCGTGCCGAGTGGGATGTCGCCAAATATCTGCGCAGCGGCCGCCTGGTGCAATTGCTGGCGGATTACGATACGCCCGCTGCCGACGTTTATGCGGTCTATCTCGAACGTCTGAACCTGTCGGCCAAGGTGGCTTATTTTGTCGAGCATCTGCGCGATTACCTGAGCCAGCATGCCGATAGTCCGAATCAGAGCCGTTCCAGCTGGTAATCGGGTTCCTGCTTTTTTCCTTTGCCTGCCAGTCAGTTAGGGCGCTCAGTCGGTTTCGGGTAAAATCACTTTTTTTTCCCAGCGGACTTCTTCCGCGCCTGGCAGATTTCTCCCGACCATGACCCAGACTACTTCCCTTTCCTACCGTGATGCCGGCGTCGATATCGATGCGGGCGATGCCCTCGTCGATCGTATCAAGCCGCTTGCCAAAAAAACCCTGCGCGAAGGCGTGCTCGGCGGCATCGGCGGTTTTGGCGCCCTGTTCGAAGTGCCGAAGCGCTACAAGGAGCCGGTGCTTGTGTCCGGTACCGATGGCGTCGGCACCAAGCTCAAGCTGGCTTTCGAACTGAATCGCCATGACACCGTTGGCCAGGATCTGGTCGCCATGAGCGTCAATGACATCCTGGTGCTCGGTGCCGAATCGCTCTTCTTCCTCGATTACTTCGCCTGCGGCAAGCTCGATGTAGACACCGCCGCTTCCGTCGTTGGCGGTATCGCCAAGGGTTGCGAACTGGCCGGCTGCGCCCTGATCGGTGGCGAAACCGCCGAAATGCCGGGCATGTACCCGGCGGGCGAATACGATCTGGCTGGTTTTGCGGTCGGCGTTGTCGAAAAGTCCAAGGCGATCGACGGCAAGACCATTGCGCCGGGTGACGTTGTGCTCGGCCTGGCTTCTTCCGGCGCCCACTCCAACGGCTACTCGCTGGTCCGCAAGATCATCGAACGCTCCAATCCGGACATGAATGCTCCGTTCGACGGCGACCGTTCGCTGGCCGACGTCGTCATGGCGCCGACCCGTATCTACGTCAAGCAGGTGCTGGCGACGATGGAGAAGGTCAATATCAAGGGCATGGCTCACATCACCGGTGGCGGCTTGCTTGAAAACGTGCCGCGCGTGCTGCCGGAAAACACCGTGGCCGAACTGACCAAGGCTGCCTGGCCGCGTCCGAAGCTGTTCGACTGGATGCAGAAGGAAGGCAACGTTGCCGAAAACGAAATGCATCGCACCTTCAACTGCGGTATCGGCCTGGTGGTCGTCGTTGCCGCTGCCGATGCCGCTGCTGCATTGGCCGAACTGAAGGCACAGGGCGAAGCGGTTTATCAAATTGGTGTCATTCGGGCCCGCCAGGGTGACGAAGCGCAGACCCTCGTGGTCTGACCGGTTGCGGTGGGTCGCGGCATTCGTCTGCGGCCTGCTGTTACTGAATGGTTCGCCGGCTGTCTGGGCAGCGAACAAGAAACCACCGGCCAGGCCGGTGGTCGGTAAATCCGTCAAGGCCGTTGCAGGCAGGGCGGTTGCCAGGCCGTCATCGGTCAAATCATCGAAAAAAACCAAAAAGAAGCAGCGTGCAGCCAGGGCGACCTTTGCCGAGGTCGGGCAGGCCGACATCATTGAGTCGGAGAGCGTCGGACTGAAAGGTTCTGCCAGCTTTTACGGCCATGGTTTTCGGGGGCGTAAAACCTCGACCGGCGAATCCTTCGATGTCAGGAAGTTCACCGCGGCAAGCAATCATTTTCCACTCGGTTCGATGGTGGCTGTGCGCCGCCTCGACAATGACCTGTGTGCCATCGTCAAGGTTAACGACCGGATGCATGCCAAACACCGGCAGCGAGTCATCGATGTCTCGCGCGGCGTTGCTGAATATCTCGAAATGCTGCGCGCCGGTGTCGTGCTGGTGCGGGTTGCGGCCATGAAACATGGTTGGGAAAGGCAGGGCATGGCGGCATGTCATGCGGCATTCGAGATTGAAAAAGAATGCCTTTCCTGCGGTCGACCGCCGCGTTTGCCGGAAATCGGTACTGAGGTGCCGGGGCGGGAATAAGTCGTATGTAAGTGGTCTATTGAAAATTTGCCTAATTTGACAAAACACCTTGTCAGCTGCGGCCAAGCAAAGGAAAATGGATTTTCCAAAGTCATTTTGCCGAGGCTTTCAATGGATGCTGCATTGCGTGTTTATGCCGTCGACGATGATCAACTGATTCTCGATATCCTGACGGGTATTCTTGATGGTTTTTGCCAGCTTGAAACCTTCAGTTCCGGCGACCTTTGCCTGAAACGCGTCGCCGAACAAAAGCCCGATCTTTTTTTACTCGATGTCTCGATGCCGGAAATCGACGGTTATGCCCTGTGCCGTCATCTCAAGGAAGATTGGGATACGCAGGACGTTCCGGTTTATTTCGTGTCCGGCCATGACGATATCGAGACGCGCCTGATTTGTTACGAAGCAGGGGGCGACGATTTCATCATCAAGCCTTTTGAACCAGCCGAACTGCAGCGCAAGCTGGCGGTTGCCGGGCGCTTGCTGGCTGAAAAGAAGGCGCTCCACGAGCAGGCTGGCTATGCCCAGAAAACCGCCATGTCAGCCATGGTCAGCATGGGCGAACTGGGGGTCGTGCTGCAATTTCTGAGCAAGTCCTTTGCCTGCGCAACGGCTGATGAACTGGCTGCCGCCGTGCTTGAGGCGATGCAGCAATACGATTTGCAGGCCGCGGTTCAGTTCCGGTTGGGGGGCGAGGTGTTGTCGGTCAGCCAGAACGGGGTCAACCTGCCGCTTGAGGTGTCGGTACTCAACCATGTGCAGCACTCTGGCCGGATTTTTCATTTCAAATCGCGTTGCGTCTTCAACTACGGCCAGGTCACCTTGATGGTGAACAACATGCCGGTCGATGATGCCGACCGTTGTGGCCGGATTCGCGATAACGGTGCTTTGCTGGCCGAAGGTGCCGAGGCCCGCTTGCGCGCCATCGAGCTGGAAATCCTGACCCAGCGCCGGCGTAGCGGCATCGAGTCAGCCTTGCCGCGCCTGCATGACACGCTGGATGCCGTGCAGTCGAATTACCGGCGCAATTGTTTTTCGCTGACCCAGGTAATGATCGAGTTTCAGGAAGCCTTGATGAAATCCTATGTGCACCTCGGCTTGACCGAAGACCAGGAGGAGCGCATGACGGCGATGGCCAGTGAGTTCATGCAGCGCATGGTCGGAACGCAGGACGAAAGCCTGCAGATCGTCGGCCAGCTTGAAGCCTTGGCCAAGAGCCTGGAGGGTTTGCTCAGGAAGTAAGGAATTCGCTGACGCGCCGGGCGACTTGTTCGCTCAGCGCGGCATCGAGGCAGTCAAACTGTTCGGATTCGAACGAGTTGGTCAGCCAGGTGATTTGTCGCTTGGCCAACTGGCGCGTGGCGAAGATGCCGCGGTCGCGCAATTCCTTCTTCGGCAGCAGGCCATCCTGGGCTTCCCAGGTCTGGCGATAACCGACACAGCGCATCGATGGCAGGCCGAGATTCAGTTGGTATTTTTCGCGCAAGCGCCGGACTTCTTCATCCAGGCCACCGAGCAGCATTTCATCGAAGCGCCGGGCGATACGTTCGTGCAGCACGGCGCGGTCTGACGGCAGCAGGCTGATCGAGAGAAAGTCGTAGGCCGGTTTTTGCTGTTCGCTCTCGGCCAGCAGTTCGGACATCGGCCGGCCGCTCAGGCGGCAGACTTCGAGTGCCCGTTGCAGGCGCTGGCTATCGGTCGTGTGCAGGCGTGCTGCGGTCGACGGGTCGAGCAGGGCCAATTTGGCATGCATTGCCGGCCAGCCTTCGCGTGCCGCTTCGGCATCGATTTCGGTGCGCAGTGCGGCATCGGCCTGCGGCAGTTCGGCCAGGCCATTGAGCAAGGCGCGAAAGTAAAGCATGGTTCCACCGACCAGAACGGGGACCTTGCCGGCTTGCGTGATCTGCGCCATGGCGGCCAGCGCATCGGCCCGGAAACGGGCTGCCGAATAGCTTTCTTCCGGCGAAATGAGGTCGATCAGGTGGTGTGGATAGCGGCTCAGCGTGGCTTTGTCCGGCTTGGCGGTACCGACGTCCATGTCGCGGAAAACCTGGGCCGAGTCGACGCTGATCAGCTCGACCGGGAAACGGTCGGCCAGTGCCATGGCGGCCGCGGTCTTGCCCGAGGCGGTCGGGCCCATGATCAGGATGGCGGGAGGCAGGCGAGGCGAATTCATGGCGGCGAATGCTACCACGCACCGGGCGCGGTGCTCCGGCCTATAATCGGGCAAAACCCAGTGGAGTAGCCATGTCCCTCGTTCCCTGCCGCGCCTGCGGCCACAAAGTCGATACCTCAGCCGAAGCTTGTCCGGGATGCGGAGCGACCAATCCGGCGCGCAAACTCAGCCGCCAGCAGCATGATTTGATCGTTTTGCTGATTCAACTGATCGTCGGTACGGCGCTGGTGGTCGGGGCCAGTTCCTGGGTCTGGAATTCGGTCGGGCCTATCGTCAAGGCCCAGCTCGCCAAACCGCCTCAATAAGCCTCTTGCCAGCGCGGGGTGGCGAAGCGCTCGACCAGAAAGTCGACCAAAGCCCGGACTGCCGGCGAGAGATGGCGGCGTGAGGCATACAAGGCATGGATGGTCAGCCGGGGCAGTTGCCAGGCCGGCAGGACCTGGACCAAATGGCCTGCACTGACTGCCGGAGCAACCAGATAGGTCGGTAGCAGGGCAATGCCGCTGCCGGCGAAGGCGGCTTCCCGCAGCACGGTTGCTTCGTTGGCCGTAAAGCGGCAACTGACCGCGATTTCGATGCTTTCCTCGGCACGGCTGAGTCGCCATTCGCTGCGGCCAAAATTGCTGTGGCCGAGACAACGGTGCTGCAACAGATCGCCGGGCTGCAGAATGGCTGGATGTTGTGCCAGGTAGCCGGGGGACGCCACCAGCATCGATGTGCATTCGGCCAGTGGCCGGGCGATCAAGGCCGGATCGGGCTCGGCGCTGATCCGGATGGCAAGGTCGATACGCGCTTCGACCAGGTTCACCGCACGGTCGCCGACGTCGAGGTCGATTTTCAGTTGCGGATGCCGCTCAAGAAAATCCCCCAGCGCCGCCGCCAGATGCGCATGGCCAAAGGACATGCTGCTGGTCAGGCGTAGTTGACCGCGCAATTGGCTGTCTGTCGGGGTGATTTCTTCTTCCATGTCCTGGCGCAGCGCGAGCATTTGCTGGCTGCGGCGCAGGCACTGGATGCCGGCCTCCGTCAACGTGACGCGTCGGGTAGTTCGTTGCAGCAGGCGGGCGCCCAGCCATTGTTCAAGTTCGGCAATGGCTCGCGTAACCATGGCGCGCGACAGTTCCAGACGTTCCGCCGTGGCGGTGAAACTGCCGGTTTCGGCAATGTCGCTGAAGATGTGGAGGGCGGTCAGTCTGTCCATTGTTTCTTTTTTTGAAATAATTATGCGCAGATTACCTGATTTATTTGTCTGATATTTGAAATTAAAGTGGCTCCCGTCGCAACACATTCAACCCAAGGAGCTCACCATGATTCGCCAAACACTCATCGCCGCCACGCTGGCCCTGTCCTTTGCCGGTGCCGAAGCGGCCCAACCGCTGCAACTCAAGGTCTACAACGCCGAAGCCGGTAGCTTTCATGTCAATTCGGTGCTGGTGACCGGTGAAAAGGAAGCGGTGGTGATCGATGCCGGTTTTACCCGTGCCGATGCCTACCGGATTGCCGCCAATGTGCTCGATAGCGGCAAGCAACTGAAAACGATTTACGTCAGCCAGGCCGATCCCGATTACTACTTCGGTGTCGACGTACTGAAGGAAGTTTTCCCGCAGGCCGAGGTGCTGACCAGCCCTGCCGTGCTGGAGAAAATCAAGGCCAAGGTTCAGGGCAAGGTGGCTTTCTGGGGGCCGAAAATGGGAGCCAATGCGCCACGGCAAGCTGTGCTGCCGCAGGCTTTCAGCGGCCACAGCCTGACGGTCGATGGTGAAACGATTGAAATCCGCGGCAGCGAAGGTCTGCTGGCGCACCGTCCTTACGTCTGGATTCCGTCACTCAAGGCGGTGGTCGGCAACATTGGCGTTTTCGGCAATCTGCATGTGTGGACCGCAGACACCCAGAAGCCCGCCGAGCGCCAGGCCTGGCTCGCCCAGTTGGATGAAATGGCCGCACTGCAACCGGCGGTCGTTGTCCCCGGTCACATGCAAGCCGGTACGCCGCTCGATGCGTCGGCCATCGGCTATACGCGGAATTACCTGGTCAAGTTCGAGTCGACCGCAGCAAGCAGCAGCAATGCTGCCGCTCTGATCGAAACGATGAAAACCGCCTATCCGAAGGCCGGTCTCGGGATTGCGCTCGACATCGGCGCCAAGGTCAATAAAGGCGAAATGAAGTGGTAAGCCGCGATACGCAGCGGTAAGGCAAGGAGGCCGCGGTGCAGTTTGACCGCGGCCCTTGGCTTGTTCTCAGGGAATGATGGCGAGGAAAAGAAAGGCCGCAAACAGGACCAGATGAACGGCTCCTTGCAGTACGGTGGCCTGGCCGCTGGCCAGCGTGATCGTGCTGACCAGCAAGGTGAGGAAGAGCAGGACGATTTCCTTGGCCGGCAAACCGAGAACCAGCGGAACGTCGAGCATGATCGAGAGCAATCCGACCGCCGGAATGGTCAGACCGATCGTCGCCAGCGCCGAGCCGAGCGCAAGGTTGAGACTGGTCTGCATCCGATTGCGCAGCGCCGCTCGCAGTGCTGCCCAGGTTTCCGGCAGCAGGACCAGCATGGCGATGGCGATGCCGACCACGGCGGGCGGCGCCGACGCTGCTTCGACACCACGCTGGATCGCCGGGGCGAGCATCTTGGCCAGCCCGACGACAGCAACCAGCGAGGCGAGCAGCAGACCCAGGCTGAGTGGGGCGCTTGGATTGCCCGGTGCCGCATGGTCTTCCTCTTCGGCCACACCTTCCGGCTGACGGAAAAAGTCCCGATGGCGAACGGTCTGGACGAACACAAAAACGCCGTAGAGCAACAAGGACATCAGTCCGGCAAAAGCCAGTTGCGACGGTGCGTAGGTCGGACCGGGCGTGGTTGTTGTGAACTCGGGAAGAATCAAGGTCAGCGTGGTCAGGGCGGCCAGCACGGAAAGGGCCGAACTGGTTCCCTCGACCCGGAAGGAAACAAAACGGTGGCGGATGGCGCCGGCCAGCAGGCACAAGCCGATCACGCCATTGCAGATGATCATGACCGTGGCGAAGACGGTATCGCGAGCCAGTGCGGCGACGTCTGACCCGCCGGAGAGCATCATCGAAACGATCAGGGACACTTCAATGACGGTGACCGCCAGTGCCAGGACCAGCGTCCCCAAGGGTTCGCCGACGCGGTGGGCAATCACTTCGGCATGAAAGACGGCGACCAGGACGGTCGCGATCAACACGCCGGAAACGGCCAGCAGCATCATCCAGCCCAGCGCCTGTCCCCAGCTGGCGGCCAGCAAGGCGCAAGCAGCAAGCGGCGTGGCAACGGTACTCGGCGGCAGGCCAAGGAGGGTTGGGCGGGGCATGGTCAGTCATTCCAGAGCAGTGGCAGAGGCTTGATGATAAACGATGCCATCCTCTTTGGACTGCTGCGGTCAACCCGGCTTCTGGCCGGCAAATGCCGGATCGGCCATACGAAACGTTACACGGATGGTCTTGAGCTTTGCCCGAGCCTGCCCCATATTGATCGCATTGATTTTGTTACCGGGAGCGTTCCGCCATGAAATTTCGCCTGTTTGTCCTGATTGCCATGATTAGCTCGCTGCTTTCAGGCTGTGGCTATAACCAGATACTGACCAATGACGAGGGCGTCAATGCCGCCTGGTCCGAGGTGCTCAACCAGTACAAGCGGCGGGCCGATCTGGTGCCCAATCTGGTCTCCATCGTCCAGGGCTACGCGGCCCACGAGAAGGAAGTCCTGACCCGGGTGACCGAAGCGCGCGCCAGCGTTGGCGGCATCAAGGCGACGCCGGAGCTGGTCAATGATGAAGCCGCCTTTGCCAAGTTCCAGAAAGCCCAGGGCGAATTGTCCAGCGCACTGAGTCGTTTGCTGGTGGTTTCCGAAAATTACCCGCAACTCAAGGCCGATGCCAATTTCCGCGATCTGCAGGCGCAGATCGAAGGGACTGAAAACCGTATCGCCGTGGCGCGCAACCGTTACATCAAGGCGGTTCAGGAATACAACATTTCAGTGCGTACCTTCCCGAACAATCTGACGGCGATGGTGATGGGCTGGAAGGCCAAGGCCAATTTCACGGTCGACGACGAAAAAGCGATCAGTTCCGCACCGAAGATCGACTTCAACACGCCGAAACCGGCGGCCGCACAGTAAAACCTGAGTGAAACGTTTGGCTGCCCATTTCGCCGCGCTACTGCTCTGCCTGTTTTCGGTGTTCGCCTGGGCGGCACCGGAGGCGACCGGGCTGGTTGCGCTGCCTGGCCTGACGGCGCGGGTGACCGATCTGACCGGCTCGCTGGATAACGCGCAGCGCGCCGGCCTGGAGCAGAAACTGGCTGCTTTCGAAGCCAGCAAAGGGGCGCAGGTCGTTGTCCTGGTGTTGCCGAGTACGCAGCCGGAAACGATCGAGCAATTCGGGATACGCCTGTTCGATGCCTGGAAAGTCGGGCGCAAGGGGATTGACGATGGCGTGATGCTGATCGTTGCCAAGGATGATCGCCGGCTGCGCATCGAAGTTGGTTACGGCCTGGAGGGCGCGCTGAATGATGCGACTGCCAAACGGATCATTTCGGAAACCATCACGCCGCAGTTCAAGGCCGGCAATATTCCCGGCGGCATCGAAGCCGGTGTCGATGCCATCCTCAAGGTGGTGGACGGCGAATCATTGCCGGAGCCTTCTGCGCCGCAAGGCAGCGGGCCTTCATTTGGGCGGCTGGCCGATATTCCCGAAACCATGCTGATCGGCGTGGCGCTGGTCATTGTGGTCGGCGGCACCATCCTGCGTCAGTTGCTCGGTAATTTGCTCGGCTGTACGGTAGCCGGTGGCTTGAGCGCCGGGCTGGGCTGGCTGCTGGTCGGCGGCTTGGCCGGAGTGATCGGCGGGGCGGTGATCGGTATCCTGCTGGCGGTCTTCGGACTGGATATCTTGCTCAGCGGCGTCCTGAACGGTCGCTCGGGCGGCGGTTCGGGCGGTGGTGGCTTCAGCGGGGGCGGTGGTTCGGGTGGCGGCGGTGGTGCCTCGGGGAGCTGGTAAATGAATGTCGGACGAATCTTCAAACACCTGCTGACCCCGCCCTGGCTGGCGGCCCGGCGCTTCGGTCCGGCACTGTCGGCGGAAATCGGCGCCGCAGTCGAGGTGGCCGAAGCCGGGCAGCGCGGCGAAATCCGTTTTGTCGTCGAAGGGCCGATGCCCTGGGCCGATTTGCGGCGGGGGCGTACGGCGCGACAGCGGGCAGCAGACCTGTTTGCCCGTCTGGGGGTGTGGGATACCGAGGGCAACAGTGGTGTGCTGATTTACGTCCAGTTGGTCGACCGGCAGGTCGAAATCCTGGCGGATCGCGGCATTGCCGCCAAAGTGGCACAGGCCGAGTGGGACACCATTTGTCGTGGCATGGAAGCCGCCTTCAAGGCCGGCGACTATCGTGACGGCGCCTTAGGGGCTATTCGCCAGGCCGGCAGCCTGCTGGCCGGACATTTCCCGGCAGGCGAACGCAATCCGAATGAATTGCCGGATCGCCCGTTGATTCTTTAAAGCGCCTTTTTTACCGGACGAAATGCAATACCAGACCGGCCGCAGCGATGCCGCCGAGCAGCAGCGCACTGATCCAGAGTCGCCCGATGCGGACCCGCGCCGCTTCAGCGCGGGCGATGAGCAGTGCATTTTGGTCGGCTAGTGCCTTGATCAGCTCGGACGAAGCGAGCAATTGTTCATGCTGGCTGGCCAGTTCAGCCTCGACGGCAAGCAAACGGGTATGCAGCGAAGCGATGCTTTGGTCTTCGGCCGGGCTCAGGTCGCTGCCAGCTGGCGCCGTCGCACCGGACTTCCGGCCCATCGAGCCCCACAGTTTTTTTGCGCCGTCGGCCACTTTCGGGGCATTGCTGATCACGTCGGACCAGGGAACGCTTTGCAGTACGGTCAGCCAGGAAATCGCCATGGAATTTTTCTCGGTATGTTGAAGGGCGGGTGCGGGGCGTTTACTGGCCACGCAGGAAGAGCTTGTCGAGCTGTTCCAGTGGCAATTCGGTCCATGTCGGGCGACCGTGGTTGCACTGGCCGGCCCGTTCGGTTTCTTCCATCTGGCGCAGCAGCGCGTTCATTTCCGGCACGCTGAGCTGGCGACGGGCGCGTACCGCGCCGTGGCAGGCCATGGTGGCGAGCAACTCGTTGCGGCGGGCGGTGGCCAACTGGGTGATGCCGTGCTCGCGCAGTTCGCCGATCAGCGAACGGGCCAGCGCGGCGGGATCGCCGGACTGGAGCAAGGCAGGCACGCTGCGCACGCCGAGTTGGTTCGGGCCGAGTGCGGTGATCTGGAAGCCGAGTTCGGCCAGTGCTTCGCTGTGTTCTTCGACGGCGGCAATATCGAGCGGCTCGGCCGAAAAAACGGCGGGAATGAGCAGGGCTTGCGTCGCAATCTGGCGATTGTCGAAAGCAGTTTTCAGCTTTTCGTAGAGGATGCGTTCGTGCGCTGCATGCATGTCGATCAGGACCAGGCCGCGTGCATTCTGGGCCAGCACGTAAATGCCGTGCAACTGGGCCAGGGCGTAGCCGAGCGGCGGACCGTCGCGGTCGACTGTCTCATTCGGGCTGAATTGCGGAGTGCTCGCCGGGTTGCCTGACGCGTAGGTCATTGTCCCGATATTTTGCGTGGCCTTGGCGAAGGCCAGGTAAGCGGCGGCGGCCGGTTCGGCCACGCCGAGGCTGCCCTGGTGGCGCAGGGGCGGCGCGTATTGGGCGTAAGCCGGGGCGGTGTGGCCGGTCGATGCTGACGGGCTGACTGTGTAGGCCTGAGGAGCGGTGCCGGGCAAGGTATCGGCCGGCACGGCCAGGTCGCGATTGTCGTTCTGTACCGGTGCGGCCAGCGTGCGCTGGATGGCGTGGAAAACGAACTGGTGCATGGCGCGTGAATCGCGGAAACGGACTTCCGTCTTGGCTGGATGCACATTGACGTCGACCAGTGCTGGATCGATGCTGACAAAAAGGCAGACGGCCGGCTGGCGGCTGCCGTGCAACACGTCGCGGTAGGCTTCGCGCAGCGCATGGCTGATGATCTTGTCGCGCACGAAACGGCCATTGACGAAGACGTACTGGCCATCCTTGGCGTCGCTGGCGCGGGTCGGGTCGATGGCAAAGCCGGCGATGGAAATCGGGCCGCTGGCGGCGTCGACCGCGCGAGCCGCGCCGAGAAAGTCGTCGCCGAGAATGTCTGCGATGCGGCGGGCGCTGTCGGCCGGGGCCAGCTGGAACAGGTTGCGACCGTTGTGGGTCAGGCTGAAGGCGACATCCGGCCGGGTCAGCGCCAGGCGTTTGACGGCATCGGCGCAATGGGCGAACTCGGTGCCCTCGGCCTTGAGGAATTTGCGCCGGGCCGGGGTGTTGTAATACAGGTCGCGCATTTCGACCACGGTGCCGGCCATCAGCGCCGCTGGTTCCGGCTCGGCGCCGGTTTCGGCTTTCAGTTTCCAGGCATGGCCCGCGCCGCGTTCGCGGCTGCTGATCGCCAGCCGGGCGACCGAAGCGACCGAGGCCAGCGCTTCACCGCGAAAACCGAGCGTACCAACCCGTTCAAGGTCATCGAGCGAAACGATTTTCGACGTGGCGTGGCGAGTCAGGGCCAGGGCAAGCTGCTCCTTGGCGATGCCGCAACCGTCATCGGTAATGCGGATCAGCTTGACGCCGCCTTCTTCAAGATGCACCTGGACGGCCTTGCTGCCGGCGTCGAGGCTGTTTTCGAGCAGTTCCTTGAGAACCGAGGCGGGACGTTCTACGACTTCGCCGGCAGCAATCTGGCTGATCAGCAGGTCGGGGAGGCGGGCAATCGTGGGCATGGTGCGATTATACCTTGAGGTAAAATGACGCCTTTATCCGCCTTGGCCTTGCCGCATGGAATTCTTCGCGCAGTTTCTCGACATCGTGCTTCATCTCGACAAGCACCTGGCTTTGCTGGTGCAGCAACATGGCTTGTGGATCTACGGCATTCTTTTCTTCATCATTTTTGCCGAAACCGGATTTGTCGTTTTCCCTTTCCTGCCGGGCGATTCGCTGCTTTTCGTGGCCGGTGCGCTGGCTGCGCTGGGTGAGGGCGGCATGGATATCTTTGTGCTGATCGGCGTGCTTTCGGCGGCAGCCATTCTCGGCAACATGCTGAATTACCAGATCGGCCGTTTTTTTGGCCCCAAGGTCTTTCATTGGGAAAATTCGCGTTTCTTCAACCGCAACGCGCTGATCAAGACGCACGCTTTCTACGAAAAGCATGGCGGCAAGACGCTGGTGCTTTCGCGTTTTCTGCCGCTGTTCCGTACGTTTGCGCCGTTTGTCGCCGGCATTGGTGCAATGTCCTACGCCAAGTTCACGCTGTTCAACCTGATCGGCGCGATTGGCTGGGTGGTTTCGCTGTGTGCCGCCGGTTACTGGCTGGGCAATATTCCCTGGGTTAAAACCAATCTGTCGCTGATCATCGTCGGGATTGTCGTTTCCTCACTGATTCCGATTGGTGTTGGTTATCTGAAAACGCGGGAAGCCTGATGCGCTGGTTCTTCCTCCTTCTCGTTGCGCTTGGCCTGATGGCGTGCACGACGAAATTGGGGAAGGATGGCCGGACGGACACTGCGGTCGACCTCAAATATCTGGCCAAATCGGAAGTCGACCGCATCGCCGATACCAATCGGGCCGAGGTGATGGCCGGGTTGATGCTGATTGCCGACAAGTTGTACCGGCGGAATCCGAAAGAATGGAAAAAAGCCGGTGTGGTCAGCCGGGAGGCGGCGCTGGAACGTTTGCGCATGCGTCACTACCGCAGCCTGCCCGAACTCGGCGGCTTGCGCGAAGGACAGGCAGCGGCGCTGGCTTTCAGTGAAAACTACGGCGGCGACCGGGTTGCCGCGCTGATGCTGGGCTTGTTGACCATGGCTGATGCGGCTTTCGAGCACAAGGAAGAGTTTTATGTGCTGGATAGCCTGAATGAGCTGAAACTGTTCAACTGCGCCCGCAACATGGAAGTTGCAGTCTGGAAGCTGGGCAATGACCGGATGCCCGGCGGAGAGCTTTACCTGCTCTCGAATGAACTTGATCCGGCCAATCGCAATCTGTCTTTCGAGCGCGAATTCGGTCGTTTGATGGGCTTGCTCGACCTGATGGCCAAGGTGGTTGCCGATCGCAATGGCCGCACTCTTTCACGGCTGACTCAAACGGTAGTCAGCACGATCTTTTTGCCTGTGAGTTTTTTGAAATGAAGAATATCGTCATCCTGATTTCCGGCCGTGGCAGCAATATGGAAGCGCTGATTGCCGCCCGCGATGCCGGCAAACTGCCGGTCAATATCGCCGCCGTGATCAGCAACCGGCCGGATGCCCAAGGCCTGGAGACGGCCGCCAAGGCAGGCATCGCAACGTACTACATCGACCACAAGGCATTTGCCGGGCGCGAAGCCTTCGATGCCGCGCTGGCTGAATGCATCGACGGTTTTGTCCCCGATCTGGTCGTGCTGGCTGGTTTCATGCGCATTCTGACGGTCGATTTCGTGCGTCATTACGAAGGTCGCCTGCTCAATATCCACCCGTCGCTGCTGCCATCCTTCCCCGGCCTGCACACGCATCAGCGGGCGCTTGAGGAAGGCGTGCGGATCCACGGTTGCACGGTGCATTTCGTCACGGCTGAGCTGGATCATGGTCCGGTCGTCATCCAGGCTGCCGTGCCGGTGCTCGATGGCGACGATGAAGCGGCGCTGGCAGCCCGCATTCTGGTTCAGGAGCACAAGGTCTATCCGCAGGCCGTGCGCTGGTTTGCCGAAGACAAGCTGCGGCTTGAAAACGGCCGGGTCAGGCTGGCGGCCGATCTGGTCGATCAATCGGTCCTGATTTCGCCCGAGGTGCGCTGAAGCACGATGCCGATTGCGCTGCTGGTCGCCCTCGCCGGGTCGCTGGTGCTGCATGCCGCGGCCTTGTTCGGTACGGATCTGGTCTTGCCCGGCCAGGGGAGTGAGTCGCCCAGGCTGGAAGCCGAGCTGCGGCCTTTACCGGCAGCGCCCGCCGCAAAGCCTGAAGCGCCCCGACGGATTGCCCGGAAGCCTGTGCCAAAGCATTTGACCAGCCGGCAAGCGACGCCGCCGTCGATTGCCCCCCAACCCGAGCCAGTCGTGGAAATCGCTCCGGAACAAGCGTCGACCGCGGAAGTTGCGGCCCCCGAGCCAGCCCAGCCGCTCCTGCCGACGCAAGGGGCGATTCGTTTCGTCATTTTCAAGGATTCGCTCGATTTGCAGGTCGGACGAGCGGAGCATCGCTGGGAATTTGCCGCCGATGGCAGCTACCGCCTTGCCGGGACGACGGAAACCAGCGGTCTGGCCGCCTTGCTCAAGCCGGTACGCCTCGACATTGAAAGCCGGGGCCGGCTGGTGGCAGGCGGTTTGCAGCCGGAAACATTCCGCAGCTTGAAGAATGGTGTCGACGCCAACGAAAATGCCGATTTTGACTGGTCGACCGCGGTTGTCAGGTTGTCGCGTGACGGCAGCGTGCGCGAGATTGCGCCGGGAACGCAGGACATCCTGTCGCTCAATTACCAGCTGGCCTACGTTGCCCGCCTGGAGGCCGGCACGGCGCTTGGCGTGGTGACCGGCAAGAAATATGAGCGTTACAACCTCGATTCGCTCGGCGAAGAAGAAATAGAGACGCCGGCGGGTCGTTTTCGTACGCTGCACCTGCGCGCGATGACCGATAACACGACAGAAATCTGGATTGCGCTCGATCTTCACCGCTTGCCGGTTAAAATCCGGTTTACGGATAAAAAAGGCGACAGCTATTCCCAGATGGCCGCCGAAATCGGCCTGCCGGCCAAACCGGCTGACCCTTGATGTTTTGAGTACCCGTGGTGCCCAACCACAGCTGTTGATTTAGGAAAATGATGAAAGCTCGTTTCACTCCCGCCCTGTTCGCCCACGCTGAAACCGTTCTCGGCCAGTTGCTGCGCTTCGACCACCCGGCTGATGCCGTTGTTTCGCGCTATTTCCGCGAAAATCGTCAGTTGGGTCATGCCGACCGGGCCTTTGTCGCCGAAACGGTTTTTGCCGTGCTGCGCCGCGGCCGTAGTCTGGAAGCACGCTGTGCCGGTCAGATTTCCGACCGTCGCCTGTTGCTGGTTGCGCTGGCTGTGACGCGCGGCTGGAGCCAGCGCGAACTGGCCCCCGTGCTCAAGGCGAGCGAGGAAGAATGGCTGGCCGCAGCCAAATCGATGCCGGAAACCGACTTTGCCCCGGCCGTGCGCTGTGATTTGCCGGATTGGCTGTACGAGCGTCTGGCAGCCCAGTTCGGAGCCGATGAAGTATTGGCCTTGTCGCGCACCCTGAACCAGCCGGCACCGCTCGACCTGCGCGTCAATACGCTCAAGAGCAATCGTGATGCCGTTCTTGAGCGCCTCGCGGCCGATGGCATTGAAGGTGTGGCCGGTACCTTGTCGCCGACCGCCATCCGTCTGCGTGAAAAGCCGGCGCTGGCCAAGCACCCGCTCTTCCTCGAAGGGGCGTTCGAAGTGCAGGACGAAGGAAGCCAGTTGCTCGGCTACCTGCTCGAGCCGAAACGCGGCGAAATGGTCGTCGACCTGTGCGCCGGAGCCGGTGGCAAAACGCTGCTGCTGGGGGCCTTGATGAAGAATACCGGCCGTCTTTACGCCTTCGATGTCTCCGACAAGCGGCTGGGCAATCTCAAGCCGCGCCTGGCCCGTTCCGGCCTGTCGAATGTGCATCCGGCCCGCATCGAGCACGAGCGCGATACCAAGATCAAGCGTCTGGCCGGCAAGGTCGATCGCGTGCTGGTCGATGCGCCGTGTTCCGGCCTGGGTACCTTGCGGCGCAACCCTGATCTGAAATGGCGTCAGAGCGAAGCATCGGTTGCCGAACTGACCGTCAAGCAGGCTTCCATCCTTGCCGCCGCAGCCAAGCTGGTGCGTCCGGGCGGGCGTGTGGTTTATGCCACTTGCAGCCTGTTGACCGCGGAAAACGATGCGATCATCGAAGCTTTCCTGGCCAGTCACCCCGATTTCGAGTTGGTTCCGGCGTCGACCGTGCTGGCTCGTCACGGCGTCTCGCTGGAAGGTGACTTGCTGCGTTTGCTGCCGCATCAGCATCTGACCGACGGTTTCTTTGCGGCCGTGCTGGACAAGAAGGCATGAGCCAGAACAATCCGGCGTTGCAGCTGCTCAATGATATTTGGGCGGACATCAACGATCCGAATTTCATCTGGCAGGTGCTGGCCTTGCTCTTCTGCCTGGGTGGGGCTTATCTGTTTGCCCGCTTCTGGCACGGGCGTCACCAGGAGGGGGCCGGTCGCCTGAGCGATGCCGGTGCCCGTCTGGTCTTTCCGGTCACCGGCATGGTGCTGGTCGGCGTGGCAAGACTGGCGCTCAAGCCGTTCTTCCACGTCAATCTGCTCAAGCTGGCTTTGCCTTTGCTCGGTTCGATGGCGCTGGTACGCAGCGTTATTTTCGTCCTGCGCCAGGCTTTTCCCCGCGCAGCCTGGTTGTCGGCCTGGGAGCGGATTATTGCCGCCGTGGTCTGGGGCTGGCTGGCGCTTTACATCACCGATGTTGCGCCGTATGTGATCGATTCGCTTGAGCAGGTCGAGTTCGCGATTGGCAAGCAGCGGATCAATCTGTGGATGATCCTGCACGGTATTGTCACGGTCTTCCTGACTGTCGTGCTGGCGCTCTGGATTGCCGGTCTGATCGAAGCGAAGCTGATGCGCCTCGATCGTCTCGACTCCAGCCTGCGGATTGTCGGCGTGCGCCTGGCCAAGGCGCTGCTCACGGTTCTCGCAATTGTCACCAGCTTGTCGCTGGTCGGGATCGACATGACGGCGCTTTCGGTTTTTACCGGTGCGCTGGGTGTTGGCCTGGGGCTGGGCTTGCAGAAAATCGCCAGCAATTATGTCTCCGGCTTCATCATCCTGCTCGATCGCTCGATCAAACTGGGCAACATTGTCCAGGTGGGGGCGGATAGCGGGCAGGTCACCCAGATCACGACGCGCTACACGGTGCTCAAGCACCCCGGCGGGACGGAGTTCATCGTGCCGAACGAGACGCTGATCGGCAGCGTGGTCCAGAACCAGACTTATTCCGACAGCCGCATGCGTCTGGCGACGACGGTCGGGGTGGCTTACAACAGCGATCTCGATCGGGTCATGCGGTTGATGACCGATGTGGCGAGCGCCCAGGCGCGGGTACTGGCTGATCCGGCGCCGCGTGTCATGCTGACTCAGTTTGGTGACAGCAGCATCAATCTTGAACTCGGTTTCTGGATCGCCGACCCGGAAGAAGGGCGCGGCAATGTGTTGTCGGACATCAATCTCGGTATCTGGCGCAGTTTCCGCGAGAACGGGATCGAGATTCCCTTTCCCCAGCGCGAAGTGCGCCTGCTCAATACGACGACGGCGGAATAACCCGGTTTCGGGTTGTCCGCCATCGGTTTAGTAAGAGGGTGTGTGGCTCAGGCAATCGGCATCAGGCTGCGCTCAAATGCCCGGATCGCCCTTTCCTTGCGCTGCCGGTTGATGGAACGTGCCGCTTGTGCGACACGCTGACCGAGTTTGTCCAGTTTCAGAAACTTGCGAACCTTGTTGCGGGTCTTTTCCATGATTTTTCCTTCAGTGTTTGAGGGTGAAATCACTGTAGCGAACCGGGTAGCCGGCGTCTGTTCTGCTTGTGGATGGGCTTTGTAACCTTGGTTGACGGTTGTTTCTGGTTTGTAGCCGCTTTGTTTCACGACTTGAGCCAGCGTCGGCGCAGGTAGTGATCGAGCGACAGCTTTCCCGGTCCGCCAAGGATCAAGGGCAACAGCATGCCGAGGAAGAGGACCGGAAGCTTGAAGTTGCCAAACCCTTTGTCGGTAAATCCATAGCCCTGCATCAGTTGGCTCAAGGTCGCCCAGCTATCCGGCCAGTGCACGCTGGCAATCGCGACGAGCGTCAGGACGAATAGCGAGATCGAGAAAAAGCGGGTGGCCAGGCCGATGACCAGGGCCAGTCCGCCGAGCAGTTCGAACCAGGTGGCCATCTGCCAGCTGATTTCCGGCGGAATCAGGTTGAACGGGGCGGGGAAGCGTTCCTGGATGTCCATGAACCAGTTTTCACCGTTGAACTTTTCCAGGCCCGATTCAAAAAAATCCCAGCCGAGCAGGATGCGCAGACTGAGCATGGCAAGCCATAGTCCGAGCCAGTCAAGGGCGGAAAAGCTGCGGGCGAGCATGGTTTTCATGATTTTGTTCCCAGGATGATGCCTTGCTCGCGCAATTGGCTGAGCATGGCGTGGCCGTGGCTGACCAGTGCTTCGGGGGCCGGGTGGTGCAGTTCCGCGGCAATGTGCAGGCAGGCGGCACGGCCGTTCAATCCGTGCTCGCCAATCAGCTTGAGCAGGCGCGAGGTGACCGGGGTGCTGGCGACAAACCGGACCTTGTCCTCCCGGTCGCGAAAAACCAGCAACTGGCTGGGCTGGATCTTGCGCGGCCTGTAGTTCGGGCCGATCAGATGCACCGGCCACTGGTAATCCAGGTTCATCAACGTCGGATTGAGCAGTGGCTGGCCGATCAGCAGATTGCCGGCCGGATCGTGCGGCGGAATCGGGCAATCCATGATGTCGACCGCAAGCTCCACCCATTCGTAATGAGCCAGTTCGGTGAACCACGCTGGAAGCGGCTGGCGAATTTCTGCTGCCTGCAGATAGCGGACAAATTCCTGTGGGATTTCTCGAAACCAGGGAGTATGGCTCGGCCAGTCGCGGAAGAAGTGGCGGTTCAGGCGGCGCCAGCGTTGCTCGCCGAGCGTGGCGCGGCATACCGGAAAACATGAGTCGAGAAAGCCGCAGATGTTGGTGAACAGCAACTCGTTGTAGATCGCCATCCGGCGAGCCGGGATGCCGGCGGGGCGTGGGCTGCGCCGCGGGTCGCGCAGATGGCGGCCGAGGGCGCGCTGGAAAGTTTGAAAGTCAGTTGCGCTCATTGGGTGGCTCCGGCTTGCAGGCGTGCAATGTGCGCGACTTCCGCGGTCAACGCCGCCAAATCGCTGATATTGAAATCGCGTTCGAGGCAGGTGGGAACCACGCCGGTGCGCTGATACGCTGTTTCCAGTAGCTGCCAGACCGAATCGATGACCATGGCGCCATGTGTGTCGACGAGCAATCCGTCGGGTTCGACGTAATGGCCGGCAACATGGATGTAGCAGGTTTTTTCGAGCGGCAGGGCGGCCATGAATGCGGCTGGATCAAAGCCGAAATTCCGGCTATTGACGTAAATGTTGTTCACGTCGAGATGCAGCAGACAGTCCGCTTCGTGCACGATGCGACTGATGAATTCCGGCTCGCTCATCTCGGCGCCCGGCGGTGAAAAATAATACGAGGCATTTTCGATGCCGATCTGCATCTCGAGAATGTCCTGCGTCTGTTTGATGCGGTCGACCGTCCATCGCACGGCTTTTTCCGTCATCGGAATTGGCAGCAGATCGTAGAGATGGCTGTCGTCGGCGCACCAGGAAAGATGTTCTGTGTACAGCCTCATGCCGTGTTCGCGCATGAAGCGCCGGATCTGTTGCAATAGCTTGATGTCGAGCGGGGCAATGCCGCCGAGCGAGAGCGACAGCCCGTGACAGGCAAAGGCGTGGCGTTCGGTAAAGTGGTGCAAGTCCTTGGCGGATTTGCCCCCCATGCCGGCCCAGTTTTCCGGTGCCAGCTCAAAGAAGGCGATTTCCTCGGGGACGTGAGTTTTCAGCGCGTCGATCAGTTCGCGGCGAAAGCCGAGACCGGCGCCGCCGAGCGGGCGGTGTGTCATGAATGGCTCCTGGCCAGTGGGGGCGGCGGTCAGGCCGTAGCCTGCACCGCCAGCCTGATGCTGCAATTACTTCTTGTCAGCCCCGCACTTGGCTTCGCCGCACTTGCCATCCTTCTTCTTGTCGGCTTTTTTGTCGGCACCACATTTCGCTTCACCGCACTTGCCGTCTTTTTTCTTTTCAGCCGCTTTCTTGTCCGCGCCGCACTTGGCTTCGCCACACTTGCCATCCTTGCCTTTGGTGTCAGCCTGGGCCAGTTGGTAGCCAGCCTCCAGTCGGGTTGCGCCGAACGGATTGTCTGCGGCGTGAGCAAGCGGGCTCAGGGTGGCGGCGGCAAAGGCGGAGCCGATGGCGAGGGAAAGGATTGGCTTGGTTTTCATGATTTATCTCCGTTGTGGTCGAGGGTGAGGTGGATCAATCCTGATGATTGATCCAGGCTCCCGTTGCCTTGCGCAGGAACTGAAATTGTTTTTCGGTCAGTCGACAGCTTGCGCAATACGCCAGATGAAACCGAAACTGAATGCGTTCCCAGAGGCTGAGTTTGCGTTCGAGTTGTAGTGACGCCAGACGGGTTGCTTCCTTGCAACTGATCATTTCTGTTCCTGTGGGTGCAACGCAGGCGGGGTGCCTGTTCGATTAGTCGGAGCGATGCCAAAAACCTTACAAATATTTTTACAGTATTATCGGCCACCTCTTCATGGCTGTCCCTCGAAATGAAAACAGACCCAAAAACAGACCCTTTGCTCGACCCGGAGTTTCTCGGCAGCCTGCGTCGTGACATGGTCCGTTTTGCCGACCTTCAGCTGCGCAATAAGGCGCAGGCAGAAGATGCGGTGCAGGAGGCGTTGACCGCAGCATTTCAGGGGCGTGAGAAATTTGCTTCAAAAGCATCGCTGCGCACCTGGGTGCTGGCCATCCTGAAAAACAAGATTGTCGACACCCTGCGCCAGCGCGGGCGCGACGATGTCATGGTCGACGCCGAAAACGACAGCGATTTGAATGCCTATTTCGATGATCGCGAACATTGGGCCGAAGATACGCGTCCATCAAGCTGGGCTACGCCGGATCAGTCGATGGAAAACAAGCGCTTCTGGGAAGTTTTCGAGACGTGCCTGTATCGCTTGCCGGAAGCCAGTGCCCGTATTTTCACGATGCGTGAGGTGATGGGCTTCGATACCGACGAAATCTGCCAGACGCTGGGCATCACCAACAGTAACTGCTGGGTTCAGCTGCACCGCGCACGGCTCGCGCTGCGTGCCTGTCTGGGGGTTAACTGGTTCGGTGAAGCTGCCTGAGGGCAGCCTCACCGAATGGTGCTGCCTTAAAGCCGGAAGCCGGCCAGTAGCTGGCGCGTGTCGCCTGCGGTACGCGCCAGTTGGGCCAGCTCCTGGCGGGCGATCTGGATCGCTTCATCTTCGGCCATGACCCGGTTGTTGATGTGCTCGGTGGTCTGCGCCATGGCTGTCGTTGCGCCGCGCTGCTCATTGGTCGACAAGGCAATATCGCCGACCCGCTCGACGGCCTCGTGGATTTTTTGCTCGATTTCGGTGATCCGGCTGGCTGCTTCGCGCGACATGTCGACGCCGCGGCGAACGGTTTCCACGGTGGCCGTCATTGTCTTGCCGGCTTGCGATGTCTCGTTGCGGACGGCATCGATCATCCCGGCAATCTCCACGGTGGCCTTGGCCGTGCCTTCGGCCAGCTTGCGTACCTCGTCGGCCACCACGGCAAAGCCACGGCCCTGTTCCCCGGCCCGTGCCGCTTCGATGGCCGCATTCAGCGCCAGCAGATTGGTCTGGTCGGCGATGCCCTTGATCACATTGACGATGCCGTGAATTTCCTGCGAGCGGGAATCCAGGCTGTGCAGGATGCTCGACATTTCTTCAACCTGGGAGACCGAGCGTTCGGCATCCGTCGATACCGCTGCGATTTCCGCAACACTGGCGCGTGACAGGCTGCCTGTGTCGCGCATCATGCGATCCACATCTTCGGCATTGTCGGCGATGTGCGACACAGCGACGGTAATCTGCTCGATCGAAGCGGCATTGGCGCTGGCGGTTTCGGAAAGGTGCATCGATTCATTGGCAATCGTGTCGATGACTTGATTGAGCCGCTGCACACCTTCGGCCAGGCTGTTGGCTTCGGTGCGGAAGGAGGCGAACATCTGGCCGAGTTGTTCAAGGAAGCGGTTGAAGGCGCTGGCCGTTTCGCCGATTTCATCCTTGCTGTCGATCTGCAGACGAACCGTCAGGTCGCCGCCGCCCTTGGCAATGTCTTGCATCCGGTCGCGAATCTGGCGCAAGCCGGAGAGCATCCGGCTGGTGATCGTGCCCGCCAGCAATGCGGCAACCGCAACGACGACAAGCAGCGCACCGGCCAGCGTGACAAGCAGGCGGTTGAGCGGCTCAAGCACAATTTTTTTCGACAGCGAAACGCCGAGCACCCAGTCGCTGTTCTTGACGGGGGTGAGGAACTGGAAGCGTTCTTCACCTTCCCGCGTGATGCTGAACAGCTTGCCTTCTTCCACTGCCTTGGCCTGGCGCTCCGGGGTCAGTTCCGGGGCAATGCTCGATACTGGCTTGAGAATCGCATCCTTGTTCGGGTGCACCAGCACTGTCCCATCCTTGTGCAGGATGTAGGCATATCCTTCACCAGGCAGACGCACCGAGAGGATTTCCTTGGCGACCTGGGCAATCGACATGTCATTGGCCACAACGCCCTTGGTCTTGCCATCTTCCTGGACGACTGCGGCAAGGGAAAGAATCAGGCTACCGGTAAAGGCATCGACATAAGGTTTGGAAACAAAGATCGACTGGGGTCCGATTTTTTCAGCGCCCTGGTACCACGGCCGCTGCGTCGGGTCATAGCCGGCCGGGACGTTCTGCGGCTTGGAAAACACCATGCGCTTGTCGGGCGAGCCGGCATAGACCAGGTCGAATCCGCCTGCCTCGGCATAACGGGCAAAGATTTCCGGGGCATCGTTGCGTCCGACAACCGGGCGCAGTGAAGCGATCATTGCTGAACGCGTTGCCAGCCATTCGCTAACGGCAAAGGCGTAGCCATTACTCGAACTACGCGCTTCATTTTCGATGTCTTCAAGCAGTAGACCGCGAAGTTGTTGATAAAACAGCATACCAAGCGATAGCACGGTACCGACGAGCAGTACCATCAAAAAGGCCAGCAAGCGAGATTGCAAGGAGCGAAACATGGTGTGTCTCCCCATGAGGTTTGATTGGGTTGCCCGGTAGCTGGGCATATTGTTATTGGATTATCACCCACTTTTGATACTGTTGATACATTATTGCTGCTTGCAATATTTGAGCAAAAAAAACCCCGCCTCAAGGGCGGGGTAACAGGGAGTTTCTCGAACGGGGGAGTTTCGAGAGGAGGGTAAATCGGTTCCTTCAGTCGCGACGGCGTTTCTTCAGCCAGTGGCGGGTTGCAACAATGACGGCACCTGTGGCGACTGCGGCAGCAATGGCTTTGAGTGGTTCGGCCTGACCTTCGGCGAGCCAGTCAAAACCGGCGACACCAATGAAAACACCCAGGCTTTCATTGATCGGCAGGTTGTCGGCAAAAGCCATTAGCGGATTGACCGGGTCGGGATGCTGGCCAACATCGGCTGGGTCGGCATCAGTTCAAAGAAGTAGCTGCGGGCAGCGGCAAGAAATTGCTTGATATTCGTTTCGGTCATTTTGAGTTTCTCCTCTTTACGGGCTTGCTGTTGATCCATGCATCGCATTCTAGAGATGCATGGTCAAGCTGTCTGTTGCGCAAGCGTGGGCTGGAGGTAACAGCCAATGATCGTCTGTGACGCTTTGTAACGGCTGCCAAGGCCGTTACTGACAGGCTTTCCAGCTCAGGGTGAAACGTGCGCCGCCTTGTGGCGAAGCGCCGGCGATGGCTGTTCCGCCATGCAGTTCAAGGACGCGGCGAGTGATCGCCAGACCCAGGCCGTAACCACCGGTTGAGCGGTCGCGCGAGCGATCGAGTCGTGTGAAGGCGGAGAATATGTGCTCGCGTTCTTCGGGCGGAATGCCAATCCCGTCATCATCGACGTGGATGAGGATTTGCTCGGCCAGTATTTCCGTGCTGACCCGGATTTCCTTGCTGGCGTACTTGAAGGCATTGCGCAGCAGATTGCGCAGTGCATAGGGCATGGCCTTCCGGTCGAGGTCGACGCAAAGCTTTTCCGGCAATTCCGAGGTGTCGACCGTGATATCGAGGTTGCGGCCGAGCAGGCGAACGGCATCGACTTCCGCCACCAGCCAGCTGGCAAACTGAACGCTGGAGAAGTGCGGTTCGGGGGCTTCGCGCTCGAAGCGGGCATAGGTCAGGCTGGTATCGATCAGGTGGTCGAGCTCTTCGAGATCGCCTTCCATCATCGCCCACAGGCGTTCGCGTTCGGCCAGTTCATCCGTTTCGGTCAGCATTTCGAGCGCAAAGCGCATGCGTGCAATCGGGGTGCGCAGTTCGTGCGAAATTCCGCAGGCGAGTTCGCGATGGGTGGCCAGCAGTTGCTGGACGCGCTCGGCCATATTGTTCATGGTGTCGGAGAGCGGTGCGAACAGTTGGCTGCGAGCCGCCGGGGAGCGTGCTTCGAAGTTGCCGTCTCCGAGGTCGCGTGCCGTTTGGCGCAGCGCTTCGAGATCGCGCCAGACGGGGCGTACCCAGAACCACAGTGCAATACCGAAAATCAGCCCGGTCAAGCTCCAGGTGAGTAGGCGCAGGCGCAATTCGAGCGGCAATCTGTCTTTCAGTTCCGGGTTGCGGTTCGAGGCCAGCGGGCCGACGACCAGAACCTGGCTGCTGGTGCCGAGGCGGTGGTACATGATGTCGCCGTCGTGGTCGATCGCGATATCTCCGGCATCAAGCTTGTCGACTTGTGTCGGCGTCAGTGTCCGGTCGAGACTGATGCGTTCAACAATGCCGAGCTTGTAGGAGAATTTTTCGTCCAGTTCGCGAATCTTGCGCGGCCAGGTGCTGCGTGGCTGGCGAAACAGTTCATCTTCAATCAGGGTGATCGTGCCGCGCATGAAGCGACGTGCGTAGTCATCGGTAATGCCGCGCTGGGCGGTCGAGATGACAAAGTCGGCAGTGAAGGCGATGGCGACGAACGAACCCATCGCCAGCAGGTAGAAATTGAAAAACAGCTTCGACAGGCTGTAGCGGCCGCCGCGCCAGCGTGGCAGGGTGACGCGGAAGAGCGAGCGGGCCAGGCCCTGGTTGTGTTCTTTCTCGCCCTTTGTCCGGCTGGGGAGGTCAGTTCCAGTCATGCTTGCTAAATAGATAGCCCTTGCCACGCACGGTCTTGATCCGGGTCGGGTTTTCCGGGTCGTCATTGAGCTTTTTGCGCAGACGGGAAATGCGGGCATCGATCGAACGATCGAGGCCGTCAAACCCGATGCCGCGAAGTTCCTGCAGCAAGTCGTCGCGCGACAGCACGTTGCCGGCATGTGAGGCAAGCAGCCAGAGCAGGTCGAATTCTGCCGTCGTCAGATCGATTGTTTCACCGCTCAGTGCCGCGGTGCGGGTCGCCTGGCTGATTCTGAATTGCCCGAAGACCATCTGCTCGGCATCTGTGCTGCCGCCTTCGGCCGGGGTCGGCAGCCGGCGCAGCAGCGCCTTGATGCGGGCGAGCAGGACGCGTGGCTGGACCGGCTTCGCAATGTAGTCGTCAGCGCCCATTTCAAGGCCGAGAATCTGGTCGAAATCTTCGTCGCGCGCGGTCAGCATGAGAATGACGCCGCGGTAATGCGGGCGTACGGCGCGGCATACTTCGAAACCATCCTTGCCGGGAAGCATGACATCAAGGATGACCAGATCCGGCTGTTCGTTCAGGATGCGGGCTTCGGCAGTGTCGCCGCGTGGCTCGATGCTGACTTGCAGGTCGTTCTTGGTCAGGTATTCGGCAGTCAGCTCGGCCAGGCGTTCGTCGTCTTCGACGAGAAGGATGCGTGTATTCATGTGCCAATCTTAACGAGGCGCGGGCTGCCGGTCCACTTTGTCGCGGTCGACCTGCTGGGTAGCCTGTTTTTCAGTGGCTTGCCTTAGAATGCCCGGACTCGATTTCAATCTGGACACTTCGCATGATTTTTTCAAAAGTTCCCTTGCGCGCATGGTTTGCGACATTGTCGCTGGGCTGTTTCGGTCTGGTCGCTTTCGGCATGCAATTACAGGCCTTGTTGCGTCTGTCGCCATGCCCGATGTGCATCTTCCAGCGTTTGCTGTACCTGGTGATTGGTGTGCTGGCATTGCTCGGTTTCATCTTGCCCGCCGCTCACCCCGTCTGGCTTGTGCTGGTTGCCGGGTCTGCCCTGCTGGGGGCCGGGGTGGCTGCACAGCAAAGCTGGATGCAGGCTTTTCCCGAGCTGGCGACCGAGTGCGGTTTTACCGATCCCACTTTGCTTGAGCGCCTGGTCGATATGCTCGGCATGCAGTGGCCTTCTCTTTTCCTGGCAACCGGTTTCTGCACCAGCAAGGAATGGGTATTCCTCGGGCTTTCGATGGCTAACTGGTCATTCTTTGTCTTTGCCGGGATCGCTGCCTACGCCGTCATTCTGTTGCGTCGGAAGTGGCGCTGAGCGAATGCGGTGAGTTTTCCCCAGCTAGAAAAAACAAAACCCGCCAGAGGCGGGTTTGTCGAAAGCTGGAGGGAGGCTGATTACTTCAGCTTCACTTCCTTGTAAGCAACGTGCTTGCGGGCCTTCGGGTCATACTTCATCATTTCCAGTTTTTCAGGCGTAGTACGCTTGTTCTTGGAAGTGGTGTAGAAGTGACCGGTACCTGCCGTGGATTCAAGCTTGATCTTTTCGCGACCGCCTTTAGCCATTTTATTTATCCTTCCTTAATCAAACTTCGCCGCGTGCGCGCAGGTCGGCGAGGACGGAGTCGATACCGTTCTTGTCGATCACACGCAGGCCGGCGTTGGATACACGCAGGCGCACGAAGCGGTTTTCAGATTCGACCCAGAAACGACGATACTGCAGATTCGGCAGGAAGCGGCGTTTCGTTCTATTGTTGGCGTGGGAAACCTTGTTCCCAACCATCGGGGCTTTTCCCGTTACTTGGCAGACTCGCGCCATGATTGGTGCTCCAGAATTCGCTAGAAGAAAGCCCGCGATTTTAACGAATAAACCCTGTTTGTTTCAAGCTATTTTTGCGTATTGTTAGATAAGTCCACGTTCGGCGAATGAAATCGGGGTCTGATTTCCGGCCACGATGAAGTGGTCAAGAAGTTTCACATCGACCATGGCAAGGGCGTCTTTGAGGTTTTTGGTGAGTAATTCGTCGGCTCTCGATGGCTCGGCAACGCCCGATGGATGGTTGTGCGCCAGAATGACGGCTGCCGCATTGTGGGCGAGGGCAGTCTTGACCACTTCGCGTGGATAGACGCTGGTTTGCGTCAGGCTGCCGGTAAATAATTCGTCGGCTTTTAGTAGACGATTTTGTGCATCGAGCCAGAGCGCCATGAAAACCTCGTGCTGCCGGTTGGCCAGTTTCAGTCGTAACCAGTCGCGAACCTGGCTTGGCGATGAAAAGCTGTCCCGTCTGACCATTTCCTGCGTGAGCGCCCGCCGGGTCAGTTCGAAGCTCGCCTTGAGCTGGACGGCCTTGGCGATTCCGATGCCGGAGACACTGGATAGTTGCGCAGGCGTTGCTTCGGCCAGCGCATTCAGATTGCCGTCAAAACGCAGCAGCAAATCACGCGCCAGATCGACGGCACTTTTGCCGCGGACGCCAACCCGCAAATAGATAGCCAGCAATTCCGCATCCGACAGAGCTTCGGGGCCATGCGAAAGCAGGCGCTCCCGTGGGCGTTCGCCGGCCGGCCAATCGGTGATTGCCATGCTAATTCCAGTAGAATGGTCAAGCTATCATTCTAGTGTTAATGACAATGGAATTACAGGGAAAAAGTATCGTTCTCGGTGTGACCGGCGGGATTGCCGCCTACAAGGCCGCCGAACTGGTTCGTCTTTTACGTAAACAAGGCGCTGATGTTCAGGTGGCGATGACGGAAGGCGCCACGCATTTCGTAACGCCGACGACCTTCCAGGCGCTTTCAGGCAAACCGGTCTTTACGGATCAATGGGATGCGCGGATGCCGAATGCGATGGCGCATATTGATTTGTCGCGCCAGGCTGACTGCATTCTTGTGGCCCCGGCGTCGGCCGATTTTCTGGCCCGTGCTGTGCAAGGGCAGGCCGACGACCTGCTGGCCACCATGGTCCTGGCCCGTGATTGCCCGTTGCTGGTTGCGCCGGCGATGAACCGCCAGATGTGGGAAAACCCGGCAACCCGGCGCAATGTGGCCCAACTATTGGCCGACGGGGTGAGCATTCTTGGTCCGGACAGTGGCGAGCAGGCGTGTGGCGAGGTCGGTGCGGGCCGAATGATGGAGCCTGAAGAGATTGTCGAGTCGATGATCGCCTTCTTTGCTGCAAAGGTGCTGGCCGGGAAAAAGGTTCTGCTGACCGCCGGGCCGACTTTTGAGGCCATCGATCCAGTGCGCGGCATTACCAATCTGTCTTCCGGACGCATGGGATATGCACTTGCCCGTGCTGCACGCCAGGCGGGCGCTGAGGTGACCTTGGTTTCGGGACCGGTTGGTTTTGCCGCTCCACAGGGTGTCGACCGCATCAATGTGCGGAGTGCGCTCGATATGCATCGGGCAGTCATGGCGCATGCCGGTAAGGCCGATATCTTTATTGCCGTGGCGGCGGTTGCTGATTATCGCGTGGCTAACTCGGCCGAGCACAAGCTCAAGAAGGATAGCGGCGGAATTCCGCCGATCGAACTGATCGAGAATCCGGACATCCTGGCGGAAGTGGCAGCTTTGCCGGATGGCCCGTTCTGCGTTGGCTTCGCAGCGGAAAGTCGCAATCTGGAGGAGTACGCCCAGACCAAGCGGCGCAAGAAGAAGATTCCGCTGATTGCCGGCAATCTGATTCAGGATGGTTTTGGTGGTGACGACAATCGGCTGGTTTTGTTCGATGATGCCGGGGTTCATCCTCTGGCTCCGGCCCCCAAGTCAGTGCTGGCCCGCCAGTTGATCCAACATATTGCTCATTTGACAGGAAATAACTGATGCACCGTATCGATGTAAAAATTCTCGATGATCGTTTGCGCGACAACCCGCCGCAATACGCCACGCCGGGTTCTGCCGGCCTCGACCTGCGAGCCTGCCTTGACGCACCGCTTGAAATCGTTCCAGGGCAAACGATCCTGGTGCGTACCGGGATGGCCATTCATCTGGCTGATCCGGGCCTGGCAGCGATGATTCTGCCGCGTTCGGGCTTGGGCCATAAACACGGTATCGTGCTGGGGAATCTGGTGGGGCTGATCGACAGCGATTACCAGGGGGAATTGATGGTTTCGATGTGGAATCGCGGCAGCGATGCATTCACGCTCAATCCGCTCGATCGTATTGCCCAGCTGGTGGTTGTCCCTGTCCTGCAGGTTGGCTTCAATATCGTCGATGAGTTCGATGCCAGCAAGCGCGGAGAGGGTGGCTTTGGCAGTACCGGAAAGTCCTGAAATTCGACCGTGGCCGAAAAAGCGCCGTTCAGGCGCTTTTTTTACGTCTAGAAAAGTTCGATATCGCCATCGTTGCTGCCGCCGGAAGTCGCAGCAGAACCGCCTCCCGAACGAATGGCATCGGTTTTGACGTGCGAGTTGACCAGCAGCTCAACCAGGCGCTGGCTGCGCGTACGAAAACGTTGCAGTCCATCCGTCTGGTTCTGGTCATCGTGCAGGCTGAGGAAGGCGTGCATGTACTCGCCGACATTCAGGGTGCGCTGGCTGATACGGGACATCATCTGGGTGACGATGTCCTCGAACTGCATGGCCATTACCCCTTCCTGGGTCAGGTGATGCATTTGTTCGGTGACTTCGGTGATGTGCTGGGAGTGTTCGCGAGCCTTGCCGGTCAATTCCATCAATTCATTGCCAAGATCACGCAACATGGCTTGGGATTTGTCGGCGATGCTCATGTCCATCTGGCTGGCTTCGGTAATCTGCGTGCCTACATCGTGCAGCGAACCGAGAATGTCTGCCAGCGCCTTGCGAATGTCGGTATTGAAATCGCCGGTTCGGGCGGCAAGATTGCGGACTTCATCGGCTACGACGGCAAAACCGCGGCCGGCTTCTCCGGCTCGGGCTGCTTCGATGGCCGCATTGAGCGCCAGCAGGTCGGTCTGTTTGGTAATCCCGGCCACATCGTTGAGCATCGTGTTGATCAGCGAGACCTGGTTCTGCATTTGCTCGAAGCTGCTGGCAATGCCCAGGCTGGTTGTCCGGAGTTGAACCATCTTGCGGACGAATTCGCCGATCAGTGCGTTGGTTTCGTCGAAAAAGCGCTGCAGCCCGGCTTGTTCCTGAATATGGCTATTCTCGGAGCCTGTCATCTGCAGCATTTCATCGATCAGCGAGCGCAGAATCTGGCGCTGGTCGGATGATTGCGATTCCAGACCGGTCAGGCTGCCGGAAAGTTTGTTGACCGAAGCCCGGATGATTTCCTGCGCATCGACCATTTCTCTTTCGAGCGAGGAGAACTGCATTTCGGCATGGGCCATCGCATCGCTTGATAGCGTGTGATATTCCGACATGACCTTGTCGAGTTCGGCAATGTATCTTTGCTGTTTTGTCTTCCAGCGCTTGCGCTCCCCGAAAGAAAGCAGGACTGCGCCAGCCAGCGTCGCCGCAACGAGGAGAAACAAATGGGGCGAAACGCTGCCGCCAGTTTGTGACCATCCCCAGATCACCAGGCAGAGTGCTGTTGCAATCCAGATCAGCAGGTCGTCGATTCGTTTCATTCGTTGTTTTCCGAAAGCAGCCGATAGGCCGCCATTGTAAGGCGGCTATCGCTTATTTTTAGCCCATTGTTTTGAGGTGCTGGATGATTTCGCCAGCCATTGGCTGCGCATCGCCATAGAGCATCCGGCAGTTGTCGGTATAAAACAAGGCATTTTCGACACCGGAGTAACCGGTACCCTTGCCGCGCTTGATCACGATGACATTTTGGGCCTGGTCGGCATTCAGGATCGGCATGCCGTAAATTGGACTTGATTTGTCGGTGCGCGCACTCGGATTGACCACATCGTTGGCGCCGATGATCAATGCAACGTCAGCCTGACCAAATTCACCGTTGATTTCCTCAAGGTCGAAAATCTTGTCGTAAGGCACGCCGGCTTCGGCCAGCAGTACGTTCATGTGGCCCGGCATGCGGCCGGCGACTGGATGGATGGCAAATTTCACTTCGACCCCGGCTTCCTCCAGAATCGAGGTCATTTCCCAGACCTTGTGCTGGGCGTGGGCGACCGCCATGCCATAGCCCGGCACGATGATTACCTTGCTGGCGTAGCGCATCATGGCGGCGGCATCGATCGCGCCGACTTCCTTCATCGTTCCGGCAATCGCTTCGCCGCCACCGCTGGCCACCATCGGGGTGAACAGGATGTTGGAAATCGGACGATTCATCGCCTTGGCCATCAACTGGGTGAGTAGCGTTCCGGCCGCCCCGACCACGATGCCGGCGATGATCAGGGCCGGATTGCCCAGGACATAGCCTTCAAAGCCGACTGCCAGGCCGGTAAAGGCGTTGAACAGGGAAATCACGACCGGCATGTCGGCACCGCCGATTGGCAGGGTGACGATCAGGCCAAGGACCAGTGCGACGATGAAAAAGCCGTAAATCAGCTCGGGATTGGCCGGCGCCAACATGACCATGGCGATGCCCAGCGCAACGGAAATGCTGGCCAGAACGACGTTGACCGCGTTTTGTGCCGGCAGCCGGTAGGCTTTCTTGAGTACGCCTTGCAGTTTTGCCCAGGCAACGCAGGAGCCGGTAAAGGACACTGCGCCGATCAATGCGCCGATCACGGCAAGGATGATCGTGACCAGGCTGTGCGTCTCGCCACGGGCGAATTCGATCGCCGCGATGGCGGCAGCGGCACCGCCACCCATGCCGTTATAAATGGCAACCATCTGCGGCATGTCGGTCATCTTGACCCGCTTGCCCGAGATCCAGGCAGCAGCAGAGCCAATGACCAGCGCCAATGCCATCAAGGCGATGTTTTTCAGGCCGGGGATGAGGAAGGTGCCGGCAATCGCAATCAGCATGCCGTAACCGGCCCAGACGATCCCCTTGCGGGCGCTGGCCGGAGAGCTCATGCCCTTGAGGCCGAGAATGAAGAGCAGTGCACCGAGGAACCAGGCTCCTTGAACGTAGGCGGGCAAGTTCATCATGCACCTTCCTTTTTCTTGAACATGGCCAGCATGCGTTCAGTAACGACGTAGCCGCCGGCTGCATTGGCTGCGCCGAGGGCGACGGCGAAGAAGCCGATGGCTTGTTCGACAACCGTTTCGGCCGAGCCGAGCGCGATCATTGCGCCGACCACGACGACGCCGTGAATGAAGTTGGAGCCGGACATCAGCGGTGTGTGCAGGATGACCGGTACCTTGGCGATGATCTCGTAGCCGGTGAAAGCCGCGAGCATGAAAATGTATAAAGCGAGCAAACCGTCCATCATGCGTCTCCCAAAACCTGTTTCACGGTGGCGTGCACCGTTGCACCGTCCTTGCACAATAAGGTGCCGGCCACCACTTCATCGCTCCAGTCGAACTGGAGGTTGCCGTCCTTGATCCACGGCGAGAGGAAGTTGTAGAGGTTTTTGGCGTACAGCTCGGAAGCATGCGTCGGCATGCGTGACGGCAGATTGAGCGGGCCATGGATATTCACATCATTGGCAACGACATGTTCGCCCGGCTGGGTCAGCGCGCAATTGCCGCCCGATTCGGCGGCCATGTCGACGATGATCGCCCCGTATTTCATGCGTTTGATCATGTCGACCGTGATAATCACCGGCGCTTTCTTGCCGGGAATCGCGGCGGTCGTGATGACGACATCCGACATGGCAACGGCCTTGGCCAGTTTTTCCGCCTGTGCCGCTTTTTCTTCCGGAGTCAGTTCCCGGGCGTAGCCACCGGCGCCATCGGCCGAGACTCCGGTATCCACGAACTTGGCACCGAGCGACTCGATTTGCTCCTTGGCGGCGGCGCGCACATCGTAGGCTTCAACCATGGCGCCAAGACGCTTGCAGGTGGCAATCGCCTGTAAACCGGCCACCCCGGCGCCGATGACGAGTACGCGAGCCGGGCGGATGGTGCCGGCGGCGGTGGTCAGCATCGGGAAAAACTTGGTGCACCGGGCAGCGGCGATCAGTCCGCACTGGTAGCCGGCGCAGGAGCCTTGCGAGGACAGCGCATCCATGCTTTGGGCGCGCGAAATGCGTGGCAGGAGTTCAAGTGCGAAAGCGGTGATTTTCCGGGCGTTGAGGGCAGCCAGCCGGGCCTTGTCCTCGAACGGCTTGAGCAGGCCGATCAGCACCGCTCCTTCGGGCATGGCGTTGATTTCCTCGGTCGACGGTGGCGTAACGCGCAAAATCAGTTGTGCCGTGCCATAGGCTTCGGCAATGCCGTTCACCATGCTGACGTCGGTGTAGTCGGGGTCGAGCAGGTGGCTGTCGGTGCCGGCGCTTTGCTCCATGCGCAGGTTGGCGCCGAGCGCGGCAAATTTCTTGGCGGTTTCGGGGACGAGGGCGACCCGGTGTTCGCCGGGCGCGCGCTCCCGCGCAACCGCAATGGTTAACGGCATGGCTGTTTCTCCAGAGAGGTGGGCTTGATGCCCTTGTTATTTGATTAGTAGGTAAAACGGTCGTACTTAGCTCGCATCGGGCTTGCCATGACGAAAACGAATTTCCTCAGGGTAGGGGAAAAAGTCTTCAACATGCCCTTGGCGAATTTTTTGCTGTGCAGTTTGCCAGAAAGTCGGCGTCAGGAGGTCAGCATGATGTTTGCGAAAAATTTTTCGCAGCACCGGCGAGGCAAGCAGGAAGGTGCTGAACTCCTCCGGAAAGACATCGTTCCTGGCGACTGGATACCAGACCTCGCCTGACATTTCGGTTTCATAGTCCGGCGCGGGCGGAATTTTCCGGAAATTGCAGTCAGTCATGTACTCGATTTCATCGTAGTCGTAGAACACGACGCGGCCGTAGCGCGTGACGCCGAAGTTCTTCCACAGCATGTCGCCGGGGAAGATGTTGGCCAGCGCCATTTCGCGGATGGCGCTGCCGTATTCCTTGATGGCATGCTCCAGTCCGTCAAGGTTGTTGCTGCGCTCCATCCGGTCGAGGTGGATGTTGAGCGGTTCCATCCGACGTTCAATATAAAGGTGCTTGATGATCAACTGGTCGCCGTCTATCTCGTAGCAGTCCGGCGCCAGGGTTTCCAGTTCGTTGAGTACTTCCTGGGCGAAGCGGTCGCGCGGGAACATCACGTTGGAAAATTCCAGTGTGTCGGCCATCCGACCGACGCGGTCGACTTGCTTGACCATCATGAATTTCTTTTTGACCGTTGCCCGGTCCATGTTTTTCGAGCTGCCGAAAACATCCTTGATCAACTTGAATACGTAAGGGTAGGAGGGCAGCGTGAAAACCAGCATGACCAGACCCCGGATGCCGGGAGCCATGATGAATTTGTCTTCCGAGTGATGCAGGTGATAAATGAAGTCGCGAAAAAACATGGTTTTCCCCTGCTTGCCGAGGCCCAGCATGATGTAAATCTCGGAGCGTGGCTTGTTGGGCAGGATAGAACGCAGAAACTGGACGTAGCCCGACGGAACTTCCATGTCGACCATGAAATAGGCGCGAGACAGCGAAAACAGCAAGCCGATGCGCCAGGCATCGAGCAGCACGGTGTCGAGATGGAGCTGTCCGTTTTCATCGTGCAGGACGGCGATTGCAAACGGGTATTCAACTGGACCGTTGATGGCTTTGCCGATGATGTAGGCCGCCTTGTTGCGATAAAAAGCCGAGGCCAGCACTTGTATCTGGAAATTTACCTCGCGCTGCGGCATGCCTTTCAAAAAACGGCGAGTTGCGTGGTAAACGTGGTCGACATCGCGCTCAAGATCGGCAAATGGACGCAGCCAGTCAAAGTCTGCGACGATGTGGCGGATCGTGCCGCGCAAGCCATCTTCCCTGGCGTAATAGCTGCGGTAGGTCGGCGGGCCATCCGCTTCGATATTCTCGGTCGACACGGTGGGACGCACGAAAATGAAATCGTTGTGAAAGTAATGGCGATGGAGAATCTTCGTCGTGACTGAATTGAAGAAGGTTTCCGCCAGTTCGGGCTGTTTGTGGTTGAGCAGCAGCCCGATATAAAGCAATTTGATTTGTTGCCAGGTCGGCTGGTCGATCTGGCTGGCATCGAAATCACGGTGCAGCCGCTCGACGCACTCATCGACACGATCCTCATAAAACCGGATGCGCTCCTTGACCGCGGTGTGGACGGCCAGCCAGTCCGCATTTTCGAAGCGGGTTTTGGCTTCCCGGCTGGTGGCGCGAAACAGCGTGTAATGCTTATTGAAGCCCTGAATCAAGGCCAAGGCGATCTGGTGGGCATTCGTGCCGTAGAGGCCGACCGAAATCTTCATCGTCATCGCTCCGAAATAGGCTTCGGATTCTAGCATTTGCCTTATGCGGCTACCGTTATGACGGCAAATCACCGATAATTGCGAGTAATCCATAATTACATTATCCGGCTGTTCTAAACGGCTTTGCCGATACGGGCTGCTGATGATTTTGTAAGTATGGCGCAAGGCGTGAAGCGTAAAGTCCGCCGGCTTTTTTCAATTTCTTTTGAGGGGGTAGCATGGCAGCTGGGAAGTCGAAGATCATTTACACACTTACGGACGAGGCGCCGCTGCTGGCTACCTGCGCATTCCTGCCGATCATCCGCACCTTCACCGGCCCGGCCGGCATCGAAGTTGAAAAGGCTGATATCTCCGTTTCCGCCCGCGTCCTGGCCGAATTCTCCGAATTCCTCAAGGATGACCAGAAAATGCCCAATACGCTGGGCGAACTGGGCAAGAAATGTCTGTTGCCGGACACCAATATCATCAAGCTGCCCAACATTTCGGCCTCCGTCGCCCAGCTCAAGGCTTGTGTCAAGGAGCTGCAGGAAAAGGGCTACGCGGTTCCTGATTACCCGGAAGCAGCCAATACCGACGAAGAAAAGGCGCTCAAGGCCCGTTTCGGCAAGTGTCTTGGCTCCGCCGTCAATCCGGTGCTGCGCGAAGGTAACTCCGACCGCCGCGCGCCGGGTGCCGTCAAGAATTACGCCAAGAAGCGCCCGCACTCGATGGGCGAATGGAAACAATGGTCGCAGACCCACGTTTCCCACATGGAACACGGTGACTTCTACCACGGCGAAAAGTCGCTGACCCTCGACAAGGCGCGTGAAGTGCGCATGGAACTGATCGCCAAGGGCGGCAAGACCACCGTGCTGAAGCCGAAGCTGTCGCTGCTCGAAGGCGAGATCATCGACTCGATGTTCATGAGCAAGAAGGCGCTGTGCGACTTCTACGAAGCCCAGCTGGAAGACTGCCGCGAGTCCGGCATCCTTTTCTCGCTGCACGTCAAGGCAACGATGATGAAGGTCTCGCATCCGATCGTTTTCGGTCACTGCGTCAAGATCTACTACAAGGATGCTTTCGAGAAGCACGGCAAGACCTTCGACGAACTGGGCATCAACGTCAATAACGGCATGGTCGATCTCTACGACAAGATCAAGAACCTGCCGGAATCCAAGCGTGATGAGATCATCCGCGACCTGCACGCTTGCCAGGAACACCGTCCGCGTCTGGCCATGGTCGACTCGGCCAAGGGCATTACCAACTTCCACTCGCCGAACGACATCATCGTCGACGCGTCGATGCCGGCGATGATCCGTCAGGGCGGCAAGATGTGGGGCGCCGATGGCAAAACGTACGACAGCAAGTGCGTCATGCCGGAATCGACCTTTGCCCGTATCTATCAGGAAATGATCAATTTCGTGAAGTGGCATGGCAACTTCGATCCGAAGACCATGGGCACCGTGCCGAACGTCGGTCTGATGGCCCAACAGGCCGAAGAATACGGCTCACACGACAAGACCTTCGAAATCGCCGAAGACGGCATTGCCAACATCGTCGATAACGCGACCGGCGAAGTGCTGCTGACGCAAAACGTCGAAGCTGGCGATATCTGGCGCATGTGCCAGGTCAAGGATGCGCCGATTCGCGACTGGGTCAAGCTGGCCGTTACCCGCGCCCGCCAGTCCGGCATGCCGGCCATCTTCTGGCTGGACGCCTATCGTCCGCACGAAAACGAGCTGATCAAGAAGGTCCAGAAGTACCTCAAGGATCACGATACCAACGGTCTCGACATCCAGATCATGTCGCAGGTCCGCGCCATGCGCTACACGCTTGAGCGCGTCGCCCGCGGTCTGGATACCATCTCGGTGACCGGCAACATCCTGCGTGATTACCTGACCGACCTGTTCCCAATCATGGAACTGGGCACCTCGGCCAAGATGCTGTCGATCGTCCCGCTGATGAACGGCGGCGGCATGTACGAAACCGGTGCCGGCGGCTCGGCCCCGAAGCACGTGCAACAGCTGACCCAGGAAAACCACCTGCGCTGGGATTCGCTCGGCGAATTCCTGGCCCTGGCTGTTTCGCTGGAAGAGCTGGGCATCAAGGAAAACAACGCCCGCGCCAAACTGCTGGCCAAGACCCTGGATGCTGCTACCGGCAAGCTGCTCGACAACAACAAGTCGCCGTCGCCGAAAACCGGTGAGCTCGACAATCGTGGTTCGCAGTTCTACCTCGCCATGTTCTGGGCGCAGGAGCTGGCTGCCCAGACCGAAGACAAGGAACTGGCAGCTCACTTTGCCAAGCTGGCCAAGACCCTGTCCGACAACGAAGGTCAGATCGTGGCCGAAATGAAGACGGTGCAAGGCAAGCCAGTCGATATCGGTGGCTACTACAAGGCTGATCCGGAGAAGTGCAAGGCTGTGATGCGTCCGAGCCCGACGCTCAACGCGGCACTGAAGGCAGCACGCGCCGGTTGATTGCCGGGCGGTCTGCGGACTTGCCCAAAACCAGAAACGGAGGCCTTTACGGCCTTCGTTTTTTTTCGTCTTCAGAAACGGATACGAAGCGCGGCCAGCGCTTCAAAACGGGAGAATTGCCTGACAGTGTCCCGTTTTCTGTCGCATAATTGCCGCCACTGTCGGATGCCGGACGCCGCCTGGAAAGGGCCGGCGAGGCAAATTCAAATTGTCCGATCACAAACAGACATGGAGTGGATATGACATCGCACATCAAGATTCCGCAAGGTGGCCAGAAAATCGTTCCCGGCCAGCCGGTTCCGAACAATCCGATCATTCCCTTCATCGAGGGTGACGGTATCGGTATCGATATCACGCCGGTCATGATCAAGGTGATCGATGCTGCGGTCGACAAGGCTTATGGCGGTGAAAGGAAAATTCACTGGATGGAGGTTTTCGCCGGTGAAAAATCGACGCGTTTGTACGGTCCGGACGAGTGGTTTCCCAAGGAAACCTTCGATGCGCTGAAGGAGTATGCCGTCTCGATCAAGGGGCCGATGACGACGCCGGTCGGCGGCGGTATCCGCTCGCTCAATGTGGCGCTGCGCCAGGAGCTCGACCTCTACCAGTGCGTCCGCCCGGTTCAGTATTTCAAGGGCGTACCATCGCCGCTCAAGCACCCGGAACTGACCAATATGGTCATCTTCCGCGAGAACACCGAAGATATTTATGCCGGCGTCGAGTGGGCGGCCGATTCGGAACAGGCCAGGAAGGTCATCAAGTTCCTGCAGGATGAAATGGGCGTCAAGAAAATCCGTTTCCCGGCTAGCTCCGGTATCGGCATCAAGCCGATTTCGGTTGAAGGGACGACTCGCCTGGTGCGTGCCGCGCTCAAGTACGTCATTGCCAACGACCGCAAGTCGCTGACCATCGTGCACAAGGGCAACATCATGAAATTCACGGAAGGTCTGTTCCGTGACATCGCCTACCAGGTGGCCAAGGAGGAGTTTGGTGCCGAGTTGATCGATGGTGGCCCGTGGTGCCATTTCACCAATCCAAACACCGGTCGTGAAGTGACGGTCAAGGATTCGATTGCCGACGCCTTCCTGCAGCAGATCCTGCTGCGCCCGGCCGAGTACGATGTGATCGCGACGACCAACCTGAACGGCGACTACATTTCCGATGCGCTGGCTGCCCAGGTTGGCGGTATCGGCATTGCACCCGGCGCCAATATTTCCGACCAGTACGCCTGTTTTGAAGCAACGCACGGCACCGCGCCGAAGTATGCCGGGCTGGACAAGGTCAATCCGGGGTCGCTGATTCTTTCGGCAGAAATGATGCTGCGGCACCTCGGCTGGAAAGAGGCGGCCAATCGGGTCATCAAGGCGATGGAAGCGACAATCGGCGACAAGAAAGTGACCTACGACTTTGCCCGCTTGATGGATGGTGCCGATGAGTTGTCGTGCTCCGAGTTTGGCGATGCGATGATCGAACGCATGTAATTGGCCGCTTTTCGGCGACTCGAAGCCCCCGCTTGGGGGCTTCTGTTTTTCCGGGCTCAACATGTGCCGGCCCGGCGGCAGGAAGCAAAGCAAGGTATGACAGTGAGCGAAATCAACGAGACAGGTGAGGGCGAGCTGCCCGAAGAGATCAATGAGCCACGCCTGTGGCGCAGCAACGGCTGGACGGCGCGCGTCATCAAGAATGAAGATGATGAAGGCTGGGCCGTCGAGATGATCAAGGAAGGTGAGTCCGAGCCGGCGCTGGTCGGGCCGTGGACCATGGGGCGGGACAAGAAAAATCCCAAGCCGCTCGATCCGCCGTCTTTCCAGACGCTGGTCAAGACCGCTTCCGAGGTGCTGCGTCGGCATGAGCATCAGTTGCATGCGATGTTGCACAAGAAAGTCACGGTCGACAGCAAAAACGGGCCAATTCTGGTGACACTCGACATTGTTGCCGATGAAGATGATCCCTACGCCACGCTGGGCGCGCAGGATGCGGCCGGCGAACTGCTGGCCGAAGTTCGTGTCGGTCCGGATTTCAAGCTCAGTGCAAGCAGCGCGCGGGCCTGGATCGAGGATGAATTCCGTACGCCGGATTGAACGCCCGCCCGGCAATTTGCATGACGAAGCAGGCTGACGGCTTGATTCCCGAGTAAACTTGCCTCCTTGCCCCGGTCGACCGCGAAAAATGATCCGCTCTCGCTTCTTGCCCTGGATGTTCCCGTGAACACTCAACCGATTGCTGTTTTCGATTCCGGCCTTGGCGGCCTGACGGTGTTGCGTGCCTTGCGCGGTCGACTGCCGCAGGAAGACTTTTTCTATTTCGCCGACACCCGTTTTCTGCCTTACGGCGATCGACCGGAAACTTTTCTCAAGCAGCGTGGCGTATTGATTGCCGAGGCTTTGGCCAAGCGTGGCGCCAAGGCGCTGGTGATTGCCTGTAATACAGCCACGGCAGCAGCAGCTGAAGCGATTCGGGCGGCCATAGATTTACCGATTGTTGCCCTTGAACCGGGCGTCAAACCGGCCGTTGGGCAAACCCGCTGCGGGGTGATCGGTGTTCTTGCCACCACCCGAACTTTGGCCAGCGAGCGTTTCCAGCGTCTGGTCGGCAACCACGCAGCGCACCTCAAGGTGATTCCGGTGGCTTGCCCCGGCCTGGCCGAGGCCATCGAGAGTGAAGGACCGGAAAGCGCTGTCGTCGCCGGCTTGCTCGATGCTTTCGTCGCGCCGTTAGCGGCTGCCGAAGCCGATGTGGTGGTACTTGGTTGCACGCATTACCCTTGGGTGGCCGAGGCGATTGCCCGACGCATGCCGCCTGGTGTTCGCCTGCTGGATACCGGCGAACCGGTTGCCCGCCAGCTGGAACGCCTGCTTTCGGCCGGTCATTTGCTGGGCGGCGGTCATGGCCGTTTGGCGGTCGCGACGAGCGGCGCTCCGGTGACTGTCAATGCCACGGTCAACCGCTTGTGGGGCGAGAATTTGCCCGTTGAACATTGGGAGCCGTGAGTTGAACGAAACACAAAAACCGCTGGCCGGCCTGAAGGTCGTCGAGCTTGGTACGCTGATTGCCGGGCCGTTCTGTACCCGGATCATGGCCGAATTCGGTGCCGAGGTTATCAAGGTTGAAGCGCCGGAGGGCGGCGATCCCCTGCGCCAGTGGCGCAAGCTGCATGAGGGAACGTCGCTGTGGTGGTACGTCCAGGCGCGCAACAAGAAGTCGGTCACCGCCAACCTCAAACATCCGGAAGGCCGTGAATTCGTCCGCAGGCTGATTGCCGAAGCCGACATCCTGGTCGAAAATTTCCGCCCCGGCGTGCTTGAGAAACTCGGGCTGGGCTGGGATGAGCTGAAGGTGCTCAATCCAGGCCTGGTCATGGTGCGTCTGTCGGGCTTCGGCCAGACCGGGCCGTACAAGGATCAACCCGGATTCGGTGCGGTCGGCGAATCGATGGGCGGGCTGCGTTATATCACCGGATTTCCGGATCGGCCGCCGGTGCGTACCGGCATTTCAATCGGTGATTCGATTGCGGCGCTGTGGGGCGCGATCGGGGCGCTGATGGCGTTACGCCACAAGGAAGTCAATGGCGGTGCCGGCCAGGTCGTTGATGTGGCGCTCTACGAAGGCATTTTCGCGATGATGGAGTCGATGGTTCCCGAGTTCGATGTGTTCGGTTTCGTCCGCGAACGGACCGGCAACATCATGCCCGGCATCACGCCTTCCAATACGCACACCACGCGCGACGGCAAGCACGTCACCATTGGTGCCAACGGCGATGCCATCTTCAAACGCTTCATGAAAGCGATGGGGCGCGATGATCTGGCGAACGATCCGGGGCTGGCCGACAATGCCGGCCGGGATGCACGGCGCGATGAAATTTACGGTCTGATCGACGATTGGTGCGCCGGCCATGATGAAGCAGATGTGCTGGCGATTCTCGCTGCCGCCGAGGTGCCATCGTCGCGCGTCTATTCCGCGGTCGACATGTTTTCCGACCCGCAATTCATCGCCCGCCAGATGTTTGCCCAGGCCACCTTGCCGGATGGCAAACCATTCCAGATGCCGGGCATCGTGCCCAAGTTGTCGGCGACGCCGGGCGGTACCGAGTGGATTGGTCCGGCCTTGGGCGAGCACACCGTCGAGGTGTTGTCGGCCTTGGGTTACACGCCGGAAGAGATTGCTGCCCTGAAAGAAAACGGGGCGGTCTGAGCCGCCCCGTTGCCGGTCAAACTGAAAACTTCTCGATCTGTCGCTTGAGGTTGTTGGCGATGGCTTCAAGCTGGTGAGCCGTTTCGACCGTGCCGCGAATGGTCGTCGTTGTTTCTTCGACCATATTGGCGATCTGTTCGACGCGCTGGGCGATCGAGGTGCTGGCCGAACTTTGTTCCTGCGTTGCATCGGCGACTTCGCCAACGCGAGCCAGCGTCCGGTGCGCACCTTCCTCGATGGCCCTGAGCGACTCTGCTGCCGCTCCCGCCAGATCGACCCCTTCCTGAACCTCCGGCAGGACCGCGCTCATCGCCGAAACGGCACCGATCGTGTCGTTCTGGATGCCGCTGATCATCTGTTCGATTTCCAGCGTGGCCGATGAGGTGCGCTCAGCCAGCTTGCGTACTTCGTCGGCAACCACCGCAAAACCACGCCCCTGCTCGCCGGCGCGCGCCGCTTCAATGGCGGCATTCAGTGCCAGCAGATTGGTTTGTCCGGCAATGTCCTTGATCACGTTGGCAATCGAGGAAACCTGGTTGGCGCGCTCCTCAAGCGCCTTGATGCGTTCGGAGGTGCTGCTGACCGTGCCGGAGATTTTCTGGATGGCTTCGGAGGCGCGCTGGACCCGGTCGCTGCCCTGGTCGGCCAGTTGAACTGCTTCATTGGTCTCGCGGGCGGTTTCACGGGCGCTGTCGGAAATGTGATTCGAACTGACGGTCAGTTCCTCGATCGCCGCCGCCATGGCGGAGGTTGAGTCTGCCTGGTGTTCGGCGGCACGTGCGACATCATCGGACGCGCTGGCGATCTGTTCGGCATTGGTCACCAGGCGGTTGGCGTCACTGTTGATTTCATTGACCAGCTGGCGCAGCGAAGCCACCATGTTGCCGAGTGCGCTGAGCAGGCTGCCGGCTGGCGCATGATCGAGTCGGGCGGTCAGGTCGCCGCTGGCGACGCGTTGCATGATTTCGGCTGCATCCTTCGGCTCTCCGCCGAGTTGGCGCAGGATGCTGCTGCTGACCTGCCAGCCGATCAGGCTGAGCAGAACGAGCAGGCCGGCTGCAATGCCGCCGAGCAACAGGGCATTTGCCTTGTATTCACGATCGATGTCGTCGATATAAATCCCGGTGCCGATGACCCAGTTCCACGGGGCGAACACGCTGGCGTAAGACAGTTTCGGTTCGGGGATCTGCTGGCCGGCTCGCGGGAACCAGTAATCGACAAAACCGCCACCCGTCTTGCCTGCCTTGACGATTTCCTGGATCAGGAACTTGCCGTTGGCGTCTTTCATGTCTGCCCGATTCTGGCCTTCACCTTCGGGTTTGGGCGGGAGCAGTACGTAGTTGTGGTCGGTGTCTACGATGAAGTAGTAATCGTTGCTGCCATAGCGAATGCCGCGCAGGGTTTCCTTGGCGGCTTTCTTGGCTTCGTCGTCAGTCATCTTGCCGCTGGCGGCCAGCTTCTGGTGATGGGTAAGTACACCGAGACCGATTTCGACCAGATTTCGGGTTTTTTCCTTGCGGTCTTCCAGCATCGCAGACTTCAGCTGGAACAGCGCGGTCAGGCAAAGTGCCAGCAGGCCGAGCAAAGCCAGCCCAATGAGCGATTGCATGCGCGTTGAAATGCGGGTTTGGCTAAACTTGAACATTGTTCTCTCCTCATTTTGTTCCTCAGGGATGGTCGACCGCAGCATCCCGAAGCTGACTTTTAGTGCACCCGATACGCAGGGGCTGTCGCGAATTTACCCAGTTTAGCGCAGGCGGAAGCGTACCGGCAGCAATGTTTCCCGGGGGGCGTCGGCAGGTACCGAGCGCAAGGCGCGAACCGCCTGCAGGGCCGCATTGTCGAGGATTTTGTAGCCACTGCTTTGTTCGACCCGGCTTGCTGCAACCTGCCCATCGTTATCGAGAAGCATCAATACCAGCACTTCACCTTCCAGCCCTTGAGCAATGGCTTCGGCAGGATAAAACTCCCCACGTTCGTGCTGTTTCTTTAATTGCTGCTTGACATTATCCAGCCATTTTTTTGTTTCCGCTGGAGTTTTTGATGAATTTGTTGTTACTGATTTTTTGCTGGGTTCGGCTTTGGCTGCCGGGGCCGGCTTTTCAAGGCTCAGTGGCACAGGCGGTGGGGCCGGGAGGGAAGGTTTCAGGCTTGCCTGCAGTGTGGGGGGCGGTTGTTTCTTGGGTTGTGGCACAAAATCGCGGATGAATGGAGCGATGTGCAGCAGCAGAGAAAGCGTCAGGGCCAGCAGAAGTCGGAAATTGGTCCGGGTCATGAGAAAATGCGGGCTGGCCTGAGGGATGAAATTCGCAATGAAAAGAGCAACAAAGTGCTTGGTCAGAAAAAGTCTGGCTGCAATGATAATCGGGATGAGCCTGATTTTGCCGGTAGCCGCTCAGGCTGCCGCCATTTTGCCGACGCCGCTTTCTTTTGTGCACAGCATGGAACTGGGCGATGTCAGGCAGGCGGAAGCCTGGCTTGATGCCGGATTGCCCGTCGACTTCATGGGCAGCCGAACCGGAACCGGCCTGATGATCGGTGCCTGGGAAGGGAATCTGGAACTGATGCGCCTCTTCATTTCGCGTGGGGCCGAGATTGACCGGCTTAATGCCAATGGCGAGTCAGCCATCGTTTTCGCGGCTTGGCGTGGCAATCTTGATGCTGTCAAATGGCTGCTTGAGCGAGGCGCCAAGATCAATGCGCCGGAACGCCACTGGTCGGCACTGCATTACGCCGTTTTTGCCGGGCACACGGAAGTCGCCAATTATTTGTTGGCGCAAGGGGCGGATATCAATGCCAAAAGCACGAATGGCTCCAGCGTCCTGATGATGGCAATTTATGAGGGGCGTGAGGATCTGGCCAGAATGCTCATCGAAAAAGGTGCCGATCGTACCCCCAGCAATGATTGGGGCGATGGCGCCCTGGAGTGGTCGATGCGCTACAACCATTTGAATATCGCCCGGATGCTGACCAATCCCGAAGAATTCAATATTGCGGTCAGCCAACCCAAGGAAAAATGGGGAGAGCCGCAACGTTCCATGCGCATGTCCAAGGAGCTGGAGGGGTTGTTGAAAATGCGGGAAACGCTGCTTGAGCGCAAATTGTCGACCGAGGCCATCGACAAGCGGATTGCTGCCGAGCGGGTCCGTATTGTGCGTAGTGAAATGGATCGATCGAACAAGCCGGCCAAGGCCGCGACGATGGAAATTACTGCCAGCCGCAAGAAGCCGGGCGAGCAGTCGGCCAATATTGTTTACGATGAAAATGGCAAACCCAGCGGCTACAAGGTTCCGCCGGCAACTTATTTCGGGAAACCGAAAATGCCGCCGGCCGGGAACATCCGAGGTTATTGATCGAGTGGCCGGTTTCTTACTTCAGGCATGAAACGCAGGCCGATCAGGCTGGCCAGAATGAGCAGCCCTGCCGGATACCACAGGCCGGCCAGTGGATCACCAAAATGAACGCCAAGCCAGGTAACCATCAAGGGTGACATGCCACCGATCCAGCCGGCCGACAGGTTGTGGGGCAGAGCGACGGCGGTATAACGCGTGCGTGCTGGAAAAAGTTCGGGCAGGGTTGCTGTCTGTGGTCCGGTAATGCACGCCAGCGGGATGACCAGGACCAGCAGCAGTAGCGTGATCATCGTCGTGTCCGGCGTGGCTTGTTTACCGTAATGCAGCAGTCCGTGAAAAACTGGCAGGATGGTGATGGCGCCGGTGATCAGGCCGGTCAGCAAGACCGGGCGACGGCCGATCCGGTCCGATAGCCAGCCGCAGAAAAGGGTTGCCGGGAAGAGGGCGAGGGTCGATATCATGACCAGCGTGCTGGCTTGCGAAGCGGGCAGATTGACGACTGTTTTCAGGAAAACACCGGTATAAACCTGGGCCGAGAAAAAGAGCAATGAACCGCCGGCTGAAATGCAGAAAAAAAGCAGACCCATCCGGCCCAGCGTGTGTCGGTCGGCAAAGCATTCGCGCAGGGGAGTTTTGGCCAATGCATTCCTGGTGCGCAATTGACTGAAAATCGGTGATTCGTGCAGGCTCAGGCGACTCTTGATCGAGATGGCCAGCAACAGGGCCGAGAGCAGGAAAGGAATTCGCCAGCCCCAGGATTTGAAGTCGGCTTCGCTGAGAAAGTGCTGCAGGACAACGATTTGCAAGGTCGAGGCCATCATGCCCAGCGGGCCCATCAATTGCAGGACGCTGGTGTAAATCCCCCGTTTCCCTTCGGGCGCGTGTTCCGTCAGGTAGACCGCCGCACCGCCGACCTCTCCGCCGACCGACAGGCCTTGCAGCATGCGCAGTACAAGCAGCAGGGCCGGGGCCAGCAAGCCAGCCTGTTCGTAGGTTGGCAACAGCCCGACACAAACGGTCGAAACACCCATCAGCACAATCGTGGCGAGGAAAATCGTACGTCGACCGTGGCGGTCGCCGAGCGAGCCAAAAATGGCCGCCCCGAGCGGCCGTACGATCATGCCGACGCCAAATGTGCCGAGGCTGGCGAGCAGTGCGGCAACCGGATCATCAGCCGGGAAGAAGAGCACGCTGAAATAAATGGCTAGCGAAGCAAAGGTCAGGAAGTCATACCATTCCAGAAATGTGCCGAAGCAGGCGGAAATCACCACTTTTTTCTGGATGCTCTTGGTTGATTCAGGCGGGCTCATGGATTTTCCGGGGCGAAAAAAGAGGCATTATCGCCCGCCTTGCTTGCCGATCCAATTGCCAAGCGTCGTTTCCTGATGCAGACTTCGCCGATCAACAAGGAGGGGTTGTGCATGCTTTATGTGTCAAGAGACAGTGCCGGGCAAATTTGCGAATTGCATCCCATGGCAGTGGGCGACGCGCATGAGGCTTTGCCGGCAGATAATCCCGAGGTGCTGCAGTTCATTCACGAGCGGTGGCGGCAAAATGAACTGGATCAGCTTGATCGCGAGTTTGTTCGCGTTATCGAGGACATGATCGAGCTGTTGATGTCGAAGGATTTGATCCTGTTTACCGACCTGCCGCCCAAGGTTCAGGAAAAGCTGTTGCGCCGCAAGGAAATCCGTGAAAAGCAATATGACGACGGTGCTTTCCGGATGGGCAACGACGACATCATTCAGCTTTAAGGGCGATTAATTCAAGGTCATCACGGCCTTGACCAGTTCGGCCAGCGTGCGGACACCCATTTTCTCCATGACCCGGGCGCGGTGCGCCTCGACGGTCTTCATGCTGATATCGAGTTCATCGGCGATCTGCTTGTTCAGCTTGCCAGCGACAACGAGCGTCATCACTTCGCGCTCGCGTTGGGTCAGTTGCTCCATGCGCAGGGAGATGGCGCTGTCCCGCTGACGCCTCGCTGCTATTTCGCTATCCAGTTCGAGCGCGCGTCGAATGCGCGAAAGCAGGTCCTCGTTGTGGAAGGGTTTCTCGATGAAGTCGCAGGCGCCACGTTGCAGGGCGCCAACTGCCATCGGCACGTCGCCGTGGCCGGTGACGAAGATGACGGGCAATTCCGAACCGAGCGTATCGAGCTTTTCGTGTAATTCAAGCCCGCTCATCTCGGGCATCCGGACATCAAGCACCAGGCAGCCACGCATCTTGTCATGGCGTGCCACCAGGAAATTTTCAGCCGAGTCGAAGCAGGCTACCCGATAGCCTTCCCCTTCGAGCAGCCAGGTCATCGAGTCACGCATGGCCTCGTCGTCATCGACGACAAAAATCGTTTGCGGCAACTCACTCATGTTCTTCCTCTATCGGTACGGTGAAACGGAAGGTCGTGCCGCCTTCCCGGCGTGCTTCCAGCCAAAGCCGGCCCTGGTGGAATTCGATGATCGAGCGGCAGATTGCCAGCCCGATGCCCATTCCTTCCGGTTTGGTGGTGTAGAAAGGGGCGAAAATCTTCTCGACATCTTCTTCGGCCAGTCCGTGCCCCTGGTCGGCGACACTGATTTCCAGCATGCGCTCATCGGCCAGTCGGGCATTGATGAACAGGCGGCGACGTTCGAAGGGGATATTGTGCATCGATTCGATGCCATTTTTCACCAGATTAAGCAGCACTTGTTCAATCATGATGCGGTCGACCACGATTTTGGGCAGATTTTCAGGCAGCTCAACGATGATCTGCGTACCTGTTCGCTGGGCTTCGATGTCGGCAAAGGCACGTGCTTCGTCCACCAGTTCGTCGAGTGAAATGGGTTCGCGTTTTGGGTCGCTCTTTTTCACCATGTCGCGCATCCGGCGAATGATCTTGCCGGCACGTTCAGCCTGGTCGGCTGCTTTTTGCATGGCCGCCAGCAGGTCTTCAAAGCGATAGTTACCGGCCTGCATGCGTTTGATGCACCCGGCGCAGTAGTTGGCGATGGCCGAGAGGGGCTGGTTCAACTCGTGGGCCAGCGAAGATGCCATTTCGCCCATGGTGATCAGGCGCGAGGTCTGCTCAAGGCGTTTCTGCTGTTGCAGATTGACTTCGTCGATGTGCTTCTTGTCGGTGATGTCGGCGGCAATCTGGACCCGGACGGTGCGTCCGTCGACCCAGCGGATTGCCCGTTCGTGTAGGTGGTACCAGTGTCCCGAGAGGGCGTGCTGGATTTCACCGTCGTAGATTTCGCAGGGCAATTCCTCGCTCGACAGTTCGGCCGGGTTGGCGCTCAAGGCTTCGTTCATCGGGCGGCAGGCTGCGGTTACCTGGGCCGAGTCGCGCCCGACGGTATCGAAGCCAAAAATGTTCTGGAAGGCGCGGTTGGCGAAGAGGATTTCGCCTGAGTCGGCGTCGGCGACGTGCACTGCGGTATCCAGACCGTTGATCACCGTGACAAAACGCTCGTGCGCCCGTTCCAGTTCGACACGGGCGCGTTTCGGTTCGGTAATGTCGTTCATCGAGGCCATCCAGCCAATTTGCAGGCCGTTGGCATCGATCAGTGGCGAGAAATAGAGACGGACATCGAAGCGTTCGCCATTTTTCCGCATGATGCGCATTTCAAAACCGGCCGCCGGTGCCTGACCGGCCAGTGCCTGGTCGATATTGTTTTGCAGGCGGTCGAACTCTTCATCGGGCCAGTAAGGGTAAGGTGGGGAGATACCGACCAGCTCTGACTCGTCAAACCCGGTCATGCGGCAGAACGCGGCATTGACGAAGGTGATCCGGCCTTCAAGATCAATGGCGCGCATGCCGGTGATCAGTGATTGGGACATCGCCTGGCGGAAGGCATAGGCGGCGCGCAGTTGCTCTTCGGTTTCTGCCCGGCGGTGGGCGTGGCGCCGAAGCTGAACCAGCGTGGCTGTCGCAATCAGGGTCAGAATGACGATCAGGCCGGCCGGCACAAAGGGCAGCCAGGCGCCGCCGCCGCGATAGGCGATGATGTTCAGGCCCAGCCGATTGCCCGGCATGTCGAGGCTGATGCTGCCGGAAATCTTGCGGTCGGTCGGCTTGACCGAGGAATTGCTGTAAACCTCCTGGTTCGTTGCATCGACAACCGTCAGGCTGTAGCGCGCCGTGAACACCGCCGGCAAGGTTGCGCGCAGCAGTGTTTCCAGCGATTGCAGGGCGATGAAGGCGCCCAGGTCGCTGCTGCCTTGCTGGACCGGGAAAATCAGGTCGTTGGCCTGGCGTTGGTAGGCGTCGGGATAATTGCTGCTGAACAAGGTGCGACGCGTGCGCAGTGCTTCCTGCAGGGCGGCCAGGCGAGTGTCGGTTAGTTGCTCGCCGACAAATGTCGCGGTCGACTCGTTTGGCGAGACCCATTCGACCTTGCCTTCGGTGCTGACCCAGACAATGGCTGCCAGTTCGGGATTGTCCCGGACATAGCGTGATGCACGAACCTGAAAGGTTTCGTAGGTTAGTTGCTTGAATTCCTGTTCGCGCCCAAGTTCCGCGAGGAAATCCTGATGCGCGTGGAGGCGATTTTCAATGGTCCGTTCGGCCCAGTGCATGTCGCCTTCGAGCGCCGAGTGGGCGGTATCCTGCTCACGCCACTGCAGTAGCGCGGTGACGACCAGCATGGCAATGGAAAAAATGCCAATGGCAATGTAGGGGGCGAACCAGAGCCAGGTTTGCTTGGGCTGGCTGGGAGGGGGGCGGATGAACATGGCTTGATTTTTCGCCCACCCGGGCCGGCCGACCATAGGTACTTACCCTAACTCAGGGTAGGGACATTGCTGCCCGGCCTGTTTTTTTCAAATCTGGCCGCGTTTGTCGGTCTACCGGGGCAGTGAGGGTTCAGGCTCTTTTTCTCGTCGGCTCAGCCAGCCAGGCGAGAAATTCGACTTCCGGCATTGGTCGACCGTAGTAATAGCCTTGCGCTTCATTACAGCCCAGTTCAAGCAGGGTGCTGGCGACGCCTTCATCCTCGACTCCTTCGGCAATGACCCGCATGCCCAGTTCGTGACCGAGAATAATGATCGTTCTGGCGATACGAGCCCCGTGCCCTTCCTTGCTCAGGGCAGAGACAAAGCTGCGATCGATCTTGAGGTGGTTGGCAGGGAGTTGGTCAAGGTAGGAAAGCGAGGAATAACCGGTGCCAAAGTCGTCGATTGCGATACCGATTCCCTGCTGGCGCAAGGCGCTCAAGGCTGCAATGGCGGCATCGAGGCCGGCCAGGGCGACGGATTCTGTGACTTCAAGTTCCAGGCGGGATGGCGGGCAGTCTGTCTCTTGCAGGGCCTGCAGGATGCTTTCCTGAAAGCCCGGCTGGCGAATCTGGACGGGCGAAATATTGACGGCCATCTTGAGGTCGGGAAAGCCGGCTGCCTGGAAGCGTTTCAGCGTGTGAAGCGCAACGTGCAGGAGCCAGTTGCCAAGGCTGACAATCAGCCCGGATTGTTCTGCAATCGGAATGAAGCGATCCGGCGGGACAAAGCTGCCATCCGGCAGGCGCCAGCGGAGCAGGGCTTCGACACCGAGCAGGCGACCGCTGAGCAGATCGACTTGCGGCTGATAGGCGAGAAAAAGTTGCCGGTTGTCAAAGGCGCTGCGCAGGTCGCGTAGCAACTGGGCGCGTTCGCGGGCTTCGGCACCGATGTCGCGCGAAAAGGTGATGCTTTGCCCCATGCCCTGACGCTTGGCGCGGCGTAGCGCGAGATAACCGTCCTTGAGTATCTCGGCACCGGATTGGTACTCATGGTCGACAACGACCAGGCCGATTGAAATCGAAATGGCATGTTCGACTTCTTCAACAATGAACGGCAGGGTAAAGCACTTCTGGATCTGGGCAGATCCGATCTGGCCTTGCTTGCCAAGCAGGGCAAAGGTGTCGGCCGAGAGGCGCGCCAGATAAACCGTCGGGTCGAACAGCGTACGCAGGCGCTTGGCAACCAGCTTGAGCAATCCGTCACCATATTGATGGCCGAGAATGTCGTTGGTCGTCGAAAACTGGTCGATATCAATCAAGGCCAGGAGGGCATCGTCTTGTGCCTGACGGGCAATGCGCTCGTCGAGTTCGGCGATCAGGGCGACGCGATTTGGCAGGCCGATCTGGCGATCGAAGAAAGCGTCCTGACGCAGGGCGGATACCAGATCGACATTTTTGGCGCACAACGCAATGTTGGTGCAGAACACTTCGAGCAAATGCTGATCGACTTCGCAAATCGGCTGGCTGGCATTGATAAAAGCGGCAAAGCCCTCGCCGGGGGATTTGCGGAAATAAAGGGTGACATCGTGTTCGCCAATGATGCTGTGGCGATTGCGTAGCGCCTGACTCAGGTTGTGTACCAGATGCGAATCATTGATTTCTGACAGGCGGCGCTGGATCAGGTGACGATAGGGGCCGGCTGCCGCAATGATCCGGTATTCCTGCAAACGGGTGCCGCTTTCTGCCGATTCTGCGGCCGCACACACCAGTCCTTCCGGTGAAACGCCGATCAGCCCGGCAATCTGGGTGATGACGCCTTCGGCAAAGGCTTGCAGCCCCTGTTCGGCCATGAACTGATTGCTGGCCGCAACGATCTTTTCCAGCCCGCTGCGGCTGGCATCGAGGCGTTGCAATTGCTGGTACGAGCGAATTGCCGTCGTCAGTGTCGTGAATAATTTGCTGTGGGTCAGTTCGCTCTTGGTTTTGTAATCGTTGATGTCGTAACGGGTGATCGTTTCCGCTTCCGGCGCGTGGCCGGGCTGGCCCGTGCGCAAAATGATCCGCGTATTGACCAGCAGCAGTTCGTTACGGATGGCATCTACCGTCTGCAGGCCGGCGTTTTCACTTTCCATGACGACATCGAGCAAAATCAGTGCGACATCGTCTTCATGCGTCAGCAGCTTGATGGCTTCGCGGCCGGAGTGTGCATGGAGAATTTCCAGGCGCCGGCCAAGGATGCGGATACTGGCCAGCGCAAACTCGGTGGCTTCATGAACATCGGGATCATCATCGACGACCAATATCCGCCACCGCGAATCCTCCGCCTGGCATTTCTCCGGGATTGGCTCGTCTTCGATGAAAACCAGATCGTCGCTGGCCGACGGGTTCATGGGCAATCCTTAGTGGTGTGGATGTGGCCGGGGTTTTCCCGTTATTTTCAAAATAAGCTGATTTGTTCCGAGCAGTTTGCGCCAAGCGCCTGCGCTGTGCAAGATTTAGCCAAGTCCGATCCAGCGGGCGATCAATGGCACCAGCAATGCCGTCAGAGCACCATTCAATCCCATGGCCAATGCGGCGAAGGCGCCGCTTTGCTCATTGACCTGGAATGCACGGGCGGTCCCAATGCCGTGCGAGGCGATTCCGATGGCAAAGCCGCGAATTGCCGGGTCGTGCAGGCGCACCGCATCGAAAACGTAGCGTGCGGCAACGGCACCAATAATGCCGGTGATGATTACCAGAACGGCGGTGAGCGAAGGTATGCCGCCGATTCGTTCGGCAATGCCCATGGCAATCGGCGTCGTGACCGATTTGGGTGCCAGTGAGAGCTGGCTGGGCAGGCTGGCGCCGAACAGTCGGCCAATGGCCACGGCCGAAAGTGCGGCGCTCAGGCTGCCGACCAGCAGGCCAACCAGAACGGGTAGCCACATGGCCTTGACGCGCTTGAGTTGGGTGTACAGCGGGATGGCGAGCGCGACAGTGGCCGGGCCGAGCAGAAAATGCACGAATTGGGCGCCGGCAAAGTAGGTTTCGTAGCTTGTCCCGGTCGACAGTAGAAAACAGACCAAAACGCTGACGGCGATGAGTACCGGATTGGCCAGCGGATGATTGCCGGAACGTCGGTAAATCCAGAATGCCCCTTGGTAAGCGAGCAGCGTGATGGTCAGACCGAGCAGTGGCGAGGCTGAAAGATAAACCCAGAGTTCGTTGATGCGCGGGGTCACGGATTTTCTCCCGGGGCCGTGCTGCGCGGGGCGCAAAGCTGCATGACCAGTCCGGTGACCAGCAAGGTCATCAAGGTGCTGACCAGCAGTGAAATCGATAGTGCAAGCCACTCGTCGGCGACACGATGCAGATGCACCATGATGCCGGTGCCGGCCGGCACGAAGAGTAGCGACAGATGTTGAAGCAGGGTCTGGCTGGTTGTCTGCAGATCGTGTCCCGGCCCGCCGCGCAGGGTCAGCACAAGAAAGAGCAGCAACATGCCGAGCACCGGGCCGGGGACCGGGAGATCAATGCCACGGGCAATGACTTCCCCGGCCAGCTGGCATAAAAGGAGTTGGGTCAGGGCTGAAAGCATGCAGCTTCTCTCCGTTCAGAAAACAACATGGCCAAGGGTGCGCACCGCAATGCCGATACAGGCGCCGCAGGCGGCCGGTTTCCAGACGGTGGCAACACGGCGGCCGGCTGAAATCAGCACGGCGACACCGGGCAAATCGAAAGGGGAAATGAGAAATCCGGCGCTGGCGTTGAGCAGCTCGACACTGACCTGGCCGGCCCGTCGCATGTCATCCATGACGCCCATCATCGCCGTGCCGCCGGCCAGGTATTTGGTCAGCGCCGGGAGAATCAGGATTGGATCGATCGCCGCCAGCTGAAGTAGCGGCGTCAGCCAGGCGGTCAGCAGATCGAGTGCGCCAAAACGCTTGAGTGCGGTGACGGCGACCAGTGAGAGAACGAGCATCGGAATGGCGCCAACGGCAATCTTGAAGGCTTCGGCACCGGCCCGGTTGATGACGTCGAGAATGCCCTTGGCGCTTTCGGCCACCGGGTGATGCAAGGTTTCGTCAAGCTGGCCTTCAAGGCCCGAGAGCGTCCGGCCAAACAGGTAGTAGGTGCTGGCGGCGGCGGCCAGTCCGCCGACCAGTGACCAGATCAGTGTCAGGCCGAAATCAAGGCCCATGGTCATCATCGGCAGGGCAGCATTGGCTTGCGACATGGCAAAGACCATGGCCAGCGTCGCGGCGATGTGGCGGTCCGAGGTGCCGCGCTGATCCATCATGGTCAGCGTCGCCATCGGTGCTGCGAAGCTGACGAAGTTGATCTGCAGCGCAGCAAAAACACCGAGGCCGGTCAGGCCGAAGGGTTTGAGCAAAGGGGCAAGGCGAACGACGAGTCGATCAAGGACGCCGCGTGCTTCGAGCAATCGCATCAGCGAAAGCATGACCACCATCACCGGCAGCAGGACGAAAAGTGAAAGCTCGACGGCCGAGCGGCCGGCTTTCAGAATGATGTCGATGAGGATTTCCATGATGCGTCGTCGAGGTGGGTAGAGCCAGAGTATCGGGTGGCCTGGGCGGGGGCGCTATTGCGGACAACCCGATGAAGACAAAACGGCGCCAGGTTGCCCTCGCGCCGTTTTCATTTTTGCCCGTTACCGGGCGTAGACCGCGAGATTTAAACCATCGCTTCGTACAGCGGCAGGGTCAGGAACTCCGGGTATTCCGGGGTCAGCGACATCTGGTCGAAAATGACGGCTGCCTGGTCGTAGGAAGCGGTGTCTTCGCCCTGGGCAGAAACAGTCGTCTTCACCTTGGCCAGTTCTTCGGCAATCATCGGGCGAACCATTTCAACGGTGACCTTGCGGCCGTCGTCGAGCACGCCCTTCGGCGATACCACCCACTGCCAGACCTGCGAGCGGGAGATTTCGGCGGTGGCCGCATCTTCCATCAGGTTGTGGATCGGCACGCAGCCGTTGCCGGCCAGCCAGGAACCGAGGTAATGGATACCGACGTTGATGTTGTTGCGCAGGCCGGCTTCGGTGATCGGGGTGGTCGGCTGGAAGTCGAGCCACTGGGCCGGACCGAAGTTGCCGGAAACTTGCTTGTCCCACTGGTTCGGGCGGTCGCCGAGCACCTTGACGAACTCTTCATGCGCGATGGCAACGAGGCCCGGGTGAGCCACCCAGCCGCCGTCGAAACCGTCGTTGGCGTCACGCGTCTTGTCGTGGCGAATGCCGGCCAGCGCCTTTTCGTTGGCGACAGGATCGTTCTTGATCGGGATCAGGGCCGACATGCCGCCCATGGCCGGGGCGCCGCGCTTGTGGCAAGCCTGCACCAGCGCCAGGGCGTAACCGCGCATGAACGGCACTTCCATGGTGATGGCGCTGCGCTGGGCCAGGCAGAAGTCCTTGTTTTTCTTGAACTTCTTGATGCACGAGAAGATGTAGTCCCAGCGACCGGCGTTCAGGCCAGCCGAGTGGTTGCGCAGTTCGTAGAGGATTTCTTCCATTTCGAACGTGGCGAGAATGGTTTCGACCAGCACGGTGGCCTTGATGGTGCCTTGTGGCAGGCCGATGTGATCCTGGGCCATGACGAAGATGTCATTCCACAAGCGGGCTTCGAGGTGGCTTTCCATCTTCGGCAGATAGAAGAAGGGGCCGGCGCCGCGGGCGATCTGTTCCTTGGCGTTGTGGAAAAGCACGATGCCGAAGTCGAAGATGCCGCCGGAAACGCGCTGACCGTCGATCAGCACGTGCTTTTCGTCGAGGTGCCAGCCGCGCGGACGAATCTGCAGCGTGGCGATGTTGTCATTCAGCTTGTATTCCTTGCCGTTCTCGTTCTTGAACGACAGTTCGCGGCGGATTGCCTTGTACAGATTGATCTGACCCTGAATCTGGTTGTCCCAGTTCGGCGAATTCGAATCTTCGAAGTCGGTCATGTAGGAGTCAGCGCCCGAGTTGAAGGCGTTGATGATCATCTTGGCTTCAACCGGGCCGGTGATTTCGGTGCGGCGGCGCTCCAGTGCCTTCGGCAGCGGGGCGATTTTCCAGTCGCCTTCGCGGATGTGTTTGGTTTCCGGCAGGAAATCCGGCATTTCGCCGGCATCGATGCGTGCCTGGCGCTCAACGCGAGCCTTGAGCAGTTCCTGGCGGCGGCCTTCGAAGGCGCGGTGCAGCTTGGCAACCAGTTCAAGGGCTTCAAAGGTCAGGATGGATTCGTAACCGGGCTGAAGGGGGGCGGTGATCTGAACACCAGCGGGCAGGTTGAGGCTCATGAAAACTCCTTGGGGAAAATATTACGATGGAGTGCATTGTATTGATCATTTGAGTTAGGAAAAATAGGGATAAAATCATTTCATTTTGTACTTTAAGTATCAAATGGATAAGCTAAAACAGATTGAAGCGTTCACCTCGGTAGCGACGCGCGGCAGCCTCTCTGCCGCAGCCCGGGCCGAAGGCGTAACGCCGGCAATGATCGGCCGCCGGCTCGATGCATTGGAGTCGCGCTTGGGCGTCAAGCTCCTGCTGCGCACGACGCGCAAGCTGACCATTACCTTCGAAGGACAGGCTTTCCTGGAAGACTGCCAGCGCTTGCTCAACGACCTGGCCAATGCCGAGGCCGCCGTGTCGCTCGGTGGTTTGCAGGCCAACGGTTACTTGCGTGTTTCGGCGCCAGCCGGATTTGGTCGCCGCCATGTCGCGCCCTTGGTCGGTGAGTTCATGCAAGCCAATCCGGAAGTCACGGTCAACCTCGGTTTGAGCGATAGATTGGTCGATCTGATCAACGAAAACATCGACTGCGCGATCCGTATCGGCGAGTTGACCGATTCGAGCATGGTCAGTGTGCGCCTCGGCGAAATGCGCCGGATGGTTGTTGCCAGCCCGGCTTATCTTGTCGCGCATGGCGTACCGCGCGAACCAGCCGATCTGGTCGGCCATAATTGCCTGTCACTCGGCCAACAGCGTGGCTGGGTGTTCAAGGATCCGCAAAGCGGCGAGGTGCAGAACTGGAAGGTGGGCGGCTCGTTCGAATGTAATGACGGCGCCGTGTTGCATGAGTGGGCGCTGGCCGGGCGTGGATTGGCCTGGCGTTCGTTGTGGGAGGTCGGGCAGGATCTCAAGGAAGGCCGTCTGGCCTCGGTGCTCGATGCCTGGCAGGCACCGCCGATGGGTATCTACGCAGTCTTTCCGCAGCGCCGTCACCTGCCGCTGCGCGTTCGTTTTTTTATCGATTTGCTGAAAGACAACTACAGTCGCGCCAGTTATTGGGAGCTGAGATGAAACGACCGGTTTATCGGGTGCTTGGCGTGGTTTCGGTGGTGCTGGGGGTGATCGGTGCCGTCCTGCCCTTGTTGCCGACAACGCCGTTCATGATTTTGGCCGCCTATTTTTTTGCCCGCTCGCATCCGGCGTGGGAGGCCAGGCTTCTGGCTCATCCGACGGTTGGACCGGCGATCAGCGCCTGGCGTGACCACGGCGCAATTCCACTGCTGGCCAAACGACTGGCCACGCTGTTGATGGCCATCAGTGCCATTGGCGGCTTGCTGACGCTGCCTTCTCCCTGGTGTTATCTGCCGCTCGCAATCGGTGCATGCGTTTTGTCCTGGATGTGGACTCGGCCGTCGGTGTAACGATAGAAAACAGATCCTGCGGTCTACGTGCCGTTTTTGCTCGAAATGAAAAAGGCCGGCCCCTTGTGGGAGCCGGCCTTTATTGCTGCCAGGTAAGGCAGCAAGCTTAAGCGGTCAGTTCTTAGTGGAACTGTTCTTCTTCGGTCGAGCCGGTCAGCGCGGTCACCGAGGACTTGCCGCCCTGGATCACGGTGGTGACGTCGTCGAAGTAACCGGTGCCAACTTCCTGCTGGTGCGAGACGAAGGTGTAGCCACGGTCACGAGCAGCGAATTCCGGCTCCTGAACCTTCTCGACGTAGGCAGACATGCCGCGCTTGGCGTAGTCCTGGGCCAGGTCGAACATGTGGTACCACATGTTGTGGATGCCAGCCAGGGTGATGAACTGGTACTTGTAGCCCATGGCGCCCAGTTCCTTCTGGAACTTGGCAATGGTGGCGTCGTCGAGGTTCTTCTTCCAGTTGAAGGAAGGCGAACAGTTGTAGGCCAGCATCTTGCCCGGGTGAACCTTATGCACGGCTTCGGCGAACTTGCGGGCAAATTCCAGATCCGGCGTGCCGGTTTCGCACCACACCAGGTCGGCGTAGTCAGCGTAGGCGATAGCGCGGGAGATAGCCTGGTCCAGACCCTTCTTGGTCTTGTAGAAGCCTTCAGCGGTACGCTCGCCGGTCAGGAACGGCTTGTCGTTTTCGTCGTAGTCGGAGGTCAGCAGGTCGGCAGCTTCGGCATCGGTACGGGCGATAACCAGGGTCGGCACGCCGTAGACGTCAGCAGCCATACGAGCAGCGATCAGCTTCTGGATAGCTTCGGTGGTCGGAACCAGAACCTTGCCGCCCATGTGGCCGCACTTCTTGACGGAAGCCAGCTGATCTTCCCAATGCACGCCGGCAGCGCCGGAGCGGATCATGGCCTTCATCAGTTCGTAGGCGTTGAGCACGCCGCCGAAACCGGCTTCAGCGTCAGCCACGATCGGCAGGTGGTATTCAACGTGACCGGCATCGCCCTTGTTGATGTTCTTCGACCACTGGATTTCATCAGCGCGGTTGAAGGCATTGTTGATGCGCTCGACAACCTTCGGCACGGAGTCAACCGGGTACAGGGACTGGTCCGGGTACATGGCGGCGTATTCGTTGTTGTCGGCAGCAACTTGCCAGCCGGACAGGTAGATGGCCTTGATGCCGGCCTTGGCTTGCTGAACGGCTTGACCGCCGGTCAGGGCGCCCAGGCAGTTAACGTAGGGGGTGTTGTTGACCAGATCCCACAGCTTCTCGGCACCGCGACGGGCCAGGGTGTGCTCAACCTGGAAGGAACCGCGCAGGCGGACGACGTCAGCAGCGGAGTAGCCGCGCTTGATACCCTTCCAGCGGGGGTTGGTTGCCCAGTCTTTTTCCAGTTCGGCGATTTGCTGTTCGCGTGTGCTCATGGTGAATTCCTCAAGAGATTTAGTTGGGGTTACGGCTTTCTTGCCCAATGTTCTGGTGCAGCGCCGATGTGAGAAAGTATAGAGAAGTTTTTGCAGAGCAGCAATAGTCTTATATAAGACATAAGACAATATTTTATTTTTTATAAACAATGAATTATTGTTGCGATTTCACGATGTGAAATATTGTTTGCGTTTGTGAAATGCAATGCAGCATTTGTCGGTCGATTTGCTGATGTGACGATCAGATATTCCGGAATTTGGCGTGCTTGACGCCCTAGTCGGATGGTTGTTGAATGCGACCCACTAAATAACAATTGGGACACAAAATGGAGACACTGCGACGTTTGTACGAATGGAACGAGCGTACTTTCTGGAACTCTTTGACCAAGAAATTGATGAGTTTCCTGCTCTTGTTCTTTATCGACGTGGTGTACCTCGGTATCTACATTCATCAGAAAAACCTGGTGACCGAAGCACTCAGGAATGGCGAGGTCAGTAGCGCTGTGATGCAACGCATTTCCAGCGGGATGGATTACGGTCTGAGCCTGATGATCGCCATGACGGCATTTGCCTTGCTCTGGAATGTGCTTCAGATTCTTTACATTCGTCATCTGATTCTGCGTCCGGTACGTATTATTTCAACGATCTTTGACGAAATCGCGCGCGGCGAAGGCGATTTTTCGCGCAACCTGCCGACAATCTCGCATGATGAACTTCGGACTCTGGCCGAGTCCTACAACCGCTTCGCCGACAAGATGCGCGAAATCATCAGCGAAGTACGCAAGATGAGTGTGAATATTGCCCGTGAGGCTGTGCTGGTCAAAAAAACGGTCGCTTCCACCGCAGAGAAGGCCACCCGGCAGGGGGATATTGCCAATGCGGTTTTTGGCGCCAGCACCGAGGCGATCAAGGCGATTGATGAAGTTTCAGCCTCGGCCGAGCTGATTTCGCAGTCGACGGAAGCCAATCTGCAGACCGCGCGCGGTTCTCTGGGGGAAATGTTCGAGATTGTCAGCAAGGTGCAGAATGTGAGTGCCAAGCTCTCATCATTCAATGACACCGTCGGACATCTGGCGCAGCGTTCGGACAGCATTCGCCAGATTGCCGGCCTGATCAAGGATATTGCTGACCAGACCAATCTGCTGGCGCTGAATGCCGCGATTGAGGCTGCCCGCGCCGGTGAAATGGGTCGAGGCTTTGCCGTGGTGGCTGACGAAGTGCGCAAACTGGCCGAACGGGTCAATGTGGCGACACAGGAAATCACCGACAACATCGGCGGCATGATTACCCTGGTTCGCGATACCCAGCGCGAAAATGACGTCATCAATGGCGACATTCAACAAACCCGCGAAGTGGTCGAGCGATCGTCTTCCGAGTTCAACCGGATGGTCAGCAATTTTGAGCGGACGGGCGATCAGTTGAACCAGATTGCTGCTGCGATGGAGCAGTTGACCGCGACAAACGGCCAGGTGCATGAAGCGGTGATGCAGGTTCATACCCTGTCTGACGAGGTGTCGGGCAGCATGAAGTCTTCGGAAACATCGACGCTTACGCTGAGCCGGGCGACAGAAAGTGTTCAGGAACTGGTCTCGCGCTTCAAGATCGGTCGTGGGTCTTTTGACTTCAACGTTGATCAGGCACGCCGGATGCTTGAACGCATGCAGGCCAAAATGTCGGCGTTGTCGCAGCAGGGCGTCGATATCTGGGATCAGAACTATCGTCCGATTCCGAAAACCAGCCCCCAGAAATACGATGTTTCCTATGCTGCAGCATTTGAACGGGACATCCAGCCGCTTGCCGAAGAGGCGCTGGCCAACCTGAAAGGGGGCGTATACGCGCTGATGATCGACTTGCGCGGCTACGGTGCGATTCACAATCTGAAATACTCGAAGCCGCTGACCGGAAATTACGAGGTCGATCTGGTTGGTAATCGTACCCGACGGATCTGGGACGATCAGACGGGCCAGCGTGCCGCCAAGAACACCCAGCCGCTATTGCTCCAGACATACGCGCGGGATACGGGGGAGGTGCTTTCGGAAATCAATTTGCCGATCATTGTCGATGGCCGTCACTGGGGTGGCCTGCGTGTCGGCTGCGAAAGCAGCGTGCTGCTCGACGGTTGATTCATCAAGGGGGCCTATAGGCCCCCTTGGTCGTTTTAGATGAGCGGTTTGCTTGAAACCAGAACGCCATCTTCATCGGCATAAAGCCACTCGCCCGGATTGAAGGTCACGCCGCCAAACGTGACGGCAATGTCGCGGTCGCCGACATTCTTTTTGATGCTTTTCTGGGGATGCGTGTTCAGCGCACGCACACCGATATCGATCCCGTTGATGTCGCCCGAGTCACGGATGCAGCCATAAACCACGACACCTTCCCAGCCATTTTTCTGGGCCAGGATGGCCAACTGATCACCGACCAGGGCGCAACGCAAGGAGCCGCCGCCATCAATCACCAGGACCTTGCCCTTGCCGTCCTCTGCAAAAGCAGTGCGGACCAGGGAGTTGTCCTCGAAAATTTTCAGGGTAACGATTTCGCCGCTAAAAGTGGCGCGAGCGCCATAACGCTGGAACATCGGGCTCACGATGCGCAGGCTTTTGCCGATGTCGCCTTCAAATTCATCGCACAGGTCGGGGGTCTTGAAACTCATGGGTTTGTCTCCGGAAATAAAAAAGCCGTGCAATCTTGCACGGCTTTCGGGGTGGCTGGCAATTGTCAGACAGTTGCTTCGGCTTTTTCTTCCTCGAAATCGAGTTTGATTTTGCCCTCTTTATCGAGGTCGACCGTGACATGACCGCCACTGGCCAACTTGCCGAACAGCAACTCGTCAGCCAAGGCTGAACGAATCGTGTCCTGAATCAGGCGCGACATTGGCCGGGCACCCATCAGCGGGTCGAAACCCTTGTCGGCGAGCATGTTCTTGACCGTCTCGGTGAAGTGCGCTTCAACCTTTTTCTCGTGCAACTGTTCTTCCAGTTGCATCAGGAATTTGTCGACCACGCGGAGGATGATTTCCCGATCGAGCGGCGCGAAGGAAATGGTTGCATCCAGGCGATTGCGGAACTCCGGCGTAAACAGGCGTTTGATCTCGGCCATCTCGTCGCCGGCCTGCTTGTTGGCCGTGAAGCCCATGCTCGATTTTTGCAAATCAGCAGCACCGGCATTGGTCGTCATGATGATGACGACGTTGCGGAAGTCAGCCTTGCGTCCGTTGTTGTCGGTCAGCGTGCCGTGATCCATCACCTGCAGCAGGATGTTGTAGATGTCCGGATGCGCTTTTTCGATTTCGTCGAGCAGCAGTACGCAGTAAGGTTTCTTGGTCACAGCCTCGGTCAACAGGCCACCCTGGTCAAATCCGACATAACCCGGCGGGGCGCCGATCAGGCGCGAGACTGCGTGGCGCTCCATGTATTCCGACATGTCGAAGCGGGTCAGTTCGATGCCCAGGCAGTAGGCCAATTGCTTGGCTACTTCGGTTTTGCCGACGCCGGTCGGGCCGCTGAACAGGAAGGAACCAATCGGCTTGCCCGGATTGCCCAAGCCGGAGCGAGCCATCTTGATGGCCTTGGCGAGCGCATCAATGGCCTTGTCCTGACCAAAAACCACGGCTTTCAGGTCGCGATCCAGGTTTTTCAGCGCACCGCGATCATCCAGTGACACATGCTGCGACGGGATGCGGGCGATCTTGGCGACAATTTCCTCGATGTCAGTCTTGTTGATCACTTTCTTTTGCTTCGATTTCGGCAGGATGCGTTGTGCCGCACCGGCTTCGTCGATCACGTCGATGGCCTTGTCCGGCAAATGGCGATCAGTGATATAGCGCGCGGCCAGCTCGACCGCCGAAGAGAGTGCCGTTGCCGAATACTTGATGCCGTGATGGGCCTCGAAGCGGGCTTTCAAACCCTTGAGGATTTCAATCGTTTCAGCCACCGATGGTTCGTTGACATCGATCTTCTGGAAGCGACGAGAAAGTGCGCTGTCCTTTTCGAAAATGCCGCGGAACTCGGTGTAGGTGGTTGCCCCGATGCACTTCAACTGGCCCGAGGAAAGCGCCGGCTTGAGCAGATTGGAAGCGTCCAGCGTGCCGCCGGATGCGGCCCCGGCACCGATCAAGGTATGGATTTCGTCAATGAACAGAATCGCGTTCGGGTTTTCCTGCAGCGCCTTGAGCACGCCCTTCAGCCGCTGCTCGAAATCGCCACGGTATTTGGTGCCAGCCAGCAATGAGCCCATGTCGAGTGCGTACACATTCGCTTTGGCAAGAATGTCCGGAATGTCGCCCTCGACGATGCGGCGGGCCAGGCCTTCGGCAATGGCCGTCTTGCCGACACCGGCTTCGCCGACCAGCAGCGGATTGTTCTTGCGCCGGCGGCACAGGGTCTGGATGACGCGTTCGAGTTCCTTGTCACGGCCGATCAGCGGGTCGATCTTGCCTTGCAGCGCGAGCGCGTTGAGATTGATCGTGTATTGCTCGAGCGGGCCGGCCTGCGCCTGCTCGCCTTCAGCTTCCGGTTCACCTTCGGCAGGGGCTTTTTGTTGCGGTACCTTGCTGATGCCGTGCGAGATGTAGTTCACCACATCAAGTCGTGTAACACCTTGCTTTTGAAGAAAATAAACGGCGTGAGAGTCTTTTTCACCATAGATGGCAACCAGCACGTTGGCACCGTTCACTTCCTTCTTGCCCGATGATTGAACGTGCAGGATGGCGCGCTGGATGACCCGCTGAAAACCGAGTGTCGGCTGGGTGTCGATGTCATCTTCACCTGAAACGGTCGGCGTATGTTCAATGATGAAATTGCTCAGGTCCTTGCGCAGCAAATCCTGTTTCGCACCACAGGCACGCAAGGCATCTGCGGCTGACGGGTTATCGACCAGCGCCAGTAGCAGGTGTTCAACGGTAATGAACTCGTGGCGTTTTTGACGCGCCTCGACAAAAGCCATGTGCAGGCTGACTTCGAGTTCCTGGGCAATCATCAGTTTTCCTCCATGATGCAAGCAAGCGGATGCTGGTGCTGGCGGGCGAAGGCGCTCACCTGTTCCACCTTGGTAGCCGCCACGTCACGAGTGAATATCCCGCACACGCCACGGCCTTCGTTGTGAACTTTGAGCATGATTCGCGTCGCTTGTTCAGTGTCCAGAGAAAAAAAACGCTGCAGTACGGTAATGACAAATTCCATCGGTGTGAAATCGTCGTTCAGCAACATCACCTTGAACATCTTTGGAGGTTCCAGTCCGGCGCGTTGCGCCTCGTGGAGTCCATCTTCCTGATACTTTGTAGCCATGCGTTCGATTCTATACAGTCCGGTCCATTGTGCAACCGGGAAAAATAAGTCTGACTTTATGCTTTGGTTATGCTGCATTGCGGCATCGAAAATCGTTGACGCTGCAATTCAAGTCGCGTAGAAAGCAATCGTGTTTGGATTCATTTGTACCGGGATTGCCCAAGGCATCGGGTCGCTGAACTCAAACAGGGAGTCGGGGAGACCCGTAATTTATAGTTTTTTGTAAGAAAGTTTCAGACATGGCAATTGGCACCGTCAAGTGGTTTAATGATTCCAAAGGTTTTGGCTTTATCACTCCTGATGATGGCAGCGAAGATCTGTTCGCACATTTCTCCGCCATCAATATGAATGGTTTCAAGACCCTGAAAGAAGGCGACAAAGTCTCTTTCGATGTCGTGCAAGGCCCCAAGGGCAAGCAGGCGTCCAACATTCAGCGCGCCTAAGCACCGAATAGCACCAAACTAAAAGCCCGCCTGTTGCCAGGCGGGCTTTTTTTGTGTCCGTCAAAGCAGCATCAGCTGACGGTTATTTCATCCTGGCGCTTGTCACCGGTGTTGTCCGTCCAGTTCACTGCCAGCTTGTCGCCGGCCTTGATGCCTTTGGCCTTGAAGGTGAATAGCGGATTTTTCGAGACCGATGTATTCAGCTGGCCATCGATAAGTGGCTTGCCATTCAGGTTGACCGTGAAATTCTGGATGAAATGCAGCGCCAATGTCTGGCCTCGTTCATCCTTGCGTTGCCCTGTTTCCATCGGGTGCTGCATGAGTACCCGGATGTCGGTGATTTCGCCCTGGGTCAGGGTGCGGATCTTGATCTGGTCGGCCATGCTTGATTACCCTCCGCAACCGCCCAGGGTGACTTTGACTTCCCTGAAAGCGATATGGGTTTTGCCGTCACCGGTCTTCACGGCAATGCGCAGACGTGTGGTTTCGGCGAGTTTGATCTGGATGCGAGCGTAGGGCAACGCAGGTGGCGTGAAGTCAATATTGCTGCACAGCGGCATCGGATTTTTGTCGGCAAAAAGTGCCAGGCTGCGTGTGTTGGGAATATTGCTGGTGATGTCGATTTCAACTTTTGCACCGTTCTCGGCGATTTCCGGCGCAGTGATCAGGATATCGCGCGATTCGGTTGCACCGGCGTAGCCCTGGGCCTTCAGCGCTTCGTTAATGGTCCGTGCAGTAAAGGCACTGCGGTTCCACTCGGCTGCGATCAGTCTGCCCGGCATGAGCAGGCCACTGCCGATAAGCGGTGCGAGCAGTGTGGCGCTGGCACCTTTGAGTAGTTTGCGGCGTAATTCAAGCATGAGGGTTTCTGACGTTCAGTCGGCCAGCCAGTGGCCTGATTTTCCACCCTTCTTTTCCAGAAGGCGGACGTTTTCAATGCGCATGCCGCGGTCGACGGCCTTGCACATGTCGTAAATGGTCAGCAGCCCAACCGAGGTGGCCGTCAGCGCTTCCATTTCAACACCGGTTTTGCCAAAGCATTCGGCGGTGACTTCGCAATGGACTGCGGCGTTGGCTTGATCAATGACGAAGTCAGCGGTGACGCGCGTCAGTGCGATGGGGTGACAGAGCGGAATCAGGTCGCCTGTCCGCTTTGATGCCTGGATCGCGGCGATGCGGGCAATGCCGAGGACATCCCCTTTTTTTGCGCTGCCATCGGCAATCAGTTGCAGCGTCTCAGGGTTCATGAAAATGCTGCCGCCGGCGCGGGCGGTGCGTGCGGTTTCGGCCTTCTGGCCGACGTCGACCATATGAGCCTGGCCGGCGCTGTTGAAATGAGTAAGAGGCTGGTTCGTCACGGGAGATTACAAAGGGTTACGTTGCGGCGGAAGCGTCGATTCGAGAGGCTGCGCTATCATAGCACCATGCCCTTCGCTCAACGCCTTGTCGCCGGTCTGCTCGCCCTGTCCCTGCTGACTCAGCCTGTGCTGGCCGACGATCTGCCGGAATTGGGCGATGTGGCGAGTAATGATCTTTCCCTGGCGACCGAGAAGAAAATCGGCCAGCAGATCATGAACGAGATTCGTTGGCGGGATCATGCATATCTCGATGATGCCGATGTCGAATCCTATCTGAATCAGCTTGGCGGGCGTCTCACGGCCGTAAGCAACGACCCGGGCATGGGATTCGTCTTTTTCCCGATCAATGATCCGAGCATCAATGCCTTTGCCATGCCCGGTGGGTACATCGGGATTCACACCGGCCTTTTGTTGTCGGCCCAGAGTGAGTCCGAGCTGGCCGGTGTCATGGCGCATGAAATTTCCCATGTCACCCAGCGCCATATTGCCCGCCAGGTATTCCAGTCGAAGAAACTGAGCATGGCTTCCATGCTGGCCATGGGGCTGGCGCTGCTGGCGGCACGCTCCAGCTCGCAGGTCGCGGGGGCGGCAATTGCCACCTCGCAGGCCGGGGCGATTTCTGCCCAGCTGGCGTTTTCCCGTGATTTCGAGCGGGAGTCCGATCGACTCGGTTTCGAGATTCTTCGGCGTGCCGGCTTTGATGTCCGCGGCATGTCCTTGTTCTTCGAGCGCCTGCAAAAGGCGGTTCGCTTGTATGAAAACAATGCGACAGCGTATTTGCGGACTCACCCGCTGAGTAGCGAGCGCCTGACCGATATGCAGAACCGCGAGCAATCGGTGGCGTATCGCCAGTATGTTGATAGTCCGGATTTCCAATTGGTGCGTGCAAAATTGCGCGCCATGCGGGGGACGCCACGCGAGGCGGTGAAAGATTTCGATGAGCTTGTCCGCGAGAAGAAGTATGCCTCCGAGGCCTCCGTGCATTTTGGTCTGGCGTATGCCTTGTTTCGTGCCCGGGATTGGGGCGGAGCCGAGCAGGAGATTTTGCTGGCCCGCAAGCTGAAGGTTTCATCGGCCATACTTGAACGCATGCTGGCCGAGATAAAAATTGCCCAGGGGAATGCGGATGCCGGCCTGGCCCTGTACCGCGAGGCGATGCAGCGCTATCCCTTCCACCAGGGGCTGCTCTACGGTTATGCCAGCGCCTTGATTGGCGCCCGGCGTTTTGACGATGCGCTACGCTTTGTCGAAACCCAGTTGCAGAGCTATCCGCAGGATATTCGTCTGCACAAGATGCGGGCCGAGAGCTTTGCCGGGCAGGGGCGTCGCGCCCAGCAACACCAGGCCCTGGCCGAATCATTTTCCCTGCAGGGGCAGACGGCGGCGGCCATCGAGCAGTTGCAGCTGGCGCAGCGGGCGGGCGATGCCAATTTTTATGAGATGTCGGTGATCGACACTCGTCTGCGTGAAATGAAACGTCGCCAGCTGGATGAACTCAAGGAACGCCGCAATTAAGGGTAAAATTCCCACCCTCATCAACTGGCCAATCGACCATGGAATTTGATCGCGATCTCGACGTTAAAGGGCTGAATTGCCCGTTGCCCATTTTGCGGACCAAGAAGGCCCTTGCCGAGATGGAATCAGGACAGGTGTTGCGCGTCCTGGCGACCGACCCCGGTGCGCTCAAGGATTTTCCGGCTTTCGCCAAGCAGACCGATAACGAGCTGCTGGCACACAAAGAGGAAAATCGGATTTTCGAGTTTTACCTCAAGCGCAAGTAATTCCCCTGTTTTACGCTTTTCTTGAAGACAGGCGGGCGCCAGCCGGTGAGCCCGCCGCTTGGCTTTTCGAGGATCTGGTCGATTCTCGGGAGGCGCACGATGCGGCAACGCTCGCTTGCGCACTGGTTGACCTGGAAGACAAGCCGGGTTGGCGCGTCGTTGCGCTGGATTACGAACTTGGCTATGTTTTCGAGCCGAAAGCTGCGCCGCTGTCATGGCAGGCTTCGGTCGAGCGCCCGTTGGCCAGATTCTGGCATTTCGCACGATGTACTCCGCTGACCGCTTCCGAAGCCGATCTCTGGCTGGCCGGGCAGCTTGCTCAGGCGGCGGGTGGCGTTGGCGAAATTCGTCCGTCTATTTCGCAAAATGAGCATGCTGCTGCGGTCGACCGCATCAAACAGCTGATTTCGGATGGCGATTGCTATCAGGTCAATCTGACGTTTCCCACCGATTTTTCCTGGTTCGGCTCGGCTTTGGCGCTTTATGCCCGTTTACGGGCCGTGCAGCCGGTGCGCTATGGCGGGTTTGTCGGCCATGACCGGGCGGCAATTGTTTCGCTTTCTCCCGAGCTGTTTCTTGAACGGCAGGGCGAACGCCTGGTGACGCGCCCGATGAAGGGGACTGCCGCCCGTTCGAAAGCGCCGGAAATCTTGCGTACATCGGCCAAGGACCGGGCCGAGAATCTGATGATTGTCGATCTGCTGCGCAATGATCTTGGGCGGATTGCCGAGCCCGGCAGTGTCAGGGTCGACCGTTTGTTCGATATCGAGGATTACCCGACCGTCTGGCAGATGGTTTCGGAAATCTCTGCACGGATCGGCCAGTCCAGCCTGGCGGATGTGCTGGTAGCGCTTTTTCCCTGCGGCTCGATTACCGGTGCGCCAAAAATTCGTGCCATGCAAATCATTGCCGAGCTTGAACTTGCCCCGCGCGGTTTATATACCGGTGCCTTGGGCTGGCTGGCACCGAATGGCGATTTCCGGCTCAACGTGGCGATCCGGACGCTGGAACTTGCCGCCGATGGTCGTGGCAAGCTGGGTGTAGGCGGCGGGATCGTGGCTGACTCGGTGGCCGAAGCCGAGTGGCAGGAATGCTTGTTGAAAAGCCAGTTCTTACATCGTTGTGATCCCGGTTTGAAGCTGATCGAGACACTGCGTCTGGAAGGCGGGGTTTATCTGCGCCGAGCCCTGCATCTGAGCCGTTTGCAGCATTCTGCTCAATGTTTCGGATTCAAGCTGGATGTTGCCGAGTTGTCTCGGCAACTTGAGGCACAGCCGACACATGGATGTTGGCGTGTCAGATTGACGCTGGACAAGGCGGGCAATCTGGAAGTGGCTGCTTTCCCGCTTGTTGATTTGCCAGAGACAGGCCATCTGGCCCGAATTGCGCTGCAGACGATTGATTCCAGCAGTATTCTGCGCCGCCATAAAACCACCGAGCGCCAGGTTTACGACGCGGCGCTGGCCTCGTTGCCGCCCGATTCGGCCGTATTTGATGTGATTTTTCTGAACGAGCGTGGCGAACTGGCGGAAGGTGCGCGCAGCAATATCTTTGTCGAGCGGGACGGTATGCTGTTGACGCCGCCACTGAGCAGCGGCTGTTTGCCGGGAGTGTTGCGGGCCGGCTTGCTGGCGGCCGGGCGTGCTCGCGAAGCCGTGCTCAGGCCGGAAGATCTGGCGGCCGGATTCTGGCTGGGCAATTCGCTGCGTGGTTTGCTCCGGGCCGAGCTGGAGCAATAACCCCCCAAACAAAACGGCCTGAAAACTTTCGTTTCCAGGCCGTCGACCGCAGTAATGCAGGTCAGTTGCGCAATTTGCGCAAGTAAATACCGATCAGCGAGAACAGGCCTGCTGCCACGCCGTAATAGAAAGCCTTGGCTGCGACATCCTGATATTCGACCAGAACCGGTACATCATCTTCGACTTTGTAGCGGATGGTGGTCTGGAAGTGCCAGGAAGAAGCCTTGACTTCATAAATGCCATTTTCCTTCTTCCACTTCAGCCAGTTGGCGGCTTCCTCGATATCGCCGGCCGGCTCAGGCATTTCAAGCGTGGTGTACAGGCCCTTGGCCTTGGCTTCGGCCAATTCGCTGTAAGCCAGTCCGCAGGGTTCCTTGTTGGCACACACTGCGGCAACACGGAATTCCGGTTTCCAGGTCGAGTTCTTTTCCCAGGGCCATGAAATGATGAAGGCCACCGTCCAGGCCCATACCAGGGCGGTAAAAATCATCAAGGCGATGAATATCTGGGCAAAAAAACCGCGTTTGTCTTCGGACATTGCTTTCCTTTTCGTTTAGCCCAGCTTGGCAAGCTGGGGCTTGAGTTTTTCCAGCGTGGCCGTGAAATCGGCAACTCGCTGCTTTTCCTGATCGATCACGGCGGCCGGAGCGCGGGCAACAAAACCTTCGTTACCCAGCTTGTTCTGCGCGATGCTGATCTGCTTTTCGAGCTTTTCGATTTCCTTGGCCAGACGCACCTTTTCAGCCGCAACGTCGATTTCCACCTTGAGCATCAGGCGGGTTTCGCCGACCACGGCGACCGGTGCCACGGCATCGGTTGGCATGTCGTCTACCAGTTGTACCTCGGAGAGCTTACCCAGAGCTTGCAGGATGGGGGCGAAGTCGGCCATCTCGTCGCCGCCACCGGCAACCAGCAGCGGCATGCGCAGGGCTGGCGAGACGTTCATCTCGCCGCGCAGGTTGCGGCAGGCGTAGGCCAGTGCCTTGAGGCGCTCGACCTTGGCTTCGGAAGCCGGGTCGAGGCGGGCCAGATCGGCGCGCGGGTAGTCGGCGAGCATGATCGAATCGTGTGTCTTGCGCCCGGCGATCGGTGCGACAGTCTGCCACAGCTCTTCGGTGATGAACGGGATCAGCGGATGCGCCAGGCGCAGCACGGCTTCCAGCGTGCGGATCAGGGTTCGGCGGGCGCCGCGCTGCTGTGCTTCGTCGCCGGTCTGGATCTCGACCTTGGCGATTTCCAGATACCAGTCGCAGAACTCGTCCCAGACGAACTTGTAGATGGCCTGGGCGATCAGGTCGAAACGGTAGTCGGTGAAGTGACGCTCGACTTCCTGTTCGACGCGTTGCAGCTGGCTGACAATCCAGCGGTCGGCAAAACTGAATTTGAGGCGTTTTTCGCCGTCGACCGTGCAAGCACCATCGCCGCCTTGTTGATGATCAAGGGCCAGGTCATGGCCTTCGACATTCATCAGCACGAAGCGCGTGGCGTTCCACAGTTTGTTGCAGAAATTGCGGTAGCCGTCGCAGCGATTCAGGTCGAACTTGATGTCGCGGCCCGGCGAGGCGAGCGAAGCGAAGGTAAAGCGCAGCGCGTCGGTACCGAAGGAGGCGATGCCTTCCGGGAATTCCTTCTTGGTCTTCTTGGCGATGCTTTCGGCCTGCTTCGGGTTCATCAGGCCGGTGGTGCGCTTTTCGATCAGCTTTTCGAGGTCGATGCCGTCGATCAGGTCGATCGGATCGAGCACATTGCCCTTCGATTTCGACATCTTCTGGCCTTCGCCATCGCGGATCAGGCCATGCACGTAAACATGCTTGAACGGGATCTGGCCGGTGATCTGCTTGGTCATCATGACCATGCGCGCGACCCAGAAGAAGATGATGTCGAAACCGGTGACCAGCACGGTCGACGGCAGATATTGCTGCAAAATCGGGTTGGCTGCGTCGATTGCCTCATCGCCGGTCCAGTCCAGGGTCGAGAACGGCCACAGGGCGGAGGAGAACCAGGTGTCGAGGACGTCGTCGTCACGCTTGAGGGCGCCGCTGTAGCCTTGCTTGGCGGCTTCGGCACGGGCTTCTTCCTCGTTGCGGGCAACGAAGATCTCGCCGTTGTCGCCGTACCAGGCCGGAATCTGGTGGCCCCACCAGAGTTGGCGCGAAATACACCAGTCCTGGATGTTGTTCAGCCACTGGTTGTAGGTATTGACCCAGTTTTCCGGGTAGAACTTGATCTCGCCGGAATGCACGACGTCGAGCGCCTTCTCGGTGATCGACTTGCCGTCCTCGCCGGGCTTGCTCATGGCGACGAACCACTGGTCGGTGAGCATCGGCTCGATGACGACATTGGTCCGGTCGCCGCGCGGCACCTTGAGCTTGTGCTTGTCGACCTTGATCAGGATGCCCTGTTCCTCGAGGTCGGCAACGACGGCCTTGCGGGCGTCAAAACGGTCCAGGCCGCGGTATTTTTCCGGGGCTTCATCGTTGATCTTCGCATCCAGTGTCAGGATCGAGATCATCGGCAAACCGTGGCGCTGGCCGACGGCATAGTCGTTGAAGTCATGCGCCGGCGTCACTTTGACGCAGCCCGTACCGAATTCGAGATCGACGTAGGAATCTGCGATGATCGGGATTTCACGGCCGGTCAGCGGCAGTTTCACCAGCTTGCCGATCATGTGCTTGTAGCGTTCGTCTTCCGGGTGGACCATCACGGCGGTGTCGCCGAGCATGGTTTCCGGACGGGTGGTGGCGACCACCAGGCTATCCGAACCGTCGGCGAGCGGGTAGCGGATGTGCCACATGAAGCCGTCTTCTTCTTCCTGCACGACTTCGAGGTCGGACACCGCGGTGTTCAGTTTCGGGTCCCAGTTCACCAGGCGCTTGCCGCGGTAGATCAGGCCTTCATTGAACAGGCGGACGAAGGTTTCGTTGACCACCGTGTTGAGGCCGGCATCCATCGTGAAGCGTTCGCGCTTCCAGTCTGGGCTGGTGCCCATGCGGCGCATCTGCTTGGTGATGGTGTTGCCGGAGTATTCCTTCCATTCCCAGACTTTTTCCAGGAACTTCTCGCGGCCGAGGTCGTGGCGCGAAATGCCTTGGGCGTCCAACTGGCGTTCAACGACGATCTGCGTCGCGATGCCGGCGTGGTCGGTGCCCGGCTGCCACAGCGTGTTGTGGCCGCGCATCCGGTAATAGCGGGTCAGCGCGTCCATGATCGTCTGGTTGAAACCGTGGCCCATGTGCAGCGTGCCGGTCACATTGGGCGGCGGCAGCAGGATGCAGAAGTTTTCGTCAGGAGCCTTGCTGCGGTCGACGCCGGCAGCAAAGTAATTTTGAGATTCCCACTCGGGGTACCAGCGGCGTTCAATATCGGCTGGTTCGAAGGCTTTGGCGAGTTCCATGGGCTTGTCGGAAATGGGGAAACCGACAATTATACCGGAGCATAGCCCCGGTTCAGATGGGATCTGGCTCGGCAGGCTGGAGTCTGGCCAGTTCTTCCCGCTCGGCCAGGAAATCGCGGACGGTAGCCTCGATCATGCCTGGGAGTTCAGCGGCAAGGCGCTCATTGATCCGCCGAGTCAATTCGTGCGTGATGATGTCAAGCATGGCCGCATCGATCGATGGCGGCGGGTCTTCCTGCGTTGCCAGAACTGACGATGCGACGTCTGCCGGCGTCTCGATGTCGAGCAGAACGGGAAAGTCATCTTCCTCGACGATCGCATCGGTCAGGATGGGAACGTCTTCGCCTTCCGGTGTATTGGCACGACGCCGTTGCATCAGGGCGTCGGCTCGGGCAAGGATGGGACTGGGCACGCTGTGCTCCTTAACGTTCGCTCAGGTCGAAGTAGCGGACTTCGCAGCCGTGTTCCTTGTAAAACCTGACACGTTCACGAGCCGCCGAACGGTCTTCATCGCTTTGCCCGACCACTTCGATCAGGTTCTGAAAACGCGCATAGCCGGGGGGGATGTCGTGGCTGAGGTTCATCAGGCGTTCCTGCTGGGCGGGGCTGTCCAGCCGGTCGGTAATCAGGATCGGCGTCTCTGCCGCCAGCGGCGAGTCAGCCCGGCAGTGCGGGACGAAACTGAGTGCGGGGTGTGTCCACAGCCAGCGATCGACACCACCGGCAATTTCCTTGTCGGTGGCGTAGACCAGCATGGCTTTCTTTTTGGCGTAGGCGCCACCGAGCAGCGCGCAGGCAGCGGCTATCTTGTCGGTTGCGCCGTGATAAAAGAAGACTTGGGTCAATTGAGCTTTCCGGCGCGTTGCAGCAGGTAGTGCGTCAACAGCGGGACCGGGCGGCCGGTTGCGCCTTTGTCGCTGCCTGATTTCCAGGCGGTACCGGCGATATCGAGGTGAGCCCAGGTGAACTTCTTGGTGAAGCGCGAGAGGAAACAGGCGGCACTGATTGCACCGCCCCAGCGCCCGCCAATGTTGGCCATGTCGGCGAACGGGCTTTTCAGGAGGTCCTGGTAATCATCCCAAAGCGGCATGTGCCAGGCACGGTCGAAAGCTTCGTCGCCAGCGTCCAGCAGTTCGCGGGCCAGGTCGTCCTGGTTGGCAAACAGGCCGGTGGCAATGTTGCCGAGAGCGACAACGCAGGCCCCCGTTAGCGTGGCAACATCGATCACCGTCTCCGGCTCGAAGCGTTCGGCATAGGTCAGTGCGTCGCACAGAATCAGGCGACCTTCGGCATCGGTATTAAGAATTTCAATGGTTTGGCCGGACATCGAAGTAACAATGTCGCCCGGTCGGGTGGCTGCACCACCCGGCATGTTCTCAGTGGCCGGTACGATCACCGTCAGGTTGATCGGCAGGGCCATCCGTGCGACGGCGTGAAGTGTCCCCAGGACGCTGGCTGCACCGCACATGTCGTACTTCATTTCATCCATCTCGGCACCGGGCTTGAGAGAAATGCCGCCCGTGTCGAAAGTGACGCCCTTGCCAACCAGAACAATCGGTTTCTGGCTGCTTTTGGCGCCTCGATAATTCAGGATGATCAGCTTGGGCGGTTGGTGCGAGCCTTTGGCCACGGCGAGCAGTGAGTGCATGCCGAGTTGTTCCATGTCAGCACGCTCAAGAACGCTGCATTCCAGCTTGAATTCTGCAGCCATGGCTTGGGCTTGCTCGGCCAGGTAGCTGGGGTGGCAGATATTGGGCGGAAGGTTGCCGAGGTTTTTGGCCAGTGCCATGCCTTCCCCGATTGCGATGCCTTGTTCCAGGCCCGTCGTGGCGTCGGAGAGTTCACGGCGGCGCTCAATGCCGATTTTGAGCTTTTCCAGCTGGCGGTGGGATTCGCTCTTTTGGGTCTTGAATTGCTCGAATTTGTAAGTCGTATCCAGCGCAATGCTTGCTGCTTGGCGTACGCACCAGGCAACACTCCGTTTTTTCACGGCTAGTTCAGTCAGGTACAGGGTTGCGTCCGACAAACTGATCTCGTTCAGCTTTTTGAATGTGCTGCGGAGAGCGCTGGTGAACCCCTTGTCGCGGAAATCCTTTTCCTTGCCCAGGCCAACCAGCAGGATACGTTCGCTGAGTACACCCGGTACGTCGTGGAGCAGAAGTGTGCTGCCTGGCTTGCCTTCCATGTCGCCGCGCTGGATGATCTTGGCGATAAAACCGTTGCTTGCCTTGTCGAGCAGTGCTGCCGGAGAGGTCAGCTTGCCGGGTTCAAAAACACCGACAACAACACAGCTGCCGCGCTGTTTTTCCGGGCTACCATTTTTTATGCTAAATTCCACAGGCTGCTCCTGTTCAGGGAAATATCAGTATCCGCGGGATTATCCCCGCATTTTTTCGGTTTCGTCAAAGCATGATATTTGAGCGCGCCCTCAGGCGTGAGTTCGCTCAGGCAGCTGCTGGCATTAGTGTTGCCTTGCTGGCCATCCTGACTTCCACACAATTAATCCGTTTGCTGAAAGATGCGGCGGGTGGGCATATTGCGCCCGAAGCCGTTGCTTCGCTGCTTGGGTTTGCCGCGCTGAACTTCATGCCGGTTTTGCTTTCCCTGACGCTGTTTGTCGCCATTCTGCTCAGTTTGTCGCGCGCCTATCGCGATTCGGAAATGGTGGTCTGGTTCTCGTGTGGCCGTTCATTAACCGCATGGGTTTCGCCGGTGCTCAAATTTGCCTTGCCGATTGTTCTGGCGATTGCCGCCCTCTCCGGCTTTCTTTCGCCGTGGGCGAACTACAGCACTGCACAGTACAAGCAGAAGCTTTCTGCCCGTAGTGATGTTTCGCAAGTGGCTCCAGGGGCTTTTCGTGAAGCAAAGCGCGGCCAGCGGGTCTTTTTTGTCGAGGCGGTGACGGAAGACGCAAGCCAGATGGGCAATGTTTTTGTCGCCTCTTTCCAGGATGGGAAATTAGGTGTCGTCATGTCCGATGCCGGGCATCAGGAAGTGGCTGCCAATGGTGATAAATTTGTTGTTCTCGAACATGGTCGTCGCTACGAGGTAGAGCCGGGTACGCCTGAGTTCAAGGTCATGGAGTTCGAACGTTACAAGGTCCGTACCGAGGATGGTGAGGCCAGGCCAGCCGATCGTTCGCCAAATCGCCTGCCCATCACGGATTTATTGTTCGATGACAGTGCTCCGGCTCGCGGAGAGTTGCTGTGGCGTATTGGCGTGCCTGTCTCGGCCCTGATTCTTGCCTTGTTGGCAATTCCGCTGTCGTATGTCAATCCGAGGGCCGGGCGTTCGGCCAACATGTTGATCGCGATTCTGATCTATGCCATCTACAGCAATCTGATTTCGGTGAGTCAGGCTTGGGTGGCGCAAGGTAAGTTGTCTTTCTGGATCGGCGTTTGGGCCGTGCATGTCGTCATGCTGCTGCCTCTGGTCCTGCTCTTTTATCGCAGAATTGCCATTCGCATGCCCTGGCAGCGGAGAAACAGCTGATGTTCCGTATCGCTTTGTATCAGCGCTATTTGATGCGCGAAGTTTTTGCGGCTGTGTTTCTGGTGCTTGCGGCATTTCTCGCGCTGTTCAGTTTTTTCGATCTGATCAATGAGTTGCGCAGCGTTGGGCGGGGCGGTTATCAACTGAACCATGCCCTGCTTTTTGTCACACTCAGCCTGCCGGGGCTGATTTACGAATTGATTCCGATTGCTACCTTGATTGGCAGTCTCTACGCCCTCTCAACGCTGGCGCGCCATTCTGAAATCACGGTTCTGCGCGCTTCGGGGCTGGCAACCAAAGATTTGCTGATGACTTTGTTTCGTGTCGCCGGCTTGCTTGCACTGCTGACGCTTTTCGTTGGCGAAGGGTTGGTGCCTTTTGCCGAGAGAACCGCTCAGGAACTACGGGCGCGAGCCTTGAGCAAAGTGATCGCTCAGCAAGGTTTTGAAACGGGATTGTGGATCAAGGATGGGCGGAGCTTCATCAATATCCGCAAGGCAATGCCGGATTCCAGCCTGAAAGGCGTCAGGATTTATAAGTTCACATCGGCCAATACGCTGGAATCGGTGATGGAAGCGGAGGATGCAGTTTTTCAGCAGCCGGATCGCTGGTTGCTGAGTGGCGTCGTTCGGACTGTCCTTGAAGCTGACAACTCATGGGTCGAGCGTCGTGAAACGGTGGAATGGCATTCCGCGGTCAACCCGGACTTGCTGTCGGTGCTGATGGTTTCCCCGGAGCGCATGTCCCTGCTTGGCTTGTTGAATTACCGGCAGCATTTGTCCGAAAACAAGCAGCAGACCGAACGTTACGAAATTGCGATCTGGAAAAAAATCATCTATCCGTTGGCCGCTCTGGTCATGGTGGCCTTGGCCTTGCCATTCGGCTATTCGCATGATCGCGTCGGAGGGGTTAGTCTCAAAATATTCGCCGGCGTCATGCTCGGTATACTTTTCTACGCCCTGAACGGACTTTTCTCTAATCTGGGGATCATCAACGCCTGGCCACCCTTTGCCAGTGCAACCGCGCCATCAGCTTTGTTCATGCTGGCCGCTGCGGGGATGTTGTGGTGGGTCGAGCGGCGTTAGCGTCAAGCTTGTGGCGGAATCGCAATGATGCAGCTGCCTGCAATTCTGTCGTGCAGAAACTGTTTGTCGCGATCAAAAACAGCCCAAAAAATACCGACCCCAAAAAACAGGATGCTCGGCCAGGCGGCCAGGTAGCGCAGAACTGCCTGCATCGGGCGTAGCGGGCTGCCATTTGCATTCACAACCTGCAGTTTCCAGGTTTTCATGGGTAAGGTTTGCCCGCCGTGCAGCCAGCACCACACAAAATAAAACATCAGCAGGGCGATGACGTGAACCCAGAGAAACTGGGGGGGCGCGCTGAAGCCAAAGCCTGAGAAAACAATTTGCGGCATCAAAAATCCGATGAGCAATATTGCAAATACAACGAGACTTTCATATAGCATGCTGGCGAGGCGACGACCCAGGCCGGGAATTTTGTTGTTCATTTATTGTTTTTGAGGGTCGCTCACAGGTTGTGGCGTATTTTCTGGTTGCTCAGGATTCGCTGTTTTTGTGAGGTCGACCGGGGGATTCAGTAATTTTGCCGACTTCCCACTTTCGCGAACTCGCTGTTTTTCATCTTGTGGCAGGTTGGCGTAGGCCTCCCATTTTTGTTTCATGACCTGCTTCTGCTCGGGGGGGAGGCTGCTGAAGTCTTTGTACGTGTCGCGGGCTTTTGCTCTTTGCTCGGGCTTGAGGGACGCCCATTCCCGCATCCGGTCCTGCATGCGTTGTTGCTCATCCGGCGTCATTTTTGGGTAGCGGTCAGCGATCCCCAGCCACTTTTTGCGCCGGATGTTTTCCATTGTGTCCCACTCGCTGGCGAGTGGTGCGAGCGTCTTTTTTTGCTCGTTATTCAACTGGCCCCAGCCGGGTTGCGGCGGGGTGCCAATGACTGCCGTGGTGGGTGGGGCAGCCTGGATAGGGCAGGCTAGCGCCAAACAGAGGATTACTCCTCCGATGTGTCGTCTTTGAGCCATTCGAAGAAATCGTTGTCCATGAAAGCTTCCGGCGGAAGGTCGTCAGACAGCAGGGCGCTATCCACCTCTTCCAGTTCCGTGATGTACTGGACGCTGTGCCAGTAAAAAGAAATCCACATGCCGAGCAGAAGAGCCAGTATGGCCAATATTTGCTTCAGGTAAGGAGCGTTATGTCCGCCGTTCTTGAGCGTGGATGTGCCTGTGCCAGCAAGGCTGAGTTGGACGACAGGCTGTTTTTGCCTGGATAGCGCGATATGGCGCGCAGCCTCCAGGCGTCGTGCGGCGGCAGGAGGGATGTCCTTGGCGCCGTGATTGAGCGCTTGTCTGATACGGGATGCGAAACGTTCTTCGTTCATAGTTTTATGCCTTTCGCCGACAGGGCGGCTGCCAACGCGTGAGTGGCGCGCGAGCAATGGGTTTTTACGCTGCCTTCTGAGCAGCCCATCGCAGCCGCGGTCTCGGCTACGTCCATGTCTTCCCAATAACGCATCAGGAAGGCTTCCCGTTGACGTGCCGGCAATTTTTTTATTTCGTCGTCAATCGCATTCAGTGTTTGCGCTTGCAGCAGTTTGCTTTCAGGGGTGCGCGGTCCTGCATCATCTTCATCTGCCGCCAGCGTTTCCAGTGGGTCGTGATCATCGTCATCGTCTGACGAGAAGGCCGACAGAAGGGTGGTCCACATCGACCGGACTTTGCTGCGTCGGTAATAATCACGAATGGTGTTTTGCAGAATGCGCTGGAAGAGCATGGGAAACTCTTCGTCCGGACGGTCGCCGTATTTTTCGGCGAGCTTGAGCATGCTGTCCTGGACGATATCCAGGGCTGCTTCTTCCTCGCGGACTGCAAACATGGCTTGCTTGAAGGCTCGGCGTTCTACGGATTCAAGAAAGCTTGATAACTCTCGGGGTGTTGCCAGGGTCGTCTCTTCCAGTAATTGTCTTGAGCAAGAAGTGGCTATGATGCCAAACCTTGACCGAAAAGGGGCGGTCGATTAAGGTTACGCCCTTTTAGGCAACAGCTTTTTTGGGCTCAAGAATGATGATCAGCGGTGCAGAAATTGTAATCAGGTGCCTGCAGGAAGAAAAGGTCGATTGTGTCTTCGGTTACCCGGGTGGTTCCGTTTTGCACATTTACGATGCACTTTTCAAGCAGGATCAGGTCAAGCACATTCTCGTCCGCCATGAGCAGGCGGCCGTGCACGCGGCTGATGCCTATTCGCGTTCCTCTCAGAAAGTCGGTGTGGCGCTGGTGACTTCCGGTCCTGGCGTAACCAACACGGTGACGGGGATTGCGACCGCGTATATGGATTCGATTCCGATGGTTGTGCTGTGTGGCCAGGTGCCGACCCAGTACATCGGTCAGGATGCCTTCCAGGAGTGCGACACCGTCGGTATTACCCGGCCTTGCGTCAAGCACAACTTCCTGGTCAAGGATGTCAAGGATCTGGCAGTGACGATCAAGAAGGCATTTCATATTGCCGCTACCGGTCGTCCTGGCCCTGTTGTCGTTGATATCCCAAAGGATATTACGGCCCAGATGTTCGAGTTCGACTATCCGAAGTCGATCCAGATGCGCTCGTACAATCCGGTCGTCAAGGGCCATCTCGGCCAGATCAAGAAGGCTGTGCAGATTCTGCAGGAAGCCAAGCGCCCGATTATTTATACCGGCGGCGGTGTCATCCTGTCCGATGCGGCCGAAAAGCTCACCGAACTGGCCCGCAAGCTTAACTTCCCGGTGACCAACACCTTGATGGGTCTGGGCGGTTATCCGGCAACCGACAAGCAGTTCGTCGGCATGCTCGGCATGCACGGCACCTTCGAAGCCAATAACGCAATGCACTATTCCGACGTGATTCTCGCCGTCGGTGCTCGTTTCGATGATCGCGTGATCGGTAATCCGGAGCACTTCGGTGAAGAAAAGCGTCGCGTCATTCACATCGATATCGATCCATCGTCGATCTCCAAGCGGGTCAAGGTCGATGTGCCGATTGTTGGCAATGTTTCCGATGTGCTCGACGAAATTCTCAAGTTGATGGATGGCAGCTTCAAAACCAATCCAGAAGTGGCGGACTGGTGGAAGCAGATCGACGGCTGGCGTGGTCGCGACTCGTTGCGTTACAAGCAGACGGGCAACATCATGCCGCAATTTGTCATCGAAAAACTCTACGAAGTGACCGAGGGCAAGGCCTTCATCACTTCCGATGTCGGTCAGCACCAGATGTTTGCCGCGCAGTACTACAAGTTCGACCAGCCACGCCGTTGGATCAACTCGGGCGGCCTGGGTACCATGGGCGTCGGTCTGCCGTACGGCATGGGTGTGCTGATGGCCAATCCGGATGCACAGGTTGCCTGTGTGACGGGTGAGGGCTCGATCCAGATGTGCATCCAGGAACTCTCGACCTGCAAGCAATATGGCTTCCCGATCAAGATCATCAACCTGAATAACGGCATGCTCGGCATGGTGCGTCAGTGGCAGGAGATGTTCTATTCCAAGCGCTACTCGCAGTCCTATGTCACCTCGCTGCCTGATTTCGTCAAGCTGGCCGAGTCCTACGGTCACGTCGGCATCAAGGTCGAGCGCCCTGAGGATGTCGAACCGGCGCTGCGCAAGGCGTTTGTTGAACACAAGGATGACCTGGTTTTCCTCGACTTCATCATCGATTCGGGGGCTAATGTTTTCCCGATGGTGGCTGCCGGCAAGGGCCTGACCGAAATGATCCTCGCTGAAGATCTGTAAGCGGGGAAGGAAAAAAACATGTTGAAACACATCATTTCCATCCTGATCGAAAACGAGTCAGGTGCTCTTTCCCGCGTTGCAGGCCTGTTTTCTGCACGTGGTTACAATATTGAATCGCTGACCGTGGCACCGACGGAAGATCCCTCGCTGTCCCGGATGACTATCCTGACCTCGGGCTCCGACGAAGTGCTCGAGCAGATCACCAAGCAGCTCAACAAGCTGGTTGATGTCGTCAAGGTGGTCGATCTCTCCGAAGCTGCTCACGTCGAGCGCGAACTGATGTTGATCAAGGTTCGTGCAACCGGCAAGGACCGCGAAGAGATGAAGCGTATGGCCGATATTTTCCGTGGCCGCATCATCGATGTTACGGAATCGACCTATGTGATCGAGTTGACCGGGGCAAGCTCCAAGCTCGATTCCTTCATCGCCGCGCTTGATGCCGGCCTGATTCTCGAAACCGTCCGTACCGGTGTCTGTGGCATTGGTCGTGGCGATCGCATTCTCAAGATCTAACTATCTATATATAAAGAGGATTTCATGAAAGTTTATTACGACAAGGACGCTGATCTCTCCCTCATCAAGGGTAAGAACGTCACCATCGTTGGCTACGGCTCCCAAGGTCACGCCCACGCACAGAACTTGCGCGACTCCGGCGTCAATGTGACGGTTGGCCTGCGCAAGAGCGGTGCTTCCTGGTCCAAGGCCGAAGGCGCTGGCCTCAAGGTTGCTGAAGTTGCAGCTGCCGTTGCTGCTGCTGACGTCGTCATGATTTTGTTGCCGGATGAGAACATCCCTGAGGTTTACAAGAACGACATCGAGCCGAACATCAAGCAGGGCGCTACCTTGGCTTTTGCTCACGGCTTCAATGTGCATTACAACCAGGTTGTGCCGCGTGCCGACCTCGACGTGATCATGGTTGCTCCAAAGGGCCCTGGCCACACCGTGCGTTCCGAGTACCTGAAGGGTGGCGGCGTGCCTTCCCTGATCGCCATTTACCAGGACAAGTCCGGTAAAGCCAAGGATATCGCTCTGTCCTACGCTGCTGCCAATGGCGGCACCAAGGGTGGCGTGATCGAAACCAATTTCCGCGAAGAAACCGAAACCGACCTGTTCGGCGAACAGGCTGTGCTTTGTGGTGGTGCCGTTGAACTGGTCAAGATGGGCTTTGAAACCCTGACTGAAGCTGGTTACGCTCCGGAAATGGCCTACTTCGAGTGTCTGCACGAACTGAAGCTGATTGTCGACCTGATGTACGAAGGCGGCATCGCCAACATGAACTACTCGATCTCGAACAACGCCGAGTACGGTGAGTACGTGACCGGTCCGGAAGTCATCAACGAAGAGTCCCGTGCTGCCATGCGTAACGCCCTGAAGCGCATCCAGACCGGTGAATATGCCAAGATGTTCATCCTCGAAGGTCGTACCAACTACCCGAGCATGACGGCTCGTCGTCGCCTGAACGCCGTCCATCCGATCGAAACGGTCGGTGGCCAGCTGCGCGACATGATGCCGTGGATCAAGAAGAACAAGCTGGTTGACCAGACCAAGAACTAATCTGGTTGTCAGCTCGCCGGGACAGTGCGCTTTTGCCTGACCCGGTCTTCGCTTTCGGGCGGTGTGGTTTTCCGCACCGCCCTTGTTATTTCCGGAAAGTGCCTTGGGTGATTGGGTGTATTCTTCAATTCCCCATTTGGCTGGATTTTAGTGATCAATGACCGAACTCAAGCCCCGTAAAGCCCTGTTCAATCCCGAACTCAAACGGCGCGGTATTTATGTGCTGCCCAATTTATTTACGACTGCCGCGCTCTTTGCTGGTTTCTTTGCCATCGTTCAGGCGATGCAAGGGGATTTCGAGCGTGCAGCCATGGCGATTTTCATTGCCATGGTGCTTGACGGGCTTGACGGACGGGTGGCTCGCATGACCAATACCCAGTCTGCTTTTGGTGCCGAATATGACTCTCTTTCAGATATGGTCAGCTTTGGTGCAGCGCCTGCCTTGGTCGTTTACGAGTGGGCTTTGCGTGATCTCGGCCGCCTTGGCTGGATTGCTGCCTTCATTTACTGCGCCGGTGCGGCCTTGCGTCTGGCACGCTTCAATACGACCCTTGAGGTGATGGACAAGCGCTACTTTCAAGGCTTGCCATCGCCGGCGGCTGCAGCACTGGTTGCCGGCTTGGTCTGGGTGATGATTACCACGGGTGTTGCAGGCAGCGATGTGCGTGCACTGGCGTGTGGCTTGACCATCTTTGCCGGTGTGACCATGGTGTCGAATGTCCGTTATTACAGTTTCAAGGACGTCAACCTGAAAAAGAGCGTGCCGTTTTTTGTGATTGCAGCAATTGCTCTCGGCTTCGCGCTGGTTGCCTATAGTCCTGAAATCGCCTTGTTCGGTTTCTTTGTCCTTTACGGTCTGTCTGGCTACGTGCTGGCTGCGCTGGGTTTGTTCAAGCGCAAGACTGCCTGAGTTGTCGGAGCAAAATATGAAGCAGCATCTGGTAATTTTTGATACGACCTTGCGCGACGGTGAGCAGAGCCCCGGTGCATCGATGACCAAGGAAGAGAAGCTGCGCGTTGCCCGCCAGCTTGAAAAAATGCGGGTTGATGTGATCGAGGCGGGTTTTGCTGCTGCATCGCCTGGTGATTTCGATTCCATCCATGCGATCGCCCAGGCGATCAAGGATTCAACCATCTGTTCGTTGGCACGGGCCAATGAAAACGATATTCGCCGTGCCGGTGAAGCGATCAAGCCAGCCAGTTCCAGGCGGATTCATACGTTTATCGCCACCTCGCCGATCCACATGGAAAAGAAGCTGCGCATGACGCCTGATCAGGTCGTTGAGCAGGCAGTCAAATCGATTGCCTGGGCGCGGGAATATACCGACGATGTCGAGTTCTCGGCCGAGGATGCCGGGCGTTCTGATATCGATTTCCTGTGCCGGATTTTCGATGCGGTCATCAAGGCCGGTGCCACGACGATCAATGTGCCGGATACCGTTGGCTATAACATCCCCTCGCAGTACGCTGAAACAATGCGTCAGCTGATTGAGCGGGTGCCGAATTCTGACAAGGTGATCTGGTCGGTACATTGCCATAACGATCTGGGGCTTGCCGTTTCCAACTCACTGGCTGCCGTGCTGGCCGGTGCAAGACAGGTCGAATGCACGATCAATGGTCTGGGCGAGCGAGCAGGGAATGCGGCGCTGGAAGAGATAGTCATGGCCGTGCGGACGCGCGCCGATGTGTTTCCCGTTGAGACGCGTATCGAGACAACCCAGATCGTGCCTGCGTCGAAGCTCATTTCCCAGATTACGGGTTATCCCGTGCAGCCGAACAAGGCGGTCGTCGGTGCCAATGCCTTTGCGCATGAGTCGGGTATTCACCAGGACGGCGTGCTCAAGCATCGCGAAACCTACGAGATCCTGCGTGCGCAGGATGTGGGTTGGACGCAGAACAAGCTTGTTCTTGGCAAACATTCCGGGCGCAATGCCTTCAAGAGTCGCCTGCTGGAGCTCGGGATTGAGCTTGAAGGGGATGAGGCGCTGAATGCAGCTTTTGCTCGCTTCAAGGAGTTGGCCGACCGTAAGCACGAAATCTTCGATGAGGATTTGCATGCACTGGTTTCCGATGATGTGGTCGCTCCGGAGCAAGAGCATTTTAAGTTGCTTTATTCCAAGGTCTGTTCCGAAACCGGTGAAATGCCCCACGCCAAGGTGATCGTGAGTGTCGGCGGTGTCGAGCAATCAGGTGAGGCCGATGGTGGCGGGCCGGTTGATGCGACATTCAAGGCAATCGAGGGGATTGTCGGCAGCGGTGCCGAATTGCTGCTTTATTCGGTCAATGCGATCACGACCGGGACTGATGCGCAGGGTGAGGTAACGACCCGTCTGGCCAAGGGGGGGCGTATCGTCAATGGCAATGGCGCCGATACGGATATCGTTATCGCATCGGCCCGTTCTTACCTGAATGCATTGAACAAGCTGCATTCGACGCTGGACAAGGTCAAGGCTCAGGGCGACGTCTGATCGCCCTTAGTCTCTGCCAAAGGCCGCTTCAGCTTTGCTGGGCGGCCTTTGTTTCGTCTGGGGCCGGGCGTGTCGCACGGATGTAAAGGATGGTCGATGTGAACAGGATGAGCGCCAGCACGGTCTCGCCTGCAGCCAGCCATTGTGACAGGCCGTGTTCGCTGGTTGAGCGGGTTAGTCCTTCCAGCAGGTAGAACTGGATGAATAGCGACACCCATTTGTAGGTGTAACGTTTGCCGCGCAGGATGCCGAACAGTGGTGCAAGAAGAAATACGGCCTTGAGGATCAGCCATGAGCCGCCCGGCTTGAGTGGTGTGAGCCAGGCTTCCCAGGCGAGACAAAGAAAAATCAGGGCAATCAGGCTGGTACTGGCAATGAATTGATATCGGGATGCTGTCACGGTCGACTCAGTTTTTGAACAAGAATGGCCAGGCGTTTTCCCTGGGCGAAGGCGAGGCGACTTTCTGTTTCGGAGAGTCGTGGATTGCCATCGTGGCCTGCGATATGGCTTGGGCCGTAAGGCGTTCCGCCACTTGTGGTGGATGAAAGATCGGTTTCGGTGAAGGGCAATCCCATCAGCAGCATGCCGTGATGAAGTAGTGGCAGCATCATCGAGATCAGCGTTGTTTCATTGCCCCCGTGCTGGCTGCTGCTCGAGGTGAATACACAGGCTGGTTTGCCGGCTAGGGAGCCATTTTGCCAAGCGGCAATCGTGCCGTCCCAGAAATATTTCATGGGGGCCGCCATGTTGCCGAAACGGACCGGGCTGCCCAGGGCGAGTCCGGCACATTCTTCAATGTCGCATGCTTCGACGTAAGGGGCGCCACTCTCGGGAATGGCTGTTTCACTGGCTTCGCAGACCGTTGAGACGCGCGGTACGGTACGTAGTCTGGCTTGCATGCCGGGCACCGATTCGATGCCGCAGGCAATACGTTCCGCCAGGCTGCGAACTGACCCGCGGTGGCTGTAATAGAGAACGAGGATATCTTGCATGGTGGGCTATTATACGGCCCCATGCCGACGCACTCTCGTTATCGCCGTACCAAGGCCAGGCCGGGCAAGACGGCCAGTATCTTTCAGCGTTTTCTGAATGAGAACATGCTGCAGACCAGTTCGGCACTGGCTTTTACGACGTTGATGGCGCTTGTTCCGCTGGTTACCGTCGTTTTGTCGGTGGCGGGGGCCATTCCATACTTTGATCTGTTGACCAAACGCCTTGATCTATTGATCCGTGAAACCTTGTTGCCGGCAGGTGCGGCGGGGACGATTGCCGGTAGCATCAGCAGCTTTTCGCACAAGGCGCAGCAGTTGACCGTGGCAGGCCTGGCTGTCCTCGGCGTTACGGCATTTTTGTTGATGAATACGATAGAGCGCGCCTTCAATCATCTGTGGTTGGTCGAGCCGCGTCCATTTTTGGCGCGCTTACGTCTCTATGCCTTTGTTATGGCGGTCTGGCCTTTCATCCTTGGGGCGATCGCCCTGGCGGTATCTTTTGCCGTAACCAGTTCGCTGGGCTTGTTCGATGAGCCGGCCTGGATGAGGCGTATTGCACTGAAAGGTGTTTCAGTCGCGATGCTTGGCCTGTTTTTTTCGTTTCTCTACTACGCGGTGCCGAATGCCGATGTGTCCCGTCGTGCAGCGTTTTGTGGCGGTGTTTTTGCAGCGCTCGCATTTTCTGGCATGCAGAAAATATTTGAGTTTTATCTCGGCAGTTCGGCGATGCTCAAAAACATATACGGGGCATTTGCAGCATTCCCGGTGTTTCTGATTTGGCTGCATCTTTCATGGGCCGTCGTGCTTTTTGGCGGATTGATCGCGGCTACTGTGAGTCGTCCGGCAAAACGCTGAAAACCTCAATGCTGCTGGTTTGTTCATCAATGTGGGTGGTGCGGACCTGGCGGATTTCCAGATTCGCATTTTCAATCAGGACGATGATGCTTTCAGAGTTTTCCTTGAGCGTATCGGTCGGCACAACAAGTGCCGGATAGGGGCGCAGTGGCGGCGTCTCGGGCAGCATGAGTGCTGCAATTTTTCCGGCGTCGGGGGTTTTGGGAAGGAAGATTTCCGCTGCAATTGCGCTGGATGCGAGTAGTTGCAGACCCAGTTCAATGTGCTCGGGATTCTCTGATATGGCCCAGCGAATAATGCATATCCGCCAAGCCTGGTTGTTGTCGGGGGCTTCATCCTGGGACTGCAGGGCAATAATGTCGCCAACCCTGAGGTTTTCAGTGTCGCCGGCGATATGCATCAACGCATAGCCTTCCGGGCTTTCGTTGGTGACCATCCATTCGCTGTGTTCGATTGCGCTGGCCGGAGCTTTGCTCAGCAACCAGAGTTGTGCCAGACCTGAGCACAGGTTTGCACGGTAGGATTGGCGGCGGCGCGGGAAGCGTCGTTTTGCCGGTTGGCCCCACAGGTGATGCAGACGGAGCAGAACGCCGCGTCCGGCATGATTGTCGGCAAAAGCAGGAATGCCCAGTTCGGCTGCTGTGCGTCCCTTGTTGAGTTCTTTGCGCCGGGCGAGTGCGTGTTCTGCGATGGCTCTGCAGGAAAAGTACAGGGCCTGGGTTTCGGCGCCCGGTGAGCGGCGAATCAGCGCATGCGCAGGAATATCCTTGTCGAGATCAATCCAGAAGACACTTTCGCTGTCTTCAGGGGGGAGGTCTGATAGCGTTGGAAGTTTGTCGATTTGATCGATGTACTGGGCAATGAACTCGAGTTCGGCCGAGCAAAACGATGCTGGTTGGGCAATGGCTGCCAGCAGGATTGAAAGATAGATTCGCTCGATTGACTGGGCGCTGGATGTTTCCGGTGTGTTGGCCAGTCCAAGGCGGCGAGCCGTGCCGTAAGCTGCGTGCAGTTGTTGCCACAAACCCAGGCAACTCGGCGCGGCAACCAGGTGATTGACCTTTATTTGCCATGCAATGCAATGCATGACGCGGCGTAGCGAGGTTTGTGGCGAGCGTGATGGTGCGCTGCTCAGTGGGTCGAACAGTTCGGAGAGCGTGTTGAAATAATCCTGGGTGAGCATTTCAAGAAGCTCAAGGATGAGTCGAACACGCAAACGAAGTCGCCGGGAAATCGGCAATGACACTTCGTGCAATAGCGGCAATTCTGCACAGACAATGCGCTCGGCCTGGGCGTAAAGCAGGTCAAGCAATTTTGTCCGCTGAGAGTTGGGAACTGGGGTTTCACGCAGCAGGAGCAGTTGGCGCAGTAGTTGATCGATGTATTCAGGGCCGTGGTGGCCGTGCGCCAGCGCAAGCCATTCAAGAATGCTCTTGATGTTGGCTTCAGCGGTGACGGGCAAGGATTTTTCCAGTGTGCTGTTCATTGTGCGCTGCAGAATAGCAAAAAAACCTCGCTTTGCCTTTGATCAGGCGCCAGGCGGCGTAATTTTTCCGATGCGCGGACAGTATTCTAAGTGGCTTGTTTTTCCTTGATAAAGCGCTATAATCTCGGGTCTTTTTTCAAGCAACGAAAGAATTACCATGGTTGTTATCCGTCTTGCCCGTGGCGGCGCCAAGAAGCGTCCCTTCTACAACATGGTCGTGACCGACTCCCGTAACCGCCGTGATGGCCGTTTCGTCGAGCGCATCGGTTTCTACAACCCTGTTGCCTCCGGTAATGCAGAGTCCCTGCGTATTGCCGTTGATCGTCTGTCCTACTGGCAGCAAAACGGCGCCCAGCTGTCGCCGACCGTTGCCCGTCTGGTCAAGCAACACGCTGCCCAGCAGGCTGCTTAAGTCGTATCCGCTTTGACCAGCAGCGAGATCGTTGTCCTGGGGCGGCTTGCCGACCCCTACGGAATTCGCGGCTGGCTCAAGCTGCATGCCTTTGGCGATGACCCGCTGGACTGGGCTGAAATGCCTGTCTGGTGGATCTGCAGGGAAGGTGAGCCGTGGCGCGAATGCAGGCTGAAAGGCCTCAAAGTCCACGGCCATGGCTTGGTTGTGCTGCTCGATGGTGTCGATGATCGTACAGCCGCTGAATCCATGAAAGGTGTTCTGGTTGGTGCGACGAAAGATGCACTGCCGGTTCCCGAAGAGGGTGAGTATTACTGGGACGATCTGATCGGCCTGGAAGTGGTGAATAGTGCTGGTGAAAAGCTCGGTAAAGTTGCCGGGCTGATCGAAACCGGCGCCAATGACGTTCTGCGCGTTGTCGGTGATGACGAGGTAGAGCGTCTTTTGCCGTTCGTTTCCGCGGTGGTTCTAGCCGTTGAAAAAGAGGCAGGGATTGTTCGGGTGGAGTGGGGCATCGACTGGTGATCCGGTTTGATTGCATCACGCTGTTTCCGGAGATGTTTGCTGCCGTGACGCAGTGCGGTATTACCCGTCGGGCGCTTGAAGAGCAGCGCTGGGTGTGGCAGGGCTGGAATCCTCGTGATTTTGCCGAAAATGCCTGGCGACGGGTGGATGATCGTCCCTTTGGTGGCGGGCCTGGCATGGTGATGCAGCCTGGGCCGCTGGAAAAAGCGATCATGGCTGCAAAAGCGCAGCAGCAGGAGGCTGGACTGGCGAAAAGTAGGGTCATTTACCTCTCGCCGCAAGGTGCTCCGCTGACTCATGAGCGGGTAATGCAGCTGGCGCAGGGCGGGGAAGGGGTGATTCTTCTCTGCGGCCGCTATGAAGGAATTGACGAGCGTCTGATCGAGCGTTGCGTTGATGAAGAAATTTCGATCGGAGATTTTGTGCTTTCCGGTGGCGAGTTGCCGGCGATGGCCTTGATTGATGCCGTTGTCCGCCAGTTGCCGGGAGTGCTGGGTGATGCCGCTTCGGCGGTCGAAGATTCGTTTGTCGGTGGTTTGCTTGACTGTCCGCACTACACCCGCCCCGAGGTCTATGAGGGTGAGGCGGTGCCGGAGGTCTTGCTGTCAGGTGACCACAAAAAAATTCGTCGCTGGCGACTCAAGCAGTCGTTGGCGCGGACCCGGAAGCGCCGGCCGGATTTGCTGGCGCACCGCAGCTTGTCTGCGGAAGAAACGCAACTACTCACGGAAATTTCCGGAGAGGAGCAATGCGGTGAGTAAGTGTTTATAAAATTTAAGGATCTCACATGAACCTGATTCAACAACTCGAGCAAGAAGAAATCGCCCGTCTGGGCAAGACCATTCCTGAATTTGCGCCAGGCGACACCGTCGTCGTGCAAGTCAAGGTCAAGGAAGGTAACCGCGAGCGTCTGCAGGCTTACGAAGGCGTTGTTATCGCCAAGCGTAACCGCGGTCTGAACTCCGGTTTCACCGTCCGCAAGATTTCTTCTGGTGAAGGCGTCGAGCGTACTTTCCAGACCTATTCCCCGCTGGTTGCTTCGATCGAAGTCAAGCGTCGTGGTGATGTGCGTCGTGCCAAGCTGTACTACCTCCGTGAGCGTTCGGGCAAGTCTGCACGTATCAAGGAAAAGCTGGTTCGCAAGGAAAAGCCGGTCGCAGCTGCTTAATCAGCAGTTTGAGATTGCAAAAAAGGGCGCTTCGGCGCTAATGCAGTTCAGTTAAGGCTCTTTTAGGTGACGAACGGCGTAACGAGCCGGTCTGGCTTTGACGACACGGGGGCATTTTCGCCCCCGTCGTTTTTCCACGATAGCCATCTGCAACTGCAAACGCAGGCGCGCCAGATGGGACGGCAGTTTCCCCGGACTCATTCCCGCCGCCCAGATCAGTTCGTGCTGGATGATGTGCAGTGCGCGCAGGAAGCTCAGATCGGTCGGAGCGACGCGCGCTTCAGTGGCCGCCTTGGCGATTTCAAGTCTGATCAGGTTGTAGGCAATTAAGGCCCCCCAGATTTCCTGATTGACCCCTTCGGGCAAACGCGAGCGCAAGGTCAGCGCTTCGCCCAGCATCGATTGCTTGAGCTCGCGGTAGCTGGTTTCAATTTCCCAGCGCCGGCGATAGCAGTCCGCCAGATCCTGCGCTTTGATGCGGCGGCGATCGAACAATGAGGTCAGCAGTACCCGGCTTTGACCATTGGCCGACTCGACTCGAATGGCACGGGCCTCCCAGGCCTCGGGCAGATCAGGGACCTTGACGCGCGCTTGAGGAGATATACGCAAACGAACCCGACAATCCTCGGGCGTTCCCGACAGGACTTCGTATTGCGTGTTGGACTTGGCGGGGATCAGGTAATGCCGCTCGGTGCCCGCAGCACTCAAGCCCAACAATATTTCCGCAGAAACAAAGCCCTTGTCGAAGACGGTCAGGGAATGGTCCTCGATCCGACCGATCAGCGCCTTGGCGTAAAGCATTTCGTTCTGGCCGTATTGGCCAAACTCGATGGCCGAGACCAGATGGGTGGGCAGTGCCGTCAGGCTGACGGCACGCACCTGAGGATAGGAGGCCACTTTGCCGCTGGCGTAGCGTTGGGCACCAAAGAATTCGCGGTTCTCGGGGCTGTCCGGCACCCGAAAGGTGGTGCCATCGACCGCCCATAGCGAAAGTCCCTTCCACTGATTCGCGACCTTCTCCTGTGCGCACCAGGCTTGGGCCGTTTGCTCGAACAACCATTGCAGCGGGGCTTGGCCAAGGCGAGCCCGCGCCTGCGTGATCGCACTCTTGCAGACCGCCTCGATTCGGGTGTCGGGCAAGGCCAGATCCAGGGTGCTGAGTACTTCTTCCATCGACTGGCGACGAAACAACGCCAGGGCGATCACCAGCCAGACCACTTGCTCCGCCGGCAAACGACGGCGGCGAACACTCGCCACCCCATGCGCGCTGAGCGCCTGCTCAATCCACTCATACGGCAAATGAGCCGCCAGACGATCGAATCCGATCGTCGGCATGACATCTGTCGTAATGGAGAGCTGGCTGGACAACATCGTTCGCCACGTTAACCATTCGGCGAACTGTCCACAAGCCCCAAAATGAAAAATGCCGCTCACCTAAGTGAACGGCATTAGCGCTTCGGCGCCCTTTTTCCTTGCCCGGATTTGTTCAAATCCGGGTGGTTGACCGCGGTAACCCGCTTTAAGCGGCCGTTTTGTCCTTCTCGATCAGGGCGTAAGCCGAGTGGTTGTGGATCGATTCGAAGTTTTCCGACTCGACGACGTAGGCATCGACCCGGGCTTCTGCATTGAGGCGTGCCGCTACGTCGCGCACCATGTCTTCGACGAATTTCGGATTGTCGTAGGCGCGTTCGGTGACATATTTCTCATCCGGGCGCTTGAGCAGGCCGTAAAGCTCGCAGGAGGCTTCCTGTTCGACCAGTTGGGCGATTTCCTCAATCCACATGAAGTCGTTGGTCCGGGCTGTTACGGTGACGTGCGAGCGCTGGTTGTGGGCGCCGTACTCGGAGATTTTCTTGGAGCAGGGGCACAGGCTGGTGACCGGTACAACAACCTTGACCGAGGTGCTGACCTTGCCGTGGCAGATATCGCCGATAAAGGTGACATCGTAGTCCATCAGGCTCTGCACGCCGGAAACCGGGGCAGTCTTGTTGATGAAGAACGGGAAGTTCATTTCGATGTGGCCGGTTTCGGCTTCGAGCTTGACCACCATGTCGCTGAGCATGGCCGGGAAGTTCTCGACCGAGATCTCGCGCTCGTGGCTGTTCAGAATCTCGACGAAGCGCGACATGTGGGTGCCCTTGAAGTTGTGCGGCAGCCCGACGTACATATTGAAGACGGCAATGGTGTGCTGGATGCCGGAAGATTTGTCCTGGACCTTGACCGGGTGGCGAATCGACTTGATGCCGACCTTGTTGATTGCGATCTGGCGCGTATCGGCAGAGTTTTGAACGTCAGGAATCGGGGTGGGGGTTGTCATAAGCTGTTCTTCGTTGATTTATTGTGTTGAGGTGCGGGCTTGGATGGCGCGCACAATGCCATTTTTGTCGAGGCCCAGTTCGGCCAGCAGTTGTCCTTGCTCGCCATGATCGATGAAGCGATCTGGCAGACCGAGTTGCAGGAAAGGTATCCGGATGCCCCGTTCGGCGAGGGCGCGTTCGATTTCCGAGCCTGCGCCACCGATGACCGAGTTCTCTTCGATACTGACAAGCAGCGAATGGTTCCCGGCAAGTTCGACAATCAGGTCGATGTCGAGCGGCTTGATGAAGCGCATGTTGGCCACGGTGGCATCCAGCTCTTCGCCGGCAGCGAGCGCGGTCGGGACCATGCTGCCGAAGGCGAGCAGGGCGATATCCTTGCCCTGGCGGCGGATTTCACCTTTGCCAAGGGGGAGTGTCTCAAGGCCGTTTCCGGGCGTGGCGCCCGTGCCGCCGCCGCGCGGGTAGCGCACCATGCTTGGGCAATCAAGGCTGTAGGCAGTCGACAGCATCTGGCGACATTCGTTTTCGTCGGCCGGCGCCATGACGACCATGTTCGGGATGCAGGTGACAAACGACAGGTCGAAGGTGCCGTGGTGGGTCGGGCCATCGGCACCGACCAGGCCGCCGCGGTCGACCGCGAAAATGACCGGTAAATTCTGCAGGGCGACATCGTGGATCAGTTGATCGTAAGCGCGTTGCAAAAAGGTTGAATAAATTGCCACGACCGGCTTCAGGCCTTCGCAGGCGAGACCGGCCGCGAAGGTGACAGCGTGTTGCTCGGCGATGCCGACATCGTAGTAGCGATCCGGGAATTCGCTGGAGAAGCGCAGCAGGCCGGAGCCTTCACGCATCGCCGGGGTGATGCCGATCAGGCGCGAATCGGCCTTGGCCTGATCGCACAGCCAGTCGCCGAAAACCTGGGTATAGGTCAGCTTGCCAGCCTTGCCGGCCTTGATGCCTTCATCCGGTGCGAACTTGGCGACGCCGTGATAGAGGATGGGGTCGGCTTCGGCCAGCTTGTAGCCCTGGCCCTTCTTGGTGATGACGTGGAGGAACTTCGGGCCTTTGAGGTCGCGCAGGTTTTCCAGCGTCGGGATCAGCGCATCGAGATCGTGGCCGTCGATCGGGCCGTAGTAATGGAAACCGAATTCCTCGAACAGCGTACCAGGGGCGATCATGCCCTTGACGTGCTCCTCGGCGCGGCGCGCCAGTTCGAGCAGCGGCGGCGCAAAGCCGAGCATGTGGCGACCGGCCGAGCGGGCGACATTGAAGGTCTTGCCCGACATCAGGCGAGTCAGGATGTTGTTCAGTGCGCCGACCGGCGGCGAGATCGACATTTCGTTGTCGTTGAGGATGACCAGCATGTCGGTATCGCCGACGCCGGCATTGTTCATCGCCTCGAAGACCATGCCGGCGGTCATTGCGCCGTCACCGATAATGGCCACCGCCTTGCGATCCTCGCCTTTCAGCTTGGCAGCCAGCGCCATGCCCAGTGCGGCGGAGATCGAGGTCGATGAATGGCCAACGCCGAAGGTATCGTAGGGGCTTTCGCTGCGCTTCGGGAAGCCCGAGACGCCGTGGTGCATGCGCAGCGTGCTCATGCCGGCGCGGCGCCCGGTCAGTACCTTGTGGGCGTAGCACTGGTGGCCAACGTCCCAGACCAGCCGGTCTTCGGGGGTGTTGAACACGGTATGCAGCGCAATCGTCAATTCGATGGTGCCGAGGTTGGACGACAGGTGGCCGCCGGTCTGCGAGACCGAGTCGATCAGGAAGGCGCGCAGTTCGGTTGCCAGTTGCGGCAATTGCTTGCGGTCCAGGCGGCGCAGGTCGGCCGGGCTGTCGATGCTTTCAAGCAGGGAGAAGGCGGTCATTTCAGAATTGCCGATGGCAGATGAAGTCGGCGAGCTGGGTCAGCCGGCCGGCGCGTTCGCCGAAAATGGACAGTGCTTCCAGTGCATCGTTGCGCAGTTCGTCGGCGTATTGGCGGGCGGCGTCGAGGCCGAGCAGGCTGACGTAGGTCGGCTTGTCGGCCGCTTCGTCCTTGCCGGCCGTCTTGCCGAGCGTAGCGGTGCTCGCCGTGCAGTCGAGAATGTCGTCGACCACCTGGAAGAGCAGGCCGGCGCGCTTGGCAAAGCGGTCGAGGTTGCTCCGTTCGTCGGCCGAAAGTGGCTGCCCGGCGAGGGCGCCGAGCAATACGGCGGCGCGGATCAGGGCGCCGGTCTTGAGCGCGTGCATCAATTCGAGTTCAGGCTGGTTCAATGCCTTGCCGACCGAGCCGAGATCAATCGCCTGGCCGCCGGCCATGCCGCGTGAGCCGCTGGCGTGGGCCAGCAGGTTGATCATTTCGAGTTGCTGGCGGGCGTCGCCGAGCGGCTGGCTGGCGAGCAGTTCGAAGGCCAGCGTCTGCAGGCTGTCGCCGACCAGCAGGGCGGTCGGTTCGTCGAATTCGACGTGGCAGGTCGGTCGACCGCGACGAAGTACATCGTCGTCCATGCACGGCAGGTCGTCATGGACCAGCGAATAGGCGTGGATCAGTTCGACGGCGCAGGCCACGGTATCGAGTTGTTCAGGCTGGGCGCCGCTCAGTTCGCCGGCTGCGAAAGCGAGCAGCGGACGGACGCGCTTGCCGCCGCCGAGCGTGGCGTAGCGCATCGCTTCATGCAGGCGGGCGGGAATGCTCTCGGCGCCGGGCAGGTGTCGGGCCAGGGCGGTTTCGACGCGGGCCTGGGTGGCTGCCATCCATTCGGCAAACGGGCTTGGGTTCATGGTGCTTCCAGCGTGTCGCGGTCAACGTCCTTGAACTCGCCATTTTCAAGGATGCGGATCTGTTCGTCGGCGTCGTTCAGTTGTGTCTGGCAGTGCTTCATCAGCGCCATGCCGCGGCGATAGGCGGCGATGGAGGCTTCAAGTTCGAGCTTGCCGCCTTCCATGCTGGAAACGATGTTTTCGAGCTCACTGAGGGCAGTCTCGAATTTCATGCCGGCGATGGGGGATTGATCCATGTCAACGGGGTTCAGGGAAACACGCGAAAATACTCCATCTGGGGGCTTCTGGTCAAATTGATGGAAGGGTAAAATCCTGTTTTTTCAACCCGCTGGAGGCGTGGAATGTCCGACGTGGCCACCTTGTCCCGTTTGGCCCCAGCAGTTTCCCAACTGCCGGTCGATTGGTATTTCGATGAAAAGATTTTTGAGCTGGAGAAAAAGCTCATCTTCGATGCCGGGCCGGGTTACGTCGGTCACCAGCTGATGGTGCCGGAAGCGGGCAATTATCGTTCGCTCGAATGGAAAGATCACGGCCAGATGCTGCTCAACGGCGGCAACGAGGGGCCGAATGCCGGCAACTGGCAGATGTCGAACGTCTGCCGGCATCGCCAGGCGATCATGCTGCAGGGCTCCGGCACGTTGAGCGGGCCGATTGTCTGTCCGATCCATCGCTGGACTTACGATACCGGCGGTCAACTGATCGGGGCGCCGCATTTCCCCCAGAACCCCTGTCTCAACCTGAACAAGGCGAAGCTGGAAAACTGGAACGGGCTGCTCTTCAAAGGCCCGCGTTCGGCCAATGCCGACCTGGCCGGCATGAAGGTTGCGCCGGAACTCGATTTCACCGGCTACAAGCTCGACCACGTCGAGATGCACGAGTGCAATTACAACTGGAAGACCTTCATCGAGGTCTATCTGGAGGATTACCACGTTGCGCCGTATCACCCGGGGCTGGGTAATTTCGTCACCTGCGACGACCTGACCTGGCAATTCGGCGACTGGTATTCGGTGCAGCGTGTCGGGATTACTTCGTTGCAGAAATCCGGCTCCAAGGCCTACGAGCGCTGGCAGAAGGCGGTCCGTGACATCTACGGTGCCGAAGGCAAGACGCCGGAACATGGGGCCATCTGGCTGACCTATTTTCCGAACATCATGGTCGAGTGGTATCCGCACGTGCTGGTCGTGTCGACGCTGATCCCGCAAGGTGTTAACAAGACGCTGAACGTCGTCGAGTTCTATTACCCGGAAGAAATCGTCGATTTCGAGCGCGATTTTATCGAAGCCGAACGCGCCGCCTATATGGAAACGGCGATCGAGGACGACGATATCGGCGAACGCATGGATCGTGGCCGCTACGCGCTGATGAAGGAAGGGCGCAGCGAGGTCGGGCCGTACCAGAGCCCGATGGAAGACGGCATGCAGCACTTCCATGAGTTCTATCGGCGGATCATGCAGTCAGCCATCGAAACGCGCTGAACGTCGCGGTCGACACAGGCATCGGGGTAGAATCCGATGCCTTTTTTATTTGAGTCTATTCACGCATGCAATCCCTCTGGATGCTGGTCGCCAGCCTGCTGTTCGCCTGTATGGGGGTGTGTGTCAAATTTGCCGCTGAAACGCATTCGGCGGTTGAAATCACCTTTTACCGCAGCTTCATCTCGCTCATCCTGATGTTCGGGCTGGTCCGCCTGCAGCGTGTTCCGCTCGCCACGCCGCACTGGCGCTGGCAGATCAGCCGCGGCATCGTTGGGTTCAGCGCGCTGTTTGCTTATTTCTACGCGATTACCCTGTTGCCGCTGGCGACCGCTGTGACGCTGAACTACACCTCGGCCATTTTCCTGGCGCTTTACCTGGCACTGGCCGGCATGAAGATGCGCCTTGGTATTCTCGGGGCGCTGGCGGTCGGCTTGGTGGGTGTCGTGCTGCTGCTCAAGCCGACGCTCAATGCCGATCAACTGGTCGGTGGCCTGATCGGGCTGGCTTCCGGCGTGGTGGCCGGGATGGCTTATTTCAGTGTGCGCGAGCTTGGCGCACGTGGCGAGCCGGAAACGCGTACCGTTTTCTATTTTTCCCTGGTGTCGTCGATTTGCGCCGGCATCTGGCTGTATTTCAGCAGCCTGCACGCTGTCGACCTGCGTAGCGGCCTGCTTTTGCTTGGTGTTGCCAGTTTTGCCACGGTGGCGCAGTTGGCCATGACGCGCGCCTACACGCGTGGCAAGACCTTGATGTCCGCCGCGCTGGCCTACAGCACGGTGATTTTTTCCAGTCTGTTCGGTGCAGTTTTCTGGGGCGAGGTGATGGATGCGTCGGCCTGGTTCGCCATCGGACTGATTATCCTGTCGGGCATTGCGGCAACGCATTTTTCCCGCGCCAGCCCGGTGGAACAGGATTAAACGGCGTTAAACTGAGACAAACAACAAGGGAGTCTGATCATGATCGTTATCGACCACCAACCCAGCCGCGTCAGCGTTTCCGTCTTCGGTGAATTCACTTTGGCCGATTACAAGGAATTCGAAGAGCTCGTCAATTACAAAGTCAAGTTCGAAGGTCCGGTCGACCTTTCCTTCGACCTGAGCCAGATGGCTGACCTGACCATCGATGTGGCACTGGAAGAGATCAAGTTTTCGCGCGCCCATGCCAACGATTTCAAGCGCGTAGCCGTTGTCACCGACAGTCAGTGGGTTACCTGGAGCGCCTGGTTGTCGCAGACTTTCGTCAATGCCGATGTCGAAGTCTTCGCCAATGTCGATGAGGCCAAGGCCTGGCTCGACGCTGAATGAGCTACACCGCGCTGGTTGATGCCGCGACGCTGGCGGCGCATCTCGATGATCCGGCGTGGTTGATCGTCGATGTCCGTCATCAGTTGGCTGATACCGGTTACGGTGAGCGCTCGTACGTCGAGTCGCATATCCCCGGCGCAGTCTTTCTGCACTGCGACCGTGATTTATCGGGGCCGATGACCGGTATTAACGGTCGTCATCCGCTGCCGGCTGTTGATGCCCTGGTTCGGCGGCTGGGTGAGATTGGGATCGATGCTGCCACGCAGGTGGTGGTTTATGACGATGCACAGGGCATGATTGCCGGTCGCTTGTGGTGGTTGTTGCGCTGGTTGGGGCATGACCGTGTGGCTTTGCTCGATGGTGGTTTGCAATCCTGGTTGGCGGCAGGCAGGGCGATGGATGCGGAGCGCCCGGTTTTGCGGCCGAAGCATTTTGTGCGTGGCGAAGGTTTGCCACCGGTTGATGCGCAATATGTATCGGCCGGCCTTGAGGCGGCGCAGATCTGCCTGGTCGATGCGCGCAGCCCTGATCGCTTTCGCGGTGAAAACGAGACGATGGATCCGGTCGGTGGGCACATCCCTGGCGCGGTCAACCGCTTTTTCCGGGACAATTTGCAGGCTGATGGGCGCTACAAGCCGGCGGCTGAATTGCGTACCGAGTGGTTGGCCATGCTGGATGGCGTGGTGCCGGAGCAGGTGGTGCATCAGTGTGGCTCCGGCGTTTCTGCCTGCCATAATTTGCTGGCCATGGAGGTTGCCGGGCTGACCGCTTCCCGGCTCTATGCCGGCTCATGGAGTGAATGGTGTGCCGACCCAGCACGCCCGGTGGCTCGCTGACTGATTTTCGTGGCCGGGAATTTCTTCACTCGGCCGTCGTCGGGTTAATGCTGGCTTGGCCCGGTTGTGGCCTGTTTTTCAGCTTGGTCAGCGCCCATTCAATGTGTTCCCTGACCAGCGGCGAGGCGTCATCCTGTCGTCTTTTCAAGGCATTCAGGGCGTCGACCGTGGCAGGGCCGTTGCCCAGTGCGACGGCGATATTGCGCAACCAGCGTTCATGGCCGATGCGGCGAATCGGGTTGCCGGCCAGACGGTCGTTGAACTGGCTTTCAGTCCAGGCGAACAGTTCGATCAGGCTGGCCGAATCGAGTCGGTGGCGCGGCTGGAATTCGCTGTCGCCGAGTTGGGCGAAGCGATTCCATGGGCAGCAGGTCTGGCAGTCGTCGCAACCATAGATCCGGTTGCCGATCAAATCACGGAACTCGGCCGGGATGGCGCCGGGCAGTTCGATGGTCAGGTACGAAATGCAGCGGCGGGCATCCACTTTGTAGGGCGCAATGATGGCCTGTGTCGGGCAGGCGTCGAGGCAGGCGTTGCAACTGCCGCAATGATCCTTGATCGGCTCGTCGGGCGGCAGCGGCAGGTCGCAGTAGATTTCCCCCAGAAAGCGCCAGGAGCCCTGCTTCGAAAGCAGCAAAGTGTGCTTGCCGCGCCAGCCGATGCCGGCCTGGGTTGCAAAGTGGACTTCCATGACCGGAGCCGAGTCCGAAAAGACGCGGTAGCCGAAAGGGCCGGCAAGCGTCGCAATGGCGTCGGCCATTTTTTGCAGCCGGCTGCGCACGACCTTGTGATAGTCGCGGCCTTGGGCGTAACGCGAAATGGCGGCCTGTTGCGGATCGTCGGCCATTTTGTCGTGTGGCAGGTAGTCGACCGCGACAGAGACAACTGTCAGGGTTCCCGGCTGGAGTGCGGCCGGATCAGCGCGCAAATCGGCATGGCGAGCCATATAATTCATCTCGCCGTGACAGCCGGCAGCTAGCCAGGCGCGCAGGTGCTCGCTGGCCTGGCTGACTTCGGCGCGGGCCACGCCGACAACGGCAAAGCCCAGTTTTTCTCCGGCCTGACGGATTTTTTCCTTGAGTGCCGCGTAATCGATTTTGGAGTCCTGATCGTGCATAGCCCCGATGTTACCGCTGTTTTCCAATTGCCCGACGAACCTGCGACCCAGCGATTGGGCGAATGTCTTGCCCCTCTGCTGAGTGGCGGGCGGGTTGTTTTTCTTGAAGGCGATCTTGGGGCCGGTAAAACAACCTTGGCCCGCTCGCTGATCCGCGCGCTTGGCCACGCGGGGCCGGTCAAAAGCCCGACCTATTCTCTGGTTGAAGTTTACGTAATTTCGAGCTTATACTTATATCACTTTGATTTTTATCGTTTCGAGTCACCCGAGGAGTTTCTCGATGCGGGCTTTAGTGAATACTTTAATGAAAATGCAGTCTGCCTGGTTGAGTGGCCGGAGCGTGCTGAAGGCTGCGTTCCGTCGCCAGACCTGCGGCTGCGCCTTCATCATGCAGGTTTCGGGCGTGTCCTCGAAGCCGTGGCAGATACACCGGAAGGGGCGCAATGTATAAAGGCGCTCACCTCAGCCTGGGGCGACGACAACTCCTCCGTTATGCCGGCGCCTCGCTGATTCTCTCGGTTTCGCCGCTGGCGGGTGCCGCGGCCAAACTGCCCTCGGTGCTGGCGGTGCGAATCTGGCCGGCTGCCGATTACACGCGCGTTACCCTGGAACACGACGGCCCGCTCAAGTACACCCATTTCACGGTGGAAAATCCGGATCGTCTGGTGGTCGATATCGAAGGGGTCGAGTTCAATAGCGTGCTGGATAGCCTGGCGCGCAAGGTGGCTACCGACGATCCCTATATCAAGCTGTTGCGTGCCGGCCGCTTCAAGCCCGGTGTGGTGCGTCTGGTCATGGAACTCAAAACCCGCGTCAATCCGCAGGTTTTTGAAGTCAAGCCGGTTGGCGAATATGGTCACCGACTGGTGCTTGATGTCTATCCGCTGAACCCGCCCGATCCCTTGATGGCCCTGCTCGAGGGGCGCAAGGATGCGGTCGAGCCGCTGAAGATGGATCAGGATTTCCGGACAGCAGAGAAACCAGCCGAAGATTTGTCGAAGCGTGCAGAGCGCACTGAAAAAGTGCCGGAAGCTCCCGAGGTGCATACCACCAAGAAACCAGGCAAGCCGATTGTCGATCGCTTGGTGACGATCACCCTGGATCCCGGTCATGGTGGCGAAGACCCCGGTGCCGTCGGCAAGGGTGGGTCTTACGAGAAAAACGTTACGCTCGAAGTGGCCAAGCGCCTCAAGGCACGGATCGATGCCGAGCCGAACATGCGTGCCGTACTGACGCGCGATTCCGACTTCTTTGTGCCGTTGCAGATGCGGGTGCAGAAGGCTCGCCGTGTGCAGTCAGACCTGTTCCTGTCGATTCATGCCGATGCCTGGATCAAGCCGGATGCGCGAGGCTCGTCGGTTTTTGTGCTGTCCGAAAAGGGGGCGTCGAGCACGCAGGCCCGCTTGTTGGCCCAGCGCGAAAACGAGGCGGATCTGGTCGGTGGTGTCAATCTCGGTGCGAAGGATCTCTTTCTGGCGCGGACGTTGCTCGACTTGTCGCAAACGGCAACGATCAACGACAGCATGAAACTTGGCAAATACTTGCTGGGCGAATTGGGAACAATCAATACCCTGCACAAGAACAATGTTGAACAGGCCGGTTTTGCCGTTCTCAAAGCCCCCGATATTCCGTCTGCGCTGATTGAGACGGCCTTTATTTCGAATCCCGAGGAAGAGCGTCGGCTGAATGACGATGCTTATCAGGAAAAGTTGGCCGAGGCGATTGTCAGGGGTATTCGACAGTATTTCATCAAGCATCCCCCCGGGCCAAAATCGAAGCTGGCCTCGTTGGGTTGAGCGCGCTCAAAACAACTCGACTTCACCCTTGTTGAGATCCCTGGCTGTCAGTTGGCCGCCAGAAATGAGTGCTTCGTAGCTTTCGATCCGGTTACGCCCGTGTTGCTTGGCGTAATAAAGCGCCTCGTCGGCGCGATCGATCACATCGGTTGGCGTGTCATTGGGCAGCAGTTGGCTGAAGCCGATGCTGACGGTGACATGACCGACGCGGCTGAATCGCTGGGCTTCGACATCCTGCCTGAAACGCTCCAGCGTGCTGATGGCAGATTCCATGCTGGCCGGTTGGAGCAAGGCAATAAACTCTTCGCCACCAAAACGAAAGAGTTGGTCGTCGAAGCGAAAGGATTGGCGCATGACTTGCGCGATCATGATCAGTACTTCGTCGCCGATCAGGTGGCCGAAGTTGTCATTGACCTGCTTGAAATGATCGATGTCGCAAACCGCCAGCCAGTGGCAACTGTCGGTCGAATTCTTGCGACGAAGCGGTTCGTCGCTGTGTGTTCCGAGGAAGCGGGTTTCGTCGCTGTCGGCCTGTCCGAGCAGTTCGAACAGGTGCTTGTCGAATGTCTTGCGACTCAAAAGGCCGGTCAGCGTATCTGCTTCACCGTAGTCGAGCAGTGCAATGTGGTTACCGAAATACTCGATCAAGCCCATCAGGCTGATGCGTTGGTCGGCGGGGAAGTCATCCGAGAGGACCAAGTCCACCATATATAACGGGTGGTCTTGGCTCATTACCGGGAAAACCAGGCGGTGATCACCGTTGTGCTGCGTTTCCATGACGACCGACATTTCCCGGGCGCAGCGGGCCAGCAGGGGGTTGTTGCTGATCGGTTGGCAGTAGTGGCGATCGGGAAGGTAGGCGTTGCGGACAAAGCGGCCTTCGGGCGATACCCCGGCGCAGGCAAAGACAACCATTTTCCGTTTTGTCATGTAGCAACGGTGGATGGTCAGGCGGCGGGGGGAAAACAGCTTAAGCAGCGCGTCGACCATGGCAGCATTGATCTCGGTGCGATCTCTGCGTGCTGAAATTTTAACAATATGGCCGATAAGTTGAAGCATGACGCTTTGTGTGCTGCTTGCCTTGAGTGCGGTGAAGGATTATAGCCAAATGTTTATGACATTTCGGCCTGAATGGTTGAAATTTAATGAGTTTCCGGACCCCCGCTATTTGACGTAGACCGTTATAATCCAACGTTTTTCGCTAGCAATTCCATGCGCGTCTTTCGCGGCTACTCGCGTCCCGTTCCTGATCCAGTTGTTCTCGCCATTGGCAATTTCGATGGCGTGCACTTGGGGCATGCTGCGCTCATGGAGCAACTGCTCGCTGCGGCTGGGAAATTTCAGGTCCAGCCGGCGGTGCTGACTTTCGAGCCGCACCCGCGTGAGTTTTTTGCGCCGCAGTCGGCGCCCGCCCGTTTGACCACGCTCCGTGAAAAGCTTGAATTGCTGGCCGACGCCGGTGTGCAACAGGTCATGGTGTGCCCCTTCAACGCTGCTTTTGCGGCGTTGTCGGCAGATCAGTTCATCGAACAGGTTCTGGTTGGCGCGCTTCGGGTCAAGCACCTGATCATTGGCGACGATTTCCGTTTCGGGCGCGGCAGGGTTGGCGATTTCTCGCTGCTCCAGGCTGCTGGCCTGCATTACGGCTTTACCGTCGAGTCGATGCAGAGTGTCATGGTCGACGGTGAGCGCGTGTCCAGTTCCGGTGTGCGGCGTGCGCTGGCCGATGGGGATATGGCGCACGCAGCCCGCCTGCTTGGTCGTCCTTATATCATTGATGGCCAGGTGGCTCATGGTGACAAGATTGGTCGCCAGCTCGGTTTTGCAACCGCCAATATTCGCATTCGCCACAATCCCTTACCGATGACCGGCGTGTTTGCCGTTCAGGTGAGCGGTCTGGGTGAGGCTCCGTTATGCGGGGTTGCCAATCTGGGCATCCGCCCTACGGTGGGCGGAACGCGTCCTTTGCTGGAAGTGCATTTGTTTGATTTTGACCGTGATATCTACGGTACGCATATTTCCGTTCGTTTTGTGCACAAGTTGCGCAACGAACAACGTTTTCCCAATTTTGACGCCCTGAAGGCACAGATTGCGGCAGATGCCGCAGCAGCCCGGGCGTTTTTCAAGCTGTGAGCATGCAAAATGGCTGATTACAAAGATACCCTGAACCTGCCGGATACGGCTTTCCCGATGCGTGGCGATCTGCCCAAGCGGGAGCCGCAATGGGTTGCCCTGTGGCAGGAAAAGAAGCTTTATCAGCGCATTCGCGAGATCAGCGCCGGTCGGCCGCGTTTCGTGCTGCACGATGGTCCGCCTTATGCCAATGGCGATATTCACATCGGTCATGCGGTCAACAAGGTTTTGAAGGACATTATCGTTCGCTCGAAAACCTTGTCCGGCTTTGATGCCCCTTACGTGCCGGGCTGGGACTGTCACGGCCTGCCGATCGAACATCAGATTGAAAAGCTGCATGGCAAGGCCATTCCGGCCGACAAGGTTCGCGAATTGTCGCGTGCCTATGCGGCCGAGCAGGTCGAGCGCCAGAAAAAGGATTTCATCCGCCTTGGTGTGCTGGGTGACTGGGGTAATCCTTACCTGACGATGAATTACGCAGCCGAAGCCGGTGAAATCCGTGCGCTCGGCAAGATTCTCGAGCAAGGCTATTTGTATCAGGGCCTGAAGCCGGTGAACTGGTGTCTGGACTGTGGTTCGGCGCTGGCCGAGGCAGAAGTCGAGTACGAAGACAAGACTTCGCCGGCGATCGATGTGGCTTTCGAAGTGCATGCCAATCATGCCGAAAAGCTGGCCAAGGCTTTTGGCCTGACGCATTTGCGCGGCCCGGCTTTTGCCGTGATCTGGACGACAACGCCGTGGACGCTGCCGGCCAACGAAGCGGTCAGCGTGCATCCGGAATTGACCTACGACCTGATCGAAACCGAAAAGGGCGCGCTGATCCTGGTGCGTGAACTGGCTGAGTCGGCGCTCAAGCGCTATGCGCTGGAAGGTACGACGGTTGCCTCGACGACCGGCGACAAGCTCGACCAGATTCTGCTCAAGCATCCGTTCCAGGAACGCGACGTGGCGATCATCTGCGGTACGCACGTGACGACCGAGGCCGGTACCGGCCTGGTGCATACGGCGCCGGCGCATGGTGTGGACGACTACAACATCGGCCGGAAATATGGCCTGCCGGTGAACAACCCGGTCGGTAACGACGGCAAGTTCCTCGGCAACACGCCGGCGCTGTCGGTTGGTGCGTTGGCCGGTCTGACCGTCTGGCAAGCCAATCCGCTGGTCCTGCAGGAACTCGAATTGCGCGGTCGACTGCTCAAACAAGAGAAAATCCAGCACAGCTACCCGCACTGCTGGCGCCACAAGACGCCGATCATTTTCCGCGCCACGACGCAGTGGTTCATCGGCATGGAAAACCGCAAGAGCGAATCCGAGCCGACGCTGCGCTGGATTGCCGAGCGCGCCGTTGATGAAACCCAGTTCTTCCCAGCCTGGGGCCGTGCCCGCCTCGAAGGCATGATGAAGACCCGTCCGGACTGGTGCGTCTCGCGCCAGCGTAACTGGGGCGTGCCGATCCCGTTCTTCCTGCACAAGGAAACCGGCTTGCCGCATCCGCGTACGGCTGAACTGGTCGAACAGGTCGCGCTGCGCGTCGAGCAGGCTGGCATCGAAGCCTGGTTCAGTCTCGATCCGGCCGAGTTGCTCGGCGCCGAGGCTGATCAGTACAACAAGATGAAGGATACGCTGGACGTCTGGTTCGACTCCGGCACGACGCACTGGCATGTGCTGCGCGGCACGCATGCCGCCGATCTGGGTTACGTCGCCGATCTCTATCTTGAAGGTTCGGACCAGCATCGCGGCTGGTTCCAGTCCTCGCTGCTCTCCGGTTGTGCAATTGATGGCCGCGCGCCGTACAAGGCGCTGCTGACCCACGGTTTCGTGGTCGATGGCAAGGGCCACAAAATGTCCAAATCGAAGGGCAACGTCATTGCGCCGCAGCAGGTTTCCGACAAGATGGGTGCTGACATCCTGCGTTTGTGGACGGCGTCGACCGATTACTCCGGCGAACTGACCATTTCCGATGAAATCCTCAAGCGCGTTGTCGAAGGCTACCGCCGCATCCGCAATACGCTGCGTTTCCTGCTGGCCAATGTGTCCGACTTCGATCCGGCGGCCGACATGCTGCCGGTCGGTGAGTGGCTGGAAATCGATCGCTATGCGCTGGCCCTGACCCGTCAGTTGCAGGATGCTTGCCGCGCCGATTACGACCGCTACGAGTTCCATCGTGTCGTCCAGGCCCTGCAAACCTTCTGTTCGGAAGACCTTGGCGGCTTCTATCTCGACATTCTCAAGGATCGACTGTACACGACGGCACCCAAGTCGCAGGCTCGTCGCTCGGCGCAATCTGCGCTGTGGCACATCACCCAGAGTTTCGTCCGTCTGCTGGCGCCGATTACCGCCTTTACGGCTGAAGAGGTCTGGCAGGTGCTGGGTGGTGAGGCTGACGACTCCGTGATGTTCCAGCTCTGGCATGACTTGCCGAAGCCGGAAGGCGAGGCCGGTTTGCTGGCCAAGTGGGCCTTGGTTCGCACGGCCCGGGCCGATGTCACCAAGGCGCTGGAAGCGCAGCGCGAAGCTGGCAAGATCGGTTCGGCACTTCAGGCTGCGGTTGAAATTCATTGTGCCGGCGAAAAATTCGAAGCGTTGTCCGCTTTGGGCGACGATCTGAAATTTGTCTTTATTTGCTCGTCGACCGCGGTGGTCCAGGCTGAGGCCGAACAAGTGCTGGCAACACCGCTGGCGCATGCCAAGTGCGAGCGCTGCTGGCACGTCCGCGAGGATGTCGGTGCCGATGTCGAGCATCCCGGCTTGTGCGGGCGTTGCGTCAGCAACCTGAACGGCGAGGGCGAGGTGCGTCGCAGTGCCTGATGTCAAGCGCTGGTATGCCTTGGCGATACTGGTGGTCATCCTTGATCAGTTGAGCAAGTGGGTCGTGCTGGACAGCATCCAGTTCGGCCAGACGATCTACGTCGCGCCGTTCTGGAACTGGGTGCTGACCTGGAATCCGGGGGCGGCATTCAGCTTTCTGGCGGATCAGCCGGGTTGGCAGCGCTGGTTTTTTACCGTGCTGGCGCTCGGCGTATCCGGCTGGATCGCTTTGGAGCTCCGCAAGCATCCAGAACTCAAATTGCTTTCGCTGGCTTTGGCTCTGGTGATGGGCGGCGCGCTGGGCAATGTGATTGATCGCGTTCGTTTTGGTGCGGTCGTCGATTTCATTCAATGGCACGTTGCCGGCTATTACTGGCCGGCCTTCAACGTTGCCGATTCGGCCATCACGGTCGGGGCCATTTTGCTGGTGGTCGAGCAGTTGACCGCAGCAGCCAAGAAAACCGGGGAAAACACCTGATGACTACCGTTCGTTCCGATAGCTTCCTGACGCTGCACTACCGCATTACCACGCTTGAGGGTGAGGAGTTCCTGTCTACTTTCGACATGAGCCCGGCGACCCTGCAGATGGGTAGCGGCCAGTTGGCAGAAAATCTGGAGTCCGTCCTTGTCGGACTGCCGGCGCATGAGCGCTTTGTTTTCCAACTGGAGCCGAATGAGGCTTTCGGCCAGCATAATCCGCGTCTGGTCGAGCGCATTGCGCGGGCCGGTCTGCCGGCCGGAATGGAACTCAAGGAGAATTCCGTCGTCGAATTCACCGCCCCTAACGGCGGCACGTTTGCGGGCTTCCTGCGTGAGCTGGATGCAACGCATGGTTTGTTCGACTTCAATCACCCGATGGCTGGAAAAACGATCCGCTTCGAGGTGGAAATTATCGGAATCATGTAAATGCAGGTCATTCTTGCCAATCCCCGTGGCTTCTGTGCTGGTGTCGAGCGGGCCATTGCCATTGTCGAACGGGCGCTTCAGAAATTTGGTGCGCCGATCTATGTGCGGCATGAAGTCGTGCATAACAAGTTCGTCTGCGATGACTTGCGCGCCAAAGGCGCCGTATTCATCGAGGAGCTCAATGAAGTGCCGTCCGGCAGCACGGTGATTTTCAGTGCCCATGGTGTTTCAAAGGCCGTGCGCGACGAGGCTGAAACGCGCGGGCTCAAAGTGTTTGATGCAACGTGTCCTTTGGTCACCAAGGTGCACGTCGAGGTCGGCAAGATGCGCCACCAGGCCCGCGAGGTGGTCATGATCGGCCACAAGGGGCATCCCGAAGTCGAGGGAACCATGGGGCAGAGCAAGGATGGTATGTATCTGGTGGAAACGGCGGACGATGTCCGTCGTCTCAAGGTCAATTCACCGGAGCAGCTTTCCTTTGTGACCCAGACGACCCTGTCGGTTGATGATGCCTCGGTTGTGATTGATGCCCTCAGGGCTCAGTTCCCGGAGGTTCAGGGGCCGAAAAAGGATGATATTTGTTACGCGACGCAAAATCGTCAGGATGCCGTCAAGGCGCTGACCGAGCAGTGTGACATGCTGATCGTTGTCGGCAGTCCGAACAGCTCCAATTCCCGTCGTCTCAAGGAAGTCGCACTGGCTCGTGGGGTTGATGCCTACCTGGTCGATGGGCCGGAGGAAATTTCGGCCGATTGGCTGCTCGGCAAATCACGGGTTGGCGTGACCGCAGGCGCTTCCGCCCCGGAAATTCTCGTCGAACGCGTGGTAGACCGCGTCAAGCTGCTGACCGGGGCCTCTGTTGAGCAATTGGCGGGTGTCGAGGAGGGGGTGTCGTTCCCCTTGCCGAAGGAATTGCTTGCTGGTTGAGGGAGGGCGGTTTTCTCGTCCGGGATGGATTGGCATCACTTCAATGCGAACATCCAGCTGTGATTTTTTGCTTGATTGTCGATCCGGTTTTACTCTATAATCCTCGTTTTACTTTTCACCGTCTTTCGGAAACTTTATGGCCAATAGCGCACAAGCCCGCAAGCGCGCCCGTCAAGCTGACAAGCAGCGCTCCCACAACGCCAGCCTGCGTTCGACCCTGCGTACCGCGATCAAGCGTGTTCGTCAGGCAATCGAAGCCGGTGACAAGGCCGCCGCTCAGGGTGTCTTCCAGACCTCCGTCGCCGTGCTTGATCGCATCGCTGACAAGAAAATCATCCACAAGAACAAGGCTTCTCGTACCAAGAGCCGCCTGTCTGCACAGATCAAGGCACTTGCTGCAGCCTGATCCTGCTGGTGGTTGAAATAAAAATGGCACCTTCGGGTGCCTTTTTTGTTTCTGGTGTTTTAACGTTGGATTTGCCGGATCTTGCGATGTTTTAGCTGGTGCTTTTCTTGTCTTCCAGCGAGCAGACGCCATCGATGATTTGCAGGTCGTTATCCTGGGCAAAATTGAGCATGAAGCGGTAAGCCATCGGCTCGATTTCGCCGAGGCGGCCATCGACGAAAACAGCTTTTTCGCCGTTGTAGTCACCTGGGCCGACGTAAGGGGAGTATTTCATCTTGCGTTCTGCGCCGAAGGCTGACATCACGCCACAGAGTCGTTCGGCCCAGTCGCTGGGGCGGAATTTGCGTCCCTGTTTGGTCAGGCCAACAATGATGAAGGTGGTCGATTCTTGTATTGTCATTGTTCTACTCTGCGTTAGCGGGCGTTGCGACCTCTGGTTGCCGCATTCTAGCAGAAGCCTTCCGGCTGTGGCGTACTTGCCATCTTGAGGGGTAAAACTTCTTTTCCCTGAATGCGATACGTTGTTTTTCCAGAAACGGTTGCATATACTGGCCCTATCGCTTTGATCTGATGGGGGTTCTATGCTGGCTTCCTCGATTACCAAATATCACTTCCGCATCCGTACGCGCACCGGGGCGATCGTCGAAAATGTTGCCATTTTTGGCAAGTCGGAAGATGAGGCTGGCTGTAAATTGCGTCAAATGTACAAGGATTGCGAAATTCTGGATTGCCAGCTGGTGCAGTCCAGCGTTCTCGGTCGCGGCAACCATCTGAATTACGAGGATGTCGTTGACCTGATCATTTCAGCCTGAGCTATAAATCGCCGCGGTCGACCAGTTCAGCCAGCAGGTTTTTATAGTCATGGGCGCCCGGGCTTGATGCATTGTGGCGGAAAACATCCTGGTTCAGGGATGGGCTCTCCGCGACAGCGACATTTTCTGCAATCACCGTTTCGAGAACGTCGGCGCCGTAGCGCTCACGCAATTTGTTGCGTACATCGTCACTCATGCGTCGCCGCCGGTCAAACCTGGTTAGCAGGTAACGACGCTCGACGCGACGTTTGAGAACGGGTTCGAGTACCTGCAGGGTGCGAGTAATGTGGTCGGCTGCCTGCAAGGACAGATAGTCCGTCGAGATCGGGATCAGAAGGCGGTCGCAGGCAAAAATGGCATTGAGCGCCAGGACCCCAATGTAGGGGCAGCAATCAATGATGCAGTGGCGTGGAGCGGTGGTGCTTTCGAGCTGTTCCAGGCCGTGTCTGAGCTTGTTGAGAATGGCCGGGCCCTTGCCGAAGATCGAGTCGACCTTGATCAGTTGCTGGTGTGCGGGGATTAGTTGGCCGATGTGCTCCCAGTCAAGTTCCAGTTGGTCGAGTCCACGCAGGTCCTGATAAAAGGCAAACAGGCTGCGATTGGCTTCCATTGGAGCCTGGCCGTGAATGCTCGAAAGATGCCCCTGGGGGTCAAGGTCGAGCAGCAACGGAGGCGTGCCGGCACGGTTCAGCGCAGCGCCGAGATTGAGTGCAGTCGTTGTTTTTCCAACGCCGCCTTTCTGGTTGAATATGGCAATACGCATGGTCTGGTCGTTCTATACAAGGCTCTATTTTTCACTTAACATTCAGCTTTCTGCAACTCTTTCGGGAATATTCCCCGTTTGAGAGGTAGTCGTTCTGGCGGCGATGGCCGCCGTTTTCGTTTTTGGGGTCGATGACCATGTCGCACGTCATGAATACCTATGCCCGGTTGCCGGTGACTTTCAGTCACGGTGAAGGCTGCCGGATGACCGATGTCGAAGGTCGGGAATATCTCGATGCTTTGTCCGGGATTGCTGTCTCCACGCTGGGCCATGCGCACCCGAAACTTGTTTCGGCGATTGCTGCACAAGCTGGACGCCTGCTGCATACCTCAAATTTGTATCAAATTCGCGAACAGGAACAACTCTCTGAGCGTCTCGCCGCAGTTTCCGGCATGCAGGAGATCTTTTTCTGCAATTCCGGCTGCGAAGCTAATGAAGCGGCCATTAAACTGGCCCGTTTTTACGGGCACAAGAAGGGGATTGAATCGCCGACCATCATCGTGATGGAAAAGGCATTCCATGGCCGGACCATGGCAACTCTTTCCGCGACCGGCAATCGCAAGGCCCAGGCCGGTTTCGAACCGCTGGTGTCAGGCTTCGTGCGTGTGCCTTACGATGACCTGGATGCCGTCAAGGCGGTCGCCGAACACAACAAGAACATCGTTGCCGTGATGCTTGAAATCGTTCAGGGCGAAGGTGGCATTCATCTGGCTTCTCTGGATTACCAGAAGGGCCTGCGCAAATTGTGCGACGAACAAGGCTGGCTGTTGATCTGTGATGAAGTCCAGTGCGGCATGGCCCGGACCGGCAAATGGTTTGGCTATCAGCATGCCGGCATTCAGCCGGATATCGCAACCCTGGCCAAGGGCCTGGGGTCCGGAGTGCCGATCGGTGCCTGCATGGCCAGCGGCAAGGCGGCTGGCCTGTTCGGGCCGGGTAACCACGGTTCCACTTTCGGCGGTAATCCACTGGCTTGTACGGCGGCGCTGACGACGATCGATACCATCGAGCAGGATGGACTGATGGTCAATGCCGAGCGTATCGGCGGGCTGATTCGGCAATTGATGGCTGAAGCACTGGCTGGCAGCAAGGGCGTCCAGGAAATTCGGGGCCATGGCCTGATGATCGGTATCGAACTGGATCGCCCCTGTGGCGAACTGGTTGAAAAAGCGATGGCAGCGGGTGTGCTGCTCAATGTCACGGCAGACAAGGTGGTTCGCTTGTTGCCGGCGCTGATTTTTGGCGAAAAAGAGGCGCGCGAGCTAGTTGACCGCGTTGCTCCCCTCATCAAGGACTTCCTGGCGGCCTGATTATGGCGATCAAACATTTCCTGCAATTCAACGATTTTTCGCGCGACGAACTCGAATACGTCTTCGAACGTACGCGCTGCATCAAGAACCAGTTCAAGTCCTACCAGAAGTACTGGCCGCTGAGCGACCGCACGCTGGTCATGATTTTCGAAAAGGCCAGCACCCGGACGCGTCTGTCGTTCGAGGCCGGCATGCACCAGTTGGGTGGTGCTGCGATCTACCTGAATACGCGTGATTCCCAGTTGGGACGCGGCGAACCGGTCGAGGATGCGGCACAGGTCATTTCGCGCATGAGCGACATCGTGATGATCCGTACCTTCGAGCAGGAAATCATCGAGCGTTTCGCGGCCAATTCCCGCGTGCCGGTGATCAATGGCCTGACCAACGAATACCATCCGTGCCAGATCCTGGCCGATATTTACACCTACATCGAGCATCGTGGCTGCATTCAGGGCAAGACGGTGGCTTGGGTGGGCGATGCCAACAATATGTGCAACACCTGGCTGCAGGCGGCTGAGGTTCTTGATTTCAAGGTCAATGTATCGACCCCGCCGGGCTACGAGCTGCAGGCTGATCTGATCAAGGGCGTCAATGCTGCGCACTACGAGGTCTTTGCCGACCCGATGGATGCCTGTCGCGGAGCCGATTTGGTGACGACCGATGTGTGGACGTCGATGGGCTTCGAGGCCGAAAACGAAGCGCGCATGAAGGCTTTTGCCGACTGGTGTGTCGATGGCGACATGATGCGCATCGCCAACGAAGGTGCGGTGTTCATGCACTGCCTGCCGGCCCACCGTGGCGAGGAAGTCACTGCAGAAGTGATTGACGGGCCGCAATCCGTGGTCTGGGATGAGGCTGAAAATCGTCTGCACGTACAAAAAGCATTAATGGAATACCTGCTCCTGGGCAGGATTGAAACGAAGTAAGGGAACAGAAATGAGCGACGTCAAGAAAGTAGTGCTGGCCTATTCCGGTGGTCTCGATACCTCCGTGATCCTGAAATGGCTGCAGGATACCTACCAGTGTGAAGTGGTGACTTTCACCGCCGATCTTGGCCAGGGCGAAGAACTTGAGCCGGCACGCGCCAAGGCGCTGCAATTCGGCATCAAGCCGGAAAACATCTTCATCGACGACCTGCGCGAAGAGTTCGTGCGCGACTTCGTCTTCCCGATGTTCCGTTGCAATACGGTCTATGAAGGCGAGTACCTGCTCGGTACCTCGATTGCCCGTCCGCTGATCGCCAAGCGTCTGATCGAGATCGTCAATGCCACCGGTGCCGATGCCATTTCGCACGGCGCAACCGGCAAGGGTAACGACCAGGTTCGTTTCGAGCTTGGCGCCTACGCGCTGAAGCCGGGCATCAAAGTCATCGCCCCGTGGCGCGAGTGGGATCTGCTGTCCCGTGAGAAGCTGATGGCCTATGCCGAACAACATGGCATTCCGGTCGATATGAAGCACAAGCAGGGCGGTTCGCCGTACTCGATGGACGCCAACCTGCTGCACATCTCCTACGAAGGTCGTCACCTGGAAAACCCGGCGGCTGAAGCCGAAGAGTCGATGTGGCGCTGGACGGTTTCCCCGGAAGCTGCGCCGGACAAGGCCGAATACCTCGATATCGAATACGAGAAGGGTGACATCGTCGGCCTGAACGGTCAGCGCATGACGCCGGCCCAGGTGCTTGCCACGCTGAACAAGCTGGGTGGTCAGCATGGCATCGGCCGTCTCGATCTGGTCGAAAACCGCTACGTCGGCATGAAGTCGCGCGGCTGCTACGAAACCCCGGGCGGTACGATCATGCTGCGTGCCCACCGTGCCATCGAATCCGTCTGTCTCGACCGCGAAGTCGCCCACCTCAAGGACGACCTGATGCCGCGTTACGCCAGCCTGGTGTACAACGGCTACTGGTGGAGCCCGGAACGCATCGCGCTGCAGACGCTGATCGACCACACGCAAAGCGTCGTCAACGGCTTCGTTCGCGTCAAGCTGTACAAGGGCAACGTTATCGTCGTTGGCCGTGATTCCAAGACCGATTCGCTGTTCGATCCGACCATCGCCACCTTCGAGGACGATGCCGGTGCCTACGACCAGAAGGATGCGGCCGGTTTCATCAAGCTCAACGCGCTGCGCCTGCGCATTGCCGCCAACCTGCGCGCCAAGAACGGGAAGGCCTAAGCGATGGAAGGCAGCACTCTTTTTGGCCTGACCGAAGAACAGATTGCGGATTTCGGCTCAACCTGGGGTGTTGCCGCTTTCATCCTGTTCATGCTCTTCATCATTGGCGAGATCGCCTGGAAGTCGAAGGCTGGCAAGACCGGGACGTTTGTCCTGTTCTTCGTGCTGGCTTTCGGCATGGTCGGTTTTGTCGCCAAAGGCATCATTCAAAAACTCTGGGGTATTTAAATGTCGCAATACGACAACGTTTCCGTGGTCAAGAAGGCCAATGTTTATTTCGATGGCAAATGTGTCAGCCACACCGTGGTGCTGGCCGATGGTACGAAGAAGACGGTCGGCGTGATCCTGCCGTCCGCACTGACCTTCAACACCGGCGCGCCGGAAATCATGGAAGGCGTCGGTGGTTCGTGCAAGGTCAAGCTCAAGGGCGAAACCGAATGGACGACCTGGGGCGAAGGCCAATCCTTCAATGTGCCGGGCAACTCGTCCTTCGAGATTTCCGTCGCTGAAGGCGATGCTTACCACTACGTCTGTCATTTCGGGTAAGCGCCATGCCGAGCTTTGACTTCACCTCCGAGGCGGATCTGGTGGCGTTGAAGAACGCCATCGACGTGACTGCACGCCAGATCGACAATCGTTATGACTTCAAGGGCACCTCGGCCAAGGTCGAGTTGAACGAGAAGGACAAGGTCATCACCCTGTGGGGCGATTCCGATTTCCAGTTGGACCAGATCAAGGACCTGCTTTTCCCGGCCATGGAAAAGAAGGAAAAAGAGAGCGTCAAGCGCCTCGATCACCAGAAGGTGGTCAGTGTTTCAGGCAACAAGGTCAAGCAGGAAATGAAGATCAAGGATGGGATCGACAGCGATCTGGCCAAGAAGATCGTCAAGCTGATCAAGGATGGCAAGCTCAAGGTCCAGGCGGCCATTCAGGGCGATACCGTGCGTGTCACGGGCGCCAAGCGGGATGATCTGCAGGGTTGTATCGCGCTGGTCACCAAGTCGATTACCGACTTCCCGATCAAGTACGGCAACTTCCGCGATTAAGGCTGCATTTCGCGGTCGACCGCGAAATGCAGGTAAAAATGGGCAGCCAGGCTGCCCGTTTTGCTTTTAGCCGGGCTGGCGAGACAGCCCCTTGATCCACACCGAGTAAAGCTGTTCGGACAGTTGGCGCATGCTTGGCAGGCGCTGGCTGATTTCGGCCTGTATGGTTGCCGGTGGCTGGACGCTGGGTTGATCACCCGCGGCGATGATTTCATTGACCCAGTCATCACACCAGGTGGCGATCATTTCCGGCGTCATTTCAACATGGCACTGCATCCCGAGATGGGGGCCGAGAGCAAACATCTGGTTGGTGCAGTAATTCGTCGATAAAAGGCGCGTTGCCCCTGGCGGCAGGCTGAATGTTTCTCCGTGCCAATGGAACACGGTGCTCTTCTCGCTGGCAAAACGGCCCAGCCAGTGTCGGGCGATATCGCTGTCCGAGGCAAAGGCTTCGCTCCAGCCGATTTCCTTGGCCGGATTGCGTGTCACGGCGCCGCCCAGTGCTTTGCTGATCAGTTGCCCACCCAGGCAGTGTCCGAGGACCGGAATATTGCTTGCAACGGCTTGGCGAATCAGTTCGCAGACGGGGGTGATCCAGGGAAGGGCGTCGTTCACGCTCATCGGGCCGCCCATGAAACACAGGCCGGAAAAGCCGTCGACCGTAGCAGGGACGGATTCGCCTTCATCAATGGCGATCAATGTCCATGGAATCCCTTGCTGTTCAAGGAATATGGCAAAATAGCCCGGACCTTCAGTTGGGGAGTGGCGAAAGATGGCGACAGGTTTCATGGCAGGACAAATGTCGGGAAAAGTGATGCGTCATTCTACGGTGCTGGCCTGCGCTTTATTATTTTTTTCAGGCTTGGCGTCAGCCCAGAATGTGGGCCTGGCAGGCTTGATGGGTAGCAAGGCGATGTTGATGATCAATGGTGGCGAGCCGCAGGCTGTTGCCATTGGGCAATCGCTCGATGGCGTCAAGTTGATCGCTATCCAGGGAGACCAGGCGATTGTCGAAGTCGGTGGCAAAAAGCGGCCGCTGCGCATCGGTCAGCATGCCGTCGGTGCCAATCTGGGCGATGGTTCCGGCAGAGTCAGCCTGACGGCAGATGCCCGTGGTCATTTCGTGACCACCGGGCAAGTTAATGGCACATCGCTCAGCTTTATGGTGGATACTGGGGCGACGTCGATCGCCATCGGCGCTTCCGATGCTCGCCGGATCGGGCTCGATACGAGCCGCGGGGAGCAAGGGACAGTGAGTACGGCCAACGGCCGGACGACCGTCACCCGCTTGAAACTCGATACGGTGCGTGTCGGTGACATCACCTTGTACAACGTCGATGCGGTGGTCATGGGGCACGACATGCAGCCGGCGCTGCTGGGCATGAGTTTCCTCAACCGGATGGAAATGCAGCGCGACGGCGGGACAATGACACTTAAAAAACGATTCTAGGAGAGAAAAATGCCGCAACGTGATCAGGAAATAGCGCTTTTACGCGAAGAGCTTGAAATGCTGATGAGAGAGCGACAGGCTATTTTGCGCGTTGTCGGTATCTCTGCCGCGCTGATTGCTTCGCTCGACAGCAAGCGTCTGCCGGTGGGTGCAGTCGAGGCCGCCGATATGCTGGCGACGTCGATCAACTGCCTGTCGGAAGAAACGCTGCAGGATGCCTTGTCCGCGGTCAACGCTGAAATTGAGGATGAATTGCCGGGCGCATGAGTGTCGATCTAGAGCATTTGCGGGCCAGTTTGCTGCCTGAGGCGCAGTCTGGTCACTTCGTTGTCGAAGATGGCGCCGAGGATCAGCCGCTAACCCCGGCGGCGGTGCTTGTGCCGATTGTTACGCATGCCACCGGCTACACCGTGCTGCTGACCCAGCGCACGGCTCATCTCAAGGATCATGCCGGGCAGATCAGCTTTCCTGGCGGACGGGTCGAAGACGATGATTTGTCGCCGGCCGATACGGCCTTGCGAGAAACGGAAGAAGAAATCGGGCTGACGCGCGAGAAAATCGAAATCCTCGGATTCCTGCCGGAATATCGGACAGGGACAGGGTTCAGGGTTATTCCCGTGGTTGGCCTCGTGCAACCGCCATTCGATTTGGCCCCCGATCCTTTCGAAGTTGCCGAGGTCTTTGAGGTGCCGTTGGCCTTTTTACTCGACCCGGCCAATCATCAGCGTCATTCTCTGCACTACCGTGGGGCCTTGCGTCACTTTTTTGCCATGCCGTACGGAGAGTATTTCATTTGGGGAGCTACGGCCGGCATGATCCGCTCCCTGACCGCCCGGCTTGGCCTGCATCCGGCCTGAGCTTGTGGTATCGTGGCGTTTTAGCACAAGAAAATAAGCCGAATACGGCATTTTTCGTCCCCCATGAGCCTTCTCTCGCTGATCGCCGTTTTCCTCATCGAACAGCTACAGCCCCTGCATTATCGTCGCGTGGTTGCCGACCCGCTTGCCGCGTGGGCTGATTTTGTCGAATCGCGTTGTAATGCCGGCGCTTATCGCCACGGCGTCCTGGCCTGGTGTCTGGCTGTCTTGCTCCCGGTCGGGCTGGTTGCCCTGCTTTATGGCCTGTTGTACTCACTGAATCCCTTGTTTGCTTTGGGTTTCAATGTGGGTGTGCTTTACCTGACAATGGGCTTTCGCCAGTTCAGCCACCATTACACTGAAATCCAGCTCGCTTTGCGGTTGGGTGAGCTTGAGCGGGCGCGCAGCCTGCTCGCCCAGTGGCAGGGGCGCTCGACGGATGGTCTTGGCTCGGAAGATATTGCCCGATTGTCGATCGAGGGCGCATTGGCCGCTTCGCATCGCCACGTTTTTGCCGTGCTGCTCTGGTTTGTCTTGCTGCCAGGCCCGTGCGGAGCGGTTCTTTACCGTATCTCCGCCATCGTTTATGTCCAGTGGAAGAAGAACCATCTAGTCGAAGGGAATGATTTCTCCGTGTTCTCACGACAGGTTTTCGGTATGATCGAGTGGTTGCCCGTTCGCGCAACTGCTGCAGCCTTCGCCATTGTGGGCGATTTCGAGGATGCCGCTTATTGCTGGCGTACTCAGGCGGGTCAGTGGCCGGACCGTGATCTCGGTATCGTTCTGGCCGCCGGTGCCGGTGCGCTCGGTGTGCAGCTTGGTCGGCCAGTGGTCGATGACGGCGAGGTTTCCGACCGTGCCGAACTTGGTCTGGGTGATCCGGCCGATGTGGATTTCATGCAAAGTGCCGTCGGTCTCGTCTGGCGAGCTACGGTGCTGTGGATGTTGTTGCTGTTTTTGTTGGGGCTTGCCAGTCTGGTGGGCTGAATAATTCTTTTCAGGAGGTTTACATGAGCAGAGATGTTGTCGTTCTGAGTGCAGTTCGTTCCCCGATTGGTTCTTTTGGTGGTGCCCTGGCTGATTTCGAATCGACCGAACTGGCCGGTATCGTCATGAAGGAAGCGGTTGCCCGTTCCAACGTTGATCCGCAGCAAATCAATTATGTAACCGTTGGCACGACGATGCCGACCGACTCCCGTTACGCTTACGTTTCCCGCGTCGCCTCCATCCAGGCCGGTCTGTCGATGGACTCCGTCGCCATGCAGGTTTCCCGCCTGTGCGCTTCCGGCCTGCAAGGCATTGTCACCACCGCCCAGAACGTCATGCTGGGTGATGCCGACTACGGTATCGGCGGTGGCGTCGAAGTCATGTCCAAGGCCGCCTACCTGATGCCGGCACTGCGTTCCGGCGCCCGTATGGGTGACACCAAGGCAGTTGACTCGATGGTTGCCGTGCTGACTGACCCGTTTGGCGTTGGCCACATGGGTATCACCGCAGAAAACCTGGCTGCCAAGCACGGTATTACCCGTGAAGCCCAGGATGCCTTCGCTGTCGAATCGCAGCGTCGTGCTGCTGCCGCCATCGCTGCCGGCCACTTCAAGTCGCAGATCGTGCCTATCGTCAAGCAAACCCGCAAGGGCGAAGTGGTGTTTGACACCGACGAATACGTCAAGGCCGGTACCACCCTGGAATCCCTGGCCAAGATGAAGCCGGCTTTCAAGAAGGACGGTACCGTCACCGCGGGTAATGCTTCCGGTATCAACGACGGCGCTGCCTTCTTCGTGTTGGCTGCTGCTGACGTGGCTGCCAAGGCCGGTCAGAAGGCCATGGCTCGTATCGCTTCCTACGCTGTTGCCGGCGTGCCGAACGATGTGATGGGCGAAGGTCCGGTTCCGGCCACCAAGCTGGCACTGAAGAAGGCTGGCCTGACGCTCGACCAGATGGATGTTATCGAGTCGAACGAAGCTTTCGCGGCTCAGGCTCTGTCTGTTTCCAAGCTGCTCGGTCTCGACCCGGCCAAGACCAACCCGAACGGCGGCGCCATCGCGCTTGGCCACCCGGTCGGTTGTTCCGGTGCTTTCATCGCCACCAAGGCGCTGTACGAACTGGAACGCGTCGGCGGCAAGTACGCACTGGTCACGATGTGTATCGGTGGTGGTCAAGGTATCGCGGTTATCTTCGAACGCGCCTGATCGCTCCAGTAAGCTGCTTTACCCAAAACCCGCCGGAGCGATCCGGCGGGTTTTTTATTTGCACCAGTTTGATCTGTGCGCGCACTGCCATGGGGCATCAGTCTCCGGCTTTGAATTCTAATGCACTGATTTATCAATGTTTTTGACAGTGGCATGGAACCTGCTGAATCACTAATGAGAGCATCCTCAGCGAAGAGCCCACTATGAACTTCTACAACGAAATGATCGACGCCAATGGTGGCGTACGAGCCCACTATCAGGGTTACGATGAATGGCTGAAGGCGACGCCGCCGGAGCGTATTGCCCGAAAGCGGGCCGAGGCGGATCTGGCCTTCCACCGGGTCGGCATTACTTTCGCGGTCTACGGTGAAGAAGCCGGCAAAGAGCGGCTGATTCCCTTCGACATCATTCCGCGCATCATTCCTTCGGCCGAATGGAAGGCCATGCAGGCAGGGCTGCGCCAGCGGGTCAAGGCGCTGAACATGTTCCTGCACGATATCTACCATGATCAGGAAATCCTCAAGGCGGGCAAGATTCCTGCAGAGCAGATCCTGAACAATGCCCAGTATCGCCCGATCATGAAGGGCGTCGATGTGCCGGGGGGGGTGTATGCCCACATTGCCGGTGTCGATATCGTGCGGGCCGGCGCCGGCGAGTTTTACGTACTCGAAGACAATCTGCGCGTTCCTTCCGGTGTTTCCTACATGCTCGAAGACCGCAAGATGATGATGCGGCTCTTCCCCGAGTTGTTCGCCAAGCACAAGGTGGCCCCGGTTCAGCATTATCCCGACCTGTTGCTCGAAAAACTGCGTGCCGTGGCGCCGAATGGCGTGAGCGACCCGACAGTCGTCGTGCTGACACCCGGCGCGTATAACAGCGCCTATTTCGAACACACTTTCCTGGCTCAGCAGATGGGCGTCGAGCTGGTTGAAGGGCGCGATCTCTTCGTCAAGGATGAAGTCGTCTACATGCAGACGACGCAGGGTCCACAGCGTGTCGATGTGATCTATCGCCGAATCGACGATGACTTCCTTGATCCGCTCGTTTTCCGGGCTGATTCCGCCCTCGGCGTGCCCGGCATCCTGCGTGCCTATCAGGCGGGTAATGTGACGCTGGCCAATGCCATCGGGACCGGTGTGGCTGACGACAAGTCGATCTACCCCTATGTGCCGGAGATGATTCGCTTCTATCTCGGCGAAGAACCGACGCTGAACAATGTGCCGACCTATATGTGCCGCAAGCCGGACGAGCTGTCTTATGTGCTGGCCAATCTGCCCAAGCTGGTCGTCAAGGAAGTGCATGGTGCCGGTGGCTACGGCATGCTGGTCGGTCCGGCCGCAAGCAAGGATGAAATCGAGCGTTTCCGCCAGCTGCTGATCGCCAAACCGGATGGCTACATTGCGCAGCCGACGCTCGCCTTGTCCAATTGCCCGACTTTCGTCGAGGCCGGTGTGGCGCCGCGTCACCTCGACCTGCGCCCCTTCGTGTTGTCTTCCGGGCAGTGCGTGAACATGGTGCCGGGCGGCTTGACGCGCGTTGCGCTGACCGAGGGCTCCCTCGTCGTCAATTCATCTCAGGGTGGCGGTACCAAAGACACCTGGATTCTGGAGGACTGATCATGCTTTCACGTACTGCCGACCACCTGTTCTGGATGTCCCGCTATATCGAACGGGCCGAGAACCTCGCCCGTTTGCTCGATGTCACCTGGCAAATGTCGCTCGTCCCGCAATCGCTCGATGCAGCCAACCAGAACTGGAATGCGATCATCGCGCTGAACAGTCTGGAAACGGCCTATGCCGAGCATTACGACACGGTCAACGCCGAAAATGTGCTGCGTTTCATGGTCACAGATCCGAACAATTATTCGTCGATCTACAGTTGCCTGCGCCTGGCACGCGAGAATGCCCATGCCGTGCGTGGCACGGTGACCAGTGAAATGTGGGAAACGCTGAATTCAACCTGGCTGGAGGCGCGCGAAAAGAGTTTCGAGCAGATTCTCAACGCCGGCATCGGCGAGTTCTTCGACTGGGTCAAGATGCGCTCCTCGCTGTCGCGCGGCGTGACGATCGGAACCTTGTTGCAGGACGAAGCCTTCCACTTCATTCGCCTGGGGACGCTGCTGGAGCGGGCGGACAATACGGCGCGCATTCTCGATATCAAATATCACGTCCTGCGGCCGCACGGTGACGAAGGGGCAACCGACTTTTACCAGTGGGGGGCTTTGCTCCGTTCGGTGTCCGCTTTCGAGGTCTATCGCAAGGTTTACCGCGACGTCATCACGCCGGAACGCGTCACCGAGCTATTGATCCTGCGCAACGACATGCCGCGCTCCCTGCATTTCTGCATGAATGGCGTGGTCAAGAACCTTGAGTTGATCGCCAACAGTCATTCCGGCGAAACGCAGCGCCAGGCCGGCTTGCTGCACGCCCAACTGCACTACGCCCGGGTCGAGGATATCCTGGCCGAAGGCTTGCACAAGTGGCTGACCGATTTCATGGACCGCATCTACGCGCTGGGTGACGGGATCAGCAAGGATTTCCTGGTGCCGATGGCTGAAGCCGCCTGAGCCAGTCAAATTGACATAACAAGGGAGGTCGACCGCGACCTCCCTTTTTTATTGGCGAACTTCGCGCTGGTTGCCCGGCGCCGGAAATTCGCCGCTGCTTCTGAACGGGTTGATGTCCAGTCCGCCGCGCCGGGTGTAGCGAGCATGGACGGCCAGCGACTGTGGCGCGCATTGACGCTCGAGGTCGGTATAAATGCGCTCGACGCACTGTTCGTGAAACTCGTTGTGGCCGCGGAAGGAAATGATGTAGCGCAACAGGCCGGCGCGGTCGATCGGTTTGCCGCGATAGCGGATGACGACCATGGCCCAGTCCGGCTGGCCGGTGACCAGGCAATTCGATTTGAGCAGGTGCGAATACAGCGTTTCTTCAATAATCGGGCCGTCGACCGTGGCAAGCGCTTCTGGCATCGGCTGGTAACTGTCGCAGGCAATGTCCAGGGTGTCGAGCAATTCGCCTTGCGGATAACCGACCTCGACTTGTGGTCGACTACCCAGTTCGTCAATTTTGACGCTGATTGTCGCGCCGGCAGCGGCCGAGAGGTCGTTTGCCAGGGTAGCGGCCAGCGTTTCGGTCGAATCGAAGCGTGTTTGGTTGAGCGAATTGAGGTAGAGCTTGAATGATTTCGACTCGATCAGGTATGGACTGTCAGCTGGGACCCGGAAGGTGGCGAGGGCGACGACCGGCTTGCCTTTCGGGTTGAGCCAGGAAAGTTCGTAGGCATTCCACAGGTCTTCGCCGACAAAGGGCAGGGGGCCGGGGCCGATACCCAACTCGTCACGCTTGATCTGGCGTGGGATGGGGAAAAGCAGTTCGGGGGCGTATTCAGCCTGGTAGGCCGTGGCTTTGCCCAAAGGAGAGTGCTGGCTGGGGTCGATACGGATTTCGTTCATGAGCCAATTTTAGCGGCTCGGAGCGACTTGTGCCCTGTCCGGCGAATTGATCTGATGGCGAAACAATGTGAAATGTGCATAATCATGCTGTTGTTGAATATGCCGTTTGCCATACGCGAGCTGTTGATGCTTGGCCGGCGGCTGGTTTGCTAATCCATGGAGGATGCCATGCGGCATATTCTTGCTTTTGTATTGATCCTGTTTTCCGCTTTTTCTGTCTGGGCAGACGATGCGGTGATTGCTTATGTCAAAACTGTGACAGGCGAGGCAAGCGTCACGACGGCCGGCAAGCAGGTCAAGGCCGAGGTTGGCACGCCGGTCATGCTCGGCAGCAAGCTCAAGACGGGCCCGAAAAGCAGCATGGGCGTGACTTTCAAGGATGAAACCATGATGTCGCTCGGCGCCGACAGCGAATTGACGGTTGATGAATATCTCTACGCACCGGCCCAGGGTAAATTGAAAATGGGCAGCAAGCTGGGCAAGGGCAGCCTGAATTATGTGTCCGGCGTGATTGCCAAGCTCAAGCCGGACGCCGTGACGATTGCGACGCCCAGCGGTTCGATCGGGGTTCGGGGAACCCAGTTTCTGGTCAAGGTCGAGGAGTAAGCCATGCCGACCAAACTTATCAAATGCTTTCTGGCCGGTTCGTGCATTCTTGCCCTGACCGCCTGCGCCCCGAAATCCTATGTTGTCCTGCTGGAGAGTCCGGATGGTACGACGGGGCAGGTTATCGTCAAGGGACAAAAGGGTGAGCAGGTCATCAGCACTGCACGCCACGCTGTTCCAGCCGATGGTTCGGCACCGCCGGTTGCCGTCGATCTGGTCAAACTCGAAAAGGATTTTGGCGATGCCATGGCGGCTCGCCCCAAATTGCCGGCGCACTTCCTGCTCTACTTCGAGAGTGGCGGCATCAAGCTGACCAAGGAGTCGCTGGCCTTGCTTGCCAAGATTCTTGAGGATGCAAACACACGCCCGGCCCCCGATATTTCAGTCATTGGTCACACCGATACGGCGGGCAATGACAAGACCAACGAGGCACTTTCCCTGAAACGTGCCAAGGCCGTGGCGGAAATGCTCAAGGAAAAAGGCTTGAAAGCTCGCGAACTGACGGTTGAGTCGCATGGCGAACGTAACCAACTGGTCAAGACGCCAGACAATACGCAAGAGCCGAGAAATCGTCGCGTCGAGGTTTCTGTGCGCTGAAACGGCGGCAGGACAAAGCACCCAGGCCCGGTTTCGACCGGGCTTTATTTTTGGTTCATCACAATCAGGTCGCCGCTTTCTCCACGGTTCAGGCGGTTCGAATGCAGCCTGACCAAAGGATCATCGGGGAAGTCGCTTGCCAGCTGGTTGAATAGCGCTGCCGCTTCCGGCCGTTCCTGCTGCATCGCCGCAAAGGCGGTTCGATAAGCCTCTTCCGGTGCCTGGCAAGGTGCAAGATCGGCACCCAGTGGTTCATGGACGCTCAGTGCTTCGCTCTTGCCCAGCAGAATGATTCGTCCGACCGGCCTGGTCCGGGCATTCGGGCAGCCGGCCAGCGTCGTGGCCGACAAGCATATGCGCGTCCCCAGGTGCTTGTTGACGCTTTCCAGGCGCGATGCCGTGTTGACCGCGTCACCGAGCGCCCGGTAATCAAACATCGTTTTTCCACCGAAGTTGCCGACGATGACTTCGCCGGAATGCACGCCGATCCGGGTTTGGCCGAAGGCAATTCCCCGGGCTTGCTGCTCGTTGGCGTAGTGGCTGGCAAAAGCCTGCATCTCCAGCGCGCAGGCCAGGGCGCGGGCCTGGTGGTCGGCCTGGAACACGGGGGCAGAAAACATGATGGCGACGGCGTCTCCGACAATCCGGTCGAGGGTGCCTTCGTAACGGAAGGCGATGGCAATCATTGCATCGAGGTAGTTGTTGAGCAGCGCTACCGCATCGGCTGGATCGATGCTTTCCATCAAATGGGTAAATCCGGCCAGGTCGGTAAAAATGAAGCTGCATTCCTGGCGTCGACCGCCGAGAGCCATGGCGTCGGGGTGTTCAATCAGATGCGATACCCGGTTGGGTGAAACGTAGCGGGTGAAGGCGGTTTTGATCCAGCGTTGTTCACGCTCGCTGGTGAAGTGTTGAAACAGGCTGCACAGGAAAAAGCTCAGGATCAATCCGATCGCCGGGGTGGCCGAATCGAGCAGCAGTTGATGGTCGGCAAAGGCATACCAGCCTGCGCCGAGCAGTGCGCTCAGCAGAAGCAGGCTGGCGGCAGCGGCATAAAGAACGCGCATGCGCAGGGCAAGCAGGCCGACGAGCAGGCTGCTGGCGAGCAAGACGATGGCTTCGATGGCACGGGCCCAGCCCGGTCGTTGCAGGAAATGGCCGGTCAGGACTTGTTCGAGTGCCTGGGCATGCGCTTCGACCCCCGGAATGATCTGGCCGAGCGGACTGAAGCGCAGGTCCATCAGGCCCTGGGCCGAGCTGCCGATCAGTACGATGTGCCCAGCCAGTTTGTCGACCGGAATTCGTTCGTCGAACAGCTCCCAGGCCGGGATGTAGCGCTCGCGAACCGGGCGGCTGTAATGCACCCAGATTTCGCCGTGGGCAGTGGTCGGGATGATTTGCTCGCCAATTCGTATCTGGGTCAGTCCGGCGCCATGGCCGGCTGATTTGAGAATGATGTTGTGCGTCTCCTGGGCAACGCGCAAGGCTTCGCTGGCCAGTGTGGGCTGGACTTGTCCGGCAATCTGGAGAACCAGCGGGACGCGCCTGACCACGCCGTCGCTATCCGGCACAAAGCTGACGGCACCGTTGCCGTGTGCGGCCTGTTCAAGAACCGGCAAGGCCCTGATTGGATTGTCGAAAGCATGCAGCCAGTGGCCTGGCGGATCGCCGGCGTAGACAAAGCGTGCCGCTTTGGGCGTCGCCTCGGTTGCTGCGGTCGACGCGGCGTTGACCGGGAAATTGTTATGCGTCGTGGCGAAACCGAGTACGACACTGGCTTGTTCGATATGTTTAGCAAATATCGTGTCGTGATCCGGCAATGCGGCAATTTCCCGGGCTTGCCGTTCGTTCAGCGGCCAGTGAGCCGAAACAATTTGTGGCGAAGTCCGGTCGGCTTCGGCAAACATCACATCAAAGACAATGGCTGCCGCACCGGCCTCGCTGAGCCGGTCGACCATCTCGGCCATGCGGGTCCGCGGCCATGGCCATTGACCCAAGTGGCTCAAGCTGTCGTCGTCGATATCGATGATGCGGACAGGCGCAGCCTGGTATTCGCGAGGCGACCAGCGCTGATACTGGTCGAACAGGTTGTTGCGCAGGGCCTGCAAGGGCAGGGGATCGAAAATCAGCAGCAGCAGTCCGCAGAGCGCCGGCAGAACGGGCAAAAGCAACGCCAGGCGGCTGCCGTGGATTTTGTTCATGGGCGATGGGCCTTGATTCGTAGTGGTGACTTTTCTCGATCGGAGAATTGTAAATTCATTTATACATTTATTTTGGGTAATGCTATTTTTCTGAAAATTGTGGTTTTTCAGTCAGATTGTTCTTGTTGCAATTTGATGGTTGCTTGATTTCTGCCGTGAGAAAAAATCAAAAGTGTCGATCCTGTCGCGATTCAACATCAGTTTTCAAAATTGGGTTCTAGGCACGACAACATTGCTTGTCGGCTTGTTGACCGCGGCATTCCTGGCCACCCTGGTCGGCAGTTTTTCGCATATCTCCGAGGAAAACGCAGTAACGCAGTTTTCCCTGATCGCCCGGCAGGCGTCGACGCAACTGGAAACGTTGTTGAATCACAATGCGCGCTTCGTCACCACTCAGGCTCGTGCCGAGCTCGATCAGTTCGTGACGCGTGGTCAGCTCAATCAGCGGGATATGGTGTCAACCTTCATCAGTTCGCTGGAAGCCGATACCAGTCTTTACTCGCACCATTTCGGCCTGGCCAACGATGAATTCCTGCAAGTCATTGCCATGCGCGACGAAGCGCGTATCCGTCAGGCAGTCGGCGCTCCTGAGCAAGCAGCCTTTGCGGTCCGGCGCATCACACGCAGCGCGCAGGGCGGGCGTCAGGAAAGTTGGCAATTTCTGGATGCTAACCGGCGCTACCTGTCACGGCGCGAGGCCGTGGCTATTTTCCTGCCGACCGCTCGTCCGTGGTACAACGGCGCCTTGCAGCGAAACAGCATTGCGCTGACCGAGCCCTACCTTTTTGCCTCGACCGGTCAACTGGGGATTACTGTCTCGACGCCCTTGCCGGAAAAGGCTGGCGTGCTGGCTACCGATCTCAGCCTGCACTCCTTGCAGGGTTTTCTTTCTCGCCTGAGCCTTTCGCCCAATGCGGCCATCCTGATGCAGGACAGTGCCGGGCGCTTGCTTGCCTTTCATGGCAAGGGCGAGCGGTTTTCCGCACTTTCCCCGGCTGCCTTGAGTCTGCCGGACAGCCTTGGCAGTCCCTATCTCGGTTTCCTGCAGAGCGGCATCAGTCTGGGTGGGGCATCGGTCATGCGTCTGGGCGAGGGGCGGGCCAACGAAAAATTCGTGGTCACCGAATATCGCTCCGAGGTTCTCGGGGGGCAGGCCTTCAGGGTGGTCGTCTTGGCGCCGCTGAGCGATTTCTCAGAGCCGTTCATGCGGGCCGAACGCAATGTGCTGATCGTTTCCGGGTTGCTGCTGCTCCTGCTGTTGCCGCTTTCCCTGATCGGTTCGCGGCAGGTATCCCGCTCCCTGGTTGCCATGGCCGGCGATTCGGAACGGATCAAGCGGCTTGATTTCTCCGGCCAGCCGCACCAGCCGGATACCTTTCTCTACGAAATACAGGCGCTTGGCGAAGCCCAGGTGGTGATGCAGGAGGCGATCCGGCGGCGGACAACCGCTCTGGAACAGGCGCAAAACAAGTTGGCCAGCCTGGTTGATAACGGTTTGTTGCTTTCCAGGGAGCAGGATCGCACGGTCCTGCTCAAGCACATCCTGTTCGGTGCGCGCGATATCGCCCACTGTGCTGCGGCGACCTTGTACCTTAAAACCGAGCAGAACACGCTGCGTTTTGCCTTGCGGACCAGCGACGATGCACTGCCGGCGCAGGAAATTCCACTCTTTGATCCGCTCAGCGGCGCCCCGAACGAACACTACGTCGTTACCCACGCCGCCTTGCGTAACCAGACGGTGATCATTGACGACGTCTACGCTGAAACCCGGTTTGATCTGAGCGGCACCCGGCGATTCAGCGAGGATTCCGGATTCCGCACGATTTCGATGTTGACCGTGCCATTGTCGCCGCGCGAAGGCGAGGTGATCGGTCTGATCCAGTTGCTCAATGCGCTTGATCCGGAAACCGGCGAGGTGATCCCCTTCCATCCCGACATCGTCGGCTATGTCGAGGCACTGGCCGCCCAATCGGCTGTCGCGCTGGAAAACCAGAATTTGCTGGAGGCGCAGAAAGTCCTGATGGACTCGCTGATCAAGATCATCGCCGGCGCAATCGACGCCAAGAGCGCTTATACCGGCGGGCATTGCGAACGGGTGCCCGAACTGGCCGTGATGCTGGCCGAAGCAGCGTGCGAGGCGACGACCGGCAGCCTGGCCGAGTTCAGCTTCAAGACGGATGACGAGTGGCGTGAGTTCAGGATCGGTGCCTGGCTGCACGATTGCGGCAAGGTGACAACGCCGGAATTTGTCGTCGACAAAGCCACCAAGCTGGAAACGATCTACAACCGGATTCACGAAATTCGTACTCGCTTCGAGGTGCTGCTGCGCGATGCCCGGATTGCGCAACTCGAAGCGCTGCAGGCCGGTTGTCCGGAAAACCGGGCGGCGGCCGAGTTTGCCGAGCGCAAACAGCAATTGCTCGATGATTTTGCCTTCGTTGCCGAATGCAATGTCGGCGGCGAATTCATGGCCGCAGAGCGCGTCGACCGCATCAAACAGATCGGCGCCCGGCATTGGGTGCGCCATTTCGATGATCGCCTCGGTCTGAGCAACGATGAACTGATGCGCTATGCCGAACTGGCGCCTGTCGCAACGCCCGCCGTCGAAACCTTGCTGGCCGACAAGCCGTGGCATGTCGTGCCGCGTCTGCACGGCGCAGCGTTCGACGCCAGGCACGGTTTCCAGGTGACCGTGCCGGAGAATCTCTACAACTTCGGCGAGCTTTACAACCTGGCCATCGGCAAGGGAACGCTGACTGAAGAAGAGCGCTTCAAGATCAACGAACACATCATGCAGACGATCGTCATGCTTGATCAGATGCCTTTCCCGAAACATCTGCGCCGTGTTCCGGAATATGCCGGGACTCACCATGAAACGATGATCGGCACCGGTTATCCGCGCCGGCTGGATGCCGGAAGCCTGTCGATTCCGTCGCGCATCATGGCAATTGCCGATATTTTCGAGGCGTTGACCGCATCGGACCGACCCTACAAGAAGGGCAAGACCTTGTCCGAGGCGATCAAGATTCTTTCCTTCTTCAAGAAGGACAAGCACATTGATCCGGAGCTGTTCGATCTTTTCCTGACCTCCGGCGCCTACCGGCTTTATGGCCAGCGCTTCCTCAAGCCGGAGCAGGTGGACGACGTCGATATTTCCCGCTTCATCGGCTGAGTACCGGGTGGCGGGGTGCCCGTGTTTGGTGCGCTGCCCGGTAAAATGCTCCTTGGATTGGTGCAAAACCTGATTTGGGCTCAATTAAATCAGTGGCTTATAGGCTGGTTCGTGTCTTGCTTTGAGGGAGGTAATCCCTCTCTCCGGAGCAAGCCCGTGTCGATCCACGTCGCCCTGAATCACGTCACTCACTACACTTACGACCGCCTGGTCAATCTGGGTCCGCAAATCATTCGCCTGCGCCCTTGTCCGCATTCGCGCAGCCGGATCTTGTCGTATTCGCTGAAAATCGGGCCGGAAACGCATTTCATCAACTGGCAGCAGGATCCGCAGGGCAATTACCTGGCTCGCCTGGTTTTTCCGGAAAAAACGAAGGAATTCCGTATCGAGGTCGATCTGGTCGCCGAAATGTCGGTGATCAATCCCTTCGATTTCTTCCTGGAGCCGCACGCCGAACACATTCCCTTCGCCTACGAGGACTGGCAGCGTCACGAGCTGACGCCTTACCTCTACAAGTTGCCGGCAACGCCCTTGTTCAAGAAGTACGTCGACAGTATTGCGCTTGAAAAAACGCCGAGCGTTGATTTCCTGGTCGCCCTTAACGCCCGTGTCCAGGCCGATATCGGCTACACGATCCGTCTCGAACCTGGCGTCCAGACGCCCGAAGAGTCGCTGACCAAGCGCACCGGCTCGTGCCGCGATTCAGCCTGGTTGCTGGTCCAGATACTGCGTCACCTCGGCCTGGCCGCACGTTTCGTTTCGGGCTATCTGATCCAGTTGACCGCAGACGTCAAATCGCTCGATGGGCCGAGCGGGCCGGAGGCCGATTTCACTGACCTGCACGCCTGGTGCGAGGTTTATTTGCCGGGCGCCGGCTGGGTCGGTCTTGATCCAACCTCTGGCCTGTTTGCCGGCGAAGGTCATGTTCCGTTGGCCTGCACGCCCGAACCGGCTTCGGCGGCCCCGGTGACCGGCGGTATCGATGAATGCAAAACCGAATTCGAGCATCGCATGCAGGTGACCCGCATCTGGGAAGCGCCACGCGTCACCAAGCCTTATTCCGATGAACAGTGGGTCGAAATCGAGGGGCTGGGCCACCGGATCGACGAAAAACTGCAAGCCATGGATGTCCGCCTGACACAGGGCGGCGAGCCGACCTTTGTCGCGGTCGACGACCCGGATGGCGAAGAATGGAATACGGCGGCGATGGGCCCGACCAAGCGTTTGCTGGCGGCTGATCTCTTCCATCGCCTGCGTGAAAAGTATGCACCGCACGGCCTGATGCATTTCGGCCAGGGCAAGTGGTATCCCGGCGAGCAACTGCCGCGCTGGAGCCTGTCCTGCTTCTGGCGGACCGACGGCGAGCCGCTGTGGAACAAGCCGACGCTCTACGCCAGCGAGAAGCTCGATTACGGTGCGACCAGCGCTCATTCGGTGCAGTTCATGCGCCGTGTGGCCGAAAAGCTCGAACTCGATCCGCAGCACGTCTTCCCGACCTTTGAAGACAGCTATTACTACCTGTGGCGCGAGCGCCGCCTGCCGGGCAACGTCGATCCCTTTGATTCGCGGCTGGACGATGTGCTGGAGCGCGAACGGCTGATGAAGGTGTTCACCCAGGGCCTGACGCACACCGTCGGCCACGTTTTCCCGATCATGAAGAATGCGGCCGGGCAGTGGCAGACCGGGCCGTGGTTCTTGCGCGCCGAACGTTGCTATCTACATCCGGGTGATTCGCCAATGGGCTATCGTTTGCCGCTCGATTCGCAACCGTGGGCAACGCAGGGCGATTACCCCTACGTCAATCCGGTCGACCCGAGCCAGCCGCTGGCCCCGTTGCGCAGCCATGCCGAGATTCGTCGCCAGTTTGGTGCCGCGGCACAGCGTGTCGTTCCGGGCAGCGCCGCCGTTTCAGGCAAGGGGCGAGCCAGCGACAGCCGCCCGGGTTTCAAGGAATCGGCCGGCTGGATCACGCGTCTGGCGATGTGTGCCGAGGCGCGCAATGGCCGGCTCTACATCTTCATGCCGCCAACCGGCTGTCTTGAGGATTATCTGGAATTGCTCGCCGCCGTCGAGTCGACCGCGGAAGACCTTGCCATGCCGGTCATCATCGAAGGTTACGAGCCGCCGTCCGACCCGCGCCTGACCAATTTCCGCGTCACACCCGATCCCGGCGTGATCGAAGTGAATATTCATCCCTCGCGCAACTGGGACCAACTGGTCGAGCAGACGACGCACCTGTACGACGCCGCGCACCATTCGCGGCTGACCAGCGAGAAATTCATGGTCGATGGGCGCCACACTGGTACCGGCGGCGGCAATCACTTCGTGCTCGGCGGCGCGACACCGAACGATTCGCCTTTCCTCCGCCGGCCGGATCTGCTCAAGAGCCTGATCGCCTACTGGCACAATCACCCCAGCCTGTCCTACCTGTTCTCCGGGCTGTTCATCGGGCCGACCAGCCAGGCGCCGCGTATCGACGAGGCGCGTAACGACAGCCTTTACGAGCTGGAAATCGCCTTCAAGCAAATTCCGCCGGCTGGCCAAAATGTGCCGCCCTGGCTGGTCGACCGCATCCTGCGCAATCTGCTGACCGATGTGACCGGCAATACGCACCGTTCAGAATTCTGCATCGACAAACTCTTCTCGCCGGACGGCCCGACCGGTCGCCTTGGCCTGCTTGAACTGCGCGCCTTCGAAATGCCGCCGCACGCGCGCATGTCGCTGGCCCAGCAGTTGTTGCTCCGCGCCATGATCGCGCGTTTCTGGGAAACGCCTTACGAGCCGGCCCGTCTGGCCCGCTGGGGCACCGAGTTGCACGATCGCTTCATGCTGCCGCATTACGCCGAGCAGGATTTCCGCGATGTGATGGAAGAAATGAGCGCCGCCGGCTATCCCTTCAAGGCCGAATGGTTTGCGCCGCATTTCGAATTCCGTTTCCCGAAATACGGCGACTTTGCCGTCAAGGGCATCGAGTTCGAGTTGCGCCACGCGCTCGAGCCCTGGCATGTCATGGGCGAGGAGGGCGCACCGGGCGGTACCGTGCGCTACGTCGATTCTTCGGTCGAGCGCGTCCAGGTCAAACTGCGCGGCTTGCCGCCGGACCGTTACCAGCTGACCTGCAACGGTGTCGCCGTACCGCTACAGCCGACCGGCATCAACGGCGAATTCGTCGCCGGGGTTCGTTACCGGGCCTGGCAGCCGGCGTCCTGCCTGCATCCAACGATTGGGGTGCATGCCCCGCTGGTGTTCGATCTGGTCGATACCTGGATGCAGCGTTCGCTCGGTGGTTGTCAGTACCATGTGGCGCATCCCGGCGGGCGTAATTTCGATACCTTCCCGGTCAATGCCTTCGAAGCCGAAAGTCGTCGTCTGGCCCGTTTCTTCCGCTTTGGGCACACGCCCGGACGGGTTCAGGTGCGGGCGCCGGAACACAGCGCCGAGCACCCGTTTACGCTAGACTTGCGCCGTTTCTAACCCCTCGAATGCGGGTTTGCGGCCTCGATGGTCGCAGGATAGGGCCGTCAAGGCCCGCCCGCACTGCTTCCCAGGCTGAATGGCCCGTACACTCCTCGCAATTTACCCGCACAACGCTCGCCGCTACGATGAAATGCTCACGGCGGAGGGCGAGGTGCGTCCGCACTGGCAGAAATTTTTCTCGCATCTGGACGGGATTGCGCCGGAGGACATGCATCGTCGCCTCGATTTTGTCGACCGGCGGATTCAGGAAAACGGCGTTACTTACAATGTTTACGCCGATCCGTCCGGAGCGGATCGTCCCTGGGCGCTTGATCCGCTGCCGCTGATCATCCCGCCGGACGAATGGGCCGAGATTTCGGCCGCCGTCGCACAACGGGCGACCTTGCTCAATGCCATGCTGGCCGATCTCTACGGCCCGCAGCGTTTGCTCAACGAAGGCATGCTGCCGCCGGCGCTGATTTACGGCCAGCACGGTTATCTCTGGCCGTGCCAGGGCATCAAGCCGCCGGGCGATGTCTGGCTGCACCAGTATGCGGTCGATCTGGCGCGCTCGCCGGATGGCAAATGGTGGGTCATCGCCGACCGTACGCAAGCGCCTTCCGGTGCCGGCTATGCGCTGGAAAACCGGCTGGTCGTCTCGCATGTCTTTCCGGAAATGTTCCGCGACCTGCGCGTCCAGCATCTGGCCGATTTTTTCCACGACCAGCAGGATGGCCTGACCGCGCTTGCCCCGGTCGACGGCGACGAACAGCCACATATCGTTTTGCTGACGCCGGGACCGTACAACGAAACCTATTTCGAACATGCCTACCTGGCACGTTACCTTGGCTTCCCGCTGGTCGAGGGGCAGGATCTGACGGTGCGTGGCGACACGCTGTATCTCAAGACGCTGCGCGGCCTGAAGCGGGTGCACGTCGTGTTGCGCCGCCAGGATGACGATTATTGCGATCCGCTCGAACTGCGCGGCGGTTCGGCGCTGGGCATTCCCGGCTTGCTCAATGTCGCCCGTGCCGGCCGCGTTGTCATCGCCAATGCCCTGGGCAGTGGCTTGCTGGCCTCGGGGGCGCTGATGGGCTTTCTGCCAGCCATCTGCCGCAAACTGCTCGGCGAGGAACTGGCCATGCCCTCCGTCGCGACCTGGTGGTGCGGCGAAAAACCGGCCCTCGAATACGTTCGCGAAAACTTTGACGACCTGGTCATCAAGCCGACTTACCCGACCCAGCGCATGGACCCGGTTTTCGGCCATGAGCTGAAGGGCAAGGAGCGCGAGGAAATGTTGCGCCGCATCGAAGCCCGGCCGCATGCCTACGTCGCTCAGGAAATGGTCAATCTGTCACAGGGGCCGACCTGGAGTCGCTCGCACGAACGTCGCCTGCTGGCCCGACCGGTCGGCCTGCGCGCCTACGCCGTTGCCTCGCCGGACGGTTACTCGGTGATGCCGGGCGGTCTGGCACGGGTTGCGACCGGCGCCAATGCCCGGATCATCTCGATGCAGCGCGGCGGTGCCTCGAAAGATGCCTGGGTGCTGACCGATGGCCCGGTCAGCGAATTTACCCTGCTCAAACCTTCGGTTGGTGTACGCGATCTGGTGCGTGCCGGGGCCAACCTGACCTCGCGTGTCGTCGAGAATCTGTTCTGGCTCGGTCGTTATTCCGAGCGTTTCGACGATAGTGCGCGGATGTTGCGCGTTGCCCTGAGCCGCGTCGTCGAATCCGGTGGTTCGAAAACCCCGGCTGTCGCCTCGGCCATGGAACTGGCCCTGCATCTCGGTATCCTGCCCAGTCCGGAAGAGGACGAGAAGGTGCGCGAAGGCAGCGAACATGTGCTGCTTGAAGCGATTTACGACCCCAACCAGCCGGGCAGCCTGGCCGGCAATATCCGCAGCCTGATGTGGTCGGCGACCCATGTGCGCGAACGTCTGTCGCTCGATCACTGGCATTCGCTGAATCGCCTGCAACGTGAGCAACAGGCCGCGCTCAAGGCGCATCCGACCTTGACCGAGGCGATCGCCTTCCTTGACCGGGTGCTTGGCGTATCGTCATCGCTGACCGGCTTCGCGATGGATAACATGACGCGCGACGACGGCTGGCGTTTCCTGATCATCGGCCGTCGCCTCGAACGCATGTCCTTCCTGTGCAACGGCCTGGCGCATTTCCTGCGCATGCAGTCGAGCCGCGGGCCGGGCAGCCTGGAATGGTTGCTCGAACTGACCGACTCGATCATCACCTATCGTTCGCGCTATTCGCGTCTGCCGGAGTTGTTGCCGGTGCTCGATCTGCTGGTTTTCGACGACAGCAATCCGCATGGCGTTGTTTTCCAGGCCAGCGTGCTGGCGCGTTATCTTGACCGCATGGCGCGCGAACTGGATGAAAACAGCGAAAGCCGCTTGCCGGAGGTACTCGGCCAATTACGTGCCTTTGATCTCGAACGCCTTGAGCAACAGCCGTTCAGCCAATGCCGCAGCGGTTCTCCTTGCGATGAACTGGCCGATCTGTTGCAGGCGCTTGATGCGGCTGCCGTTCAATTGTCCGACTGGCTTGGCCGTCACTACTTCACCCATGTCGGCGATGTCAGCCGGCAGACCATGGCACTGTGAGCATGGCAGATTCACCCGTCCGCTATCATGTCCTGCACGAGACAAGTTACGACTACGGCAGCCCGGTATCGTTGTCGCAGCAGCAACTGCATCTTTCGCCCCGCATTCTTGACTGGCAGCAGATCGAAGAGCAGCGCATCGAAATCGATCCACCGCCCAACTGGCGGCGGGATGGTCAGGATGCTTTCGGCAACCCGGTGAGCTGGATTGCCTTTCATGCCCCGCATGAAAATTTGTGCATCCGTTCGTCGATGCGTGTGGCCGTCACGCCACATCGTCCCGAGGCCCTTGAGCAGTCGGTCGAGTGGGAAATCTTGCGCGATCGCCTGGCTTACGATGCGACCGAGCCGGACCCGGATGACATTGCGGCGACGCGTTTCCTGTTCGAAAGCGCCCATGTCCGCATCAAGCATGAACTGGCTGAGTACGCGGCCGATTGCTTTGCGCCGGAGACGCCCGTGCTGGTCGGGGCCGAAGCCCTGATGGCCAAGATTTTCCGCGAATTCAAGTTCGATCCAGAGGCGACGACGGTCTCCACGCCGGTCATGGAAGTGCTCGAAAAGAAACGCGGCGTCTGCCAGGATTTTGCCCATCTGATGATTGCCTGCCTGCGTGCCCTGGGTTTGCCGGCGCGTTATGTCAGCGGCTATCTACTGACCCGCCCGCCCCCCGGCAAGCCGCGCCTGATCGGTGCCGATGCCTCGCATGCCTGGGTTTCCGTCTATGCGCCGGGTTTTCCCGGCAACTGGGTTGATTTCGATCCGACCAACAACCTGCTGCCGGATACCGAGCACATCACCATCGCCATCGGCCGTGATTTCGGTGACATTTCGCCCCTGCGCGGCATCATTCTCGGTGGCGGCGGGGCCGAGCCGGAAGTGGCTGTCACGGTGATTCCACTCGACGAAGAAGCGTTGCCGGACAACCTGGCCGAAATCGTCAAGGAGGCCGAATGATGCGCCGCGTTGCCATTATCGGCGGCGGCCCGGCCGGCCTGATGGCGGCCGAGGTGCTGGCCGATGCTGCGGTCGACGGGCTGGAAATCGCCGTTTTCGATGCCATGCCTTCCGTCGGCCGCAAGTTCCTGATGGCTGGCAAAGGCGGGATGAATATCACGCATGCCGAAGCGCTGCCGGATTTTGTCCGTCGTTACGGTGCGCGTCAGCAGGAGGTCGGTCGCCTGATCGATGGTTTCAATCCGCAGGCGCTGCGTGAGTGGATTCATCGCCTCGGCATCGACACATTTGTCGGTACCTCGGGGCGGGTTTTTCCTACCGAAATGAAGGCTGCGCCGTTGTTGCGCGCCTGGCTGCATCGACTGCGCCTGGCCGGTGTCCATTTCCATGTCCGGCATCGCTGGCAGGGCTGGACGGCGGATGGTGAGCTGCGTTTTTCGACGCCCGATGGCGAGTGCGATGTCGTTGCCGATGCGGTGATCCTGGCGCTGGGCGGCGGCAGTTGGGCCAAGCTCGGCTCCGATGGCGCCTGGCTGCCGCTGCTGGCTGCACGCGGTGTCGATGTCGCGCCACTGCGCCCGAGCAATTGCGGCTTCGATGTCGCCTGGAGCGATCATTTCAGCCGTCGTTTTGCCGGCCAGCCGGTCAAGCCGGTCGTCGCTTCGGTCGCTGCCTGCGCCCAGCAGGGCGAGTTCAACATCACGGCCAGCGGCATTGAAGGCGGATTGATCTATGCCCTCTCGGCGCCGCTGCGTGATGCGCTGGAGCGGGATGGGCAGGCGATCCTGCATCTTGACCTGGCCCCCGGGCGTTCGCTTGAACGCTTGAGCGCCGAACTGTCGCGTCCGCAGGGTCGCGATTCGCTGGCCAACCATCTGCGCCGCAGGATCGGGCTGGAAGGGGTCAAGGCCGGGCTGCTGCGCGAATTGCTGCCGCCCGCCGCGTTGACCGCGCCAAACCTGCTGGCCGCCGGGATCAAGGCCCTGCCTGTGCCGGTCACGGCAACGCGGCCGATTGACGAAGCGATCAGCACGGCGGGCGGTGTGCGTTTCGAAGGTTTGGACGAAAAACTGATGCTCCGCCAGATGCCCGGTGTCTTTTGCGCTGGCGAAATGCTCGACTGGGAAGCGCCGACCGGGGGCTATCTGCTGACGGCCTGCCTGGCCAGCGGCCGACAGGCCGGTCTGGGCATGGCTGACTGGTTGCAAAGGCGCTGAACGAAGCATGCCGATGACGCCGCCTTGCATTCTGGTTGTCGATGATGAACCGGTCAGCCGGGAAATCCTGGTCGATAATCTGCAAGACAACGGCTACATCGTGGCCGATGCCGGGAGTGGCGCGGCCGCATGGCAATTGATCGACGCTTGTCCGGGGCGCTTCAGCGCCATCCTGCTGGATCGTATGATGCCCGACATGGATGGCATCGAAATCTTGCGTCGCCTCAAGTTGCGACCGGACATGATGCATGTGCCGGTCATCATGCAGACCGCCATGGGCAGCGAAAGCGATGTGCTTGAAGGGCTGCAGGCCGGCGCTTATTACTATCTGATCAAACCGTTCTCAGCCTCCACCCTGCTGGCTATCGTGGCTGCTGCAACGCGCGACTACCGGGGCTACCAGGCCTTGGCCGAGCAGGTCATGGCCCAGGACAGGACACTGGCCAGCCTGATCGAAGGACGCTTTGCCTTTCGTACGCCGGAAGAGGCGCGCAATCTGGCCGCGCTGGTTGCCAATGCAGCCCCCGAGCCGGCCCGCGTCGCGCTGGGTTTGTCGGAGTTGATGGATAACGCCATCGAGCATGGCAACCTGGCGATCGGTTATGCCGGTAAATCGGCGCTGATCGACAGTGGCGACCTGAATGCCGAAATCCGGCGCCGCCTGGCCTTGCCGGCTTACCGCGACCGCGTTGCCGAGCTGCAAATCAGTCGCAGCGAACAGGCCGTGCATTTCCTGATTCGTGACCAGGGCGTCGGTTTTGACTGGCGGCCTTATCTTGAAATGAGCCCTGAGCGTGTTTTCGATACGCACGGACGCGGTATTGCCATGTCGGCCATGGTCAGTTTTGACCAGCTCGATTATCGCGGTTGCGGCAACGAGGTTCAGGCGTCTGTCCGCTTGCCCTTGCCGACCTGATCGTTCGGCAGTTTTGCCAGGATCGACCGGGTGACGAGCAGGGCGTCATCGAAGGCATAGCGTTTGATTTCCCCTTCCAGACGGACGGCATCGCTACCCAGCGCCGGGTGAAACTGATCCGCCATGTCGCGCCACAATGTCAGCGCCTGAATGTCGTCTTCCGCCAGCAGTCGTTCAAGGCGACGTAGTGCTTCGTTGATGCGCTGCCAGTTGATCGCCGCTGGAACAGACGTCTCGGATGACTGGTCGGGCGTTTTGCTGTTCGGCGAAGCGGCGGCAGCGGCGATCACGGTCAACTCGATTTCAAACCAGAAAATGCTGCCTTCGCCGAGTCTGCTGCTGACCCCGATTTCTCCACCCATCATGTCGCTCAGGCGTTTGCAGATGGCCAGCCCGAGGCCGGTTCCACCGTGCTTTCGGCGTGATGAGACGTCACCTTGCTCAAATGGCTGGAACAGACGCTCCTGGAATTCGTCGGCAATACCGCTGCCGCTATCGCGTACGGCAAAGTGCAGCAGCGTGCGGTCCGGCCGATGCCCCGGTTTTTGCTGGAGGCTGAGTGCGACTTCGCCCTGACTCGTGAATTTGATGGCGTTGCTGACGAAATTGCCGATGATTTGACCAATCCGGATCGGGTCGCCATGCAAGAGCAGCGGCAGCTTTTCCGGTAGCTTGACCTGGAAGTCGATGCCTTTCTGGAGGGCTCGCCCCTTGTGGTCGGCAATCAGCTGCTCGATCATCCGGTGAGGTGAAAAATCAAGCGTCTCCAGTTTCAGTTGTTCGGATTCGATGCGTGAAATATCCAGCAGATCATTGATGACGCTGAGTAGTTGCTGCGTTGCACCGCTCATTTGCTGGAGCTTTTCACGCTGCTCCGGGTCGATGATTTTTTCGTGCAGTATCCAGCCGAGGCTGACGATGCTGTTCATCGGCGTACGGATTTCGTGCGATAGATTGGCGATGAAGCGGCTTTTCGCCCGATTGGCTGCTTCGGCCGCATCGCGGGCAATTTCCAGCTCGTGCGTACGCTGGCTGACCAGTTCGGCCAGATGTTCGCGGTGCTCGCGCAGTTCGTGATTCAGCTCCAGCAGGCTGCGATTCTGTTCGGTCATCAAGGCGTAGAGATCGACCAGCGCCTGGGTCAGCGCCTCCTGCTTCGGATCGTTGCGATAGCCTTCGGCGCTGTCGTAGGCATCGACCGGATTCATGCCTCTGCTGATGGCATGAATCTGGCGGGCCATGGCTTGATCTTCGCCCAGAATATGAAAAACCAGCCAGTTGGCCAGGAAACTGAGCAGCTTGCCGCCGGTGATTTCTTCACCGCATTGGTACATTTCCTTCATGGCGGCCACCGTGCTAGCGAATTCCCCGTGCGATTTCAGGTGATGCAGGTGGTGCCGCGAGTCGATGCCGTGTTGCGCCATCAGCTCATGCTCGCTCTGGAAGTGATAGATCGCGTAATGCGTCAGTTCGGCGAGCAGTAATTCGGCCTTGTCGGGGTTGCGGGCATAGGACAGCGCCAGAACCGGCGCACTTTGATTGATCAGGCGAACCAGATGCTGGTGTTGCTCGTCGACGATGGAAATGCCGGTGACAAAGTGGGCATTCCAGTTCATCAGTGCCATGTTGTTGCTTCCTCTGCCAGTTCCGGGTGTGCCGCCAGATAATGTTTGAAGATTTTCAGGGCTGCCGGGAAGTCAAATGTCTCGAGATGATCGATCATTCGTGCGTAATCCTTGCCGAGCAGGCTGCGCAGTTGCGATTCATTGTCGCGGGCAAGTTCGATGCTGCGGATATTGTCTTCGGCCAGCAGGGCGCCGATTTGCCGGAGGATAGGCAATGCGTTTTCCGGGTTCTGGTCGGCCGTTTTCGAGACGACGGGCGATTGTCCGAGAACGCCGGCCAGTGCTTCGCGCTGCGCGGCATGCCGGAGGCTCAGGTCAGCAAACAGCGTTTCCAGTTTTGCCAACGGTTCTTCGTGGCGTACCGCCTGTTCCAGCTCGGCTGCCGCCTGGCGGGTATCGCTCAGCCCAAGTGCGGCTGCCGCCCCTTTCAGCGTGTGTGCCTGGTGACGCACGGCCGGGTAATCGCCGTTGTCGAGCGCTTGGCGAATGGCGCGGTCTACATCCGTGTGATGTTGCAGATAATGTTCGAGCAGCTTGACGTATTTGTCCGGCTTGCCGTTCAGCGATGCGAGGCCCGTGACGATATCGAAGCCGGGCAGGGCGGTCAGTTGGCTGACAATTTTCTCGGGGCCGCTGGCGACGTGGACTTCAAGCGGCGGGGTAACTGCACTTGCCGGTGGGCACAGTTCGGTGGCCGGCAGCCAGCGCAGCAGCAGATCGTGCAGTGCCGCCGGTTCGACCGGCTTGGCCAGGTGATCGACCATGCCGGCAGCGAGGCAGGCCAGCCGGTCTTCGGTAAAGGCATTGGCGGTCATGGCGACGATTGTCGCGGTCGACCGTCCGGGCAGGGCCAAAATGGTTCGGGCCGCTTCCAGTCCGTTCATCACCGGCATCTGGATGTCCATCAGGATCAGGTCGTAATCGGTTTCACTGGCCATGGCGACGGCTTGCTGGCCATCTTCGGCCAGGTCGGCGATCAGGCCGGCATGCGCCAGCATGTCGAGCGCCACTTCCTGGTTCAGCGGGTTGTCTTCGGCCAGCAGAATGCGTGCGCTGCTGCGTGTCTCGCGAATCTCGGCTTCGCCATCGTCGTTGGCCTTGGTGCTCCGGGCAATCAAGGCGTGTTTGGCAAGCTGCAGGCGGAGCGTGACCCAGAAGGTGCTGCCTTCGCCAGGCGTGCTGTCAACGCCTGCTTCACCGCCCATTTTCTGGGCCAGCCGACGGCAGATTGCCAGACCCAGTCCGGTGCCACCGAAGTGGCGGGTCGTTGAGTCGTCTGCCTGCTCGAAGGGTTTGAACAGGCGTGGCCGGATGGTTGCCGGAATGCCGACGCCGGTGTCCTCGACTTCGCAGCGCAGCATGATTTCGCTGCCCTGCCGGCTGACGACGCGAACCCGCAAGCGAACGTGGCCGCGTTCGGTAAATTTGACGGCATTGGTCAGGAAATTGAGCAGAATCTGTTGCACCCGCAGCGGATCGCCATGCAAGCCGGGCGGCAAATCGGGGGAAATTTCGGCAATCAAGGCGAGCCCTTTGTCGCGCGCCTTGAATTCGACCATCTTCAGTGTTTCATCGATGACTTGCTGGGTCGAGAAATCGGTTTCTTCAAGCTCCAGTTTCTCGGCTTCGATCTTCGAGATATCGAGAATGTCATTGATCACGCTGAGCAGATGACGTGCAGCCTCGGTGATCCGGCCCAGCCTTTCCTGCTGGTGAGGGTCGTCCGAGTCGCGCAGCAGCAGGTGCGTCAGGCCGATCACGGCATTGAGTGGTGTCCTGATCTCGTGGCTCATGTTGGCCAGGAAGGAGCTCTTGGCCCGGCTGGCGCGTTCGGCATGCTCCTTGGCAATGGCCAGTTCGTAAGTCCGCTCGTCGACCATGGCTTCGAGACGGCGCCGGTAATGTTCCAGCTCGGCTTGTGCCAGGCGGCGTTCGGTGACGTCGGCGGTAAAAGCGAGGATGTGTGTCGTGCCGGCAATGTCGATCAGCGATGCGGAAATTTCGACATGGTGAATCTTGCCGTCATGGTCTTTCCAGATGCTTTCATGATTGATCACCCGTCCATCGGGGCCAAGCGAATCGAGAAAGGTCTGGCGAATTTCAGTATTTGGCCAGAGGCCGACGTCCATCGAAGTCAGGCCGATCATTTCGCTTCTTCGCCAGCCGAAGTTGCTCAGGAAATTATCGTTGGCATCGACAATCCGGCCATCGCTCACCCGCGTGATCGAGGCGCAGAGCGGGCTTGAGTTGAAGGCAACCTGGAAACGCTGGTGTTCGGCACGGGTTGCGGCCTCGGTTTCAAACAGCATGCGGTAGCGGCGTAGACCGCGTCTTTGGTAAACGAAGGCACTGGCGATCAAGGCGGTGAGCAGCAGGCCGGCAGTCAGTGCAATGATCAGGCGCGAGGCGTATTGCCACTCGGCCAGCGCCTCATCCTTGGCGATCTTGGCCACCATGTACCAACTGGTGTCGGGGACGGGCTGGATCGAGGCCAGGACCGGGCTGCCTTCGTAGTCGATGCCTTCGACAATGCCGCGAACGCCGCCAAAGACGGCCATCACCGAGGGAATGTCCTGGCGACTGTCGGGCAACCTGAGGCGCAATGCGGTACCGCTGCGCTGGCGTAACTCGTTGAGAAACAGCACATGGTCGCCATCGCGCCTGACCAGCAGGGTTTCTGCACTCAGGCTGGGGTGCGGCCATGCGTTCAAGATGGGAAACAGATGGATACTGGGGTCGATCTGCATCAATAGCGTACCGACCCGGCGTGCCGAATTGCCCGTTCCCGACTGTAGCGGAACAACCACGTCGGCATGCACCTGACCGTTATCCGGGGCAATGTGCAGGTCGCTCAGTGTGGCGCGATGAATGTGGTGGGAAACTTCCAGGACCAGGTGAATGCTGTCGGGAATGGCGATATTCCGTGCATTCAGGCTGAGCCGCGCTTCGCCGTTGGCGTCGAGCAGCAGGATGTCGCTGTAGCGATAGTTGTTTTTGAGCGACGTCATGTGACGGCGCAGGCTGTCGGCATTGGTTTTGCCCTGCAGGAAGGCGTCGACCGCAGCAATGAAATATTCGCTTTCGGCCAGGACCTGGCCATCGGCGATGCGTTCATTGCGCCAGTTGGTAATCTGCTCCGATTTGAGCTCGCTGATGGCCTGCAACTGGGCACCGACCTGATGCAACTGGTACTGGCGTTCGGCTTGATAAAGCAGGATGCCGCCGATCAGCAGAAAGCTGCAAATGGCGAACAGTGCCGGCAGCGCCCAGCGGCCGATAGGAACGGAGTCGATGGTGTTCTTGGTCAAGCGTTTTTCCCCGTGATTTCGTCAAGCAGCGCCAGGGCAGCTTCGAAATCGAAGGCCGAAACCTTTTCTTCGAACAGGCGAAAACGTGGGCCGAACAGCGCTCGCAGCGTTTCGGTCTGATGCTCGATCAACTCCTGGGCGCTCATTTCCCCTTCGTGCAGTTGCTTGCGCAGATCGGCCAGCAGACGGGCGTGGTGCTGTGGCAGGGCCTGTTCAGGGTCGGGTAGGGCAGCCGTGTCGAGCAGGGCGTGCAACTGCTGACTGAGCGTGCCGTAGATTTGTTCGGTGTTTTTGAGCAGGACTTCGGTGGCGGACATTTCTATTTTGTCGCGAATCGCCATTTCGAGTTGGGCGGCTATTTTCTGTATTTCGGCGGCCCCCAGTGCGCCGGCGGCCCCCTTCAGGGAATGTGCCAGCCGGCGTGCTTCGTCGATGTTGCCATCACGCAGGTGCTGGCGAATCAGATCGAAATCGCCCGTATGATTTCTGGCAAATTTGCCGAGCAGCCGCTCGTAACTGGCAACCCGGCCACGCACGGCATTCAGGCCGAAAGCGTAGTCAAGACCAGGAATCTCGGCCAGGGTGGCGGGTGCAAAGACAACGGCTGCGCTGCTCGCTTCCGGGGGCGGTGAGGTGAGGTCGGTTGAGAGCCAGTGGGCCAGTGCGGCAAACAATACGTCCGGATTGACCGGCTTCGGAATGTGGTCGTTCATGCCTGCGGCGAGGCAGGTGTTTCGGTCGTCGTCGAAGGCATTGGCGGTCATGGCCAGAATCGGAATGCGGTGACCGACCGGTAGCTGGCGAATGTGGCGCGTCGCGGTGATGCCATCCATCACCGGCATTTGCATGTCCATCAGGATCAGGTCGTAGTCGTTTTTCCCCACCATTTCGACGGCTTCTGCCCCGTTGACCGCGAGATCGGCTTGCAGGCCGACGCTGCGCAGCAGGTCGAGGGCGACCTCCTGATTGATCGGGTTGTCCTCGGCCAGCAGGATGCGGGATTGCCGGAAGTGGTCGGCCAGAATCTGGTCGGCATCGTCCATCAAGGCGGGCAGGCTTTCCTGCTGTCCGGATTGTCCACGTTGCACTCGCACGGTGAACCAGAACGTGCTGCCCCGGCCGGCACGACTGTTCAGGCCGGTTTCACCGCCCATCAACTCTGCCAGCCGCCGGGCAATGGCCAGGCCGAGGCCGGTGCCGCCAAAGCGCCGTGTCGTCGAACTGTCCGCCTGTTCGAAGGCATCGAAAATGCGAGCCTGGTGGGCATCGGGAATGCCGATCCCGGTGTCGCTGACGGCAAAGCGGACGAGCAAGTCGTTGCCTGTCTGGGCAACCAGGCTGATGCTCAGCGAAATGCTCCCGCGCTCGGTGAATTTGATCGCATTGGTCAGGTAGTTGAGCAGTATCTGGCGAATCCGCAAGGGGTCGCCAAACAAGACTTCGGGCAAGGCCGGATCGATCGTTTTGTTGAATTCAAGACCGCGTGACTGCAAGCGATCGATGATCATCTGGGTGCTGTGGTCGACGATCTGGTTGAGGCTGAAATGAAGTGGCTCGAGTTCGAGCTTGCCGGCTTCGATTTTTGAAATATCAAGAATCTGGTTGATGATCGTCAGCAAGTGGCGCGCCGCATCGCTGACCTTGCTGAGGCGATGCAGCTGGTTCTGGTCTCGTGTGCTGCGTTCGGCCAGATGCGTCAGGCCGATGATGGCATTCATCGGTGTGCGGATTTCGTGGCTCATGTTGGCCAGGAACGTGGTTTTTGCCTGGCTGGCCTGTTCGGCAGCTTCTTTTGCAGCGGCCAGCTCAGCGGTGCGTTCGCTGACCAGCATTTCAAGGTGGTTGCGATGATTTTCCAATTCCTGCTGATTCTGCTTTTGAACCGTGATGTCCTGCCAGATCGAGCTGATCATCGGCTTGCCGCCAACGTCGACGACCGCGACGCCGATGCGGGCGATCTGAATGCTGCCATCCTTGCGCCTGTGGCGATTCTCAAAGACCTGCCGGCCATGAACGATGATTTCTTTCAGGTAGCCGCGCAGGGCTGCTTCATCGAGGTCGACCTGAATGTCGAGCAGGTTCTTGCCGGCAAATTCTTCCCGGGTGTAGCCCAGGCTGCGCGTTGCCGATTCGTTGATTTCGAGGAATTCCAGCGTTTCCGGATCGATCAGGCAAATGCCGTCCGGTGCGTGCGTCACAATGCTGCGGTACAGTTCCTCGCGCTCGCGCAGGGCTTCTTCAGCCGCCCGGCGCTCTGAAATGTCATCGATATAAACGACCAGATGCGGTACGCCTTCCATGTCGACCATTTCGGCCGACAGGCTAATCAGGCGTTTGCGTCCGTCACGGCCGATGCCGACACTGTCGAAATTGAGTACGCGCTTGTCGCGGCGGAGAATTTCGACCATTTTACGGCGCTCTTCCGGGCTACCCCAAAGGCCCGCTTCCGTGGTCGTCTTGCCGAGCAGTTCTTCGCGCGTCCAGCCATATTCGCGCAGCAGGCGTTCATTGACATCGACCAGCTTGCCGTCGCTCATGCGCGTGATGCATGAAGCCACCGGTGCCGCCCGGAAGGCTGTGGCCAGCCGCTTCTGCAAATCGGAAACGGCTGCCTCGGCGCGTTTGCGTTCGGAGATGTCGAGAATGAAGGCAAGCACGTAGGGAATATTGCTCAGGGTGACGATTTCGGCAGAAATACTGACGAAGATCGTGCGCCCGTCGCTCCTTAGCCATTCGGTCTGGTAATCCTGAATCCGGCCGCTTTCTTTCAGTGCGGCGCGCCAGTTGTTGCGCTCCTCGGCGTTGAGCCAGAGGTTGAGTTCGGGGGCGCTGCGGCCGATCAGTCCTTCACTCTTGCAGCCGATCAGCTCGGCGTAGCGTGTATTGACTTCAAGATAGATCCCTTCCTCCACCGTACTCAGCGAAACAGCCGCCGGGCTGGCGTTGAAAGCAACTTCAAAGCGCTCCTGTAATTCGCGCATCTGGGTCATGTTGCGGCCGATGCCGAGAACGCCGACCAGGCGACCTTCGCCATCGCGCATCGGGGCTTTGGTCGTATTGAGTAATTCGCGATGGCCGTCGCAGGCAAAGCTGACCCATTCTTCATTGCTGCGTGGGCCGTTGGCGTGCAGCGCGGCTTGGTCGTTGGCGCGGAAGAACTCGGCCAGTTCGCGGTCGACGAAGTCAAAATCGGTTTTTCCGATAATGCTCGCCTCGTCAGCGCCGAAGAATTGTTCGAAGCGCTTGTTGCAGCTGAGATAAATCCCGTCAGGGTCTTTCAGCCAGATCAGATCGGGCAGCGTATCGAGCAGGGTGCGCAGTTGGGCCCGTTCGGCGTCGAGTTCCTCGGCGGCACGGTCGGCCAGCTCGCGGGCAGCCAGTTCGCCTTGCTGGCGGCGTTCGCTGCGCCCGAGCAGGCGCCGGATCAGCAGAACAAGCAGGCTTGCCGTGACGGCGATGAAAAGCCAGCCTTTCAGGATGTTGACCAGGACGTGCTGCTTGGGGTCAGGGAAGAGTTGCTCGGCCAGCTGATCCGAAATGAGGATCCAGAGCGAAGAAAAAATAACGTAAGGCACAACGACCAGCAATATCTCGCCGGTTGTACTTGATCCCTTGAGCGGGCGTTCGTTCATTGTCACGTATCCCTTGCTCGTCCGGCGGGTTTATTCCGCGTAGGTGTTGGCGATCATCGTGAATTTTTCGAATTCCTGATTGAATGCGGTCACGATATCAGGATCGAAATGCTTGCTGCTGCCGTCAAGAATGATTTGCCGTGCCTGTTCGTAAGGCATGGGCGGCTTGTAGACGCGCTGGCAGATCAGGGCATCGAATACGTCGGCCAGGGCCATCAATCTTGCCGCAATCGGAATCCTGTCGCCGGAAAGCCCTTCCGGGTAGCCGCTGCCGTCCCATTTTTCATGATGGAAATGGGCAATTTCCTTGGCGATGGCAAGAAATTCAACCGGTTTTTCCGCATCTTTTTCTGCTTGGGCAATGGCATTACTGCCCAGAATCGCATGCGTTTTCATGATTTCCCACTCTTCCGGCGTCAGTTTGCCCGGTTTGAGCAGCACATGGTCGGGAATGCCGACTTTGCCGATGTCGTGCAGAGGCGCCGACTTGGCGAGCGCATCAATCGTCCGGTCATCAAGATAGCCGGCAAAGCGCGGGTGGTATTTCAGGCTGTTGGCCAGGGTGCGGACATATTCCTGGGTTCGGCGCAGGTGATTGCCGGTTTCAGGGTCGCGCGTTTCAGCCAGTCGGGCCAGGGCGTGGATACTGACTTGCTGGATCAGCTGGTTTTCACCCATCCGGCGCGAGACTTCGGCTTCGAGAAAGCTGTTCTGGTCTTTCAGGAAATCGCGTGCCTGCTTGAGTTCAAGGTGGGTCCTGATCCGGGCCAGCACAATGGCTGGGCGCAGCGGCTTGGTGATGTAGTCGACGGCGCCGCAGGCCAGTCCGTGTTCCTCATCCTCGGTCGCATCCATGGCGGTGACGAAAATGACCGGAATGTGGCGGGTTTCGGGGTCGGTACGCAGTGCTGCAAGCACATCGTAGCCGTCCATTTCCGGCATCATCACATCAAGCAGGATGAGGTCCGGTTGTGGCGTACCGTGGGCAATCTGGAGCGCACGTCGGCCGGAGTTGGCGGCACGGACGCGGTAGGCCGGTTGCAACAGCTCACCGAGAACGCTGAGATTCTCCGGTGTGTCATCGACAATCAGTACGGTCGGCTGCCTGGCGGCCATGTGTTTTCTCCAGTCATGCCAAGAGTGGCGACTTTGTCAGAATTATCACCTTGAACTGCCAATATTGCTACTGATCGAAGTTGCTTTATCTCTGCGCCGATGATTTGCCGGAAATTTTCAGCTTGGACGTAGTGTTCCCATCAGCCGGTGATAAACCGCAAAGCGCCTTTCGTTGATTTTTCCGGCGTTGACCGCGGCAGTCAGGGCGCAATCGGGTTCGCGGTTGTGCTGGCAGTCGCGGAAGCGGCACTGGCCGAGGAAGGGCCGAAATTCGCGGAAGGCATATTCGATGTCCTGGCGATCCAGGTGGCCCAGGCCGAATTCCTGCAGGCCGGGGGAGTCGATCAGGTGGCTTTCGCTGTCGAGGTGGTAAAGCGTGGCGTGCGTTGTCGTGTGTTTGCCGGAATCCAGCGCCAGTGAAATTTCACGGGTTGCGGCGTTGGCTTCCGGGACCAGTGCGTTGACCAGTGTCGATTTGCCCATGCCGGACTGGCCAACCAGCACGCTGGTGACGCCGTGCAGCGATGGGCGGAGGTCTTCGGCGTGTGCCAGGGCCGAGAGTTCGAGAATGGGGTAGCCGATCTCGGCAAATATTTTCAGGCGCTCACGAGCGGCCGGGAGCTTGTCGCTCAGATCGCATTTGTTGAGAACGATGAGCGGGCGAATTTCTTCGCTCTCGGCGGCCAGAAGCGCCCGCGTCAGCAACTCGTCGGAAAACGCCGGTTCGGTCGCCACCACCACCACCAGTTGATCGACATTGGCGGCGATCAGCTTCTGTTTGTGCTCGTTCGAGCGGTACAGCAGGCTGGAGCGAGGCTGGATGCCTTCGATGACGCCTTGATTGTCGGAGGTGCGCTCGATATCGAGCCGGTCGCCGCAGACGACTTCACTTTTCTTGCCGCGCGGCACGCAAGGCAGGCGCGTGCCATCGGGGAGTTCGACAACATATTGACGACCGTGGGCGGCAATGACGCGACCTTCCATCATGCTGTGTGTCCTTGCAGGTGGGCGATACGCTGGGCGGCTGGTGGGTGCGAGTCGTAGAGCAGCGAGTGCAGCGGGTCGGGCGTCAGTGTCGAGGCATTGTCTTCGTACAGTTTGACCAGTGCCCGGACCAGGTCGCCGGCACTGGCGTGTTCGGCGGCGTAGGCATCGGCTTCGAATTCGTTGCGGCGCGACAGGTAGCTGCCGAGCGGTGCCAGCGGAAAGGTGAAGGCCGGGATGACGAGGAAGAACAGGACCAGGGCCAGCGCCGTATTTTGGGCCGGTACGCCGAGACCGTTGTAGAACCAGGCGGCGTCGATCAGTTGTCCGAGCAGCCAGAGGAAGCCGAGCGAGACGGCAAACATCAGTACGATGCGCTGGAGGATGTGGCGTTTGCGAAAGTGGCCCAGTTCATGGGCCAGAACGGCTTCGACTTCGGTCGGTGCGAGGCGCGACAGCAGGGTGTCGAAGAAGACGATCCGCTTGTTGTTGCCGAAGCCGGTGAAGTAGGCGTTGCCGTGGCTTGAACGTTTCGAACCGTCCATCACGAACAGGCCGCTCGAGCGAAAGCCGCAACGGGCCAGCAGGGCTTCGATCCGGGTTTTCATCTCGCCATCTTCGAGCGGCGAGAATTTGTTGAACAGCGGCGCGATCCAGGTCGGGTAGATGAACATGATCAGCAGATTGAAAGCGGACCAGAAGAGCCAGACGTAAAACCACCAGGCACTACCCATGGCCGTCATCAACCAGAGTACGGCCAGGATCACCGGTGTGCCGATCAGCAGGCCGATCAGGCTTTGCTTGAGCAGGTCGGAGAAGAACAGGCCGAGGCTCATCCGGTTGAAGCCGTGGCGGGCTTCGATGACGAACTGGCGATAAAGCGAAAAAGGCAGGTCGATGATTGCCGAGACAAGCATGACGCTGAAAATGATGGCCAGCCCGTAGCTCAGGCCATCCAGCCGGCTCGTCCAGAAATCGTGCAGCCATGCCAGTCCGCCACCCAGGGTCAGGGCGAGGAGCAGGGCGGCATCAACCAGCGTGGTCTGCAAACTGAATTTGCTGCGGTCGACGGTGTAATCGGCTGCTTTTTGATGAGCCGGCAGGCTGATCCGTTCGGCAAACTCACCCGGTACATTGGTGCGGTGGGCGCTGACAAAGCGGATGTGACGCAGGGTCAGCCACAGGCGGGCCGACAGGGTCAGCGTGAAGGCGGCAAGAAACAGGAGGGTAAATTGGGATGTCACTGAGTGAAGGCCGAAGCTGTGAGAAAATCTGGGTTTTTACGAATTCGGGCAATTATATGGCAGGGAATGCAAACAACCTCGTCTGGCTGGATATGGAAATGACCGGTCTGAATCCGGATGGCGACCGGATCATCGAAATGGCCATGGTGGTGACCAATTCCGAGCTTGAAATGGTCGCAGAGTCGCCTTCGTGGGTGGTGCATCAGTCCGATGAGCGACTGGCAGCGATGGATGAGTGGAACCAGAAGACGCACGGCCGTTCCGGGTTGATCGACAAGGTCAAGGCGTCGACCATGAATGAGGCCGAGGTCGAGCAGGCCGCGCTGGAGTTCCTGAAGAAGTATTCCTCCAAGGGAAATTCCCCGATGTGCGGCAATTCAATCGGCCAGGATCGCCGTTTCATGGCGCGCTACATGCCGACCCTGGAAGACTTTTTCCACTATCGCAATCTTGATGTCAGCACTTTGAAAGAGTTGTGCAAGCGCTGGCAGCCCGAGATTTACAAGGGCTTCAAGAAGAAGAGCAAACATACGGCGATGGCCGATATTTACGAGTCGATCGATGAGTTGAAGTATTACCGCGAGCATTTCCTGGCCAAGCCGCAAGGTGGCCAGTGATCGTCATTCGCTGAAATCAGGATTCCCGCTGCGGCGGGAATTTTTTTTGGGTGTTCGGTTGCGGTCAACGCTGCAACAAGCGGAATTTTTCCTTGCGGTCACCCGGACGGCTGCCTTCCCATACCTTGGTCCAGTGGCCTCCCGGTGCGGCCAGTTCGCGTTTGGTATCTCCTCCGACAAGCAGCCAGTCACAGGATTTACCGGCTGGCGTATCGAATGATGCGGGTTCAATGCCGACGAAGTAGGCGAGCGAAGCGCGTTGGGCATCGGTCAGGCCGCGTTCGGCCAGGCAGCCATGATCATCCGGCAGGGCGCGGGCGATGGCCTGGGCAACCGGGCGATAGCTTTTGCCGTAGTCGAACCACGGCAGAATCAGCGTCGTTGCCAGCAGCCACAAAGTCGTGAAGCCCAGTGTCCAGTGTGTCAGGCTGCGATAGGGGGAGCGCGGTGCGGTGACGATCAGCCAGGCCCACCAGAATGTTGCAGCCAGGCCGATGAGCAAGGCGAAGCCGTCGAGATGGCCGATAAAACCGGGGCGCAGAATGGTGACGCGAGTAGCCAGTTTGGCTGGCCAGCCAAGTGCCATGGCCGACCAGCAAAGCCAGACCAGCCCGACAAACAGGCTGAAGGTCATCATCGCAAACCAGTCAAATGCATTGGCTGCCCCGCGGCGCAGTGTGAGCGCACCCGGTGTGGCAAGCAGGGCGAGTGGCGGCAGCATCAGCAAGGCGGGAATTTCACGCGGGCGGTAAGCCAGGGCGAGCAGTAATAACGTGATCAGCAAAAACACCAGGGGTAGCAATTGCGGTGCGGCCGAGATGGCTTTGCGCCGGGTCCATAGCGTCCAGGCGGCCAGGGGCAGGGCAGGAAAGGCAAACCAGGGCAGCATGGAGAGGAAGCGACCGGCCCCGCCTGGTGAAAATGGGGTTTTCAGCGGAGCCAGTTCGGTGGCCAGCCAGCCATGAAAACGGGCCGGTTCAAAGTAGAGCAACAGGGCCGGCCAGGGCAATATGAGCAGCCCGGCAATGACCAGGCCGACAAGCAGCGTCTGCAATGCTTTCGGGCGGTCCGGCGAGAGCCACCAGGCGAGCGGGGCGATGGCAAGCAGGGGGAGTGTTGGGGCGATACCGGTACCCAGCAGGCAGCCAGCAATTGCGATGCCGTAGAAAACGCCGGTCAGTCGCGGACGGCGGCCAATCGCCGCCAGTGCGCCCAGTGTGCCGGCATAAGCCGCCAGGCCGATCAGCATCGGCTGGGCATCGTGAGCATGGAAAAGCAGGCCGGCACAACCCGCCAGCAGCAGCGGACTGGCCGCTGCACTGTCCTGGCCGTATAACTCGCGGCCGGCATAGTACAGGCCGGTCAGTGCGAGGGCGACCCAGATGCCGCTGGCCAGTCGCATGGCTTCATGCAGCGGCAACAGCCAGCCGAACAGCTTGCCGGTCAGTGCGGCGCTCCAGTAATAGAGCGGGGGTTCGTGGAAAGCGCGACCGGCCAGGTCGGGCGACAGCCAGTCGCTGTAGGACAGCATGTGCCAGGCCGTGCCGATATGGATGGCGTCTTCGCCTTTCCATGGGTCGCGGCCAAACAGGCCCGCCAAGACATAAAAAGCCAGGATTGCAGCCAGCACCCAGCCGGCCGGAGGTAGGCTGATGCCACGCCGGATCAGTGAGAGCGGGTGTGTGGTGTGATCAGGCATTTTTTGCACAAATGAAAAAGGCAGCCGAATGGCTGCCTTTTTGCGTCCTGTTCAGAGCGATCAGGCAGCAGCCTTGCCGCGCATGGCGCCGAACTTCTGGTTGAACTTTTCAACGCGACCGGCGGTGTCGACGATCTTCTGCTTGCCGGTGTAGAACGGGTGGCAGAGCGAGCAAACTTCGACGTGAAGGTCTTTCTTCATGGTCGACTTGGTCGTGAAGTTGCTGCCACAGGAGCAGGAAACCTTCAGATCATTGTATTCAGGATGGATGGCGGCTTTCATTTTGTGTCCTTTCGTTACGCGACCGGCGGATGTGGCCGACCTGGAAAACGCGTGATTATCCTCTAATAATCACGCGCTTGCAATATAAATCGGGATATGGTTTTTGCTGGGCTTAACCGCGACGCATGGCGTCGAAAAACTCCTGGTTGCCTTTGGTCGATTTGACCTTGTCGAGCAGGAATTCCATGGCTTCCAGATCGTCCATCGGGTAGCAGAGCTTGCGCAGGACCCACATCTTCTGCAGCACGTCCGGCTTGAGCAGCAGCTCTTCGCGGCGGGTGCCGGAGCGGTTGACGTTGACCGCCGGGTACATCCGCTTCTCGGCCATGCGACGGTCGAGGTGGATTTCCGAGTTGCCGGTACCCTTGAATTCTTCGTAGATCACTTCGTCCATACGCGAGCCGGTGTCGATCAGCGCGGTGGCGAGGATGGTCAGCGAGCCGCCTTCCTCGATGTTGCGCGCGGCACCGAAAAAGCGCTTCGGCTTTTGCAGGGCATTGGCGTCAACACCGCCGGTCAGCACCTTGCCGGAAGCCGGCTGGACGGTGTTGTAAGCGCGGGCAAGGCGGGTGATCGAGTCGAGCAGGATGACGACATCCTTCTTGTGTTCGACCAGGCGCTTGGCCTTCTCGATGACCATTTCGGCCACTGCAACGTGGCGTGAAGCCGGTTCGTCGAAGGTCGAGGCAACGACTTCGCCCTTGACGGTGCGGGTCATTTCGGTCACTTCTTCCGGGCGCTCATCGATCAGCAGCACGATCAGCACGACTTCCGGATGGTTGGCCGTGATGGCGTGCGCGATGTTTTGCAGCATCACCGTCTTGCCGGTCTTCGGCGGCGCGACGAGCAGGCCGCGCTGGCCGCAGCCGATCGGGGCAATCATGTCGATGACGCGGCTGGTGATGTTTTCTTCGGACTTGATGTCGCGTTCGAGCTTGAGATGACGCGTCGGATGCAGCGGCGTCAGGTTCTCGAACATGATCTTGTTCTTGTTGGCTTCCGGCGGGAAACCATTGATCGATTCAAGCTTGGTCAGTGCGACATAGCGTTCGCCGTCTTTCGGTGTCCGGATTTCACCGGCGATGGTATCGCCGGTCCGCAGGTTGAAACGACGGACCTGGGAGGGAGAAACGTAGATGTCGTCGGTGTTGGCCAGGTATGACGTATCCGGCGAGCGAAGGAAGCCGAAACCATCGGAGAGCACTTCAAGGGTGCCGTCACCGTAGATGGTGACGCCCTTTTTGGCTTCGTGCTTGAGGATGGCGTAAATCAGTTCTTGCTTGCGCATCCGGTTGGCATTCTCGATGCCGGCCTCGGTGGCCATGTCGAGCAGTTTGCTGACGTGATGCGTCTTTAGTTCGGAAAGTTGCATGTGTGCGAATATGTGGCACCTGGGCGGGACGGACGGAATCCGGGCCGGAGGGGGTGCGATTTTCCTGGAGAGGGGAGTGATTGACGCCGGCCGGTGGCTCTAGACGTCTGCCTGAAGGTACAGAACGTACCTTCAGGCCGGGAGACTACGGAGATTACAGGTTGCTGTCAATAAATGCGGCAAGTTGCGACTTGGACAGTGCGCCAACCTTGGTTGCTTCGACATTGCCGTTCTTGAAGATCATCAGGGTCGGGATGCCACGGATGCCGAACTTGGCCGGGGTGGCCTGGTTGTCATCGATGTTGACCTTGGTGACCTTGAGTTTGCCGGCGTATTCGTTGGCGATTTCGTCGAGGATGGGTGCAATCATCTTGCACGGACCGCACCATTCTGCCCAGTAGTCGACCAGAACCGGTTGCTGCGCCTGCAGCACTTCGGCTTCAAAGGTGTCGTCGGTGACGTAATGGATGTGCTCGCTCATTAAATGCCTCGTGGGATGGGGTGTGACGAATATCAGGTTTGCGCCCGGGAGGGCGCGGGTCAATTTGGCAAGATGCTAGCGAAAAAAAAGGGCTTAGGGAAGCGTTACTGTCCGGGTTTTAGCAAATTGGCCAGCTCGACTGCGGTCTTGACCTGCATTTTGTCGAAAAGGTTGGCGCGATGTACTTCGACGGTGCGCATGCTGATATTCAGTTCGTCAGCGATGACCTTGTTGAACTTACCGGCCAGGACCAGTTCCATGATCTGGCGCTCGCGTGTTGTCAGGCTGGAAAGTCGGGTTTTGACCGAGTCGACCGTGGCATTGGCTGCGCGTTGCCGTGCATCGAGCTCCATGGCTTGTTCAATGCGCGTCGCCAGTTCGTTGTCGTTCAGCGGTTTTTCGAAGAAATCGAAAGCGCCTTTTTTCAGCGTGGCGACGGCCAGGGGAACATCGCCGTGGCCGGTCAGGAAAATGACAGGGAGTGTGGATTGGCGTTCGCGCAACTGATCAAAGCAATCGAGGCCGCTCATCCCGGACATGCGCATGTCGAGTACGACGCAGCCATTCGTGCTTGGGCTCCAGGCGGCAAGGAAGGCTTCGGCCGATGAGTAGGTGGTGCAGGGAATGGCCCGTGTTTTAAGTAACCAGGCGAGCGCGTCAAGAATGGCTTCGTCGTCATCGACCAGATGGGCTTGGGGCGTGTTCATGCGGCTTCCAGGGAAAGTGTGAACGTAAATGTCGTACCGGTGCCTGTGGGTGACTGAATATTGTCTTCAGCCCACAGTCGACCGCGATGAAATTCGATGATCGAGCGACAGATCGAGAGGCCAACACCCATGCCTTCGGGCTTGGTTGTGAAGAAGGCGGTGAATAGCTTGTCGCGGATTTCGGGGCTGATGCCGCTGCCGTGATCGCTGACGCTGACGCTCAGCTCGGTTTCGCTGAGTTCGGTTGCAATGCGCAGGGTTCGGTATGGTTCCGGGGTGGCGCTCATGGCTTCCATGGCGTTGCGGATCAGGTTGAGCAGCACCTGTTCAAGCATCAGGCGGTCTGCCGGGATAGGCGGGAGACGGGGAATCTCGCAGTCGATCCGGATGTGGTACTTGCGGGCATCCGCCTCGACAAAACCGAGGCAGTCTTCGATAACTTCGCCGACGGCACAGGGCGCGCGCTTGGGTTCGCTCTTGCGTACGAAGTCATGGACCCGGCGGATGATCTTGCCGGCTCGTTGCGCCTGGACGCCCAGTTTTTCGAGTGCGGGCCGGATTTCTTGTGCCGCAACATTGGGGCGTTCGAGCAAATTCAGGCAGCCGCTGTTGTAGCTGGCAATGGCGGCAAGTGGCTGATTCAGTTCGTGAGCCAGCGTCGACGCCATTTCGCCCATGGTGACCAGGCGGGCAGTGAACTGGAGTTGTTCTTGTTGTTGCCGGGCCAGTTCTTCGGCCCGCCGGCGCTCGGTAACGTCGAGTACGGATGCCATCCAGCCGGTGTGCAGACCGTTGCCGTCAATCAATTTTGCTTCGTAGACCAGTGCGTGAAAACGCTCGCCACTTTTACGCATGAAAGTCATTTCAAAGCCGTCGGGCGGGGCTTCGCCGGCCATGACGGCCTGGTGAACAGCGAACGTTTCATCGATCTGCTCGGGGACCCAGTAGGGCATCGGCGGAACCTTGCCGACCAGCTCTTCGCTGCTGAAACCGGTGATCTTGCAGAAGGCCGGGTTGACGTAGATGACTTCGCCTTTCAGGTCGCGCGCACGCATGCCAACCGTCAGTGAATTTTCCATGGCGGTACGAAAGGCGTGTTCGGCTCTGAGGGCTTCCTCGGCTCGCGAGCGTTTTTTCATCAGGTCGCGGACCAGCCAGAGACTCCAGAATACGCCGCCAGCCAGGAGCAGAATGGCGCCGGCCAGCAGGCGTTGTAGGGGGTTGGCAGCGGTCTGGTAGCTGGTGACGCGAAATTGCAGGCCGTAGCCGGGGGGTTCGAACGGCAGGTTGTAGCTGATGTTCGGCGTGCCCTGAATATTCGATTTTGCGGCGTACTGGATATCGTTGTCATCGATGATGGTGACTTGATATTTTTCGGCAAACCACCAAGGCACGAGATCGGCCAGCAAGGTGTCGAAGCTGTACACAGCAACCAGTGCGCCGACAAATTCGCGGTCGACGAAAATAGGCACGGCAATTTCAAAGTGCGCTGTATTGCCGGTCAACAGGAATGGTTCACTGTAAATGCGCTTGCCAAGCCGGGCGGCCAGTTCGAATGCCTTTTGCGTGACGGGTGGGCCGAATGATTCTATTTCCCCATCAGGCGGGCCGGCGGCCGGAATGGCATCGACGACATTGCGGCGTTTGTCGAACCACAGTATTTGCGAAACATCTGAGTTGTTTTTGAGTATGTGTCCGGCACGCAGCCGGAATGTTTTCTTTGACTCGGGCCCCATACTTAATTCCGAGGCCAGTTCCTGCATTTGTTCTTCTGTGCCGCTGAGATGAAAGCGGACGTTTTGTTCGAGCCAGAGAACATCCTTGATCAGGCTGGTGCGTTCCTCGTCTATTTCATTTTGCTGGAGCAGCCAAAGCAGCGCGATAACCGCAGCCAAAAGCAAGACGACGCCAAGTTTCGGAAGCGCCAGCAGGATGCGCAGGCGCCGGGTGCCGGGAGGAATGATCGGAGTGGTCGAACTCATGGCGCAGATGGTACACCACGCAGTTTGTCTTGCTGCCTATTGTGGGTATCCACAATACGGATATCCACAATGGTGAAATGAGTTGCATCTGACGATACTTGCGCCCGCAAAATCGTGAGTTATTCGAGGGTTGTCACCAAAGGGGCTAGGTTCCATGGCAAAAAAAGCGGTTTATAAAAGTCTATATTTTCAGGTGATCATCGCGATCATCATTGGTGTTTCGCTGGGGCATTTCTACCCCGAAACCGGTGCGGCGATGAAACCGCTCGGCGATGGCTTCATCAAGCTGATCAAGATGATCATTGCACCGATCATCTTCTGCACCATCGTGGTCGGCATTGCCGGCATGGAAGACATGAAAAAAGTCGGCAAGACGGGTGGTCTCGCCGTTTTGTACTTTGAGGTCGTCAGCACGATCGCCTTGATCATCGGCCTGATCGTGGTCAATTTCTGGCAGCCGGGTGTTGGCATGAATGTCGATCCTTCGACACTCGATACCAAGGGAATCGCCAAGTACGCTGCGCCGGGCCAGATGCAGTCGACCGCCGACTTCCTGATGAACATCATTCCGACCAGCGTGGTTGACGCTTTTGCCAAGGGCGACATGCTGCAGGTCCTGTTTTTCTCGATCCTGTTCGGTTACTCGATGCATGCCTTTGGTGAGCGGGGCAAGCCGGTTTTCGAATTGATCGAAAAACTGTCGCATGTGCTGTTCGGCATTGTCGGTGTGATCATGAAAGTGGCCCCGATCGGTGCGTTTGGTGCGATGGCTTATACCATCGGCAAGCATGGTGTCGGCAGCCTGACCCAACTGGCCAGTCTGATGGGTGCTTTCTACCTGACCTGCGTGATCTTTATCTTTGGCGTGCTGGGCAGTATTGCTGCATTCCATGGCTTCTCGATCATCAAGCTGATCAAGTACATCAAGGAAGAGCTGTTCCTGGTGCTCGGCACCTCTTCTTCGGAATCTGCTTTGCCGCGTCTGATGGCCAAGATGGAAAATGCCGGCGCTGAAAAATCGGTCGTCGGTCTGGTTGTACCGACCGGCTACTCCTTCAATCTTGATGGCACCTCGATCTATCTGACGATGGCTGCCGTCTTCATTGCCCAGGCAACCAACACTCCCCTGGATTTGCAGCATCAGATCACTTTGCTGGTCATTTTGCTGCTCACCTCAAAAGGTGCCGCTGGCGTTACAGGGAGTGGCTTCATCGTTCTGGCGGCAACCTTGTCTGCCGTCGGTACCGTGCCAGTGGCCGGTCTGGCCCTGATTCTGGGTATCGACCGTTTCATGTCCGAAGCCCGTGCGCTGACCAACTTCATTGGTAACAGCGTAGCCACGCTGGTTGTTGCCAAGTGGTGCAAGGCGCTGGATGCCGAAAAGCTCAATGCCGTGCTTAATGGTGAAACGCAGGATGAGGCCGACTACCCCGAACTGGTGCTGGATGATAACGATATCCCGCCGATTCCTCATAGTCCGCGCCCGATTGTCGAGCACCACTAAGACATTCAAGCGTCAGAAAAACCGCCGGCTGGTCCGGCGGTTTTTTTATGCCTGAAATTTGCGTGGCAGCAGGATGTTGTGGATAACCACAATACGCGGCGGTTATCTATTTAGTAATAATTTCACTCAGTTGCAAATCTGAATGCAGCGTTAGTTAACCCCTGGAGGAGAAAAACATGAAAATTTCAAAACTGATGATCGGGCTGTTTGCCGGTATGGTCTCGATTGCCGCTTATGCCCAGCAGCCGATCGTGATCAAGTTCAGCCACGTTGTGGCTGCCGATACGCCGAAGGGCAAGGCCGCCGAAATGTTTGCCAAGAAGGCTGGCGAACTGACCAAGGGCAAGGTCAAGGTTGAGGTTTATGCCAACTCAACCTTGTACAAGGACAAGGAAGAGATGGAGGCGTTGCAACTGGGTGCCGTCCAGATGCTGGCGCCGTCGCTGGCCAAGTTTGGCCCGCTGGGTGTCAAGGAATTCGAAGTCTTCGACTTGCCGTTTATCTTCAGTGACTACGATGCGCTGCGCAAGGTGACCAATGGCGCCGTCGGCAAGCAACTGCTGGCCAAGCTTGAACCCAAGGGTATTCGCGGTCTGGGGTATTGGGACAACGGTTTCAAGTCCTTCTCGCTGAACACGCCGATCAAGACCCCGGCTGATCTGAAAGGCAAGAAACTGCGCATTCAGTCCTCCAAGGTGCTCGAAGAGGAAGTGCGTGCGCTTGGCGGTCTGCCGCAGGTGATGGCTTTCTCCGAGGTGTATCAGGCTTTGCAGACTGGCGTGGTCGACGGTACGGAAAACCCGATTTCCAACCTCTACACCCAGAAAATGCATGAAGTCCAGAAGCATCTGACGCTGACCGAGCATGGTTACCTGGGTTACGCCGTCATCGTGAACAAGAAGTTCTGGGACGGTTTGCCGGCCGATGTGCGCGGGCAGTTGGAAGATGCCATGGAGCAGGCTACGCGTTATGCCAACCAGATCGCCAAGGTTGAGAACGACAGCTCTCTCGAAGCAGTCAAGAAGAGCGGCAAGACGACGGTCTACGTGCCGACCAAGGAAGAGCGCCTGGCTTTCAAGAAAGCCCTGGTGCCGGTCCATCAGAAGATGGAAGGCCGCGTGGGCAAGGATGTCATTCAAGCGGTCTACAAGGACACCGGCTTCAAGCCGGACAGTCTCTAAGCGCCAGTGCAACAAAATCGGGGGCGCAGGCCCCCGAGTCACGAATGGGGGAATAACCTATGTTGAACAGGGCACTCAATCATCTTGAAGAGTTGCTGGTCACGCTGCTGATGGGTGCGGCGACCGTCATCATCTTCATCTCGGTGGCGCACCGTTATATGGCGGGCGTCGAGATTCCTGTCTTGCAGGATTGGCTGCTGACGCTCAATTTCAGCTGGGCGCAGGAACTGTGCATCATCATGTTCGTCTGGATGGCGAAATTCGGCGCCGCTTATGGCGTGCGGACCGGTATCCACGTTGGCGTCGATGTGCTGATCAATCGACTCGATGACAAGATACGCGGGAAATTCATCGTTTTCGGCCTGCTGGCCGGCGCGACCTTCACCGGCATCGTGGCCACCCTCGGCGCGAATTTTGTCTGGGAAAACGGTGCGCACTACGCTATTTTCCAGTTCTTCGGGATTGATACCGGCGACAACTACGAAGGGCCGACGACGCCTGACCTTGAGTGGCCGACCTGGATCGTTTACAGCGCCATTCCGCTGGGCTCGTCGCTGATGAGTTTCCGCTTCCTGCAGGTGACCTGGAGCTTCCTGAGAACCGGGGAGCTGCCGCATCACGATCATGGCCATGTCGATGGTCTGGAGGATGAAAAACCACCGGTTAACGTCAATCTTTACGGCATGGACGACAATCTGCACATGCACGATCTCAAGCATCCGATGGTTGGTGAGCACCAGAATGACAAAAAAGGGAGCGACCAATCATGAACGCCCTTGTGATTTTTACCCTGCTGGCAGTGCTCATGCTGACCGGCATGCCGATCTCGATTTCGCTGGGTCTGACGGTGCTCAGCTTCCTGTTCACGATGACCCAGGTGCCGCTTGAGTCGGTTGCACTCAAGTTGTTCACGGGCATCGAGAAGTTTGAGATCATGGCCATTCCCTTCTTCATCCTGGCCGGGAATTTCCTGACCCATGGCGGGGTGGCCAAGCGGATGATCAATTTCGCCACGTCGATGGTCGGTCACTGGTATGGCGGTCTCGGTCTGGCTGGCGTGCTGGCCTGTGCGCTGTTCGCTGCGGTGTCGGGTTCCAGCCCGGCGACGGTGGTGGCGATTGGTTCGATCCTGTTGCCGGCAATGGTCAAGGCGGGTTTTCCGAACAAGTTCGGGGCGGGCGTCATTGCCACCTCGGGGGCGCTCGGCATCCTGATTCCGCCATCCATTGTCATGGTGATGTACTCGGTGGCAACCAATACCTCGGTCGGCGCCCTGTTCATGGCCGGGGTGATTCCCGGTCTGGCCCTGGCGGGCGTGCTTGGTGGTGTGACCTGGTATCGCGCCAAGAAGTACGACTATCCGCGTCAACCGAAGGCGACCTGGGGGGAGCGCTGGAAGGCCTTCCGGGCTTCCGTCTGGGGGCTGTTGCTGATCGTCGTCGTGATGGGTGGGATTTACTCCGGCATCTTCACGCCGACCGAAGCGGCAGCAATGTCCGCGGTCTACGCCTTTATTTGCGCCGTTTTCATCTACAAGGATCTGGGGCTGAAGGATGTGCCGAAGGTACTGCTCAATTCGGCCAACATGTCGGCGATGCTGCTTTACATCATCACCAATGCCGTCTTGTTCTCCTTCATCATGACCAATGAAAACATCCCGCAGGCCCTGGCCGACTGGATGCTGGGCAATGGCCTGGGCGTCATCACCTTCCTGCTCGCAGTGAATGTGATCCTGCTGCTGGCCGGTAATTTCATGGAACCGTCGTCGATCGTGCTGATCTTCGCGCCCATCCTTTTCCCGGTTGCGGTGGCGCTTGGCATTCATCCGGTGCATTTCGGCATCCTGATGGTGGTCAACATGGAGGTCGGCATGTGTCATCCGCCGGTTGGTCTCAATCTCTACGTGGCTTCCGGGATTACCAAGATGGGGATTACCGAGCTGACCATCGCGGTCTGGCCGTGGCTGTTGTCGATGCTTGGTTTCCTGGTTGTGGTCACCTACTGGCCTGACTTGTCCTTGTGGTTGCCGCGTACCATGGGCATGCTCTAGTCATCGATTGACTCGTTTAGCCCCGGCTGCGGCCGGGGCTTTTTTGTGTCGGCTCTCTTGCGGTCGACAGACGGAATGGGTCTGATTTCCTGCCGTGTCACAAAAATGTAATCCTTGCATGGTCAAATTGCCGCCCTTTGCCGGTGCGGTGTCGTCATGAATGGTCGTTTTGTGTGTGTTCTTATCGCAGGCATCTGCTGGGCTTTATTGGGCAGTTCGTTGTCACATGCCGCAGACGCCCCTCCGATTGCGCGCGATATTGCCAGCGCTGGCTCGCTCCGCATGCAGGCGCAGCGGATTGCCAAGCTGTATTTGCAGCTTGGATTGAAGGTTGGCGAAGTTGCGGCCCAGCGCCAGATTGGCTCGGCCATCGTTCTGGTTGATGCCGAGCTTCGGCGGCTTGACGGATATGCCAGAAAACCCGGTGTTCAGCGAACTTTCGGGCGTTGCGATGCGGCTTGGCAAGAGCTGCGCCAGGTTGTTGTCCGGCAAGTGTCGAGAAGCAATGCCGAGCGCGCTACTCAATTGGCTGAAGAGTTGTCGATTCATGCCGGAAAGCTGGCGATGCAAATCGAGGCCGAGGCGGAAACACCGGTTGGCCGCTTGCTCGATCTTTCTTCCCGGCAAAACATGCTGGCCCAGCGTTTGGCTCGACTCTACATGCAGGTTCAGGCGGGTGATCAGTCGCAAGGCTTGCTGGTCGACCTCGAGCAGACGCGCAAGGAGTTTGCGGCAGGATTGAGCGCCATCGAATCGGCTGCCGAAAGTTCGTCAGCCAGCCGCGATGCGCTGGTTCTGGCCAAAAACCAGTGGGTTTTTCTCGATGCAGCGGTCAGTCAGTTGCGCGTCCGCTCAGCAGATGGTCGGGCCGCCAGGGATGTGGCGAGCAGCAGCGAGCGAATCCAGGAGATGCTGGCGGCCGTGACGGCCCAGTACCTGCAGGACTATCCGGTGGTACGGCCTGCCCGCTGATTGGCGCGGAGGGCAGAGGGTTGCTGTGGCACAATCCGGCGTCCCGAACCGAATCGACTGATCATGAAATTTGCCTTCTCGCTGATTGCCTTCGTCCTTGTTGCGCTGATTGTTCCATTTTTCCTGCCGGCCGCCGGCAAGGTGGAAGGAGTCGACCCGAACAGCAATCTGCCCTGGCAAATCGAGACGGATGGTCAGGGCGGGAGTCGTGTTTTCGGCCTGCAGCCAGGGAGTAGCACGCTGGCCGATGTTCGTCGTCAGCTGGGTAGCGAAATCGAGGTGGCAATTGTTGCCGAGCCAAACGAAATCGGGATGCTCGAAGGTTACTACGCCCAGGTTTCGCTGGGTTTTGTCATGGCCAAGGTGATTGTCACGGTCGACCTGCCGGCCGATGCGGTTTCTGCCATGCGCGAACGCGCCTTGAAGGCCAAGCACATGGAAAGTACGACACGCAAGATCACGCTTCATCCAGATGACTTGGCTGCGGCCGGCAGCATGCGCATCAAGGCGATCAGCGTGGTGCCGACGATCAATCTGGACGAAGCAACGATCGTCCAGCGTTTTGGTCAGCCGGACGAGCGTCTTGTTGTTTCTGAAAAGCGGGTGCATCTGCTCTATCCGACGCGTGGTCTGGATGTCGTGGTCGATACGGAGGGCAAGGAATTGCTGCAGTACGTCGCGCCACGTGATTTTGCTTCCTTGCGTGAGCCCTTGCGCAGCCTTGAGGCCGGCAAAACGGCCGGTCAGTGAGCCGGGTTTTTCTGCCGCTTATCTGCTAAAATTACCGGTTTTTCAACTGACTAGCTTTTGCGGAGCAATTAAATGGCTATCGAACTCGCCCTCTCCATCATCAAACCCGATGCTGTTGCCAAGAACGTTATTGGCAAGATTTATTCCCGTTTTGAATCCAACGGTCTGAAGATCGTTGCTTCCAAGATGGTTTGGTTGTCCGAACAGGAAGCCGGCCAGTTCTACGCCGTGCACAAGGCTCGCCCGTTCTTTGCTGATCTGGTCAAGTTCATGACCTCCGGTCCGGTCATGATTCAGGTTCTCGAAGGCGAAAACGCCATCGCCAAGAATCGCGAACTGATGGGTGCCACCAACCCGAAGGAAGCCGCGCCGGGCACCATCCGTGCTGACTTCGCCGAGTCGATCGATGCCAACGCCGTGCACGGCTCTGACGCTCCGGAAACCGCCGCTGTTGAAGTTGCGTTCTTCTTCCCGGGCCTGAACGTTTACGCTGGCCGCTAAGCAGTAATCGATGACCGTCAATCTGCTGGATTTCGATGGCGAAAGCCTGACTGCCTGGTTTGCCGAGCAGGGTGAAAAACCCTTCCGGGCCAAGCAGGTTTTGCGCTGGATGCATCGTTCCGGGGTGGCGGACTTCGACGCCATGACCGATATTGCCAAGAGTCTTCGCGAGAAGCTCAAGGTGATGGCGGTCGTGGCGCCGCCTGCCGTCGTCTCCGACAAGCTGTCGGATGACGGCACGCGCAAGTTTCTGATCGATGTCGGCAACAACAATGCCGTCGAAACGGTGTTCATTCCCGAAGACGATCGCGGCACGCTGTGCGTGTCGACTCAAGCTGGTTGTGCGCTCGATTGCGCCTTCTGTTCAACCGGCAAGCAAGGTTTCAACCGCAACCTGACGGTGGCCGAAATCATCGGGCAGGTATGGCAGGCCAACAATGCGCTTGGCGCGGTCCACGGCGACGAACGGGTCATTTCCAATGTCGTGCTGATGGGCATGGGCGAGCCGCTGGCCAATTTTGAGAATTCCGTTGCCGCTCTGAAGCTGATGCTCGACGACAACGCTTATGGTCTGTCGCGTCGCCGCGTCACGGTCTCCACGTCCGGTCTGGTGCCGGTGATGGATCGACTGCGCGACGAATGTCCGGTCGCCCTGGCTGTCTCGCTGCACGCGCCGAATGACAAGCTGCGCGATGAGCTGGTGCCGATCAACCAGAAATATCCGCTCAAGGAATTGATGGCGGCTTGCCAGCGTTATCTGGAAAAAGCGCCGCGCGATTTCATCACCTTCGAGTACGTCATGCTCGACGGCATCAACGACAGCGATGCCCACGCCCGCGAATTGCTGGCGCTGGTCAAGCATGTGCCGTGCAAGTTCAACCTGATTCCGTTCAACCCCTTTCCGGGGTCGCCGTTCAAGCGCTCCCCGGCTGAGCGGGTGCGCCGCTTTGCCGATATCCTGATGCAGGCTGGCATCATTACGACGACGCGCAAGACGCGGGGTGATGATATCGACGCCGCATGCGGCCAGTTGGCCGGCCAGGTTCAGGACAAGACCAAGCGGACGGCCGGACGTGTTATTCGAATCAAGGAGGAAAGCGCGTGAAACTGTTCTCTTTGTCCCGGCACGCGGTCGGAACCTGCCTGCTGATCTTGTGTGCCTTCGGGGTGCAGGCACAGAGTAATTTTGACGCGCCTTCCAATCCGCGTAATCAAAGTTCAAGCGACCCCAAGAATCGGGCAAAAATCCATACTGAACTGGGCTCCATGTATTTCCAGGGGGGCAACATGTCGGTTGCACTCGATGAGTTGCGCATCGCTCTTGAAGCCGATTCGGGATACGTGCAGGCCTACAGCGTGCGTGGCCTGGTGTATGCCAATCTCAAGGAATATGCCCGCGCCGAAGCCGATTTCAGGCGGGCGCTGGAGATTGCGCCGAACGACCCGGAAGTCAATAACAACTACGGTTGGTATCTGTGCGAGACGGGCAAGGAACGGCAGTCGATTGCCTACTTCCTGAATGCCCTCAAGAGCTCCCTCTACGAAACACCGGACCGGGCTTATACGAATGCCGGAACGTGCGCACTCAAGGCCGGTGATCTCGACGGGGCACAGAATTATTTGCTGCAAGCACTGCGTTTTGCTCGCGACGAGGCTGTTTCTGCCCGTTTCCAGCTGGCCAGTCTGTTTTATCAGCGCGGAAATCTTGAAGAGTCACGGGTTTATCTGACCGACTCTTTGAAAATGATGGGGCAACCCTCCGCCGAAGCCTTGTGGCTCGGTGTCCGCCTTGAGCGCAAGCTCGGCAATCGGGTTGCCGAAGGTAGTTATGCGGCGCAATTGCGTAGTCGTCACCCGACATCGCCCGAATATCAGGAATTCCTCAAAGGTAATTTTTAATGAGTGAGCAGCTTAACGAGGGAGAAATTCCGGTCCTCAATGTTGAAGTCGAGGCACCGCCGACGGTCAGTGTCGGCCAGCAGTTGCGTAGTGCAAGGTTGGCCCGTGGTCTTGCCTTGCCCGATGTGGCGCAGACGCTGAAATTGGGCGTGCGACAGATTGAAGCGCTTGAAAATGGTGATTGGCAAGGCTTGCCGGGCCAAACCTTCATTCGTGGTTTTGTGCGCAATTACGCACGGCTGCTTCAGGTCGATGCGGGGCCGCTGATGCTGCAACTCGACAGCATTCTTGAAAAGCCGGCCAAGACACTGGCTGTGCCTGAAGGCCGTCTGGGTTCGATGCCGCAGACCGGTGGCTCGATTTCACGTCGTGACCGTGCCGTCATTCTCTCTGGAATCGGCCTGGTTGCCGTGGCTGGGCTGGTTTACTTCCTGTTGCCGAATGATTTGTCTTCGCTGCGCGAAAGTACGCAGGGTTTGCTCGATTCTTTTGCCCGCAAGGAAGCGCCTGCGCCGGTTGCAGCATCTGCGCCGGAACCGGTTTTCCCGCCAGGTTCGACGCCGCAGCAAATCATGAATCCGCAAGCTGAGCCGGTGCCGCCTGCGCCAGCCGAAGTGGCTGCGCCTGCACCTGCACCTGCCGCTCCTGCCGCAGCGCCGGTGGCTGCGGTTGCCAGCGAGCAAAAAGCACCGGTTCCCGGTGCGGCGCAGTTGCGTTTTGTTTTTGATAAGGAATCCTGGGTCGAGGTCCGTGATCGTGACGACCGGATCATTTTTTCCCAGCGTCCGGGCAGTGGTGCCGAGCGTCAGGTTGCAGGGCAGGGGCCACTTTCTCTGGTGATTGGTTACGCGCCGGGCGTCAAGCTCTACTGGCGTGGAGAGTTGATTGATCTGGTCCCGCATACCCGTGGCGATGTGGCCCGTCTGGTGCTGGAGTAAGTTATGTCCGCTTTGAGCAAGCGTTTGACGCGGTCGACTGCGATTGGCCATGTAAAAATAGGCGGCGATGCGCCGGTTGTCGTCCAGTCGATGACCAATACCGATACCGCCGACTATCTGGCTACCGCCATCCAGTGTGCCGAGTTGGCCCGTGCAGGCTCCGAACTGGTGCGTATTACGGTGAATACGCTTGAAGCAGCGGCGGCAGTTCCCCGTATTCGCGAGCATCTGGACCGGATGAATTGCAATGTGCCGTTGATTGGCGATTTCCATTACAACGGCCATCGTTTGCTGACCGAGCATCCTGCCTGTGCCGAAGCCTTGGCCAAGTACCGGATCAATCCGGGGAATGTCGGGTTCGGCAAGAAAAAAGATGAGCAATTCGCCCAGATGGTCGAGTTGGCCTGCAAATACGACAAACCGGTGCGCATCGGCGTGAACTGGGGCAGCCTTGACCAGGAGCTGCTGGCGCGCATCATGGATGAAAACAGCCGCAAGGCCGAACCGCTCGATGCAACGCAGATGATGCGGCATGCGATGGTGACCTCGGCGCTGGAGTCAGCAGCCAAGGCTGAGGAAGTTGGCATGGCCGGGGAGAAAATCATTCTCTCCTGCAAGGTGTCCAGCGTTCAGGACCTGATTGCGATTTACCGCGAATTGTCGCTGCGGGCCAATTACGCCCTGCATCTTGGCTTGACCGAAGCCGGGATGGGATCCAAGGGGATTGTCGCGTCGACCGCGGCATTGTCTGTTTTGCTGCAGGAAGGCATCGGTGACACCATTCGCGTTTCGCTGACGCCGGAGCCGGGCGGTTCTCGCTCGCAGGAAGTCATCGTCGCCCAGGAAATCCTGCAGACCATGGGTCTGCGGGCCTTCACGCCAATGGTTGCGGCCTGTCCCGGTTGCGGCCGGACGACCTCGACCTTCTTCCAGGAACTGGCCGGCGAGGTGCAGGATTTCGTGCGCGCCAAGATGCCGGAATGGAAGCTGCACTACGACGGTGCCGAAAACATGACGCTGGCCGTCATGGGCTGTATTGTCAATGGTCCGGGCGAGTCGAAGCATGCCAATATCGGCATTTCCCTGCCGGGTACCGGCGAGGCCCCTTCGGCCCCGGTTTACGAAGATGGCGAGAAGACGGTCACCCTCAAGGGCGACAATATCGCCAACGAATTCAAGCAAATCATCGAGCGCTATGTCGAGCGCACCTACACCAAGAAACTGAAGTCATGAGTCAAACATTGCAAGCCGTGCGTGGGATGAACGACATCCTGCCCGACGAAGCCGCCTTTTGGGAGCTGTTCGAGGACACCATCCGTTCGTGGCTGAAAGCCTATGGCTATCGCCCGATCCGCATGCCCATCGTCGAGCCGACGCCGCTCTTCAAGCGTGCCATTGGCGAAGTGACCGATATCGTTGAAAAGGAAATGTATTCCTTCATCGACGGCCTGAACGGCGAAGCACTGACCCTGCGTCCGGAAGGTACGGCTGGTTGTGTCCGCGCCGTGATCGAACACAATCTGGCTGCACGCCAGACGCAGCGCCTCTACTACATCGGTCAGATGTTCCGCCACGAGCGGCCGCAGAAAGGGCGTTATCGCCAGTTCCACCAGGTGGGTGTCGAATCCTTCGGTATTGCCGGGCCGGATATCGATGCCGAAATGATCCTGATGGGGGCTCGCCTGTGGGCCGATCTCGGCCTGGAAGATATTGCTTTGCAGATCAACAGCCTGGGCCAGCCAGCCGAGCGCGCTCTGCATCGTGCGGCACTGATCACCTATTTCGAAGGCCATGCCGAACTGCTCGACGAAGATGCCAAGCGTCGCCTGCACACTAATCCGCTGCGCATTCTCGATACCAAGAATCCGGCCATGCAGGAACTCTGTGCCGCAGCACCCAAGCTGATCGATTATCTCGGGGCTGAATCGTTGGCCCATTTTGAAGGCGTCCAGCGCATCCTGCGTGATGCCGGTATCGCTTTCACGGTGAATCCGCGCCTGGTTCGCGGCCTCGATTATTACAACCTGACTGTTTTCGAATGGGTCACCGACAAGCTTGGTGCCCAGGGGACGGTCTGTGCCGGCGGCCGTTACGACGGCCTGGTCGAGCAACTGGGCGGCAAACCGACGCCAGCCTGCGGTTTTGCCATGGGCATCGAACGCCTGATTGCCTTGATCAAGGATTCCGGTGGTGAGCCAGCCGCACCTGCGCCGGATGTCTATCTGGTGCACCAGGGCGAGGCGGCCGGTCGTCTGGCTTTCCGTGTTGCGGAAGGGTTGCGCGATCAGGGCATCGATGTGCTGCTGCATTGCGGCGGCGGCAGCTTCAAGTCGCAGATGAAAAAGGCCGATGGCAGTGGTGCCGGTTTTGCTGTCATTATTGGCGATGATGAAGCGTTGACCGGGGAAGCCCAACTCAAATCGTTGCGTGCCGAAGGTGTTGCGCAGCAAAAACTCAAGGTCGATGATCTGGCAGAAGCCATCATCGGCCAGTTGATCGATTCAGACGAAGATAGCGAAGAGGAATAAGCTCATGGCGCATTACGACCTCGAAGAGCAGGAACAGATTGAAACCCTGAAAACCTGGTGGAACATGTATGGCAATCTGGTCACTGCCGTAGTGGCATCCATCGCAATTGCAGCAGTCGGCTGGCGGGGCTGGAGTTGGTATCAGGGCAAACAGACGGCTGAAGCATCGGCAGTTTATGCGGTCCTCGAACAAGCTGCTGCCGTGCGTGATACAGCCAAAGTCAAGGCAGCAGCAGGCGAACTGGCTGAAAAATTCGGTCGCACCAGCTATGCCGCTCTGGGCGCTTTGCAGGCTGCCCGCCAGTCTTTCGATGCGGGCGACAACAAGACGGCGATTGCCCAATTGTCCTGGGCTGCCGACAATGCCAAGGATGAACTGAAAGACATGGCACGTCTGCGTTTGGCCGCAATCCAGCTTGATGAAAAAGCCTACGATGATGCGTTGAAAAACCTCGATGTAGCCCATGCACCAGCATTTGACGCACGTTTCCAGGAACTCAAGGGCGATGTCCTTGCGGCTCAGGGCAAAAAGTCCGATGCACGGACTGCTTACAAGGCTGCTCTCGGAAAAACAGAGGAAAAGCCGGGCCCTGCGCGTGAGTTGCTCCAACAAAAGCTCGACAGCCTGGGTGAGGCCGCCTGATGTCCCCGCGCCTGATGTCCTTGCTGGCCGCTGCCGGATTCATGCTGTCCGGTTGTGCGACAATTTTCGATACGGTTGATTCGCTGAATCCGTTCACGAGTGCCGGCCCCAAGAAGGCCGAACTCAAGCCGATTGTGGCCAGCCTGGATGTGCGGACAGTCTGGTCTGCCAGCGCCGGCAAGGCCGGTGATTACACTTTTGCCCCAGCGGTGGTTGGCGACGCAGTTTATGTGGCCGGGCGCGATGGTGCCATCCAGAAGCTGGTTGCCGGCAAGGCAGTCTGGAAAATCAATGCAGGTCAGCCGGTTTCTGCCGGTGTCGGTGCCAACGAGCGTCTGGTTGTCGTTGGAACGCCCAAGGGTGAAGTCCTGGCCTTCTCTGCAGAGGATGGGAAACTGTTGTGGCGTGCTCCGGTGTCGAGCGAAGTTCTGGCCGCACCCGTCGTCGGTGCCGAGGGCGTTGCTGTAAAGAGCGGCGATAATCGTGTCTTCCTGCTGGATGCTGCCGATGGCGGGCGCAAGTGGGTTTATCAGCGATCCACCCCGGCTTTGTCGGTCCGCAGCGCCGGTGCCCCGATTTTTGCCGACCGTTTTATTTTTGTCGGTTTCCCTGGTGGGAAACTGGTTGCCCTGGCTATCCAGAACGGCGCGCCTGTCTGGGAAGGCGCCGTAGCCTTGCCGAAAGGCGCGACCGAACTTGATCGGGTGGCCGATATTGTGGCAACGCCGGTCATCGATGGCACCCAGATTTGTGCCGTGGCCTTTCAAGGGCGAGTTGCCTGCTTTGACATGAGCCAGGGGGGCGCAATGATCTGGTCGCGCGACGTTTCGTCGGCTGCCGGTTTGGCCCTTGATGGTCGGTATCTTTTCGTAACCGATGAGCGTGGCGCGGTCCACGCACTTGACCGGCTTTCCGGCAGCAGCCTGTGGAAACAGGATAAATTGCTGAATCGCCGAGTATCTGCGCCAGCTGTTCGGCGCGGCAATGTGGCAGTGGCCGACGCCGAAGGCATCGTGCACTTCCTTTCCCGCGAAGATGGCAGTTTCGTTGCCCGTCAGAAAACTGATGGCACACCTGTCCGTACTTCCGTACAACCGCTCGGTTCCGGCTTTCTGGTGCAAACCAGTGGCGGCAACGTGAGCCTGATCGAGCCTCAATGAAGCCTACTATTGTTCTCGTGGGCCGACCCAATGTCGGTAAATCCACTCTTTTCAATCGCCTGACCAAATCGCGCGACGCTATCGTTGCCGATATGCCCGGGTTGACGCGTGATCGACATTACGGTCACGGCAAATTAGGGACAAAGCCCTATCTGGTTGTTGATACCGGGGGCTTCGAGCCGCTGGTCAAAGAAGGCATCCTGCATGAAATGGCGCGCCAGACCGAGCAGGCCATCGCAGAAGCCGATGCGGTCATTTTTGTTGTTGATGGCCGCTCCGGCCTGACGCCGCACGACAAGGAAATTGCCAATAAATTGCGCCGCCTGGCTCGTCCGGTGTTTGTCGCGGTCAACAAGGCCGAAGGCATGAATTCCGGCATGGTCGAAGCGGATTTTCATGAGCTGGGTCTGGGTGAGCCGAATGCGATTTCGGCAGCACACGGCGAAGGTGTGCGTGGTTTGGTCGAGCTGGCACTTGAAGCCTTCCCTGAACCGGATGAGCATGAAGAGCAATCGTCCGCCATTCGTGTTGCCATCGTCGGTCGTCCGAATGTCGGCAAATCAACAATGATCAATACGCTGCTGGGTGAAGAGCGGGTCATCGCTTTTGATGCGCCGGGGACGACGCGCGATTCGATCGAAATTGATTTCGAGCGTGGCGGCAAACAGTATGTGCTGGTTGATACGGCCGGGATGCGCAAGCGCGGCAAGGTTTTCGAGTCGATCGAGAAATTTTCGGTGGTTAAAACCCTGCAATCGATTGAAGATGCCAATGTCGTCATCTTGATGGTCGATGCCCAGGCCGACGTTTCCGATCAGGACGCGCACATTGCCGACTTCATCGTGCAGTCTGGCCGAGCCTTGGTTGTCGCGGTCAACAAGTGGGATGGCCTCGATGCCTACACGCGCGAACAAACGCGTGAAACACTGCAGCGCAAACTGAAATTCCTCAGCTTTGCCAAATTCCATTTTGTATCGGCCAAGGAAAATATCGGCCTGGAATCTGTCTTCCGCTCGGTTGATAGTGCATTTGCCGCCGCCATGACCAAGATGTCGACGCCGCGCCTGGCCCGTGTTCTGGCCGATGCCGTTGCCAAGCAGGCGCCACCGAAGCATGGTGTGTTTCGTCCCAAGCCGCGCTATGCGCACCAGGGGGGATCCAATCCGCCGATTATCGTGGTGCACGGCAATGCGGTGGATCAGATCGCTGACAGTTATCGTCGTTACCTCGAACATACTTTCCGCGAAGCCTTCAAATTGCAGGGAACTCCTTTGCGGATTCAATTTGTTACGGCAAAAAATCCGTTTGCTGACAAGGATAAAAAGTAATCAGCAAATTCTTCGCCACGCTGAAGTAATTTTCGGTACATTAGGCACCTCATAACAACACACATGGAGTCCACACCATGAGCAACAAAGGGCAACTTTTACAAGACCCCTTCCTCAACGCTCTTCGTCGCGAGCACGTTCCCGTTTCGATTTACCTGGTCAACGGGATCAAATTGCAGGGCCAGGTTGAATCGTTTGACCAGTACGTTGTTCTGCTCAAGAACACCGTCACCCAGATGGTTTACAAGCACGCCATCTCCACGGTTGTCCCGGCTCGTCCGGTCAGCCTGCAGCAAGATCAGGCAGCAGAGTAATTCCTGCCTGTCGACAAGTCCGCCCTTCGGGCGGGCTGTTTCTCCCGATAGCTACAAAAAATCATGAATGAACGGCCGGCTGGCGGCGAACGTGCGGTCATCGTTCAGCTGGATCTCGGACAAGCTGATCTAGAGGATCAGCTGGAAGAGGTCCGATTGTTGGCGGAGTCGGCGGGCGGTATTGTTGCCGCTGAAATTGGCGGCCGACGGCAAAGCCCCGATCCCAAATTATTTGCCGGCAAAGGCAAGGTCCAGGAAGTGGCTGCAATGCTGGCAGCGGCCGATGCCGATCTGGTTATCTTTAACCATGAACTTTCACCGGCCCAGCAACGCAATCTTGAGCGGGAACTCAAATGTCGGGTTGTTGACCGAACGAGCCTGATTCTTGATATTTTTGCCTTGCGGGCATCGAGTGCCGAAGGGAAGTTGCAGGTCGAACTGGCACAGCTCGAGCATCTTTCGACGCGCCTGGTTCGTGGCTGGACTCACCTGGAGCGTCAGCGCGGTGGTATCGGCATGCGCGGCCCAGGCGAAAAACAACTGGAAACTGATCGTCGTTTGTTGGGAAACCGTGTCAAGTTGCTTAAGGAACGTCTGGCGCGCCTCACCCGTCAGCGTGGTGTTCAGCGCAAGGCCCGTTCGCGGGGTGATGTGCTGAGTGTTTCGTTGGTCGGCTACACCAATGCCGGCAAGTCGACCTTGTTCAATGCCTTGACCCACGCAGGTGTTTTTGCGGCCAATCAGTTATTTGCCACGCTTGATACCACGTCCCGCAAACTGTGGATTGAAGGCGCCGGTAATATCGTGGTTTCCGATACGGTGGGTTTTATTCGGGATTTGCCTCACGCCTTGATCGATGCGTTTCATGCGACGCTCGAAGCGGCGACCGATGCTGACCTTCTGTTGCATATCGTGGATAGTGCCAGTCATGCGCGCGATGAGCAGATCAGTGAGGTCAACAAGGTTCTTGAGGAAATCGGTGCCCGTGATGTACGGCAGGTTATTATCTGGAACAAGATAGACTTGACCGAAGCCTCTCCGGGAGTGGAGCAGGACGAGTATGGTAATATCGCGCGCGTTCGCCTCAGTGCGCGCTCAGGTGATGGTCTGGATTTGTTGCGTGAATCCTTGGCCGGATATGCCCGGGCAAAAGCTGAAAGTCGCCGGAACGAAATGGCGGCAGCAGAGCTCGAAGCCCGACAATACGATTACATAAGCTGAATCCCCAATATCCATGATTCCGACCCTAGGTATTTTCATGTCGCTTAATGACCCGCAGTGGGGCAACCGTGGCGGTAATGACGGTGACAAATCCGGCGGTCCACGCCGGCCAAACGATGGTCCGCCTGATCTTGAAGATTTGTGGCGTGACTTCAACCGCAAGCTTTCCGATATGTTTGGCAAGAAAGGGGGCGGCAACAACAATGGCGGCGGTGGCGATGGTCCACGGATGCCGCAGTTTGACTTCAGTCCCAAATTTCTCGGCGGTGGGCTTAGCCTGATTGCCGGTTTGGTCGCAGTTGTCTGGCTGGCTTCCGGTTTCTACATTGTCGATGCTTCGCAGCGCGGTATCGTGCTCCAGTTCGGGAGCTACAAGGAGGCGACAGAGCCTGGCTTGCGCTGGCGTCTTCCATATCCGATCCAGTCACATGAGTTGGTCAATCTGACCGGCGTACGGACGATTGAAATCGGCTATCGTGGCAGCGAACGCAACAAGGTGCTGAAGGAAGCACTGATGCTGACCGATGATGAAAACATCGTGAACATCCAGTTTGCTGTCCAGTACATCCTGAAGGATCCGGTCGAATATCTGTTTAACAACCGTCATCCTGACGAAGCGGTAATGGGTGCGGCTGAAACCGCTGTGCGCGAAATCGTCGGCAAGAGCAAGATGGACTTCGTGCTCTACGAAGGGCGCGAGCAGATCGCGACCCAGGCTGCCAAATTGATGCAGGATATTCTCGATCGCTACAAGAGCGGCATCCTTATTTCCAAGGTCACGATGCAGAATGCTCAGCCGCCGGAGCAGGTCCAGTCCGCTTTTGATGATGCCGTCAAGGCAGGTCAGGATCGTGAGCGGCAGAAAAACGAGGGCCAGGCCTACGCTAATGACGTCATTCCGAAAGCCAAGGGGACGGCTGCGCGCTTGATGGAAGAGGCCAATGGTCATCGCCAGCGCGTTATCGCGACGGCAGAGGGCGATGCTTCGCGCTTCAAGCAGGTCCAGGCCGAATATGCCAAGGCACCGGAAGTGACGCGTCAGCGCATGTATCTGGAAACGATGCAACAGATCTACTCGAATACCAGCAAGGTCATGGTTGATGCCAAGGGGCAGGGTAATCTGCTCTATTTGCCGCTCGACAAGCTGATGCAGGCAACCGTGCCGCTTGTCCAGTCGCAAGCCGGTGCATCGGAAATTGCATCGGCCCAGCAGTCTGGTGCCAAGGCAATCGCCCCTTTATCCAATGAAGCGCCGCCGCAATTGGATAATTCATTGAACAATCCACCCCGACGCGAACCTCCGTTGCGTTCGCGTGATCGGGAGAGCCGCCCATGAGCCCGCGTAGCAATATTCTTGGTTTGATCGTTGCCACCCTCTTTGTCGTGGTGGCGATGTCGATCTTTACTGTCGATCAACGCCAGTATGCTGTTGTCTTCCAGTTGGGAGAGGTTAAGCAGGTCATCACTGAGCCCGGCATGAGTTTCAAGATCCCGTTGATTCAGAACGTCCGGTTCTTTGAAAAGCGGATCATCACGCTGGATAACAACGAGCCGGAGCGCTTCATTACTTCGGAAAAGAAAAATGTCCTGGTCGATTCCTACATCAAGTGGCGGATCATCGATCCCAAGCTTTACTACATTTCGGTCGGTGGAGATGAATCTCGGGCAAAGACGCGTCTGAATCAGACGGTCAACGCTGGTTTGCGTGAGGAATTCGGTAAGCGCACGGTGCATGACGTCATCTCCGGTGAGCGTGAGCGAATCATGGACCAGATGCGCGAGAAAGCAGATGCCGATGCTCGCAAGATTGGTGTTCAGATTGTCGATGTCCGTCTGAAGCGTGTTGAACTGCCGACCGAAGTCAGCGAAGCGGTTTATCGCCGGATGGAAGCCGAGCGTAAGCGCGTGGCTAACGAGCTGCGCTCCGAAGGTTCGGCCGAGGCAGAAAAAATTCGTGCCGATGCGGATCGCCAGCGCGAAGTCATCGTTGCCGACGCTTATCGTGACGCCCAGAAAATCAAGGGTGAAGGCGATGCCAAGGCAACGGCAATCTATGGTCAGGCTTTTGGCCAGAATGCTGAGTTTTACGCGTTTTACCGCAGTCTTGAGGCTTACCGCGGTAGCTTCAAGAGTAAAAATGATGTCATGGTGGTTGAGCCCAATTCCGACTTCTTCAAGTACATGAAGAGTATCGGCCGCGGGAACGACAAAGGTAAATGACGTCGACCTTGCTGTTGGCCTTCGCACTGATGTTGGTGCTTGAAGGCATAATGCCTTTTATCGCCCCGGCGGCTTGGCGTGAAACCTTTCGCCGCCTTATTCAATTCTCGGATGGACAAGTCCGTTTTGTCGGCCTCACGTCGATGATTATCGGCCTTGTCCTGCTCATGGTCTTTGCATGAACTGGTTGTTACCTGAATACCTTGCCGATGCCTTGCCGGCTGAAGCTGCTCGTATTGAATCCCTTCGTCGCAGCGTGCTCGATCATTTTCGTACTCACGGTTTTGAGTACGTCATGCCGCCGATGCTTGAGTATCTCGATTCGCTGTTGACTGGCGCAGGCCAGGATCTCAATTTGCGAACATTCAAGCTGGTTGATCAGTTGTCCGGACGGACGATGGGTGTGCGCGCCGACATTACGCCACAGGCTGCTCGAATTGATGCGCATCTGCTTAACCACGAGGGCGTCACCCGCCTGAGCTATTGCGGTAGCGTTCTGCATACATTGCCCGCGAGTATTTCTGCGGGGCGGGAGCCGCTGCAGATCGGTGCTGAATTGTATGGATATGCCGGTATCGAGGCCGATCTCGACATCATCCGTCTTATGGCGACAGGGTTTGATCGCATCAGTTTGTCAATCAGCCGGATTGATCTGGGGCATGTCGGTATTTTCCGTGCGCTGGCTGAGGCTGCGGGATTGCCGCGTCAGGCCGAGGAGAATGTCCTTAGCCTGCTTCAATCAAAGGATATTCCCGGCTTGATCGAGGCGTGTGCCGAAGTGCCTGTACCTTATCGTGAAGCGCTACAGCTTTTGCCGATGCTTTATGGTGGAGCTGAAACATTGGCTCGTGCTCGTGCAGAGCTGCCTGCATTGCCTGAAATTACTGCGGCGCTTGATGGTTTGCAGTATCTTCTTGAGGCTGCGCCCGAGCTACCGTTCTCTATTGATCTCTCGGATTTGCGCGGCTATCACTACCATAACGGTGTGGTCTTCGCTGCATATTGCCCCGGTTATCCGGCTGCCATTGCTCTGGGTGGCCGTTATGATGGCGCGGGCCAGACTTTCGGGCGAGCACGTCCGGCAACCGGATTTTCGATGGATTTGCGCGAGGTTGCGCGTCTCGTCGCGCCAAGCGGATCCAAGGGGGCAATTCTGGCCAGTTATGCAGCGCATGACAAAGTACTGGCTGCCCACATTGCAGCCTTGCGCGCACAAGACGAAATTGTTGTCGAGTTGCTGCCGGGTGAGTCTGCCTGCGAAGGCCCGCTCTGTGACAGAAAACTCGCCCAGGTCGGTGGGCAATGGATTATTGAAGCAATACAAGAGGATTAATAAAAATGGCCAAGAATGTCATCGTGGTGGGAACCCAGTGGGGCGACGAGGGTAAGGGCAAGATCGTCGACTGGTTGACGGATCATGCACAGGGCGTGGTTCGCTTTCAGGGCGGACACAATGCCGGTCATACGCTGGTCGTTGGCGAGCAGGTTTACAAACTGAATCTGGTGCCCTCCGGTATTGTCCGTGATGGAGTGCAGTGCTATATCGGTAATGGTGTCGTGCTTGATATTCACCATCTGCTATCCGAAATCGCCGAGTTGGAAAAAGGCGGTATCGACGTTCGTTCGCGCCTGAAAATCAGCCCGGGATGCCCCGTTATTCTTCCGTACCATTCGGCCATCGACAAGGCGCGCGAATGCGCCAAGTCCGAAGACAAGAAGATTGGTACGACCGGCAAGGGGATTGGGCCGACTTATGAAGATAAGGTTTCGCGTCGTGGCCTGCGTGTTTACGATCTGTTCAATCCAGAGCGCTTTGCCGAGAAGCTCAAGGAAGTCCTGGAGTATCACAATTTCGTATTGACCCAGTATTTCAAGGCGCCAGCCGTTGATTACCAGGCTGTGCTTGAGCAGGCTCTGGCCGATGCCGAGCATATCAAGCCGATGGTGGCTGATGTTTCTGCCGCACTGTATGAAGCGAATCAAGCTGGTCAGAACATGTTGTTCGAAGGTGCGCAGGGTACGCTGCTGGATATCGATCACGGCACCTATCCGTTCGTTACTTCATCGAACTGTGTTGCGGGTCAGGCGTCTGCAGGCTCCGGTGTTGGGCCGGGCATGCTCCATTACGTACTGGGTATTACCAAGGCGTACTGTACGCGTGTTGGTGGAGGCCCCTTCCCGAGTGAGCTTGATATTGAAACCGAAGGTGTTCCGGGTTACCAGATGTCTCAGGTTGGTCGAGAATTTGGCACGGTGACCGGGCGCAAACGCCGTTGTGGTTGGTTCGATGCGGCAGCTTTGCGTCGTTCTGGGCGAATCAACGGCCTTACTGGCCTGTGCATCACCAAGCTCGATGTGCTGGATGGAATGAAGGAACTCAACATTTGTACCGGCTACAAGCTCGACGGCAAGGTGATCGACCTTTTGCCGATTGGTGCTGATGAGGTTGCCCGCTGCGAGCCTATCTACGAAACCATGCCGGGTTGGAGCGACACGACATTTGGTGTCAAGCGCTGGGAAGATTTGCCGCTCAATGCGCAGAATTATCTGAATCGTCTTGAGCAGCTTTGCCAGGTACCGATTGCGATCGTTTCAACCGGCCCGGAGCGCGATGAAACGATTCTGAAGCAGCATCCGTTTAACTGATTTTTGTCAGTGCTGCGGTCAACGGGCCCAATGGGCCCGTTTTTTTTAGCGCGGAGGCATGACGGCTTGCCATCCTTCCGGGCAGTAGCGGACATACGGATAATACTGGCCGGATGAGCCGCAGTAATACCAGCTACCTGTCTCCGGTTGAATCTGAACCGGGCGCGGTGGTGGGGTGTATGCCGGCGCGGCGTAGACCGGTGCCGCATTGGCTTGACTGTAAGCTGCGGCACCAATGGCCAGTCCGGTGATTGCCAGCAGGGCTGCCGGGCCGGCCCAGCCGGGTCCTCTGCGATGCTCCTGGTGGCGGTGGCCGTAGTAGTCATGGCGATCATGGCGGTAATCACGTTCATGTCGGCCCCAGTCGGCATGGGCACTGGTGACGCTGCCAAGTACGAGACTGAAGGCAAGGCTAATGGCGATGGTCTTTTTCATGATTGGCTGCAATATCGGTTGCGATAGCCAATTAACGCTGCATGAAAGAGTTCGATGACCGCTGTTGCGTAAGCAAGTGTGAGTAATTGTTACTCGGACGCAACGCTTCGGATGTTCGTGAGGCTGCTGTCAGTGTGCTCAGAAATGAAAAAAGGCCTTGTTTGAACAAGGCCTTCAATCAATATTACTGGTGCCCAGAAAGGGACTCGAACCCCCACGGAGTTACCCGCTAGTACCTGAAACTAGTGCGTCTACCAATTCCGCCACCTGGGCAGGTGTGAAGACCGCGATTATACATGGATTTTCAGAGTGGGCAAGTCTTGCTTGTACTGCGGTCGACTATTCCGGGCAAAAACTTTTCTTTTGTCGTGAGGATGGAGGAGTGTGAGACAATCTTTCCCGTGCCACGAAACCTGAGCAGAAATGAAAAAAGGCCTTGTTTGAACAAGGCCTTCAATCAATATTACTGGTGCCCAGAAAGGGACTCGAACCCCCACGGAGTTACCCGCTAGTACCTGAAACTAGTGCGTCTACCAATTCCGCCACCTGGGCAGGTGCGAAGAGCCGAAATTATAAAGGAACAGTAGTTGATGTCAAGAAAAAAACTTTCAAAAATTCGTAAGTCAGACCCATTTTTTGAGCGTGAATCGGCACGCTATGATTTTCCGTTGCCATCCCGGGAGTACGTCACTCAAGTGATGACTGATGCGGGGCGCCCCTTGTTGTTCGACGACCTGGTTGAGTTGCTGGATATTGCACCGAGTGAGCGCGAAATGTTTCTGCGGCGCCTGGGTGCTATGGAACGTGAAGGGCAGCTTTTGCGCAATCGCAAAGGCGATTACATCCTGCCCGAGCGGGCGAGTTTGACCCCGGGGAAAATTCAGGGGCATCAGGATGGTTATGGTTTTCTGGTGCCGGATGATGGAGGTGCCGATATCTTTCTCGATCAGCACCAGATGGGCAAAGTTCTCCATGGGGATCGTGCCCTGGTTCGGGTTACCGGCCTGGACCGGCGTGGTCGTCCGGAGGGCTCGATTGTCGAGGTGACTGAACGAGCCAATTCGCGCGTTGTCGGTCGCGTCCTGATTGAGCATGGCGTGGTTGTTGTCATCCCCGAGAACAAGAGGATTGCCCAGGATATTCTGGTGCCGCCCGAAAAGAAGGGCAAGATCAAGGCTGAGTCAGGCCAGGTGGTGATGGTTGAGATTATCGAGCAGCCGAGTAAATTCTCGCAGCCGATTGGTCGCATCATCGAAGTCCTGGGCAATTACGCCGATCCGGGTATGGAGATCGAAATTGCCTTGCGTAAGCACGATCTGCCGTTTGAGTTTTCCAAGGCTGTGCTGGCCGAAAACAAGGCATTGCCTGACAAGGTCAAGAAAACGGATATCAAGGGGCGTGAAGATCTGCGTGAATTGCCGCTGGTAACCATCGATGGTGAAACAGCGCGCGATTTCGATGACGCTGTCTTCTGTGAAAAGAAAGGCCGTGGCTGGCGTCTGGTTGTAGCGATTGCCGATGTCTCCCATTACGTCAGGCCAGGCATGGCGCTCGACAAGGAGGCCAGGGAGCGGGGCAATTCGGTTTATTTTCCACGTCGCGTCATTCCCATGCTGCCGGAAAAGCTGTCGAACGGTATTTGCTCGCTGAATCCCGATGTTGAACGAATGGCCATGGTTTGCGATATGGACATCAGCGCCGCCGGGAAAATAGGCGAATATCGTTTTTACCCGGCCGTCTTCCGTTCGCATGCCCGGCTGACCTATAACCAGGTCTGGTCATGGTTGTCAGGTGAAGCGGTGCCGGAGAGCGAGGTTCATATCGCCATTCAGCCGCAGGTGAAAAATCTGTACAAGCTTTATGCCGCCTTGCACAAGGCGCGTGGTTTGCGCGGAGCCATCGATTTCGAAACGACCGAAACGCAGATGCTGTTCAATCAGCAGGGCAAGATCGAGAATATCGTGCCGGTTGTCCGTAATGACGCGCATCGCATCATCGAAGAGTGCATGTTGGCAGCCAATGTCTGCGCTTCGGACTTTTTGGCCACGAATAAGCAGGTTTGCCTGTACCGCATTCACGAAGCACCGGGCGATGAAAAGCTCAAGAACCTGCGAGCCTTCCTGGGTGAGTTTGGTATGGCACTGGGCGGGGGCGACGATCCGCGCGCCAAGGATTACGCTGTCTTGCTTGAAAAAGTGAAACAGCGCCCGGATTTCCATCTGCTGCAAACGGTCATGTTGCGTTCGTTGCGGCAGGCAATGTACAGCCCGGACAACGTTGGTCACTTTGGTCTGGCTTACGAGCACTACACCCACTTCACTTCGCCGATCCGGCGCTATCCGGATTTGCTGGTGCATCGGGCGATCAAGGCGGTACTAGCCAAGGAAAAGTACGTGCCGGATGAAAGCTGGGAGGATATCGGCCTGCATTGTTCCGGTACCGAACGGCGGGCTGATGAAGCAACCCGCGATGTCGAAAACTGGCTGAAATGCTTCTATATGAAGGAGCGTGTCGGAGAGGTGTTCGACGGGACCATTTCGGCCGTCACTGCCTTTGGTATTTTTGTTGCGCTCGATGCAGTCTATGTCGAGGGGCTGGTCCATGTTTCAGAGCTGGGCCAGGACTATTTCCAGTTCGACAACATCAAGCATCAGATGCTGGGTGAGCGGACCGGTGAGCGCTTCAGGCTTGGCGACCGGGTCAAGGTCAAGCTGGTCAGGGCTGATCTTGAAACGAACAAGATCGATTTTGTCCTGATTCGTGAGGGTCAGCCAGCGAACGGGCACAAGTCTGTGGCGAGAGGAGGGCAGAAAGTCAGCGCCCGGGCGCCGCTCAAGGCCTCGGTCAAGCCGGTACGCAAGGCGCAGGCAGAGACGCCGGCCAAACGTCCGGCCAAGGCGTTGCCGAAAGCAAAATCAACCGGCAAGGCGGCACCCAAGCGGTCAAGCAAGGCCGTTGCCAAGCCGGCGACAAAAAAGACAGCCAAGCGGCGTTGACCGTAGCAAGCTGGTTAAAGGTGCGTCGGATCGATCAGATCCGACGCTTTGAATGCAATCCGCGATACCTGTTCGCTGTCCAGTTCCGGGAGTTGTTCTGTCAGCCACTCCAGTGAAGCGCCTGGAATGACATGCTTGGCTTCGGCAATGTCTGCCGGCAAGGCTGGGCTGTCCGGGCCTTCTGTTGAAAGATGGCGAGCGGCGTCGATGCTGATTCGTGCAAGATTGGCCCGGGTGCTTTCAATGCCCCGAATCAGCTGGGGAAGTAACGATGGCAGATTCCAGATGGCAGCACATTTCAGCGTCAGATCCTTGAAGCGAAAGCCGCAGCTGTCAACCTGCGCTTGAACCGAGCGAGGCGAGTGGCCTGAGCGGAGTGCTGCCTGAGCTGCCATCGGCAGTTCCGGCGCAAATGACCACAGCAGCAGTTCACCTATTTCGGCCAGCAGGGCTGCCATGGCTATTTCATCTGGCGATATATCGGCTCTGGCACTCCCCCAGCGCAAGGCCAGGCGACTGGCAAGGTGCGAGCGTGCCTCGCATTCGGCCAGCCCTGGATTGGCTTCGTTGGTTTCCGGGCAGGCCATCAACAATTTTCGGAAGGTATCTGAGCCGAGCTGCATTACGGCGGCAAGTGGGGTTGTCGTTTCGTGGGCAAGGCGCTGGACACGTCGTCCTTCGGCTTCTCGCAGCAGGCGCAGGCACAGAAAAGGATCGGCTGCGGCGATGTCAGCCAGTTCGAGCGGCGAAAGTTTTTCGCCTTGGCTGGATTCGAGTTCCAGTAACTGAATCTTCGATCTGGGCATGCAAGGCAACGGGTGCCCACTCAGGTAAGCGGCCCATTGATCCACGCCCCAGCGTCGTTGGTGTTCCTTGATCAAGCGTCTTCTCGTTGTTGATCGCCTGTTCAGGTTAACGTAAAAAGTTGTGATAACTGTAGGAAAAGGCTCTTTTTTTAGGGGTAAACGATAAAATAGCAAGATTCTGAGATATGGGTGTCCAGCATGGCGGAAATTCAATTGACCCGGATTCTTGCGAAAGCAGAGTCAGGGGTCAGTGCTGACTGCGCCGATTTGCCATTTTTTTTGTCAAGTCAGGCGTTGCCGGCTGACCTGAAAACCGGGCACCCGCTCCTCGATGCCGGTCACGCGCACCTGCTGGCTTGTGTCGAGGGCCTGCGTCGAATTTGCATCGATCACCGGAATTTCCGGTCATGCACCGGGTGCGGTGGTGGAGCACGGGTCAAGTGTGAAGATCAATTGGTCAGCATGCTGGGAGATTTGCTGGCCTTCGTGCTCGATCACTTCAAGGTTGAAACGCAAATCATGCGGGATTCCCTGTTGCTGGTCGTTGACCGCGAAATTTGCGAAGCCCACATGGAAGACCATGCAGCAATTTCCGGCAAAGTGCTTGAGATCGTTGCCGCGCTCGACCCCCTCAATACGGTGGGACGTATTCGCCAGCTCGATGTTCTGCTTGAGCAGTGGCTGAATAATCATATGGCCCTGCACGACAATATTCTGGCTCGCTGGGTTGAACGCGAGGACTCCGTCCTTCGTCAGAAGTAGCCCGACGATTCAATCCTCGGCACTGAATCGAGTGCCACGCGTTAAAATCAGCCTTCCATTACCTCGAAAGTTTCCATGTCTTCCCGCCTGATTTACGGCTTTCATGCCGTAACCGCCAAGTTGCGCCATGATCCTGAATCGCTCAAGGAAATCATTATTGATGCTTCCCGGCAGGATGCGCGGGTGCGTGATTTGTTGCAGCATGCCGAATTGCAAGGCATCAAGATTATCGGTAGTGATGGCAAGCGGCTTGACGGCATGGCGCCGGGGGCAAAGCATCAGGGGGTGATTGCACGGGTTGAAGGCAGCCGCAAAGTGGCTCATCTCGACGATGTGCTGGATACCCTGGAGGAACCGGCATTTCTTCTGGTTCTTGATGGCATTACCGATCCGCGCAATCTCGGCGCCTGTCTTCGCGTTGCGGACGCTGCCGGTGTCCACGCCGTGATCGCACCGAAAGACCGAGCCGTCGGCCTGACCGATGTTGCAGCAAAGACCGCCTGTGGCGCGGCAGAGAGCGTGCCCTACGTGATGGTGACCAATCTGGCCAGGACGCTGCGGGAACTCAAGGAACGCGAGATCTGGGTTCTCGGGACAGCCGGCGAGGCACCGAGCGATCTTTATGCGGCCGACTGGCCTGTTGCGACGGCCTGGGTGCTTGGTGCGGAAGGCGAGGGGATGCGCCGTCTGACACGCGAAAACTGTGATCAGCTGGTCAGTATTCCGATGCACGGCAGTGTCGAGAGCCTGAATGTTTCGGTTGCAGCCGGCGTATGTCTCTATGAGGCACGGCGTCGCCGCCCATGATCGCTGGCTGGACAGGCACTGCCGGATGACACATCGCCGTGCGGTGGCGCTAATGGTGCTGGTCACCCTGTTATGGAGTATTGCGGGCGTGGTTACCCGGCAGCTCCAGTCGGCCCAGGGGGTTGAAGTCACTTTCTGGCGCAGCATCTTCAATGCCCTGGCATTGATCGTTGCCTTGAGCGCAATGCGCGGTCCGGTGGTCTGGCGCGAATTGCTGCGTGCCAATCCCGTTGTCTGGATGTCGGGTGTCTGCTGGGCCTTGATGTTCACGGCATTCATGCTGGCTTTGACCTTGACCACGGTCGCCAATGTCTTGCTCACCATGGCGCTGGGCCCGATGGTCACGGCCGTCTTCTCGCGTCTCTTTCTCAAGCAGGCGTTGCCGATGCGTACCTGGTCCGCAATCTTTATTGCGGCTCTGGGGATCGTCTGGATGTTTGGTGGACAAGCCGTCAGTGGTGTTTCTCAAGGCGGGGTTCTGGTTGCGGCAATTGTGCCGCTGGCAGGCTCGGTCAACCTGACGCTTTTGCAACGCGTCAGCCGCCGCGGGGCTGGGGCGCCGGACATGTTGCCTGCCGTTTTTATCGGCGCCTTGCTCTCGGCCGCGGCAACCTTGCCTGTGGCCTGGCCGCTCGATACCTCCTTGCACGATCTGGGTTGGTTGGCTCTGCTGGGGGTCTTTCAGTTGGCTATTCCCTGTCTGCTGATGGTTCGTCTTAGTCGCCAGTTGCCGGCGCCGGAAATTGCCTTGCTGGCGCTCCTCGAAGTCATCTTTGGCGTGGCCTGGGCTTGGCTGGGGGCGGGCGAGCAGCCTTCAAGCCCCGTTCTGCTGGGGGGCTCACTGGTGCTGGGGGCGTTGGTGATGAATGAGGCGCTGGGGCTGCGTCGGGGTAATTGATACGTTTCCTGTTGGTGTTCTTCCAGATTTCGAATCGCGATAGGCGGCAGGAAATATCCGGGATATACTCGGCTCATCCCCCTATGACCTTAGCGATAGATGACTCCCGGTCGGTTTGTCCGCTTCTTTCTGATTTCTTTGCTGCCGCTGCTTTCATTGCCGGCAGCCAGGGCTGAGGTCGCATCTGCGCTGCGGATTGGCGTGCTGGAGGATGCGCCGCCGTTGGCTTATCGCGATGGCAACGGCCAGCTAACCGGTTTCAGCATCAAGATTGCGCAGGCACTGTGCGCCGAGTTGAGTGTGCGTTGCGAATTGATCGTCACCCGGCTCGATTATCTGGTGGATGATCTCGCCGCCGGGCATTTCGATATTGCGGCAGTCGGTTTGCTCAACACGCCGGAGCGCCGTCAAAAAATCGCTTTTACCAAACCTGTCTATCGCTCGGTGACTGTCTGGCTGGCGCGTGCCGGGGCCGAACCCGGCCAGCCCGGAATGCGGGTTGCTGCCTTCAAAGGGTCGGCGCAGGAAAGTTATGCCCGGGTACGGGGCTGGGATGTGGTTGGGGCGCATACCGATATCCAGATGGTTGATCAGCTGGGGGCCGGTGTCGCACAGGCCGTCATTGCACCTTTGATGACCCTCCTCAACCTGCAAAAGGACCCGCGTTTTCTGAAGCTTGGGCTGACGCCCAGGGTGATGCAGGTGGCCGAGCTGGATGGTCTGGCCTGTTATGGCATCAATCTGCGCCGGGCTGATCTGAAGGGACCGCTCGATGAGGCGATCGACAAGATCAAGCGGAATGGCGTCTATGACCGGATCAATTCCGAGTTCTTGCCTTTTCGGGTGAACTGAAAGCGTCCCGGTTTTGGGCCGATTGGCCCGGTCGACCGCGAAACAGGCGGCGAATCGACCGGGGTGTCCGGATTCAGCGACTGTTCGCCGCGTCATCCTTCCAGCCGCCACCGATGGCCTTGAACAGATCAACGGCAGACGCCAGGCGAGCCTGACGGGTAGCGATCATGGCCAGTTGGGCATCGTTGTTGCTGCGCTGCGCATCGAGTACTTCCAGATAGCCGGAGTAGCCCGCGGCATAGCGTCGTTGGGCCAGATCCAGTGCCTTTTCCGTACTTTCGACGCGACGGGTCTGCGCGTTGTCGCTGTCGGCATTTTCACGCAGGCTGACCAGGGCATCGCGGACCTCCTTGAATGCGGTCTGCAAGGTGTTCTGATAGCTGATCAGGGACTGCTTGTTGATTGCTGCCGCTTGGTCTACGCGGGCAGAGGTGCGGCCAAAGTCGATCACCGGCATGAGCAGGCCAAGCCCGAGCGACCAGGTGCCTGCACCTGCACCGAACAGGTCGGACAGGCTCTTGCTTTCGCTGCCCAGGCTGCCGGTCAGCGAAAAGCGGGGGAAGTAACCGGCTTTTGCAATGCCGATGCCGGCATTGGCGGCAATCAGGTTTTCTTCTGCCTGGCGGACATCCGGTCGGCCTTCGACCAGTGCCGAAGGCAAACCTTCCGGCGGAATCGGCGGCATCGGCAACTGGCGCAGGTCACCGGCAGGAATTTCCAACTCAGGATTGCCGCTCAGCAAGGCCAGTTGATGGGCAAACAAGGCGCGCTGACGACGCAGGTCGGCGATCTGCGCCTGCATTGCCGAGAGCGCCCCCTCAGCCTGATATTGGTCGAGCGGCGAAACCAGACCGGCATCGACGCGCGTCTTGACCAGCTTCAGGCTTTCCTGACGGCTTTCCAGCGAGGCGGTGGTGATGGCGATTTCAGCATCGGCGGCGCGCAGCGCGAGGTAATTGCTGCTCACCTGGCCTGCCACGGTCAACCGGATGGAATCGCGCGAATAGCGGCTGGCCAGCAGGCTGGCTCGTGCCGCCTCATTGCTGCGCCGGACACGGCCCCAGACATCCAGCTCGTAGGACGTGGTCAGAGAAGCACCCCGCGAATGCACGATTTTGGGTGAATTGGCCGACCAGGTGGCCGTTTTGGTACTCAATTTGTTGTTGCTGCCGCTGGCTTGCCCATCGATTTCCGGCAGGAATGCCGCGCCGGCTTCGCGAGCGGCCGCTTCGGCCTGTTCCAGGCGGGCGACGGCCGTACGTACATTGGCGTTCTGTTCGAGCGACTGTTCAACCAGGCTGTTCAAGGTGCTGTCACCGAAACGCTGCCACCAGGCAGTATCAACGATGGTCGATTCCGGCAGGCTGACCGGTTCCGGCGAGGCTTTGCTGAAAACAGAAGGCAGCAGGCTGCTCGGGCGCAGGTAGTCCGGGCCGATGGCGCAACCGCTCAGTGCCAGGCTGATGGCCAGGGCGAGGGGAGTGGAAATCAATTTCATGCCTGTTCTTCCTTGGCAACGTTCGGTTCTTCGGTCAGGTGGGAGGGCGAAATCTGCTTGCCGCGTTCCAGCCACTTGAAGAAGAGGGGGACGAAAATGGTAGCGATGAATGTGGCCGCGAGCATCCCGCCGAAAACACCGGTACCCATCGATTGACGGGCCGAGGCGCCGGCACCACTGGCCTTGACCAGCGGGAAGACGCCGAGCACGAAGGCCAGCGAGGTCATGATGATCGGACGCAGACGCAGACGGGCCGCTTCGAGTGCCGCTTCTGCCGCGCTCATGCCTTCAGCGTATTTCTGGGCGGCGAACTCGACGATCAGAATGGCATTTTTGGACGCCAGGCCAATCAGCACGACCAGACCGATCTGGAAGTAGATGTCGTTCGGCATGCCACGCAGCCAGATCGCCGTCAGGGCACCCATCAGGGCGAAGGGGACGGCCATCACGACGGCGATGGGCAGCGACCACTTTTCGTACTGGGCGGCCAGAATCAGGAAAACCATGATGATGGCGAAGCCGAATGCCTGCAGCGACGAGCCGGAACTGCGCTTTTCCTGGAAGGCCTGGCCGGTCCAGGCGATTTCATAACCGCTGGGCAGTGCTTCGGCGGCAACTTCTTCGACAATACGGATCGCATCGCCCGAGCTGACGCCCGGCTTACTGTCGCCCATCACCTTGGCTGCAACAAAACCGTTGAAGCGCTCGACCTGTTCCGGACCGACGACGTTCTTGATCTTGCTGACGACCGACAGCGGAATCATCGCATTGCTGGTCGTGCTGCGCACATAGACCTTGCCCAGATCGTCCGGCTTCATGCGGTAATTCTGTTCCGCCTGGAGCTGAACGCGATAGACACGGCCGGCCTTGTTGAAGTCATTGACGTAGAGGGCACCCATCGTGCTCTGCAGGGTTTCGTAGATGCTGGCCAGCGGAATGCCGAGCGCCAGCGCCTTGGGTTCGTCCACTTCGACGAAAAGCTGCGGTACCGTCGGGCGGAAGAAGGTGCTGACCCGGGTGAACTCGGGGTGCGTCTGCAAGGCGGCCATGAAGGCCTGCGTGACTTCGTTCAGCTTGGCTGCATCGCCATCGACGCGATTCTGGACATAGACTTCGAAACCACCGGCAGTACCCAGGCCCATGATCGGGGGCGGGTTGAAGACCAGGCCCATGCCATCCGACTGCATCATACCCATGCCCATGAACTTGCCGGCCAGATCCTGCGCCTTGGCTTCGCGGTCGCTCCAGTCCTTGAGCGGAATGAACATGGTGCCGGCATTCGGCTTGTTGCCGCCGCCGATCAGGTCGAAGCCCGAAACGACGAAGGTGTGCTTGACGGCCGGGTCGCTGGCCACCATTTGACGCATGTTCTCACCCATTTTCTGGGTGCGCTTCAAGGTTGCACCGTCCGGCAGCATCAGTGCGGAAATCAGGTAGCCCTGATCTTCCGAGGGAACGAAGCTGCCCGGAATGATGCGGAAGAACAGCGCGGTCGACCCGATCACCAGGGCAAAAATCAGCGTGCCGATGATGCCGTGGCGCAGCGTCAGGCCGACCGTTTTGGTATAGCTTTCGGTGAAACGCTCGAAGGCCCGGTTGAAGGGGGCGAACAGCTTGTTTTCCGTGTGCTGGGCCTTGAGCAGCAGGGCGCACAGCGCTGGCGTCAGGGTTAGTGCGACGACGCCGGAAAGCACCACGGCGACGGCCACGGTCACGGCAAACTGCTTGTACAGCTGACCGGCAATGCCGCCGAGGAAAGCGACCGGGATGAATACCGCACAGAGCACCAGCACGATGGCGATCAGCGCGCCGGAAACTTCCTGCATGGCGCGAATGGCCGCTTCCCGGGGGGGCAGCTTTTCTTCGGCCATCAGGCGTTCAACGTTTTCAAGCACGACGATCGCATCATCGACCACGATACCAATGGCCAGGACCATCGCGAACAAGGTCAGCGTATTGATCGAGAAACCAAACAGCCACAGGCCGGCGAAGGTGCCGATCAGCGAAATCGGCACGGCAACCATCGGGATCAGCGTGGCGCGCCAGCTTTGCAGGAAGATGTAGACCACGGCCAGAACGAGCACCATGGCTTCGATCAGCGTCTTGACCACTTCATTGATCGAGGCCGAGACGAAGCGTGTCGTGTCGAACGGAATGACATAACCCATGCCTTCCGGGAATTTCTTCTTCAGTTCGTCCATCCGCTTGGTGACCTTTTCGGCCACTTCCAGCGCATTGGCGCCGGTCTGCAGGAAAACACCCATGGCGATGGTCGGCTGGCCGTCGAGCGTGACCTGCTGGTCGTAGCTGTAGGCACCGAGTTCGATATTGGCGATGTCTTTCAAGCGCAGCACGCCGCTCGGGCCGCTGGCACGAATGACGATATTGCCGAACTCTTCCGGTGTCAGCAGGCGGCCCTTGGCGGTTACGGTATAGACCAGCATCTGGTCACCCGGCGCCGGCTCCTGGCCGATCTTGCCGGCTGCATTCTGGGCATTCTGCGCCTTGATCGCGGTCGACACGTCGCTGGTCGTCAAACCCAGTTGCGCCATGCGGTCCGGCTTCAGCCAGACGCGCATCGAGTAATCCTGGGCGCCGAAAATCGTGACGTCACCGACGCCCTTGACCCGCTTCAATTCATCGACGATGTTCAGGCTGGCGTAATTGGACAGGAAGAGGGTGTTGTATTTGCCCTTGTCCGACTCTAGTGCAACCACCTGGAGAATGTCGTTCGAACGCTTCTGGACAATCACCCCGTTACGGCGAACTTCTTCCGGCAGACGCGGCTCGGCCGCTTTGACCCGGTTATTGACGTTGACCGAGGCAATGTCGACATTGGTCCCGACATCGAAGGTCGCCGTGATCGTCACGACACCGTTTGCCGCAGCCGACGAGGTGAAGTAACTCAGGTTCTCGACCCCGTTGAGCTGTTCTTCAATCGGGGCGGCGACGGTGCGGGCCAATGTTTCGGCCGAGGCACCCGGGTAGGTGGCGGTGATCAGGACGGTGGGCGGTGCGATTTGCGGATACTGCGCAATCGGCAATACCTGCGAAGCAACCAGGCCGGCAATCACGATGATGATCGAGATGACCGAAGCAAAAATGGGTCGGTTGATGAAAAATCTGGACATGACTGCTCCTTAGTCTTTCTTCGCCGGGGCGGCAGCAGCCGGTGCTTCCTTGGCAGGAGCAGCCGCCGGGGCCGGTGCGCCCGGCTTTTCACCCGGGCCATGCGGTGCTACCGGTGCGCCTGGACGCAGCTTCATCAGGTTGTCGACAATCACCTTGTCGCCAGCCTTCAGGCCGCCGAGGACGATCCAGTCCTTGCCGCGCCATTCGCCGAGCTGAACCGGACGCGGAGCAACCTTGTCTTCGGCGCCGGCCAGCATGACGATCGGACCTTGTTCGGTCTGGATCACGGCTGGTTGCGGAACGAGGAAGACGCCGTCGCGTTCGCCGGTGAGCAGGCGAATGCGGACGAACTGGCCGGGCAGCAACTGATTGTCGGCATTGTCGAATTCGGCACGCAGTTGCTGGGTGCCGAGCGTAGTATCGATATTACTGGCCAGGAAATTCAGCTTGCCCGGATTCGGATAAACCTCGCCATTCGGCAGGATCAGCTCAACACCGGTCACGTTCTTGCTCGTCAGGCGGCTGTTCGGGAACTTGGCCAGATCGCTTTCACCAAGGCTGAAGCGGACCCACAGCGGATTCATCTGGTAAATCGAGGTCAACAGGCTATCGGCACCGATGCTGATCAGGTTGCCTTCCGACTTGGCAGCACGGCCGGTTGTGCCGCTGACCGGGGCAGTCACGGTCGTCCACGACAGATTCAGCTCAGCCTGACGCAGTGCGGTCTGGGCAATTGCATTGGCCGAAACGGCGTCATCGTAATCTTTCTGGCTGATGGCCTTGGCTTCGATCAGGCCTTTCAGGCGGTTCATTTCACGGGCAGATTGCTCGGCCTTGGCCTTGGCATCGGCCAGGGCGATTTCATAAGTTGAACGATCGATCTGGAAAAGCGGCTGGCCGGCCTTGACGGTTTCGCCTTCCTGATAAAGGCGCTTGACCAGGATGCCACCGACGCGGGCACGGACTTCGGTTTCGCGTGCGCCTTCGGTCTGGGCCATGATCTCGATCGAACTGGGTACACGCTGCGGTTGCACTTCCAGCACGGTGACAGGCAGCGGGCCACGCGGCGGGGCGGCCGGGGCTTTGTTGTCGGAGCAGCCGACCAGCACGGCGGCACCGAGTGCGGCGCTGATGATGAGCGAAAGAGTGCTACGGCGTGGCAGGTTTGCGACATTCATGGGGATTACTCCAAACGTTGTTTTCGCTTATTATATACATTCAGGGATGTATGTAAATGTTTCGATAGTCATGCTGGTATGGCTTAAGATTTGAGCAAGCCTAGCTGAAATAGTGCTGCAGGGAGAAAAAAATGGTCCGTAAAACCAAGGAAGAAGCTGAAAAAACCCGCAAACAAATTATCGATGCAGCGCGTGCCGTTTTTCATCAGCATGGGGTTGGTCGGTCGACTCTGGAGAAGATCGCTCAAGCGGCCGGGGTGACGCGTGGTGCGGTCTACTGGCATTTCAAGGACAAAGCGGAGTTGTTCTTTGCCATGCGCGAAGATGTGTTCGTGCCGATGCACGAGCGGATCGACGCGATCCTGTTTTCGGAGAACTACGAAAATCCACTGGATGCGATCGAGGCATCGCAGATTGAATTCTTTCGCGTGCTTGAAGATTGTCCGGTTGTCCGCGAAGTTTTTGAAATCATGATCCTGCGCTGCGAGTATGTCGCCGAGTTTGCCGGGGTCCAGGTTGAAGCCAATCGTCCGGCGCTTGAATATCTCGAACGTATTCAGCGGGTTTATTTCCGGGCGGCCGACAAGGGAGCGCTACGCGCCGGACTCGATCCGGCGACCACCGCACGCGACACCTGGGCTTTTACCAGCGGTTTGTTGCACCTGCTGCTGGGTTGCAAGCTCGACAGCGAAATGGTCCGTCAGATTCCGCAGATGATTTCGACGCACATGGCGTTGCGCCGCTGCTGATTCAGTGGTTGCGGTTGGCTGCCAGCTCGACGCCGTCCCGACCATTTTCCTTGGCGCGATAGAGTGCCTGGTCGGCATGCTTGGTCAGCGTGACTTCATCCTCGCCATCCTCGGGGAAAACCGCGACGCCGAGACTGCAGGAAATCCGCATTTCAAAGCCGTCGACCGCGAAAGGCTGACGCAAGGCCAAGCGAATTTTTTCGGCCAGGGCAGCGGCATCATTCGGGTGGCTCAGGCTGGGTAGCAGGATGATGAACTCGTCGCCACCAATCCGGCCGGCGGTGTCGGAGGCGCGGATCGATTCTTTCAGGCGCAGGGCCACGGTTTGCAGCACGCGGTCGCCGACGGCATGGCCAAAATGGTCATTGATCGGCTTGAAATTGTCGAGATCGAGAAAAATCAGCCCAACTTGCTCGCCGTGCCGCTTGGCGCGCTCAAGCTCCAGTTGCAGGCGGTCGCTGAACAAGGCCCGGTTGGGCAAGTCGGTCAGCGCATCGTGCTGGGCCATGTGGCGGATGCGTTCTTCACTGGCCTTGCGCTGGCTGATGTCGGAAATCGTGCCGATCATCCGCAGCGGCGTTCCATCGGCGTCGCGTTCGGCCACCATGCCGCGGAACAGAATCCATTTCCACGTTCCGTCATCGCAGCGAATCCGGTGTTCGATGACGCAGGTGGCATTCCGGACTGGCGGGCCGGACAGGCACTGATCGATCGCCGCCATGACGCTCGTCCGTTCATCCGGCGCCATGCGCTCGGTCCATTCATCGATGCTGTGAGCCCTGCCGGGCGGGCATCCGAGGATTTCATCCCAGCGTTGCGATGTCAGGGCCTGGCGACTGCTCAGGTTCCAGTCCCACACGCCGTCACCCGCGCCTTCAAGGGCAAAGGCCCAGCGCCGCTCGCTTTTACGCAATTCATCGGTCATTGCTGCGGCCAGGGCGACGGCGCGCGCCTTGCCGCTGGCGAGCAGCCAGGCCAGCAGCGTCAGCAGGAAACTGAGCGAAATGCCGGCCAGCGCAATCAATTTCGCCGCATCGCGCCCGAAATGATTTTTGAATTGCTCGCTGGCACTCATGCTCAACGTCCAGCTGTGGCCGGCGATGACTAGATATTCCTGTGCCTTGAGTGCGCTGTTTTGCGGGGGGCGGTCGGGTTGTCCGGAACGGAAAAGCAGGGTGGCATCGGTGGCAATCACGCCATCGTGCAGGGTCAGGGAAAGTCCCGCCGCTTGTTCGCCATAAAGGCTGGCCATCAGGTCGTTCAGCCGGAATGAGGCAAAAACCCAGCCGATCAGGGCGGCCCGGCGTTGATCGACGCTTTCGGTCGGCTGGTTGGGGGCGTAGATCGGGATGTACATGATGAAGCCGGGCTGGACATCGGTATCGTTGTCCACCGCCAGCCTGACCTTGCCGGAAATGGCTGCCGTGCCCGAGTCGCGCGCTCTGACCAGTGCTTCACGGCGGACCGGGTCTGACCAGGGATCGAACCCGGGGTTGATCTGGTTGCGTCCGATATAGGGTTCGCGCTGGATGACCGGGGTGTACATGTCGCGCGCGCCGTCCGGTTCGATGCGGTAATTGGTAAATCCGGCCCGGCGCATCGCGGCAATATGGCTTTCCTTGCGGGCGGCGGTGACCTGTTCGGCAATCCCGATGGTCTGGACGCCGGAGAAATTGGCATCCAGGCGCAGGGCATCGACATAGTCGCGAAATACCCGGCGATTGATCGTGCCGGTTGCGGCGATCAAGCCCTGGACGCCGCGCAGCATCTGTTCGTAGGCGGCCATGCGTTGTTCGATCCGGCTGCCGGCATCGCGCAGGGCAAAATCAAAGCGCGAGCGTAATTCCTTGTCGGCGGCCTGCTGTTCGTGGTTCCAGCTCAGCCAGGTGGTGCCGAGCGTCGCAACCAGTATCAGCCAAGGTAAGAGGATCAGGCGCCAGGAACGCATGGTGGCTTCAGAAATTGACCAAGGCGGCGGCCAGGTCGGCCTTGAAGTATTTTTCGAATATTTTCCGGACGCTGCCATCGGCCCGCATCGCATCGACCAGGGCTTTCCACTGCGCCTGTTCTGCCGCAGAAAGTGCCTTGTTCGACATGATCAGGCCATGCAGGACGGGCGGGTCGGGGAATTCGATGATCTGGCTCTGGTCGCGGATATTGCGTTCTTCGAGTGCCGGATAATCGAAAGGTTCGATGATCATTCCCTGAATGTGGTTGAGCATCAAGGTTTGATACAGCGGAGACAGTCCGCCGGCTTGCGTGACGCGCCGGGCTTCGAGCAGGCGGTCGACCAGGCCGTTGGCCGTTTCGCTGTAGCGGAAACTGCGGATGATGCCGAGTTGAAGCTTGTCGTTGCGTTCAAAATCGGCCAGCGTCCGAACCCCGCTGTCCTTGCGAACCAGCAGGTAATATTTGTTGGTGAAATACCAGGCAAAACCGGCGAAGCGCTTGCGCTCCGGGTTGGTGATGCCGGAGAGGCTGAAATCGAGGGCGCCGGATTCGATCAGTTGCCAGATTCGGGCACGTGGCATCAGGCTGACCGTGACTTTGCAGCCGCTGCGCCGGATCAGTTCGTCGGAAAAATCCTTGTCGATGCCGCTATTGGTGTCGGCCGAATAGAGCAGGCCGTGGTCGTGCAGGGCGAGCGTGTAGCTGCGCGAGCAATCAGGGCCGGCAGCGCTGGTGCCAAGCGAACAGATCAGCAGCGCCGCGGCGAAGAGTGGGCGAACCAGTCGCTGTGCAGTCAGAAAGCAGATCGTCACGGTGAACACCTTTCACGGGCCGAAAACAGGGTGAGTCATGGAGGCGTTGGCTAAGTATCCATGAGCCTTGCCGGGCGCGTCAATTGGCGATTTCCCTTGTTTCGGGTGGTTCAGCGGAGGCGGTCGAGGTCGGCCCGGTTCTTTTCGTCAGCATAAATGCCGGTGGCAATCGGCTGGCTGGAGGCAAAGCAAGTAAGTTCAACGTTCGCCAGCGTTTTTGCCTTGTGCAGCACGTCGACCGCGCAACGTCCGAAAACATGTTCGATGGTCGCCAGCAGATTGCGGGCGTACGGTGTTTCCAGCTTGCCGTCGAGGATCAGGTTGGCCAGCAATACGCCATCCGGCGCCATGACGCGGCGTGTCGCGCGCCAGAATTCCTGGGTTACGAGGTGGCTTGGGATCGAGGTGTGCGAACTGAAAACGTCGACCACGACGGCATCGAAACGCTGGTCTGTCGTGGCGATGAAGCGTCGGGCATCGTCCACGATGAACTCGCCGCGCGCGGCTTCGTGCAGGAAGTGTTTTTCGGCAATTTCGCGGATCGCCGGGTCGATATCGACGTAGGTGTAGTGGTTGAGCGGCTCACGGTGCGACAACGTGAAACCGCCGGCGCCGAGGACGAGGATGCGTTTGTCCCTGAAGCCCAGATCGTCGAGCAGGATCTGGCGCAGATGTCGGATATAGCGCGTGTAGTTGGGCGGTTCGCTGTCGTCGATCAGCGAGGCGGCCGACTGGTTGACCCAGAAAGCGCGCGGATTCTGCTGTTTTGGCAGGTCGACCGGGCTGATCGTGTAATCGGCATAGGCGGTGTCGGCGGTGACGGCCTGCTGCATGTTGAAGCCGATGGCGAGTGCCGCGGTCAACGCCGTTGCCAGGGCAAATTTCGGATTTCCCCGTTCGAGCAGCCCGGCGCCGATCAGCAGGCACAGCGTACAGGCCAGGATGGCGGCAGAGACGCCGAGCCATTGCATGACGAGCAGCGACAGGCTGAGCGAGCCGAGAAAGGAGCCGAGCGTAGACCAGTAAAGTGCTGTGCCGCTGGCTTCGCCGGTTCGGGCGTGCTGCATCAAGTTGGTCAGGATCGGGACGGTCTGGCCAAGCAGCCAGGCGAGCGGGCAGAGGATGCCGCCGATGAAAAACAGGTAAGCGACGAGGACCGGTTGCAGGTGGGCAAACAGCCCATCGACACTGATACTGGCCAGGCCCAGTCCGGCCAGCAGTGCCGCAATCAGGAAATTGCGCCCGACGATGGCGCTGTAGTTGCCGGTTACGCGCGCTCCGGCGGCGTAGCCGAGGGCCAGCGCAAGCAGGAAGAAGCCGATGGTCGGCGCGGTGACAATGATCGAACTGCCGATGTGTGGAAGCAGCCGGCGCAGCGCAATGACTTCGGCGCCGAGCGAGCAGAATCCCTCGATGAAGACGATGGCGTAGATCAGGCGGGGCGACATCAGCCGAGATTCCTGTATTTCTGCCAGGCGCTCCAACTGAAGAAAAACAGGCCGATCCAGATCAGGCCGAAACTGACCAGCCGCGCACTTTGCATCGGCTCGCCGAATACCCAGACGGCGGTGAAGAATTGCATTGTCGGGTTGATGTACATCAGCATGCCGACCGTGGCCAGGTCGAGTCGTTGTGTTGCGGCGGCGAAAGCCATCAGCGGCAGCGCAGTCAGAATCCCGGCGCCAACCAGCAATAGCGCGGTCGACGTGTCCGCCGTGACAAAAACGCTGTGGCCCTGCTGGCTTTGCCACAGGGCATACAGCAGGCAGACCGGCAGCATCGCCAGGGTTTCGAGCCATAGACCAGACAAGGCATCGACCGGCACTTGCTTGCGCACCAGCCCGTAGGTGCCGAAGGTGGCGGCCAGAATCAACGAGACCCAGGGCAGGCTGCCGAGCGTGATGATTTCATTGGCAATGGCGGCCAGTGCCAGTCCGACTGAAATCCACTCCAGCCGGTTCAGTCTTTCCTTGAGGACAGCGAGGCCGAGCAGCACATTGACCAGCGGCGTCAGAAAATAGCCGAGGCTGGAGGCAACGACTTGCTGGTTGGCCACGGCCCACAGGAAAACCAGCCAGTTGCTGCCGACCAGCAGGGCGGCCAGGGCGAGCATGGCGAACTGTCTGGGTTGGCGGAAAACGGCGCGGACCTTGCCCCAGTTGCCGCGCAGCGACAGCAGCAGGCCGACAAACAGGCAGGCCCAGACAGCGCGGTTCGACAGTACGTCCATCGGCGAAACATGCGCCAGCTGGCGAAAGAAGAGCGGGAAAAAGCCCCAGATGCCGTAGGCCAGCAGACCGAAGCCGATGCCGGCCAGATGGGTTTTTGAATTCACGGCGTTGCCGGCCTAGTCGCGTAGTACGGCCAGGGCCGGCGAGGCGTAATCGCGGCGGTAGAGAATGATCAGGACGCCGATGGCCAGCGCACCGAGCAGAGCTGGGTGGAGCAGCCAGCCCGAGCCGGCCAGCCCGAAATAGTAGGCGCGGATGCCGCGATTGAAGTCGTCGCCGGCCAGATTGTTGGCACCAGCAACTCGCTGTGCGTAAGCATCGATTTTGGGGTCGCCTTGCTGCCCCATCGGCGCGGCGCCAACCAGGATCGAGAGCAGATTGAACTGGCGCAGCGACCAGGTGAATTTGAAGTAGGCAAATACAAAGCTGGCGAGCAGCAACATCAGCTTGATTTCAAGCAATTCACGATTGCCCGCGCCACCGAAAGGCAGTTCGGCGGTGACGCTGATCAGCTTGTCGGCGGCGCCCAGTGCCGCCACCATGCCGGCGATGATGTAGATCGTCGTGTTGGCATAAAAGGAAACGCTGGTCATCAAATTGCCGATCAGCGTTGAATCCATCACCCGCGTATCGCGGGCCAGCATCTGGTAAGCCCATTGCAGGCGAAAGTTCCGGCTGGTGCCGATCAGCCCCTTGGCGCCCCAGCGGCTATGTTCGGAAAACCAGCCGTAACCGGCCCAGCTGCCAAAGAAAATGGCCAGCGAAAGCCAGTCGACCGCGGAAAGGTGAGGAAGTGCATGCATGGCCGGCAGTGTGCCACAAGGCAGGCAGGCCGCGCAGCCCGTTTCGGTTCAGCGCGGGCGCTCCTTGCCGCCGATGACCAGTGCAATGCCGCCGAGAATCGCTGCCGAACTCAGGGCCAGGGACCAACTGACCGTCTCGCCGAGAAAAAGGATGCCGCCAAGGGCGGCGAGCACCGGCACGCTCAGTTGCACGGTGGCCGCGTGGGTTGCGGCCAGGCTCGGTAATACGGCGTACCACAGTGCGTAGCCGAGGCCGGAAGCAAGGCCGCCCGAGGCCAGGGCATAGATCACGCCAGCGCTGTCGAGGCGGGCCAGCGGCAGTGTGGCCAGGCTGAGCAGGGCGGCAAACGGCAGGGTGCGCAGAAAGTTGCCGGCCGTCGCCAGTGTCGGGTTGCCCAGCCGCTTGCCGAGCAGGGAGTAAATTCCCCAGGCTACGCCGGCGCTCAGCATCAGGGCTGCGCTATCGGGGGGCGGTGCGCTGAGTCCCGGGGTCAGCAGCGCCAGCAGGCCGCTGACGGCCAGCCCCAGTCCGGCCATTTGCCAGCCCTGCAAACGCTCGCCGCGCCACAGGCCGACGCCAATCATCGTCACCTGCACGGCCCCGAACAGCAGCAAGGCGCCGGTCGCGGTCGGCAACTGGATGTAGGCATAAGAAAAACCGGCAGCGTAGATGAAGAGCGCCGTCGCGGCCGCCCAACTGCCGCCAGCCGGACCGGCCGGTCCGCGCCAGCGGACGATCAGCCAGAGTACCAGCGCCCCGCTGGCCAGGCGCAAGCCGGTAAAGCTGCCGGCATCGATTCCGCTTGTTTTCAGCGCCAGTCGGCAGAGCAGCGAATTGGCGGCAAAAGCCGTCATGGCCAGGGCAACCAGAAAAATCAGGCGTCGGTGATGCGGCATGGCAAAAATCCTTGGCAAGCGTGGTGGTCAAACCCTGAAGGTTGTGCGCGGCACAATGCTGTCAAGGCTGGCGATGTCCTTTGGTCAAGGCCGTGTCGAATTTGTGACGATACAGAATTTCTACTCGGCCTCGTTGATCAGGTCATCCCTCAATTTGCGAAGGCCCGCTGGCATCTTGAGCGTTTCACGGTCCCAGCCTTCTAACGCCAGCACCTGTTCGAGGCAGCTCTCCATCACGGTGTGCGCTTCCTTGGCGGATGCCTCGATAGTCCGATGGACTATTTCCTGTGTTTTCCCATTCTGGATGCAGTCCCGCTGATAACGAATCAGGCTGCGTAGTCCGCGAATTTCACTGGCAACCTGCCCGGGGCAAGCGCACATGTAAATACCCGCTTCTTCGACTATTTTTTCCAGCTCGCGATTGCTGAATTTTTTTTGAAGGTCCATTTTTTTTTCTTCCCATCGTTGTGCCGTCAGTCACGATTGTGACTCAGCTAAGTACATCAATGAGTTATATATACGCTAATGGTTAAGCGCTGGGTGCGTTCTGTTTTGTGCTGGGCATCAAATCTTTTGCCGCCTGGCCGGTCTAGTATTGCTGTATCGATTGAAAGTCTCTTCTGCCGGATATTCAAAGCGTTCGATGGCCAAGAAATTTCCCCTGCATCCCAAACACCCTGAACGTATTTGTTGGGGGTGCGATAAATATTGCCCGACCAAGGATCTGCAGTGTGGAAATGGTTCGGGACGTACCCAGCATCCGGCTGAAATGCTGGGCGACGACTGGTACCTGTGGGGCGACTGGGGCATCGAGGATGCCCCGGACCCAACGGCAGATTCCTCAGCCACCGATACGCCAAAAGCCTGAGCATTCATTCGGATTCAAATGAGTTTTCGCTCCGCCAGTCAAAGCGGGTGGCGGGAACTGCGCCGACCTTGCTGTCCGGCTCCACAAGCGGTGTGCCAGGCCGAGTGTGCAACGGGATCACCCCGGCCCAGACAGGCCAGGCCAGATCCTCTTCGTCGTCCTTCACGCCCCAGTTGCGCACCTTGGCCGAGGCTTCGTCCAGCGCTATCCGCAACACACTGGTGGCGTTCAGTTCCTTGTCGCTGATTGGGCGCAGCGTCTCCCACCGCTCGGGATACAGGCCATCGATCAGCGCTTGCAGGCTGCGTTGTTTTTCCAGCGGCTCGGTGACGGCTTCAAAACGTCCATAAATCACCACCGAGCGGTAGTTCATCGAGTGGTGCAAGGCTGAACGTGCCAGTACCAGGCCATCGGCCAGCGCGATGGTGAGGCAGGCCTCGCCTTCGGTCAGTGCCTTGAGCATGCGTGACGCCTTGGCGCCGTGGATGTACAAGTATTGGCCATCGCGCCAGTGGAGCGTGGGAATGGCGTGTACCGATCCATCGATCTGGAAGGCAACGTTGCACATCAACGCGGCATCGACGATGGCTGCGATGGTGTCGGTGTCGTAGTTTGCGCGCTCGGGTTTGCGACGGATGCGGGTGCGTGGCGAAGGGGCTGTCGATTTGTCAGTCATGATGGTAGTGCTCCAAGAGGTGTCGATGGCCGTACTCTAAGGAGATCGTGGTACCTTTTGCAGTGCCACGATTCTGCTTATTTATGGAGCCACGATGGAGCTTGACTGGCTGCTTGCCCCGCCTTTGCCCGAACGCATGTCGCGCCAACGCGTGATTTATCACCGTTTGCGTGACGCCATCCTGTCGGGCCAACTCGTGTCGGGCACGCGTCTGCCGGCCAGTCGAAGCCTGGCTGCGTCGTTGAACATTGCGCGCAACACCGTGCTGTTTGCCTACGAGCAACTGCTTGCCGAGGGATGTCTGCTGGCCGATTGCCAGGGAACGCGTGTGGCCTCGTTTCCGCTCCGGGGCCTTGCCTCGACGGATAGTCCGGCGGCGCCTGCCACCGCGCTGCAACTCTCCCGCCGCGCTGCTGCCGCATTGCAACCCGAACCGGCGCGTGAAGCTGCGGTGCTGCCCTTTGCGCCCGGTGCGCCGGACTATGGCGCTTTTCCCTTCCGCCGTTGGCGCGCCTGTCTTGAGCGTGCGTGGCATGACGCCGGTTGGCGCCAGTTGGGCTATGCGGCGCATGGCGGTGATCCGGTATTGCGTGCCGCGCTGGCCGGCCATCTCACCACAGTTCGCGGTTTCGCGGTCGACGCCGCGCAAATCGTCATTACCAGTGGAACGCAGGCGGCTCTCGACCTCTGCGCCCGACTGCTCGGCGATCACGGCGATATCGTTTGGGCCGAGAACCCCGGTTATCTTGCCGCCCGTGTCGCATTCGGTCTGGCCGGGCTGCGTGTGCATGACATTCCGGTCGATGCCGAAGGGTTGGCTCCCGACGAGAAGGACTGGGACGAGCATCCTCCCCGCCTGATCACGATCACGCCATCGCACCAGTATCCCACCGGTCGCGTCATGTCGCTGGCCCGCCGCCTGGCATTGATCGAGTGTGCGCAGCGCATCGGTGCGTGGATCATCGAGGATGATTACGACAGTGAATTTCGTCGTGCCGGCCCGGCACCACCTGCATTGTTCGGCTTGCAAGCGGATGCTCCTGTTGTGTACGTCGGTACGTTCAGCAAGACGCTGTACCCCGGCCTGCGTCTCGGCTATCTCGTGCTGCCGCGTGCCGTGGCTGCCGACTTTGCCTGGGCCACCGGTCAGGCGACGCGTGCCGGGCAGGGGGTCGAACAGCGCGCACTGGCGGATTTCATCCTGCGTGGCTACTACACCCTGCATTTACGTCGCATGCGCACACGTTATGCGGCGCGACAAATTGCATTGCGCACGGCGCTGCGCGATGCCTTCGGGCCATCCCTCGAACTCTCGGGCGGTGAAGCCGGACTGCATCTGGTGATGTGGTTGCCGAACGAGATACGCGACGCCGACGTGGTCAGGCATGCGGCGGGTTTGGGGCTGGGCGTTCGCGCGCTGGGTGACTACACGCGAGCGCCGCTGCGTTGTAACGGGCTTGTGCTCGGCTACGGAAACCTTGAGGAAGGCATGATCGCAGCGTGCGTGCAGCGACTGGTCAGGGCAATTGCATCCAGCACCCAGGCTGCGGCCGAGCGTTGATCGGGATCGATTGATGGCGGCTTGGCGTTATTTTGGCTGGATTTCGTTATATTATTTTATATATAACGAAACACCGGAGGCAGTTCATCATGCGCAAGGCATGAACCCGTGTGGGCCATGCCTGCGGGGAATGTGATTCGTATCGAACTTGTTTTTCAGGGAATTGAGCATGATGGATGACGCACAAGCTATTGCCCTGAAGGGCAGCCTCTGGATGTCGGTCGGTGAGCATAGTTTCGGCGGGCATGGCCGGGTGCAACTGCTGGCCCTGGTTGCCGAACTGGGGTCGATCACCAAGGCCGCCAAGGCGATGAAGATGAGCTACAAAGCGGCCTGGGATGCCATCGACCAGATGAATTCGCTGGCCGGAGAATCACTCGTCGAGCGTACGACAGGCGGCAAGGGCGGCGGATCGACGCGGCTGACCGAGCGCGGTCGGCAACTGATCACCAATTTCCGCCATATCGAGGAAGAGCACAAACGCTTTATCGAGCAACTCAGCGCACAGGCCCAAGGCCTCGTCGATGACTTTATTATGATCAGGAGACTCAGCATGAAAACCAGCGCCCGCAATCAGTTCCTCGGCACTGTCGCTGCCATCAAATTCGGGGCGGTCAATGACGAGATTGACGTCGAACTGCCCGGTGGCGAACGCCTGGTGGCTACCATCACCAGCGAAAGTACCCAAAATCTGGCGTTGACCGCGGGATCCGAGGTTTACGCGCTGATCAAGGCGCCGTCGGTCATGGTCATGTCACCGCACGCCGGCTTGCGACTCTCGGCGCGCAACCAGCTGGCCGGCAAGGTTTCCCGCCTGCATCCCGGGGCCGTCAACACCGAAGTGCTGATCGAGCTGCCCGGCGGCACCAGCATCACGGCGATGGTGACCAATGAAAGTGTCACCCGTCTCGAACTGGCGGTCGGTGTCGATGCAATCGCTGTCTTCAAGGCATCGAGCGTCATCCTTGGGGTGCCGGCCTGAATGTTTCGTAAGGAAAAAACAGCCATGATCCGTTTTTACTCAACCCTGTCAGTCCTGGCGGCGACTTTTCTGATGGCTCAAGCAGCCACGGCCGAGGAAGTTTCGCTTGCCGTAGCAGCCAATTTCACTGCTCCCATGCAGAAAATTGCCAGCGAATTCGAGAAGGATACGGGGCACAAGGTGACGCTGGCCTTCGGTGCAACCGGAAAGTTCTACGCCCAGATCACCAATGGCGCGCCCTTCGAAGTGTTCTTGTCGGCTGACGACGAGACCCCGGCCAAGCTCGAAAACGAAGCCCAGGCCGTCAAGGGAACTCGTTTTACCTACGCGATCGGGAAGCTTGTGCTTTGGTCTGCCGCCCCCGGTTATGTCGATAGCCAGGGGGATGTTCTGGCCAAAGGGAATTTCAGGCACATTGCGCTGGCCAATCCAAAAACGGCACCTTACGGCGCTGCCGCGATGGAAACCCTGAAAGCCATGGGGCTTGCCGACAAGGTGCAAGCCAGGGTGGTCCAGGGGGAAAATATTACCCAGACCCATCAGTTCGTCAGCACGGGCAACGCCGAACTCGGCTTTGTCGCACTCTCGCAGGTCTTCAAGGATGGCACCCTGACGGGCGGCTCGGCGTGGATCGTACCAGCCAGGCATTACTCGCCGATTCGCCAGGATGCGGTGCTGTTGAACAAGGGCCGCAACAATCCGGGAGCCGTGGCGTTGATCGGCTATCTGAAGGGCGAAAAAGCGAGAGGCATCATTCGCTCCTTCGGTTACGAGCTGTAAGCGCAAACTTGTGGCGGGCGGCCAATAAGCGTTTCGGGACTTGATCCTGCGCCAAGAGAAGAAACGTTACACTGGCCGGATTCATTCGTGCCGAGTTATCCATGCTATCCGTCGAACAGCTTTTCGGTTTCCTGTTGGCCGCCTCCTTGATTACCCTTGCGCCGGGCCCGGATAACCTGATGGTCTTGAGCATCGGCATGTCCCAGGGGCGCCGGGAAGGGATTGCCTTCGGATTGGGCTGTGCGCTGGGGTGCCTCAGTCACACTCTGCTGGCGGTTGTCGGCGTCAGCGCGTTGATCGCCTCTTCCGTCGAGGCTTTCAGCGTGCTCAAGATTTGCGGCGGGCTTTATCTGGTGTGGCTCGGTATCAATGCGCTGCGCAGTGCAGGGGGCGCAAGCATCAAGGGTGATGGCAGTGATCGAAAGACATCCGGGGCGCTGTTTCTGAAAGGCATTCTGGCCAACGTGATCAACCCGAAAGTCATCCTGTTTTTCCTGTCATTCCTGCCCCAGTTCGTTGTCCCGGCCAATGGCAGTGTGACCGTCCAGATGGCGACGCTGGGCATTCTCTTCACCCTGCAAGCAGCAGTCATTTTTGGCTTGCTGGGCTACTTCTCCGGGGCGGTCGGCCAGTGGGTCAATGCCAGCCCGCGTGTCGGCGTAGCGATGGATCGCCTGAGCGGCATAATTTTTGTCGGACTGGGCCTGCGCTTGATGGCCAGCCGGTGAGCGCCCTTTGGTCGCCTTGGTCTGGCTGCCGGGGTGGCGGATGTGAAGTTGCGTTCTGTTGAGTGCCGGATTGCATTCGACTTGGTTGGCTTAAATCGATCCAAAACTGCCAATCAGGAATTCGGAAACTATGCATCCCAAAAAAAAGGCACTAAAGCGAGTGCCTCTTTATTGGAGTTGGTTTGTCTAGGAGGGCGATGTCAAGTGCATCGACTACATTCTCTACTTTCAGCATATAGCGTGTCAGGTCCTGACTCTTATTTATATCAGAACTTGAAAGCGTTGTTGTTAATGCTGACCTCTTGTCAACAACCAGCTGGTAATAAGGATACTTTGTTGCTAAATAGTTATAGACAGAATGTGCAACAAAGGGCATTTTTTTGACTCCGAGTCCTTTTTCATAGCAATTTGCCAATTCGATGATTGACTCAAGGTGCCCTGTCTTCGCCAACGTCCGAATAATTTTGAAAGCAGCAAATCTGTCCTGTGGTGTCCCCCTGCCAGATTGCGTGGCCAAACCAGCTTGCAGTATTGCTTCCTGATGCCCAAGTTTTGTAGCTGTTTGAAATAGGGAAAAAGCCTCCCTGTAATCTTGTGGCACCCCCTGACCAAACCGGTACAGCATCCCAAGAGCAAAACTTGCCTCCGGGGACTGTTGTTGAGCACTAGCTTTAAGCCACCGGGCAGCCTCAGGGTAGTTTGTCGATGTGCCCCTCCCCTGGTAGTAAGCCATACCTGCTTCATATTGTGCTGAGGCATGTCCCGCGTTTGCCGCTATAAGAAACCAACTCAATGCTTCAAAAGAATGGCCTAATTTTGCACGCCTAAAAGCCGCTTCCGGATGACCGACCTTTGCAGCTTTCTCATACCAACTTAAAGCTTTCGTTCGGTTTTCTTGTAAACCTTGTAGTCCAAAATAGTAAATATTACCCAGAGTGAACATCGCTTGAGCACTACCTTGCTGTGATGCGCGTTCCAGCCAAGTAATAGCTGTAAGAGAATTTTGCTCGACATCTTTACCGTCGAGATAACGTACTCCAAGCTTCAATTGTGCGTTGGTTTCGCCAGCCTCGGCCCTAAGAATAAGTTCCTCTAAAGGTCCTTCTGTTTCGATTAAATCCTCAAGTCTGGTGGCTTGTGCTTGTGCAAGAGACATGAGGAGGTACGTGAATACAAAAAAGGAACGCATATCTATTGCCAAAGATAGTGATTTGGAATTGTATCCCGGGCTCGTACAGAACGTCTGCTTGTGGCCGATTCTTGCCTGATTGCTTCTACTCACTACACAGATATTCTGCGGCCAGTTGTGATGAGATTGGACAGTCAACTCCCGCAATATTTCGCTGGCTGAGGCTCCGTTTCAATACCCCAGTGTTTTCAGTGCAAAGCCGATCACGGCGCAGCCGGCAATTACATGAATGACGTTCGCCTTGAAGCGGAGCAGGGCAATTGCGGCAGCCAGCGCAATCAGTGCTGATACCCACTCAAACGAACCTTCGAACCCCTTCGGCCATAGGACGTGATAACCGAAGAACAAGGCCAGGTTCAGGATGACGCCGACCACTGCAGCAGTAATGGCTGTTAGCGGTGCGGTGAATTTCAGGTCGTTGTGGGTCGTTTCGATGAATGGGCCACCCATCAGGATGAATACGAAGGACGGCAGGAAGGTGAACCAGGTGACCAGCGTGGCGGCGACGGCGCCGGCCAGAAACAGGCCGTCCGGGCCGAATGCGGCGCGCATTTCTGCACTTTGGTAGCCTCCGATGAAGCCGACGAAAGTGACGACCATGATCAACGGTCCTGGCGTCGTTTCGCCGAGTGCCAGACCGTCGATCATCTGGGTTGGGGACAACCAGCCATAGCCACCGACCGCCCCTTGATAGACGTAAGGCAGCACGGCATAAGCGCCACCGAAGGTCAGTAGCGCTGCCTTGGTGAAAAACCAGCCCATCTGCGTCAGGGTGTGTTCCCAACCGCAAGCGGCCGTCAGCATGCCCATCGGGACCAGCCACAGGAGGCAGCCGATCAGTGCAACCTTGATCATCTTGTGCCAGGCGAACAAGGCATGTTCCGGGGTTGGCGTATCGTTGTCGATCAACGCCCGGCCGAAGGATTTATGGCTCTGGCCATGTCCGCCGCCGGCCTGGAATTTGCCCGGTGCGATGCGTCCACCGCAGTAACCAATCGCTGCGGCAACTGCGACGATGGCCGGGAACGGGACATTGAGGGCAAAGATGGCGACAAAGGAGGCTGCGGCAATGGCCCACAGCACATTGTTTTTCAAGGCGCGCGAGCCAATACGGTGTGCCGCCTGAACGACGATGGCGGTGACGGCTGGCTTGATGCCGTAGAACAGGCCGGCGACCAGCGGCATGTCGCCGAAGGCGATATAGACCCATGACAAGCCGATCAGGATGAACAGCGAAGGCAGCACGAACAGGCCGCCGGCAATAATGCCGCCCCAGGTGCGGTGCATCAGCCAGCCAATGTAGGTGGCCAACTGTTGGGCCTCCGGCCCCGGCAGCACCATGCAATAGTTGAGCGCGTGCAGGAAACGGCGTTCCGATATCCAGCGGCGGTGCTCGACCAGCTCCTGGTGCATGATGGCGATCTGCCCGGCCGGGCCACCAAAGCTGATGAAGCCAAGCTTCAGCCAGAACATGAAGGCTTGCCAGAGGCTGACCTCGGCGGCTTGCATTGCATGCGGGTCGTTGTTGTCGGTCAGGGGCGAGGTCATGATGGCCGGTCTTTCTCGAAGGTGCTGAGCAATCCGTCGAAAATGTTGCTGGCGATGGCCAGAAGCCGATCGTCGTCGGGAATGGTGTCGCGCAAACCGGCCAGTATGCTTTCGATGCCGGCGGCTTCCGGCGGCTGTATGCCGCCCACGTCAAGAAAATGGACCAAGGCCCCTAGTCGTTGCAGGGCCGGTGTTTGCAGATCGAAGCTGGCCAGCAGCACTTCGAAGCTGACACGGGCGCCGGCATGCGTGAACCGGGCACCGTCGAAATCGAAGCCCAGCGCCTCGGCGGGGCAATCCGCCGGTGTCGCCAGCCAGCGGATTTCGGCATGCGGGTCGATGAGCCGACGGATCAACCAGGCACAGGCCAGCCGGTCGACCCAGGGGCGTTGCCGGGTTGCCCAGAGCCGTCCCTGGTAATCCTGCCGACTCAAGCGGACGATGGCTTGATCGACCGGATGCGGTTCATCGGGCGACAAGGAGCGGGCTGTCCGTTGTTCGAGTTGGCGCAATGATTCGTCGACCTGTTTCTGGGCTTCGCCGGGGAAAAAATCAATCGCTGCCAGATGGGTGAACGCTTTGCGCAGTTTGCGCGCCTGCTTCTGGATCTCGTTGGCTGAGCCTGCATTCAGTCCGTCATGGGCCAGCGCAATGTCGCTCTGCAGGCTCGCAAAATCGGCGCTGCGGTCGAACAGCGCGATGAAATTGCCATTGTCGGGCTCGTCAAGGCGAGTCATCAGCGCGCTTCCTGCCGCCTCACGAATTTCCGTAGCAACCGTGTTCAGCGTTGCCCGGCAATCCGGTCGCTCCGGCATCAGGTAGACGCCATCCCGGAGAACCGCAGCACCGGAGGCTTTGAGGCTGCGCCAGGCGCGCATGCGTGCCGTGGCGTTTTCGGTGGGCAGGCTGGTGATCAGTGCAATCCATGTGTTCATGGAAGTTAGTTTAATAAAATGTAGATTATTCTACAAATTTGTTCATGTTTTATATTGGTCGATACGGCTGCTTCAGCGACGGCTGCGCAGGGCCCGGACTTCGAAGGTGACGCTGTCGATCAGGGCGTTTTGCGCGTCGTGCAGGGTCAGCCGGTGTTTGCCGGGTTGCGGCAGCCAGTGCTTGAGGCGGTCGGCCGGGCCGAGCGGTTGTGCATCGAGTTGCCAGCGCCAGTGGTTGCCAGCAGGGGCTGAGAGACGCAGCGGGATGCGCTGGTGCTGCGGTGGAATATCCGGGTCGAGCGCGATGATGCTGCCCTCGGCCGGGTAGGCGATACGGGCCAGTGCACGGTTGTCGGCCGCACGGATCAGGCTGCTTTCGGTGCCGGCCATGAACCACTCCTCGCGTGCCGGTTCGCGCGGTGGCTCAAAGCGGATGGAGCGACTGACCACACCGGGCGGTGGCGATGGTGGGCGGCTGTCGATTTTTGAGCGGCCGTGCCGGGCATCGCCGCGATGCAGCCAGTCCATCACCTCGCGCCAGACCGGCGCCGCGCCGCTGACACCGGAAACATCGTGCATCGGGCTGCCGCCGGCATTGCCGACCCAGACGGCGACGGTGTAGCGGCGTGACCAGCCGGCGCACCAGTTGTCGCGCATGTCCTTGCTGGTGCCGGTCTTGGCGGCTGTCCAGTAGGGCGTTGCCAGCCACGACTCCAGCCCGAAGGTGCCGGCCCGGGCGCTGCGGTCGGACAGGATGTGGCCGATCAAAAAACTGCTGGCCGGGCTGTAGACCGCGCGAACCGGTGCGTTGAACACGCCGCTGCACCCTTCGCGCTGGCAGGGGGGCGGACTGGCTGTCTTGCCCGGCGTGGCGCGCAGCGGCCCCCACTGGCCGGCATTGGCCAACGTGCGGTAGGCATTGGCCAGCATCAGCAAGGAAACATCGGCCGAGCCGAGCGCCAGGCTGTAGCCGTACCAGTCGCCGCTCTCCTTCAGGCTTGCGAAGCCGGTTTGCTTGAGTCGCTGATGAAAGCGTTCCGGCCCGAGGCGAACCAGTGTCTTGACCGCCGGGACGTTGAGCGAACCGCCCAAGGCCCGGCGGACCGAGACCCAGCCTTTGTAATCTGGTTCGTAGTTTTGCGGGGCGTAGAGGCCGTTGCCGGCATCGAGCGTCAGCGGCGCGTCCTCAAGCAGCGAGGCCGGCGTCAGGTTGCGGCGTTCGAAAGCCAGGGCGTAGAGAAAAGGTTTCAGCGTCGAGCCGGCCTGGCGCAGCGCCGTGACCCCATCAACCTCGGCGGCCCCGGAGAGATCGCCGCTTGATCCAACCCAGGCGAGAATTTCACCGCTGGCGTTGTCGAGCACCAGCACGGCGCCATCTTCCACATTCTGCCGGCGCAGTGCCGTGAGGTGGCGGCGCAAGGCATCGCCGGCAAATTGCTGCAAATCGGCATCGAGGCTTGAGCGAATTTGCTCGCCGGGCTGTTTGAGCAGTTTGCGGGCGAGATGGGGCGCGCTTTGCGGCAGTTCGCTGCGGTCGACCTCGGTCGATCGGAGATTTCCGCTCAGCGCCTGCGTGGCAAAACCGTCGAGTCCCTCGCATTCCCCGGCCCGGTTCATTTCCTTGAGCAGATTGCAGGCGCGTTTGACGACCAGTGCCGGCGCGGCATTGGGCGAGCGGAGCAGGGCAGCGGCCAGGGCCGCTTCGCGTTCGTCGAGGCCGTGCGGCCATTTGCCGAACAGTTGGCGGCTCATGGCCCCGACCCCGACCAGTTCGCCGCGGAAGCTGACCAGGTTGAGATAGGCCTCGGCAATCTCCTGTTTGCGCCAGAAACCTTCCAGGCGTAGTGCTGCGGTCGACTGGCTGATTTTGCCCAAAAAGCTGCGTCGACCGCGCCGTTGGCCATCTTCGTCGAGCAGTCCGGCCAGTTGCATGGTCAGCGTGCTGGCGCCGCGTGTCCGGCCGCCCCAGAAGTTGGTCCACGCCGCCTTGCCGGCCGCCTGCCAGTCGATCCCGTCGTGCTCCATGAAGCGTTTGTCTTCGGAAACAATCACCGCGCGCAGCAGGGCCGGCGAGATTTCCTTGAGTGGCGTCCAGTCCAGGCGACGAACCGACTTGTCGAGCCGCAAGCGGTGCAGCGGCTGACCGTCGCGGGCCAGCAGCGTGGCATCGGATGTTCGGTAGCCGGCCTTGACCTCGGCAAAACCGGGCAGGGCCAGCGCCGGCAGCGGGAGTGCCAACAGCAGCACCAGCCGCAGGGGGGCCGCCCGCAGCCCGGACAGGATCGACCGAATTGGCCGAATTGGCCGAATTGGCCGGGCCGGCGGGGGCAGGTCTTGTCCGATAAACGCCGGCACCCGACGCTGGCCTGTCCGGGGGCTTAGCCGGCGGATTTCTGGCCGACGATGCTCAAGGCCACCTGTTCGGCCACCTTGATGCCGTCGACCGCAGCAGACAGGATGCCGCCGGCGTAACCGGCACCTTCGCCGGCCGGGTAAAGGCCGCGCGTGTTCAGGCTCTGGCACTCGGCATTGCGCGTGATGCGGATCGGCGACGAGGTGCGCGTCTCGACGCCGGTCAGCACCGCATCGGCCATCGCGAAACCGCGAATCTGCTTCTCGAAAGCCGGAATCGCCTCACGCAGCGCTTCGATCACGTAAGGCGGCACGCAACTCGACAGATCGGTCATGTGCACGCCGGGCTGGTAGGACGGATCGACCTCGCCCAGCGCGGTCGACGGCCGGCCAGCCAGAAAATCGCCGATACGCTGGGCCGGCGCGGCATAGCTGCTGCCACCGGCAACGAAAGCGGCCGACTCCCACTGGCGCTGAAAATCGATGCCGGCCAGCGGATTGATCTTGAAATCACCGGGGAAATCCTCGGGATTGACGTTCACCACGAGCGCCGCATTGGCATTGCGCTCGGCACGCGAATACTGGCTCATGCCGTTGGTCACGACGCGGCCTTCTTCGGACGTTGCCGCGACCACCTGACCACCGGGACACATGCAGAAACTGTAGGCCGAACGGCCGTTGGCGCAGTGATGGACCAGCTTGTAGTCGGCCGCGCCGAGCAGTTCGTTACCAGCATTCGGGCCGAAACGCGCCTTGTCGATCAGCGCCTGCGGGTGTTCGACGCGGAAGCCGATCGAGAAGGGCTTGGCTTCGATATAAACGCCCTGCTCGTGCAGCATCTGGAAAGTGTCGCGGGCGCTGTGGCCGATCGCCAGCACGACATGCTGGCTGGCAATCGTTTCGCCGCCGGCCAGTTCGACGCCTTCGACTTGACCGTTCTCGATGATGACGCGGTCGACCTTGCTGCCGAAGCGGATTTCACCGCCCAGTTCGGTAATCGTCGTGCGCATCGCCTCGACCATCTTGACCAGCCGGAAGGTGCCGATGTGCGGCTTGCTGACGTAGATGATCTCTTCCGGCGCGCCGGCCTTGACGAATTCTTCCAGCACCTTGCGACCGTGGTGCTGCGGGTCCTTGATCTGGCTGTACAGCTTGCCATCCGAGAAAGTGCCGGCGCCGCCTTCGCCGAACTGGACGTTCGATTCCGGGTTCAGCTTGTGGTTGCGCCACAGGCCCCAGGTGTCCTTGGTCCGCTCGCGCACCGCCTTGCCGCGTTCGAGGATGATCGGGCGAAAACCCATCTGGGCCAGGATCAGCCCGGCCAGCAGGCCGCAGGGGCCGGTGCCGATGACGATCGGGCGGCTCGGCAGGTTGGCTGGCGCCTGGGTGACGAATTTGTAGCGGGTGTCCGGTGTCGGGCCGATGTGGGCGTCGTTATTGGCCGCCTTGAGGCGCTTGACGACGGCAGCTTCGTCCTTCAGTTCGACATCGAGCGTGAACACGAAGAGGATGTTGCTGCGTTTGCGGGCATCGTAACCACGGCGGAAAACCGTGAAATTCAGCAGGTCGACCGGGGCAATGGCCAGGCGTTCGACGATGGCGTTACGCAGATCGTCGTCGGTGTATTTCTTGAGCGGGAGCTTGATCTCTGTCAGGCGCAGCATGGTGTCTATCCGTGGGGGCGCTTAATGGGGGGCGTATTTTAACCCGCCCCATCGCTTCGGGCGCAGCCCGGTTTGCTATGCTTCGCCGATGACCCGTCCCACACTGACCGAACTGTTCGCCCAGCGGCAATTCATGTTTTTCTGGCTGGCCCGTTTGGCCGGTGTTTTTGCCCAGCAAATGCTGATGGTTGCCCTGGCCTGGCAGATGTACGACATCACCGGAAGCGCCTGGGATCTCGGTCTGGTCGGGCTGTTCCAGTTTGTTCCCGCCCTGCTGCTGACCTTGCCGGCCGGCCATTTGGTCGACCGCTGGCGGCGCGGCCGGATTTTTGCCGTGTGCATGCTGGTGCAGGCCTCGGTGGCCTTGTTGCTGGTCGGCGGTACGCAAGGCGGGTTCATGTCGCGCGAGCTGATTTTGCTGCTGTCTGTCGTGCTCGGTGCGGCGCGTGCCTTCCAGATGCCGACCCAGCAGGCGCTGATTCCGATGCTGGTGCCGGTGCATCTGCTCGAACGTGCCGTGACGCTTGGCTCGACCGGCATGCAGGCTGCCGTTATCTGCGGCCCGGCTTTGGGCGGTTTGTTGTATGTCGGCGGGGCGACAGTGGTTTATGCCGCTTCGGCCGGCTTGCTGATGGTTGCTTTCAGCTTGATGTTCGGTGTGCACGAAGCGCACCAGCCTTCGACTGAACCGCCCGGCTTGCGCAGCATCCTGGCCGGCGTCGAGTTTGTCTGGAACAACAAGCTGCTGCTCGGTGCCACCTCGCTCGACCTGTTTGCCGTGCTGCTCGGCGGGGCGACGGCGCTGCTGCCGATTTTTGCCCGCGACATCCTGCATGTCGGGCCGGAAGGTTTGGGCCTGTTGCGCGCCGCCCCGGCAGTCGGGGCCTTGCTCATGTCGCTGGCCTTGCTGCGCTGGCCGATTCAGCGCCGGGTCGGTCGCTGGCTGTTTGGTTCGGTCGGCATATTCGGGCTGGCGACGGTGGTTTTCGGCCTGTCGAATTCGTTCTGGCTGTCGCTCGGCGCGCTGGTGTTCAGCGGAGCGGCCGATAACATCAGCGTCGTGATGCGCCTGACGCTGGTTCAGCTGGAAACGCCGAATGAAATTCGCGGCCGGGTTTCTGCCGTTAATTCGATTTTCATCGGGGCATCCAACCAGCTTGGCGAATTCGAGTCGGGAGCCACTGCGGCCTTGTTCGGTGCCGTTGGCTCGGTGGTTTTCGGCGGTGTCGGCACCTTGCTGGTAGCGGCTGGCTGGATCAGGTTGTTTCCCGAGCTGGCCGGGCGCGACCGGATGGTTGCCGGACGCTCAGCTTAGCCAGAGTTTTTTCCAGCCGGCGTGGCCGAGCCGTTCCATGGTTTCGATATTGCGTTCAAAAATGTCCGCCGCATCGGGAAAGGCAGCAACGGCCCGGTCGATGCTGCTTTCGCGCAGAAGATGCAGGGTCGGGTAAGGCGAGCGGTTGGTGAAATTGGCGATGTCGTCCGGTTCGCTGCCGGAAAACTCGTACTGCGGGTGCAGGCTGGCGATCTGGAAAACACCGTCGTAGCCGAGGTTGCGGTTCAGTGCATCGACCTCGGCGAGAAAAAAGTGATAGTCGAGAAAATCGGTCATCGCCAGCGGGTGGATCAGCAACGTGGTATCCAGTTCGGCCGGATCGGTTTCGGCCAGACGGGTCAATTCGCGCTCCAGCTCGGCGAGCAATTCGTCAGCCGTACTTGCTGCGGTCAACGCGTACCGAACCTGCTTTTTGACGAAAACGCTTTTGGCGAACGGACAGAGATTCAGCCCGATCACGGCGCGTTCCAGCCAGGTTTTTGTTTCGTCGAGGACTTGCTCGGCGGCGGTGGTGTCGGTGTAGGGCGTCAGGGTCTGGGGCATGGGGGTATTCGCTGAGTCGGCGCAGGATGTGCCTGATGGAAGAGTTTAACGTACCGGCTTGTCCGGCTGTGGTGGTTCGGGTTGATGCAAGCGGCGCGGTTTGTCGCGGTCAACGGCTCGTTTGCAGCCAATCCTGCAATAGCTGAACGCCCCAGGCGACGCCGAATCCGGTCTGGTCGGTGGCAATGGCGCCGAGGCCGTCGTCACAACTGGCGGCCGACAGATCGACATGCAGCCAGGGGAGTTCGCCGACGAAGCGCTTGAGGAAAAGTGCGGCGTGAATGTGGTCCGGGGCATCGTCGTCGAGGCTGCACTGGCAGATGTCGGCCTGCGTGCTGTCGAGGGCTTCTTCGTAATCGTCGTCCATCGGGAAGCAGGCGACGCGTTCGCCGCTGCGGCTGCCGGCTTGAACGGCGAGGCCGGCGAGTTCGTCGCTGCTGGCAAAGACGCCCGAATAGCGGCAGCCGAGGGCCTGGATCATGGTGTAGGTCAGCGTGCCGAAATCAACCATCAGATCCGGTTCGCTGCGCCCAGCCAGCGCCAGCGTGTCGGCCAGGACCATGCGGCCTTCGGCATCCGTATGCACGATTTCGATGGTCGTGCCGTCGAGCGCCGTGACGACGTCGCCCTGGCGGCTGGCACGCGGCGAGATATCGTTGCTGGCCAATGCCAGCCAGGCATCGATGCGCAGCGGCAGTGCCAGCCTGGTGGCGGCAAGCAGGATGCCGAGGACGGTGGCCGAGCCGGCCATGTCTTCGTGCATGCCGATCATGGTCTCAGCCGATTTGAGATTGTGGCCGCCGGTATCGAAGCAGATTCCCTTGCCGACCAGCGCGATGTGGCCTTGCGGCTGCGGGGAGATGAAGGAAATGCGGACAATCGCCGCGTCGTTGGCTTCGCTGCCCTGGGCGACCGAGACAAAGGCGCCGGCGCCCATGGTCCGCAAGCGGGAGAGATCGAATTCCTCGACTTGCCAGGCGTTTTCGTTGGCCAGCGTGGCGATTCGTGTCCGGTAGGCGCTGGGCGTCAGGCTGTTGGGCGGCAGTGCAATCAGGGTGCGGGCCAGCAGATTGCCTTCGGCCAGCGAACGCGGGCGTTCGGGGAGTGGCTTGACGCCCCGGATGTTCAATTGTTCGAGGCGGCGCGGTGCATCCTTCTTTTTCTGGTTGGGCAGCGGCGTGCCGTTGGCCAGCGCGACATAGCCGGCCTGTTCCGCCATCCAGTCGGCATCGCCGGTTTTGCTGCAAATCAGCAGGTCGACCGCAGCAGGCTCCTCGTCGAGCAGAATCGTCATGCCATCGCACAGCAGGCTGTGGTTGGCGAAGGTCGATTGCTTGCGGTCGAGCATCAGCCAGACACGCAAGCCGCCTTCGGCCGAGTTGGCCATGACCGGTTCGTCGGCCAGCGCTTCGGGGTCGAGCCGGCGGCGGGCAAGGGTGGAGAGCAGCAGGGCGCGCTCGGGGCAGTCTTCGGGAATGTCGGTGCTGGCCGGGAGTGCGATAAGAACGTGACTCATGGCCGCAAGTGCGGCGTGGTCGGGCAGTTCGAAACAGGTCTGCAGGCTGGCGAGCATGGCGTTTTCCGTGGCTGGGGGCGACATCATTATAGGCAAGGGGCGAGCGTGAATGTTTCGCAGGCCCTATCATTCGCCCTTGTTCTGGTTTTTGTCACAAGGAAAGCGCGTGTTTTATATCGTCGAAAGCAGCAAGTCATTCTACGAAGCCACCTTCGATTTGCCGCCGGTCGTTCAGCGTCTGGGCTTTGTCATCCTGAATGTGCAGGATACGGGCGAGATGCTGCGTCGCAAGGAAATCGACCTGGACGAGGAGTGCCAGGTTTTTGACGTGTGCAATTACCGCCAGATGGAAAAAATACTGGCCATCGACATCCGGCTGGCACTCACCCTGCCTTGGCGGATTACGGTATTTACCGAAGACGGCGCGACCAAGCTGGGGATCGTCCGGCCGGCGTCGCTTACCGAGCGTCCGGATGAAAACCCGGTTTTGGCCCGAGTGCTGACCGAAGTCGAGGAAAAGCTGATCCAGATTGTGGACGAGACCCGCTAGCCGGGCCGTTGTGCCGCCGCACCCAGGCGGCGACTTGAGCTGCGTTGCGGCAAAAGCTCAGCAGGCGCCGCGCCGTGGATTCCAGGCAAACAGTGCGCGCAGCCGACGATTCAGGCGTTTGCTCAGGGCAATGCGCGGGCGCCGGACATCTGCTTGCGGATTCCACGAAAACGCCGGACGAATGATTTCGCCGATGCTTGTGGCCAGCGCCAGCAGGCTGTGACCCATCAGTACCGCGTAGAGGCTCAGGCGCTCGGCGAACAGGCCTTGCAGGCGCTGGATTTCCTGGGCGCGCAGGGCGCGGGCTTCGCGTTCGATGCGTTGAATATCGATGATTCGCATGATGTTTCCTTTCGGTGTTGCGATGCAGCATTAACAGGCCGCTACTCTAATTACCAATCTGCCAAGCAACAATCCATTGAAATGGAAAAACATCTGTGAAATTTGGTCCATAATCAAGCCATGGATCGAACTGCGGAAATGACGGCTTTTGTCCGTGCCGTTGAACTGGGCGGATTTACCCCGGCGGCACGTGAGATGGGACTGACGCCTTCGGCGCTTTCGAAGCTGGTCAGCCGGCTGGAGGACCGACTGGGCGTGCGTTTGCTGACACGGAGTACGCGGCGCCAGCAAATGACGGCGGAGGGCGAAGCTTTTTTCAATCGCGCCCGACCGATCTTGAGTGCGATCGATGAAGCAGAGGCGGAAATCGCCCAGGCCGGTCAATATCCGCGCGGCCTGCTGCGCCTGCATTGTGGCTCCGCCTTTGGCATGCACCAACTGACGCCGGCCATTCCCCTGTTTCTTGAGGCTTATCCCGATGTCGAACTGGAACTGACGATCAGCGATCAGTTGCCGGGGCCGGGCGAAGACCATTTTGATCTGATCGTGCGCATCGGTGCGTTGGACGATTCTTCTGCCATCGCCCGGCGGATCTGTAATGTCGAGCGGGTGATTTGTGCCGCACCGGCTTATCTGGCGCGCTGTGGCACACCGCGTACGCCGGATGACCTGCAGCAGCACAACTGTCTGTGGATCACCAGTTTGCCTGCCTTGCGGCGCTGGCCTTTCGATACCGATGACGGCGTGCGCGTGGTGCACATTGGCGGCAATGTGGTTGCCAACAATACGGAAACCGTTCTCCAGCTGGCACTGGCCGGTGTCGGGATTACCCGGCTGACCGATATCGTTGCCGGAGAAGCCTTGCGCAGCGGGGCGCTGGTCCCGATTCTGACTGACTGGCACCACGTCGAGCCGGTACCGCTATATGCCACGTATCCCGGTGGTCGGCACGTTTCGCCCAAGGTCCGGGCGATGATCGATTTCCTGGTCGATACGTTCGGCCAGATGCCCTGGCGTCAGGCGGCGGCCGGCCGCTAGCCGGCCGTGGCGCTCAGTAGTAGCAACCGGCGGCGCGGGCGTCGCGTGTGTTGCCGCTCAGGGCGTACATATTGCACAGCTGCTTCTTCGGTGCATCGGCTGCGATTTTCGCTTCGCGCAGTTTGCGATCCTTTTCGTACTGCTCCTGCTGCCATTGCTGTTGCTGTTGTTGCGCTTCCAGCCGGCGGCGCTGCATGTCGAGCACCTGGGCATCGGCATTGGCCCGGTAGTCGAGTTCGCGTTGGCGACGTTCGGCTTCACGGTCGGCAATATTGTAGGAGTTGTCGATCTGCTTGCCCTGGTTGTGCACCGCCCCCTGGACGAGCATGCGTTCATTTTCGGCCCGGTAGGCATCGTTGCGCACTTCGCCGGTGCCGCGCTGGGCGCTGGCTTCGATCTGGCTGGCCTGGTTTTTCTGCTGACCGCTTTGGCCCATGAATTTGTAAACCGAGAAAACTGCCGCGCACAGGCCAAGCCCGAGCACCAGCCGTGCCGTGCCCGAAGCGAACATGCCGCTTGGCGCGCTGCTGGCCGCTTCATAGGCGTAAGTGCGCTGGTAGGCCGGTGCCTGGGCCGGGGCAGGAGACTGGGCGGCATCGTAAGCGGCACGCTTCTCGGGCGAAACCAGCACGCTGTAGGCTTCTTCAAGGAAAAGCAGCTGGTTGCGTGCTTCAAAATCGCCATTCCTGGCTGCTTCAGTCAGGCTGGGCTTGAGTCGCTGGTAGGCGGCGTCGATGATTTCAGTGCTGGCCCGCGTGCTGACCTGAAGTGTGTCGTAGTGGGATGTTTTCATGGCGATTCCTTGTGGTGCGCGCATGATACCGACAAGAAAAATCTTGCTCAATACGACCTAAGGGATATTCGCATGGCCCGAACCGCCCTTCGGGCGGGCAGTTCGGGAGATCGGCCGGGCAGACGGAGGAAGTTCAGTCGCCCACTACGACGCGTCCGTTCGGCAACTCACCGAACACATCGGGGGCATACATCGCTTCGACCCGGCTAGGCGGCAAGGCAAAATTGCCGGCGTTGTTCAGGCGCACGGTGTATTCGATGCTGAAACGGCCTTTCGGCAGCATCGCGTAATAAGCCCGGTAGGCGCTGAAGCTGCGTTCGACGTAGGTGGGTGAAATGCCGCGCTGCTGCTGGTTTTCGCCGAGGCCGGCGATGGCCGAATCGCGTCCGTCTCCATCGCCGACGATCTTGGCGCCGGCGGGAATCGGATCGGTCAGCGCCACCCAGCTCATGTCGTTGTCGGCATCGACCGTCAGCGTGACGCGCCAGAGGTCGCCGCGACTGATCTTGCCGGCGCTCTTTTCCTGGGTCGGCGTCACCTTGCGCGTGATCCGGTAACCGGCGTTGCGCGCCGGTCCGTCTGGAATCGCGGCGAGTACCTGAACTGTGGCCCAAGGCTTGCCGCTGCCGTCGTGACGGATGTCCAGCTTGTCGTCCTTGGCCGGTGCTGCTGGCCAGGGCAAGGCAAGTGGCTTGAACGTTTCGCCGGCCGCTTTTTTCCAGTCAAGTTCTGTGCGTGCCTTGCCGAGTGTGGCGACGGTAGTCCCGCTGACCGTCTCGCGCTCGAACTTCTGCGCAAAGCGGTCGAGCGTGACGCGTGCCCAGGCGTTGGCCGTGGTGGTCAGCCAGCGGCCGCGCACCTGGCGTTCCATGGCGCCTTGCAGCAGACGCGGTAAATCGTCCTTCCATTCGGCATCGTCGAGCATGGCTTCGATCAGCCGGAAAGCGTTGGCGTCGGCGTTGAGCATCAGCCACCAGCTGTAGTCGTCGCGTTCGGTGGTGAATACCAGGCGGCTGCCGGCGTAGCTCAGGCGGTTGCGCAGTTCCTGCTTGGCTTCGGCCAGTTTTTTGTCGCGTTGCGGTAGTTCAGCCAGGCGGCGCACGATCAGCGTCCAGTCGATCAATGCTGCGGTCGACAGGCGCAGCGGGTCGATTTCCAGTGCGGCTGCCGCCCGGATCGGCTGCAGGCCTTGACGGGTCAGTGCCTGCAAAGCGTTCAGACGGCGTTGCAGCAGCGGGTCGCCGGCGTAGGACGGTGCCCATTCGCCGGTCTTGATGCGCCCTTCGACGTAGGCGGTCAGGCCTTGCAGCATGCGCTGGCGGCTGTCTTCGGGCAGCGTGAAGCCGGCCAGCGTGACCAGATCGAGCAGATAAGCTGTCAGCGTGGTGCTGCCGCTGCTGCCGGGGAAGTAAGCGGCCAGCCCGTTGTGGTCGAGATAACCGGGCAGGGTTTCGGCAATCGCCTGCCAGCGTTTTTCGTCATGCAGGCCGATGGCCACCGAGGTTTTCTGCTCCAGGCAACTGAACGGATATTCCTCGAAGAAGCGCGTCAGGCCGGGCGGCGGCGTCGCCAGTTTGGGCGACAGGCTGATTTCCAGCCCGCCCTTGCCGGGCAGGGCGCCGGCCGGCTGCATGACTGGTACGGCAAAACTGCCGGCGATGCGGGTGAACGTCGCCTGTTGCACGGTGACCGGCACGGCGGGCGCGATTTGCTGCGTGATACGCAGCGTGTCCTGGGCGTTGCCGCCTTCTTCCCTGGCGCTGAATTCCCACTGCTGGCTGCTGATCCCTTCGCCGGCCTTGAGCGGCCAGCTCAGTTCGCCGGCCCCTTCCGGTTCGAGCGTCAGTTTTTGCTCGGTCAGCGAATTGGCCCCGTTTTTGCCGTTGACCGCAATGACCATCTTGCGCGCCGTGCCGTTGCGCAGCGTCAGCATCGCCTTGAAACTGTCACCTTCGCGGACCAGCGGCGGCAGGCCGGAGATGATCTGCAAGTCCTGCCGGGTCTTGACGCTGCTGCTGCCCGTACCGAACAGACTGGCACCCGCGGTGGCCACGCCGACCAGCTTGAATTCGCTCAGCGAGTCGTTCATCGTCACCTTGAGTGTGGCACTGCCATTGGCGTCGAGGACGACGCGTGGCTGCCATTTGAGCAGGGTGTCGAACAGTTCGCGGGCCGGCGCACGACCGCCACCGCCACCCGGTGGCAGGGCTTTCTTGCCGAAGTGGCGCTTGCCGATGACCTGCGACTGGGCGGTGGCGGTTTCCACCTCGTAGCCGCGTTTTTGCAGCATCGCGTCGAGCAGGTTCCAGCTATCGTTCGAGCGCAGTTCAAGCAGCGCCTGATCGACCGCGGCGAAGGCGACTTCGGTGCCGGCCGGGGCAGGTTTGCCATCCGGCGTCGTGACCTTGATCTTCACCGTCGCTTCTTCGCGCGGACGGTAGTCGGTCTTGTCGCTGCTGATATCCACCTTGAGTTTGAAGCCTTCGGTGCCGACGGCGATTTCGGCCAGTCCGAGACGATAGGCCGGTTTGGCCAGGTCGACCATGGCGGTTGGTTGTTCCGGGTTCCACCATTCCTTGAACCAGGCGACCGGTTCGCGCCAGCCCCACTGGAACAGCGAATACCATTTCAGCGGCTCGACGCGGCCGCGCACGGCGAGCACCGAGACGAAGACATTCGGCCCCCATTCGGCCTTGACCGGCAGTTCAATCGTCGGTTTGAAGCGCGATAGCGGCTGGACGAAAGTGTCGATCACGCCGCCGGCCTCGACCGAGATCAGCGCCGTTGCCTCACGGAAAGGCGTGCGCACCTGGAAGCGGGCGGTTTCACCCGGTTTCCATGCCTTCTTTTCCGGAATGACGTCGATCCGGTCCTGGTTGCCGGCGGAGAACCACAGATCGCCGGCGCCGGTCACCCAGTAGCTGGTGCTGGCGCGGGCGATATTGCCTGCCGCGTCCTTCGTTTCGGCCAGCAGGTAGACCGAACCGGATTCGCCGGATTTCGGCTCGCAGAGCAGTAGACCGCGACTATCGGTGGTGCCGCTGCAGACGTCGCCGATATCCTTGTATTCCGCATTGTTTTCGTAAGCGTAGAAGCCGCCGACGATGCGCCGGCGATGGCTGGTGTCGATCCGGCGCTTGCCTTTGACGCTGACCGCCTGCCCGGCGAGCGGCTTGCCGGCCGTGTCGAGGACGACGACTTCAACCCGGTTCTTGCCACCGGCCGAGGCCCAGTCGGCCACCTTGATACCGAGCGTCACACCGGCCGGCCACAGTTCGACCAGGCCGCGCAGGGTCTGGATTTCACCGTTCGGATCGGCAAAGCTCATTTCGGCATAGACCTCGCTTGGGCCTTTCGGCTTGCCGGGCAGCACCACATCGAGCTTGCCGGCGCCGGCCTTGTCGAGCTTGAGCGCCTGCTTGTCGAGAATCAGGCTTTCTTCTTCGCGGCCGGCGTCGACCTTGAAGGCGGCCATCGCCGCATCGTCGAAATCGATATGAAAATTGTAAGCCTCGTAATTCTTGTAGGTCGGCCAGCGTGGGCGCAGCGTGGCGGAAACCTGAACTTCGGCGTTCTTGGCCGGGCCGCCGTTGAGGAAGGACAGGCCGAGCGCCAGCGGCACCTTGGCGGGGGCGATCTGGCGGCTTGGAACGCCTTGCACGCTGCCGGTAAACACCGGCAGGCGGAAGTCGGCAACGCGAATTTCACCGCTGTAGATTTCGCCACGCTTGCCGCCGCTCAGGGCAATCTCATAGGTGCCGAGCTTGGCCGATTCGGGCACTTTCCAGCTGTTGACCGCGGAAGCCTGCGCATCCCACTGGACCGGCTGGCTGAATTCGGTGCCGCTTTCGCGGTGGCGGATGACCAGCTTGGTCGGCAGTCCGGCCGCTTCGGGCAACTGGAAACCCCGGCTATTGCGGCTGCGCGCCAGATGTTTCATCGACACCGTCTGGCCGAGGCGGAAAAGGCTGCGGTCGACAATGCTGTGTATCTTGAAATCACCGGTCTCGCCCCAGGTTTCGACGCCAAAGCGCCACGGCTCAATGCCTTCGTTCCAGTCTGAGCGGACAAAACTGTAATCGCCATTCAGGCGGGCGCTGGCAAACAGGAAGTAGGCGTCGCGGCAATTCCTGTTTTCCAGCCGCTGATTGATCGCCGCCCGGCCCAGGCTGTCGGTCTTGCCCTGCCACAGCGACTTGCCGTCGCAGCCGGAAACGCGCACCTCGGCATCGGCCACCGGCTTGCCGCTGTCGAGCGCGGTCACCCAGACCAGTGCATTGTCCTTGCCGGTCTTCAGATGTACCGCCATGTTGGTGACCAGCGCGGCAGTCCGGACATACATCGGCTTGGGCGTGGCGAGCAGCGCCTTGCCGAGCAACTGGCTCTCGATCTCGACAATGTGGTAACCCGGCTTGGCGAGCGGAATGCCGACCACCTCGAATTCGTTGCTGCCGCCCGGCTTGGGCAGTTCCTGGCGGGTGACGCCGTTGCGCCTGGCAAGGAAGGGCAGTTCGCGGGCGTAATACGGGTCGGTGATGGTGCGCATTTCACCGTCGACATTGAGTTTGACCTGCTGCGTCTGCTGCTCGAATTTTTGCAATGCCAGCATCGCAGCGATCACGTCGGCATCTTCGGTCAGCCGCTGCTCGCTGAAACGGTGACTGCCGGGCAGGGCGAGTTGCTTCGTTTTCAGGCTGGCTTCGACGTTGCGCAGCGTGACCGGCAAGAGGCCGCCTTCCTTTAGCTCGATGATGCCGAAACTGCCGGGAAACTTGGCCAAAGGCGGCAGGCTGCCGGTTCGCGTCTTGAGCGGAAAACTGGCCGCATTGCTTAAAGGGCGACCCGTTTCATCCTTGAAGCCGGATGGGATTTCTAAGGTCAGATCGGCATTCTGCGGCAAGGGGCCGGCGAAGCTGATCGACTGGAAGCTTGGCTCCTGATGGCTGCTGTCCTTGTTCGGATCGACCGGGCTGCGCGGGCCTTCCGCGGTCAACAGGCGGAATTTGCTTAAAAACCTGGCCTCGAACGGCGCATTGAAAGTCAGGCTGATGGCCGAGAGCGGCGAGCAGGGCGCACCGGCTTTTTCGCGTTCGCAACTCAGCGTCGCCTTGAACGGTTCGCGCACCTTGTACACGAAGCTTTCATCCTTTTCGCCCGGCGTGCCGTTGGCCGCCTGAATACCTTTGCCCCAGACCAGTTTCATTTTGCTGCCGGCCGGCAGACGTTCGGCGCAGGTGACGACGATGGGGGCCGAACCCAGTCCGCCGATCTGGTTGAGGACTTCGTTGCGGATGGCCTGGCTGACCGGACGGGCCGGGATGCGCTGGCCGACGCCATCAGCCTCGCACCACAGGTTATTTTCGAGCGATTTCACATTGAGCGGGCCGCCGCCGTTGATGACGAAAGCCTGGTCTTCCTCGATGCCCGAACCGGGCGCCGGGCGAATCGCCCAGGGACGCGGGGCGGCGCCGAAAAATTCGAAGCGGTTCTTGCCGCTGACCGCTTCGCCGTTTGCTGCGGTCAACCCGCTTTTCAGGGCAAAAACGCAACGTTCGCCGGGTTGCAGCGCCCGGCTCATTTGCCAGGCCCAGCTTCGCTCGTCGATCCAGCGGCCTTCGCCGGCAATGTTCTGGCAGTCGATGCTGAACGGCGCGGCGCCCCCGGTTTCACCGAGCTTGGTCATCGCTGTATTGAAACGCACGGTGACACGTGTCTGGTCGGCCACTTTGCCCTGCGGCATGAATTGCTGGATGCTGGCGGCCTGGCTGGCGGTGCTGGCCAGCAGCAGGCTGGCGAGAAGGATTGAGCGTGTTTTCATCGGCGAATTCTTTGGTCAGGGGCGGTCATGCCCGAAGCATCGCCGAGTGTGCCACAGAAGGCGAAGCATTCGACAGCCCGGGCGCGGGCGGCTATCCTCCGCGTTTTGAGCGATTATTCCGGGGAATTCGATGGGACAGGCAAAACTACGCGGCAGCCAGGCCGAACGCATTGCAAAGGCGCAGGCCAAGATCGAGGCGACGCGCCCGGAAAAACTGGTCTGCAACGGTTGCGGCGCCGATGTGACGACGATTCATCCGGTCGATACGCGTGGTTTGCGCGGCATCGAAGCGATCTGGGTCGGCCAGTGCGAATGCGGCCAGACGACTTTTGCCGCTTCCGGCGAACCGAAAGCGGTCGATGCCTTTTTCTTCGCGCTCAGCGAGAACAGCGAATTGACGCTGGGCAGCCAGAGCAAGGACGGCGAAAAGCACGAAGTCGCCTGATCAGCGCACGCAGTTCTTGTTGTTGGGCGGGCAAATCACCCGCGAACTTTCGACCGGTGCCGGGGCCGTCGGTTTCGGTTGAACCGGCTGTGCCGGCTGGCTGATTGTCGGCGGCGGGGGCGCCAGGTGGCCCTGGCACTGGGCCAGTCGCTGGCTTTGTTCGGCGGGCGGCAGTTTCAGTCGCAATACATTTTCAATGCAGACGCTGATCGGATTGCCGGCATACACCGGCACCGGGACATAAACCGGCTGGCTGGTCCGTCCACCGGCGCGGCAGGCCGCTTCCTGTTCGGCACGCTGGTGGGGATCCAGCGCCAGCTGTCCGACATCGTGCAGGCATTCTTCGACCGTTCTCGTTTCGGTCGCCGATGGTGCGTTGACCGCAGTGTTCCGCTTTTGCGCTGCGATCCGCTCGGTTTCGGCCGTGCGTTGCGCGGCTTCCATGCGGTCCGCCTGAAGACGCATACGCTCAACTTCACGTTCGGCTTGCAGGCGGTCGGCCTCGGATACTTTTTCATCCGGGCGAACCGTGACGGTGCCGCTTCCCTTCGGGCAGGGGGCGTTGGTGATTTCCATCTGGCCATCGGGCAGCCGGCACTTGTAAACCTCGGCACCCGCGTCAATCGATAGGGCGAGCAGCACCATGAGAACTGATTTGCGTATCGGAGTGGTCATCGTCGATTCCTGTTGAATGCCGCGTGACTGAATCCTAGCCTGAAGCGGCTGCTTTGTGGCCAGGAAGACGCCGGCTTGCGGTGTTTTCCTCGTCGACAAGGATGTCGCTCAGCAGGTTCCCGATCTTCTTGCTATGATCGGCCATGTCGTCGAATTTCAGACTTTTCCACTTCGTGTCAGAAATATGAGTTCAGTCAGCTTCGTTCTGTCCTGCCGGAGTTGCGCGTGATGTCCGGGCAGTTGCGAGCGAACCGCGAAAAACCATGCCGGCTGAGCGTGCTGGGCATGCTTCTGTTACTGGCTTCCGGTTCGCTCCAGGCGACTGATTCGGCCGGCGCACTGGCCGATCTGACGCTCGAACAACTGACCCAGCAGGAAGTAGTCTGGGCATCGAAAATTGCCCGTCAGGTCAGTGATTCCCCGTCGGCTGTGGCGATTGTCACGGCTGCCGATATCCGGGCTTACGGTTACCGGACGCTGGCCGATGTGATCAACAGCATGCGTGGCTTGTACACGACCAACGACCGCCGCTATCAATACATGGGCGGGCGTGGCTTTGGTGCTCCGGAGGATTACGCCGGCCGGGTGATGCTGCTGATCGACGGCTATGCGACTCAGGACAGCCTGTTCAATCAGGCTTATATCGACGAAGGCGGACTGATCGATCTCGAACTGGTCGAGCGCGTCGAGTACGTGCCGGGCACCGGCTCGGTGACTTACGGCAATAATGCCTTGCTCGGCATCATCAACGTTGTGACCCGGCATGGACGCGATTTCAACGCCACCCAGTTGTCCGGCGAAGTCGCCAGTTACGGCGGGCGGAAACAGCGCGTGACCTACGGCAAGTATTTCGACAACGGGGCGGATCTGCTGTTGTCGGCCTCGGCGCTTGATGCGCGCGGCCAGAGCCTGTATTTCCCGGCCTACGATACGCCGGCCACCAACAACGGCATGGCGCAGAATGTCGATGCGGAGCACAACAACCGTCTGTTCGGCAAGTTTTCCTATGAAGGCTGGACGGTCGAAGCGGCTTATGTGGACCGGAAAAAGACGGTGCCGACCAATCCGAATGCCTATACCGCATTTAATACGCCCTTTACCGTGCAGGATACCAACGCCTTCCTGAATGCGCGTTACGAAACCGACCTGGCCCACAAGCTGCATTCCGCTTCGCGTTTTTACTACGGACACTACGCTTACGACGGTTTTCGCCAGTTTGCCGATTTCAGCGACGGTGAGAAATTCGGGCGTCGCCAGTTCGATGCCGACTGGTGGGGTATCGATCAGAAATTTGTTGCCAACTGGTTCGCCAGCCATTCAATCGTTTTTGGCTTCGAGTATCGCAATGATTTTCGCCAGCGCTTTCACTGGAGCTACCTTTCCCCGTCGCGGGTGACCGTGCGGGAAAGCGAGGAAATGTATGCACGGCGGACAACCAGCTTTTACCTGACCGACGAATTTCGGATCAATGATCGATGGTCGCTCAATGTGGGCGCGCGCCACGATAACGCCAGCGATCTGGCCGGCAACTGGAGCCCGCGCCTCGCCGCGATTTATCATCCCAGCCTGAGTACGACCGTGAAAGCCTCCTGGAGCGAAGCTTTCCGCATGCCGCACGCCTATGAACGCTCTTTCTACGGTGCCGCCGCTGCGCCGGAATTCGTCACGGCCAGTGAGCTGGTTGTGCAGCACGATCTGTCGCCCCAAACCCGCCTGACCGGCTCGATGTATCGCTATCACCGGACCCGGCAGATGGTATTCAACAATGCGTTGAACGATTACGTCGATGCCGGTTCGAGCTATACCCGAGGCGTTGAACTGGAATTCGAAAGCTCTTGGGAAAACGGAACCCGTCTGCGCAGCAGCGTGGCTTTCCAGAGCTCCAAGGATGTGAATGGCGAAGATGCCGTCAATTCCCCCAATTTGCTGGGCAAGTTCAATCTGACATTCCCCATCGTTGCGAATGCCTTGCGGACGGGTATCGAGGCGCAGTACATGGGCGCCCGCCAGACCCTCGAACGGCAGCGCCTGCCGGGTGTGGCGCTGGCTAACCTGACTTTTTCCAGTGAGCGGAAATGGTATGGACTGTCCTCCTCGTTCAGCATCCGCAATCTGTTCGACAAGAAATACGATGCCGTTTCGCCTTTCGACTGGCGCCCCGACAGTGGCTATCCCCAGGATTCGCTGCGCATGGATGGCCGGACTTACTGGTTCCAGCTGAATTACGATTTGTAGTTGCGCCGACGGCTGATTGTGTCGTCAACGTAAAAAAGCCTCCGGGGATTCCGGAGGCTTTTTGTTTGGCGCGTTTGCCCGCCAGGGGTCAGAGAATCATCCCCGCGCCCACCGTATTGTTGTTGCTCTCATCGATGATGATGAAAGCGCCGGTCCCACGGTTTTCCAGATAGGGATCGGCGAAAAGCGGCTGGGCCAGCTTGAAGGTGACTTGAGCGATGTCGTTCATCGCCAGCTTTTCGGCCGGGACTTTTTCCAGGGTGTTCACATCCAGACGATGGTCGATGGCGGCCAGCTTGGCTTTCGAGTCGCGCGTCGTGTGGCGGATCAGGTAGGTGCGGGCGCGGTCCATCGGCTGTTCGGCCATCCAGCAGACGGTGGCTTCGATCTGCTTGACTGCGGCCGGCACTTCGTTCGACTTGACGATCATGTCGCCGCGCGAGGTGTCGATTTCGTCGGCCAGCAGCAGCGTGATCGATTGTTCGCAGAAGGCTTCACCGATATCGACGCCACCCAGTTGAACCGCTTTCACGGTCGACTCGCGGCCGGAAGGCAAAACGGTGACGGCATCGCCGACCTTGATTGAACCGGCTTCGACACGGCCCATGAAGCCGCGGTAGTCGTGCAGTTCCGGGTTGGCCGAATCCTGCGGGCGGCAGACGTACTGCACCGGGAAGCGGAACTTCTCGGTGTGCTCGGTGTGCGCGGCCGGGGCGGCTTCGAGCATTTCAAGCAGGGTCGGGCCTTCGTACCAGTTCAGCTTGTCGCCACGGTCGACGATCATGTCGCCATTGAGTGCCGAGAGCGGGATGAAGCGGATATCTTCGATGCCGACCTTGGCGGCGAATTCGAGGTATTCGGCCTTGATGCGCTCGTAGGTTTCCTGCGAATAATCGGCCAGGTCCATCTTGTTGATCGCGACGATCAGATGCGGAATACCGACCAATGCGGCCAGCTTGGAGTGGCGGCGGGTCTGGGTCAGGACGCCCTTGCGTGCATCGATCAGGATGATGGCGAGGTTGGCCGTGGAGGCCGCGGTCACCATGTTGCGGGTGTACTGCTCGTGGCCGGGTGCGTCGGCAATGATGTACTTGCGGGTGCCGGTCGAGAAATAGCGGTAGGCGACGTCGATGGTGATGCCTTGCTCGCGCTCGGCTTGCAGGCCGTCGGTGAGTAGCGACAGGTCGACAGCGCCGAGGCCGCGCTTTTCGGAGGTCTTGGCGATGGCCGACAGCGTGTCGGCCAGGATGGTCTTGGTGTCGTACAGCAGGCGGCCGATCAGCGTGCTCTTGCCGTCATCGACGCTGCCGCAGGTCAGGAAGCGCAGCAGGCCATGATCTTCAACTTGATGGGCGCTCATCAGAAATAACCCTCTTTCTTGCGTTGTTCCATGGAGGCGTCGCTGGTCTGGTCGTCCAGACGGGTAGCGCCGCGCTCGGTGATGGTGGTGGTGGCGGTTTCGAAAACAATTTTGCTGACGTCGTCGGCATCGGATTCGACCGGCGCCGTGCAGGAAATGTCGCCGACGGTGCGGAAACGAACCTGCAGGTCGATGATTTCTTCACCGTCCCTGGATGGATTGGCAATGCCGCCGTCGACCAGCGGTACGTTGACCGGCACGATGGCGCCCTGGCGCATGACGATCGGGCGCTTGTGCGCAAAGTAGATCGACGGCAGTTCGAGGCCTTCGCGCTCGATGTATTGCCAGACGTCCATTTCGGTCCAGTTCGAGATCGGGAAGGCGCGGATGTTCTCGCCCTTGTGGCTGCGGGCGTTGTACAGGCTCCACAGTTCCGGGCGCTGGTTCTTCGGGTCCCATTGGCCGAATTCGTCGCGGAAGCTGAAGATGCGTTCCTTGGCACGGGCCTTTTCCTCGTCGCGACGGGCGCCGCCGATGCAGGCGTCGAAGCCGAATTCCTCGATGGCTTCGAGCAGCGTCACCGACTGGTGCTTGTTGCGCGACTCGCCTTCATGCTTGAGGACGACCGTGCCGCGCTTCATCGAATCTTCGACGGAGCGGACGATCAGGCGTTCGCCGAGTTCAGCCGCACGCTTGTCGCGGAAGGCAACGACTTCCTTGTAGTTGTGGCCGGTGTCGATGTGCATCAGCGGGAAGGGGAACTTGCCCGGGCGGAAAGCCTTTTCGGCCAGGCGCAGCATGCAGATCGAGTCCTTGCCGCCGGAGAAGAGCAGCACCGGGTTGGAACACTGGCCGGCCACTTCACGCATGATGTGGATGGCTTCGGCTTCGAGCCAGTCGAGATGGGAGAGGGTGGAACGTTGGGTCATTGCTTGGGTAATCCGCGGGGATTGTCGAATGGGCGCTATTGTAGCAAGTCCTTAATATTCGATTAAGAACAAGTGCGCATTGTGTTATTTCGAATAGGAATAAGTCGGCCCAAGGTACTCAAGATAATGGCCGCTTTGTTGCCAGCGGCCATTGTTTGCTCAACTTGGCTGTAACAACTTCAACCTGAAAATATTTTGCCTGCTTCAGGCGACACGGAAGCCTGCTACGGTCAACGACAGGTTTTGCGACAATTCCCGGAGTTCGCTGGTCGAGCGACTGATGCTTTGGGCTGCAGCATTGTTTTCCTCGACCATGTTGGCGATTCTTTCCATGCTCTGGGCGATATCGGTCGAGGCAATTTTTTGCTCGGTGACCGAATCGTTGATTTCGGTCACGCCGGAACGCGACTGCTCGACGGAGCTGCGTGAGTGGTCGAGTACGCTCTCAACTTCTGCAGCAAGCCTGGTGCTGGCTGAAATCGACTGCTCCCCAGCCTGGATGGCCGTCTGAACGGCATCCGATTGCAACATGATCTGCTGTGTCACCGTATCAATCTCGACCGCAGATTTGCCTGATTTTTCAGCCAGTTTGCGGACTTCGTCTGCAACAACGGCAAATCCACGGCCGGCCTCACCTGCGCGGGCAGCCTCGATGGCTGCATTGAGTGCCAGCAAATTGGTCTGGTCGGCAATATCCCTGACTTCCTTGGTCATGTCGGTGATGATCCTGGTGCTTCGGACAAACTCATGAACGGTACGTGAAATGTCATTCATGTTTTGCTGGATGTGTTCTATCTCACCGACTAAATGAGAGACTTTTTGGGAGCCATGAACGGTTTGGTCGACACTTTCCTGGGTCTGTTGATGGACATCTGCCGCTGTTTCGGAAACCGAGGTGATGGCGACCGTCAATTCTTCGATGGCTGCCGCACTGCTCGCTACCGCGTTGGACTGTTGTTCCGAAACATTAGCCAGGGCCCGCGAAGATTCCGCCAAATTCTCGGAGGCGCTGCTGACCATCTGGCTGGCCCCGTTCACCTCGCCGATGATCTTCTGCAACTGCGTCATCATGATGTTGAACGCAGAGGCCATGCGACCGATTTCATCCTGATGAACTATTTCGGCTCTTTGCGTCAGATCGCCGCTGGCAGCAATGTGGCTCATCGTATTTTCCAGCGCACTCAAGGGGTGTGTGATCGAGCGGATGAAGAAAACGGCCAGTACAACCAGAATCACCATCGCACCGAATGAGAAGCTGACCAGTCCGACTTTCACTGCAGAAAATACTTCGTCTGCCTGGATCGCCTCGTTGGCATTGAATTCGGTGGAGATTTTTTGCATCTCGATGACCAGATCGTCGATTGCCTTGGTTGGCGCGCGGTCCAGGCCGTGAACCAGTTTGTCAATCGTGCTGGCGGGGTCGATTTGGCTACGATCATATTGTTTGATCGCTTCGCGGTAATTGGGCCCCAGCTTGTCGAAATTGGCGATGACGTCATCAATCTTGAGTCGTTCGGCAATGCCGAGCTTGCTTGCTGTGGTGCGTACCTGTGCCAGCAACTCCCGGACCTTCTTTTCTTCGCCGTCAAAGCCTTGCATGTGCTTGGCAAAGGCTTCTGCATTCTTGCCCCGCAGCAGAATGTTTTTCCACTCCTGGACTTGCGTCTTGAAGTGCACTTGCCCGGCTCGTGCCTTGTCGACCGCATCGACAATGAGTGCGTGACGCTCGATGGCACCGGTTAGTGCGGTGTTGAGCTTGCTGGCCTGAATAAATGCGAAAGTGCCGACGCTGAGCAAGGCAAACAAGGCCAGCACGACAAGAAGAACCAGTTTTTGTTTGATCTGGAGGTGCATTTGCGACTCCCTGCTTGCTGAATCAATTCATCTGGAAGCTTGCCGGTGTGCCTTGCAAGAGTGGATCGACTATATACAATGTGGCGCAGATATGTAAAGTTTCGTCAGCTCAATGACTTATGCCATGTTTGTGTGATTCGCATGCTTTCGGTAATCGTGTTTCAGTAAGTTTCAAGTCATGTCTTGGATCGTGACTAGCCAGAGGGATGGGGGCCGGGAGGAGAAATGGGATCGAGGCAATTCTCTGCATGTTTTGTTTTGTCGCTCATGCTCTTTGGCTGTGCGCCGCCAGAGCCTCTGAAAATCGGGTATTTGGGTGGGCTTTCCGGGCGAGTAGCCGATCTCGGAGAAGCCGGGCGTAGCGGTGCCTTGCTTGCTGTTGAGGAAATCAACGGCTTGGGTGGGGTCAATGGGCGCAAGGTCGAGTTGATCGTTCAGGATGATGCCCAGCAGCAGGAAAGCGCGCTGAATGCGGTTGATGCCCTCGTCGCTGCGGGCGTTTCGGCGATTATCGGACCCATGACCAGTTCCGTTGCCGAGACCATTCTGCCGGCGATCGAACGTGCCGGCATTGTGACTGTCAGCCCGACGGTCACGGCCACGTCGCTTTCCGGAAAGGACGACCTGTTTTTCAAGGTGGCACCACCGATCTCAGAAAACACCCGAATCAGTTCACGCCATCTCTTCGATCGAGGCGCCCGTCGTCTGGCCATTGCCTACGATTTGAGCAACCGGGCGTTCAGTGCTGACTGGGCGGCACAGTACCGGCGTGACTTTACCGGGCTGGGCGGACAGGTTGTTGCCGAGGCGACGTTTACTTCCGGCGATGAACAGGGCTATGGCCATGCGGTCCAGCAATTGATCGATGCCCGGCCGGATGCCTTTCTTTTTATCTCGAATGCGGTTGATACGGTCAGATTGATCCAGATTGTGCGTAACCGTGGCCTCAATTTGCCTGTGACGACATCTCCGTGGGCGGCGACCGAGCATTTCATCGAACTGGGCGGGAGAACGGTGGAAGGTGTGACGCTGACCCAGTTTTTTGATCGTTCGGACAGTTCGCCCGGCTATCGGAAATTTGCCGATACTTTCCGGGCGCGCTTCAAGCAGGAACCGGGTTTTGCCAGTGTTGCAGCCTACGATGCGACGCGTGCCACGCTGGGCGGGCTGACTCAGTCTTCAGGTCAGGGTGGCGCTGCATTGAAAGCTGTTCTGCTGTCAGGTACGACGTTCGATGGTTTGCAACAAAAATGGCAATTTGATCGTTATGGCGATGCTCAGCGCGCAACCTATATGACCGTGGTAAATAATGGCCGACTTTCGATTGTCAAATAACCGCAACTCATCCGGCGCTCCTGAATATCGCCTGAGAACCTGGCTGATTACATTGATGATCGTCAGCGTGATGCTGACTTTCGGGATCATCGGCAGTGGCATCCTGGTTTATCGATTGCCTCAACTGGATGGGCAAACCCGGGCATCGATGCTCGAAAAGGCCAGAAACACCTCGCGGTTGATCGATTTCGTGACCAGCGGCATCGAAGCTGAGCTGTATCCGCTGGCCAACATGGCACCGACTCTGTCGCGCGATGAGTTGCGACGCTACACCGATGCGATCGTCGGGAACGGCGAACGATTTGAAGCCGTCTTTGTGGTGGCGGGCGACGGCATTGTCGAATCGATCAGCCTGCCACCCCGGCATGCGGCGGTTGCAGGCGAGTTACGCGGAGCTGATTTTTCACGCAACCGGGTATTTCGCTTGGCCCGGATTGCCAAGGCGAACGGGGAGGCGGCACGACCCATCTGGAGCGATAAATATCTCTCGGCCCTGGGCGGCAAGAACACGGTGGGAATTGCGCTTTCTGCCGGTGAGCGGACCCTGGTCGCCGAAGTGTCGGCCGAGCACATCCTCAGCGTTTTGAAGGAGTCGACCCAGGAAGAATGGCCGTTGACCACGATCATCGATCGTAATGGCCAATGGTTGGCTTCTTCGTCCAGGGCGAGCAATCCACCGGGGCGATTCATCGATTTCAGCGGTTTTCCGTTGTTCAAGACGGTGCTTTCCGGCCGCGAGGTTTCGGATGACGAGTTGTTCATGGGGCGCAGCATGGTGCTCGGCGGCGTCCAGTCAGCCAAGCTGGAATGGGTGGTGGTCAGTGCGATGCCGGGGGGCTGGGCAAATCCGAGTTACCGGGTGGTCATCGTGCTGGTCATCGGTGGGTTTTTTGGTGCATTGCTGATCAGCCTGATTCTCGCGCCGCTCTGGTCGGCACGCATGGTTCGTCCGCTCAACGCCCTGATCGCCCGCACCCATGCGGCCAGTGCGGGGGATTACCTGTCCGCCTGGCCCAAGAAAGGGACGGTTGCCGAGCTGAATCAGTTATCGAACGACCTGGCCAGCATGGTTTCGGTGATCCGCTCGCGGGAATACGATACCGAGCGCAGCGAAGAGCGGCTTCGGGCGACGCTGGAGGGAACGCCGTCGGTTGCCGTGCAATGGTATGACGCAAGCGGCCGGATTCTGTACTGGAACAAGGCTTCCGAGGTGATGTACGGATTCACGGCGGAAGAGGTGGTGGGTAAGAGCATTACCGACCATACACTGCTGTACATGGATGCCGATCAGGTCCGGGCATTCATGGATGGCCTGGCTGAAATCAGGCAGTCGGGCAAGCCCCTGCCTTTGTCGGAATATCCCTTGCGCCATAAATCGGGGCGCGTTGTCATGGTGCTGGCCAGTACTTTTGAAATTCCAGGAGAAAACGGGGCCTCGATTTTTGTCTGCATGGATGTCGATATCACGCACGGCAAGCAGGTTGAACGTGCGTTGAAACGCAGTGAAAAGAAGCTGGAGGCGATTTACAACGCTTCCCCGGCGCCGATGTCCGTGTCCGATATCAATAACGGATTTTCCATTGTGACCGTCAATGCGGCCTGGGAAAGACAGTTTGCCCGTCAGCGGGCTGATGTGATCGGGAAATGTGGCCTGGAAATCGGTTTGTGGGCCGATCCTGCGCTGCGTGTCGATTTTCTCGCGCACTTGCTCGAAGATGGCCGCGTTGACGATATCGAGGCCGACTTGGTGACGGGCAACGGTCAGCACCTGTTGTGCCGGATTTCATCGATGGTGGCCGAGGTCGGCGATGATCGGCTGATGCTGATGATGGCGACCGATATTACCGAGCAGCGCCGCATCGAATCCGAGATACGCTTGCTCAACAGCGAGCTTGAAGAGCGGGTGATGCAACGTACGGAGGAGTTGTCGCAGGCCAATGATGAGTTGGAGGCGACGGTCGAAAACCTGAAAGCCACGCAGGAGCAGCTTGTCCAGTCCGAGAAGCTGGCTTCGCTGGGGAATCTGGTGGCCGGCATCGCCCATGAGTTGAACACGCCAATCGGCAATGGCCTGATGGCGGTATCCACCATGCGCGACAATCTCGGCCAGTTCCGCCAGGCCAGTGCGGCGGGATTGCGTCGTTCCGTCCTTGATGAATTTGTCGCGGGTGTCGATGCCGGGAGCGATATTGCCGAACGTAATATGCGTCGTGCGGCTGAACTGGTGACCAGCTTCAAGCAGGTGGCTGTCGATCAGACCAGTTCGCAACGCCGGGCTTTCGAGGTCGCCGAGGTGGTCGACGAAATTTTGCTGACCCTGAAACCAACCCTGAAACGTACGCCATTCATTGTCGAGACGGATGTTCCTTCCGGCTTGATGCTCGACAGTTATCCCGGCCCCCTGGGTCAGGCGCTGGCCAATCTGATCAACAATGCCGTGATTCACGGTTTTGACGGACGGCATGAAGGACGGATCAAAATTGTTGCCGAAGCTTTTTCTACTGACCAGGTGGCGATCAGCGTCAGGGATGACGGCAAGGGCATTCCGGCCGACCGTGTCGGCCGGATCTTCGATCCCTTCTACACCACACGCATGGGGCGAGGCGGGACCGGACTCGGTCTGCATGTCGTCTTTGGTGTGGTCAGCAAGGTGTTGGGCGGCACGATCCGGGTGACGAGCCACGAAGGGCAAGGCACCGAATTCGTCATGGTGCTTCCGCGCTCACCTGCTTGAAACTGAAAAACCGGCCCACTCCCGGACCGGTTTTCAAAATTGCCTATTGGGCGAGGTTGACCACGACACGGCCGCGTACCTTGCCGTCGAGCAATTCGGCCCCGACCTGGATGGCTTCAGCCAGCCCGATTTCACGTGTGACGCTGTTGAGCTTGCCAATATCAAGGTCGCGAGCCAGTCGGTCCCAGGCTTCCTGGCGAACAGAACGCGGTGCCATGACGCTATCAATACCGTAGAGCGTTACGCCGCGCAGGATGAAAGGAGCCACGGTGGCCGGAAAATCCATGCCGCCCGCCAGTCCGCAGGCAGCGACTGCACCGCGGTATTTCGTCGTGGCACAGGCATTGGCCAGCGTGTGGCTGCCGACTGTATCGACCACCCCGGCCCAGCGTTCCTTGCCAATCGGCTTGCCCGGTGCGGCCAGTTCGCTGCGTTCGATGAGGGTTTCGGCACCGAGCGCTTTCAGGTGTTCCGCCTCGGCCGGCCGGCCGGTTGAGGCAACGACCGTATAGCCCAGCCGGGCGAGCAGGGCGATGGCCACGCTGCCGACGCCGCCGTTCGCACCGGTGACCAGAATTTCACCGTCCTCCGGCTTGATGCCGTGCTTTTCCAGGGCCAGGACACAGAGCATCGCGGTATAGCCGGCAGTGCCGATCGCCATGGCTTGACGCGTCGTGAAGGCTTTCGGCAAGGGGACCAGCCAGTCGCCCTTGACGCGTGCTACCTCAGCCAGTCCGCCGCAGTGGGTTTCGCCCACGCCCCAGCCGTTGAGGATGACCTTGTCGCCCGCTTGCCAGTCCGGGTGGCTGCTCTGTGTCACCGTCCCGGCGAAATCGATTCCCGGGATCATCGGGAAACGGCGCACGACGGGCGATTTTCCGGTAATCGCCAGGCCATCCTTGTAATTCAGCGTGGACCATTCGACACGCACGGTGACATCGCCATCCGGCAAGACGGCTTCGTCGATCTGTTGTACTTCCGCGCGGTAGCCGGCGTCATCCTTGGTGATCAGAATGCCTTTGAACATGGTGTTTCTCCTTGAGGTGAATAGGGGGTTTCAGGGCCGGGGCAGCGCGGCCTGGAACAGTTTGAAAAAAGCCTGCATTGGAGCAGTTGACCGCAGCAATCGGGCGCGCAGGATGGCGCCCTCCCAGCCGACCCAGAAGGCATGGGCCAGTGCCGGACAATCGCTGCCGGCGGCCAGTTCTCCGGCATCCACGGCGGCCGACAGGCAGGTGCCGAGGCGCTGTTCCCAGTCGTTGAAAATCGCTTCCAGCCTCCGGCGCAGCTTGTCGTCCAGCGTACTGACTTCCTGGCCGAGATTGCCGACCAGGCAGCCGCGGCAAAAATCGTGTCGCGCCACGCCGTGGCAGGCGTCGTCGACGAAGGCGGCGAGACGGGCCAGTGGAGAGCGGGTGACATCCAGAAAGTGCCGGTCGAGCTTGTCGGCGAAGTAGTCGGCATAGGCATCCAGCGCGGCGGCGACGAACTCGTCCTTGCTGGCGAAGTAGTGATAGAACGAGCCTTTCGGAACCTGGGCCGATTTCAGGATGTCATCCAGGGCCGTTGCGCTGACGCCGCGTTCGGTGAGCATTTCGATCGCCCGCCGGATGAGCAGCGTCCGGGTATCGGCAAAACCAATGCCGTTGCGAGCGGGGCGGCCACGCGGACGGCGCGGAAGTGGGGGAGATGAAGGCATTGGAAAATATTAGACCGGTTGTCTATAAATATCAAAATCTTTTTCGCCGGATGTTTGATTTGCATGGCTTGAGCTCAAAGGGCGAATCGCGTTACCGTACGGCCCCACTGATTACCATCGCCTAAAGGCCTGTTCATGCAAAAAATGCTTACCACCGGCGCCGCTGCGCTGCTTCTCGCTGTTTCGCTGTCGGCTCAGGCGACGCCGAAAGAGGAAAAGACCGCCTCCGGTATCGTCATCACCCTGCTCAAGGAAGGCGAGGGCGCCAGCCCCAAGGCGACCGACACGGTCCGTGTGCATTACCGCGGTACACTGGAAAACGGCACCGAATTTGACAGTTCCTACCGTCGCGGCCAGCCGGCCACTTTTCCGCTGAACCGGGTTATCCCGTGCTGGACCGAGGGTGTGCAGAAGTTGAAAATCGGCGGCAAGGCCAAGCTGCTTTGCCCATCCAACCTGGCTTATGGCAGCCGTGGCATTCCGGGAACGATTCCGCCGGATGCGCCGTTGATTTTCGAAGTCGAGTTGCTGGAAATCGCCCGTTAAGCCGGGTGGCACCTGGGCCGGGCGGGCTTGCCTGTCCGGCTTGATCCGGCGCACACTGAGAGACAGGCGAAGTGCGCCTGGGAGCGACAAGCATGACCAATGAACAATTGAAAAACGCGGTAACTTCACCGTGGCCGTTTTTTGGCGTCAGCCCGCAGGGTGATGTGCTGGCCCGTTACATTCCGTTCGGGCCGGTTTTTCGCTGGCGCAAGAACCAGATGATTCCGATGCCCGTGCAGGGCAGCGATCTGTGCTGGTTGTTGCAGGCCGCCGACGAGGAAGGCCATTCGATCACCGATACCGATGGCGGCAGGCCCGAGGCCTGAGCTTCAGTTCTGGCGGGCCTTGACGTTCAGCATGTGAACGTAGAGCGACTCGACCCGCTCGCGCGCCCAGGGCGTGCGGCGGAGGAATTTCAGGCTGGAGGCAATGCTCGGATCAAGGTTGAAGCAGCGGATTTCAATTTCCTGACCGAGCTTCTCCCAGCCGTAATGGGCAACCAGCTGGTTGAGGATCATTTCCAGGGTGATGCCGTGCAGCGGGTTGTTGGCTTGCGTTTCTGACATGATTTTGATGGCCGGAATCTATACCCGGCCATTTTTACAGATTTTCAGCCGTTGACCGCAGCAAAGCGCAGACTGACGCGCAGCCCGCCCTCCGGCGCATCATCCAGCGCAAGCGGCGCCGCATGCAGTTCGGCAATGCGCAGGACAATCGACAGACCGAGTCCGCTGCCCGGCTGGTCGCTCTGGTTCAGCCGATGGAAGCGACGCAGCACGGCCTCGCGCTCGGCCAGCGGAATGCCCGGGCCGCTGTCGGTCACGGCGAACAGAATCTGTTGTCCGTCGCGGTGCAGGGTGACGCGAATGCGTCCGCCGGCCGGGGTGTAGCGAATCGCGTTGTCGACCAGGTTGCGAATCAGGACGCGCAACCATTCCGGCTGGCCGGTAACCCGGCTGCCCGGCAAGGCGTCCAGTTCGAAATCGAGGTCGCGATCCAGAATTTGCGTCCCCAGCTCGGCGCAGACGGCTTCGGCCAGTGGTGCGAGATCGACGGTTTGGGGCGTGGGCAGACCGGATTCGGGATCGAGCCGGGCCAGCTGGAGCATTTGCTCGATCAGGTGAACCGAGCGGCTCAGACCAACCTGCAACTGCTCAAGGGATTGCTGGCGTTCGACATCGTTGCGGGCGCGCTGGGTGACTTGCAGTTGCGCCTGCAGTGCGGCGAGCGGCGTGCGCAATTCGTGGGCGGCATCGGCGGTGAAGCGCCGTTCGGCGTCGAGCGTTGCTTCGACACGCTGGAACAGGCCATTGAGCGCGACAAGAATCGGCTTCAATTCGACCGGCGCCGAGGCCGGGGTCAAAGGCTGCAATTGCTGCGGTTCCCGGCTGGCAATCTGGCTGGCAATGTCGTCCAGCGACGCCAGGCCATGGCGGGTGGCCAGCCAGACCCACAGGCCGATCAGCGGCAGACCGAAAAGGGCGGGGAAAATCAGGCGCCAGGTGATGTGACCGATCAGGTCGTCGCGGATGTGGTGATCTTCACTGACCTGTACCTGCAGGCTGTGCTGGCTGTTCCACTGGCTGAAATGACGCCAGTGGCCGTCATCGTCGTGTGTTTCCGAAAAGCCGGGTGCTGCGGTCAACGGTGCTTGCGGGGCATTATTCGAATGCAGCAGCAGGATGCCGTCGCTGCGCCAGATCTGGAAACGCAAGCGGCGCTGGTATTTGTGGGCCGCATCGCCGATATCCTGGATATCCTCGCCATCCTCATGGCTGGCCAGGGCGAGCAGGGCTTGCGCCGCCTGGGCAAGTTGGGCGTCGAACAGCTCGTCGACTTCGTGGTGGGCATCGACATAGCTGAACACCATGGTGGCCAGCCAGGCGGCTGAAACGCCGCCGAGCAACAGGCCGAGCAAACGGCGGCGCAGTGAGAACCAGAGCGTGGTCATGGCTTGGCGATGGTGTAGCCGACGCCGCGCAGCGTGCGGATCAGGTGACTGCCCAGCTTCTTGCGCAGATGGTGAATATGCACTTCGAGGGCGTTGCTTTCCGGCTCGTCGTGCCAGCCGTAGACCGACTGTTCGAGCTGGCTGCGGCTGAGTACGCGGCCGGTATTTTCGAGCAACATCTGCAGCAGCGAGAACTCGCGGGACGACAGTTCGACGATCTGGCCGGCCAGCGTGACGGTATGTGCCGCCGGGTCGAGCGCCAGATCGCCGTGCGTCAGCAAGGGGGCGGCACGGCCGGCGGTGCGTCGCGTCAGGGCACGGATGCGGGCGGCCAGTTCATCGAGATCGATCGGCTTGACCAGGTAATCGTCGGCTCCGGCATCGAGCCCGAGGACTTTGTCGCCGGTTGCATCACGCGCCGTCAGGATCAGCACCGGCAGCATCTGGCTGCGGCCGCGCAAGCGCTTGAGCACTTCCATGCCGGACAGTTTGGGCAGGCCGAGATCGAGGACGAGGAGATCGAAGGTTTCCGTGCTCAGGGCCAGATCGGCCATTTCGCCATCGCGCACCCAGTCGACCGCAAAACCGGATTGACGCAGGCCGACGGTCAAACCGTCACCCAATTGGAGGTCGTCTTCAACGAGGAGTATGCGCATGGGGAACGATTCTATCAGTTGATGACGAGCCAGCCGGCCAGTGCTATCCAGATCAGCAGCAGGAGGGCGGCGAGCGGGCGGCTTGAAGCAATCGCCTCACCCGGCTGGCCGTTTTTCCAGCCGGTGATCATCGACCGAACCAGGTTTTCACCATGTAGCAGGCTGCCAGAAATGACGCCCGCCAGATGGATGACGACGACCGTCAGCAGGGTTGCCGCCAGCCCTTCGTGCAATTCTTCAAGCAGATGGCCGCCGACATCGTTGTAGATCGCCCAGCCGCTTGTGCTGGTCAGGATGCCAAGGCCGAGCAGGGCGATGATGGCCCAGCCACCGGCCGGGTTGTGGCCTGTCCGGTGTTCCGGCTGGCCGTGGCGCAGCGATGCCAGATAGCGCCGGACAGTCTGCGGGCCGAATACGAAATCGCCGAAGCGGGCGTAACGCGTACCGACCACCCCCCAGATCAGGCGGAAGGTGGCGATGGCGAAAACGGTCGCCCCCGAGATGACATGGACCAGCCGGAAGGTTTCGCTTTCGGCCGTCAGCCAGGCCAGGCCGAAACCGGTGGCCATCAACCAGTGGCCGATGCGAACCGGCCAGTCCCAGACGAGGATCTTTGGCATGGCTTACTTCCCCTGGCCCGGAATGCTGATTTCGTGTTCGCTGAATCGACCGCTGGCGGCATTGCGGTGACAGGCTTCGCAATTGGTGGCCGACTTGATGCGTGGATCGTTCCAGGTTTTGGCCGGGATTTCGCGGTGCTTGCGGATAAAGCGGCTGGTCTGGGTGAGCCGCGGCGGATTGCCGGCCCAGCCCAGGCGCGCCGGGTCGCCGGCGTAGCGTTCGAGGAACGGGCTGATTTCCTGCCGAGTCTTGCGGTCGACCGCGGCATCGCTGCCAAAATGCTGGTCGAGCTGATTCAACGTCTGCTGCCAGTCGCTTGCAGCGAGCAGGGCGGGATGAAACGGCAGGTGGCAACTGCCGCATTCGCTACGGTAGCTGGCTGGCGTGTCCTTCGGCAAAGGCAGGCTGTCGGCCATGGCCGGCAGGGCGACGATCAGGAGGAGAGTGGAAAGTCGGCTTTTCATTTCAACGTACCTCGCTGAGGTAAGCCACGACATCGGCTTTTTCGGCCGGCGTGCAGAGCCGTCCGACCACTTCCCGACAGTTGCGGCCAAACCATTTTTCAACCTTGGCCGGGTCGCTGAAGCGTTCCGTATTGGCTTGTGCAGCCAGGGGTTTGATGTCCTTGCCGGTGATCGCATGTTTGCCGGTGGCGGCCGGGTTGTCGGTGTGGCAAGTCGTGCACGCCGGCATCTTGTCATTGATCGCGAAACGCTGGCGGAACAGGGTTTCACCGCGTTTGGCCGAAGCCGAGAAATTCTTGTCGGTAGCCATCGCTTCAGCCGTATAGGCCTGGCGAATCTGTGGCGGGGTTTCTGCCAGCGTGATGCTGCTGACGGCAAGCAGGCAAAGGGCGATGTGGGTTCGCATTGGAAGACTCCTTTCAATTTGTCTTGAATGGAGTCTAGGCGGCCAGTCTTAACGCTGGATTAGGCGAGCTTAAGGCAGGATTAACGCGGTCGACGCTGCGCGCCGGCCGTTTTTCGCGCTTTGCTTCTTCAGTGCGGCACTCGCTGGTGGGACGGGCAATCGATGATCAGGACCGACATGTCGTCGTGGGCGGCACCGCCGTGCAAATGGGCGGCCAGCGCCTGGTGGATCGAGGCAATCATCGCATCGGACGACGGTGCCTGGGCGAGGGCTGAAAGCAGGCTGATTTCATTGAACAGCGTCCCGCCCGGACTGCTTGCCTCGATCACGCCATCCGATACCAGGACCAGGTGTGCGATGCTGGCGCAGTCGAAGGTTTCCGGAAGGCTCAGCGTTTCGCTGGCGGCGCTGACGCCGAGTGGCAGGTTTTTCGACGTGAACCGTTGGAGCACCTCGCCGGAGACATCGAGAAGCAGCGCATCCGGCATGCCGCCGACCCAGATTTCACCGCCTTGTGTCGTTTCATCGATACAGATGAAACTGGCGGCCACGAAGCGACCGAGTGGCAGCGAATTGACTAGCATGAAGTTGATCGATTCGACCATGCTGATCAGCGGGTGGTCGAGTTCAACCAGGCGATAGAACTCCTGCACCATCGGCAGCACGCTGACCGCCGCGGCCAGGCCATGCCCGGTGGCATCGGCCAAGGTGGCGTAGAGCTTGCCGCGTGGTGAGCGGGCGGCAAGAATCATGTCACCGGAAAACTGTGTGGCCGGCGTGACCGAGTGCCTGATGCCGGTTTCCGCCATCAGGTCGGTCCTGATCTGATGGGCGAGGATGCGGCGCGCCAGGTCGGCCTCGCGCTGGTGCTCGTCGTAGTGCGCCTTGAGGATGCCGGCCTGTTCGGCAATCTTGTTCTGGGCGAGATGTTTTTCGGTAATGTCGCGCAAGGTTTCGACAACGGCGATCAGGCGTCCGCTCTCGTCGTAAACGGGGCCGGCATCGACGGCGAGGTAAAGGCGCTGGCCGAGTTGCGGCATGATGCACCAGTTTTCGGCATGGACGCCGAAAGACGGTTGTGACGGATCGTCGTGCAGGCTGTAGAGATGTTCGATCCGGGTGTAATCGGCGCTGGCCACCAGATCGGCCAGACAGGGCCGCGGGCTGTCGTAGAAGGCGCGCCAGTGTTCCCGCGTGCCGATCACCTGGCTGGCCGGCAGGCCGGTCAGGCGTTCGCAGGCACGGTTCCAGATGACCACGCGGCAATCGGCATCAAGAACGAAGGTGGGGACGACCAAGTGTTCCATCAGGGTAATCGCGAAGTTCAGGTGGTTTTCCTGTGGGGCAGGTGTTGTTCCGGTTGGCGAAATCATTCCCAGCGTCATGCTTGTCTCCGTTTTTATTTTGATCGTGGCCGTGCAGGGTAAAGAATATCCCACCGCCCTGCGCTGTGGGACGGAATATTTCGGATGAATATTGATTGGGTGATGAGCGGTTTTCGTGCGGCTCAATCCATGTTCAAATCGCGGTCGACCGGCAATCAGGCCGGAAATCGATGACTTCCGGAGGAAAACGATGAGTCGGGACGAGCAGTTCGAGCGGGGTTTGCAGCGACGCAAGCAGGTCATGGGCGAGGCCTTTGTCGACAAGGCTTTTGCCAATGTCGATGCCTTTACGGCACCGTTGCAGGAGTTCGTGACGCGCAACGCCTGGGGAACGACCTGGTGCCGCGACGGACTCGATCTGAAAACCCGCAGCCTGCTGACGCTCTCAATGCTGACGGCGCTGGGCCGGGCGACTGAAATCAAGGGCCATGTGCGCGGTGCCGTCAATAATGGCGCAACGCCGGAAGAAATTCAGGAAGTATTGCTGCATGCCGCCATCTACTGCGGCATGCCCTTGGCGATCGACGCCTTCCGTTCGGCCCACGAAGTCCTGAAAGACATGGGGCTGGTCGCTTCAGCCTAGTCGAAATCCCAGAGCCGGTGGGCATCGAGCATTAAACGGTAGCGCAGTTCGAGCGCCTCGAGCTGCATCAGGCGAGCGGCCAGTACGGCCTCGTTGGCCAGCCGGCGACTGGCCAGCAACTCGCTCAGGCTTCCTTCGCCAAGCTGATAACTGCGCGCCGTCATCTCGGCGGCACGGGTCAGCTGCTCGGCCGCAATCCGGCTTGCTTGCCAGCTGTCGATGGCTGCGACAGCCGTTGCATGAAGCTGGACTGCTTCGGCTTCGATGCGTTGCCTGACGGCCGCTTCGCGACTGCTGGCCACGGCGACCTGGGCCCGGCTCGCATCGCTTGCGGCCAGGCGGGCAGAGCCGGGCAAGGGAATTGAAATGTAGGCGCCCATGACGTTTTCCTCACCACTGCGCTCGCGTGAAAACTGCACGCCCACGGTCGGGTCGGGCACCCGTTCGCGGCTGCTGCGTCCGGCCAGGCTCTGGGCGCGCTGGGCTTCACCACGCGCCAGTGCGAGTTCGTGGTTGTGCTCCAGAATGGCATTGATCCACGTCTCGGCCGTACCGTCGATCGCTTCCGGCGCGGTGATGATTTCCTGCTCCTGGAGCGGTAGACCGGGAAAGCGGCGGCGCAGGTCTTCATGGGCATTGCGCTGGCGGGTGCGGGCCTGGGCCAGTTGGGCTTGTGCCTGTGCTTGCGCGGCCTCGGCCTGGATTTGTTCAAGCCGGCTGGTATCGCCCAGTTGCAAGCGGCGCTTGAGCGCCTTGCCTTGCTGGTCGAGCAAGGCGGATTGCTCGCGCCACTGGGTCGCACTTGCCGTTTCGCGTAGCCAGACAAACCATGCTTTGAGCAGATTCCGACTGCTTTCATGCAGCGTGTCGCCATGCGCTGTTTCGGCCAGGCTGACACCGAGATTGCCGATTTCGGCATCCAGTGCCGCCTTGCCGGGCAGGCGCAAGGGACTTTCCAGAGCGGCATTCCATTCGGTGAAGCGTTCGTTCGGGCTGCCGTTGGGGGTGGCCTTGCGTTGTTGCCCGCCAAGACGCAGCGACCATTCGTGATTGCCGGCTTCCAGACGCTTGCGGTTGGCCGTTTCGACTTGAATCTGGCTATCTGCCGCTTGCACCAGGGGCTGCGCACGCAATACCTGGATGACGGCTGTGGTTGGCGGCAGGTTGGGTAGCATTTCGGCAGCCAGCGTAGTGCCGGAAAGTGCCATCAGGACAGGAAACAGATATTTCATAAACGCCCCATGGCCACGACCGGGAGCAGCCAGTAAAACACATTGGCCTGCGGCAAAGCCTGCTTGATCAGCGCCAGCACTGCGTGCATGTCCGATTCCGGGCCGACCGTCTGGATTTGTATGCGCGGTGAATGGCCACTGACCAGTTCGGCCGCTTCAACCAGCTGAATGGCCGCCCCGTGTCCATTGACCCGGCCCGAAGTAAAACCGCGTACCAGGTCGGGCCGGCTGAGCAGCAAGTCTTCGACGTGCTGGGCGACATCGTCCGGGGTGGTCAGTGAGAGCAGGAAATCAGGCATGCTTGGGGTCCAGGAAAGCGATCGGCGGCTTGAGACCGAAGCGGCGGAAAAGAATCGGCAGCAGCACGAGTGTCAGTGCTGTCGAGGTGAGCAGCCCGCCAATGACGACAATGGCCAGCGGTCGCTGGACTTCCGAGCCGGGGCCGCTGGCGAAGAGCATCGGCACCAGGCCGAAGGCGGCGATGCTGGCCGTCATCATGACCGGTCGCAGGCGACGCTTGGCGCCTTCGACGACGACCTCGCCTATCGCCATGCCACGGGCCAGCAACTGGTTGAAGTAGGTCACCATGACGACGCCGTTGAGCACGGCGATGCCGAGCAGGGCGATGAAGCCGACCGAGGCCGGTACGGACAGGTATTCGCCGGAAATGAGCAGGCCGAAGATGCCGCCAATCATCGCGAAAGGCACATTGGACAGGACGAGCAAGGCCTGGCGAACCGATCCGAAGGTCGAGAAGAGCAGGAAGAAAATCAGCAGCAAGGCGACGGGGACGACCACGGCCAGCCGGGCCGCGGCCCGTTGCTGGTTTTCGAACTGGCCTCCCCAGGCCAGCCGGTAGCCGGGTGGCAGCTTGACCTCGCCGGCCACCGCCTGCCTGGCGGCATCGACAAAGCCGACCAGGTCGCGTCCCCGGACATTGGATTGGACGACCACATAGCGCTGGGCATTTTCGCGGTCGACCTTGACCGGACCGTCGATTCGCTCAAGTTTGGTGATCGCCGGCAGGGGCACGCTGCCGCCGTCCGGCAGGCTGAGGCGGAGCGCCGCGAAATCGGCCGGCGAGTTGCGTAAGTCGGCCGGGCCGCGCAACACGACCGGGATCCGTCGTCCCTGTTCGATCACCGTGCCGACGGTGCGGCCTTCGAGCAGGGCTTTCAGGTCATTCTGGATCGCATCGACATTGAGCCCGAAACGGCCGGCTGCCAGCCGGTCGACCGCAAGATTCATGTACTGCACGCCGTCATTGCGCAGCGTGAAGGTATCTTCGGCGCCGCTGACTTTCTTGACGCTCGCCTCGACTTCGCCGGCCAGACGATTGAGTGTCGCCAGGTCGGGGCCGTAGATCTTGATCGCCAGGTCGCCGCGAACGCCGGTCAGCATTTCGGCGACGCGCATGTCGATCGGTTGGGTAAACGAAAAGCCGATGCCGGGAAAATCGGCCATCACCGCCCGCAACTGATCGGCCAGCCAGGCCGGATCGGGGTTGCGCCAGGTTTCGCGTGGCTTGAGCACCATGAAGGTGTCGGTCTGGTTGAGGCCCATTGGGTCGAGGCCGAGTTCGTCTGAGCCGGCGCGGGCCACGATGGCTTTGACTTCCGGCACCTGGGCGAGAATTGCCTGCTGGACGCGGCTGTCGATGTTGAGCGTTTGCTCCAGGCCGATTGATGGCAGTTTTTCCAGCTGCATGATGATGTCGCCTTCATCCATCGTCGGCATGAAACTCTTGCCGAGCAGCAGGAAAGCGCCTGCTGCACCGGCCAGTGCGAGGAGCGCCGCCAGAATGAAGCGCCGGCTGTGCAGCAGCGCACTGGCCAGCACTCGGTCGTAAATGGCGTCCAGCTTGCCGACCAGCCAGGGTTCGTGATGCACGCCGCGTTTGATCAAGTAGGAGGCGAGCACCGGCACCACCGTCAGCGAAAGCAGCAGCGAGGCGGATAACGCAAAGACGATGGTCAGCGCAACCGGGCCGAACATCTTGCCTTCCAGGCCTTGCAGCGTGAGCAGTGGCAGGAAAACGATGATGATGATGACGATGCCCGAAGTGACCGGCGCGGCCACTTCACGGGCGGCCCGGTAGATCAGGTGCAGTGTTGGCAGATTGTCCGGGGCGTCGGCCAGCTGGCTTTCGACATTTTCGACGACGACGACGGCTGCATCGACCAGCATGCCGATGGCGATGGCCAGTCCGCCAAGGCTCATCAGGTTGGCCGAGAGGCCGGAAAGGCGCATCAGGATGAAGGTGGCCAGGGCCGAAAGTGGCAACATCAGTGCAACGACCAAGGCTGCCCGCAGGTTGCCGAGAAAGGCGAGGAGCAGCACGACGACCAGCACAATCGCTTCGAGCAGGGCTTTCGATACCGTGCCGACAGCGCGGTCGACCAGGTTGCTGCGGTCATAAAACACATCGATGCTGACGCCCTGCGGCAGGCTGGGCGCGATTTCGGCCAGACGCTGCTTGACGCCGGCGACAACGGCACGGGCATTGGCGCCGCGCAAACCGAGAACCAGCCCTTGCACCGTCTCGCCCTGGCCATTGTGCGTCACGGCGCCGTAGCGGGTCAGGGCGCCAAGGCGAACCTCGGCGACATCGCCGACCCGGACGACGTGGCCGTTTTTGGCCTGGACAACAATCGCCCGCACGTCATTGAGCTGGCGGATGGCTCCTTCGGCCCGAACCAGCAAGGCTTCTTCGCCATCATTCAGGCGGCCCGCACCATCATTGCGATTGTTCGCTTCCAGTACGGCCTGAAGATCCTTGAGGCCGATGTCGCGTGCGGCAAGCAATTGCGGATTCGGGGCAACTTCGAAAGTGCGGACTTCGCCGCCCAGGCTATTGACGTCAGCCACGCCGGGTACGGTGCGCAGTTGCGGGCGGATCACCCAGTCGAGCAGGGCGCGCCGTTCGGCCAGCGGTAAATCGCCTTCGATGGTGAACATGAACATTTCGCCGAGCGGCGTGGTGATCGGCGCCATGCCGCCGCTGACACCGGGCGGCAGATTACCGATTGCCGCAGCCAGTCGTTCGCCGACCTGCTGGCGAGCCCAGTAAATATCGGTGCCATCCGCAAAATCGAGGGTGATGTCGGTCAGCGCATATTTCGATGTCGACCGCAGCAAACGCTGCTGCGGAATGCCGAGCAATTCCTGTTCAACCGGTACGGCAATGCGCGTTTCGACTTCTTCCGGCGTCATGCCCGGTGCTTTCAGAATGATCTTGACCTGGGTGGTCGAGACATCCGGGAAAGCATCGATCGGCAAATCGGCAAAAGCCTGGATACCGGCGGCGGCAAGAATGGCTGTCAGTACGAGCAGCAGCAGGCGCTGGGTCAGCGAGAAACGGATCAGTGCGGCGAGCATTATTCGGCGCCTACCCCGGTCAACATCGCTTTCAGGCCGGAAACGCCCTGGCTGACGATGCGTTCGCCGGCGGCTACCCCCTCGGCAACAAAGCTACCGCCCCCCTGGCTGACGACGCGTACCGGACGTGGCGTAAAGGTGCTGCCTTTTTCATTCGTCGCGCTCTGGATGAAAACCAGCGTCTTGCCCTGATGGCGAACCAAAGCCGAAGCGGGCAGGCGCTGCAAGCTGCCGGTCGGTGTGGCAACGACCACTTCAAGCATCTGGCCGGGGCGCAGACTGTCGGCTCCCTGGCTGACTTCAGCCCGCAGCAGGACGGTCTGGCTGGCCGGATCAACCGCCCGGCCAATCGCCACCAGCTTGCCTTGCAGTGTGCTGCCGCCAAGCTTGACCGGCGTTCCTGGCCTGAGCGTTTCGGCCAGCGCCAGCGGTGCCTGTATTTCGAGCCAGAGAGGCGACAGGCGAGCGATGCGGTAGATCAAGGCCGCGTTGTCGACGCGCTGCCCCAACTGGACGCCTTGTTCCAGCACGACGCCATCGATTGCTGCGGTCAACGCCAGCGGACCGCCCAATTTGCCCGGCGCCACCCCGGCCAGCGCCAGCCCCTGGCGTCGTTCGCTGGCCTGGGCTGCGGCCTGGCTGGCTGCGCTGCGGGTCGCTTGCAGGCGCGATTCGGCGATCAGGCCTTCGGCAAACAGCTGTTCGTCCCGTTTGAGATTTTGTTGCAGCAGCGCCGACTGACTGCCTGACTGCAAGGCATCGCGCTGCAGTTCGAGTGCCTGCGGGCTGGCCAGGTGAGCGACGACCTGGCCGCGCCGCACCGTTTCTCCCGGTGCCACGGCGAGCATTTCGATCATGCCGCCAACCGGCGCCGTGATTACCCGCATCTGACTGTTCGGCACCATGACGCGTGCCGGCAACGTGCCGCCGCCGGTGCCTGCATCCTGGCCGGCCAGCACGCTTTCCAGGCCGAGCGATTTTATTTGCAGCACATTCAGCGTCATCCCTTCGCTTGCCCCTGAGGCAGGCGACAACAGGCTGAGAAGCAGCGGTAGAAGCATTCGGAAAGCAGGCATGAAACGACTCGGTTGGGAGATGCCGCCGAGTCTAGCGAGGCACGATTAAGGCTTTCTTAACATTTATTTTCGCCGGCTCAAGGGCGGTAAATCGATCAGTATTTTGTGCGGTGCAATATAATGTCTCCCTGTTCCTGAATTGATTGCCGTTCGTTTGATCATCATGCGCTGGATATGGGTCGCGGTATTTGCCGCTTTCTCTCCGCTGGAAATTCATGCCCTCGACGTTGCCGTCGACGAAATCTCGTCGGTTGCCGCGCTGCCCGAGGCTGCCCCCGGCGTGACCATTTCAGCCATTCCGGCGCCGATGCCGGTCATCGAGGTGATCCAGCCGGATAGCTCGGCCGCGGTCAGGAAACAACGTCTGGTCAAGAAAAAATCTTTGCCGGTGATGATGCTGAGCCGGACCGAACGGCGTCAGGCCCAGATTCTGGTGGCCGACAGCAAGAGTGGCGAGCCCGGCTTGCCCGGCCACTCCTACAATCCGAATGATGATTTCCAGGGCGGTCCGGATGAACTCGATTTCCACCGCTCCTACAGTCGCCCCAAACTGATTTCGGATGCCGACGAAGCCGACGATGCACCGGCGCTCTCGCCTTACGTCCGCCTGCGTTTGCTGATTGCCCGGCTGAAAGCACTGGAAGCGCATGCCCTGAATCAGGTTCCCGATCCGGGCGACGACCTGTCCGGGCCGGTTCTGGAGCGTCTCAAGGCGGCCCGCCTCAAGGCTGTCGAAGCGCATCGGAACAAGTTCTCCTGATCGGCTGGCAAACAGGTACACTCCGGCCCTGATCCGCTGCCGACAATCGGTCGCGCGGCGCAATTCTGCTTATTCAAAGGTTATCCATGCACCCGGTTCACGATGTCGATGCTCTGCTTCTCCTTGCGCTGGGTCTGTCTGCCAAACGGCGACCGGCCGGTCTGGTCGACATCATGGCTGCGGTCGATCTGATCCAGGAGGCCGTGCCGGCCGATACCAAACTGATCGAGGCCTTCGAACGCCTGTCGCGCCATGGCCTGATTCAGGCGGTTGATGGTGCTTACCGGCTGAGCGAAGCGGCTGAAAAAATCATCGCCGGTTTGCCACGCAAGGCCGAGGCGGCCGAGCGCCTGTTCCTCATCAAGGATGAGCTTTCGGTCTACGCGATGCCGGCCGATCAGCCGCCGGTTATCGTCGCCCCCGAAGAGGTTGCCGCTGCACTGGTCGTGCAAAAGGCTGCGGCGGCGAGTACGGCCAAGAACCTGCTGGTGCCCAAACCCAAGTCGGTCGATACCTCGAAGAGCCGTCCCGGCCAGCGCCAGCGCAAACCGATGCCGGCCCGTCGCCGCAAGGATTGACCGTTTACGGCACGTCGACCGCAGCAGGCGACCACAGGGCTTTGCCGCCGGCGGCAAGGTAGGCCAGGTAAGCCCGCAGTTCCAGCTCAAGCTGGTGGTAGTCGGCTTCCATGTGCCGGCATAGCTGGTAAAAAGCCTTGTCGTGCTCACGTTCCTTGAGGTGCGCCAGTTCATGTACGACGATCATGCGCAGGAATGCCTCGGGCATCTCGCGAAAAATGCTGGCGATGCGAATCTCGCGTTTGGCCTTGAGCTTGCCGCCTTGGATCCGGGCGATGGTGGTGTGTGTGCCCAGCGCTTGCTGGATGACTTTCAGCGTGCTGTCGTAAGCGACCTTGCTGAGTTGCGGCGCATTTTTCAGAAATTCGTTTTTCAAGGCCAGGACGTAGTCGTACAGCGCCTTGTCGGTTCGTGCGCCGTGCGCTGCCGGGTATTTTGAGCGCAAGATGGCGGCCAGCCGGTTTGTTTCGATCAATTCAATGATCGATTCGGCAAGTGCCGGCGGATAGCCGGCCAGGTAATTCGGGGCGGATCTCGGGCGCATCGGGCTGGCCAGGGGTCAGTCGGTCTGGATGTGCTGGACGATCAGGCGGAGCAGTTCATCCAGCTTGATCGGCTTGGCAATGTGGTTGACCATGCCGGCCGCAAAGCATTTTTCACGTTCATCGCTCATGGCGTGAGCCGTCTGGGCGATGATCGGCAACTCCGGAGCCAGTTCCTGTATGCGTCGGGCCGCTTCGTAGCCATCCATTTCCGGCATCTGAATGTCCATCAGGACAATGTCGAAAGCGCTGCGTCCGGTGGCAATGACGCGGTCGACGGCTTCTTTGCCGTTATTTGCCAGGGTGACGTGCGCGCCATTGTCGATCAGGTTGGCCATCAGCACTTTCTGGTTGATCACATCGTCTTCTGCCAGCAGGATGCGGAGGCCGGCGAGCGGCTTGGTGGCCGGGTGCTGGCTGGCCGATGTTGCTGGCGCGCTCGGTGCGATCAGGCCGGCAGGCAGGAACGGCAGGCTGACCCGAACGGTCGTTCCTCGCCCCAACTGGCTTTCGACCGCTATTTCGCCGCCCATCAATTCCAGGATGCGTTTGCAGATGGCCAGGCCGAGACCTGTTCCACCAAAACGTCGGCTGGCTGATGCATCGGCTTGCTGGAAGGGATCGAAAAGCTGTCCCAGCTGAGCGTCATCCATCCCGATGCCGGTATCGGTAATGGTGAACAGGAGTTGCTCGGCCTCACGCCGGGCATGCAAGGTGACATTGCCGGTTTCGGTGAATTTGACGGCATTCGAGAGCAGGTTGAGCAGGACTTGTCCGGTACGCAATGAGTCGCCGAGGCAGGTGGCTGGCAGATTGTCGGCCAGTTCGACATCGAGCTTGATCTGCTTGGCTTGGGCCCGGTCGCGCACCAGTTCAACCGCGTGTTCGATGACTTCGCTGATGACGACGGTGGTTTGTTCGATGCGCAGTTTGCCGGCTTCGATCTTGGAGAAATCCAGAATGTCGTTGATCACACCGAGCAAGCGTTTGCCGGAGGCCAGTATCTTGCTGAACGCATCGGCCGAACGTTCGGGGTTGTGGCTGTGGCGCTGGCCGATTTCGGCAAAACCGAGCACACCGTTCAGCGGGGTGCGGATTTCGTGACTCATGTTGGCCAGGAAATCACTCTTTGCCCGTGCCAGGTTTTCGGCGGCCAGCAGGGCGCGTTCGCGTGCCTCGGCGGTGGCGCGTTGCTGGCTGATATCGACCATGCTGGTGACCGAGCCGGTGATTTCATGATCCAGCAGGATCGGGTGCGTTGCGTACATTACCGGGATGGGGTGGCCGTCGGCGTGCCAGTAAACTTCATCATCGACCCGGACACTCTGACCCAGGGTCAGCGTATTCCGGCCTGGGCACTCATGCGGCGGATAGGGCGTGCCGTCCGGGCGACTGTGATGGAACAGGGAGTGGGCATCGCGCCCGATCGCATCCTCGGCCCGATAGCCCAGCAAATTGCAGGCTGCCTGGTTGATGAAGGTGATCGAACCCTTGCGGTCGATGCCGTAAAGCCCATCGGCACTTGAATTGAGGATGTGGGTAGTCCGGGCTTCGGTTTCCATCAAGGCCGCTGTTCGCTCAAGAACGAGCTCTTCCAGATGGCGACGATGGTTTTCGAGTTCCACCTCGTTGCGCTTGCGTTCGGAAATGTCGCGGCTCACCGCGATTATTGCCCGGCGCTTCCCATTTTCATCAAAAAGCGGCACCTTGATGACCTCGAAATGCAGCAAACCAGTCAGTTCGTCGTGCATGATGTCTTCGTGGCGTGTCACTCCACCGTTAGCCCAGGCAGTGGCATCGCTCACTTCGCAGGCCGTCAGGGTGGCGGCCAGATGCGGCTGGCGCTGGCCGATTTCGCGGTCGGTCAGGCCGAGCCAGGCGCTATCCTGCAGACCGAACAGTTTCAGACAAACGCTGTTGGCAACCAGCCAACGTCCTTCGCCATCCTTGAACTGGATGGCATCGGGCACGGCTTCGATCACTGTCTTGAGCTGGTCTTCTCGTTCGGCCAGCGCCTGCTGGCGTTTTTCCGCCTGGCCAAGCAGGCGCAGCAGGGCAGCCCCCAGAGTCAGTGAGAGCAGCAGGAAACCGGCGGCCAGCGTGGCTGTCTTGTATGCCTCGGCGTACCAGTTGCCAAGGTAGTCCTCGCTGGCAGCGCCGACGATGGCGATGATCGGTGCATTGCTCAGTCGACTGAACGAAATGGTCCGTTGAAACCCGTCACCGCTGGCGGTGGTGTGGAAGGTTGCCGTGCTGACTCCAGACTCGAAAAGAGCCCGTGCATCAGCAGAAATGGTTGTATTGCCGATTTTTCCCGCAGGGTGATCGGGAATGGCCGGCTTGCGGCTGATCAGGCCAAGGTTGGCGTCGCGGACAATGATCGTGCCGTGCGGACCGACGTCGTAATGCGAGAGGATCCTGTCGAAATGATCAATCGCAATCGGCGCCGAGATGACACCGGCAAAGCGGCCATCAGGGTAGTTGTAGCGTTGGGCGAAACCGACGATGTATTTTTTTGCCACGCGGCCAAAGACCGGCTTGGAAATGAATAGCTGACGGTCCGTGTGTTCCCGGTGATGCATGAAATAGTCGCGGTCAACCCAGCTGATACGTGCATTTTTGTCGACACCATCGCCGAGGATCACGAAGCCCTGGGCATCTGCGACGCGAAAAGCTTCCAGCTCTGGCAGACGCTGTTTTTGCCGGGCCATGAAGGCATTCATCGCCGCCTCATCGAGACGCCCGGTCGTCAGTTGCCGTTCCAGTTCATCGGCGACCGTGCGCAAGGCCAGGTCAATCTTGTCGATACTGTTCGAAAGGCTTTGTTCCAGGGCGCTGGCAACTGTCTGCGTCAGTGCCTCGGCACGTTGTTCGTACTGCTCCCGGCTTTGCTGGATCGAGTAGGCCGACAGGAAAATGACCAGGGCGTTGGAACATAGCAGACCGGCCAGTAAAAGCCGGCGAAGGTTCCGCGCGGGGGTTCGTCCGCTACTGCTCACGCTGTTCCACCCTGTTTCATGTTTTTCTGATTTAGCTGCACAGGTGGATTCTACTGCTTTTGGCATAGCCTGAATGCAATCCGGTGCGCCAAAAAAAATGACCGGCCTTGGCCGGTCATTTGATTTTTGCTTCAGGAATCTTCAGGTCGATCAGTGACGACTCTGGATTTCCTCGATGTAGCCGAGCATGCCGGTACGGATGTTGGCGGCATTGCCTTCGTCGGTATCGATGTGCATCGCCAGGCGGAAAGCCGGGTTTACACGGACCACGACGTCGCCGAAGATCAGCTCGCGCTCGCCTTCGACACGAACGCGGACGACGTAGTTGTCACGCACGCGGAAGCGCATGGCATCTTCCGGCGACATATGGATGTGGCGCTGGGCACAAATGACGCCACGTTCGATCGTGCTGCTGCCGTAGGGGCCTTCCAGCGTGATTCCCGGCGTGTTGACCAGGTCGCCGGACTGACGGATCGGCGGCTGGATGCCGACCTTGAACTGCTCGGTCATGGCAATTTCGACCTGGGTTTCCTTGCGGGTCGGACCAAGCACGCGGACATTGGCGATACGCCCCTTCGGGCCAACCAGATGAACCTGCTCGGCGCAGGCGTACTGACCTGGCTGCGACAACTCGTGCTTGGGGGTCAGTTGGTGGCCCGGGCCGAACAGCTTTTCGACATCGGCTTGCGACAGATGGACGTGGTGAGCGGAAATCTCGACCGGAATCGGTAGGTCGTGTTCGGCCTTGGCTTCGAGCAGCAACTGGTTGCGTTCGATGGCGCGCAAGGTTTCCCAAGCGACCAGACGCTCGTCGTCATTGGCCACGACAAGGATGGTGACCGGAGAATCGTCGGCTGAAATGACGGCATGGCCGTTGATTTTGCCGAGATTGCGGTTCTTTTCCTCGTCGAGCTTGATGCCCATGTAGCTCAGGCCCTGGCAAGCCAGGCTGCGCACGGTGGCACTGCTTTCGCCGATGTCACCGGTAAAGGCGAGGACGTCGATACCGCCCATGGCAGCGACATAGCCGCCGATATTCTTGCGTACCTGGTAGCAGAAGGCTTTGTGGGCGAGGAGGGCGCGGTGGTGGCCTTCATGCGCCGCAGCCTCGATTTCGTGGATGTCGCTCGAAATGCCGGAAATGCCCTTCAGGCCGCTTTCGGTGTTGATCATGCTGGACAGCTGATCGGCCGGAATCTTGTGATGTTCCATCAGGTGAATCATCACCGCCGGATCGATGCTGCCGCAACGGCTCGGCATGATCAGGCCATCGGTCGGGGTCATGCCCATCGTGGTATCGACCGAACGGCCGTGGTCGATGGCACACAGCGAGGCACCGATGCCGAGGTGGCAGGAGACGATTTCCAGTTCGCCGAGCGGACGCTTGACGACTTCGGCCGCCTTGAGCGAAACGTAGCGGTGCGAGGTGCCGTGGAAACCGTAGCGACGGATGCCGTCTTTTTTGTACAAATCGTACGGTAGACCGTAAAGGTAGGCGTACGGCGGCAGCGTCTGGTGGAAAGCCGTGTCGAATACGGCGACGTGCGGAATGGTCGGGAATTGCTTGAGCGCAACGCGGATGCCGGCCACGTTCACCGGGTTGTGCAGTGGAGCGAAAATCGCCAGCTCCTCGATGTCGCTGATTACCGCTGGTGTCACGACGACCGAGCTGGAGAACCTGTTGCCGCCATGGACGACGCGGTGGCCAATGGCCGTCACGTCTTCCGGGTGGAAGGTGAAGGCGCTGCCGAGCAGGGCGGTGGTTTCCTGCATCACCTTGAACAGGTCGGACAGTTTGAACGGCGTGTGCTCGGCCGTCTTGACCTGCGTGCCGACCATGACCGTCACATGGGCCATCTGCTTGTCGGCGTTATCGATGATGCCGTGCACATCGGCGCCGCTTTCGTGCGTATCGTAAATGCCGAAGTGAATCTGGCTGATGCCGACGTTGAGCACGACAACCTTGCCCGGCGTATTCGTGTTCAGCGACAGCGAGTAGGGGTCGGCTGACTTGGTGACGGCACGGGCCTGGGCGGTGACCAGATCAACCGACATGGCACGCGTCCGGTCGGCCAGCAGGCGCGAGAGGTAGCCGACGGCCTTGGGGTTGGTCAGGATGTAGGCGTTGAAAACTTCCTGCGGAATCATCAGCACGAAGCAGCGGTTGCCGGCGATCACGTCGGCAACGATGCGGTCGCCGGTGAGCAGCGACATCACGCCGAAAACATCGCCGGTTTCAAGCTGGCTGATGACGGCGCGTGTGCCGGTATTGTCGGTCATCGAGATTTCGGCATGGCCGCTGATCATGACGCCGATGAAACGCCCTTCATCACCGGTTTCGAGGATCGCTTCGTTGCCTTCGTAAGTCGCCAGGCGGGACTTGATGACGATTTCCTCGACCTTGTCGGCCGGGAAGTTTTCGAACAGGCGAACTTGTTCAAGAAAAAATCGTTTGAGGTCAATTTCACTCATGCTGTTACTCGCTTGATACGGGTTTTTATAAGGTGAGAGACTACCACTTTGCTGCAATGCAGCAAAGTGCTGCCCGGTAAAGTTTTTGTGACAGTAGGGAGGTTTGTTGGCGCGCTGTTCAGGCAGCAAAAGCTGCCCCGGAGATGCCTTTGATAAATGACAGGCACGAATCGGAAAACGTGCCAGAATGACAAATGAACTATGAATGTCACGGTCAACGCTGCGTTTGATTCTTTTACCGTGGCAGAGAGACAAGGCACGAGAGGCTAGATGATCGCTCCAGTCAAACGAGGCATTGCTTTCCAGGCCGCCAAGGCCGTGATCGGCTTTGCCCTTCTTGCCGGCGTGCTGCTGATGGCTCTGGTTGGCTACCTGGCTTTTGAACGGACGCGTGGAGAAGTGGCCCAGCGTCTGCAGGGGCTGATCGACACGGTTGCCAGCACAACCAGCGCCGCCTGTTTCGTTGAAGATCACGGACTGGCCAAGGATATTGCCCAGGGCTTGCTGAAGAACACGATTGTCCAGGGCGTGGTCATCCTGTCTACTTCCGGCGAGCTGACCAACCTTTCCCGTGGTCCGGCGCTGCTCGATGCCGACAAAGTGCGCAAAACAGGCATCAGCCGGAAAATATTCTCGCCATTCGACCCGGAACTAGCCGTTGGCGAGATGTTGATCGAGCCGAATCTCAGCGAGCTGAAACGCCTGAACAATGAGGAGTTGCTGTATACCGGTTCCGTCCTGCTGCTCCAGCTGATTGCCATTACGGTGGCGGCCATTTATGCCGCATTGCGCTGGATAGTCTTTCCGATGAAGCACATGTCGGATCGTCTGCACCAGATGAGCAAGGAGGAAGATGGCGGCGTCCTGAGCGTGCCCGAAGGCCACGAAACAACCGAGATAGGTCGTCTGGTCGGGGATATCAATGATTTGACGGCGCATCTGGCGCTGGCTCGCCAGCAGGCCGAGCGGGCCAACCGGGCGAAAGGCGATTTTCTGGCCAACATGAGCCATGAAATTCGTACCCCGATCAATGCTGTGGTGGGTATGGCTCATTTGGCATTGAAAACCGGGTTGACCGCGAAACAGCGTGATTACCTCGAAAAAATCAGGGTTTCCGGCAGCCACTTGCTTGATCTGGTCAACGATGTGCTCGATGTGGCCAAGATCGAAGCGGGTAAATTGACGCTCGAAAATGTGCCTTTCAGCCTGCCGAACATGATCCGGCGCCTTGAGGGGGTTGCTTCATTGCGGGCTGATGAAAAGGGATTGCAGCTTGAAGTCGATGTCGACCGCGACATTCCGGCTTGCCTGAATGGCGATGAACTCAGGGTTGGCCAGATACTGATCAATTATCTGAACAACGCCATCAAATTCACCGACAAGGGGACGATCAGGCTGTCGGCCAGGCTGGTCAGCAAAGACGAGCAGGTTTGCTGCCTCCGCTTTACGGTCAGCGATACCGGGATCGGCCTGTCTGCTGAGCAGATGAAACGTCTTTTTGCATCGTTCGAACAGGCTGATATCTCGACAACGCGAAAATTTGGCGGGACGGGCTTGGGGCTGGCTATTTGTCGCGAACTGGCCGATCTGATGGGCGGCGAGGTCGGTGTTGAAAGTACGCCTGGTTGCGGCAGTACTTTCTGGGCAACCCTGCGTCTGGGAATCGCCCCGGATGATGCCGTGGCAAGTGAAACGGCAGATTCGACATGGCTCGGAGGGAACGAGATTCATCTTTCCGGCATGCACATCCTGCTTGCCGAAGACAACTTGATCAACCAGCAAATCGCGATTGAATTGCTTGAGGAATACGGCGTCAAGGTTTCGGCGGCCAGCAATGGCTTGCAGGCCCTGGCGTTGTTGGAACGGATGCATTTCGATTGTGTACTGATGGATGTTCGCATGCCGGAACTTGACGGCATCGAGGCGACCCATCGTATCCGTCAAAACCCCTTGTTTGCCGATCTGCCGATCATTGCGATGACGGCCAATGCCCGAACCGAGGATCGTGACGAGTGTTTTGCTGCCGGGATGAATGATTTCATCAGCAAACCGGTCGATCCCGTCCAGTTTTTCAGGATTGTGATGAAATGGGTCAAGCGGGTGTCCGATGCACCGCTTGCGGCCACGGCATTGGAGATGTTGCCGCAATCCGTGGCCCCTTATATTACCGAGGTCGATACGGCGGCGATCCGCAAACTGGTTAAAAACGATACGGTGAAGATATTGCGCTTCGTGCAAAATTTCCTCGGGTCGACGGCATCCGGCGTAGCGGAACTCGGCCCAGCGTTATTGGCCGGGGATCTCGAACTGCTGGCCCGCACGGCGCACCGGATGAAGTCTTCTTCGAAGAGTATGGGCGCCGCCAGGCTGGGAGAATTGCTGAATCAACTTGAAGGTGCGGCAAAGTGCGGTGATACCCCGCAGGTCAGTGCGCTCGTGCGGGAAATCGAAGCAGGCTGGCAGCGTGCTGAGGTCGAACTGATGGCTTTTTCTGCCGAACTGCAACGGACTCAGGGCGAAACTGAAAACTCGTAGATGACCTTGAGCCGGTTATCCAGCTGCTTGCGTGGCAAGTAGCCTACCAGGCCGGGGGTCTGGCTGATCATCCGGATCAGTTCGTCAATGTTCTCTGCCGATTGAGGCGGGCGGGCGCCGCCGGAGAAAACCAGCCGCGACCAGTATGCCTTGATGTCCGCAGCTTCCTTGTTAACCAGCAGGCGATAGAATTCGACCCGTTCCGGGGTGTCGACCGCAAGATCGAGTGGCGTAGCTGTATTGCCTGCCGTATTGGTGCGCAAACGTCCCATGTACAGATTGACCACTTCCTGGCGACTCAAATACTCAATGCCGCTTTTCTGGCTGGTGACGACGACGAGATCAGCCTGAGCCCCGCCGGAAGCAAGGGCGATGTGCAGCAGCAGGAGAAGTCGCGGCAGGTAGCCCATGGTCAGAAGACAAAATCGAGGGCAAGGCTGAAAATATTCAGTTTTCCATCAAAAGCCCCGGGATTGCTTGTCGGGTAGAGGAAAATCGAATCCGGTTTGCCGCGAATCATGTCGAGCTGGCTTTTCAGGGCCATGTTCTGGCGGAAATCCCAGCGGGCACCCAGCGTGTAGGTTTTCTGATCGGTGTGAACGCGGGCCAGCGAACCTGCCAGCCCGTCATTGATCTGGGCAAAGGCAGGGACAAAGTTGGGCAGGCCCGAGCTGACTTCCTTCGCTTTCGAGCGCGTCCAGGAATAGCCGCCGAACGGCGTGACCTGGCCGAGTCGATAGCCGGCCAGTACATAGCCTGACTGCGAATCCTGATAACTGGCGCTTTCATGGCGAATCCGGCTGAGCATTGCCTGGACCTGGAGCGGGCCGCGATCGTAGACGCCTCCCACCGAGTAAAAGCGTGAGCGGGTGTCTTCCAGTGCAATTTGTTCTGCGGCACTGGCTGCGCTGGCGATACCCGTTGCGAGCAGGGCGGCACGTAGATCGGCGACTGGGCGAGGCAGGTCGTGCTTGAATGTCATCTGGGCAAAAGTGGCTCGCCATTGCCAATTGCCTTGCTGGTAGTCGAGGTAGCCACCGGCCATCGGATTGCCGCGCAGGCTGAAGAATTCGCTGCCGATCGGTGTAACTTCGTTGGCCCGGCCGGCAAAAACCTTGCCTTTGACGATCCCGTCGCCCAGCGCAACGGTGCCGGTCAAATCAGCGCCGTCGACGTGATGAAAGGCCAGCGCCCCAAAGAAGTCGACCTGGGGGCGTACTGTCAGGTAGGAGTAGCCGACGTGCCGGGAGTCGGCCAGCATGTAGAACTCGGTTCCCATCCGCCCGCCACGCAGCGTGAGGTTCGGGGTGATGCTGTATTTGGCAAAGGCCCACGACAATTCGGGGCGGAAATCATCCTGGGCGCCGTAACGACTGATCGCCTGGGCGACCAGTTCGAGCGAGTCGGTCGCCCGGAAGTAGGCTTGCAGACCGAGCAATGAATCCAGCTTGGCGTTGGGGGATTTTCCGATGCCCCTGGGTTGGGTCTGGTCGCGGACGAAGCGGGCATCGTTGGTATCGCTGCGTGCGATGCCGAGTGTCCCGAAGCCGCTGAACTCGAACCGGTCTTGTATCGTGCCGGGCTCGGCTACCGCGTCGGCCGGGGCAATCAACTGAAGCGTCGTCAGCACAAAGCTGGCGCACAATGCGCGGCTGAGCCATTTCTGGCCTGTCTGTGCGGCGCTTGTCCGGCTTGTGTTCCCTGGCACGGTATGTCTCGTCTGGTCTATGCGTACGGTATCGTAGCACCGATACACGCCTTGCATAAAGTTTTGCAGCCAGGCGGCCGAGCCACGCGTGCGGCCCGGTCTTTTTCAGATCAGCTTGCCGCCTTGATGTGCAGGCCGCATTCCTTCAGCTCAGGCGATTCCCACCACCAGCGGCCGGAGCGTACATCCTCGCCAAGGCTGATGGCGCGGGTACATGGAGCGCAGCCGATGCTTGGGTAGAATTTGTCGTGCAGCGCGTTGTACGGCACGGCATTCTGTTTGATATAGGTCCAGACTTCCTTTTCGGTCCAGTCGGCCAGCGGGTTGAATTTCTCCAGCTTGTTGCCTTCGTCGTATTCACGGTTTGGCAGACCGACGCGAGTGGCAGCCTGCTGGGCGCGCAGGCCGGTGATCCAGGCTTTCTTGCCGGCCAGGGCACGTTGCAACGGTTCGACCTTGCGGGCAAAACAGCAGGCTTTGCGTAGTTCGATCGACTGGTAGAAAGCATTGATGCCGTTGGTCCGGACATATGTCTCGACGGCGCTGCTTTGCGGGAAATAAACCTTCAGTTTCAGCCCGTAATGCTGGTCGACCGCAGCCATCAGGTCATAGGTTTCGAGCGGCAGACGACCGGTGTCGAGACTGAAGATTTCAATCGGCAGGCCGGATTTTGCAATCAGGTCGGTCAGCACCATGTCTTCAGCCCCGAGGCTGTTGGCGAAGGTGGCCGGCGACCAGTTGCCGGCGATGTCGGCCAGTAGCGACTGTGCTGCGGTCGTCTTGGCCGCGACGCTGGCGGTCAGTTCCGGGGTGATGTTGAGCAGGCTGGGCGTCATGGCGGGCTCTCAGTGACGACGGCGGAAAAATGGTTGCGGCTGGTTGGTCGAGCCTTGGTAAGCGTCGCTGAACGGGGTGAATGCCGCTTCCAGTGCGTAGATTGCATTCTTGCCGTCCTTCAGCGCGTAGCTGTCGAAACCGACGCGCTTCATGAAGAACAGTTGGTCATGCAAGACATCGCCGACGGCACGCAATTCACCTTGGTAGTTGTAGCGCTGGCGCAGCAGGCTGGCTGTCGAATAGCCGCGACCATCGACAAATTTCGGGAAGTTGACGGCGATCAGCGCGAAATGGCTCAACGCTTCGCTGACGTCTTCGATGCGTTCGTCGGGTTGGATCAACAGACCGATGCGCTCGTGGGTCGCGATGATTTCGGCCTGGCGTGCTTGCCATACGGCGAACGGGAAAATGATTTCGCCGGCAGGCAGGGCAACGGTTTCCGGTGTTTCACCTTCGGCCAATTCGAGTGTTGTCCAGGTGTCGACCGTGACTTGTGCCGAATCCTTGATCAGTTGGGCCATTATGCGGTCTCCTTTTGTGCAGCCTTGGCCTTGCCATGCGCGCGGCCTTCGTAAACGCGGTTCTTGAACGGGTCGATGCCGATGCGATCAAAGGTGTCGAGGAAACGCTCATCTTCGTGGCGGTTCTCAAGGTAAACCTGGATGATTTTCTCGACAACATCCGGCATTTCATCAGCGGCGAAAGACGGGCCGATCACCTTGCCCAACTTGGCATCGTTGCCCTGGCGGCCGCCGAGGGTCACCTGGTAGAACTCGGAGTCATTCTTGTCGACGCCGAGCACGCCGATGTGACCAACGTGGTGGTGACCGCAGGCATTCATGCAGCCTGAGATATTGAGGTCGATCTCGCCGATGTCGAACAGGTAGTCGAGATCGTCAAACCGAGCCTGGATGGCGTTGGCGATAGGGATCGACTTGGCGTTGGCCAGGTCGCAGAAATCGCCGCCTGGGCAGCAGATCATGCCGGTCAGTAAGCCGATGTTCGGCGTGGCCAGGCCGGCTGCCTTGGCTTTTTGCCAGACTTCGTACAGGTCGGATTTCCTGACATCGGCCAGGATGACATTTTGTTCGTGGCTGACGCGCAGTTCGCCGAAGCTGTACTGGTCGGCCAGATCGGCAACGATTTCCATTTGTTCGGAAGTGATGTCGCCCGGTGCGATGCCATGCTGCTTGAGCGACAGGATCACCGCGCTGTAGCCGTTGACCTTGTGCGCATGCGTGTTGCGGTCTACCCAGCGAAGGAAGGCTTTTTCATCCGGCAGGGTGCAGTCGGGACACGAGGCGTATGCCGGCGCAGTGAAATGCGCTGCCACACGATCATATTCTGCTTGCGGAATGGTCATCGGGCCGCCTTTGCCATGCACCCATTCAGCTTCGACCTGTTCGCGGAAAGCGTCGATGCCCAGGGCCTGCACGAGAATCTTGATGCGCGCCTTGTAGGCATTGTCGCGGCGGCCATAGCGGTTGTACACGCGCAGGATGGCTTCGCAGTAGGAAAGAATGTCCTGCCAGGGCAGGAATTCACGAACAATCTGGCCGCGGATCGGTGTCCGGCCGAGGCCGCCGCCGACGATGACGCTGAAGCCAACCTGACCATCCTGCTGCTTGAGGTGCAGGCCGATATCGTGGAACCAGGTGACGGCGCGGTCTTCCCGGGTGCCGGAAATGGCGATCTTGAACTTGCGCGGCAGGAAGGCAAATTCCGGATGGAAGGTGGTCCATTCGCGGAGGATTTCAGCCAGCGGGCGCGGGTCGATCACCTCATCGGCAGCAACGCCGGCAAACGGGTCGGTGGTGATGTTGCGCAGGCAGTTGCCGGAGGTCTGGATGGCATGCATCTCGACTTCGGCCAGCTCGGCCATGATTTCCGGCACATCCTCGATCTTCGGCCAGTTCAGCTGCAGATTGTGGCGCGTCGTGAAGTGGCCGTAACCGCGATCGTATTTGCGTGCAACGCTGGCCAGCGTACGCATCTGGGCAGAATTGAGCATGCCGTAGGGCACGGCAACCCGGAACATCGGCGCATGGCGCTGGATGTAAAGGCCATTTTGCAGGCGCAGCGGACGGAATTCGTCATCGGCCAGTTCGCCGGCTTTCCAGCGACGAACCTGATCACGGAACTGGGCCACGCGCTCATTGACGAGCTGGCGATCGATGGCATCGTATTTGTACATGGTATTTCCTTAAGCAAAGACCAGCTTGCTGCCGATGAGGACAAGCATGGAGGCCAGAATCCGGCGAAGAATGTGTTCCGGGACCTTGGCAGAAACTTGCGTGCCAAGCCAGATTCCGGGCAGTGAACCAAGCAGCAGGCTGCCGAGCAGTGCCCAATCGACACCGCCGAGCATCCAGTGGCCGAGGCCGGCAACCAGGGTCAGCGGTACGGCATGGGCAACATCCGATCCGACAATCTTGACCGGAGAAAGTTTGGGATAAAGAAAGAAAAGGGCCGCAACGCCCAGTGCGCCGGCACCAACCGAAGAAATGGTGACCAGCACACCGAGAATCGCGCCGACGGCCACCGTGATCTTGCCAAGGCAGCACTGGCGCAGCGGCGAGTCATCATGCTGCGCGGCGTAATCGCGCAATTTGCGGCCAAACAGGATGGCAACGGCAGTGAGCAGCAGCGCGAAACCCAGACCATTGGCAATGATTGCCCCTATCGCGTTGCTACCTTTGGGCAGTTGCGAAAGAATCCACAAGGTGATCGCCGCAGCCGGAATGCTGCCGAGCGCCAGCCGGCTGGTAATCGTCCAGTCGATATGTCCCTTGCGACCGTGTGCCACGGTGCCGCCGGCCTTGGTCATGGCGGCATAAAGCAGATCGGTGCCCACCGCCGTGGCCGGGTGAACGCCAAACACCAGCACGAGCAGCGGCGTCATCAGCGAGCCTCCGCCAACACCGGTGAGGCCGACAATCGCGCCGACCGCAAAGCCGGAAAGGGTGTAAAGAATATCCATGGCGCGCATCGTACAGGGGGCGATTTGAAACAAAAAGAATATTGAGTTAGATTGTTATAAATTTTAGTTATTAGTCTATCCATGAAACTCCAGCAGCTTCGCTACATCGTTGAAATCCAGCGCCAGGGCCTCAATGTTTCAGAGGCTGCCGAGTCTCTGTACACCTCGCAGCCAGGCATCTCGAAGCAGGTCAAATTGCTTGAAGATGAGCTGGGTATTTCCATCTTCGAACGCAGTGGCAAGCGTTTTACCGGTGTGACCGAACCCGGCAAGGTGGTGCTTGGGATTGCCGAACGCATTTTGCGCGAGGCGGAAAACCTCAAACGGGCCAGTGCCGAATTTGCTACTGGCGACAGCGGGCGACTGATTCTGGCGGCAACCCACACCCAGGCGCGTTACGCCTTGCCGGTGGTGGTGCGTGATTTTGTCGCCCAGCATCCAACCGTCAAGCTGGAAATGCACCAGGGCAGCCCAACCCAGATCGCCGAATGGGTGGCGGCCGGTGAAGCCGATATCGGGATTGCAACCGAGTCGCTCGATCAGTACCCGCAGCTGGTGACATTGCCGGTCCGGCAGTGGAGCCATTGCGTGATCGCCCCGGAGGCGCATCCCATTTTGAAGACTGTGCCGCTGTCGCTCAACGAACTGGTGCGCTGGCCGTTGATTACCTATGACACGGCATTTACCGGACGTTCGCGGATCAATCGCGCTTTCGAGCGGATCTCTGCCCAGCCGAACATCGCCCTCACGGCGCTGGATGCCGATGTGATCAAGACCTACGTCAGCCTCGGGCTTGGCTTGGGCATCATTTCTGCGCTGGCATTCGATGCGCAACGAGACAGCGGCCTTGTCGCGGTTGACGCTGCACATTTGTTCGAATCCAACACGACCCGGCTGGCCTTGCGGCGCGGGACCTATCTGCGGCGCTACGATTATGATTTTATTGGCTTGTTTGCGCCGCATCTGTCGAAGCGAGTGGTCGAGATGGCGATGCAGGGCGGCGGTGATGAGTATCAGTTATGACTTTTGTCTGATGTTCAGGGTTTCTGGCCCAGCGTAAGCTTCAACGTCCGCTCAGGAGCTTCCCGATGAACGCCGTTTCCGAAGAAAAACAGTTGCAGCTTTTATTGCAGGGTGTCGATATTCCGCCTTGCCCGGCAGTCCTGATTGCGCTGGATGCCGAATTGAAAAAGGACGCGCCTGACCAGCGGGATATCGTTCGTCTGGTCAGCAAGGATGTGGCGCTTTCCGGCCAGTTGATGCGGATTGCCAATTCTCCGGCATTTTCGGGCGGGCATAAGTTGACGTCGATTCTCCAGGCACTCAACGTCCTGGGAACCCAGCAGATATTCAATCTGCTGGTGTCGCAACTGATGAAGGCCGCGCTGTCGGATTCCTCGGGAATTTCGATGGACCGTTTCTGGGAATCATCGGCCCAGACGGCCAATCTTTCAGCCGAACTGGCTCGCCGGTTGCGCTGTGTCCGGCCGGATGTGGCCTATACCTTCGGCCTGTTTCATGATTGCGGGATTCCGCTGATCATGAAACGCTTTCCGCAGTGTCGCGAAGTATTGGCTGAAGCCAACGCGACGGAAGAATTGAAATTTACCGAAGTCGAAGACAGGGCGCTAGGCACCAATCACGCGGTTGTCGGCTATTTCCTTGCCCGTCGCTGGCATCTGCCGGATTTCGTTTCGGAAGGCATTTTGCACCACCATGATTACAGCGTCCTTGCCAATCCCGGACGTGTTTCCGATGATGCGCGCGGACTGATCGCTATCTGCGTCCTGGCCGAACACATCATCCGTCTGCACAATCAGGGCGATGGCGAACATGAATGGGCCAAGGCCGCTTCTGCTGCCTGTCAGTTTTTTCAGCTGTCGCTGGGGGCGGTCGACGATCTGATCGAAGACATGCTGGAGTGGTTAGCGTAAGGCTTTCATGCGTGGCGCCGTATCGCGCAGGATCAGCGAAGGTGCCGAGAACGGGGCCAGTCGCTCCAGGAAGTCGAGTAATTCGAGAACGGGCGAATTCCTGAAGAACTTGGCGGCGGGCGTGTCCATCCAGATTCGGTCGGCGTAAGCGTACAGTTCGTGCGGCTTGTCGCCGAAACCGTCGCCGTTGAGATCAAATCCTTCGTAGTCGTCCCAGAGGTTGCCCCACCAGGTGTCGTTCATCGGATCGCCATCCCCGATGATGCTGACGGGCCAGAGATTGTTGCGAATCGTATTGTTGATCGCCATGTGCCCCCCCTTGGCACCGTAGAAATAAATCCCGGTAATGTTGTGGGCAATCAGGTTGTTGATGAAAACGATCCGGTTGATCGGGTTCATCGGCGAATCGGCCATGATGCCGTGGGCGCAGTGCACGATCTCGTTGCTGTCGATCAGGGCGGAGGAGGTTTCCTTGAGCGCCACGCCGGCCCCCGAGGCATCCATCGAGTGAATGATCCGGTTGCGGCGGATGATCAGGCCATCGGAGTTGAGTGCAATGATTCCGGTCGAGTTGTTTTCGAAATGATTGTTTTCAACCAGTGTTCGATTGGCAAACAGGAAATTCAAGGCGCGCCGGCTGTCCTTGACGACATTGCCGGTAAACCGGTTGCGGGGTGAATTGCTCACCGTGATGTCGCGAATCTGCGCGATGTCGTTGTTTTCGATGCGATTGCCGGTGCTGTACCAGAGGCGTATGCCATCGCCGCGTTCGGCAGAATCGACTGGCCGCGAACGCACCCGGTTGCGGCGTATAACGCTGTCGTTGCTGCGGTGGAGGGTGATGCCGAACAGGACATCCTCAATCCGGTTATCTTCAATCAGCAAATGATTGCCTTCGGCCATCAGGCCACCATCGATCGCATCGTGTGAATCGCCGCTGCCGCGCAGGGTCAGGCCGCGCAATGTGACGTAGTCGGCTTTGACGGTGAGTACCGTTCCGCGACCGCCGGCTTCGATGATGACCTTGCCGTCGCCTTCCAGGGTCAGCGGCTTGTTGATGGTTGCCGGCCCCTGGTAGGTGCCGGGAGGCAGGCGCAGGCTGGTCCCGGGCAGCGCGGTATCAAGCCAGGGTTGGAGCGGCTGCGCGGCCATGAGTTGGCTATTGAGGCAGGCGCAGCAGAGTATCGAAAGGACCAGTCCAAGGTATTTCATCGTTGCCGAATATAGCGATTCGGATGGTGGCTTGGCATGGACATGGATCAAGTTTGCTTGAGTTTTGTCTTGTATCGCGCCGGAGAGCAGGCAAAAAAATGCCCACCGCACGGGTGGGCATCGATCCGGCGGGGCCGGTTTTAGTTAACCTTGGCCTTGTTGCGCAGTTCCTTGACCAGGTTTTCAACCTGCTGCTGGCTGGCGCGTTGCTGAAGCTGCGGCTTGACCTGGTCGTACGGAGGCGGGGTCAGCGGACGGGAGTCTTCGAGCTGGATGACGTGATAACCGAAGTCGGAGTGAACCGGGGCCTTGGTGTACTCACCCTTCTTCAGCTTGGACAGTGCGTCGGCAAACGGCTTGACGTAGGAGTTCGGTGAGCTCCAGCCGAGGTCGCCGCCCTTGTCCTTGGAGCCTGGGTCCTTGGATTGCTTGGCCAGTTCGGAGAATTTTTCACCCTTGTCGAGCTTGGCGATGATGGCCTTGGCTTCATCTTCCTTTTCGACCAGAACGTGGCGGGCCTTGTATTCGGTATTGCCGAGGTTGGCCTTGATGCCGTCGTATTCAGCCTTGAGCTGGGCTTCGGTGATCGGGTTGGCACGGACGTAATCCGACAGGTAGGCACGGATCAGCACGGCCTGCTTGGCCAGTTCGATTTGACCCTGGATGTCGGTCTTCTTGTCGAGGCCCTTTTTCTTGGCTTCCTGGGCGAGGACTTCGCGGCGGACCAGTTCTTCCTTGACGGCATTCTGGAGCTCGGCTCCGTCCGGAGCGCCCTGGGTTTTTTGCTCGGCGTAGAAAGCATCGTAGACGGTTTGCGAGATCGGCTGGCCGTTGACCGTGGCAAACGGTTTGCCCTTTTCAACGGCAAAAGCCGGGGCGGAAATGAGGGCGCTACCGATCAGCAGGGCAGCCAGACGGGAAATCTTGAACATGTAGTTGATCCTTGGGTGGAAGGGGGTAACCGGAAAATTATACTTCGCCCGGTGCAAAAGCATGGATGCCGAGCGCATGAATACGGCCGCGCATCAAATCACCTGCCGCATCGTAAACCAGCCGATGCCGGGCAACCGTATTTTTCCCGCTAAAAGCACTGGAAACAATCGTTACTTGGTAGTGTCCGCCATCTTTGGCACCGGCGTGTCCGGCGTGGCGATGCGATTCATCCTCGATCTCGATCGACAGCGGTTGCAAGCTGGCAAGCCGTTCACGCAGGTGTGCGACGGTTTCGCTGCTCACGCCGGCAGGGCTTTCTTGAAAGGTTTGACGGTGACTTTCTCATAAACGCCGGCCGCAATGTACGGGTCGGCATCGGCCCAGCCTTGTGCGGCCGCCAGCGAGCTGAATTCGGCAATGATGATGCTGCCGGAGAAGCCGGCCGGACCTGGATCCGGCGAGTCGATTGCCGGGCAGGGGCCGGCCAGTACCAGGCGGGCTTCGGCCTGCAGGGCATGCAGGCGTTCGAGATGAGCCGGGCGGGCAGCCATGCGCTGGTCGAGCGAGCCGGGGCGATCTTCACCGATGATGACGTAAAGCATTATTTTTCTTCCTCAACGTATTTGGAAAGCAGCATGCCCTGGCCGAGTACGAACACAAACAGCAGGCCCATGCCGCCGAAGAGCTTGAAATTGACCCAGGTATCGGTCGTGAAATTGAAGGCCACAAAGAGGTTCAGGCAGCCCATGAAGGAGAAAAAGGCGACCCACGAAAGATTGACCCGGGCCCAGACGGCTTCAGGCAGCTTCATTTGCTCGCCGAGCATCGCCTTGATCGCATTTTTCTTCAGGACCAGCGCGGAAAACGCCATGCTGCCAGCGAATACCCAGTAAAGAATGGTCGGTTTCCATTTGATGAAATTCTCGTTCTGGAAAATCAGCGTCATGCCGCCGAAGACACCGACCAGCACCAGGCTGACCCAGAGCATCTTGTCGACTTTGCCGTGCTTGAACCAGACCCAGGCAATCTGGGCGACCGTTGCCGCGATGACGACGACCGTGGCGAGCAAAATGGGGGCCTGCTTGATGTCGACCGCAGCAGAGCCGAGCAGCGAGGCTACCCAGCTGGCCGCAAGTTCGGGATTTTTTTCCGAATACTTGAAGGCGACAAAGAAGAGGATGACGGGGAAAAGGTCGAAAAGCAGTTTCATGGCGGAGCATTATATACTGCGCTTCTTCACCTCATTGCGCGAGCGAGTACGTCCATGCACACCGTCCTGATCATCGACGACAGCGATATCAACCTGACCCTGATCAAGGCGCTGGTGCTCAAGCTGGGGGAATGCAATCCCATTCTTTTCGAAAATCCGCTCAAGGCGCTCGACTGGTGCCGGGAAAACATTCCCGACCTGGTGATTGTCGATTACATGATGCCGGACATGGATGGCCTGAAATTCATCAACGCCTTCCGTGCCTTGCATGGGCGCAATGAAATCCCGGTCTTGATGGTCACGGCGAATGACCAGAAAGATATCCGCTACGAAGCCTTGCTCGGCGGTGCCAACGATTTCCTGACCAAGCCGATCGACCGTGTCGAGTTTTCAGCTCGTGCCCGCAACATGCTTTCGCTGCGCAGCGGCCAGAAGTTCCTGGCTGACCGCGCCGAGCATCTGGCTTCGCTGGTGGACGAACAAACCCGTGAAATTCGCGATCGTGAAAAAGAGCTGATTTTCCGCATGTCGCGCGCAGCCGAATTCCGCGATCCGGAAACCGGCGCCCATATTCAGCGGATGGCGCACTACTCGCAGGTCATCGCCCGGGCTCTCGGGCTCGATGCCAATGCCCAGAAACTGATTCTCGAAGCCGCACCGATGCATGATGTCGGCAAGATCGGCATTCCCGATTACATCCTGCTCAAGCCGGGCAAGCTGACGCCGGAGGAGTTCGAAGTCATGAAGGGGCATGCTCGTCTCGGCTATGAACTGCTCAAAGACAGCGGCTCGGAGATCCTGCGGGCCGGGGCCGAGGTCGCCATCTCGCACCATGAAAAATTCGATGGAACAGGCTACCCGCACGGATTGCAGGGGAACAAAATTCCCATTTTCGGCCGCATCGTTGCCGTGGCCGATGTGTTCGATGCGCTGACTTCCGAGCGGCCCTACAAAAAAGCCTGGCCGATCGAGGATGCCTGCAAGTTTCTCGAAGATGGGCGAGGTTTGCACTTTGACCCGATGTGTGTCGAAGCCTTCCTGGCCTGCAAGGATCAGATTCTCGATATCCGACAGCGCTTCAGGGATGAAGAAGTCCCGATGATCTAGGCCCAGGGAGCGCCTGTGTTGATCCTGCGTCGTTTCAGCCACCAGATTGCGCTGGTTGTGGCCGTGCTGTTCGTTCTTATCGTCGCGCTGTACACCGCCTACACGGTGAATGAGCAGAGCGAGAGCGGCGAACGGATGATGACGCGCCAGACCGAAGTCCTGGCGCGCAGCCTGGCGGAAATCATTGCCGTCGATCTTGCGCGGGCCAGTCGCGGCGAACTGAATCGTCTGCTTTCCCCGATTGCCACTTACCCGGATGCCCGCGCGATCCATGTCATCGGCCCGGACGGACGTTCGCTGGCCGGCGTTCGCAAAGAGGACGATGGCCAGGTTTTTTCCGACATCAGCAACAAGGCATTCGATTTGCCGGCCAGTGCCGGCCATGAACAGGAAATCGCCGGCCAGAAGGTAGTCTGGCAGCCTTTGCCGGGCGAAGGGGCGGCTGGCTGGGTGCGTATCGAAATCAGCCTGGCCCGGCTCGACGAACAGCGCAATCACATGTGGCGCGACAGCCTGGTTGCCGGCGCGCTGGCGATTGTCGCTTCCGTCTTGCTGCTGTTGCTCCTGCTGGCCCGGTCGATGCGGGTACTTGAGGCGGCAACCCAATTTGCCGCCCGGCTCGATGTTGACCGCGGCAAACAGTTGCCGGACTTCCAAGGCAATCTGGAAATTGGCAGCCTGGTTGCTTCCTTGAATCGCGTCTCGATTCGCCTGATGCATCAGGAGGCTCACATCGAGAAGCAGAATCTCTTCCTGAAAAGCCTGACCGATGCGCTCGGCGAAGGGGTGGTTGCGGCGGATGCCGAAGGGCGTTGCACCTTCATGAATGCCGAAGCCGAACGGCTGCTTGGCTGGTCGCGCGATGAGCTGCTGGGGCAGGATCTGCACGCTGCGATCCATTTCAAGACGGCTTCCGGCTTGCCGCTCAGTCGTGATGAATGTCCGATGCATGCCCCGGTTGCCGCATGCCATCCTTTCCGTTCCGAATTCGACGCCTTCACCGCGCGCGATGGCCATGTCTTCCCGATTTCGGTGGTCTCGGTGCCGCTTTTTGAAAACGAGCAGTTTGCCGGTACGGTCGTTGCATTTCAGGACATCACGCTGCGCAAGCGGGACGAAGAGTATCTGCTGTCGACCAGTTCGCGTCTTTCGGCCTTGATTGAAAGCATGCATTCCGGAGTGCTGGTCGAGGATGAGCTGCACCGGACGGTGATGGCCAATCAGGCTTTGTTCGGCCTCTTCGGGATTGACGATATCTCGATGGATATTGCCGGCAAGCCATCGCGTGAACTGTTCGAAGCGTGTCGGGATAACGTCCTCGATGCCCCGCGGTTTCTGGCGGATGCGCTCAGGATTGTCGAGGCGGGCGAATTGTCGACCGAACACGAGTTGCAACTGGCCGATGGCCGGATCCTGGCTTTCGAATATTTCCCGATCTATCTTTTCCCCTTCCATCCGCAGCCGGAGGATTGTCGCGGCCATCTCTGGCTGTTCCACGACATCACCGGCCGCAAGCTGGCGGCCGAAGAGTTGCGCGAAGCCCGTGATGTTGCCGAAACGGCCAATCGGGCGAAGAGTGATTTCCTGGCCAACATGAGCCACGAAATTCGCACGCCGATGAATGGCATCATCGGGATGACCGCGCTGGCCCTGGAAACACGGCTGGACGACGAGCAGCGGCAATACCTCGAAATGGTCCGCTCATCGGCCGATGCCTTGCTGGTGTTGATCAACGATATTCTCGATTTCTCCAAAATCGAGGCGGGCAAGATGACCGTCGAGCAGATTCGCTTCCCGTTGCCGGCCTTGCTGCGCGAAGTGGTCAAGCCGCTCGGTTTGCGCTGCGAGCAGAAAAAACTCGAACTGGTCGTCGATATCGACCCGGCGGTGCCGACATGGATCGAAAGTGATCCCGGACGTTTGCGGCAACTGATCATCAATCTGCTGGGCAATGCCATCAAATTCACCGATCGCGGTCATATCCGGCTCAAGGTCAGTCTGGATGGCGAAGAGAACGGCGGTTTGAGCCTGCGGTTTACGGTCAGCGATACCGGCATCGGCATTCCGGCTGGCAAGCTGGAGACAATTTTTGAAGCTTTTTCCCAGGCGGATTCATCGGTGGCCCGCCGCTTCGGTGGGACCGGGCTGGGGCTGACCATCTGCAGCAAGCTGGTCAGCCTGATGGGCGGGCGTATCTGGGTCGAGAGCACGGAAGGGCAGGGCAGCGATTTCAGCTTTACCCTGACCGCCGGGCAGCCACGCAACGCACCGCCGGCACAGGCTTTGCCGGCCGGATTCCACGGGCGGCGTGTGCTGGTTGTCGATGATCTGGCGGCCACGCGAGAAGCGATGGGCAGCATGCTGCAAGCCTGGGGATTCCGCACAACGCTGTTTGACCATACACAAGCGGTGCCGGCGGCGCTGCGTCAGGCATTTGACGCGGCTGATCCGTTTTGCCTGATCGTGCTCGATTCGGCGCTGCCCGATGGAGACGGTTTTGCGCTGCTTGGTGCCCTGGCCGAGCTTTCCTTTGCGCCGCCTGTGCTGATGATGATTCCGGCGACCACATTCGGGCGCGATGCGCAGCGTTGTCGCGAACTGGGCGTGCCGGCTTTTCTGACCAAGCCGCTGGTTTGCGATGAGGTGTTTGAAACGCTGGCCGGCATGCTTGAAAAAACGAAGGACGTGGCAGGTATCGACGCATCGTTGCCGAGCGCGGTGCAGCCACTGGATGGCCTGAATATCCTGCTGGTCGAAGATAATCCGGTCAATCAGAAACTGGCCCTGGCCTTGTTGCGCAAACAAGGTCATCGCCTGAGCGTGGCGGAAAACGGTGCTGTCGCGGTCGACCGCTCCGCCGGGCAGGATTTCGATGTGATCCTGATGGACCTTCAGATGCCGGTCATGGACGGTCTGGCCGCGACTGCAGAAATTCGGCGGCGCGAAGCCGGCAGCGGCAAGCATGTGCCGATCATTGCGATGACGGCGAATGCGATGGCCGGCGATCGCGAGCGTTGCCTTGCCGGCGGCATGGATGGTTATGTTTCAAAACCCATCAGGCTGGACGAATTGCTGGCGGCCATTGCGGCCTGCTACACTCAACAGATTGCATAAAGCATTGCCGAGCGGGAGAAAGATAGTGGCTGAAGCATTTGTACTGGATCGTCGCGTCATTCTCGATCGGCTGGGGGGCGATCAGGATATTCTCGCAATGATGCTCGACATGTATTTGCAGGATGTCGACAACAATTGCGCGGCGCTCGATGCCGCCATGGCTGCGAGTGATGCAAAAACCCTGCAGCGCGAAGCGCATACGATCAAGGGTCTGCTGTCGACATTTTCCGATGACGCAGGTGCCGCCATGGCATTTGCCATCGAGCAGAAAGCCAAGTTCGGCAATACGGCCGTTCTGACCGACGACGTGGCCGCCCTGCGCGCCCGTCTGTTGGAGGTTGCCGGCGTCCTGCAGGCTGAATCAGGCGTCGCCGGGTAATCGCAGGAAAGTCGCCGCGCCGGCAGCGCCGCCGACCGGTGCATGCGGCACGACACCAAGCAGCGGTGCCGGGATCAGCCTTTCCAGGGTGGCCAGGTTTTCGTCGAAGCGTGACATGGCAGGGTCGATCCGGTTGGCAACCCAACCGGCGATGCTCAGGCCGCGTGCCGCAATCGCATCAATCGTCAGCAAGGCATGGTTGATGCAGCCGAGACGCATGCCGACGACAAAAATGATCGGCAGATCGAGCGCCACGGCCAGATCGGCGCTGTCGCGGTCGACACCCAGCGGAACGCGAAATCCGCCAACACCTTCGACGATCAGCAGGTCGGACTGCGATCCGGCCTCGCGGCAAGCGGTCTTGATCACGGAAAAATCCATCTCGACGGCTTCTTCTGCGGCGGCAATGTGCGGTGCAATGGCGGCCTTGAAACAGTAGGGATTGACGACCTTGAGCGGCAATTTGAGCGAACTGGCGGCCCGGATGTTCTCCACGTCTTCATTCAAACCGGCCGCATCGGTACCGGCTGCGACCGGTTTCAGGCCGGCTGCCTTGAGGCCGGATTGCGCCGCCTTGTGGAGCAGGGCGCAGGTGATGAAGGTCTTGCCGATTTCGGTATCGGTCCCGGTCAGGAAGTAGGCTTGGCTCATGTCTGGGCGGAAAGGGTGAGAACGTCGTAGGTCAGCGGGAGTCCGGCTGGCGTGCGGCTGGCTTCGAAAGCGGCTTCGGCGCGGTTGAAGCTGCTGCGGCTCATCAGGCTGGTGCGCCGGCCGTCGCCCAGTTGATTGGCGCCGATCGCCTTGACGGCCTTGAGCAGGCTGCGGAAATCCGGGTAATGGGCGATTTCCGTGCTGTTTTGCACGTCGACCGCGACAAGGCCGCTGGCTTGGGCCAGTTTTTTGATTTCATCCACCGTATGGAAGGCCAGCGTGTGGCGATATTCATCGACGCCGGCAAAGGCCAGGCGCAGTTCGTGGAAGGTATTCGGGCCGAGACTGGCCAGTGCGATGCGGCCGCCGGGGCGCAGTACGCGCCGGGCTTCGCTCAGGGCTTGGGACAGTTCGCACCATTGCACGGCCAGGCTGCTCCAGTACAGATCAACGCAGGCATCGGCCAGCGGCAGATGCTCCAGGTCGCCGGCGATGCGCAACTTGCCGGCATCGATCCGGGACAGCATGCCGGGTGACAGGTCGAGTCCGATGTAGTCGGCAGCGGGAAAGCGTGTTTCAAGCAGGTGGCGGGCATAACCCGTGCCGCAGCCTGCGTCGAGCAGGCGGTTGGGGGCGAGTCCTACCGGCAGTCCGGCTGCGAGGCGGCAGCAGATGCGGCGCTGGACGTCGGCAGCGCTGTCGTAAGTCGCGGCAGCGCGTTCGAAGGACTGGCGGATGCGCTGCTTGGGCGGGCGCTTGTCCGTTGCGTGTGGCGGAAAGTCAGTCATTCAGGAAGGTCGATATCCGGGCGATGAATTCGTCGGGTTGCGAGATGAATGGCGCGTGGGCGCAGTCGTTGAACACTTCAAGACGGGCGCCGGGAATCAGTGCGCTCAGGGCCTGGGCGGCCGGTAGTGGCATCAGCGGATCGGCCGAGCCGTTGAGCAGCAGGCTCGGTGCCTTGACCTGTCCGGCGGCTTGCCGCAGATCGACGTCGCGCAGCCAGGCCAGGCCGGTGCCGAGCACCTGGCCGGACGGACGCGGGTCGGCCAGCTGAAGCAGGTCGTGGGTGACCGATTTGGCTTTGGCATCGCCGCGGTTGAAGCCGCCGACGAAGCGCGGCAGCATGGCTTCCGGATCGGCCGCGATGGCGGCGGTGAATTCGGCCAGCATCGGCAGGGGCATGCCGTGCGGCCAAGCATCGCGCTGGACGAAAGAGGCGGTGCCGGCGACCAGCACCAGTTTGCCGACCTTCTCCGGCGCCAGTGCGGCAACGGCGAGTGCCAGTTGCGCGCCGAGCGACCAGCCGCAGAGCGTGCTGCCGGGGGCCAGGCGAGCCGCGACATCGGCGGCAGCGGCGTCGAAATCTTCGATCAGCGGGGCATCGCCGTAGCCGGGCAGGTCGAAAAAGCGGCCGTGAAGCGCGTCGACCGCAGTATTGAGCGGGCCGCGGCCGAGGCACCAGCCAGGAATGAAAACAAGCGGAGCGGTCATGCCAGTTCCTTGAGTGCGTTGATCAGTTGCTCGATATCGGCTGCCGTGTGGGCTGCCGACAGCGAAATGCGCAGACGCGCCGTGTCTTTCGGGACGGTGGGCGGACGAATCGCCGGCGTCCACAGGCCGCGTTCCCAGAGCGCTTTCGACAGGGCCAGTGCAGCTTCGTTCTGGCCGACGATGAGCGGTTGAATCGCCGTCGGCGAAGCCAGCAGCGTCCACGGCAGGCCTTGCAGGCCCTGGCGCAACTGGCCGATGCGCGCCATCAGGTGAGTGCGCAGTGCGTCGCCCTGACGAATGATGTTCAGGCTGGCCGACAGTGCGCAAGCGATGGCCGGTGGTGCCGCCGTCGTGAAAATATAGCTGCGGGCGCGTTGCAGCAGGTATTCGATGGCGATCTCCGAGCCGGCGACAAATGCGCCGCCGACGCCGGCCGCCTTGCCGAGCGTGCCCATCAGCAGGATGCGTGGCGAGGCCGGCAGGTTGAAGTGCGCCAGACTGCCTTTGCCGTGTGCGCCGAGTACGCCGAAACCGTGTGCATCGTCGATCACCAGCCAGGCATCGTGGCGTTCGGCCAGTTCGAGGATCAGCGGCAGCGGCGCCAGGTCGCCATCCATGCTGAACACGGCATCGGTCACGATGACCTTGGTCGATGCACTGCTGGCGGTGAGCAGTCGTTCGAGCGCCGTGACATCGTTGTGCGCGTAGCGGTGGCTTTCGGCGCCTTGTGCCTTGGCTAGTTGCACGGCGTCGATCAGTGAGGCGTGATTGAGCTTGTCGGCAAAGACGGCGGCACCGCGTCCGGCCAGTGTCGGGACGGTGGCGAGGTTGGCCAGATAGCCGGTCGAGAAAGTCAGGGCGCGTGGAAAGCCGAGAAAAGTGGCGATTTCCTGTTCGATCTGTTCGTGCGGTGCGAGATGGCCGCTGACCAGGTGCGAGGCGCCGCTGCCTGCACCCCAGCGCAATGCGCCGTCAGCCATGGCCTGGGCGATGGCGCTGTTGCCCGCCAGTCCGAGGTAGTCGTTGCTGGCGAAATTGAGCAATTCCCGGCCGTCGACCGTAGCCATTCGGCCGCAGGGCGAGGCCAGCACGCGGCGGCGGCGGGTCAGGCCAAGGTCGGCCAGTTCGCCGATTTCGCTGCGCAGTCTGGATTCAATCATCGTGGCTTGTTCCATGTCCGGGGCATTATCTATTGTCGCTTACATCCAGCATCGGTCGATCAGCCGGCCATTTCGCGACGGAAGCGCGTCAGGCGGACGTCAACGGTGAAACTCAGTTCGCTCAGCGCTGCCGCACGGGCACGGCCTTCGGCGCTGGCCCGATAGAGGTGCGGCGTCATCGCCAGCAGGTCGGCAATCGGTTCCCGGCCGCTGATGCTCAGCGAAAAACGCACGCTGTCACCGGGCAGGGCGCTGAATCCGGCGGGGACGAGATTTTCGGCCGGCCGTTCGGCTTTGAGTTGCGGGTAAATGATTTCGCGCAGTTCGCGCAGGTGGTCCGGTCCGGCATCGATCTGGATCAACTGGCCGCCGGGTTTCAAAACGCGGGCAAATTCGTTGTAGACCGGGAAACCGAACAGGCACAGCACGCGATCCAGCGTGGCCGGCAGCACCGGCAGGTTGGCGTTGCTGCCGACTACCCAGCCAGGGCGCTTGTCCTGCTTGGCGGCGGTGAGCACGGCCCATTTCGAGATATCCAGCCCGAGCAGGGCAAGCGACTGGCCCTGGCTTTCGGCAGCCGCCGCCAGTTGGCGCAGGTAGTAGCCTTCGCCGCTGCCGGCGTCGAGGCAGTTCAGCGTCGTGTTCGGTGGCAGTTCGTCGAGCACGGCGCGGCTGAGCAGTTCGGCAATTGGCTGGTAGTAGCCGGCATTGAGATAGCGGCGGCGGGCGGCGACCATCTCCTTGCTGTCGCCCGGATCGAGCGAGCGCTTGTTCTGGACCGGCAGCAGGTTGGTATGGCCCTGGCTGGCAATGTCGAAACTGTGCCCGGAGGCGCAGCGCCAGGCGGTGCCGTGGCAATGCAGCGGTGCGCCGTCGAGCGGGCAGGCGAGCTGGGTGAAGGAGGCAATGGTCATGGACGATGTCTGGCCGGATGCGTGTTGTTGCCTTAGCCGGCCAATGTTGCAGCCAGTGCGCCGGCAACGGCCTCGCCGAGATGGGCGATTTCTTCGTCGCTGACGATGTACGGCGGCATCAGGTAGATGGTGTTGCCCATCGGGCGGATCAGCGCTTCGCGCTGCAGTGCGGCGCGGTAGAAGCGGCGCGAAAAATGCGGATCGTCGCTGATCACGTCGAAGGCGGCGATCATGCCGCGCTGGCGCAGATGGCGGACTTGCGGATGGTCCGCCAGCGGCGCGAGGGCGTTGGCGATTTTGGCCGATTTCTGGCGGTTGACCGCGATAGTGTCGTCTTCGGCAAAGATGTCGAGCGTCGCCAGCGCTGCCCGGCAGGCCAGCGCGTTGCCGGTGTAGGAATGCGAGTGCAGGAAGGCGCGAGCCACCGAGTCGTCGAGAAAGGCGTTGTAGATCGTGTCGCTCGACAGCACGATGGAGAGCGGCAGATAACCGCCGGAGATGCCTTTCGACAGGCACATCAGGTCGGGCCGGATGGGTTTGCCGTCAATCTCCGCCTGTTCATGCGCGAAGAAGGTGCCGGTGCGGCCGCAGCCGACGGCGATTTCATCGCAGATCAGGTGAACTTCGTGCTGGTCGCACAACTGGCGAGCGAGGCGCAGGTATTCCGGGGCGTACATCGCCATGCCGGCAGCACCCTGGACCAGCGGTTCGACGATCAGCGCGGCCGTGCGTGTGCCGTTTTTCTCCAGCCAGTCGGCCAGGCCGGCGGCGGCGCGACGGGCAACGTCGGCCGGCGTTTCGCCCGGCTCGGCCAGACGGAAATCGGGTGAGGGCAGGACGTGCGCCGCATGGCGCACCAGCGGGGCATAGGCATCCTTGAACAGTGCGACATCGGTGACGGCCAGCGCGCCGACGGTTTCGCCGTGGTAGCTGCCGGCGAGGCAGAGGAATTCGGCTTTTTCCGGCCGGCCGACATTGCGCCAGTAATGAAAGCTCATCTTCAGCGCAATTTCGGTCGCCGATGCACCGTCCGAGGCGTAGAAGGCGTGGCCGAGCGTTCCCCCGGTCAACGCCGATAAACGCTCGGAAAGCTCGACCACCGGCTGGTGCGTGAAGCCGGCCAGCATGACGTGTTCCAGCGTTTCCAGCTGGTCTTTCAGCGCCGCGTTGATGCGCGGATTGGCGTGGCCGAAGAGGTTGGTCCACCACGAGCTGATGCCGTCGAGGTAGCGCTTGCCGTCAAAATCGTAGAGCCAGGCGCCGCTGCCGCGGGCAATCGGGACAAGCGGCAGATGCGACGGCGAGGCCGTTTGCGCATGGTGCTGCATCTGCGTGCATGGGTGCCAGACGGCGGCCTGGCTGCGCGCCAGCCAATCCTGGTTCGACGATGTTTTCATCAGTGCAGCGCTTGCGAACTTTCGCCGGCTTGCTCCGGCATTTCGGCGTGCACCAGCTCGGCGTCCCGGTTGGGGAAGAGCGGGGCGCCGCAGTCGTCGCAGAATTCCATCGGGAAATGGTGGTCGAGGAAAAGCACGTCCTTGACGCCGCATTCGCGCAACACGGCTTCGATCTCGCCGGCCGCATCGGTCGCTTCATCCTCAGCGCCGAGCAGTGGCCAGACGATGCCGTGGTAAGTGTCGTCCTTGTCCTTCGGGCCGAGGCCGACGCGGTATTCCTCCATCCGGCGGTCGTAGCACGGGCCGACGACGGCGCGGAGGTCAGCCGGCATCAGGCCGAGCATGGTCTGCAGGAAGGCAACCGAGGCTTTCAGCGAATACGGGCGCGACAGGCGGTCGGCATTGCGGCAGGCGGCGTGGTAAGCGTCGGCCAGCAGCGGTTGCCAGGCACAACCGGTGAGCAGCGGTTCGAGGTTCGGACTGCCTTGCTTGATCCACTCCTTGAGCGCGGCTTCCTTGGTGCCATCCTTCTCGTTCCAGCGGAACAGCGCTTTGCCGCGCGGGATGGCGATGGCCCCGACGAGGTAACGGACGTCAGACAGGAAACGGTTGGTTTCGGCCATACCTTGCGTGTCGACCGTGACATGCTCGCCGGCCAGCGTGGCGTGACCCAGCGTCCGGGTCAGTTGCCAGGTGTCGCAGAAACTGCGCGGCAGCTGGTCGGGGCTGAACAGGAAGTCGGCCAGCGCAATACGTACATCGCCGCCGAAAACGTGGGCGCCGAGTTGTACTTTCAGGGCTTCGAGCGTGGTTTTGGGCAGCGAACAGGCGGGAATCGAAAAACGCGACCAGGCCAGTACCGGGGCGGCAAAAAGCTGGATGTCGAAATCGATGCCCTTGAATTCGAGTTGTCCGGTTTCGGCGCGTGACTCGACCATGTCGGCCAGTTCGTCATGGGCGCGCGGATTGGCTTCGAACAGGCGATCCAGGGCAGTATTGATGTCGTCTTCAGCGCCATTCTTGAGCAGGCTGTCGACGGTTTCAGCAAGCTGGGCTTCCCAGTAACTGTCTTCCAGCTTGCCGCCGGATTCGGAAAGACCGGTGGCCAGACGCTGGAGTTCTGCAGCATCGCGGGAAAGACGGTCACGCGAGCCGAAGCGGGTTCGTTTCATGGGTGTTCCAGAAAATACAAAGACAGGATTTTACCAGCCGGTAAAATCCGGCGTATCGCAATGCACAAAATTCACCTCATGCTGATCTTCCTTTCTCCCGCCAAATCGCTCGATTACAAGACGCCGCCGCACGTTGCCACACATACGCTGCCGGCTTACTTGAAACAATCCGAGACGCTGATCACGCAGTTGCGCAAACTGTCGCCGGCCGATATCGCCAATTTGATGGATCTATCCGACCCGCTGGCGCTGCTCAATTTCAACCGCTATGCCGAGTGGTCGCTGCCGTTTTCTCCGGACAACGCCAAGCAGGCGGTACTTGCTTTCGATGGTGATGTTTACGACGGTCTAAGCGCCAAGACCCTGAGCGCCGCCGATCTCGACTTTGCGCAAAGCCAGGTGCGCATCCTGTCCGGCCTCTACGGCATTCTCAAGCCGCTCGACCTGATCCAGCCCTACCGGCTGGAAATGGGCACCAAGTTCGCCAACAAGGCAGGCAAGGATCTCTACGCCTTCTGGGGTGAAACGTTGCTTGACGCGATCAATGCCGAACTGGCCGCCATGGCCCATCCTGTCGCGGTCAACCTCGCTTCCGAGGAATATTTCAAGGCGGCGGTCGGGCGCAAGATCAACGGCCGCCTGATCCAGCCGGTCTTTGAAGACTGGAAGAACGGCAAGTACAAGATCATCAGTTTCTACGCCAAGCGGGCGCGTGGCCTGATGACGCGCTATGCCGTGCTGAATCGCCTGAGTGATCCGGAAGGGCTGAAGGATTTCGATGGCGACGGCTATACCTATGCGCCGGATGTGTCGGACGAAAAACACTGGGTTTTCCGTCGTCGGGAAAGCTGAATTTCTGGCTGTCTGAAATAAAAAAGGCCCGCCGGCATTCAGCGCCGGCGGGCCTTTTGTGTTGGGCTCAAGCCTGGCTGTCGATCAGCAGGCCTTCCTTGTAACGATCCAGGCCGCGTGCAATGCGCAGCATTTCCTCGGAAGGAATCTGGCGAATGACTTCCTTGGTCTGGCGATCGAGAACCTTGACGACGGATTCGCCACTTTCCTTGTCGATCGAGAACTCAAGCTGCGAACCTGCCCCACCGACCCGGCGTTGCAACTCATCGGTCAGCTGCTTCAATTCCTTGGCGTTCGGCTTGGCATTCAGGGTTTGCTTCGTTTTGCCGGATTTCTCTTCCTTGCTCGCCTCGTTGGCTGCCAGGCGCGCGTTGTCACTGGCCGTGATCCGCTTTTCTTCGGTGGGCGCCATTCCTTGCCGCAGGGCTTGCGTTCCCTGTGTGGGCAGCGGCGCATTCAATTTCATTTCACTCATGGCAAATACTCCAAAATACAGTGCTCATGCTTGGGTGTTGACCAGATTGCCGGCACTGTCGAGCCTGCTGCCCGTACTGTTCAGATTGTGCGCCAGGGTCTTGAGGAAACTTTGCAAATCAGGTGCGCTCTGGGGCGACGTTTCCGGACTGGTCTTGCCCTGCAGGGCAAGCGCCAGATTTCGAAAGGAAGTTTCGAGATCGCCGGTCTTGCTGCTTCCCGTCGTGCCGCTGCCGCTGTCGGCCGGCGTCCCCAGGGACTGGGCGAGATTCTGCAAACGTCCGGCCAGATCGCTGTAAGCATCCGTTCGACGCGAGGCGGAAACGGTGCCGCCGTCTTCGGTGGCTTCGTTCGATTCGGCACGTTGTGCGCTGTTGCCGGTCGCATTCAGTGCCTGGAAGAGTGCATTCATGAATTCGGGCAGGGCCTGTCCGGCATTCTGGGCCGTGCTTGAACTTGCGCTTTCCGCATCATTGGCTTGTGTCTCGGTCGCAACCGGGGGGCGCGATGATGCCGCCGGTGCCAGGCCTGACTGATCCAGTGTTTTTTCCAGGGCCTTGAGCAGTTGTCCCGCTTTATTTTCGGGGGCGCGTACCGGCGCATCCTGCTCCCTGCTGCGGCCTTCGCGTTCAATACGGCCGGCTGCGCTGTCGCTGTTACGCAGGCTGCTGACAGTACTGCTGTTGATGTTGCTGATGTCCATGATCCTCTCCCGAGACGCACGATGCAGTCACGAGTTCATCAACGGCAGGTTTTAGGGGAACTTGAGGATTTTTTTTGTGGTTTTATAAAATCAAAAAATGTATTGACTCGGTACGGGTAGGCAAGGCTATAATGCGCCCCCTCGCGTTCTTAGCTCAGTTGGTAGAGCGTCTGCCTTACACGCAGAATGTCGGCGGTTCGAGCCCGTCAGGACGCACCAAATTGCTCTGGTGGTGAAATTGGTAGACACGCTATCTTGAGGGGGTAGTGCCGCAAGGTGTGCGAGTTCGAGTCTCGCCCAGAGCACCAAAAATAGTTCCAAAGCAGTCCAAATGAGGCCGAAACACCTAGTGAAAACAAGGGTTCCGGCCTTTTTTGTGTCCATCTTTGTCCGGTGACAGTCATTGGTATCCGACGGTAACTGGCGGTAGGATTGACGGTATCCGCTTGAGCTTCAGATGTCTATTGAGTATCTGGGGGAGAACAGAGCGACGGCGCGATTGAAGTGTTTGACACCCCGATGCTTTGGGACTGTTCCGATGCCACCCAACGCTACAGCAAGGATGCCGACATCAAGGTGCTGGTCGACTTTATTCGGATGCTGAAGGAGTTCTATTCCCGTTTCACCTCTCCGTTTGGCGACCTGCACACATACCGAGCATCGCAGCCAATCCTGCGACAAGGGTTAGTGCCAACAATGAAACGCTGGGTACGACCCCATCGGCCCGGGCTGGCTGGAAGCGTGGCAATTGGGCAAAGTCATCGGCTCCGAAGTGGATTTCGTTGAACAGGTAGGGGTAGTAGTGAGTACGCAACTGCGCATGAAACGCTGCAATCGCATCCTGATAGCTGAGTTGGGCCAGCAGATCGGTGGCGGCCGTGCGATGCAGAATGGCTTGAACGCCGACACCGGGCAACAACCAGCCCAGGCGTTTGCTCCAGCGCTGGCGCGCCAGCAGGCCCTCGCGGTAGGCGGCCACCTGCGGCGCAACGCTCTCGTCTCCTTGTTGTTGGAAGGCGTAGTACCACTTCCAGTGAAAACCTGCCGGCAAGGGCGCCGTGTGTTGCCATTGCGGATGCGTGCGAAAGAACTGCTGCATGGTGTCCTCGCGGGGAAGGTCCCAGGCACCATGGACCGCCTGGCGTTGCGCCAGCATCAGCTCGACGCCTTGGCACACAGGTACGGATTGCGCCAGAACCGCATTGCCGACCGTAGGCAGCACGAGCGTCAGGACTGCCCAGCAGCCCATCAGGGCCGTGGCGTTGGCAATCGAGCTGTAGCCCCGCGTCGCGACGATCAGGGCCAGCCCGCTCCAGAAGGCGACGTAGGTGAACACCGTGACCAGTACCACGGCGCACGTGGCCGCCGACATTCCGCTGGCCAAGGCACCGCCCAGCATCGGCAGGCAAAGACAAGCGAAGACGAGGGCGGCGCGCAGGGCAGCCCGTCGCACCCACAGGCCGCGTGCCGCCCCTGGCAGAGCCAGCAGGGTCGCCAGCCGGCCGGCGTGCCGCTCGCCGGAAACGAGATCGTAGAGCAGTGCGATCAGGATCAGTGGGGCCAGATAGACCAGCACGAAGGCGAAATCGAAGCGCCCGGCCAGCGCCAGTTCGGGGTTGAAGACTTCACCGTCGTGCAATTGCGCCTGCAACGCAAGCGCACGCACGCGCAGCACGTAGGGTGCCGCATCGCGCAGGCCCAGCGCCAGGAATGCGGCGTCCGAAGGTTCATCCCAGGTACCTAGAAAAGTGTAGTAAGCGACTGTTCCCGCATCGCCCTCGTGCGTGAGTTTCGGTTGCTGAGTCGCCAATTCTTGCCGCTGCAGGTCGGCCAACCGGGCAATGGTCTGTTGCTGGCGGGAGACTTCACTCAGACCAGAACCGACCGCCAGCGTGGACAGAATCAACAACAGCAACAAGCCGGCCATGGCCAGGCGTGAGCGCCACAGCAGGCGCCATTCGTGAGCTAGCCAGGTCATCGTGTCGACCTCCCGAGACGGCGTGAGACCAGCACCAGCAAGCCGACGAGCGAAGCCAACCACGCCAGCAGCACGCAGGCCATCGGCAAGGCACGGCGCAGCGTGTCGGCAGGCGCCTCCGCTGCGTAGCGAAAATCGGCAATGTCTTGCCAGTGCTCGCGTCCGATGCGGTTGTCGCTGGACCGGTCGCCAGCATAGGTGAGCTTTTCGGCCTGCAGGCGATTGAGCTCTTGTATCAGTTGGTAGCGGTGTTGCTCGGCCTGCTCAAGAAAGCCTCTATATGAATGCAGGTCGGTACCGGAAGCGATCATCGAGACGCGACGCAGGGCGATCACGGGGCTGACCAGCGAGAAGGCGTCCACATACCGCAGCTGTTGCTCTTGAGCGGAGAAACTTGCGTCGGCGTATCGGTTGAATAGCGCACTGGTCAGTCGTTCGCCTTCCATGCCCAGCAGGCCCTTGTAGTTCACAGGAAGATCCTCGACGCGGCTGACGCCGTACTGCGTCAACACCTTCTTGCGGAACTTGTTGAAGTAGGGATCGTCGGGGTTGTGGCTATCGCCCATGGCGGCGAGGTCTCTGGCAACGGAAATATCGGTTTCAAATCGTGTCGGCAGCGGCTGCGACCACGCCACCAGATCGGCCCCGAGGCGCGGTACCAGTACCACGCTGACGGCCCACAGTGCGAGCAGCACGATCAGCGCGTCTCGCCCGCGCGCCGCCAGCGTTGAAATGCCCACCACGGTAACGGCCCACAAAAAAAGCCAGATGCCGTAGCCGCCGATCAACAGCAGCGCCAGGCTGAGCGGTGCCGACGTTGCCGTGCCAATCCAGAGCAGCGTCAGCACCACCGGTGCCAGCGCCAGCGCCGCCACCCCGGCCAGAACCAGCAGTTTCCCCGCCACCAACTGGCCGGGTTGCAAGCCTTGAGTGACCAGCAATCGCAAGGTGCCGCTCTCGCGTTCGCGCGCCACGGATGCGTGCCCCAAGAAGATCAGGAGGAGCGGCGCCAGAACTTGCAACACGAAGGCCGGCGTCAATTGGCCGAAGCGCAGCATCAGGGATGATTGGCGGACATCACCGAAGTTGGGGCTGTTCTGGCGATGGCCTTCCAGATAGAGGGTGTGCCCGGTATACGGGTCAATGCCGGCGTCGAAGGATGCCAGCGGATTGACTGGCCTGAAGGCAAATTGACCATAGTGGACCATGCGGTGAGGATGCCGGTCAGGCTGTGCTGCAAACTCATGGTCCGCCTGGTCCTGGTAGCGCGAGCGCTCCGCGTCTGCCCCCTGGCGCTGCTCCCAGGCAGTGAACGCCGACATTGCCGTCAACATCAGGAGCAGTACGAGTCCCATGACCGCGACCCGGTCCCGCCATAGCAGTCGCCATTCTTCGCGTGCAATGCGGAACGCGGCGCTCATCGCGAGACCTCGGCATTGACGTAGTGGCGATGCAGTGCCGGCACGTCGAAGCGCTCCGGACCGGCGCCCGCTGTGGCTTGCTCAACCAGACGCCCGTCGCGCAGGAAGCCGATCCGGTCAGCGATGTCCGCCGCGCCCAGCAGATCGTGCGTGACCATGAGGATTGCGACGCCCTGACCGCGCAGGGCACTGAGCAAGCGGTTGAATTCCGCTGTCGCCTGAGGATCGAGGCCCGATGTGGGTTCGTCCAGCAGCAGCGCCGGAACATTGCGTGCCAGCGCCAATGCAATGGCGACCTTCTGCCGCATGCCTTTGGAAAAGCCCGAGACGCGCCGGTCGTGCGCAGCGCTATCCAGGCCGGCGGCAGACAGAGCCTCGGCGATGACCTGGGCGTCTGCGTGCTGCTCTGCCAGATCCAGCAGGTAGGCGATGTTCTCGCGCGCGCTCAGGTGCCCGTAGAGCGCCACACTCTCCGGAATGTAAGCCACATGGCGCCGTGCCGCTGTGGGGTTGGCAGCTGGGTCGACGCCATTGACGCGCACCTGACCACTACGCGGCTGAACAAAACCAAGCAGCAGATTGAGCGTGGTCGTCTTGCCGGCACCGTTGGCGCCGAGCAAGGCATGGATTTCGCCTGCCTGGATGGCAAGGCTCAAGCCGTTCAGGACCATGGCAGCGCCATAGCCCGTCACAACCTCACGAATTTCCAGTACGGGAGGCTTGGAGGAGGAAGAAAGCTCGATCATCGTGTGCGCCATCTCAGAACTTGGCCTGCATACCGAGCGTGACGGTGCGCGGCGCACCCGGCGTAATCCAGTAAACGTCGTAGGAGCTGGCGTAGTAGGTCTTGTCGAACAGGTTGTCGATATCCAGCGAGAAGCGCAGGGTCTTGTTCGGCTTCCAGTAGGCCATCGTGCGCACCGTCGTGTAGCTCGGCAGTTCGAAGCTGTCGAGCGAGTTGCCGGCACGCTTGCCGACGTAGGTGGCGCCTGCCCCGAAGCCGTAGCGTCCGGCGCTGAAGCCGTCCTCATACATGGCCAGCGCACTGCCGCTCTGCTTCGGCACGTTGATCAGGCGGGCACCAACCAGGGCAGCGTTGTTGTCCTTGGTGATCTCGGCGTCAATGAAGGCGTAGTTGGCAAGAACGCGCACCTTGTCGGTCACTTGGCCCGAGAAGTCGAATTCAATGCCCCGGCTGCGCGCTTCGCCAGCGGCGATGGAGAACCCTGCGTTGGCCGGGTCATTGGTTAACACATTTTTTTTGTCGATTTCGAAGACTGACATCGTGCCGCCGTAGCGCTTGTCCAGTGATTCGTACTTCACACCGATTTCTTTGGATTTGCCACGCTCCGGCGCAAAGGCCTGGTTGCCGGCATCGATGCTGTTATTGGCCCGGAAAGATTCACTGGTCAGCGCGTAAACCGACAGGGTCGGCGTCGCCAGCCAGGTCAAGCCCAGGCGCGGCGTCGTAACGCCATGCTCCTGTTCGGTCTGCTTGCCATTACTGCGGTTATCGATTTCCTGGTGGAAACGGTCATGACGCAAGCCAACGAGCAAACGCCAGTCCGTTGCGAAGGCGATTTGGTCCTGCAGGAAAAAGCCTGTGTTGTTCTGAGTTTCCAGCGTATTGGTTGGCGTCGTGTTCAAGGCAAGCGGCGTTTGCCCATAGACCGGGTTGTAGATATTCAGACCGTAGGTGCTTGTTGACCGTCCGCGCTTCATCACCTGGTCAAGTTCAAAACGGTAGCTGTCGATACCTGCCAATACCTCGTGCTTGATCGAACCGGTGGCGAATTTGCCGTGGACTTCACCCTGGAAAGACAGGTCGGTAGAGCTGTAGTCCCGGTAGCGTCGTTCACGCTCGATGATCGGCGCACCGGCCGTCGTCCAGCGGATGCTTCCCGCCGTGCGCGGGCTGGCTTCGGTCGAATAGCCCTCCAGGCTGGTCGTGCGGTAGGCAAGGCCGGCTTTGGCCTTCCAGTCGCTGGAAAACTCGTGCTCGACGGTCAGGTTGTGGGTCTTGTTGTCGATGGTCACGTCGCCATCGTTCGGTTCGCCCAGGAAACGGTCGCGCGGAATGCTGCCTACCTTGCCGTTGATAGCGATGACGCCGCGATCCATCGGTGTTTTCTGGCGCAGTGCCTCAAAGTCGTAATTGACGACCGTGCTCGGGGTCAGCAGCCAGGTGAAGGACGGCGCGATCAGGTAGCGCTGGCTGTCGATATGGTCGCGGAAGCTGCCCTTGTCCTCGTAGGCCATGTTCAGACGATAGGCCAGCGTGTCGGTAAGGGGGGCGGTGGAATCGATCAGTGTTCGATAGCTGTCGTAGCTGCCCGCATACAGTTCCACGGCATGGCCGGCCTTGAACTGCGGCTTCTTGGTCACGATGTTCAGGATGCCGCCCGGCTCACTGCCGCCGTAAAGCGCCGAGGCTGGTCCTTTGATCACTTCCAGACGCTCGACGTTGGCCATGTCGCGCGGCGCGTTGTAGCCGCGATTGCCGGCAAAGCCGTTGCGCAGGAAATTGGCGCCGGTGTTCGGGTCGCCCGCAAAACCGCGAATCGAGAAGTTGTCCCACAGGCCGCCGAAACTGTTCTGGCGATTGACGCCGCTGACGTAATCGTAGGCTTCTTCGAGCCGCACCGCGCCGATGTCGTCAATGGCCTGTCGCGGCACGACGCGCACGGCCTGCGGCACTTCGCGGAGCGGCGTCTCGGCGCGGGCGACGCCGGCTTCGTCGCTGTAATAGCGCCGGCCTTCGCTGCGGCCGACGACCTGGACTTCCTGAAGTTGCACCTCCTGGGCATGAGCCGGCAGCGCGAAGGCGGCAAGAATGGCAATTGTTACAGCGCGGTATTTGAAATTGGGGTGGTCCATGACTTTCCTAAGTGGCGAGTTATGTTTGATTGATCAAAATTCGTTCTGCAGGCATTTGTAGCCCTGCACCAGCTCGTGATTGGTGCGCACGACGTCCTCGGAAAACTCCGTGGCCTGCGCCGTAACGCGGGGCATGGCGGCGAGGTCGGTGCGCGGGCCGATGCGCTCGGTGGATGGCACATAGAAACCCGCCGGCAGATGGGCGCCATCGACCACCGCGTTGTGGCGGACGACGCTGCCATCGCCGACGGTGCAGTTGAACAGCACGCTGTTGAAGCCGATGAAGACGTTGTTGCCGACCACGCAGGGGCCATGGACGATGGAGCGATGGGCAATCGAGGTGTGCTCACCGATATCGACCAGGGCGCCGGACTTGGAATGGATGACGACGCCGTCCTGGATGTTGGAATGGGCGCGAATGCGGATCGGCTCCAGGCCGCCTTCGGCATTGACCTCGTCGGCACGGATCACGGCGTAGGGGCCGACGAAGACGTTTTCCTCGATGATGACCTTGCCGCAGATGATGGCGGTCTGGTCGACGTAGGCGGATTCGTGGATCTGCGGCAGGTCGCCACGCGGGTTCTTGCGGATCATGGTTCAGGTGATTTTGAGTAGAGGGGGCAATATGTTTCGGCTTACCGAACAAGCGTGGAGACTTGTCACGCTTAAGCCTCAGTTTTTCGCAGGCGTGAAACTCGCGCGCCAACTTCGTCGAGAATCCACTTTGGCACATGAATTCCGCCAACAACAGCAACGGAATGAGCCTCCTCGAACCAGTCAGGATTGAGTTCCTCCCCAGCCATCGGGTCGAAACGGAAGGTGTTTGGATTGGCTGCATGGCATGTCTCAAACATGCTGAGTGTCGAGCCACCATGGTCATTAACCAGAATGACGACATCGCAGCGCTGGGCCAGGAGTAAGCCCTCTGCCTGGCGGTCATGACTGTCACTGCATACGGTATCGACAATATGAATCGGCATTTTCAGCGCATTCAGATCGTTCATGAATGCAGTCCACAGCGCCACATTGGCCGTAACCTGACCCAGGCAGGCCCAGTTGCGTCCAGGCACCTGTAGCTGTGCGTGCAACTCGCTTACCATTTCTCCAATAACACCAACCTGGCCAGCCGCCTCAGCAGCAGATTTGGCGAATTCACAATGATGATTACCGGGCTTGCCGAACAGAATCAGGTCGTAGCCAGCCTCAACGAGCATGCGTGCACGGTTGTCACTATTGGCGATGAAGGGGCAGGTGAAATCCAGTATCCGGGCATTCCCGGCTTGTGCGCTTGGTTCGACGGTGCCGTGGTGCCCAAGGGCGAGGCGGTTGGTGGTGACGTCGCCCAATTTGTCGATCACCTCCACTTGCTCCAGACCGGGATAAGTCTGGACGAGTAAGGCGTCCCGTCGGCGAACCAGTTCCAGCGGATCCCAGCGACGGGCTTCCGGTTTGGGTGACCAGCGATGGGTTGCCTGAAGTGCGTCATTGGTCGTCGCTTTAGCAATCCGTTTCATGGCGAGATCAATACCCCAGCAGTAAGCAATTGTTGCAACCTGCACTTCGAGGTTGGCAACGCTTTTCAAAAATTCAGAATTCGGGTTCATGTTTTTCCTATCGGGAAAGAAAACTGGGGTTATTTCCAAAAACGCGCATAAGCCAGGTGCGCGATGGAACCGGCCAGCATGGGCACAAAGAAGCAGCTCAGAAATTTGAATAAGGCAAAACGGGGGCTGATCAAGGCTGATTCGAGCAGGATCATCCGTACGCCCCACATCGACCAGGCGGTCACCAGCGCTACAAGGGTGCCGATGCCAGCGCCTGCCTGTTGGATCAAGCCGACCAGTGGAAACATGGTCATCGGCCCGCCAGGAGCCAGAATGCCGGCAATGCTGCCGACAACGATGCCGCGCCAGCCTGATTCGTTACCGATCCAGTCCAGCAAAACTTCCTTGGGTACAAGTTGCGTGAACAGCCCGGCAATGACAAAGGTCAGGAGCATGATTGGCAAGACATCAACTGCCATCCTGCCGCCTTCGAGCAGACCTCCGCTCAGTAGCGCAGGGTCACGACGCCATGCCAGCCAAACCAGAATTATTGCAATGCTGCCAAGAATGAGGATTACGGGCTTCATCGCGTCAGAAATCCGACTTCAGCGAGACAGAGAATGCCCGCCCGGTTTCGAGTAACGGGTTGGTCATCGAGATGGGATAGCGGATATCCTCAACCGTGGTTGCCAGCCGATAAGTGCGGTCGAAAACATTGCTGATCCCCACGCTGAGAACCGTCCGCCCGTCACGATTCAACCAGCGGCCCATATCCTTGCTCCAGTAAAGGTCAAAAACCGCATAGCCGCCCGTTGGTCTTTCCGCCGTTGTGTTGACATCGTGCTTGCCGCGTGCCCAGCGCATGATGGGTTCAAGTTGCCCATTTCCACCCAGCTCAGCCTGCAAGCCCAAACGTCCGTTAAGCGGCGGCAGGTAGGACAGCGGCTGATTGGTTTGTGAGTCCGTGCCGCGCAGGTAGGCAAGGTCAAAATAGGCTTGAACTGACCGATTGATTTGCCAGCCGCCATCGACCTCGATGCCACGAACCCGGGCGCTGCCCACATTCTGGTTTTGAAAGGAAGCAAGGCCATTAAAGGTGATCGGCACACGGACGATGAAATCGGTGTAACGGCTATCGAAAAGGGTGATGTCCAGGCGTTTGCCCGCCCCGCTGTAGCGGGTACCTATTTCCAGCGTCTTGCCCTCTTCGGGCCGCAACTCGGGGTTCGGTACGTTGTAGCCAGTGCCCTGGCGACTGGAACCAAAGCTCTCGATAGTCGATGGCACGCGGAACGAGGTGCCGACTCCGCTCCATAGCGTGAGATTGTCGTTCCAGTGGTAGGCCAGGCTGACCTCCCCGGTCAGCGGCTGATCTGTCCGCTCGCGGTTGCGCTCATAAGCGGATTGCAGTGTCGGCGAAATGATGGGGCTGGTTTCAGTTCGGCTTTTTACGTAATCCGCTCGCCCCCCCAGCTTTGCCGACCACGCATCCGAGAAGACATAATCGAGTTGGGCGAACAGCCCGACATTGGTCTGTTCGGCATCCGGCGAGTTCTGGCTGATGGGCGTAATGACTGTCTTGCCCGTGCTCAGCGTTGTGACTTCCGAACCGGACTGAGCTCCTTTCCGCATTTCATGGAAAAAATCCGTACCGAAAGTCAGCATATGCGGGCCAAGAGGCATCAGTGCCGAGAGTTTTCCGCCATACACGATGGGGCCGTCGACGATGTTCTCGGAAACCGTCAGCTTGTTTTTTTGCGTGCGGTTCTCCGTCGTCAGCCGCGAATACAGGCTGCGCACGTACAGGCTTGCGTTGAGTTGCTCCACGCCCCAGTCTTCCTGGCGACCTGAATAAGCCAGGCGGGCATAGCGCTCACGCAGTGGGTCTTCGCGTTGGACGACCAGCGGCGAACCAGGTGCACCGCCAATCCCGCCGGCTCGACCGCTCTCCGTATCGGCCGCCTTGAGCGTCAATTCAAGGCGGTGCCCGGGCTGAAGTTGATAACCGGCGCGCAAATCAAACTGGCCAACGGTGAAATCGCTATTGGGAACAGTACCTTCCGGCGACGAAAAATTCCCTGCCGTCCGGTAGCTCACGCCTACCAGCGCATCCAGGCCATTGCCCATGGCCTGCCCTTCGAGCCGGACCGATTTCATGTCGCTGGCGCTGTTGTACTCCAGCGCCCGGAGCAAAGGGGTAAACGTAAGCGGGCCGTTGACATCACCCTTGGCCCGGCGAGTGATGACGTTAATTACGCCAACCATCGCATCCGGCCCGTAGAAAGCTGACCCTGGGCCGCGTAACACCTCTATTCGCTCGATCTGGTTGGGGTCGATCAGGTTGAATTCGAGTGTATTGCGCCCGCGAAAGCGCTCACCATCAACCAGCAGCAAGGTGCGCGGCGTATTTGAATTGAACCCGCGCATCACGATCTGGCCACCTAGCCCGCCGGAACGTGAATAGGAGACACCCGGAACGTCCTGCAAAACAGACTGCACGTTGGCGAGAGAACGGGTATCCAACGTGTCGGCGGAGATGCGCTTGATTTCGCTCTGGCCAGCACTCACCGTCACTGTGGGTAGCTCGGCAGTACGCTCGGCTGGGGCCACGTTGGAGGCTGCCTGCTTGGCACGTGCTGACCCAGAATCATCTGCGAATACGCCAGATGGTGCCAACAAAGCAATGGCACCAAGCACCGTAGCCGTCAATTTGCGCGGTTGAAAACAGGCATTTGTTGCCCGAGGGAGATATCTTTGCATGGTCAAATCCTTAAACTTGACCGTCTGCACGCGCAAAGATGACCGGCACCGACCCATGGTCGACGCATCGCTGTCACCATCCGCAACCCCGCAGACGATCCATTGCATACGCTGTGCCGATTTCTCGTACAGCAGGAATGCAGCAGGCCGGTCTCCGGGCTCGCCAGGTTTGCTACATCGCCTTCCCACGCCATCCGCACGCGTCCGGTTGGACGCCACGTCATGGCGCAGTGGCCGGTGAATCGTTGATTCACCATGATGTAGCCGCACTGGCTTACCGTTGCGGGGGCAGCCGAGGCATTGCGATCATCGCTGATCGCGCACCTCGTTCCCGTTTCACCCGTTTCGTTACCGAAACAGGCACCTGATGCAAGGGGTGACACCTTTGAAAACAGTCGGGCTGTGTCATTGCCTGAGTCGACAGTTTTTTGTGCCGATGCATCAATAAAGACGTATCGGGACGGACGAATAATACGTGTCACCAGACTAGGAGGCAATTTGTACCTGCTTGTCGATACCGGATTGATCAAGCGCCTGCTCCAGCAAACTCCGCACTGCAGCATCGGCCCAGTCCTGCTGTATGGCGGGTGAAAATACGATATCGCCTGGCAGAATCAGGCCCATTTTCGGGTTGACCGCATCTTCGCGAAAACACTGGGCGTAGCCGGTTTCGGTTTCATGGACGATGACCGAGTGCAGGCGCACGTCGGCCTCGCCGTTGGTCTTCTCGGTCATGTCCAGCAAGCGGTCGATCAGCAAGAAGAACAGCCGTGAGAATTGCTCCGCACTGGGCGAGACGGGAATGAGAATCCAGCGCTCGGAAAAGCGCTGGCAGGCGGCGATGTAGTCCGGGTCGTCGCCCGACCAGAGGGCGACGGCGTGGTCGAAGGCATCGATCAGCGTGCGCGGGCCGTGTTTCAGCAGGCCGAAGTCGTAGACCATTTGGCCGTGGTCGAGCGCGTGGGCTTCGAGCAGTAGTTCGACTTTGTACGAGTGGCCGTGGATCGAATGCGAGCAACGCCGCGTGCTGCAGCCGCGCACGATGTGGGCGTTCTCGAACTTGAACAGTTTGCGGATCAGCATGCTGCCTCGCTGCCGGGCGGCTGCGCTTCCTGCCGCAGCCGGGCGATGACTTCGGCCAGCGGCAAGCTGCCAAGGTCTTCGCCGGCCCGCGTGCGCAGTGCGACGCGACCCTCGGCTTTTTCCTTGTCGCCGACGACGAGCAGGTAAGGCATTTTCTGCAGTGTGTATTCACGGATCTTGTAGCCGATCTTTTCGTTGCGCAGATCGATCGCGGCACGTAGCCCGGCCTTTTTCAAGACTTTCAGCACGCTTTGCGCATAGTCGGCCTGCCCTTCGCTGATATTCAGCACGACGGCTTGCTGCGGTGCCAGCCAGAGCGGAAAGAGGCCGCTGTAATGCTCAATCAGGATGCCGGTGAAGCGCTCCAGTGAACCGAACAGCGCCCGGTGCAACATGACGGGACGTTCGCGTTCGCCCTGTTCGCTGATGTAGCTGATGTCGAAGCGCTCGGGCAGGTTGAGGTCGACCTGCAGCGTGCCGCATTGCCAGTCGCGGCCGATGGCGTCGCGCAGCACGAATTCCAGCTTCGGGCCGTAGAAGGCGCCTTCGCCGGGATTGATCCGGTATTCGATGCCCATCCGGTCGAGCGCCCCGGACAGCGCGCCTTCGAGCTGGTCCCAGGTGTCGTCGCTGCCGATGCGGTTGGCCGGTCGGGTGGATAGCTTGACGGCGACATCGTCGAAGCCGAAATCGCGGTAGATGGCGAAGACCAGGGCGATGGTGCTCGCGCATTCGTCCTGCATCTGGGTCGGTGTGCAGAAGATGTGCGCGTCATCCTGGGTGAAATGGCGCACGCGCAGCAGACCGTGCAATGCGCCGGACGGTTCGTAGCGATGTACCTTGCCGAATTCGGCCATGCGCAGCGGCAGGTCGCGGTAGCTTTTCAGCCCCTGAGCAAAGAGGGAAACGGCGCCCGGGCAGTTCATCGGCTTGAGGGCGAAGACGCGCTCGTCCTCGGTGGTCGTCGTGAACATCGCCTCGCGGTAGTTGAACCAGTGGCCGGAAGTTTCCCACAGGCTGCGGTCCATCACGTCGGGCGTATTGACCTCGACATAATCGGCGCGCTCCTGCTGCGTGCGCATGTAGCCGATCAGTTGCTGGAACAGGGTCCAGCCTTTCGGGTGCCAGAACACCGAACCGGGCGCGCAGTCGTCGAAATGGAACAGGTCAAGCTGGGCACCGAGCTTGCGGTGATCGCGCTTGCCGGCTTCTTCTAGGCGAGTCAGATAGCCCTTGAGCGCCTTGGCATCCGGCCAGCAGGTGCCGTAGATACGCTGCAGCATGGCGTTTTTGGCATCGCCGCGCCAATAGGCGCCGGCCACCTTGGTCAGCTTGAAGGCCTGCAGCTTGCCGGTGCTCGGCACATGCGGGCCACGACAGAGGTCTTCGAAATCGCCCTGGGCATACAGCGACAAGGTTTCGCCTTCGGGGATGGTGCGGATCAGTTCGGCCTTGTAGGACTCGCCGAGTTGCTCGAAATGGGCGATGGCTGCGTCGCGCGGCAGTTCGCGCCGGCTGAGCGGCAGATCGGCGGCGGCGAGTGCCTGCATGCGGGCTTCGATCTGAGCCAGATCGTCGGGGGTGAAAGGGCGCTCGAAAGCGAAGTCGTAGAAAAAGCCATCCTCGATCACCGGGCCAATGGTGACCTGGGCGCTCGGATAAAGCTGTTTGACGGCCATGGCCAGCAAATGGGCGCAAGAATGGCGGAGGATTTCCACACCTTCCGGGTCGCGGGCGCTAATCAGGCTGAGGCTGGTATCCCGGTCGAGGACAAAAGCGGTGTCAACCAACCGACCATCGACCCGGCCGGCCAGGGCGGCCTTGGCCAGACCGGGGCCGATGTCGGCAGCCAGTTCGGCGATGCTGACTGCTTGCGGAAAAGTACGTTGGCTGCCATCGGGCAGCGTGATGATGGGCATATTTTAGGGGCTCTTGATGTTGTCAGTGGGGGTGCCCGTGCTGGCCGGCGGGACGGGATCGAGCCCGCCGGGATGCCAGGGGTGGCAGCGGCCGATACGGCGCAGGGCCAGCCAGCCGCCACGGCGCATGCCATGGACTTGCAGTGCTTCCTGGGCGTAGTGGGAGCAACTGGGATGAAACCGGCAGCGCGGGCCGAGCAGCGGGCTGATTAACAACTGATAGCCGCGAATGATCAACTGGAGGCCACGGGTCAGCAGGCGTGTCATACCACGGGCTCCGCGTGCAGGCGATGCCAGGTGGTGCCGGCCGCCTTGTCCTCGATCCCGATGCCCTGCGCGGCGAGTTCGTGACGCAGGGCATCGGCACGGGCGAAATCACGCGCTGCACGGGCAGCTTGCCGGGCTGCAATCAGGGTTTCGATGTGTTCGGGGCTCGGGCCGCTGGTTTGCACAGCCGCCATGCCCCCTTGCTGCCGCCACTGGGATGGGTCGGCTTGCAACAGACCGAGCAAGTCGGCACCGTCACGCAGCGTGGCGTGCAGGCGTGATTGCTCGTCCGGATCGGTACATTTACGCAGGGCGCTGGCGGTTTCGTGCAGACAGGCGAGTGCCAGCGGCGTGTTCAGGTCATCGGCCAGCGCCGCTTCGACGGCTTCGGCACGCACTTTGGGTGGCGCGCTGCCGGTGGCTGGCAGGCTACCGTACAGGCGGTCGAGCGCTGCCCGTGCCTGATCGAGTGCGGTCAGCGAAAAGTCTAGCGGCTTGCGGTAGTGACCGGCGAGCAAGGCGTAGCGGATGACTTCGCCCGGGTAATGCTGCAGCAGGTCGCGCACGGTGCGGAAGTTGCCCAGCGATTTCGACATCTTTTCGCCGTCGACCGTGACATAGCCGTTGTGCAACCAGTAGCGGCAGTACTGGCCACCATGGGCTCCTTCGCCTTGGGCGATCTCGTTTTCATGGTGGGGAAAAATCAGGTCCTGGCCACCGCCGTGAATGTCGATCGACGGCCCGAGGTGGGTGTTGATCATCGCCGTGCATTCGATGTGCCAGCCGGGACGGCCGAAGCCCCAGGGACTGTCCCAGCCCGGCTGTGCCGCGGTCGACGGCTTCCACAGCACGAAATCAGCTGGGTCGCGCTTGTAGGGCGCGACTTCGATCCGCGCACCGGAAATCATGTCCTCGCGGTTGCGGCCGGAGAGTTTGCCGTAATCCGGCAACGACGGAACGTGAAAAAGGACGTGACCTTCGGCGGCGTAGGCATGGCCGCGCTCGATCAAGCGCTCGATCAAGGCGATCATCTGCGGTACATGGTCGGTCGCCCAGGGTTCGATACTCGGTGCCAGGGCGTTCAGCTGCGTCATGTCGGCGCGGTAGGCGGCGGCAAAACGCTCGGCCAGCACGCGGATAGCCTCACCGTTGGCGGCAGCGGCGGCGTTGATCTTGTCGTCCACGTCGGTGATGTTGCGGGCGTAGACCACCTGCGGAAAATGCCGCGACAGCAGCCGGTAGAGCACGTCGAAAACGACCACAGGGCGGGCGTTACCGATATGCACGTAGTTGTAGACGGTGGGGCCGCAGACATACATCGTGACGCGCTGTGGATCGGCCGGTACAAAAATATCCTTCTGCCGGGTCAGCGTGTTGTGCAGGCGGATGTTCATTTCATTCGCCCTTCGGCCACTAGCGCTTCCCGGCGCTCGCCGTCGAGCACCCCGCAGAACATGGCGAAGGCTTTTTCGATCAGGAGTTGATCAATGCCGCGGACGATGAACACCAGACGGCTGCGCTTGTCGTTGTAGGGCGCTTCAGCCGGCCACTCATCGAGTCGGGTATAGGGGTAGTTGGTGTGCTGGACGCATTGAACAACGCGCGGCTTGTCATCGCCGATCACATTGAGCAGGCCCTTGATGCGCAGGATGCGGTCGCCCATGCCCTGCAGCACCATGCTGATCGCGTCGACGAAACAGACCCATTGCAGCGGTTGGTCGAAAGTCAGCGCGAAGCTGTAGACCTCGGCATCGTGGCGGTCGACATCGTGATGGTGATGGTGGTGATGCTCGTGCGCCTTGCGGCGTTCCTCGCGGACCTTCTCCTCGGCCAGCCAGCCGGCGACATCCGGGGTCTTGCTGCCCGGATCGTAGAGGCCGCAGCCGGTAATCGAGGCCAGTGCAACTTCGCCACGGCGCACATAAATCTGCGCTGCGGCCGGATTGATCCGGCGCAAGGTCTGGCTGAGTTGCTCGATCTCCGGTCCTTCGGCCAGATCGCACTTGCTGAGCAGCAGACGGTCGGCCATCGCCACCTGCTTGACCGCTTCGGGGTGCTGCGCCAGTTGCCCGGCGGCATGCGTCGTATCGACGGCGGTCACGACACCGTCGATACGAAAGCGCTCGGCAATGAAAAAGTCTTCCATCAGCGTGAAGATCACCGGGGCCGGGTCGGCCAGGCCGGTGGTCTCGATGACCACGCGATTGATCGGGACGATTTTTCGATGCAGGCTCTTCATGAACAGATCGGTCAGGCTGCGCGTCAGATCGCCGCGCACGGTGCAGCAGATGCAGCCCGAGTCGAGCATGATCAGGTCTTCGTCGATTTTGCTCACTAAATGGTGGTCGACCGCAACACTGCCGAATTCGTTGATCAGCACCGCCGCCTTGGCCATTTCCGGCTGGCTGAGCAGGTGATTGAGCAGCGTCGTCTTGCCGGCGCCGAGAAAGCCGGTGAGCAGGGTGACAGGGATACGGTATTCAATGTCCTGAGCCTTCATCGCTTACTCCTCATTCCCCTCATTGATGACCCAGCGCGGAAACGGGTCTTCATAACGTCCCCAGGCTTCCGGCCCGGCGGCCAGTTCGGCGTCGTTCAGCAGGCAGGCATCGAAGGCCTGGCGCAGGGCGGCTTCATTCATTTCGATGCCGATCATCACCAGTTCCTGCTGGGCATCGCCGTAGGGCTCGGCCCAGCGTTGCATGATGATCTGGCGGTTTTCCTCGTCCTGCGGCCATTCCGCCTCAGGTACGGCAACCCACCACAAGCCGCCCAGTTCGTGCCGGGTTACCGGGCCGGCTTGCGACCAGCTACCGACCAGGCCGGGGCGTGAGGCCAGCCAGAAATAGCCTTTCGAGCGGATGACGCCCGGCCACTCCTGGTTGATCCAGAGATGGAAGCCCGCCGGATGGAAAGGCCGGCGCGCGTGATAGACGAAGCTCGAAATGCCGTATTCCTCGGTTTCCGGAATGTGCTCTCCGCGCAACTCCTGCAGCCAGCCCGGCGCATCCGCCGCCTGTTCGAAATCGAAGCGACCGGTGTTCAGGATGCGTTCGAGCGGCACCTCGCTGAATCGGGCATGGACGATATCGGCCCGTGGATTGAGCGTTTGCAGGATGGCTTCGAGACGGGCGACATCTTCCAGCGGCATGAGATCGGTCTTGTTGAGGACAATGACGTCACAGAACTCGACCTGTTCGACCAGCAGATTGACCACCGTGCGCTGGTCGTCTTCGCCCAGGCTTTCGCCCCGGTCGGCGATGTAGTCCTGCGAGCTGTAGTCGCGCAGAAAGTTGAAACCATCGACGACGGTGACCATGGTGTCCAGCCGTGCAATATCCGACAGGCTGGTGCCGTCCTCGTCGCGGAAGGTAAAGGTCTCGGCGACCGGCAGCGGTTCGGCAATGCCGGTCGATTCGATGAGCAGGTAATCGAAGCGTTTTTCCTTGGCCAGGCGGGCGATTTCGATCAGCAGGTCTTCGCGCAGCGTGCAGCAGATGCAGCCGTTGCTCATCTCGACCATCTTTTCCTCGGCGCGCGACAATTCGGCACCGCCTTCGGCAACCAGCCGGGCGTCGATGTTGACCTCGGACATGTCATTGACGATGACCGCGACGCGCAAGCCCTGACGATTATTAAGGACATGGTTGAGCAGGGTGGTCTTGCCGGCACCGAGAAAGCCGGACAGGACGGTAACGGGAAGGCGAGGGTCGATTTTGTGGGCTTGGCTTGTCATTTTTTTTGGGGGGATCATCGAGTGCCGGAGCAGCACCGCGAAAGACGCTTTCCAGTCGGGTTAACATAGAGGCTTCTGGATACATGAAATGCAATGTTATAACATTGCATTTGCACCACCAAGGCAAAATTTATGAGCACCCCTGTTTCCGACGTTGAGTGTCAGCCATCAAATGGTGGCAATGCCGCTGCCCTTGATCGGGCCGAAGCTGCCTGCCGCGCACGAGGTGCCAGCCTGACGGCGATCCGCCGCGAGGTGCTGGATCTGCTTTACGGCAGTCCGACCGGTGTCAAGGCTTACGATCTACTGGCCCGGATCAAGGAAGCCCGCCCCGGTGCTTCGCCGCCGACCGTCTATCGCGCACTGGATTTCCTGATCGAGCAGGGTCTGGCGCACAAGATCGGTCGGATGAATCTCTTTGTGGCCTGCCGGCACACCTCGCATCAGATTCCCAGTCTGTTTCTGGTCTGTCCGAAATGCAGCGGGGTGACCGAATTGCAGGAGCAGTCGGTGATGAGTGCGCTGTCGACCAGCCTGGCCGCAGCCGGGCATCGTCTGGAAAGTCCGGAGGTCGAAATCAGTGCGCTGTGTCCGAAGTGTGTTGGCGTCGCATAGATACTCACTCGCGAACTTAGGTGGATTGAAATTGATCCAGGATGGTTGAGATTTCTTGGGTCGCAAGAGGCCGTCCAAACAGCCAGCCCTGCAGAATATGACAGCCGCTATCGTTTAATAGCGTAGCCTGCTCGGTTGTTTCGACCCCCTCGGCGACAATTTCCAGGCCCAGTTGCTGGCCAATCGCAATGATGGTTCGGGCGATCGCCAGCTCTTCCGGAATCCGGGTAATGTTGCGGACGAATGAACGGTCTATTTTCAGGCGATTAATTGGCAGACGAGAGAGGCTGGCCAATGCGGAATAGCCGGTCCCGAAATCATCCATGGCCAGGCGGACTCCCATTTTTCGGAGTCGATGCAGTGCATCGGGAATGGCGGAGTGGCGATCGATATAGAGGCTCTCGGTTAGTTCCAGGATCAATGAACTGGGTGGCAAGCCACTTTCGGCCAGCGCTTCGGCGACCCGTTCCGGAAAATTCCCGGCATGAAGTTGACGAACTGAGACATTGACTGAAATCGACAACTTGTTGTCGGGGTCAAATTGCTCATGCCATGCCTGCATCTGTTTGCATGCCTGACGTAGCACCCAGTCGCCGAGCGGTACGATCAGGCCGGTTTCCTCAGCCAGTGGAATGAATTCTGCTGGTGCGATCGGGCCGTCGCTGTGAGGCCAGCGGATCAGGGCTTCGAAACCATTGAGTCGATTGCCGTTCTGGTTGGAGACAACCGGTTGGTACTGGAGTTCAAAATTACCTTCACTCATTGCCCGGCGCATTTTCAATTCAAGCGAGAGATGCTGCTCTACCTTGGCGCCCAAGCTTTCGTCGTAAAAATGGTAACCCCCTCGCTCTGTCTGCTTGGCTGCATACATGGCGCTATCACCCTGTTTTATCAAGCTGTCCGGATCGATCGCTGAGCCAGGATGGATGGCGATGCCAATCGAGCACCCCGTCTGCAGGTGATGTTCGGGCAAGATGATCGGCTCGGCCAGGCTGCCGTTAATCTTGCGAGCAATCGCTGCAGCATCATTCGGATCGTTCAACTCACCAACCACCACAATAAATTCGTCCCCGCCAAGCCGGGCAACAAAATCGGTATCTCGCACGCAGGCCAGCAAACGTTGCCCGGTTTCTTTCAACACCAGGTCGCCAACTGCATGACCCAGCGAGTCGTTGATCGTCTTGAAACGATCCAGGTCGAGATAAAAAATTGCCAGCAGTGTCTGGTTGCGGCGGCTTTCGGCCAACATATGGGTCAAGCCAATGCGCAAGGCGGCGCGGTTGATCAGCCCGGTTAGCGGGTCGTGATATGCGAGGAACTGGATGTGCAGGAGCGCTTTGTTCAACCAGATTCCGACTGTGAGCCAGATCAGGCCGGCTAAGATGCCCCACAGGAATAATCCGGCCAACGCAATCTCGCTTAACGAGAAAGGTAGCGACAAACGCTGTTGAACGACCAGCAGCGGGCTGTTTTCCTGACTGTCCCAGCGTGTCGGTGCCTGGACAAACAGCGCTCCCTGGCGTGCAATACGGCCGATCACTTCCGGCTCCAGAGCAGATGCCTCGCCGGCCCCGGCCTCACCCAGTGAGGAGGCAACGACACGATTTCGCCAGACCAGATAAAGGCGTAAGTCTGGCTGGCTACCGGAGGTAAGCCAGGCATTATCAAGCGGAATCAGGCGGATTTTGCTTTGGCCATTGGCTTGTCTCAGGGTGGCGACCCGGTTGATTTGCTGACCGTCAGTTATTCGCCACGACAAGGCTACCTCGGAAGGACGGGCACCGGATTCAACGCTGAGCATACGCTGCCAGCCTAGATCGGCAGCATGGATGGTCTGGCCTGCATGGTGGGCCAGCGCCGCAAGTTGCCGGCTGGTCAAGCGCTCCATCTCGAAAAGATAGAATGCCGCACAGGCCAGTAATGAAAAGATGCCCGCCGTGGTCATCGCCAGCAACAGTCGCTTGCCAGCCTGGACTTCGCGGATGCCGGGTATGGGTAACAGGCGTTCTTCCTTGTTTTTTGCCGATTGATGAGCCTGGTCGTGCAATTTTTCAGCAATATCGGCGCTTGTCATCGCATGGATCCCCGTCGCTGTTGCCAAGCCCAGGCTGCTGCAGGGAGTAGCAGCATGCCCCCTTGTGCTGCGATTCCCTGCAAACTGGGCGAAATGCCAAGCCATGGCACCAGAGGAACCCAAGGCAGGTGCCGACTGCCGAAATGGCCAGCGGCTTGTAGTTCGATGATGCCTTGCCCCATGAAAACGATGGCCAGGCCATAGAGCAGCACGGCTGTGCCGACAAAGAACAACTGGAAGGGCAGTCGCAATGAAAGATGGCGAAGCGCCAGGTAAATGAATAACAAGATGGTCGATGCTGCGCCAATTCCAGCCGCTATTGCACCGCCGCTCCCTGAACTGCCAGCTGCCAACGCATGGTAAAACAGTACGGTTTCAGCACCCTCCCGATAGACCGCCAGACATGCAGCCCCTCCCAGGGCTAGTAGCGAGCCTTGGGACAGTGCGCTGTCAATCTGCCCGGCAATCCACGCTTGCCAGCGCTGCGCCTCGCGCTTTGAAAACAGCCAGAAACTAACGTAAAAGAGTACCGCTGCGGCCAGTAGCATGGTGATCCCTTCGACCACGGCACGTGAGGTACCGGCAGCCTGCAAGGCACCGGTTAGTGCCCAGCCAGTGAGTAGCGACAGCGGAATTGCGATGCCGACTCCGGCATAAAGCACCCAGATCCGGTCGCCACCGCCGGCCCGGCGCAGATAGGCGGCCAGGGCTCCGACCACCAGCATGGCCTCCACGCCTTCGCGTAACAGAATCAGCAATGATTTGATGAAAACCGGTAGAAAACCGTCGGCCTCTTCCTTGCCGTAAAGGGTGCCGGCCTCCTGCAGTTTGCCGCGCAGATCCAACCAGGACGCTTTAAGGTCGTCAACCGGGACGCCGCGCATTGCTTTGCCATTAACAATGCCGAACTGAACCTCCAGCTCGCTTTTCAGTCCAGGGGACTTAAGACCGAGATCGAGCTCCATGCCGGCACCTTCAAAAACCTCAAAATAGAGACTGGAAAATTCGGTGGCCGTGGGCAGGCGGTTGTTTGGCTCGTAACTGTCTATTGCCGAATCTCCGCGCCGGGTTATTTCGGCAACGACCGCAGCACCATCGGTGGCAGCACTGACGAGCGGGGTCGTGACCAGCAAGGTCAGGCCGAGAATGAGCAGGTTGAACAGGCGAAAAAGTGGCATGGCGATCTGTCGATGGAAAAGAAAAGCGGGAGTCAGGAAATGGCGGGACACTGACTAGCCCGCCAGAATTCGGTTGATCATCAAGCGCGCAGCTGCAGGGACACGGGGTGCGATCATTTCCGGTTGAGGACCGTAGCGCCAGGCTGTGTAGGCCTCGGCAAGCGTGTAGATCGCCGTTGCCCAGGTCGGGTGGGCGATGCTGACCCGACGGGAAAAATTGCCGGGACATTCGTTGGCTCCCGGTACCAGGCCGTGCCGGGCAAGTTGCCGGCAAGCCTTGTTCCAGGCCCGTTGAGGCAAAGGCAGGCGGTGATTTTCCCGCCAGAGCGCAATCAACAGGCTGCTTGCGAACAATAGTGCGCAGCCCAATGCAGCGGCAGCAAGTAGCCAAAGCCAGGCAACCCCCCCTCCCTTGCCGGCGAGCAGTGTCTTTTGTTGCGTTCCGTCGAGACGGAAAACCCAGCGCCCAAGCCAGCCGGATAGGTCTGGCAGTTTCATGGGATCGGCCATCGTTTTGCCGGAGGCTGCCGTTGCAGTAAAACCACCGACTGGCGAAGGTGCGGCACGATCATTACCCGCCGGGGCCGGAGGTGTCGGTCGGGGAGGGGGCTGGGTAACTGGCTTGGGCTGGGGTTGTCCATCGGTAAAGCGTTCGGGGGCGATGACATCGACCGGGTCGATGCGTCGCCAGCCTTTTTTGTCGTCCCAGATTTCGACCCAGGCATGCGCGTGACTGCGCTTGACCACGACGTAGTCGGTCAAGGCCATCAATTTGCCGCCACGATAGCCGGTGACCAGCCGGGCCGGCACGCCGGCCGAGCGCATCAGGAAAACGAACGAAGCGGCAAAAAATTCGGCATTACCTTCCTTGCTTTGAAACCAGAAGGTATCGAGGGCATCGGCGCCCTCTGGTGGCGTGAAGCGGTCGCGTACCCGGTAACCTCCGCGGGCCAGAGAGGCCAGGGCCTGGCGCGATATTGCATCAGCCTCGCCGGCACTGGCCATTTCGGCACCAAGGGTGCGCAGTTGCGGGTTGCTGCCTTCGGGCAGAGCCAGGGCACGTTGTCGCTGCGCAGCGGTTAATTCGCCACCGGCCGTCCATTCCTGCCAGGAAGTCAGCTCGTAGCTCATTTCCTGTTGAACCGGCATGTGCGAGAGCACCTGCCAGTCTGGCCCGATGAAGGATTCACTGGTCAATTGCGAAGGCAGGTCGAGGCCGTAGAGCCACAGTCCGTTATGTGGCGTCAGGCGAACCTTGTAATGAACCTCTTGCGCGGTCGACTGCAAAATTTTCTTGAAATCTGCACTGTGCCGCCAACCCTGCTGCATGATCCGGCGCCCATTGCCGGCGGCGTAGTCGGCATCCAGTTGCCATTCTTGACCGTCGAAATCGTAGAACACCGGGCCGCGCCAATAAAGCAGGCTGGTTGGGGGGACCCAGTCCTTGAACTCGGCAACCAGTACTGCTTGCCCGTCGCTGGCACCGGTTTGTGTCTGACCGGGTTTGAGCTTGGTCGAGATGCCCAGACCTTGATTTGATTTTTCGATACTGGCGGGTAGTGGCAAACCGAATGTCAGGCCGATATCCCAGAGCGGACCGGGAATGCGCGGGAAAAACAGGAAAAATATGCCAGCCAGTGGCAAGGCGACCAATAACTGCAATGAGGCTGTGCGCAGCAAGTTGACCGGAGCAATCGACGAGCGCCAGCCGGCTGCAGCAAACAAACCGAGGGCTGAGCCGATGACGAATACAAGCCCCGTTCCTTCACTCCACTGCAATAGCCCGATGGCAACGGCAACGACGGCTGCGGCAGAAAGCAGGGCAAACTCCCGTTGATGACGGCTCTCGGCCCATTTAAGGGCAAGAATGAGCAGCAGGTTGATCCGCAGAGTAGTGCTGTCCAGCCATCCGGAAAGCAGCCCGCAGACGATATAGCAAGCAGCCAGCCCAAGGAGTCGCAACGCGGGTACCCAGCGTTGCGTGGGCAACTGCCGGCTGGACAGTGCCATGAAAAATACGGCAAAGGCTGCGGGCGGCAAGGCTGGTGCATGGGCAACGAGTGCCAGTATGACCAGGCTTAGCGGCAAAAGGCTTGGCGACCAGATGGCCGGACGCGTTGAAAGATTGAGATGCATTGTGTTCAACGGCCTCCGTACAGGTTCCAGCCGACGATATCGTCAGCGCTTTCAATGCCGTCCGGGCCGAGTGAGTAGAGTTCCCAGGCGCGAATGGTGCCGGGATTGCGGTATTGGTAGGCACGCCCCCAAGGGTCATGTGGAATATGCGGCAGCGTGCCATCCTCGATCAGCACAGCAAGACCTTGGCGGCTGTTGGGCATGCGTTGACCACCTGGGCGCGGGGCAATCAAGGCAGCCGAAATAGCGCGGATTTCATCGCGTGCCTTCGAAATCTTGCGCATCTGATCGGTTGGCTGACTGTGATTCAGCCAGAGAACGGCTGTTATTGCGACGGCTAGGGGAATCAGCCAGCCGAGAGCTCCGAGCAGGTTGATTCGTTGCCGGCGTATCGATAAGCGGTTCATGGCTTTTCTCCCTTGGCCGGGTGCGGCGGCGTGGGAATGTGTAATTGGCCATTGGTTTCCGCCATGGTCAGTGGTGGAATGACGACCTCGACCTTGCCTTGTCCCTGACTTTCGAAGTTTTGCAAAATCTCCTGGAAAGCCAGCCGGTACCATAGTCGGACGTTGACTGCGTACTGGCCAGGTGGCAGTGCCGGCAAGGTGTAGTCGATCCGTTCACTGGCACCGGCAGGAATCGGCTTGCGCGGGTAATGAAGATGGTCGGTATCGAAAAGCACATGGCGGCGATCATCCTTGCCGTTTTTGTCTTTCAGCAATTTGACCCAACGTACGGCGTCCGGGGCCTCCTCCCCCTTTTTGCCGTCAAAGGCACCGCTATGGAAAACCTTGCGTCCCTTGCTGTCGCTGACCACCACTTCGAGCCACATATAACGCTGGTCGAGCGGACCGGTCGGCAATGCATGGCCGGCTCCGCGGTTGGCAACGGTAACGCCCAACATCGGCTTGTTGCTGCGGTCTACCCCGTTTTCAAGCTGTATTTCAGCAGCTTCCCTGAGCAAGGCAACGATCTGTTGATGGGTACGGCGCTGTTCGGTTTCGTACTCCTCGCGGCTATACATCTTGTTGACCCCGGTTGGGGCGCCGCCGCGCAAATGGCCCATCAGATTGCCCGGTAAATCAGGATTTGAGAGCAGGTAGTTATTGCCGACAATACGATGCGAAATGCCCTTGGGCGGTTTGTCGCCGCGTTTCAGCGCCGCTACCGCAGCGGCAGGGTCGCGCGCCATGTGACAGTCCTGGCATTGCACACCCTTTTCGGCCCACGGCGAGTGTCGCCATTCATCATAAGTATCCTGGAAGTTCATCGGTTCCTGGCCGGCAACTGTAGTCGGCCGGATTTCGGTGTGGCAGGCACCGCACAATGCGCTGCTGCCCATTAGCGGTGCATCGCGTTTGGCCTGCATATCCTTGGCATGGCGTGAAGGGGCGGCCATGATCAGCGCCGGGCTGAGATGGCGAAAAATCTGGTTCAGCTTGATGGTCAGCGCGCCATTGCCAGCCAGAGGCTCAGCATGGACGGCGGTGTGGCAGATAATGCAACTGGTCCCTTCTTCCATCGTTTCCACATCAGGGACACTGGCGGCCGGCGTTACCTGGCCACTGAGCATGCCCAGCGGGTTGTGGCAGGATTCGCACCAGCGGCCTTTTTCCTGTCCGTGGGCTTCGGCAGCTTTGGCGGCCAACGTGTTCTGCAGTACCGATGTGTCGTAGATTCGGTCGCTGTCGGAAACGGCGTGAATCGACGTGACCCATTCCATGAATTCCTGTTTATGGCATTCGCCGCAATCGCGTGCCGAGGGAATGCCGCGCCAGTCGACCAGAGCGTGATCGGTTGTTTTCAACTCACCGGGAGCGAAGGGATTTTTGCCAAAAGGAAAGGTGTAGAAAGGCAGGTCTTTTTGGCCGTCGACCGCAAGATTTTGTGGTTCATGCAGCATGAAAAAAGCAGCTACGGCACTGACCAGCGTCGCAGCCGCGACCAGCAGCAAGTGTTGAAGAGGGGCGGCAAGTTTCATGGGCGCACCTTTTTTGGCAAGTGCCAAATGAGGCTGAAGAGAAGTGGCACGGTCAGCCAGGCATGCGGGCGCAGCAGACTAACGTGGGCGCCATAGGGCAGAGTGACTGGCCGACCGGCCAGATAGGCGATAGCCGGCAAGGAGACAAGCAGGCCACTGAGTAGCACGAGTGCCAGCAGCCACATCAAGGCATGGCCGATCAGGCGTTTGCGGGCGTATGCATCCCATTGCAATTCCGGAATGAGGTGAAAAGGCCATAGCAGGTGACGTAATGGCTCTCGTCCGTCACGCCAGTGAATAATGATGAAAGGCACGAACATGAGGAATGACAGGGTGCCGGCGGCGAGATGTGTGAGCAGTAAAAGCTGGATGAAATTACCGTGGCCGACATTCAGCCAAAGCAGCAGGCCGGTGCAGCAGGCAATCGCGAAAGCCCCCGCGAAGCCTTGCATCAGGTGGCGCGATGTGTCGCGCGTGCGCCAGCGCAAGATGGCGTCATCGCCGGTGGTTGGGGAAGCCGTTGTGGCATGTGTCGTCATGGGTTTGGCGTTGAAAAGACAGTGGTATTGAAGATTGCCAACTGGCGCAGGCATTTTTCGCGATGCAACCGGCCGCGGCCTGGCGGCAAAGACTGACCCGGAAGATGCAAGCCGTATTCCCGGCCGGCATGGTCGGCCGCAAGTACCCAGCGGGTCAGTTGGGCCAGACGGTGTTCGCCGTCACCCGGCATCTCGTCCCATGTCAGCCACAGTGCCTGGCCACCCGACGCGCCGTCGAAATGATTCACCGCCAGTTCGTCGCGTCGTCCGAATACCCGCCAATTGATGCGTCGTGGCGAATCGCCCGGGACGTAGGCGCGCAATCCCTGAAAGTCGTCGCTGGCTGCTTGCCGGTGGGCGCTGCGCGGGTGACCGTCCGGCAAGGCGGTGTTTCCGGCTGGATGTGGATAGACCAGGGCAATGAGCGGTGGCAAGGACCGGCTGGCCAGCCACAGATCAAGTGGCCAGCGTGACTGCAAGCTGAGTGTGTCGATCCTGATTTCACCCCGCTGCACGGTCGGCCACAGCGTTGCGAGGCAGGCTTCACCCGTTGAGTCGAGTATTTCGGGCTGGCCAGTCGAGTGGCTGGTTGATAGGAATACTTCGACATCCCGCAGGCAGCCCCCCGTTAGTTGACCATCGAGGCATAGTGCTTCACCCGCAAAAACCGGTATGGGGCGGTTGGCACGCCAGTGAAGCCTGGCCAAATGCCGATAGCACGTCCAGCCGGACTGCAGCCAGACAGCCAAGAGCAGGAAGGCAAGGGCAAAAATCAGGTTGTTGCCGTAATTGACTGCGGTGGCGATCAGGGCTGCAACCGCCATTAGCCAGAAAATTCCGGCAGCCGTCGGTCGCAATGGTCTGTGGCGAAAGCGTGTGACATGTCTATCTTTCCGCTTGAGCGAATCAACGGCAGCTGGAGGATGGCTGCTCGCTGGGCGAGGCGCCTGGCTCATGGCAGCGGCACCGCCTCGATGATTTGTGCTGCGGCAGCTTCGGCATGGCGGGCATCGCCTAGGCCCAGGCGGTGCATCGCTACCGATGGGAATATGCTCTGGATATCGCCTGGTAGAACATGATCGCGCCCTTCAAGCATTGCCCAGGCTCGTCCGGCGGCCAGCAGTGCCAGAGCGCCGCGGGGCGACAGGCCGTAGACCAGCCCGGCACCATGCCGGGTGTGTTCAGCCAGTGCACGGATGTAGGCGAGTAGTGCATCGCTGGCATGAATGTCGCGCGCTGCCTGTTGCAGGGTGAGCAGGCTGGCTGTGTCCAGGCTGGGGGCAAGGCGTTCAAGAATGTTCCGGCGATCCTCTCCGCGCAGCACGGCCAATTCAGCCGCAGCATCGGGATAACCGAGCGAGATGCGCATCAGGAAACGGTCGAGTTGGGCTTCGGGTAGCGGGTTGGTGGACAACTGATCAACCGGGTTCTGGGTGGCAATCACGAAAAATGGCGCTGGCAGCGGACGGGTGGCGCCATCGCTTGATACCTGTCGTTCTTCCATGGCTTCCAGCAAGGCTGACTGGGTTTTTGGCGAAGCGCGATTGATTTCATCGGCCAGTAGCAATTGTGTGAAGATCGGGCCGGGGTGGAAAACAAATTGCCCCTGTTCCTTGATGAAAATAGCCGCTCCAGTCAGGTCGCCCGGCAAAAGATCGTTGGTGAACTGAACTCGGTTGAATGACAGGCCCAGTGTTTTGGCCAACGCATGGGCCAGTACCGTTTTGCCCATGCCGGGCAGATCTTCAAGCAGCAGGTGGCCACGAGCAATCAGGCAGGCCATGGCCTGTTTCACGGTATTGCTTTTGCCCAGTAAAACGTTGTTGACCGCGGCAAGGGCGGCATCGAGTGCAGTACGATCGTTGTGGATGGTTTGATCGATCGGGTGATGCGGAGCATTCATGTGTCTTCCTCGGTGGTTGATAGGGCGCGCAGGGGTATCCGGCCCTTAGATTTCAAAGCGCAAGCCGCCATAGACGAAACGTCCGCGGTTCGGTCCCCATATGTGAGTGACATCGACCGCACCGTCGGCATTGACCCACAACATGCCGTCGTGGTCGCTCTGCTTGAAGTTGAAAATGTTGTCGGCCCCGGCGAAGACTGCCCAGCGCTTGTCGATGGCGTACTGGATGCGGGTGTCTACGGTCCAGAAAGCCGGGCTCTTGTCCGGTTTGGCACTGCCGTCGAAGTTGTAGTGCTGCTCGTCGCGGTAGTAGAACTTTTTCAAATTCTGCGGACCGGTCCAGGTGGCACGTACGAAAATATCGAGTGGGCCGCTGTCCCAGTCAGCGGTGAGATAGATGCGACGGTCTGGCCGGGCGAAGGCGAGGGTGCCGACCGGGAAGTCGTAGTGGGCCGCTTCGAGTCCAAGGCTGGCTGCCAGTGATTTGCTCACCTGGTAGCCCAACTGCATGTCCAGCCCTTTTACCTTGACGGATTCGCTGGCGCTTCTCAGTACTGATTCCGTTGCGCCGACATCGAGGTAAGCCAGCTTGTCGAGCTTCGTGTAGTGTGCGTTGCCGAGAAACTTCCAGTCGCCATCCTGCCAGTCGAAGCTGTACATCAGGTTTTTCGATTTCTCGACACCACCGGTTTCGTTCCTGATGACCAGCGTCTTGAGAATGCCGTGATCCTGTTCGAAATAGCTGGTCGGTGCGCGATAGCCCTGGCCCATCGAGAGGCGGCTATTGGCATGTTCGTTGTGATGCCACAGCAGGTTGACGCGTGGTGCCAGTTGCGTTCCATAAACATTATGGTTTTCACCACGCAAGTTGACACCGACTTCGAGTTGCTCATCGAACAACGCATAGTTAGCCCCCACCCCCAGGCCCGGGGTACGGAAGGTATAGTTGTCGAGGCCGTTGGCCGGCGTTCCATCCGGCAATCGCGCTTGTGAACGTAGGTCCTCGTAGCGCCAATCGGCCAGCACCGTCCACACACCTCCGGCGAGGGGGGCCTTGAGGCTGCCCATCAGGTAACCCTGGTTCTGCTTCGCCTTGTAGATGTTGCCCTCGTAAAAAGAGTCCTGATCGTGGCGGGCATAGCCGACGGCAACATTGAGTAGCGCCTCGCCCAGGCGCTTTTCTCCAGTGACATAGGCCGATTGGCGTTGGGTGAAGATGATTTCGGAGAGCCCCGTACGGCCATCGGTATAGCTGACTTTGCTGCCGTTGACCGGATTAACCCATCCGTCGGCATAAGGCGAAGCATGGGCGCCCCTGGAAAAATTGAAAGGGTTGCCGCTGCGGCTGGCTTTGATGGCATCGTAATCGGTGCCCAGAGCACCACCATTGCGCTTTTCGTCGATTGCATCAATCCGCCCCTTGAGCTTGAAGCCGCCGAGATCGTCGACGAAAAACCCGATACCACCCAACTTGCGGTAATAACCGGTATATTCAGAGACACCATTGTCGTCACCATCGACCGAATCATGCTGGTTGGTGTGGATGTTGGCGGTTACGGCGCCAGCCGTGCCGGCGCTAGCGGCCTGGGCGTCGAGTCGGCGACTGCCGTATTGGCCGATAGCCATTTCGATCATGCCTTCATCCTTGACTGGACGCCGGGTCACCATATTGACCGTGCCAGCCAGTGCATCCGGGGTCAGTCCGGAGGCACCCGCTCCGCGCATCAGATCGATTCGTTCCAGTCCGCGCAGGCCGACCGAATCCAGACCGTAAGCCTGTGAGACAGCGGAAAACAGAGGCACACCGTCGATCAGCAATGTCGTGTATCGGCCGGGCAGGTTATTCAGTGAAATGAACCGGGCGTTACAGATCGAGCATTCAACCTGAACCGCCACCCCCGGCCGCTTGTCGAGTGCCTCGTTAATATTGGTGGCGCCGGATTTGGTGAATTCTTCAACTGTGCAGCTTTCGACCGGGGCAATTTCGTTGCGCAGGTAAGGGCGCTTGGCACTGCTTTCCCGCTTGTTGCCGACAACGATTTCACCCAGCGTCTTTTCCTTTTCAGGCAAATCGGCTGCACTGGCCGGGGCTGCGACGAGTGCAGCAAGTATCCAGGCGACCGGTTTCAAGCGGAGGTTGTCTCGCTGCAAGTCTTTTGTGGAGAATACTTTCATGGATGCCTTAAACAGGGGGGAGAAAGATCAGAAGTCGTGGCGATAGCCAAGGCGAGCCGACCAACTGTCGGCAATGACTTCGTTGAGAGAGGTTTCGATGCTTCCGCCACTGGCGGGGTAGAGGATTCGCTTGCCATCCTTCAACTCGAACTTCCGCATTGATAGATCCAGCGTCAGGCGGTGTGACTGGAAGAGTCGCCAGTCGGCACCAAGTTCGTTTTCCCATCCGCGCCCGTAGCCTTCATGTACGAAACTGATCGGATGGGCACGATCGCTCCGCAGATTCCAGTCAGCTTCGGCCCGGTAATCGAACCAGTGATGTTTGATCGTCGCGCGCAAGGCAAATTGGGCAAGCGGTTCGAATTCGGCTGAAAGGCCTTGCCAGACGCTGCTCCAGACCGGGTTGTACTTGCTGTCCAAACCCGGAAATGAGCCCAGGGGCGTGGTGAAACCATAGGCCGATATGACTTGCTGTCCGTCGCGCATGCGGTACAGGCTGTCGTAACGTGCCAGGCCGAGCATCGGTGTCAGCGAATTACCTTTGCCCAGCGGTAGTTTCCAGCCGGCACCGAGCGAGATATCGAACATCCGGCTGTCTTGCGGTTTGGCATAAGAGCGGGAGAACTCACCTTGCCGATCGCTCAGAAGATAATCCGAGTCCTGCACCTCGCCACCGGCGATGGCTTGGGCATAGGCCAGATGCCCCTTGATGGTCAAGCCGGAGGTATGTGTCCAGTCACCGTCGACACGAATTTCGCTTGCAGGCACATGCCAGGTCAGTTCGGAAGCGATATTGGCGCCGTTGCCCGGAATGTTGTACCGAAGCTTGTCGTGGCGATATCCGGATGAGAGCTTCAGGTAACCGCTTCCCTGGATTTCCGGCCAACTCGTTGTCAGCGCTACTTCGCGTTCACCATCCGGTGTAAATACAGTCAGGACGGGGGTCTCGGTGGGGGTGAGGTCGACATGACGAGGCCCGTCTGCATCGAACACAGCCATGCTCGCCGAGGCCAGCGGGTCGGCCTGTGCCGGCAGGCTAAACACCAGGACGATTGTCGCGGTCGACAAGGTAAAACAGTCAATTCTCACGGCCGTTCAACCGCTTGCTCGAATGGGTGGCGGGAAATGGCATAAGCCCATGTCCACGATCCGGTACCGGGGGCGGCATCGAGTTGGGTGCGCTCCAGCACCATCGCGGCCCAGCGCCCGCGGATTAGGGTTGGCGTCAGCTGCCCTGGTTTCGTTCCCGGGTTGATGATCTGCAAGGCCGTTACATAGAGGCCGTCGCGTTGCCAACTGGCACTCGGCCTGGCTTCCATGCCGTTAGCCAGTTGCAGGCGATTATGGTCGTTGAGTGGTACTGCGCGAAGGCCTTCAGGTGGTATGGCAGTTGGGTCTTTCTGACGAACGGCGGTCGCTGCGGCCCTGGCCAGTGCGGCGAAGCTGGTATCTCCATCCTGGCCTCCGGCAATTGTCGAGGCTGGAAGTGCCGGTGGATTGTTGGTCAGCTTGGGGATGATCGGCGTATTTGGCACGGTCGCAGTCAAAGCATTGAAATCCTGCCGCTTGGCAGCGGCGATGCTATCGCCGTCTTCCGGATTCTCGATGATGGTCGGTGTGATCAGCAGGACGATTTGGGTCCGTATCTTGGCCCTGACATCGCGCTTGAAGAAGAAGCCGAGCACCGGTACATCGCCGAGCACCGGTACCTTTTCGTCGTCCCGGGTGAGGGTTTCCTTGATCATGCCGCCAATGGCTACTGTCATGCCATGCTTGGCATGAGCCGTAACCTGCAGGTTGGCGGTGTTGACCGTGTCGATCGGGAAATAAATGACGTTGCCACTGGCGGTGGAGATCGGAATCGTTGCATCGCCGATCTTGACGGTTGAACTGTCTTGGTCGACCGTCAGGCTGATTGAATGGTCGCCATTGATCCGCGGCAGGATCGCCAGGCTCTGGCCGACATCGCGTTTTTCGGTCTCGACGGTGATCGTCGTATTGGTCGCACCAGTTGTCCCGGTCACGCTTTGCGATGAAGCACCGACCGTCAGCACGCGCTCATCGCCGATGAATAGCCGGGCTATCTGGTTGTTGGCGGCAACCAGCATCGGTGAAGAAAGAACCTTCAGCTTGTTCTCGTTGGCCAGCAGTTGCAGGCGCAAACTCAATGAACTACTCATGATCTGCCAGATCAGGTTGGCATTTTGCTCGACGGCGAACAAGCCCGAACCCAGGCTGTTGCGAGGTGTGATGCCGGTAGTGTTGGTCGTACCCCAGCCACCAGGCCCATTGGTCGTTCCCTTGCTGCCGGTCCCGATGTCGAACACTGAGCGGTAGCCTTCATCCAGCGTCACCTCAAGGATTTTCATCTCCAGCAAAACTTGCTTGGGCGGTTGGTCCATGTCGGATACCAGCTTGCCAATTTCCTTGAGAGCCTGTTCGTCACCGGTTCGTACCATCAACAAGTTGTTCAGCTTGTTGTAGGTAACCAGGATGGCCGGTCCTTGCCGGGCAGCCATTTCCTGGATGTCGGACCCCGATAGCAAGGGTTGTCCGTTGGCATCGAGCCTGGTCTGAGCGGCGATCCTGTCCTGGCTCATGCGATTGAGGTCGGTCGTCGGATCGTAATTGGTGGCGCCTTGCGCGCTGCCGCCGGCGCGCCCAAGGTTGCCTGCTCCCTGCGACGAGTCAAACATGCCGGTGTTGCCTATCGCACCAGCATTGCCCGTGGCATTGTTGTTGCCCCCCTGATTGCTGCTACCGCCCCTTGCCTGGTTACCGGAGGCGTTGCCCGATCCGCCGCGTCCGCCCGAAGACGTCCGGTTACCGCTGCCCAGTGACGTTGGCGGCATTTCCTCGATCGGATTACTGAGTGCGACGCGTGCCCCGAACAGTGCCTTGATGGCATTGGCGGTTGAAACTACGTTGTGATGGCGCAGCGTAAATACCTGCGTTTTCTCGTCGCGGACGATGGCCAGGTCCTTTTGGTACTCTTCGCTGCTCATGATCACGTAGGTTTTTGAACTTGAGTCGAAGCGATACCAGACGCCGGCGGCACGACATAGATTACGTACCATGTCGTCGACACTGGCGTCGTGTAAATAGAGCGAAACGATCAAATCTGAAACTTTGTTGGTCACGACAACATTCGCGTTGCCGATCTGCGACAACAGGCGTGCGACATCTTCAAGACGGATCTGGGATAGCTGGAAGGTGCCGAGCGCGCCCGGTACCGGTTTTTTTTCCCCGGCAGGACGGGCCGATGACTTGCTTGCAGTCGTCGCCGGCTTCGCCGCTTCAACGGCAAATGCAGGAAAAGAGATCAGACCGGCGGCGAAAACGATCAGGGGGTAGGGGAGTCTTTTCATCGTAAGGTGATCTTGTTGCCCTGGGGCAGGCCAGGATGGGTCAGGGTGACGCCGTCCACAGCGCCGACATGGATGGTGAAGGTACCTAGATCGCCGAAGTCGACCAGGTCGCCGTCCTTGACGAGGATGGCTTGCTGCCCGCGGACGAGCAATTGAGCGCCGCGCCCACGTGCAGTGACCAGCAGCGCTTTGACCTGGACCTGACGCTGTATATCCAGCTTGCTGGCAACCGGCAGGCCGCTGAAATTGCCCGGTGAGCGACGGCCATCGCGTAATTGTGGCGAGACTTCGAACGGGTCGATCATTGTCTCCATCCGTCGCCCCGGCGGAATTTCACGCCTCGCCGGCGACTCCGCCAGCGGCTGCGTTTCGGGTGCAGCCGACTCTCCTGAGAGCTTGCCGATTTGGCGGTTGACCGATTCGGCATAGCGGCCAATGGTGACGAGGTTTTCGCGCATTGACGGCTGCAGGTCGACAGTCTTGTCGCGCGACAACTCAAGCGCCTTGTTCTGAGCCCATGCCGGTGCGCTCAGGGCAAGTACCAGAAGACCGCAGGCGAAGTGTGGGGCTTTGTTTGGGGGGATACGATGGGGCATGGATATACTCAGCCGCCTCCGGTCGATACGGCCAGGACGGCTTGAAAAAAAGCGTAATAAACAAAGCCGACGATGCCGCCGATCAGTAGCGTCAATACCGGCTCGATCATCGATGACAGGAACTTGACGCGGGCATCCAGTTCTTTCTGATAATGCTTGCCCAATGCTTCCATCACGCTCTCCATTTCGCCGCTGCGCTCGCCGACGGCAGCCATGTGCCGAACCAGAGGGGGGATAGGCTGACGATCGAGGGCGACAGCCAGTGCGCGGCCTTCGAGTACCTGTTCGCAGGCTGAATTGAGGGCCGATGAGAGTGCGCTATTGCCGACGATCTGCGTAATCGAGCGCAGAGCTTCCAGCACTGTCAGGCGGCTTTTCAAGAGCAGGCCGAAAGTCCAGGTTGCTTGTGCCATGGCTGCCGCCATCAGGGTGCTGCCGAGGATGGGGACGTGCAGGAAAATACGATCCATGGTCAGGCAGATGATCGGAAAACGGCGTACCAGGACGAGTCCGACAATCGTTCCGGCGATCCCCATGATCAATAATCCGCCCCAATGCTGGAGCCAGTCAGCGATATCCATCATGGTCTTGGCGGCCCAGGGAATTTTCTTGCCGCGTGATTGCAGGAACACAGCAAACCGCGGTACGACAGAACCGACCAAGAACGAAATCACACCAATTGCGGCCAGCATGACGATGCTTGGATAGGTCAGCGCTGTCATCAACTGCCGGCGAATGTCGGCCCGGCGCTCGGTCAAGGCAGCCAGTCGGTCAAAAACCGAGTCGAGCTCGCCTGATGCTTCACCGGCTTCGGCCAGCTTGATGGCGATGCGCGGAAAGGTTGAGTTTTCCATGGCCAGTGCCGCCGAAAAACTGCTGCCGGAACGAATACGATCGGCACAACGTTCAAGTTGCATCGTCAGCCGCGGCCGGCTGGCCAGTTTGCCTGCCGCCTCCAGGGCTTCGAGAATGGTGTGACCGGCCCGCAGCATCAATTGCATCTGGCGGTAGAACAACATCATGTCGCTGTTGCGTACTGAGAGCCCGCTGTGGAACCAGCGTCCGAAGGCACGCATTGCGTCGAGCAGCGAACGTTTTTCAAGATCGCCTTGCTGCAGTTCAAGAATGCGCAGACCCTGGCCACGCAGCAGCGTGCGCGCTTCGTTGAGATCGGCTGCTTGCAATTGCCCCTGCAACTCCTTGCCTTGCGCATTAAGGCCGAGATAGCTGAATGTCGCCATGCAGCTTACCCATTCATCCGCAGATAAGGCCGGACTTCGGCCAGGCTGGTCAGATTCTGGCGAACTTTTTGCCGGGCATCGTCACCCAGTCGCCAGTAGTTGCCGGCGGCCTGCATCAGTTCGCGCTCGCTGGCGTCATTACCGATTCGCTCGGCTAGTTCTCCGTCCAGCCAGAGCGATTCGAAGACACCGATCCGGCCGCGATAGCCAGTGCCCAGGCAGCGAGGACAACCGCAGGGTTGTGCAATATTGCAGGCTTCGCCATCCGGCACCTTGAGCAAACTTCGCTCCTCGTCCGTAGCCGGATGCGAGTCCCGACAGTGCGGGCAGAGCATGCGAACCAGACGCTGGGCGATGACGCCGTGCAACGTGGCGCCGATCAGAAAGCGTTCGCAGCCGATGTCGGAGAGACGGGTGATCGCACCGACTGCCGTGTTGGTGTGTAGCGTAGACAGCACCATGTGGCCGGTGGTCGCTGCCTTTAGGGCGACGTCTGCCGTGTCAAAATCGCGTATTTCGCCCACCAGGATGACGTCCGGGTCGTGGCGCAGGAAGCTGCGCAAGGCGTCGGCAAAACCGATTTTGCCGCCGACCTGGACCTGAGAAATGCCGGGGATTACCTGTTCTACCGGATCTTCTGCTGTCAGGATGTTCAGCGCGTTGGCGTCGAGCTCTCGCAATACCGCATAGAGCGTCGTACTTTTGCCGCTACCGGTTGGCCCCGTAACCAGCACGATGCCGTGCGGGTGGGCCAGCGCTTCGCGCAGGCGCTCGATCATGAATGAGGGCATTCCCAGCGAATCCAGTGTTTGCCGGCCAGGGTCGCTTTTCATGATGCGCAAGGTCAGCCGTTCACCGAATTTTGTTGGAGCGGATGCGACGCGCATTTCGACCGGCTGTTCGTTGATCGTGTGATTCAGTCCACCATCCTGCGGCGCCCGCGACTCGGCAATATCCATGCCGGACAGTACCTTGATGCGTGAAATCATGCCTTCGCCCAGCGCCTTGCCAAGCGAACTGCCCCAGGCCTGCATGCGGCCATCGACGCGCAGGCGGATTTTGACAGCCTCTTTTTCACTTTCGATGTGGATGTCGGATGCACGGCGCAAAACGGCATCGCGTAGCAGTCGGTCGAACAGGGCGACCGGGTCTTCGGCAGCACTATCGCGCGCATCGCTTGGGGCAAAACGAGCCAATACCGGGGCCAGAGCCTCCGGGTCGGCGACGGCCAGGCTCAATTCGATGCCGGTCAGTACGCGCTTTGCGGTTTCAATGCCGAGTTGGTCACTGGGGTCGCTCAGTACAATGACCAGATGGCCTTCCGGCGTACGCATCGGTGCCATCGGGTGACGCTTGATCAGCGTGCCAGGCAGGCGACTGGCCGCAGCCAGGTCAAGCTCCCATCGCTCCAACTGGGCGTAGGGAAGACCGTGGATCTGGGCCAGCGCCAGGTAGAAGGCGGTCCGCGGCAAACCCAGTTCGCGTGACAAGGCATCGAGCAGCGTCATGCGCGTCGCTCTGGCCTGGGCGCGCAGGCGATTGACCAGGTCACGGTCGAACAACTCGGCCTGCAAGCCGGCGTTGATCAGTGTCGCTTCGTTCAGTGTACTCATCCGTTGCTCCTCCCTTGCCGCATCAGGCGTTCGAAGCCGTTCGGGTCGCGAGCCAGCCGGCGGCCATCTTCGAGGGTGATCAGGCTGTCGCGGGCAAGCCCGGCCAGTGCCTGATCGAAAGTCTGCATGCCGGCTTCGCGGCCCGATTCAATGGCCGAATAAATTTGTGCCGTGCGCCCTGAGGCGATCAGATTGGCGACAGCCGGCGTGACCTGCAGCACTTCGACAGCCGCAACGCGCCCAGGCCGGCCGTTTTGTGGCAATAACTGCTGGGCCACCACAGCCTTGAGCACCAGTGCCAAGCGATGGCGTACGACTGACTGCTCGTCGCCGGGGAATCCGCCAATGAAGCGTTCGATGGCACCGCTGGTATCTGCCGTGTGCAGTGTCGAGAAGACCAAGTGACCGGTTTCGGCTGCAGTCAGGGCGGCGCGCATGGTTTCTGTATCGCGCAATTCGCCGACTAGGATGACGTCAGGGTCTTCGCGCAGCGAGGCTTTCACGGCGCTGGCGAAATCGGGTACGTCGGTGTACAGCTCACGGTGGCTGATGATTGCCTGATTGGGGGTATGTACGAATTCCACCGGGTCTTCGATGCTCAAGATGTGCACTGGCAAACTGCTGTTGATCTCGTTGATGATGGTGGCCAGTGTTGTGCTCTTGCCGCTGCCGGTAATGCCGGTAACCAGCACCAGACCGTCGGTCAGCGAAGCGAGTTGGCGAACGCTCTCGGGCAGGCGCAATTCGTTGAAGCTGAGAAAATGCGAAGGCAGGTGGCGGGCAACCAGGGCCGGGCGGCCCAGTGAGCGGAAAATGTTGATCCGGAAACGCTCACCGCTTTTTGCCGTGAAACCGAGGTCGACCGTACCTTTCTCGGTCAGGTCGCGCCCTTGTTGCACGCCGAGCAATTCACCGAGCAGGCTGTCCAGCATGGCCTGGGTCCAGCGAACATCATCAATGGCTGCCAGGTTGCCGTGCAGTCGCCAGCAAGCAGCACGCCCCTCGGCCAGATGGAGGTCGGAGGCTTGGTGTTCGACCACCCGGTCGAGCAATTGACAGAAATTACCGAAAGCTTGAGTCATTGCTCATACCGCGAACTTGATACGTACATCCAGCCACTGGCGGACGGGGGCGTTGGTTTGTGGATTGCGTTCGACTTCGACCTTGATGTCGCTGCCGACCGGTGCTGCTACATAAGGCAGCTGGTTGAGGCCGTCGAGGAACTGCATCAGGCCGCGAAAGCTGGCGCGGGCATGGACGACGATCAAGGGTCGCTTGAACGGATTGCCTTTGGCTGCTTCCTGAAGCATTTGCGGCGTAGGCGGTTTGTCCTTGTCCTCGCTGCGGCTGTAGACATGTTCGATGGCCATGACTTCCATATCACCGGCTTCAGCCAGGCTGGTCAGTCCGCTTTTCAAGGCATTCATCGCCAGGCTGTCGTCGAGCGGCACAAAACGGGCATTGAGTTTGCGCAATTCGAGGGTGACATCTTCAAGTTGGCTTTTGATTGCCTGTAACTCAAGCTCGGCATCGCGCTGGTTTCTACCGCCGAGGTTGGGGGGCGGGATCAGTGGCTTGGCCTCGGCTTTTGCCGCATTCTTTTCGCGCACGGCCATTTTTTCGAGATCGTACTCAAGCTTGCTGATCTGCTTGCCGGACAGCGGCCAAAGCAAGGCGGCATAGAGTCCGACCAGCACGAAGGCGACGGCTGCAGTACGCAGGTTGCGATCCTTGGCCGGTAATTTTTCCCAGTTACGGCGCCACTCGTGCCAGCGGGAAAGTAATTCGGTCAGATTCCGGCTCATGGCGTCGCTCTCGGTGCTGGTGGTTGCGACGAAATTCCGGTGCCGGCCGGCATGGGCTGCTGTACCGAATTCTGCACAGCCGAAGGATGCTCGTTAGCTTCCAGTTCGCTGTCTTCGAGCAGCAGCCAGAATTTCACCTCATGGCCGCGACGGTTGTCGCGCCCCTTGCGCTCCTTGATTTCCATCTGCGATACGCCATAACCCTTCTCACGGGCCAGTGCCGCCATCCGGTTAACAAAATCCTGTGCGCCGGTATAGTTCGGCGACCAGGCGATGACCTGAATTGCTGAGCCTTCGCTGTGCGTGTTGTCGTTATGGATTTCTTCCATCACGGCATCGCTGCCCACCGCCTGCGCCAGCAGGTAGAGCAAGTCGGGCAGATCAACCCGCATCGAGATGATGCGGTTCAGGCGCGAGCGGTCGTTGAGCAAAGGTTCGAGTTGGCGGCGTGTCGTTTCCAGCCCCTTGCCCAGTTCGAGCAATTTCTGGTTAACCTGGGCCTCCATTTGCGAATTGCTGCTGAGCTGTTTTTCCTTGCGCTGATGGTCGACCATTTTCTTTTCCAGGCCATGGAGACGGTACTGCTGCACCCCTTCGGTTGCCGCCAGGCCAATCAGCACAATGCCCAGTGCCAATAGTCGGCGGATGTCGTGGTCTTTCCAGAGGGAGCCGCGAAGTTCGCCGGCTACCATTCTGGGAAGTTGCGACAAGGGGGCATTGGCTTCGCGCAGTAGATTTCGCCAGATTGCCAGACGTACTTCACCTGCCTTGCGTATGCTGCATGGGTGTCCGGTAGTCAGATTCAGGGCATCGGCAAGCAGTTCGCCGAATTCGTCATCGGCCGCATCCATGAAATGAATGACGATCTGGGCCCGCGACTCTGCGGTCCAGTCGGCAATGATCCGGTTCACCCAGTCGGCAGCCGGAGCCCGTTCAATTCTTCCCTCGCTGCGCGTTGCTACGACGCGGCCACGGCGCCGCAATACGGCCACTACCTCTTCCGCATGGATCTCCAGGTCGATGGAAGGGACCGGCTGATCGCGCCGGGTACCCGGCTCGATAGGCTCAATGGATGCCGGATCGCTGACCAGCCACGAAATCGGTAATGTGGCTGCAAGATAAAGGCCGCGCCGGGATAGTGCCTCATGCCATTCGCGATAGGTCGTCTGTCCGACACCGCAAACCAGCCACAGCGGTTGTTTGTCCTCAATCCGGCCGCGCCAGCCGGCCATCACCGAGGCCTCCAGATTCTGCAAGGCGACTTGCTGGTCCAGGCATTCATCCAGCAAGTCACGTTCGATCAGTGCCAGTTCAATGGCAATTTCGCCATAGCGCAGCTGATTGCTCCGGCTCTGCCGGCGTACCGCTTCTTCCATCGTGATGCGTTCGCGGTCGGCCGGCGAGAGATAGCCGCGTGCCTGCAGCAAGGCGCCCATCGACCACAGACTGCCGAATTCGGCCAGCACCGGTTCCAGATCGGCCTGGATCAATTCGCGCATCTGTTCCGGCTGGCGCGGTTTGTCGGGATGTACCGGCAAATCGACGACGGCAGGTAAAACATGCCGGGCGGCCAGCGCGACGCGCTTGGGACGGATTGGCGTGATGCTCGCCAGTTGCGCCATGACTTCGTCGAGTGCCGCGGCAAAGCGCCCCTGCCGCGAAGAAGCTTTGCCCAGGAAATTCGATCCGTCCTTGCCGGTTTGCATCAATGCAGCTTCCATACCGGATACATCCCAGGTCAGCAGCAGCCAGGTGGTGCTACTCGCACCCAATCTTTCGCGCAGCGAATCGATTGCCGAGCGCCAGAAAGCGGCGTCTGCCGATGAATTTTCTGCCGGTTCCCGAAACTCGCCGCGCTTGTGCAAACCACCGAACAGACGCTTCATCGAATATCCAGGGTAACAGCCGGCAGGTTGCGGCCGGCAATGGCATCGATCTGTGTGCTGACAAGCGCTGGCAGCAGCGCTGTCCCAGAAACTTTGTCATCAGCCGTCCAGGGCAGGCCGTCCGTGCCGTTATCGGTCAGTACCAGTAAGTGACGCCCTTGCGGAATACGCCCTTTGTTGGCGACGTTTTCGCCCGGTTTGCAACCATCGGTAAACGGAATAGCCGCGCTGGCGGCGCAACCGCTCCCGGCCCCCAGGCACGGTAGCGATACGGTGGCGTAGCGCAGCCACTGGCCACCGCTGGTGTTGTTCAAGAAAACCAGCAGGCTCAGTGATAACTTGTTGGCGGGAATGTCGTTACTGCGACTATTCCTGACAAGAACGCTCCATCCACTGATCGGCAGCAGCCAGTCGTTGGCTGCTGCGGTCAACCCGAAGTCCGTGGCAAAATCGCTCCCGCCGATAGCATTGTCGATGCCCATGCTGGTGATGGCCAAGGTCTTGGCTGTGCCGTTGAATACAGTACTCCAGCCAAAATTGCTGGCATCGTCTGTGCTGGAGACATTGCCCCAGCCGTCGCGGAATCGTCCATTGACCGCCAGCCCGCCCAGATAATCGCCGACATGCCCCTTGACCAGTTGCGCGCCGGGGTCGGTCAGCGTGATGTCGTCTGCGCTGCCATCGTTGGCACAAGTCGCATCGTCCGGTTTTGGGTCGAGGATCGCTGGGCGAACCGCACGCGTCTGCAATGAACCCGCTTGCAACAGGGTGACCAGATCGGTCGGCAGCGCCCCGTTGTCGGCGACGAAGCCGGCACTCGCTTCTGCGGCGGTCGACGGTCCGTTTTGCCCCAAAATGGCCCGTCGAATCACCTGCAGGCGCTGACGGGTATCGTCGTAGCGAATTTGCGTCCGATCCTCGGAGAAAACCCCGAAGGCAAGTAATGAGGCTGCCGACAGCACGGCCACGACAACCAGCAGTTCGATCAGCGTAAAACCGCGTGACCAGGGGTAGGGGAGAGTCGGCCGCGGCATTGCTCAATTGCCAAACGAGGTAATCAGCAGCGCCGGGCCGCGATTGTTGTTGTAGATGTGGAAAGCGTAGAAAGTCAGTGTCTGGCCGATCTTGGCTGAACTTGCCAGACGGGCTGCGATGCTGTCGTCGATATAGGCTGCCAGGGCCTTGTCGCCGCCGAAGTCGAGGCCGATGCGCTGACTGACTTTAGGCGGGTTGGATACCTTCATCATCGACAATGCCGTCATCAGGTAATCCGCCTTTTGCGGTGCCGGCATGGCCGACAGGGTGGCCTGAAACTTGATCGGCGAGGGGGCGAAGATGATGCGCTGACCGGGAATATCGGTACGCGACTTGGCAACCAGATCCTTGAGGCTGACATCCTTGTAGGCGGCGGGGTTCTCCTGGAGACTGGATTTGACCGGCTCCGCCGGCATCTCGGCTGCGCCGCTGAGCGGCGAGAGCCCAACCAGGGCTAGACCCAGGGCCATGCCGGCCAAGGTCATGACGGGAGAAAAGGAAAAGGGGGGAAGCATCGAAATTCCTTGGAATCAGTGGGCCAGACAGAGCACCACATCGTCATCGCCATCCGTGGCGGCGACATTGGGTAAACAGGGATTGGTCGTGTTGCGGCCACCATATTTGCCATCGCGGCCGAAATAGACGACACGCGGGCTGTCGTTATTGGCCAGACCGAAGACGGCGAACGGACGGGCATGCGCCCGCAATTCATGCTTGCCGGCTTCGTAGCCCTGTGTTTCTCGCGGAATCTCGCGCCAGCCCAGCATGCAAGTACCAGCCGTCAGTTCCGGACTGCCGCAACTACTGCCGCTCGGCCCGGCGGCGCGGAAGCGCGTACCGGCACCAAAGGCAGGAATATCTAGAATCTTGCTGCCGGCCAGCGGGGTGCCGGCACCATAAGGTGAGCCGGCATAAGGGCCGGCGGCATTGGCCACATCGGCATTGAAATCGATACCGTGATCGACCCACTTGCGCGAAGCAATGTCGAGGTAAGGGCCATGCCAGCCGCGCCGGGTCTCGGGGTTCCAGCGGTTCAGATAGGCCAGCGGGTGATTGGCACACAAAGCCGGCGATTCAAAAAGCAAGGCGAGATTGGTGGGCGATGCATGCCAGGCATCCTTGTCGGCATCAGTATCGGGGGCCGCCCAACTCCGCAGGATACCGCCCAGCGGCGTGCAGTTGAAGCCGTTTCCATTGGTCGCCTCAATCGTCCCCGGAGCGGCAAGAATGAACGGACCTTGCCCCGGGTAGTAGCCGGTATCGGCCTTGAATCGTTTCAGACCGTCGGCCAAGCGCTGCAATTCAGCGCGGGCGATGTCGTCATCGGCACCTTCCTGGATACCGGTATAGCTACCCCAAGCGGTATAAGCCAGCGTGGCCAGAATGCCGCAAACCACCAGTAATTCGACCAGCGTAAAACCGCGGTCGCGCAGATCACCTGCCTTGGACAGCGCCATGGAAATTCTCGATTCTTGATTCGGGGAAAGGTGGAGGGCGCCGGCGTGTGAACGGCGCCCTCCGGGTGGAGCAAACGGGGTCAGTCGCCCGCTCCGGTGAAACTCAGGTCAGACTAGTCCGTGATTAGGTCTTGCGGATGTTGTCGACTTCACCCAGTTCTTCGTCTTTGGTATCGCCGGCACCGTCGATAATGGCTTGGAAGGTAGCCTGGCCAGCCGGAGTGGTAGCAGTGCCGGTGTTCCACAAGACGATGAAACGGTTGTACTCGGTATTGCCGACATGGCGATAAACCGGAGTATTCGACAAAGCACCAATCAGGCTTGGGTTGAACAGCGAACTGTCCGGGCCGACACCAAAAGCGATCAGGCGGTCGGCAGCCCCGGCGTTAACACGGGCATTACCTGCCGTATTCCAGAAGTACACAGCATCTGCCGCTGCAAAGTTGGCAGCATCACCGGTATGACCACAACCGTTGGCCGCAGCCGGACGGAAGATATTTTGCGGCGTGACATTGCTCTTCTTGCTGACCAGCAATGCCTTGATTGCTGCAGTAGTTGCGCAATCACCCGCTGCCGCATCGGCCGGAACTGCTGCCGGGTCGATAACGCGAGCTTTTTTGATGCCAACTTCATTCAGCGCAACAACGTCAGCCGCATTAAAGGCGCCCAGCGTCAAATTACCCAACAGGTCGGTGCTGAGAATACTGGTCGCAGCAGTCGCGCCGGTCAGATTATTGGCGGCATTGCCTAGCAGGGAATCGAAATTATCCGGATATTGACCGGCGTTCAGCACGCGGAAGGTCTGAATACCCTTCGACAGCTCATCCATCATCGCGACGTGGGCAGCGGCAGCGCCCTTGCGGTCGGTATCCTGCAGCATGATGGTGGCGGTGCCGGCGATGGCGGCCAGGATGGCGACGACGACCAGCAGTTCGAGCAGCGTGAAGCCGCCTTCTTTTTTCTTCATGCCGGCCAGTTGGCGGCGCAGGGCGCGGCCCTTGATTGCGGATTCGTCGATGGACTGGATTTTGGACTTCAGTTCGGCCTTGGTCATGGCCAGCAGCTTGTTCAACATGGGTAATGTTTCCTAACGGATGGTCTCGGATCCACTCCCCCGTGGACTCCTGCACCAGGTTGTTTACGAAGATTCCGGACGATTCCGGATAATTTCGCTGCGACCCCTCGTCGCCAGCCTGTTACTTGTGCCATCCGCCAGGCTCACCCCGGCCGGAAGCTTTGATGCATTTGCGCCGTTAGTTGACCGGCGCGTAATCGATAACGTAGCGATACTGTTTGCCGCAATGCAGGATGACTTCTTTTTGGCCGCGGCGGAGGATTCGCATCTCCACCTTCAACTCGGCAAAGCCATCATGCGAGAAGGCTTCACGATAGAGGTCGTGCAGTTTGGCGAGCACCGTGGCGTTGGCGGCTTCAAGTGCCGCCGGGCGATCAAGGGCTTCCACGCTTCAAATTCCTTGTGTGTATTTGATTGAATAGATAATAATGATTCTCAATACGATATGCAAGTGTTTTAGCGGTTTTTTTCTACTTTGTAAGAATCAGTTTGCCGAGGCTGGTGATGCGCAACGAATAGCGCTCGCCACGATGAGCGATTGCCAACTCGTTGCAGGAGCCAAACAATTCATGGCTGGTGTAGGTTTTGGCAATACCCGTTGAAACATGAATAACCGGACCTTGCGGCGAGTAGTGTGCGTTGTCGGCATCACTGGCGTGCGCAGCTTTGATGCCGCTGTTTTGTCGTCCGAGAAACGGGGCGCGAAGCATCTGTTTTGTGGTTTGCATGGGCATGACTCCTGATCTGGGTTGTCAATGATGTGCAGCGTGGTGCATTACGGCATTGAGAATAAGATTCATTATCATTTATGAGCATGGAAAATGCAAGTCGGAAATTTGGCTGCCGGATTGGCCGGTGACATCGAGGCAAACTGGTATTTGCCGGATCTACGTCAAGATCAAGACTGCCGGTGATCTTGCTGTGAGATTCAGGAGGTTGGAAAAGGCAATTTACTGCCTCGCAAATAATAATGATTCCTATTCTGTTGACAATGCCAATGTTTTTTATGAGAATCATTCTCAATACTCCGCCAGCCAATCCATCCCGGTAGCCAGCCATCCCGACAATTCTTGTTCTGGAGGCATCATGCAGATTCCAGTTAGGCAGCCGCTCTGTTCGAGCTCTCCGTGGTGGGTCAGATTTGTTTTGCCTGTGCGCCGGTATTTGCCGGACAGCCTCTACACCAACCTTGCCATTGCGGCCGGTCTGCTTTGGCTGGCCTTGAGTTTTTTTTGAGGGGGCCATCATGCCAACCAACAGCTTCTGGGCGGGCGTTTTGAGCCAATTGCTCATTCATCAGGAAACCGGTTGTCAGCATTCGGCCCGGCATGCCATACGGCTGTTGGATCGGTTGGTTGAATTCGAAGATCTCGATGAGGAGGTGCGTACTTTGTGCGAACGTGCCAGTCGTCGGCTTGAAACCGGATTGGAGTGTCGCGATGCTTGCGCCGCTTAAGGAGCGTTCTCTTCACGATTGCGCTGGTGGTGCAGCGCCAGCCGTACAGACGATTTCATCGCCGGAGAAATGTCGGAGCGCGGCTGAAGAAATACAGGATTTGCGCTGTGCCTTGCGTGAAAGCCGGACGCGTCTTCGCCGTAGCGCCTGGGAAAGTACTCGGCAAATTGCAGCGCTTAACAGCGAAGTCAATCGTCTTTCCGCGCTTTGTTCTGGCTATCGTCAGCAGCTTGCTCGTTTTGAGTCGAGTGTGGCCATTGTTGAGTTGGGATGCCGGTTGATACAACTCAATACTGAAAAAGAGGGATTCGATAGCGTTACACATCAAGTTCGAGCGCTGGAGCGAACGATCGAAGCAGCGCATGCTGAATATACCCGGCTGTCGAGTGAACGCGATGTCTTGGTGCAGGAGCTTTGCTTGCGAGAGCTTGAACATATTGCAATCGTACGTTCCTGACGGTCGAGTCACTGGAGATAGCGATGTCTGATTTTCCTTTTCATGTCGCCGGTGGTGTGTTTGGCGGTGGTAATTCAATTTTTCTTGATGCTGTTGCCTTGCCGCTCAAATTGCCGACGCCGAAGGTCAGTAGTTCCCGTCGACGAAAACTATGGGAAATCCCGCATAAATTTCATTGTCCAGTAATCGGTGTCTGCTTTGATTGCGACGAATTGCGGCGGTTGATGAACAAGGTGATGCACCTTCCCGGCGATGCTTCGGACTTTGTGCTGCACACGACTGCAGTAGGGAATTGCGAGGAGCGGAGCCGTCTGTCTGAAATCTTGCATAAAACACTGGAGAAGCGTTGCGAGTTGATGGTTCGTCGATACGCCATATTCAAGACCGATGCCGATCTGCGTGCAGCATGGCGCGCGGCTTGCAAGGAGGGTCGGGATATTCCCATGGCACTCTGGGTGTGCTGGACGCATCCGGCCTGCAGTGAGCAATTGGAGCAGGAGATATATGCCGATATCCACATGATCCAGCACCAATTGGGTTCCCATGTCCGTACTGACCAGAAAGCGATGAAGGCACTACAACTGGAGAATGCCGACTTGTGCCGGCGACTTGATGCTGCGCAGGCCGATATCGAGGCATTGCGGAAGAAACGGGCGGCCCAGGCCAATGAAGCGGCCCAGATGATCGCCCGGTTGCGGGCGGATTTGGTGGCCAAGGAAGCGTGCGCTACGCATGCATCAAGAGAGTCGGCCTTGCTGCGTGAAACCATGGTGCCGGATACGGAGTTGCACCGGACACTCGTCCAGCGTCTGGCTGAGAGCGAGGTGCGCGCCAGAAAATCGAAGCAGTTGGCCGAGGAGTTGGCGCAGGAGGTTGGTCGATTGCGTGATTTTGCCAAGTATGCAGAGGAAACAATTGATTCTCTGACGCGGGAGGATGATGCCCTGTCAGCCATTCCAGAAACCCATTTGTCAGGAAAGTGCGTACTTTGTGTCGGCGGGCGTTCGGGTGCGGTGCATTCGTATCGGGAAATGGTCGAGCAGTCTGGGGGGCGTTTCATGCATCACGATGGCGGCCTTGAAGAGAGTATGCATCGTATCGATGGCGTGGTTGCTGCTGCCGATATCGTGATCTGCCAAGCGGGGTGCATCAGCCACAATGCTTACTGGCGGGTAAAAGAACACTGCAAACGGACGGGAAAACCGTGCATGTTCGTCAAGACCAGCGGCGTGACCAGTTTCGGGCGTGTGGTTAACGAACTTGGGAAGAAAATTTAATTTAAAAAGCGAGGCCGTCCTTCATGGGGGAGACAGCAATCAATTCAGAAAAAGAACTGCGTCGTTTGGGCTTGAAGGTAACCCATCCACGAACAATGGTCCTGGACTTGTTTCGTAATAATGCCGGAAGCCACCTTTGTGCAGAGGAGGTATTTCGCCTGTTGACTGAACAGGGGGAGGATATTGGTCGAGCCACTGTCTACCGTATTTTGTCCCAGCTTGATGGCGCAGGAGCAATTACACGACAAGTATTCGACGGGATAAAATCAGTTTATGAGATCAATAATGGTGGGCATCACGACCATCTGGTTTGCCTGCAATGTGGCCGCGTTAAAGAGTTCGATGACAGTTTGATCGAAAAGCGTCAATTGAAAATTGCAGCAGATAATGGATTTCATCTGGCCCAGCACAATCTGACCCTCTACGGTTATTGTGCAGATTGTGCGGAGAGGTTGAGATGCTCATCGTAAACAGGGCTGAGCCCATGATCTGACGATGATTTTTTTCGGATAACCGGAGACGCATTGGAGTCAAAAGTGTTTCCGGAGCAGTTTTTCTGAATTTGTTCGGATTTGCCCTGGCCCCCTTTGGAAGTCGCTTACACCAGCCGCGTTATCAAAGCTGTACTTGGCGGGTCCTATTAATTTCCATCAAGGCACTGTTTACTGTACCCTCGCGGCCCAGCCTAGGAGTATCCATGACCACACGCCATAACCATCGCCAGCGCAAGAAGCTCCATCTCGGGGAATACAAGGAACTCGGTTTTACGGTCGAAATCCAGTTTGTCGAGGGTTTGTCCGATGCCGCTCAGGATGCTTTCCTCGATGCATTTGTCGGTCAGGTCATCGAAGTGCGCAAGCTGATGTATGGCGGCAGCTTCTCGTATGGTTTCGTTTGTCGCGATACACGCGCCGATGCCACTGAGGAAGACCGTACTGCCGTTCGCGAGTGGCTGGCTCAGCGCAGCGAAGTGCAGTCGGCAAGCGTCAGCGAACTGGTTGATGCCTGGCGATAAATCGGCAGCTGTTTTGCCGTTGTAAAAAAGTCCGCTGCGTGCGGACTTTTTTACATGAAAAAACTGAGCAGGAATGCGAGTAGCGTTAGCGTTTGGCGGGTGCGTCTATGCTTTTCCACTGTGTCGCTATCGATGGGCAGCAGTTCGGCGCTTCGCCAGGTGCGGTAAAAAAACCAGGCGGCGCTCGGCATGATGGCGTAAAGCGGTAGCGGGGAGTTGGCCAGTGCGGCGATCAGGCCCCAGGCGCAGCCGAGCAGGACGATGCCGAGGCTGATGCTGGTCGAGACCTTGTTGGCCACGTAACTATTGCCCTGGCAAGCTGGGCAGCGGGCCGGGCTGGCCGGGTCAGAGCTGATTTTTGCGCTGAGGCTGATGCTTTGTGCTGCACAGTGCGGACAAGCATCCATCCGGATTCTCAGGCCACCAGGCAGGCCGAGGCTGCATCCGGTTTCATGATCCGGAAACCCAGCTTGGTTCGACCGCGTAGCCTGAGCAGGGCCTTGTCCTTGCTGACCAGGATGTCGGCGCCACAGCGGGCAGTAAGTTCGAGGAATTTCTGATCGTCGCGATCCTTGCAGCGCGGCAGCGGCGGGGCTTCGCCGGGCGGGACGAGCGTTATCAGCGCGCTGTAGCGTTGATAACGCTCGACGATCATGTCCGGCGTAAGTTTGAGTTGCGGGTAGGTCAGCACCCGCTGAAGTTCGTCCATTGTTCGCTCGTCGGCGAAGCATTCGATCCGGCCGGCCTCCAGTGCGGCCATGATCGGCACGGCATCGAGGTTGGCCCAGTGGAAGAGATCGAGGACGACGTTGGTATCGAGGACTAAGCGCAGCATGGGGCGGATTATAATGCGCGACTCTTCAGCGCCTTGCCCGGATTACCTTTCATGTCCCGTATTATTCTCGCCCCGATGGAGGGGCTCGCCGACAATCTGCTGCGCGGCGTGCTGACCGATATCGGGGGCTACGACTGGGGCATCTGCGAATTTGTCCGGGTTTCCAACAGCCTGCTGCCGGTCAAGACCTACCAGCGGATTTGTCCGGAACTGCTCAACGACGGCAAGACCCAGGCCGGGACGCCGATGCGCGTCCAGTTGCTCGGCTCCGACCCGCACTTCATGGCCGAAAACGCGGCCCGTCTGGTGACGCTCAATCCGGCCGGGATCGATATCAATTTCGGCTGCCCGGCGCCGACGGTCAATCGGCATCGCGGTGGTGCCGCCTTGCTGGGCGAGCCGGAACTGCTCCATGCCATTGTTTCTGCGGTGCGGGCGGTTGTCCCGGTCGACATCCCGTTTACGGCCAAAATGCGGCTCGGCATCAACGACACCAGCAAGGCCGTCGAATGCGCCCAGGCGCTTGAGGCCGGCGGTATCGACGAACTGATCGTGCATGGCCGGACCAAGGTCGACGGCTACCGGCCGCCAGCGCGTTGGGAATGGATCGATACCGTGCGCAACGCGATCGGTATTCCGCTGATTGCCAACGGTGAGGTGTGGACCGTCGAGGATTTCCGTAATTGCCAGGCGGCGACGGGTTGCCAGGACATCATGATCGGGCGCGGGGCGATTGCCGATCCCTTGCTGGCGCGACGTGTGCGCGGTGATCGGGTTGGCGGCTGGGAAGAAGTCCAGCCCGGCGTTGCCGCCTACTGGCTCGGCGTGCGCCAGAAAGTCGTGCCGGGCCACGCCGGCGGACGGATCAAGCAATGGCTGGCCTTGCTCCGGCGCAACTACCCTGAAGCCGGTGCACTGTACGACGTGCTGCGTCCAATCAAGGAGGCAGCCGATATCGATACGGCACTGATTGCGGCCGGTGTTTTAAAAGAAAGGCCGCTCCTCGGATGAACCCTGAAAGCACAGGCAACTCGCGCTTCATCAGCAGCGCCCAGGAAGGCCCGCACCGCGATCTCGAAGCGCTGCTCGCCCGCCACATGGCGCACCCGTTTCGCAAGCCGATTCTCGACTACAACCGCGCAGCCTACGCTGCGGCGATGGCGGCACATGATGCCTGGCGGCCGGATGCGCCGCTGATCCTCGATGCCGGTTGCGGCGTCGGCTGGAGTACGCAACGCATTGCCGAGACTTATCCCGATCATTTTGTTTTTGGCGTCGATCAGTCGGTCGACCGCATCAGTCGCGGCAAACCGCTGCCGATGCCGGCCAATGCCGTGCTGATCCGGGCTGATCTGGTCGATTTCTGGCGTCTTCTGGCCGAGAACGGCGTGCGTCTGGCGCGCCACTACAATCTTTATCCCAACCCCTGGCCGAAAATCGGGCATCTCGCCCGGCGCTGGCAGGGCCATGCCGTTTTTCCCGTCTGGCGCGAGCTGGGCGGCGAAATCGAGTGCCGCAGCAACTGGCGCATCTATATCGAGGAAATGGCCTTGGCGCTGACCCAGCTGACCGGCCAGCCGGTCGTCGCCGAGCCGTGGCAGACGGCTGACCCGATGACGCCGTTCGAGAAAAAATATCTCGCTTCCGGTCACGAACTATGGCGCTGCCGGGTTTCGCTGAAATGAGTGTTTGCCAGAGCTGTGGCGCCTGCTGCGCCGCGTTTCGCGTCGATTTTCATCCGGCTGAACTGGCCGGTGGCAATTTCGCATGGGATGGCGGCGTTCCCGTCAACATGACTGTCAGGCTGACGCCGAACATGGTCCGCATGTGCGGCACCGATAGTGCCGCCCCGCGCTGCGTCGCGCTGGCCGGCGAGATCGGCCAGCAGGTGAATTGCACCATTTACCACGGTCGACCCTCGCCTTGCCGCGAATTCGATGTCGAGCATGCCGCCTGCAACCGGGCGCGCCAGCGTCACGGGCTGGCCCCGCTGTAAACGCAGGGCAGCAGCGAAGCTGCTTGTCCGGTTGCTTCGCTGCGCCTCCCGTGAGCCGGGTTTAAAGCCGGCCGAGCTTGCGATACAGGGTGTTGCGGCTGATTCCCAGTTGCCGGGCCGCCGCGGAGATGTTGCCGCCGGCTGCTTCAAGGGTACGTTGCGCAGCGAGGCGGCCGATTTCTTCAAGACTGCCTGCGCCTTGCTCGACCGGGGCGGTCGGACTGGGTTGGCTGACTGAAGCTGCCGGGCTTGGCTTGCTGTATTCCTGCTCGAACAATTCCTCCGGCAAATGGCTGGGGGTGATCAGGATTTCGTCGTCGTCGAGCAAGGCAATGCCGACCCGGATAACGTTGAACAACTGGCGGATGTTGCCCGGCCAGGTGTATTGCTCGATAGCCCGCAGGGCGTCTTCGGAAAACTTGACCGGCGCCCGGCCGCTACATTCGGCAGCGGCAATCTTGCTGACCATCTGGCGAATGTCGGTTCGTTCGCGCAGGGCCGGCAGCGTGACGCACATGCCGTTCAGCCGGTAGTACAGGTCTTCGCGGAAAGTGCCGCGGGCGACTTCTTCGCGCAGCTTGCGGTGCGTGGCGCAGACCAGCGAGATGTCGACCTGGATCGAGCGCGTGCTGCCAAGCGGCGTGACGCAGCGTTCCTGCAGCACGCGCAGCAGCCGGGCTTGCAGATTGAGCGGCATGTCGCCGATTTCGTCGAGGAAGAGGGTGCCGCCGTGGGCCTGCTGGATCTTGCCCGGTGCGCCTTCCTTGCGGGCGCCGGTGAAAGCGCCGCCCTGGTAACCGAAGAGTTCCGATTCGATCAGGGTTTCCGGAATGGAGGCGCAGTTGAGTGCGACAAACGGCTCGCTCTGGCGCGGACCGCTGTTGTGAAAGGCCTTGGCGAACATTTCCTTGCCGGCCCCCGATTCGCCTTGAATCAGAATCGGAATGTCGCGGCCGAGGATGCGCCGCGAACGATCGATTGCAGCCTGCAGGCGGGTATCGCCGGTGTTCAGGGTGTCGAGCGTGAGCTTCGGCGGAGCAACGGTCTCGGCGCGCCGGGGAGGGCGTATCGCCGGCGCTTCGTCGTAGACCCGGCCGGCCACCGTCTGTGGCGGCAACTGGCCGCGCAATTGGAGGTGCAGAGCGCGGCCATTGACCTTGATTTCGCAACTGGCCTGCGGGTGGTTGCGCAAGCGGTCGACCAGTGCCGACAGGTTGCTCTCGAAAACCATTGAGAAATCGCGGCGCACGGCATCGACCTGGCGGATGCCGAGGATGTCGGTGCCGTTGCGGTTGATTGCCAGCACCTGGCCATCGGGCGAGACTGCGGCGAGACCTTCCTTTGGGCTGCCGAGGTAATCGGCGCGCTCGTGGAAGCAGACGATGATGTCGCGGGCGTGGATCGATTCGAACAGGCGTTTTTCGACAATCAGCGAAGACAGCCGGACCAGGCCCAGCGTATGGCGCTGTGGGGCGCGGTAATCGCCGGAAATGTCGAGGACGCCGATCAGTCGGCCATCCGGCCCGAAGATCGGGCTGGCGCAGCAGGTCAGGAAACCATTGCTTTCAAGGAAGTGTTCGCCACCCAGCACTTCAATCGGCGTTTCTTCGAGCAATGTCGTGCCGATGGCGTTGGTGCCGCGCTGGTTTTCGTCCCACGACGCACCGGCAGCCAGCGCGACGCGGTCGGCCCGGTCGAGAAACTCGGCATCGCCGACGGTTTCCAGGAGCAGCCCGTTGGCGTCGGCCAGGATGACCATGCTGCCGGATTCGCGGATGTGCTCGAAAACATGTTCCATGATCGGCCGGCCCTGTTGCAGCAGGTAGCGGTTGCGATCCTGTTCGGTTTTCAGAGCCATCCGGTCGAGTGCCTCGACAATCGGCAGGGCATTGTTTTCAGTCAGGCCGAAGCGTCGGCAACGTTCCCACGAACGGACGATCTGTTGCGTCACCAGCCCGTCGGGCACGCTGCCTTGTTCGAAAAATAGCTGCCTGGCCTGACGCAAGCGCAAATCATGCGTCTCAGCCGGAAGTTGTACTTGTCCCATCTCTCCTCCGGTGTCCCAAAGTCTGCTTTTTGTATTTTTTGTTTCATAACGATGCACCTGACTATTTTGTCAGCAATGTGCTCAAAGCTGTTCAACAACAGTACAGCAATTGACGTGCCAAGCCATCTTTCCAATGCGCTGTTCTGACCCTGTTGCTCCATTTTCGTTCATTGGCAGCCAATTGATGACTTTTTTGGCGACCTGGCACAGGCCTTGCAGATTGCCCGGTACAGGGGAGCTTCCCAGTCATTAATAAAGGAGACATTGTGAAAAAGAATTTGCGACATTTCGCGGCCCTGGCCGTCGTTCTGGCTATCGGCGCTGCGGCGCCCCAGGTTTTTGCCCACGGTGATGTGGTTCCGCAGGCCGTCGATACGACCGGCCTGAAGAATCTGGGTGCTGATTTTCTGCCGAGCAATCCGTATCGCAAAGACAAGACGGCGATTCGTATCGGCGACTCCGCGTTCAACCAGAATTGCGCCCGCTGCCATGGCCTCGGTGCCATTTCCGGCGGCATTGCGCCGGATCTGCGTTTCCTGCCGCTGGGCGACGAAGGCGATGAAGTTTTCCTGCAGCGCATCCGCAAGGGTGCGGTGCGCGACGGCCGTGTTTACATGCCGCCGTTCGAAGGCACGCTGAGCCAGGAGGCCATGTGGGCGATTCGTACCTGGCTGGAAACTGTCCATGAAGACTGATCGCCGCCTCTGGCTCAAGGCGCTGGCCGCCTTGCCGCTTGCTGCCGCCGTTACGGCGCGCGCCGATGGCCTCGAAACGATACGTCAGCGCGGTCGGCTGCGGATCGCCATTTACAACGACTTTCCGCCTTATGGTCAGGCCGGCGGCAAGGGGATCGATGCCGATATCGCCCGGGCGATCGCTGAAAAACTTGGCCTGGCGCCGGAAATCGTCGGTTTCAATGCAGACGAGGACATGAACGACGACCTGCGTAACATGGTCTGGAAAGGGCATTACCTCGGTACCCAGCCGGCCGATGTGATGATGCATGTGCCGGTCGACGAGCATCTGGCCAAGGCCAACGACAAGGTGCGTATCTTTGGTGCGTATCACCGTGAAACGCTGGCGCTGGCGCGTGATCCGGCGCGGATTCAGGCGCTGTCCGGTTCGGCGGCGATGGCGCTGGAAGTGTTTACCCGCGAAAAAATCGGGGTTGAAACGGCATCGTTGGCCGATTCTTTCCTGCTCAGCGTGCTGAACGGCCGTTTGCGCGAAAACGTGGTGCATTTCAGCAACGTCGGCGAGGCGGCGAAAGCGCTGGCGGCTGGACAGGTGGCGGCGGTTCTCGCCCCGCGCGGTGAACTGGAAGGGGCGCTGAAAGGCAATTCCCGGCTGGTGCTTGAAACGCCGAAGATGGCCGAGTTGAAGATCGAAGGCTGGCCGCTCGGCATGGCGGTCAAGGCTGAAGAGCAGGCGCTGGCCGAGGCTGTCGGCGGCGCCCTGGCCGAATTGAAGCGCAACGGTACTGTGGCAGCGATTTTCAAGCGCCACGGCATTTCCCATCTGCCTGCCTGAGGTTGCCATGACTCTTCGTTTGCTTCCCGTGGCCGTCTGGCTGCTCGTCTTGTGCTCTGCTGCGCAGGCCGGTCCGCTGGCTTATGTGCCGAATGAAAAATCAGCCAGCATCAGCCTGATCGATACGGCCGATGACCAGCGTCTGCGTGATATTCCCATCGGCCAGCGACCGCGCGGTATTGCCGGCGATGCGCAGCGGCTCTACCTGACGGACGGCAAGACCGGCAGTCTGCTGATTGTCGACAAGCGTTCCGGCCAGCTGGAACGCACGGTTCGGGTCGGCGATTCGCCCGAAGGCGTCAGTCTTTCGCGTGACGGCAAGCTGCTCGCCGTGGCGGTCGAGGACGATAACAGCGTTGTTTTGCTGAGCGCACCGCAGGGCAAGGAAATGGCGCGCATCAAGGTGCACGGCAAGAATCCGGAGCATGCCGTATTCAGCCCGGATGGCCGCTGGCTCTACGTCAGTGCCGAAGAAGCGGAACAGGTCGATGTGATCGATGTCGCGGCGCGGCGTCAGGTGGCCAGCATCGCGGTTGGCAAACGGCCGCGTGGCATCACTTTTCTGCCCGATGGGCGTCGGGCCTATGTGGCCAGCGAACTGGCCGGCAAGGTTTATGCGATCGATGTCGTCGAGCAACGCGTGCTGGCTGAAATCGTCGCCGGCCAATATCCCAACGGTGTCGCGGTCCACCCCGATGGAAAGCGGATTTTCGTTTCCAATGGGCGTGATCCCAGCGTGATGGCGATCGATGTGGCGAGCCATGCGGTGGTGGCTACGGTGGAAGTCGGCAAGCGGCCGTGGAATATGGCGCTGACGCCGGACGGCAGCAAGCTGTATGTCGCCAACGGGCGGTCGAACAGCCTGTCGGTCATCGATACCGCCAGTTTCACCCGCTTGCGGGATGTCGAAGTTGGCGAATTGCCCTGGGGAGTGACCATCCAATGAGTATCCAACGTTATAGCTGGCAGGCCATGGCGCTGCATTGGGCGCAGGCGATCCTGATTGCCTGGCTGTTGTGGCTGGGCTGGACGATGACCGACCTGCCCAAGGGCGCCGAACGCAGCGCGGCGTATGGCTTGCACAAGTCGCTTGGCCTGCTGGCCTGGCAGGTGCTCGCCGTGCGTCTTTTCTGGCGCCGCCGCAATCCACCGCCGCCGGCGCTGGCTCAGGGGCGTGAAGCCTATCTGGCGACAGCGACGCACCACGCACTCTATGCCTGTCTGTTGCTTGCGCCGCTGGCCGGCTATCTGGCCTCCTCCTTCACGCCTTATGCCATCAAGTTTTTCGGCATCGAAACGCCGCGGCTGTTCTGGCAGGACGAGGTACTGAATGGCATTTTCAAGCAACTGCACCTGGTTTTCGTCTGGTCGATGGCTGGCTTGATCGCGTTGCATATTGCCGGAGCAATCAAGCATGCACTGATGCGCGACGGAACGCTGGCGCGCATGTTGCCCGAAAGACTGCTCCATAAATGAACACCTGCTCCAGCCTGGAGCGATTGTTCATTTGCCCCTGGATACTAAGTGCGCCATCAGATTTTCAGGCGCACTTGTTTTGGCGCCACACCGAAATGGCGCCGGAAGGCTGTCGAAAAGTTGGCCTGGCTGCTGTAGCCGGCAATTTCAGCGGCACGGGCAACGCTGATGCCGCTTCGCTGCAATTCGGCGGCCGCACGTTGAAGCCGACGTTGGCGCCGGTAGTCGAAGATGGTCTGGCCGAAGGCCAGGCGAAACTGTTGCTGCAGCGTGTTCGGATTGCAGCCCATTTCCAGGGCGATGGCCGCCAGATCAAGATGGTTGGCCGCTCCGCTATCGAGAAATTGCTGTAGGCGGCAGATTCTCTGGTATTCACCCGGACGTAGTCCGGCCGGAGCCTCCCGTGGCTGGCTGTCGGCCTGGGCGAGGGCTTCGGCAACCAGTTCGAGGGCACGGCTTTCCTGGTAAAGAGCGTGCATTGGGCCGGTAAATGAACTTGGTCGAACCAATTGTTCGGCAATCCCGATGGCGCGGGCCGAGGGCTGCCAATCGCGGATCGACAGATGGGGCTTGAACGGTTCCGGGTCAATCCCGGCTGAGGCAAACCAGTCGGCAGTTAGCGTGATGACTACCATGCGCTCGCGAGTGCCGGCCCGGCTGCGTCGTTCGAAATCCTCCGTTTGGCTCAATGTGACGATAGCGCCGCGCGGTGTTGCGCTGCTGCCTTGGCCGGCATCGAGCGGCAGCGGCGTGCCGCCGAAACTGACTTCGGCATTCCCCTCCAGTTTGAGCAGAACCTTGATCCCGGGCTGGAGTAATGGAAAGTGAACCGTCATGTCGTGCAGATGGGTGACATTCGTGCAATGTAGAAAAAACCCTTCGCGCAGCCGGTCCAGGGAAAAGCTGCCTTCAAGTACGGCAGCGTCGGCTGCTTGTACCTTGCTCTCCGCCTGATGGCCTCGGCCGATCCGTTGGCTCAGCGCGGCCAGATCGATCACCGAGCTTGATGGTAATGAAGCCGGCTGTTCTGGATTGAATGGAGGCGGGTAAATTTTCTTGGCGGCAAACATCTTTGTTGTTCTCGCAAACAAATGATTTGAAGGTTTTTGCGATACTAGCGCCCTTTGTTACAAATGAAAACTATTCGCAACTGACCGGTGGGTATTTATCGGCGTTTGCTTTTCAGAGGGGTTCTGCATGCAGTCAGTAGGAAATGATGTGTCGCGTATCAAGCCGGTCACTCTGGCCTTGTTGGGGATTTTTTCGCTATCGGCATTGGCGGCCGACGAGCAGACACTGGCCCCGATGGTGGTGAGTGAAAAAATGGTCCCGGAGGCAACTTCAGTGATCCTGAGCGACGCTATCGTCAAGCGGGCGGCCCGCAATTTGCGTGAAGTCCTGCAGGATGAGCCGGGTGTTACCGTGGGCGGTGGGCCGGCGATTGCCCAGAAAGTCTATGTTCGTGGTGTCGAAGACACGATGTTGAGTACAACGCTCGACGGTGCGCCACAAACCGGCCGGGCCTTCCATCACCAATCGCGATTGATGATCGATCCTGACCTGGTCAAGCAGGTTGAACTGGATCGGGGCAGCTCGGCGGCCAGTGCCGGACCGGGGGCTCTGGCCGGTTCGCTGCGCATGACGACCAAGGATGGTCGTGATCTGCTGCGCCCGGACCAGAAGCTGGGCGGCATCATCCGCGGCGGTGTTTCGTCGAACGACGGTGAACGTTTCGGTGCTTCGGTATATGGGTTGGCCGGTGACGATTTCGATTTCCTGCTTTCCGGCAATCAAAACAATACCGATGATTACAAGGATGGCAACGGCAAGACGCAGGTCAACAGCGGCTCGACACAAAAGAGTGGCTTGGCTAAATTTAACTGGCGGATGGCGCCGGGGCATAGCCTGGCGGTGGGCTACCAGGCTGTGCAAGATGAAGGTGTTCGTTTCCTGCGGCCGAACATGTGGGGGCTGGGGGCCAATAATGGTCCGGCAATGCCCCAGAAAAGCGAGCGCGATACGCTGACGGCGACCTATCGCTACGATGGCAGCGGTAGCGCACCGGCTGTCGAACTAAATGTTTTTTCGGACAAAATGACGGTCGAGCGGACGACGCCGACAACGCAAACACGCTTCAACAAACCGGCCGGTTACACCTGGGGTGAGCAGATCGATGCGCAGGGCGCCAATCTGTTGCTGACTTCGAAACTGGGTGGGGCGACCTTCCGTTACGGCTTGAATCATCACCGCTTCGAGTCGCACGCGATTAATTCCCGAGCGGTTGACAAGACCAGTACCGGCAACGAGAAAAGCGGTGTCAGCGGTTTGTTCGTCGAGGGGAACATGCCGCTTGCCGATCGGTTCATCATCGGTGCCGGCGCCCGTTACGACTGGTACAGCTATACCGATAACCACAATCAGAACTTCTCGAGCAATGGTCTGAGTCCCAGTGGCAGTCTGACCTGGCTGGCGACCGAAGCGCTCAGTTTCCGCGCTGCCGCATCGCGAACGATGCGCGGGGCTGGCTTGAAGGAAGCTTTCTTCATCGACAGTACGAACTGGAAGAACGATCCAAACCTGAAAGAAGAAAAGGCCAACAACTACGAGCTTGGTTTCAACTACGGTAGCGGCCCGTGGAGCTTGAAAGGTTCCATCTTCCGGCTGAACATCGAGGATTTCATCACGACCGGCAGCGGTACTTCGATCACCAACGTTGGCGACATGGTCTCGAAGGGTTACGAACTGGGCGGTGGCTGGCGCAGCGGTGCATTCCGCGTCGGTGCCAGTGTGGCCCATGCCAAGCCCAAGCTGAACGGTTACGACCTGAGCGAAACCAACGATGGCCTCGGCGTATCGACCGGCCGTAGCTGGAGTTTCAATGCCGGCTATGACATTGCTGCGTGGAATCTGGATATCGGCTGGACTAGCCGCCTGGTCGAGGAGCACAAATACACCGATTTGACGAAGGTCGAGAAGTCGAAGGACGGCTACGCGGTGCATGACATCTACGCCAACTGGCTGCCGCTTGGCAAGGACCGTATGCGTGTCACCTTCAGCGTGCGCAACTTGTTCGACAAGTTTTACTACGATCAGGGGACCTACGCTTACCTGAGCAACACCGGCAGCACGGTTTATTACGGCTATGCCGAACCGGGCCGCGACGTTCGCCTCGACCTGAGCTGGAAGTTCTGATCCTTTCCAATAGTGACAGCCTCCGGCTTTGCAGCCGGGGGCTTTTGCGTTTTTCGGCACGCTCAATGGGAATTTCCATGCCTTTATTTTCCGCTGACACGGCTCGTCTGTGCTTGCGTATCCTGGCCGCCGCGCTCGGTGGCTACGCCCTGTGCTGGGCGATTTTTTATCTGCTGTGTCGTTGGTTGCCGTATGAAAAAGCCACCGCCTGGTACCTGACCGGCCAACTGGCGCCGCTGCCTTTTGTCGGCGTCCTGCTCTGGGCCTTCGTCAGTCCATCGGCCTGGCGGGCGCTGGGCTGGCCGCTGCTCTGGGCTGCTGCCATTGCCTTGATCGGGCGGCTGGCATGAATGCGCTCGGCAAGGCGTTGCTCGGGCTGCATGCCTGGGGCGGCATGGTCTTTTCGTGGTTGCTGGTGCCGATCTTCGTTGCCGGCAGCCTGGCTGTCTTTGAGCCGGAAATCAGTCACTGGATGCGGCCGGAAGTGAAATTTGCCGATTTTTCACAGTCGACCGCAGCCGTTCTTGGCGAGGCCCGGCTGCGCCAGGTCGGGGCCGAGGCTGCCGTCTGGCGACTGCGCCTACCCACTGAGCGGGCGCCGAGCATTGGTATTGGCTGGGGCCAGAACCCGCGCGCCCTGCAGGAAGAAACCCTCGATGCGGTCAGCGGTCAGCCGCTGCAGGTTCGGGTAACCAAGGGCGGCCATTTCTTCACCGACCTGCACGCCGAGTTGCTACTCGAAACGCCGGGCAAGTGGATTGTCGGCGCCGTCGGTATCTTCATGCTGGCAGCGCTGGTTTCCGGCGTCCTGATCCATCACCGCATCCTGCGCGACTTCTTCACCCTGCGGCCGCGTGCCAACCGCCGCCGGGCCTGGCTCGACGTTCATAACCTGGTTGGCGTCGCGACCTTGCCCTTCCTGCTGATGATCACCTACACCGGCGTCGTCATCCTCGCCGAAGCCTTCATGCCGGCTGCCACCTACGCGCTCTACGACGGCAAGCCGCGCGCCAACCGGGCCGAGGTGCTGAAATCATTCGAGCGCCAGGCGAGCGGCGAAGCGGGCCAGTTGCTGCCGCTGGCCAAGCACCTGGCTGCCGCCGAGCGCGAACTCGGGGCGGGCACGATCAGCAACTTGCTGATCCGAAATCCCGCCGATCGTAACGGCCTGGTTCAGGCTTATCGCCACGTCAATGACCGGCTCTCGGCGGTGGCCGACCACGTCACCTTCGATGCGGTGACTGGCGAAGTCTTCGGCAAGCAGGTGGACTGGAATCCGATGGCCTACGCCTACCGGGCACAGGTCGGCCTGCATGTCGTGCATTTTGGCGGCTCGGTGCTGCGCTGGCTGTATTTTATTTCCGGCCTGCTCGGTACAGCGATGATGGCGGCCGGTACCGTGCTCTTCTTGCGCAAGTACCGCCAGCGGCATGGCGATGCACGTAGTCTGCGCTGGTTGGAAGCATTCAGTATCGCCTCGGTCAGCGGTGGTCTGCTTGCCTGCCTTGGCTATTTCTGGAGCAACCGGCTGCTGCCGGTGGTGCTCGACGGCCGGGCCGGCTATGAAGTCGTCGCTTTTTTCGCGGTCTGGGCGCTGAGTCTGGCCCACGCCGGCTGGTGCGGCCGGGTGGCGTGGCGTGAGCAGTTCATGCTGGCCGGCTTGCTTGCTGTGCTGATCCTGCCGCTCGACCAGTTCACCGGCGGTGGGCCGGATGTCATGCGCCAGGGCTTCGATCTGACTGCTGTGCTGCTCGGTGGCGTGCTGCTGCTGATCGGCTGGCGCTTTTTCGGGAGGGAGACCGGGCGATGACACTGCTCTTTGTGCTGGCTTTGTTGATGATCGTCGCTGGCATGGCCGGTCTGGCACTGGGCATGACGCGGCATTTCCAGGCGGTCTTCCGGCACTTGCCGGCGGCCGGCGTGCTGCACTGGTGGCGCGGCATAGGCGTGGGGCTACTCGGCCTGGCGCTGTTGCCCTGCGTTGCCGGTTGGGGCGTGGCGATCGGCATCGTGCTGTGGAGCGGCCTGCTGGCCGCCGGGGTGATCGCGGTGGCGCTGTATCTGGCCAAGGGCGCTGAGTAGCGATGTTGCGATTGCTATCCGCCAGTCCGGAGCCGACTGGCTAAACAGGCATCGGTGCTGTCCGCCTTGCGAGGCAATCTATTGTGCTTGTCCGGTGCTACGTTGCTGTGCAATTCGTGATGGGCAAATTACCCTGCGTTTTCAGGCAGCTTTCATCATTCTGGAGGACAGGCCGGCGTGCAAGCTGGAGGTATGGCGTTCAGCGGCCGGTAGCCTGCTTGCGCTCAAAGGCGATCGAGCGGGAAAGCCATTCGGCCCAGGCTTCCATGGCTGGCGGATAGTTGCTGTAACCCTGGCGCTCGATATCGGCATCCAGCACAGCCTGGATTTCAGCAGCCATCGAGAGGGCTGGGTAATTGGTGCGACGTTTTGCGGTTTTCATTGCGGGGCTTGTCGGTAACATTCGAAGGGCGTGAACTTTACCTGCAATGCGCCACGAACGGCTAATTTGATCGTCCAGCCATGCCGGGAAAATCGACCTTCTGCCGTCGATCGGCGGCATGGCTGGCGAGTCGGGGTGCTGTTCTCCCCGGTCTTCTTGTTTGACTTGTTCGTCTGATCCGGTCGCCGTGCTTCAGCTGAGCGACAAGACCCATTTGATCGCGGCCTTCAGATCATCGTCGCTGATCTTGTCGGCACCATGCGGCAGCATCGGGATTTCACCCCAGTTGCCGCTGCCGCCGGCCCGGACTTTGTCGAACAGCTTGGCCGGGGCGCTGCTGTCGTTACGGTATTTGGCGGCAACATCCTTGTAGGCCGGTCCGACGCGCTTGCTATCGACGGTGTGACAGGCAACGCAGCGGGCTTTCTTGACGATTTCTTCGCTGGCGCGGACCGGGTTGGTGACGCACAAGACGGCTGCAGCGATCAGGGGGAGCAGGGTAAGGCTGGTTTTGTTCATGGAAAATCCTTGGGTTAAACGAGGCCGGCGGCTTGCAACTCGGCCCATTCATCATCGGTAAACAGTCGCGAGCGAGTATGAAAGGCTTTGCCGGTGTTGCCTTCGAGCGAGAAGGTGCCGCCCTGGCCGTCGATCACATCGATGATCAGCTGCGTGTGCTTCCAGTATTCGTACTGCGATGCGCTGATGTAGAAGGGTACGTCGCCGATATTGCCGAGATGTACGTCGTAAGGGCCGATGGTCAGGTCGGTGGGCAGGTAGCAGTTGGCGGCACTGTTGTCGCAACAACCACCGGACTGGTGGAACATCAGCGCCGGGCCGTAGCTTTGTTTCAGTGTGGCGATCAGTTCGAGCGTGGCGGGTGTGGCAATGACGCGGTCGACCATGATTTCTCCTGAAAAAAGGGGGCGGTTGCCCGCCCCCGAAGAGTTGCCCGCAACTGGGCCAGGGAGGAGCTACAACGGTTAGAAGAAGCCCAGCTTGTTCTCGGAGTAGGAGACAAGCAGGTTCTTGGTTTGCTGGTAGTGGTCGAGCATGACCTTGTGGGTCTCGCGCCCGATGCCGGATTCCTTGTAGCCGCCGAAGGCGGCGTGTGCCGGGTAGGCGTGGTAGCAGTTGGTCCACACGCGGCCGGCCTGGATGGCGCGACCCATGCGGTAGGCGACATTGCCGTTGCGGCTCCAGACGCCGGCGCCGAGGCCGTAGATGGTGTCGTTGGCGATCTGCAGGGCTTCGGCTTCGTCCTTGAAGGTGGTCACGGCGAGCACCGGTCCGAAGATTTCTTCCTGGAAGATGCGCATCTTGTTGTGACCCTTGAACAGCGTCGGCTGGATGTAGTAGCCTCCTTCGATGTCGCCGCCGAGGTGAGCGCGGTCGCCGCCGATCAGCACTTCGGCACCTTCCTGCTTGCCGATGTCCAGGTAGGACATGATCTTGGTCATCTGTTCCTGCGACGCCTGGGCACCCATCATCGTGTCGGTGTCGAGCGGGCTGCCTTGCTTGATCGCAGCGACGCGCTTGAGGGCGCGTTCCATGAACTTCTCGTAGATCGATTCCTGGATCAGCGCACGGCTCGGGCAGGTGCAGACTTCGCCCTGGTTGAAGGCAAACAGCACCATGCCTTCGATCGCCTTGTCGAGGAAGGCATCATCCTTGTCCATGACGTCGGCAAAGAAGATGTTCGGCGACTTGCCACCCAGTTCCAGCGTTGCCGGAATCAGGTTGTTGGCGGCGGCCTGAGCGATGACGCGGCCGGTCGAGGTCGAGCCGGTGAAGGCAATCTTGGCGATGCGCTTGCTGGTGGCGAGCGGCATGCCGGCTTCGCGACCGAAGCCATTGACGATGTTCAGCACGCCAGCCGGCAGGATGTCGGCGATCAGTTCGGCCAGGATCAGGATGGAAATCGGGGTCGATTCGGCCGGCTTCAGCACGACGCAGTTACCGGCGCCGATGGCCGGGGCCAGTTTCCAGGCGGCCATCAGGATCGGGAAGTTCCACGGGATGATCTGGCCGACGACGCCGAGCGGCTCGTGGATGTGATAAGCCATGGTGTTTTCGTCGATTTCCGAGATGCCGCCTTCCTGCGAGCGCAGGCAGCCGGCGAAGTAACGGAAGTGGTCGACGGCGAGCGGGATGTCGGCGTTCAGCGTTTCGCGGATCGGCTTGCCGTTATCGACGGTTTCGGCATAAGCCAGCAGTTCGAGGTTGGCTTCGAGGCGGTCGGCGATCTTGAGCAGAATGTTGGAGCGTGTTGCGGCATCGGTCTTGCCCCATTTTGGGAAGGCAGCGTGAGCGGCGTCGAGCGCCAGTTCAACGTCCTCGGCCGTGGAGCGGGCAGCCTTGGTGTAAACCTTGCCATTGACCGGGGTCACGACATCAAAGTACTCACCCTTGAACGGGGCGACCCATTGGCCATTGATGAAGTTTTCGTACTTGGCCTTGTAGGCGATCTTGGCACCAGCGGCGCCGGGGGCGGCATAAAGCATGTTTGTCTCCAGTTTCTTGAATGATGTTTGCGGACGATTTATTCAAGACCGGCAGGTCGTGGCTCTCACTGGAGCATTGGTACCTGCCGTGACTCGTGCCTGAATAAGTGCATGCCGTGTGCCAGCCTTGGCCTGCGTTTGAGCTATGTTTTTTAATTCATTTAAATCAATGGATTAATTGATTTATCTGAAATTGACTGAGGCTGCTGAACAAGTCGTGAGCGATCAAATGCGCAACAGTTGTTCAAATCTGGAGCACACGGTTTGGGCAGGATTCAATTTTTCGCGGTCGACCGCTGAAAAAAAGCAAAAAGCCTGGTTTTTCCGAAAAAATGCTGCGCCGCGTCAATTTTTCGGGGAAAAAGTATGATTTGACCCTCTATGGGGCGAGTGGTAAAACAGGAAATAAATTAAAACTAAAGTCATAGCGTTCGGGGAGTTTTCCATGAAACGAAGCATTCTGAGGGTCGCTAGCCCGTTGCTGCTGGCCCTCGCTCTGCTCGGCTGTGCGCCCAGGGAGCCGATTCGCATCGGCTTGCTGGCCGGCCTGTCCGATCGGGGGTCGGATTTTGGTGAAAGCGTCCGCAATGGCGTGATCCTCGCGGTCGAACAGCAAAATCAGGCCGGCGGGATTCATGGCCGGATGATCGAGCTGGTCGTGCGCGATGACGGTCAGGATCGTGAACAGGCGATCAAGGCGGCCAACGAGTTGATCGCCCTGCGGCCGGATATCGTGATTGGCCCGGTAACCAGTTCGATGGCCGTCGTTGTCCAGCCGATGCTGAGCCAGGCCGGCCTGGTGATGATCAGCCCGACCGTTGCCTCGCCCGACTTCTATGGCAAGGACGATAATTTTTTTCGCGTGAACCGCACGACGCATGAAGCGGCGCGGCAGCACGCCGAGGTGCTTTTCGAACGCCATGTCCGGCGAGTGGCCTTGGCCTTCGATGCATCGAACGGGCCGTATTCCAATACCTGGGTCGAGGAATTTACCCGTCATTTCGAAAAACTGGGTGGCAAGGTGACGGCCAGCGCAGGGTTCGATTCCACGGCATCGCCCAGTTTTGCCGATGTACTCAAGCCCTTGCTGGCCAGCCAGCCGGGTGCCTTGCTCTTCGTCGCCAGTTCGCTCGATACCGCTCGTTTGAGCCAGCAGGCGCGGCGGCTGGCGCCGTCCTTGCCGCTCAGTTCGACCGAGTGGGCCGCATCGGCCGAACTGCTCAGCGAAATGGGTGGCGATGCGGTCGACGGCCTGCTGATCGCCCATGCCTACGATCGGGATGATCCGCGGCCCCCTTACCAATCGTTCCGCTCGGCCTTCAAGGCCCGTTTTCAGCGTGAATTCGGCTCTTTTTCCTTGCTGGCCTACGACACGGCCAATGTCGTGATCGAAGCCATGCAAAAGCGCCAGGGCAATGAAGACATCAAGACGGCCTTGCTCAAGTACGGTCCTTACCGGGGCGCTCAGCAAAGCATCGTCTTCGATGCCAACGGCGATGCTGCTCGCCAGGTGTTCTTCACCGAAATTCGCGGTGGACGCTTCGTGCAGATCAAATAATGACGTCTGCGATACAACGCGAATGGCCGCTGCGCGCCTACCTTGGCGGGCTGCTCGCCGTAACTTCGGTGCTGACTTTCCTGATCGTCGGTTCGATCTTCCTGCTCAACCGCATTCCCCAGCTTGAGTACGAGATTCGCACCCGCGCCGAGGGCGATGCTCATGAGCTGGCCTTGCGCATTGAATTGCAGATGGGCGCCCTGCAGGATCAGCTGGCCCTGATCGGCGAGGCGCTGCAGAGCGGCGGTTCAACGCGCAGCCTGGTCAATCGGGCGGTGGGCAATGGGCAGACCTTTCGCGCTCTTTACCTGCTTTCGCCGGAAGGGCGGGTGATGGCCGCCGGGCTGGCGCCGCAGTATGGCAAGTTACGTGATGAGGTGCTCGATAGCGATCTTTCTGCGGCACCGATGTTTCTCGATGTCAAAAATCGCCAGACGCCGGTGTGGAGCGATAAATACCTTTCGTCGCTGACCGGTGTCGTGACCGTCGGCCTGGCGCTGCCGCTGGAACAGGGCAAGGTGCTGCTCGCCGAGGTGCCCCTGTCGTACCTGGTCAATGTCGTCCGGCAGACGGAAGGCGGCCAGCAGCGTTCGATCTGGGTCATCGACCAGCGCGGTGAACTGCTCGCCGATACCGATAATCAGCGCCAGATCGGCAGCCTTAATCTGTATTCCTCGCCGCTGCTCAAGGCGGTGCTCGACGGCAAGCCGCTACCGACGCAATTTACCTTCGATGGGCGCGATTATTATGTCGGCGGTGCGCGCTCCAGCGCGCTTGGCTGGTCATTCATCGCCCGGCAGGCGGCCGGGCTGGATCACCCGGAAATTCGCATGACGGTGTTCATCGTCTGTGGCGGTTTTCTGGCCTCGCTGCTGATCGGCGCATTTCTCGCGGTGTACGGCGCCTCCCGCCTGTTGCGGCCGCTTACCCGGATTGTCGAACAGGCGCACCAGGTGGCGCAGGGCGAGCAGATCCTGGCCTGGCCGCGTGGCCGGATCAGTGAGTTCAACCATCTTTCGAGCGACATCGGTCACATGGCCAGCGCGATTCTGGAGCGCGAGCAAAAGGCGCAAGCCATCTTCAATGCCTCGCCGGTTCCCATGCTGTTCAGCAAGCTGGAGGGCGAACCGCGCATTGCCGATATCAATCCAGCCTGGGTCAAGCAGTTCAAGCGCCAGCGCGAGGATGTGATCGGGCGTACCGGCGGCGAAATCGGCATCTGGCATTCCGAGGCCGAGCGGCTGGCGGTCGTCGCCCAGGTGGCGCGTGGCAATGTCCTGACCGAAGCCTGGCTGTGTTGCGGCGACGGCCAGTTGCTGCTCTGCCGGATCATCGTCCAGCCGCTTGAACTGGGCGGCCAGCGCTTCCTGGTCTGGGCGCTGGAAGACATTACCGAGTTCCGCCGCATCGAACAGGAGCTGCGCGAACTGAACAGCGATCTCGAAGCGCGGGTCAGCGAACGGACAACCGCCCTGTCGATTGCCAAGGAAGCAGCCGAAGTCGCCAGCCGTGCCAAAACCGCTTTCCTGGCCAACATGAGCCACGAAATCCGCACGCCGCTCAACGCGATCAGCGGCATGGCCCACCTGATCCGCCGCGCCGGTTTGCCGCCCGAGCAGATCGGCCGGCTCGACAAGCTTGAAGCGGCTGGCCGGCACCTGATTGAAATCATCAACATGGTGCTCGATCTGTCGAAAATCGAAGCCGGCAAACTGGTCCTCGAAGAGACGGTATTCCGTCCGGCCAGCCTGTTCGAGAATGTCGCCTCGATGCTGCAGGAGCGGGCGGCTGAAAAGCAGCTGCAACTAGTCGTCCGGACGGGCAATCTGCCGGCCAGCGTGCTCGGCGACCCGACCCGCTTGCAGCAGGGCCTGCTCAACTATGCCAGCAATGCCGTCAAGTTCACCGAGCAAGGCAGCGTCAGCCTGAGCGGGGCTGTGCTGGCCGAAGAGGCGGACCATGTCGTATTGCGTTTCGAGGTTGGCGATACCGGCATCGGGATCCCACCGGAAGCGCAGGCCCGGCTATTTTCAGCCTTTGAGCAGGCCGATAATTCGACGACCCGGAAATACGGCGGCACCGGCCTGGGGCTGGCGATTACCGCCAAGATTGCCGAAGCGATGGGCGGTGAGGTCGGTGTCAGCAGTACGCCGGGGCAGGGCAGCACGTTCTGGCTGACCGTGCGTCTCAAGAAGCACCGGCTGCCGGATCAAAGCAGCCCGATGGAGCGGCCGGATGCCGGCGAACGTCTGAAAGCCGCCTTTGCCGGTCGCCGCGTCCTGCTGGCCGAAGATGAACCGGTCAATCGCGAGATTGCCCAGATCCTGCTCGATGAAGTCGGTCTGGTCATCGATAGCGCCGAAGATGGCGAGGAAGCCGTCAGGCTTGCCAGCCGGCAACATTACGACGCCGTGCTGATGGATATGCAGATGCCGCGCATGGACGGCCTTGAAGCCACCCGGCGCATCCGCCAGATGCCCGGCGGCAGGGCGCTGCCCATCGTCGCCATGACGGCCAATGCCTTCGCCGAGGACAAGGCACGCTGCCTGGCGGCGGGCATGGATTACTTCACGACCAAGCCGATCGACCCGGACGTGCTCTACACCGTCCTGCTGGCCTGCCTGTCAGAGCAAATGACGCATGACTGAGCCGGCCTCGGCCGATTGAAAAATGGCGCATCCGGACGATGCGCCATTTTGTTTTTTGCCCTGCCGGGCAGTCGACCGCAAAAGTCCGCGGTGCAGCCAGATCAAACCTTACTCGGTGTAGAAACCCACGCCGATCAGGCTGCCGTTTTCACGGCGGATGAAGGTGCGTTTCTTTTCGACCGCGTTGGTGACCGGGTTGCGCCAGACATAATCGACGGTGCCTTCGCCCGTGGTCTTGGCCTGTTCGAGCATTTCCTTGACCAGCGGGTGACCTTCGACATCGTGCAGGTCACTGGCGTTGGTCCCGGTCCATTTCGGATTCATGCCGTGCGCTTCGAACTTTCCGCTCGCCAGATTGATCGCGAAAACGTAGAGATCGTCATGCACGAACGGGCCGCGCGGGTCGTTGAAGCTGGCCAGTGACTTGGCCATGCCTTGCTTCTTGATCTGGGCGCTCGCCGCATCAAGCAGTTTTCGGGCATTTTCAGCCGTCGACCGCGGCGCGTAGTAACCGACGCCGAGAATGTATTCGCCTTCGCGGTGCAGCCAGGCCACCTTCGGCTCGACGTGGTTGCTCTGGCGGTTGAGCCAGACGTAGCGAATGCGCGCTTCCTGCTGCTTGTCGGTGACGGCAATCATCTGGCGGAACAGCGGGTTGCCGGCGGCGTCGACGCTGTCGAGCACCTTCAGGCCGATCAGGCTGTCCGGTGCGGCGCCGTTGGCGATATACGTGCCCTGGCGGTCGATCACATAGACGTAGAGGTCTTTTTTGATGAAGGGGCCCTTCTTGTTGTTGAAGGCCGCCCATGATTTTTCAGGCCCGTTGGCCTGCAGGTATTTGACAGCCTGGTCGAACAGCGCCTGTGCTTCGCGCGGGGTGGCATGCTCGGCTGCGCCGGCCAGCCCGCTGGACGCGATCATGAGTAATCCGGCCAGGCTGGATCTGAGGGTGGTTTTTTTCATGGAGTGTCTCCGGTCTTCATTGGAAAGCGGGCGGTTCAGGCGCCCAGCGCGTGGTTCATGTCCACCAGGCCGTGGCGGGCGGCCAGGTGGAGCAGTTTGAAATCGTTGTCGGCGTCGAGCTTTTGCCGGATCAGGGTCAGGTAGTTGAGCACGGTTTTCGGGCTGAGGTGCATCGAGCTGGCGATGCCGGTGGCCGATTCGCCGTGCACCAGCATGCGCAGCACTTCGAATTCGCGCGGCGTCAGATGGGCGAGGGCGCCGTCGCCGTCGATCGCTTCTTCGGCCAGCACCTGGGCAATTTCGGGTGAAAAGACGCGTTTACCGGCGGCAATGCGGCGGATGCCGTCGATCACCTCGCCCGGCTCGCAATATTTGGTCAGGTAGCCGAGGGCGCCGCTGCGCAGGGCCTGGGTGACGTGGCCGGCGCCTTCGTGCATGGAAAGGACGAGCACTTTCAGCGTTGGGCAGCGGGCCAGCATGCCGCGGATGGCTTCGATGCCGCTGCTGCCGCGCAGGCTGAGATCGACCAGCGCGACATCGGCCGTCGTGCGCAGGACGAGGGCGTTGGCCTCGTCGGCGCTGGCGGCTTCGCCGACCACCTGCAACCCCGGCTCGGCGTCGAGCAGGCGACGGTAGCCGGTTCTGACGACAGCGTGGTCATCGACAAGAATGATGCGGATCACGGTTGCTCCTCCTTGGGTTCTTCGCTTGTCAGCGGCAGGCTGGCCCGCAACTGCAGGCCATTGCCCGGCTTGCCATTCACTTCCAGCCGGCCGCCGACCATGGCCAGCCGTTCCGTCATGCCGAGCAGGCCGCCACGGTGGGCGGGAGTACTTGCCGGCAGTCCCTGTCCATCATCTTCAATCACCAACTGCAATACATCCGCCGCAACAAGCATGCTCACCCGGCAATGCCGGGCGCCGCTGTGGCGGATGACATTGGTCAGCCCTTCCTGCACGATTCGGTACAACACCAGGCTGCTTGTCTCATTGAGCGTCGGCAGTACCGGCGGCATCGCCAGCTGGAAATCGATGCACCACTCGCGCTGCTGCCAGTTGCCGACCAGTTCGCGCAGCGCGCTGGCCAGCCCGCCGCTATCCAGTCCATGTGGCCGCAACTGCCGGAGCATGCCGCGCAGTTGCTCGCCGCTGGTCTTGACGTCGCGGCGCAGCTCCTGCGCGCATTCGGCGACCCGGCCGGCGTCGAGCTGGCCGGCATGGCGTTCGAGATAGGCGGCGGTCACGCCGATGGCGGTCAGCGTTTGCCCCATCTCGTCATGCAATTCCCTTGCCAGTGTCTTGCGCTCGGCTTCCTGCACCTCGATCAACTGGCGGGCCAGCTGGCGCTGGGCGGCCCGTCCTTCGTTGAGTGCGGCGGCCAGATCGTCGATGGCGCCGGCAACGCGGCTGAACTCGCGCAGCGCGAAAGGGGGCAGGGCGGCTTCGGCTTCACCGCGGGCCAGGCGCTGCAGGCCGGCTTCCAGTTCGCGCACCGGGCTCAGGGCGCGATGCGCTGCCCACCAGGCAACGAGCAGGGTTGCTCCAGAATAGAACAACAGGGTGATGCAAAGTCGAACAGTGTCGCCCAGGCGCTCTTCGATTTCGGAAGCCGGGTTGGGCGCGATGTGCAAGGTCTGCTCGCCGAGCCGGATAGTCTGCGCCGGTTCGTGACGCGGCTCCAGGCCGAGCAGGGCGCTCAGCCCGTTGCGGCTGCCCTCGTCGGCGTCAGCTCCGGGGCCGGGCTGGATGCTCAGGTGGCGCAGTGGCGCTTCGTCCAACAGCGCCTGCAACTGGGCCTGAGTGGTCGCCGGCTGGCCGGCGGCGAGCAGCACCTTGACCAGTTGGGTCGAAGCCTTGACCTCGGCATCAAGGTCGGCGCGCAGTGAATGCAGATGGATCACGATCGCCATCAGCATCAGGCCGCCAAGCAGGGCGCCGAGATAGCCCACCAGTTTTCTCCTGAGATCCATCGTCTGTCCATTTGTCTGTAATGAGCAGGTAAGAGCAGGTTTCGTACCGAGGGGCACGCGATCGGGAATTTTTCCCGGTTTGTCGGGGAGCTTCTCCCGGGACGGCGGGCAAATCCGCTTTTTATACTCGGCTCGCCTGTCGCCATGGCCAGGCCGGCCCGCAGCATCGGGAACGTTACGATACCAATCTGGAGACTAAACAAAAAATGCAAGCAACCCGGTTCAACCCCCGCCCGACCCTCCTCGCCGCCCTCGTGGCCGCCACCCTTTGTGCCCCGGCGATGGCCGGCAGCAAGGTGAGCTGGGAGGACATCCTGAACGACGACAAGACGCCCGGCGACGTGCTCTCCTACGGCCTCGGCCTGAAGGCGCAGCGCCACAGCACGCTGAGCAAGGTCAATACGAAGAATGTCGAAGCCCTGGTCCCGGCCTGGAGCTTTTCCTTCGGCGGCGAAAAGCAGCGCGGCCAGGAAGGGCAGGCGCTGGTGCACGATGGCGTCATCTATGCCACCAGTTCCTATTCGCGGATCTTCGCGATCGATGCCAAGACCGGCAAACGCCTCTGGGAATACGAGGCCCGCCTGCCCGACGACATCCGCCCGTGCTGCGACGTGGTCAATCGCGGTCCGGCCATTTACGGCGACAAGATTTTCTTCGGCACGCTGGACGCCAGCATCGTCGCCCTCAACAAGGACACCGGCAAGGTCGTCTGGAAGAAGAAATTCGGCGACCACAAGATTGGCTACACGATGACCGGCGCGCCGTTTGTCGTGAAAGATCAGAAGAGCGGCAAGGTGCTGCTGGTGCACGGTTCGTCGGGTGACGAATTCGGGGTGGTCGGCTGGCTGTTCGCGCGCGATCCGGATACCGGCGAGGAAGTCTGGGCGCGGCCGCTGGTCGAAGGTCACATGGGCCGCCTGAACGGCAAGGACAGCGTCACCACCGGCGACGCCAAGGCGCCGAGCTGGCCGGAAGGTCCGGACGGCAAGAAGGTTGATGCCTGGAACCACGGTGGCGGTGCCCCGTGGCAGACGGCCAGCTTCGACGTCGAAACCAACACCGTGGTGATCGGGGCCGGCAACCCGGCGCCGTGGAATACCTGGAAGCGGACCAAGGAAGGCGACGATCCGCGCAACTGGGACAGCCTGTTCACCTCCGGCCAGGCCTATGTCGACGCCAATACCGGCGAACTGAAGGGCTTCTACCAGCACACGCCGAACGATGCCTGGGACTTCTCCGGTAACAACTCGGTGGTCCTTTTCGAGTACAAGGACCCGAAGAGCGGCAAGCTGGTCAAGGCCTCGGCCCACGCCGACCGCAACGGCTTCTTCTTCGTCACCGACCGCGAAAAGCTGGCGACCGGCGCCGGCTACCCGAACAAGCCGACGTCGCTGATCGGCGCCTGGCCGTTTGTCGATGGCATTACCTGGGCCTCCGGCTTCGACCTCAAGACCGGCCGGCCGATCGAGAAGGACAACCGGCCGCCGGCCCCCAAGCCGGGCGCCGAAAAGGGCGAATCGGTCTTCGTCTCGCCGCCTTTCCTCGGCGGTACCAACTGGCACCCGATGTCCTACAGCCCGAACACCGGCCTGTTCTACATTCCGGCCAACCACTGGGCGATGGACTACTGGACCGAGCACCTGACCTACAAGGCCGGCTCGGCCTACCTCGGCCAGGGTTTCCGTATCAAGAAGCTGTTTGACGACCACGTTGGCATCCTGCGCGCCATCGACCCGAAGAGCGGCAAGATCGCCTGGGAGCACAAGGAGAAATTCCCGCTCTGGGCCGGCACCCTGACCACCGCCGGCGGCCTGTTGTTCACCGGCACCTCGGACGGCTACGTCAAGGCCTTCGACGCGAAAAACGGCAAGGAACTGTGGAAATTCCAGACCGGTTCCGGCGTCGTCTCGGTGCCGATCACCTGGGAAATGGATGGCGAGCAGTACATCGGCATTCAGTCCGGCTACGGCGGCGCCGTGCCGTTGTGGGGCGGCGATCTGGCCGACCTGACCAAGCAGGTGACGCAGGGTGGCTCGATGTGGGTCTTCAAGCTGCCGAAGATGGCCAAGCGCTAAACCGTCAAGGAAAGCGTCGTGCTCGACGGATGCCGGTTCCCTGTGGCATCCGTCGCCAAGCAGCAGCGCGAACGGTATGGGTTCTCGCCGCTCCAGGAACGACGCAGACCTTCTTGAAAAGAAAACGATGACGCCCCGACATTTCATTTTTTCCCTTTTTTTCCTGTCGACCGCAGCCGTCGCCGCGCCGCCGGAAAATATCGAGCCGCTGATCATCAACGGCTGCGGCATCTGGCCGCATACCCGCTGCCCCGGTGCCGATCTGCGCCACGCCAACCTGGCCGGCAAGAACCTGGCCGGCGCCGACTTCACCGGCGCCCAAATGGCCCGCGTCGATCTGCGCGGTGCCAATCTGGCCGGGGCCATTTTCGATGGGGCCGATCTGACGGCGGCTCGCCTGAACAAGGCCAGCGGCCCGACCGCCACCTTTCGCAAGGCCAGGCTGGTGGGGGCCGATCTCGAATTCGCTCGCCTGTTTCGGGCCGACTTTTCCGGGGCCGACCTCACGGCCGCCAATCTTGAAGCGGCCAAGCTCAATTTCGCCTGGTTCGCCGGGGCTCGGCTGAGCAACGCCAATCTGCAGGAAGCCAAGTTCGTCACGGTCAATCTGAAAGATGCCAATCTCGCAGGTGCCTATCGCCGCTACACCATTTTCCCCGACGCCTTTTTCGAAGGCTGCACCGGCTGCCCGACGGAGGACTGGCAATGATGCTGCGCCTTCGTTTTCGGCTTTCTCTTTCGCGCAGCCTCGGGCTGCTGGCTGGTTGCCTGGCCTTCGCGGCCGCCGCCGGTGAAGTCACCGTCGCCCCGGTGGTCGATCAATCCGGCCTGCCGCCCCTCGCCGTCGAAGTCAGGACCAATCCCTATCGGGCCAATGCGCGGGCCATCGAAGTCGGCCAATCCGCCTTCAACCAAGCCTGCGCCCGCTGCCATGGCGTCGACGCCAATCCGGCCGGCGCCCCGGCCCCCGATCTGCGCCAGCTCAACCGCTATTGCCGGCGCATCGGCGAGCCGGCAGTGCAGGCCGCCTGCCTGGCCGACAACGACGCCTATTTCAGCAAGACGGTGGCGAACGGGAAAACCATTGTTGGCGTCATGCACATGCCGCCGTGGAAAAACGTGCTCAGCCCGGAACTGGTCTGGGCGATCCAGGCCTTTGTCGAAGCCCGGGCGGTGGCGCGCTGATGCATTCCGCCGGTCAACTGCCTGAAAACCATGAAAAACGGCGCGGGGGCCGAAGCCGCCGCGCCGTGGGGGTCGGGCGCCGGAGCGCCCGCAGGAGAGACTGTTGCTTACTTGTGCAGCTTGAACACCCAAACCGAACCGCCCTGTTCGAGGAAGTTCACACGCTTGGCAACGTCGCCGCCCCACAGCGGAACAGCGCCGCCCCAGCCGGTCGTCACGGCGATCATCTGCTCGCCATCCTGTTCCCAGCTAACCGGCGGTGCAACGATGCCGGTACCGGTCTGGAAGGACCACAGTTCCTTGCCGGTCTTGGCATCGACGCCCTTCAGGAAACCTTCCGGGGTGCCATAGAAAATCAGGCCGCCGGCGGTGGTCAGCACGCCACCCCAAAGCGGGGCGTAGTTCTTGTTTTCCCAGACGATCTTGCCGGTCTGCGGATCCATCGCGCGCAGCACGCCGATATGGTCTTCGTTCAGCGCCTTGATGGTGAAGCCGGCGCCGAGGTAAGCGGCGCCCTTCTTGTAGGACACCGGCTCATTCCAGATGTCCATCGACCACTCGTTGGCTGGCACGTAGAACAAGCCGGTCTGCGGGCTGTAGGCCATCTGCTGCTGGTTCTTGCCGCCGAGGAAGGACGGGGCGGAGAAGACGACCTTGCCCTTCTTGCCATCGACACCTTGCGTCGGGTCGCCCGGACGGCCTTCTTCGATGTAGTTCGGACGGCCGGTTTCGAGGTTGAAGCCGCTCGCCCAGGTGATCTTCTTGACGAAGGGGAAGGCGTTGATCAGCTTGCCGTTGGTCCGGTCGTTGACGAAGAAGAAGCCGTTGCGGTCGGCCTTGCCACCGGCCTTGATGATCTTGCCGGTCTTCGGGTCCTTGTAGTCGAAGGAGACGAATTCGTTCACCCCGTCAAAGTCCCAGCCGTCGTGCGGCGTGTTCTGGTAGTGCCAGGTGATCTTGCCGGTGTCGGCGTCGATCGCCACGGTGGACGACGAGAACAGGTTGTCGCCCGGACGCAGGTGGCTGTTCCACGGGGCCGGGTTGCCGGTGCCGGCGAAGATCAGGTTGGTTTCCGGATCGTAGGTCGCGCCGTTCCAGGTGGCGGCGCCGCCGGTTTTCCACAGGTCGCCTTCCCAGGTGGCGTTGGTCGTGCCGGAAATGCCGTTTTCGATGGCCTTGCCGTCGGCATCGTAGCTGTAGCCCATGTGGCCTTCGACCGTCGGACGCGTCCAGATCAGCTTGCCGGTCAGCGGGTTGCGCGCGTCGATGCGGCCGACGGCACCGAATTCACCGCCGGAGATGCCGGTGATCAGCTTGCCCTTGGCGACAATCGGCGCGGCGGTGGCGGAGTAGCCAGCGGCGTAGTCGCCGAGCTTTTCCTTCCAGACGACCTTGCCGGTGTCCTGGTTGAGGGCGACCAGCTGGGCGTCGAGCGTGGCGAAAATGACCAGGTTGCCGTACAGGGCGGCACCGCGGTTGATCACGTCGCAGCACGGCATGATGCCGTCGGGCAGGCGGTGTTCGTACTTCCACAATTTCTTGCCGGTTTTCGCGTCGACCGCGAAAAGGCGGCTGTACGAAGCGGTGACGAACATCTTGCCGTTATGGATGACCGGCTGCGATTCCTGGCCGCGCTGCTTTTCGCCGCCGAAGGACATCGACCAGGCCGGGACCAGATTCTTCACCGTCTTGGTGTTGATCTGGGTCGACGGCGTGAAACGCTGGCCCTGCGTGCCGAGGCCGAAGCTGACGACGTCGCCGGTGGTCTTCGCATCATTGAGGATATCGGCGTCAGTAACTTCAGCGCTGGCCGGGCTGCCGGCGAAGGCCGCTGCAATGAGCAGGGCGATGCCGAGTGTGCGCCGCTGGGGGCGGGTGTGACGATGCATGGATTTGTCTCCTTGGTTTATGCATTGATTCCTGCTGTACGGCAAAGGGCGTTCAGCCGCGCTGCCGTGGCATGAAAACCGGGGGAGACCGTCCATTCCCTGAAATTTCCCCCCTGGCCGGACAGGCGATCTGCAAGCCCTGTGCCACGACCGTGCCGGCCGCTTGAATCGGCCCGCTGGCCGGCCTTTCAGGGGTATTTGATGGCGTTGTGCCGGCTTGGGCCAGCGTTCAGGCTGCCTGTTCAAAATGAACACAACTGCTCCAAAGTTGCGCAACCGCGCTGCTGCGGTCGACGCGATTTTTCAGGCAAAAACGCCGAATCACGCTTGGCACGGTCATTTCCGCCGATGGCTAGCGCTTTGGCACGGCCTTTGCGCAAGTCTTGCCCAAACAGCCCGCAGGGCGACAGGAGCGAGACACGATGAAATTTCCTTTGACCATTGCCGCTATCGCGCTGGCCGCGTTGATGTCGCCGGCCGATGCCGCCGCGCTGAAAGAGAGCGGTGATCCGCTCGCTTCGGCGCGCTGGGCCGACATGCAGAAAAGCCTGCTGGGCAATGCGCCGGTACTGTTCGATCCGCGCGTCAAGGTGATCGCTCCGTCGACCGCCGAGAACCCGATGCAGGTGCCGGTGACGATCGATGCCACGGCCTTGCCCGGCGTGCAGGAAGTGCTGGTTTTTGCCGATTTCAATCCGATCGTCCAGGTGCTGCGTTTCTTCCCCGAAGCCAGTGGTGCCTACCTCGGTTTCCGCGTCAAGTTGCAACAATCGACACCGGTGCGCGCTGCCGTGCGCACGGCGGATGGCGTCTGGCATGTCGGCGGCACCTGGGTCAATACGGTGGGCGGCGGCTGCACTGCACCGTCCGGCGCCTCGGCCTCGAAAGCCTGGCAGCAGAAACTGAATAGGGTCAGCGGCCGGCAGTGGTCGGAAGGCCCGTACAGCGGCCGCGTCCGCTTGAGCATCGTGCATCCGATGGATACCGGCTTGGTCGCTGGCACGCCGGCCTTCCACCTTGAAGAAATCGAATTGAGCGATGCCGCCGGCCAGCGCCTGATGCGCCTGCAGACTTACGAGCCGGTCGCCGAGAACCCGGTGTTCACCCTGCATCGCGGTGCAGTCAGCGGGCCGGTTGAAGCGCGCGGGCGCGACAACAACGGCAACACCTTCAAGGCGCAGATCGCCCAATGAAGCGCCTGATCGCCTGCGCTGCGGCGCTCTTCGCCATCTCGTCCGAGGCCGCCGATTTCGACTACGGCCTGCAGGCCCAGCCGGTTGCTGAGCAGGTTTACGTCTTCATCGGACGCAACGAGGACTTTTCCACGGTCAACGGCGGAAATATCGTCAATACCGCTTTCATCGCCGGCTCGGGCGGCATCGTCGTGATCGACAGCGGCCCGTCGCTGCGCTACGGCGAGCAGATGCGCCGCGCGATTGCCCGAATCAGCGAGCAGCCGGTGGCGCTGGTCATCAACACCCACCACCATCCCGACCATTTTCTCGGCAACCAGGCCTTTGCCGGCACAGCCATCGCCGCGCTGCCGGCGACCATCGAGGGCATTTCGGCCGAGGGCAACGCCTTTGCCGAAAACCTGTTCCGGATGAGCGGCGACTGGATGAAAGGCACCGAGGTACTCGTGCCGAATCGTGCACTGTCCGCCGGCACCAGCGAAATCGCCGGTCGCCGCCTGCGCCTGATCGGACTGGACGGTCACACCGGGGCCGATCTCGCGGTCTACGATGAAAAAAGCGGCGTTTTGTTTGCCGGCGATCTGGTTTTCAACGGCCGCGCCGCGACCACGCCGCACGCTGATATTACCCACTGGCTGGCCGCGCTCGACCGGCTGGAGGAGATCACCCGCGAACCCGGTTTCAGCGTGCTGGTCCCCGGTCACGGCGCAGTGACGCGCGACGCCGCGCCGATTCGCCAGACCCGCGCCTGGCTACGCTGGCTGCAAGCCGCGATGCAGACCGCAGCGCGTGACGGGCTGGACATGAACGACGTGCTGGCCCTGCCGCTGCCGGCCGAGTTCGCCGATCTGCCGGTGGCGGCCAGCGAATACCGCCGCTCGGTTGGCCACCTCTTTCCGGCGGCGGAGCAGGATGCGCTCGGGGCAGGGCGCTGAGATGGCGATGGCGATCAACTTTCCGCCGGAACTGCGCCTGCCGGTTGTGCCGGCTGGGTTGAGTCGCCGATTTGTCGCCTTGCTCGGCTTGTCGCTGCTCTTCCATGCCGGGCTGTTCGGACTGGTCAGCTGGCAGCGCCATAGCGTTCCACCCGTCTTGCCGACGATCATCGCCGTGCTGCGCCCGGTCAGCACGCCAGAATCCGGACCCAGCGCCCCGGCTCAAGCCCCGGCGGCGGCTGTGCTCCCCAGGAAGGTCCGGCAGGTGCCCGTCCATACGCCTGAAAAATCCAGCGTACGGACAATTGCGCCGGCCGGGCCGTCCACCGTTGCGACGCCCGCCGCACCGAGCGAGGCCGCGCGTCTGCCGGCAGTGACCGTGGCGGCGCCGAGCGAAGCGGTGGCCAGCCGCGAAGTCGTCGTCGCGCCGGCCAAGCCGCAGAGCGAGGTGCTCGATGCCTATCGCCGTCGCCTCGGTGAGCTGCTGGCCCGCCATCAGGAATACCCGCGCGTTGCCGCGCTGCGCGGCTGGGAAGGTGAAGTCCGGCTGCGCCTGAAAGTCGCGCGCAAGGGAAATCTGCTCGGTGTGCAGGTCGACCGCAGCAGCGGTTTCGAGGTGCTCGACCAGCACGCGCTGGCCATGCTCGAAGCGCTGGCCGGCTTGCCGCCGCTGCCGGAAGCGTTGGAAGCCAACGAAATTCAAGTCGTCGTCCCGATCAACTACAAACTCAAAAAAACAACATGAGACAACATCACAAGCCCACTTTGCTGGCACTCGCACTGAGCGCCGCTTTTGGTCATGCTGGCGCGGTCGACCGCGAAATCCAGGCCGAAACCGTTGAAGTCGTCGGCAGTACGCCGCTCTCCGGGGTCGGCGTGCCGCGCCTGCACCTGCCGGCCAATGTCCAGTCGATCAGCGCCAGCCAGATGGAGGAGCAGGAGAGCCTGAACCTGCCCGAGGCGATGTTGCGCCAGTTGCCCAGCGTCAATCTCAACGAGATTCAGGGCAACCCTTTCCAGGCCGATCTGAATTACCGCGGTTTCACCGCCTCGCCGCTGCTCGGCACGGCGCAGGGCCTGTCGGTCTATCTCGACGGCGTGCGCATCAACGAACCGTTCGGTGACACGGTCAACTGGGATTTGCTGCCGCATTCGGCGATTGCCGGGATGGATCTGATGCCCGGTTCCAACCCGGTTTTCGGTTTGAACACGCTGGGCGGTGCGCTGGCGATCCGCACCAAGAGCGGCTTCAGTCATCCGGGCAGCAAACTCGAACTGTCCGGCGGCAGCTTCGGGCGGCGCAATGTCGAGATCGAGCATGGCGGCAACGCCGGCTCGCTCGGCTGGTATGTCGCGGCTGACTGGTTCAAGGAAGACGGCTGGCGCGATTACTCGAAATCCGAGGCCAAGCAGTTTTTCGGCAAGCTGTCGCATAAAAGCGCCGCCGGCGAGGCCGATCTGACGCTGAGCCGGGCGGTGACCAAGATGACCGGCAACGGACTGCTGCCGCTCTCGATGTTCGCCGAGCGGCGCGACCAGATTTTCACCCACCCCGACCAGACGCGTAACGACATGACCCAACTGGCGCTCAGCGGTCGTCTGTGGCTGAACGACAGCCAGAGCCTGAGCGGCAACGTCTATCACCGGCGGAGCACGACGCGGACGCTGAACGGCGACGTCAATGACGAGTTCGAAGACGGTGTCTTCGACGGCGTGTCAAACCAGGAGTCGGGGGCCAACAACCGGACGCGCACCCGGCAGCAGGGTAGTGGCCTGGGCGTGCAGTGGAATCTGAACAGCGCCCGGCATCAACTGACCCTCGGCACTTCGTTCGACTACGCCCGGATGAACTTCCGCCAGACCCAGCAACTCGGCCTCATCGACGCCACGCGCGGCATTGCCGATCCCGCCAGCGAACAGGAGCAGAACCGGCTGCGCGGCACGACGCGCACGGCCAGCCTGTTTGCCACCGACACCTATGCGCTGCTGCCCAATCTGCATCTGACCGGCTCGGCCCGTTACAACATGAGCCGTGTGACGACCTTCGACGAACTCGACCGCAGCGCGCCGAATCTTGATGGCGACCACAGCTACCGCAAGCTCAATCCGGCGCTCGGCCTGAGCTGGCAGATCGTGCCGGCGCTCAATGCCTACGCCGGTTTCAGCCAGGGCAACCGCGTTCCGACGCCGATCGAACTGGGTTGTGCCGACCCGGCCAATCCCTGCACCTTGCCCAACTCGATGGCGGCCGACCCTTATCTCAAGCAGGTCGTCACGCAAACCGTCGAAGCCGGTCTGCGCGGCAAGCTGGTCGGCGATATTGGCTGGAATGCCGGGGTCTACCGCAGCGTTTCGAGCGACGACATCATCTTTGTCGGCACCTCGACCAGCGCCGGTTACTTCACCAATTTCGGCAAGACGCAACGTCAGGGTCTGGAACTGGGTTTGAACGGTCGCCAGAATCGTGTCGACTGGTTCGCCAACTACAGCTATCTGCACGCCACCTTCCAGTCGGGCGCTTGCCTGCTGGCTGAAAACAACAGTACGCGCGGCACCGCGCCGGAATGCACGGCGGGCGGACAGGATGATGAAATCAGAGTGCGCAAGGGCGACCGTCTGCCCGGCCTGCCGACGCACAGCGCCAAGCTCGGCCTGAACTGGCGAGCCACCGACTGGCTGCGTCTCGGCGGCGATGTCCAGGCCTTCTCCGGTCAGTACGCCCGGGGCAATGAAAACAACCAGCACCAGTCCGGCACCTTTACCGATGCGCTGGGCAATACCCGGACTTTCGACGGACCGGGCAAGACGGCCGGCTACGCCATTCTCAACCTGAACGGCGAAGCCCGGCTGGGCGGCGGCTGGCAGATGTTTGCCAAGGTCAACAACGTCTTCGACAAGCGTTACGCGACGGCTGCCGCGCTGGCTGAAAACCCCTTCGCCGGCGGCAGCTTCCAGATCGATTCGGGCAACTGGCGGCGCGAAACTTTCGTCGCGCCGGGCGCGCCGCGTGCCGCCTGGATCGGCCTGCGCTACGCCTTCGGCAACTGATGATGCGCCGGCCCAGCCTTCACACCCGCGTCGGCCTGGTCTTTACCGGGCTGGCGGCCAGCCTGCTGCTGGTCCTCGCCGCCTTGTGGTCGCACGGCGCGCGCAATGCGACGCATGAAGAGGTTGAGGCGGCCAGCCGGGTGGCCGAACAATGGCTGCGGGCGACGGTCGGTGAAATGCGTCAGTTGCCGCCGGACGTACTGCCCGAACGCGTCCTCGGCGTGGTCAAGCCGCTCGGCCGGATTCGTGCCAACGAACTGGAAGTGATCGCCGCCGACGGGCGCCTGCTTTACCGCTCGCCAGCCCCGACCTACAAGGCTGGGCGCCAGGTGCCGGGCTGGTTTGCCGGGCTGCTGACGCCCGAGTTCGAAGCGCATCGCGTTGCGCTGGGCGAGCTGCAACTGGTGCTTTATCCCGATGCCTCGCGTTCGGTGATCGATGCCTGGGACGATCTGCAGCGCATGGCCGCCTGGGCGGTGCTGCTGCTCGTTGGCTTGTTCCTGATCAGCCGCTACGCCCTCGACCGCGCTCTGCGCCCGCTGGCCCAGGTCATGCACGCGCTGGAAAGGACGGGGTCGGGGCGTTTCGATACCCGCCTGCCGGTTTTTGCCACGCCGGAGCTGGGCCGCCTGTCGCGTGCCTTCAACGGCATGGCCGACCGCCTGAATGCTGCGGTCAACGACAATGTACGGCTGGAAACCGAACAGGAAGTGGCTGAGCAGATGCAGGGCCGCCTGCAGCAGGAGCGCCAGCTGATTGCCCGCGAGTTGCACGATGAACTGGCCCAGTGCATTACCGCTGTCCGCGCACTGGCCGGCGCCATCGTGCAGCGCAGCAGCGATCAGCCGGGACTCAAGCTGCCGGCCGAAAGCATTGTTGCCGTGACCGGCGAGATGCAGCAGGGCGTCAGGAATATTCTCCAGCGCCTGCGGCCGGCCTCCGCCGCCGGGCTTGAAGCCGGCCTTGAACGGCTGCTGGTCGCCTGGCGCATGCAGCATGAAAACATCGAACTGCGCGCAACGATCGAGCTTGAACACGCCCGGTTGAGCGATGCCGTGGCCCAAACCCTGATCCGTATCGTCCAGGAAGGGCTGACCAACATTGCCCGCCATGCTGCGGCCAGCCAGGTCGAGCTGCGGCTCGGCGAAGTTGCCGGACAGATCAGGCTGTCGCTGAGCGACAACGGCCGCGGTTGCGATGGCCGGCGTTCACCGCAAGCCGGTTGCGGCTTCGGACTGGCCGGCATGGCCGAGCGCATTGCCGAACTCGGCGGCGTGCTGACGATGGCACGGCCGGCGGCTGGCGGCTTTTGTCTGCAGGTTTGCCTGCCCCATCACGAAATCATGGAGGAAGCATCATGAATTCCAATCTGCGCGGCATTCGCGTCATGCTGGCCGACGATCACGCCATCGTCCGCCTCGGTTTTCGCTTGCTGCTCGAAGGGGCGGGGGCCGAAGTGGTCGGTGAGGCGGAAACCGGCGAGAGCGCCATCCGGCTCTATGCCGAGTCCACGCCCGATCTGGTGGTGATGGATGTGTCGATGCCCGGCATCGGCGGGTTGGCTGCGCTCGAACGGCTGCTCGTCTGGGCGCCGAAAGCGCGGGTGCTGATGCTTTCGGCGCACCACGACGACATCGTTCCCGTCCGTGCCCTGCGTCTTGGCGCAAGTGGCTACCTGTGCAAGCGTGCCGCGCCGGAAGAATTCCTGCGGGCGGTCGGGCAGGTTGCGGCCGGGCGACGCTACATTGATCCCGAGCTGGCGCAGAACGTTGCACTGGCCCAGCTTTCCGGTTCAGCCAATCCGGTCGATAGCCTGACCGAAAAGGAACTGGCCGTTTTCCTCAAACTGGCCGAAGGGCGCTCGGTCAACGACGTGGCAAGCGATTTTTGCCTTAGTCCGAGCACCGTCGGGACGCATCTTTACCATATCAAGCAAAAACTCAATTTGCAGAACGCCGCCGAACTGACGCTGGTCGCCGTGCGCAACGGGTTGATCGAAGCCTGATGGCCGAAACTTTCTGGCAACGGCCAGAACTTGGTTTATGTCGGGTCTTGCAGGGCTAAGGCCAGGTATTGCGTGCCGGGCACCGGGTTGAAGCTGACTGGTTCGGCGACCGAAAAACCGAGCGATTCGTAAAGCTTCTGCGCCGCCACGAACTCCGGTAAAACGTCGAGGCAGATGCGCCGATAACCGGCCAGCCTGGCTTCGGCGATCAGCTGCTCGACGAGTTTACGGCCGAGTTGTTGGCCTCTCGCCGATGGGCGGACATAAACCCGTTTCATTTCGCAGGTCGACGCATCAACCCGGCGCAGGGCGGCACAGCCGAGAACGGCATCCCCTTGGCGGGCCAGGAGAAGACGCCCCTCCGGCGCCGCATACTTGCCCGGCAGCCCTGCAAACTCCGTCTCGTAATCCTGAAAATCGAGGCTGACAGTCGGACTTTTGACGTACTCGCGAAAAATCGAAATAACGTCGTCGTGTTCATCCGGGAAGCGGGCTTGTCGAATGGTGAGCATGATGGGCGGGGGGCGTAGAGAGGCTGGTTGCAGTCGTGTGAGGGGGCTTTCAGGCGCGGTGACGTCGATCCATGAGCAAGCCGCATTATCGCCGAGCGGTTGATGATTCTGCTTGTCACCGGCATCTCATGATTTTCATGAGGTGGCTTTGGCGAATGTGATGGCGCGGTGCAGGCGCGGGCAGCCGATGATGTGACCTATAACTACATTGACGAGACACCTGCCATGAAACACCGTCTGAGCTGCATTGCCGCCGCATTAGCCCCGATTTTTTCGCTCGGTACAGCCTGGGCTGCCGATGTGACGCTTGATCCCGTGGCTGTGACCGGTAGCCGCATCGAACACAATACGTTCGACCTGTCTGCTGCGGTCGACGTCGTCGATGCGGCCAGAATCGGTGCCGATCAGCCGAAGGTCAATGTCTCCGAGGCACTGGCCGGGGTGCCTGGCATTTCGGTGCAAAACCGCCAGAACTACGCCCAGGATCTGCAGATTTCCTCACGCGGCTTTGGCGCACGTTCGGCCTTTGGCGTACGTGGCATTCGGTTGATGGCCGATGGCATTCCGGCGTCGATGCCGGATGGCCAGGGACAGGCGGCGACTTTCAATCTTGACCGGGCTGAGCGTATCGAAGTGATGCGCGGCCCGATGTCGTCGATCTACGGCAATCACGCCGGCGGGGTGATCCAGATGTTTACTGCCGACGGCAAGGGCGCGCCGAGCATTGAAGGCGGCCTGGTGACCGGCAGCTACGGCATGTGGAAGGCCGATCTATCGGCCCAGGGTGAAGCGGCCGGGATGGGCTATGTGCTCGATACCTCGCGCTTTGCAACCGATGGCTACCGCGATCACAGCAGCGCCCAGCGCGACCAGAGTTCGGCCAAGCTGACCTTCGCGCCGGATGCCGATAGCCGCCTGATGCTTGTTGCCAATGCCTTTACCCAAACGGCGGATGACCCGCTCGGCGCGAGCTGGTCGCGCTTCAGCAGCAATCCGCGCAGCGTTGATCCGGTGGCCGAGCAATACAACACGCGCAAGAGCATCGACCACATGCAGGGCGGCGTGAGCTATGAACGCCGCTTTGGCGACCAAAGCGTGCAGGTTTCGGCCTATGCCGGCCAGCGCACGGTGATTCAGTACCAGTCGATCCCGCGTTCGGTTCAGCTGATTACCGGCGCGACGCCGGCCAACTCGGCGATTCGTCGTCATTCCGGCGGGGTGATTGATTTTGATCGTGATTTTTCCGGCGTTTCCGGTCGCTGGACAGGCAAGTACGATCTCGCCGGCGGCAAGCTGACGACCACCGTCGGTGTCGAATACGAGCAATCCGTCGATCAGCGGCGCGGCTACGAGAACTACATCGGCACAACGCTCGGCCTGGCCGGCACCCTGCGCCGCAAGGAAGAAGACCGGGTGGCCAGTTTCGACCAGTACGCCCAGGCCGAATGGCAGGGCGAACGCTGGAACTTCACCGGCGGCCTGCGCCACAGCCGGGTCGCCTTCAAGGTCAAGGACAGCTACATCACGACCGGCAATGGCGATGACAGCGGCAGTGTCAGCTACGAAAAAACCACGCCGATGCTCGCCGCGCTCTACCGCCTGACGCCAACGGTCAATCTCTACGCCAGCGCTTCCCGTGGCTTCGAAGCGCCGACCATGAACGAACTGTTCTACTCCGGCCCGAACAGCAGCTTCAGCTTCGACCTCAAGGCAGCGACCAGCACGCATTTCGAAACCGGCCTCAAGGCGCTGGTCGGCGACGACAGCCGGGTGGATGTCGCGTTGTTCCAGATCAGGACGAGCGACGAACTGGTCGTCGCCTCCAGCTCAGGCGGCCGAACCAGCTACCGCAATGCCGGCCAGACCCTGCGCCGAGGCATCGAAGCGGCGGTCGACAGCCGCTGGGGCCTCGGTTTCACCAGCCGTCTGGCCTACACACTGCTCGATGCGCGCTACGACGAAGCATTCACCACCACGGTGCTCGGCGCAGCCACGCCGGTCAATGCCGGCAGCCGTTTGCCCGGCGTCGCCGCCCAGACGCTGTTCGGCGAACTGGCCTGGCGACATGCCCCGAGCGGCTTCCACATCGCCGCTGAAGGCATCGCACGCAGCAAGGTTTACGTCGAAGACAGCAACAGCCAGCAAGCCGCCCCGGCCTACACCATCGCCAACCTGCGCATGGGCGTCGATCAGCAGGTCGGGCCGCTCAAAATGCGCGCCTTCGCCCGTCTCGACAACATTTTCGACCGCCAGTACGTTGGCTCGGTCGTCGTCGGCGACGGCAACGGCCGATTCTACGAATCAGCCCCCGGCCGCAACTGGCTGCTCGGGGTGAATGCCAAATACGCGTTTTGAGGATTGCTGGCTGAAATGAAGAACCCGCCGGTGGCGGGTTTTTTACTTGGGCGGTCGCTTCAAAATGGCCAGAAACAACATGCGTATGTGCCACATTCTGCGGCACCTATTACGGCGCAATCCTTGGGGTAGGGATCATGCCCAGTGCCATTTTTTCCTGGTTCGTTGGCTTGGCTTTCCGACAAGGCGATGGATGCATTTCTGCACCTGATAAAACGCCGTGGCAAAGCATGCAGAAGCCGCCACACACCAGCGCGAAGAACAAACCGCCGAGCAAACTCAGAACACGAGCAATGCCCCGTGTGGACGCGAAATGCACATGCGAACCCTTTTTTCGGGGAAATGTGGCGTTGGTATGAACCAATCGCTTGAGCTGCGGCGTAACGGAGCATGGTGTTAGCTGGCGTTTGATCTCAATGAGAATGCTGCGGTCGACTTGGAAAAAAAGCCTGAAAACGAAAATGGCGCAGGTCAAACCTGTGCCATTTTCTTGCCGGAAGTCGGGCCGGAAAATGGTTTATTACGTTATAGGTAAGGGGCGCTGCGCGACGCTTTATCGCGCAGCGTCCCCTGCACCGCAGGGTTAGCCCGCATTTGCACGGGTAAACTCAATGAGATATTCAGAGCACAGATCACGAAATGTATTTCCATCGAACTTCCTGTCAATGCCGCGGCATGCGAGTTGAATCTGCATAGTGACCGCAGCAAACGCGAAAACCTCGTCATCTTCCGGGACCCCCGCGGCGGTCAAACAGTAATCGATGCGTTCAAATGTTGACGGATGAGTCTTCAAAGTGACAAATTGATCTGGACAACGGAAGCCTTGCAGGGCAAGTATGGCCGCTGCTATTCCGAAGGTTCGCTTTCGTGACTCCTGTTGTACCGTGCTCTTGTCTAGAATCCATTTGGTGGCAGCGACATCAGCATCCTTTTCCTCTGCAATAGAGCATGTGGTGACCAGTGCTTGATGATTTAGCCGAACGTGGGCGATTTCATGGTGAATGATCCAGGCAAGCGCACAGAGGAATAGCTCATTCGTGACGTGCCCATCACTTTTTTCGGCAGGGAAGCGTTCCGGTCTAGGAAGGTCTGTAGGCCATAGGTCTGTGCCATTCGCCAAGGCATTTCGGCCAGCCCAAGCGAGCAGTTCCATAGCCCTCCTGCTTCGATCGGTGCCGCCAGTATCGAAAGTGCTTGAGCCACTGCGCTGCGCAAGGCCGTACTCGTTGTAGAGAATCAGATGCGCGTGAGCGCTGGCCCAGAGAAACTCAAGAGCAGCGACGTTTATCATGATTTCCCGCTCAACTAAGCGAACACGAATATTGAATCCTGGCTCGTCCACAACGGTGAGCATCAGGTTATTTACGTCCCGTAATTCAGCAAGTTCACTCTCGCGTTCCGGTGCAATACGAAAAGCGCATCCGGCTATCGCATTTTCCAACTCAAGGACAGGAGAACGGGGATGTTCCATGCTGGCTAACGACGGTGTAGAAAAAGTGTATTCATGCCCGCATCGTGCCGTGAACCATATGGAATAACAAGGCTCCAACCTGAAGTTGAAATCAGTGAGGCGCCATGGCCCGCTACAAAGCAATCGACACCAGCCCGAGGTTTCTCGCGGTAGATCTGGAGAAGCAGTTGCTGCCCGGTAGTTTCGAGCATGCCGTGCATCACCTGCTCGACCACGAATTCGATCTTTCCCTTTTCGACAGTCGCTACCGCAACGATCAGAACGGCGCCAGCGCCTATCCCCCGGGGATGTTGCTCAAAGTCATCCTCTGCGCCTACGCCCAGGGCGTGGTTAGCAGCCGGGGCATTGCGCGGCTGTGCCGCGAACACGTCACCTTCATCGCCCTCAGCGGCGACTCCGCACCGCACTTCACCACCTTGGCGGCCTTCGTCTCCAGCCTCGACGAAGAAGTCGCCCGCCTCTTTGCACAGGTGCTTTACCTCTGTCATCGGCAAGGTCTGATCGGCCGGGAAATGTTCGCCATTGACGGCGTCAAGCTGCCCAGCAACGCCTCCAAGGCCAAGAGCGGCACGCGAGCCGACTTCGCCCATCAAGCCGACAAACTCGAAGCTGCCGCCAAGAAGATGCTGGCCCGCCACCGCGAGAACGACCGCCAGTCCGTCGAACCTGACCTCGCCGAGAAATCCCGGCAACGGTCCGAAAGCTTGCAGCAAGAGGCCGCCCAACTCCGCCAATGGCTGACCGCCAACCCTCAAGACAGAAAGGGCAGTAAAGGCGCCATCCGCAAAAGCAATCGCACCGACCCCGAGAGCGCCAAGATGGCCACCAGCAAAGGCGTCATTCAAGGCTACACCGGCGTAGCAGCCGTCGATGCCAAGCACCAGATCATCATCGAAGCCCAGGCCCACGGCACCGGCTCGGAACAAGAGCTACTGCTGCCGGTCGTGCGCGCTACTCAGGCGCAAGCCACTCCGGACACGCTCTACACGGCTGATGCCGGCTACCACTCTGAACGCAACCTCAAAGCCCTGGCCCAAGAGAACATCAACGCCCTGATTGCCGACAACGGCATGCGCCAACGTGACGAACGCTTCAAGGACCAAGGCAAACACAAAGTGAAGCCTGATCCCCTCTACGACAAGGCTAACCCGAAGAAAGCCGCCAGGCGTTACCGTCCGCAGGACTTCACACGCGATCCCGAAACTGGCATCTGCACCTGTCCAGCCGGCAAGCAGCTCTACCGCAATGGCACGAACTGCATCCACAACGGCCACCTCGCCACCAAATACAGCGGCACTCTGCGCGACTGCCTGCCCTGCGAACAACGCACCAAATGCCTGCGCACGCCGGAGAAAACCCAAGTCCGGCAAGTTGCGTTCTTTCGAGGCAAAGCCGACACAACCGAAGAAAGCGAGACCGACCGGATGAAGAAAGCCCTCGACAGCGAAGCAGGCAGAGCCCGTTATGGGCGACGCTTCGCCACCGTCGAACCGGTGTTCGGCAACTTGAGGCACAACAAGCGACTGGATCACTTCACGCTACGTGGGCGGAAGAAGGTTGATACGCAGTGGAAGCTGTACTGCCTGGTGCACAACATCGAGAAACTGGCGCATCACGGGTTCGGGCAGTAGAGGAAAAAGAAGGGAAATTCACCTGAAGGGGCCGAAACAGCTCGCATCGAGAATCACACGGTCAACCTGGAAAAAGCCTGAAAACGAAAATGGCGCAGATCAAACCTGCGCCATGTCTTTGCCGGAAATCTGGCTGGAAAAGGGTTTTTCTACAGCGTCAACGTTTGAATTCACTGGCCTGCGCGGTTTTTCGCGCAGGTCCGGTGGGATGATGGGTTGGGCCTCGGGAAAAGTGCCTCATTGGTTTGATTCTCGTTGTTGCTGAAGCTCTTCCCACTCCTTCAAGAGAGCAGTGACAACAGGTTTGGCGGCCTCAATCATTTCTTGACGCCCAAATCTATTTTCTAGCGCGACTAATCCGCGCTCCAAGGAGGGGGCAAGCTGAACGCTTGATTGCTGTAACGTGAGCCCCGCACCATCGAGCATTGCGAGAACCTGTAGTGACGGCCCGGTAACGCCGTTTTCCAAGACGGTGTGGAAGAAGTTATTGCTCATACCTAAGTGCCGCGCAATCTTGTTTCCATATTTCCTACCTTTGCCTAAACCTCCTCGGGTCCACATGAAAAGTATGAACAGAACGACTATTGCGATAGCGGTATATGTGAGCATTTTGATCAGCCTGAGGATGGCAGGGTTAGAAGGGAATGATTCGTTTCAGCAAGAGGCCCAACGTTTTAGGTAAAGGGCGCTGCGCGGCGGTTTATCGCGCAGCGTCCAGCGGAGGCCGAAGGCCGGAGCGGCTTTGACCGCAATGTTAGGTGTTGCTGCCGACAAACTCACTGAGACCCTCGCTAAAGCGCAAGTAGTTGAAAGGGCTTTTCTCCAAGCGCTCTTTCAGCGCTGGAGTGACAAACAAATATTCGTCACCCATGGTGAGAAACCGCTCACCGAGAACGTTTAAATCACGGACCTGATTTGATGAAAAGTAGTGATTGACCGCCATGAATTGATGGGTTTGAAACTCAATATTTTCACGACGATTCCAGATAACGGCTGGCTGGAAAGCAACTCGCTCGATTTCTTGTTCTTGAAGAAACGCGGCCAAGTGGTTTTCAAGTAGTACGTACCCTGGGCCGCACATAAGTGGGGTAATTGGGCCTGAATCGATTATTTGAAACCGCCCATCTTTCAGTTGAAAGAGGCGCGCTGCATGTTGTTCGCAATACGTGTAGAACGGAAGCATGTTGCGACACCTAACGCCTGAGATAACCGGAAGCCCGTCAGGGCTTTCCGGTTGATTGAAAAGTTAGAAGTTACGGTCAACAGGAGAAAACGATGAAAAACGAAAAACCGAAATGCACCGTGCGCGGCTCTTTGCGCGGTGGCCGTGCGATGTGCGGATACGTGATTGTCGGCGGCGAGTTCTGCTCGCTAAAACACGGCGAATGCAACCTGCAAGAAAGCGCGAAACCCGAGGCGGCGAATGGCGTGCTTGCTGATGCGATGGAAGACGACGGCGGATCTCGGGCTGGCACATGCGACTACTGACTTCTAACGCGTGAATTAAACGGCGTGCGCAGCACGTCCGGTTGAATGATTTGTTCGGCGGCAGCTTGAAACGAAGAAAGGAAAAGCAATGGAACGACAGATGACTTTGGCACGCGAGATGATGAAGCGCGGCGGACGATACAACTGGAAGAACCAGCCCGAGCGGCTGACATATCTCGGCCGCAACTGGAGCGGAAACGGCTACTGGCATCAGTTCGAGAAGGTCGATGCGCCGGGCCGCGTGTGGTGCGAGGTCTTGGACTCCGACCTGCACATGATCGAAGAAACACCGCCGTGTTCGCCAACCCTGACGGAATGCCCACGGTGCAAGAACGATATTCGCCACTGCGACGGCGATTTTGTGACGCCGAACGTGAAGTGGACGGCAAAACCGCCATATAAGCTGGCCAAGCGCCGTATACGCCAGTAAACGCGGCACCCCGAATCGTATGCCCAGTGGGCATTTCAGTAGTGTCGGGGAAATATTTACGGGAATAGATGGCAGGCATACGCGGCGTCGTCCAATGATCCCGGCATTTTGCCTGCTCGTAACGCCTTTGTCATTTTTGTGAGGCTGCTTGGCAAATTAAAGAGACAACAAGGCTCTTCGTCGGCCTTGGGTTATCGATTCCCAACGCCCATTTTTCACCTGTTTCAGCCTGTTGCATTTCGGCTCAGGCGAGCAACAGCTGTCCGGAAATTGAACGGGTTTTTGCGGGCTGCTTGCCTTGTTGCAGCAGCTGCTCAATCTTCTGAAACGCCCGTCACGTCGCGGTCGACCGCGAAATTTGGCTGATTTTAGCGGGGCTGGCATGGGCTTCGCGGTATCTCCGGCACCAAGTCATCTGCGCGATGGCATGGGGCAGAGGGTCGGCTTTTTGCCGATCGAACGGTTCATCAAAATCAAAATATACGGAGACATTCCATGCACAAATCCATGTCCATTCGTCCGCTCGCTCTGGCTTTGCTGGCTTGCGCCAGTACCGGCAGCCAGGCGGTCAGTTTTACGCACAACGATGTGACGCTTGATATTAATGGCACGATCAACGGTTTCTACGTCAATCGTGAAGCCAAGACGATCAACCGTTCGACCGGTGCAGCAACGACGACGACCAACAGCGCGCTGACCAACGGCTTGTTGCCGGGCTGGATCAACTTTGTGGCGACGACGCAGGCCAACGGCCAGGACATCAAGGCGCATTTCAGCTTTGCGCCGGGCATCAACAACAACTCGCAGACGGTGGGTTTGCCGATCGGCAATAACGCTGGCGGAGCAGGGACGACCAATCCTTACAGCCAGATCGATACGCGCAATGTGTATTTCCAGTTTGGCAACAATAGCTGGGGTTCGCTGAAGTTTGGCCGCGACATCGGTTTGTTCGGCCGCGACATCATCCTTTCCGACATGACGCTGCTGGGCGTCGGCGGCACGAGCAATGCCGGCATTCCGTACAACACCACCTTCGGCATGATCGGCCACGGTTACATGTACACCGGCTTCCAGCCGCAGATCACTTACACGACGCCGAATGTCGGTGGGTTCCAGGCCTCGGTCGGTATCTTCCAGCCGAGCAAGTTTGCCGGCGACGAAACCAAGGCGCCGGGTTTCCAGGGCGTTGCCACCTATGACTGGAAGCGTGATGCAGCCAGCGCCAAGGTATGGACCGGCGCGGTCAGCCAGACGACCAGCTGCGCGGTCAGCCCTTGCGCGACCAGTTCCTATACGGCGAATGGTTTTGAAGTTGGCGCCAAGGCCGGCTACGGCAATTTCGAGGCGGTGGCTTACGCGTTTACCGGCAGCGGTCTGGGCTTGTCCACGGTCGGCGCGCAGTTTTACGGCGGCAGCAACAATCGCGGCAACAAGACTGAGTCGGACGGCTATTTCCTGCAGGGTACCTACAAGTTCGGCGATACCAAGGTGGGTCTGAACTACGGTGAAAACAAGGACAAGGACGGTTTTGCGCTGACCGGCACCAGCCCGCTCAACAGCATCAAGAACCGGGCTTACACGCTGGGCGTCTATCACTCGCTGAACAAGTTCATCACGCTGGTCGGTGAGGTCAACGAGGAAAAGGTGACCAATGTGTCGGATACCAATTTCGATAACAAGAATCGCACCTTGTCGTTTGGCGGCCTGATTTTCTTCTGATCAACCGACAGCTCTCCGAGAGGCGTTGATGGTGTTCAATGAGTCGTGGGAGGTATCGGCCGGAGGGCCGTTCCTCGCCGTGATGGCGCGCTGGGTGGTCATGGTGCTGGCTTTTTGCCTGATTCCTGACGTTTTTCCAGCGGAAAACGAGGCGTCGCAGGCGCCGGTCGTGAGCCGCATGGCGACGGCTCAACGTTAGATTGGCGCCGTTTTTGGCGCTTGATAGGAAAAACGGGGATAAGTGTTCTTTATCCCCGTTTTGTTTGGGTAAGTCTGTGGATAAGCTCGGGATGAATGCGCCAAGCGCTTGTTGCAATTGATGAAAATCACTTTGCCTAAAAAATGGGCGATTTCGTTGGTTCGCTTGTGCCAAGGCCGTTTCTGGCGATTCGGCAAGCCCTGTCAAGGGGCTTTTGTTCTCGTTTCGAGATGCGATTGATCGAATTAATCCAATTTACGGCGCTGCAATGCTTGGCTAAGCTGGCAAGCCATTCAGGAGAAGCCGATCATGCCTTACGTCAATATCAAGATTACCCGCGAAGGGGCCACGCCCGAGCAAAAAGCCGAGCTGATCAGCGGTGTCACCGCGTTGTTGCGCGATGTGCTGGGCAAGAACCCGCAAACCACCGTTGTCGTGATCGATGAAGTGGAGACCGACAACTGGGGGATCGGAGGCGAAAGCGTGACGGTTCGCCGCAGTCGGGGAAGCTGACCCTGCGGCCTGCCTGGCGACGAACCTGGCAGCCGCTCAGTTCGTTTCAGGCCGGGTTTGCAGCCACATCGGCAGGAGTTGTACGGCCAGGATGCTGATGAAGATCAGGGCGCAGCCGGTGAACTGGATGGCGGTGAGGCGTTCGTCGAGAATCAACGCGCCGGCCAGACCGGCGAACAGGGTTTCGGCCGAGAGCAGGACGGCGGCGTCGGCGGCCTGGGTGTGGCGCTGGGCGACGACTTGCAGCGTGAAGCCGACGCCGACCGAGAGAATGCCGCCATAGAGAATGGCCGGGAGACCGGCCCACAGGTTGCTGGCGTCGATTGTCTCGGTCAACCCGCCCCAGAGGGTCGAAACCACGCCGCAGACGAGAAACTGGGTGAGGGCGACGAGAATCGGCGTGCCTTTGTCGGCGGCGATGCGTCCGACAAACAAGACGTGCAGGGCCCAGAAAGCGGTGCTGCCGATCACCCAGTAATCGCCTTCAGCCAGGGCGGATAGTTCGCCGCCGCTGAGCAGGAGCGTACCGACCAGGCTGCCGATGACGGCGGCCCAGACCGAGAAATGCGGGCGCTGGCGGAGCATCAGCCAGGAAAGTACCGGGACGAGCGGCATGTAGAGCGCGGTCAGAAAGCCGGCGTTGGTCACGGTGGTTGCGCCGAGGCCGATCTGTTGCAGGATGATGCCGCCGAACAGCAGGCCACCGAGGCCGCACCAGGCGAGCAGGTCGGCGGCTTTGATGCGGACGCCGCGGTCGCTCAGGCGGGCGTATTCGCGTAGCGCCATGGGGACGATGATCAAAGCGCCGAGCAGGAAGCGCGAGCCGGTGTAGATGAAGGGGCCGAGGTCTTTCATGACCAGTTGCTGGGCGACAAAGGTGGTGCCCCAAATCAGGGCGACCAGCAAAAGAGTCAGGTTGGCGCGTGTTCTCGTCATTTTTTCTTTGAATAGTGTTTGATGCCGCCGGGGTCTAGCGGTGAATGCGGCAAAGCGTGCTTTTGCCAAACAGGCTTTCAATCAGGTCGACCGCAAGTTCGGCGGTCTGGTTGCGGTGATCGAGTGCCGGGTTGAGTTCGACAATGTCGAGCGAAGCCAGACGGCCGCTGTCGGCGATCATTTCCATGCACAACTGGGCTTCGCGATAGGTCGGGCCGCCACGGACTGTCGTGCCGACGCCGGGGGCGATGTCGGGGTCGAGGAAATCGACGTCGAGGCTGATGTGCAGATGCGTCTCGGCATCGATGCCGGCCAGCGCCTTTTCCATCACGGCGCGCATGCCGTGCTCGTCGACATAGCGCATATCGAAGACTTCGATCCCGAGCTGGCGAAGGAATTGTTTTTCACCTTCGTCGACGCTGCGAATGCCGATCTGGCGGATGTCGACCGCGTCAAGCGCCGGTACATGGCCGCCGATTTCGTTGAGTTCTCGCGGGCCATGGCCGCACAGGCAGGCGACCGGCATGCCATGGATGTTGCCCGAAGGCGTCAGCGTTGCGCTGTTCAGGTCGGCGTGTGCGTCGAACCAGAGGACGCGCAGCTTGCGTCCCTGTTCGCGGCAATGGCGGGCGACGGCGCTGATCGAGCCGATGGCCAGGCAGTGATCGCCGCCCAGCATGATGGGCAAGCGCCCGGCGCACAGTTCGGCATACACGGCATCGTGCAGCAGGGTGTTCCAGGTAATGACTTCCGGCAGGTGGCGCAAGCCGTTAACCGCCGGCAAGCCGGGGTTGGGCGGGCCAACCAGATCGCCGCAGTCGCGGACATCGACGCCGAAGGCGCTCAGGGCGGAGGCAATGCCGGCGACGCGCAGGGCTTCCGGCCCCATGCTGCCGCCACGCGTGCCTGCGCCGACATCGGTGGGGGCGCCGATCAGGCTGACGTGCAGACGGGTATTGGTTTTGATCATTGTTGTAGCGCCCTTTTCATGGGTTGCCAAAGGCCACCTTGATGCCGGAAATCAGCATTTGGACGGCCATCGTTGTCAGTACCAGACCCATCAGGCGTTCCATCGCCGCCATGCCGGAACGTCCGAAGAGACGGGCCAGCGGGTCCGACATCAGCAAGATGACGGTGTTGGCGGCGGAAGCGAGCAGCACGGCGGTCATCCAGGGCAGCGTTTCACCGGATTGGCGGGAAGCCAGCAGCACCATGGCCAGTGCTGAGGGGCCGGCGATCATCGGCACGGCGAGCGGCACGATGAACGGTTCGCTGCGCGGTTCGGCTTCGGCGGCATGGTGGCCGGCGGCCGGAAAGACCATGCGCAGGGCGATCAGGAAGAGAATCAGTCCGCCCGATATTTCAAGCGCCGGATCGGACAGGCGCATGGCGGCCAGCAGCCAGTCACCGACGAAGAGAAAGGCGATCAGCACGCCGGTGGCGATGGCGCATTCGCGCAGGATGATCTGTCGTTTGCGGGCCGTGGGCAGTTCGCGCAGTAGCGACAGCACGAAGGGCACGTTACCGAGCGGGTCAAGGACCAGCAGCAGAATGAAAACGGAGGAAAACAGTTCCTGATTCATGAGTTTCTCTGCGGGGCTGGCCTCTGGCCCGGGACCAGTGCTGCCGGCCCCGGGAAAATAGTGAGGCTTAGTTGAAGTTGTAGCGGGCCATCAGGTTGAGACGGGACATTTCGCCCTTCTCGCCGATCAGCGTTTCACGCTGACCATAGATCCATTCGGCGCCGATATCAACAAACTTGATCGGGTTCCAGATGCCGCCGACGTGCAGTTGCGAGACGCGGCGATTCACCCCGAAACGACCGCCGCCAAAGCCCTGGGCCAGTGCCAGGTCGGTGTAGGCGTTGTTGAAGTTGCGTTGCGTGCCATAGGCCAAGTTCATGCGCAGCGTATCGCTGAACTTGTGCTGGTAGCCGAGCACCAGGCCGGCGGCGCGTTCTATCGCGATCGAGTTGTTGCTCGCGTTGTAGGCGGCACCTTCAATGTAGTTGAAGTAGCGGCCAATGCCTTCGCCACCGGTTGCGATGAAGCTCAGGGTGTCGTCGCCGGTCGGCTTGTAGGTGCCGCTGGCCGCCAGGCCGTAGCCGCGACGCGAGGCGTCGATGCTGTCGCCGTTGTCAATCCGGTGTTCATGCGTTACGCCGCGCAGGCTGAGCGTGCCCCAGGTGAAGGGCTTGTCCCAGCGGAGAATCAGGTCGGGCGTGCGCGAGAAGCCGTTCTTGGTGGCAGCCGGGTCTTCGCCGGCCTTCTTTTCCAGAACGTAGCTGACCGAGTTTTCGATTGCGGCGGTGAAATTGCCGTAGTTCGGCGTCACGTAGGTGTAGCGGACTTGCGGCTGACGAATGAAGGTCGAGCCGATCGGGCCGTTGAAGTCGACCACTTCCGGTGTTGCATCAACGTCCATGAAGCTCGACCAGGTCTGGCCGACCAGCCAGGAGCCGACCTGAACGTAGGCGTGGCGCAGGCGGAAGTTGTAGCTGTTGGTCGCCTGTTGCGTGTAAATGTTGTTCAGCGTGCCGTAGACCGCGGAATTGCCGGTACGCGGGTCGTTATTGAAGTCACCCTCGATTTTCGCGGTCAACTGGCCGTAGGAGGTCGGCATGGCGGCTTCGACACCGAGGCGCGAGGTGCGGGCGTGCATATAGGTCTGGCCGCGGCGATTGGCTTCATTGCTGCCGTTGAGCGGGGCGTAGGGCATGAAGGTCGAGTAGTCGCTGTCGGCGTTGCTGCCGCGTGTTTCGTGCACCAGATTGGCTTCGGCGATGCCGTAGAGACGGATCGAGACATCGGAGTTGGCCAGGCGGTAGGAATTCGGCAAATCGCCGATGACGACGGCTTCCTTGCCTTGGGCGGTGACTTGATCCTGCAGCTGGGTGATTTCTTCCTTCTGGACTTTCTTCAGCTCTTCGATCTGTGCCTGCATGGCCTTGAGCTGGGCTTCGAGCTGGGCGATGCGGCTGTTGTCGTTAGCCTGGGCCAAGCCGGCGGCGCCGAAAGCGATCAGCGCCAGGGCGATAGGTTTGAGTTGCATGGTCTACCTCTAAATAATCATGAAAATGGGCGGCGCGTGGGCCGCCGCGCGATCAGAAGCCGTGGCGAACCTGGGTCAGGAAAGCCTTGGCGCGCTCGTGATCGGGATGGGTGAAAAATGCTTCCGGCGTCGAATCTTCGAGAATCGTCCCGTGATCGAAAAAGATCACGCGGTCGGCGACCTCGCGGGCAAAGCCCATTTCGTGCGTGACGACGAGCATGGTGATGCCGGTGTGGGCCAGTTCGCGCATGACGGCGAGCACTTCGTTGACCATTTCCGGATCGAGGGCCGAGGTCGGCTCATCAAACAAAAGTACCTTGGGGTCCATGGCCAGCGCACGGGCGATGGCGACGCGCTGCTGCTGGCCGCCGGACAGTTGCACCGGATATTTGTGGGCGTGCTCTTTCAGGCCGACCCGTTCAAGCAAGGCCAGGGCCTTGGCTTCCGCATCCGGGCGCGACATCTTGCGGACCCGCATCGGGGCCAGCGCGACATTGCGCAGGATGGAGAGGTGCGAGAACAGGTTGAAGCTCTGGAAGACCATGCCGACTTCACGGCGAATGGCGTCGAGATTCTTCAGGTCGTCGTTCAGTTCGATGCCGTCGATCTGGATGCTGCCGCTGTCGTGGGCTTCGAGCCGGTTGAGCGTGCGCAGGAAAGTTGATTTTCCCGAACCGGACGGGCCGATGATCGCGGTTACCTGGCCTTCGCTGAAACTGGCCGACACATTCTTGAGCGCATGGAAAGAACCGAAGTGCTTGTCGATGTTGCGGGCAACGATGATCGGGCGGGCATTTTGAGTTGTGGTCATGCGGCCTCCTCAGCGTTTGCGGCCAACGTCGAGCTGGGCTTCCAGGGCAGAAGTCAGCGTCGTGAAGGCGGTGGTCAGGATTAGATAGATCACGGCAATGGTCAGGAAGACCGGTATCGGCTGATAGCTTTCAGCCTGGACGCGATAGCCGATCATGGTCAGTTCGACCACGCTGATGGCGTAGGCGAGCGATGAGTCCTTGACCAGCGAAGCCAGGTTGTTGGCCAGCGCCGGCAAGGCGACACGCATGCTTTGCGGCAGCGTGATATCCATGAAAGTCTGCATCGGCGACAGGCCCAGCGCCCGGGCCGCTTCGATTTGCCCCTGAGGAACGGCCAGGATGCCGGCACGGACGCATTCGGTGTTGTACGCCCCGATGTTCAGTGACAGCGCGACGACGGCGCAGGCAAAGTCCGACAGCTGGATCGAATCCGGCAGGATTTGCGGCGACACCAGCCAGATGAACAGAATCTGCAGAAGCAGCGGCGTGCCGCGAATCAGCCAGACATAGGTTTCACAGATCCAGCGGATGACGGCAATCGACGATAGCTTGCCGAGGCCGGCCAGCACGCCGAGGATGATTCCGACGGTGCCGGAGATCAGCGTCAGCAGCACGGTGATCCGGGCGCCTTCGGCAAATTGCTGGGCCGCCGGGCCGATCGGCTCGGGAGCGGCCGACAGCGGAATGGCCATGCCCCAAAGAAAAACGAGCAGGCCGATCATCGCGGCGAACATCGCCCAGGCCGGATGTTGCTTGGTCCAGTTCATGTTGGCTCAGCGCTTAGCGGCAGGAGACGTCGGTCTTGAAGTATTTCTGGCTGAGGCTGGCGTAGGTGCCATCCTTGACCACTTCGGCCAGGCCGCGGTTGAACTGTTCCATCAGTTCCTTATTGTTTTTGCGCATGATCGCCGAGACGCGTTCGACGAACACCTGCTCGCCTGCAACGATGCCGGCATCCGGGTTCTTGTCGAGGGTGGCCTTGATCAGCCACTTGTCGGAAATCCAGGCGTCGATCTTCTTGGCCTTCAGGGCCGAAAAGACTTCCGGGTCAGCCTTGTAGGTTTTCAGTTCTTTCAGGCCGGGAATTTTCTTGGCGCTTTCGTAGTAGCTGGTGGCCAGTTGTGCACCGACCGTACGGCCGTTCAGTGCGGCCATTGTCAGGGCGCCATCTTTCGGCGCGGCAATCTGGCCGCCGGTGCAGTAGTGCGGGTTGGTGAAGTCGACCGACTTGGCGCGCTCTTCGGTATAGCCGTGCGAGGCGATGGCAAAGTCGAAACGGTCCTGGCGAATCGAGGCGACCTGGGCGTCGAAGGGCACGACGCGCCACTCGATGTTCAGGCCGAGTTTCTTGACGACGGCTTCGGCGACTTCGACCTCAAAACCGGTCAGTTTGGAGCCTTCGAAATAGTTGAACGGGAAAAAAGAGCCTTCGGTGACGGCAATAACCGTACCTGCGGCCTTGATCGTGTTCCAGTCGCGTGCCTGGGCAGTGCCGGTGGTCATTGCAAAAGCAAGCGGCAGCAGGGCGGCGACGAATTTGGCGGTGAAGCGCATGATTCCTCCAGAGTTTTGGACTGTGGCCGGAATATCTTCGGCTTGCCTTGCGGCAGGCTGATGCATTCGGCGGCTCGTTGGATTTTTGGTTCCGTGCTGTGAGCACGGTATCGTCGCCGTGTGCATCTTGGGCTTCGATAAAGGGGCGCGATTCTACGCGCTGCACCAATGAGCAACCAGTTCGCAGATCAAGAACTAGTGGTTTACCCGTAGTTCCGGCGTTGCGTTTTCAGCAAATTTTGTCGTGAATTCTGGATAAACAGAATTTATCCCCGTTTCGGTCGGGTAAGTCTGTGGATAAGCGCTGGGTAAGTTGCCTAGATGCTTGAAGCAGCTGGATTTTTGATCGACTGCTTAAAAAATGAACAGCAGGCTGCATCCTTGCCAAATTCGTGCAGCCTGTGTTCGCAGCCTTCTTCAGACTTTGCCGGGGCTTAGCCGATTGCCGCAGCGTAGGCCTGGTCGAGTTCCTGGCGGTTGCGTGCGCTGGTTTTCAGATCGAGCAGGCGGCCGTTGTCCAGGCCATAGATCCAGCCGTGCAGCATCAGTTCCTGGTTTGACTTCCAGGCTTCGATCACCGGGGTGGAGCGGGCCAGGTTGCGGACTTGTTCGATCACATTGAGTTCGCACAGCCGTCGCCATTTTGCGGTGGGATCGGGCAGTTTTTCCAGCGCCGCACTGTGGCGTTCGATCACGTCTTCGATATGGCGCAGCCAGTTGTCGATCATGCCGTTGCTTTGACCATCCAGTGCAGCCTTGACGCCGCCGCAGCCGTAGTGGCCGCAAACGATCACGTGTTCGACGCGCAGCACCTGGATGGCGTAATGCACGACGGACAGACTGTTCAGGTCGGTATGTACGATCACATTGGCGATGTTGCGATGAACGAAAACCTCCCCGGGATTCAGGCCGGTGATCTGGTTGGCCGGAACGCGGCTGTCGGAGCAGCCGATCCACAGGTATTTCGGCGCTTGTTGTGCGGCGAGTCGCTGGAAATATTCAGGATCATCCTGAAGTTGGCGGAGTGACCATCGCTGGTTTTGTTCGAAAAGTTCGGGCAGATATTTCATGGTTGTCTTAAAGCAGCGTGGCCAAGGCCGCGATGAGCAGGCCGAGGGACATGAGGGCGATGAATTTGGTGGAATTTTGTTCGTTGACCGCAGCATGGCCTGCACTGCGCCTGGCGGGATGTTGGGGAGGGCGCATCAATGAAACACGCCTGCGTCTGCACGCTGCTGAAACTCTTCGGCCGAAGGATCGTCGGTGATTTCGACAACCGGTTGGCGTACATGGCGGTGCTCGCGCTGGCGCTCCAGGCGGCGGGCCAGCGAGCGTTCGGCGCGGTCGACCGCACGATTGATCGCCATATAAAGATCGGTTTCGGTATCCTCGATGACCACATCGCTGGTGCCGGGCAAGGCGATCTGGATGCGGCAGCATTTGTCTTCGCCGCCGCGTGGACCGTTGATGTCATAAAGCCGGACGGCTACCTTGCGAACATCGTAGACCGCCCAGCTCAGGGCAAAACCCAGGCGGCGTTCGGCATGCTCGCGCAGGGCCGGAGAAAGCTCAAAACCTTTGGCTCGAATATCGATTTGCATGATGTGCTTCCTTTTCGGGTTGGGACGAAGTTCATCCTAAAGCAGGTCAATGTTCCGAAATAGACGGATTTACATGAGCAATGTTCCGTTATTCTCGAAATATTTTTTGCCAGTAGAGGATGCGTCCCGGTGCTTATCCCCGGTTTGACGGGGTAAGTCTGTGGATAAGCACTGGGCAGATCGATCAACTCATTGAGTTGACAACAGTTTTGGGCCGCTGCCTGATTTTTGGGCGCTGCACGTCCTGAATGCACCGTTTGGCGCTTTCGCGCTTAGCAAAACGTGAATGGTTAATATATAATATATAAGACTTGCGAGCCGGCTTGGGGTTGCAGTAAACCGAACCATCGGGCCGCCGCCATTGTCGTAGAATATTCGTTTTCCCAGAGCAACCCTTTACGAAAGGAAGTCGCCGTGCTTGAAGCCTATCGCGCCCACGTAGCAGAGCGTGCAGCCCTCGGTATCCCGCCGCTGCCCCTGTCCAAGCAACAGACCACCGAACTGGTCGGCCTGCTGAAGAATCCGCCGAAGGGCGAAGAAGCCGCTCTGGTCGAGCTGATCACCTACCGCGTTCCGGCCGGTGTGGATGACGCCGCCAAGGTCAAGGCCGAATTCCTGGCCAAGGTTGCCAAGGGCGAAGAAGCCTGTGCCCTGATCTCCAAGGAAAAAGCCACCGAACTGCTCGGCACCATGCTCGGCGGTTACAACGTCAAGCCGCTGATCGACCTGCTTGGCTGCGGCACCTGCGGTGCGGTTGCCGCCGAAGGCCTGAAGAAGACCCTGTTGGTGTTCGATTTCTTCCACGATGTCGCCGAACTGGCCAAGGCTGGCAATGCCAACGCCAAGGCTGTCATGCAGTCGTGGGCCGACGGCGAGTGGTTCACCTCCCGCCCGGCCGTGCCGGCTTCGCAGAAGCTGACCGTTTTCAAGGTCACCGGCGAAACCAACACCGACGACCTGTCGCCGGCGCCGGATGCCTGGTCGCGTCCTGACATCCCGCTGCACGCTTTGGCCATGCTGAAGAACCCGCGTCCGGGTATCGAAGCCGACGAGCCGGGCTCGCGCGGCCCGATCAAGCAACTCGAAAAGCTGGCTGCCAAGGGCAACCTGATCGCCTACGTCGGTGACGTGGTCGGTACCGGTTCTTCCCGCAAGTCCGCCACCAACTCGGTGCTGTGGTTCACCGGCGAAGACATCCCCTTCGTGCCGAACAAGCGCTTCGGCGGCGTCTGCCTCGGCTCCAAGATCGCTCCGATCTTCTTCAACACGATGGAAGATGCCGGCGCGCTGCCGATCGAAATCGCGGCTGACCAGATGGACATGGGCGACGAGATTGAACTGACCGTCGATCAAGCTACCGGCAAAGTTGTTGCCACCAAGAACGGTGCCACCATTGCCGAATCGCAACTGAAGACTCTCGTCATCCTTGACGAAGTCCGCGCTGGCGGCCGTATCCCCCTGATCATCGGTCGTGGCCTGACCACCAAGGCCCGCGAATTCCTCGGCCTGCCGCAATCGACGCTGTTCCGCCTGCCGCAAAACCCGGCCGACGACGGCAAGGGCTACTCGCTGGCCCAGAAGATGGTCGGCAAGGCCTGCGGCGTGACCGGCATCCTGCCGGGCACCTACTGCGAGCCGAAGATGACCACCGTCGGTTCGCAAGACACCACCGGCCCGATGACCCGCGACGAACTGAAGGATCTGGCCTGCCTCGGCTTCTCCGCCGACCTGGTGATGCAGTCCTTCTGCCACACCGCCGCCTATCCGAAGCTGGTCGACGTCCGCATGCACCGCGAACTGCCGTCCTTCATCTCGACCCGTGGCGGCGTTGCGCTGCGGCCGGGCGACGGCGTCATCCACTCCTGGCTGAACCGCCTGCTGCTGCCGGATACCGTCGGCACCGGCGGTGACTCGCACACCCGTTTCCCGATCGGCATCTCCTTCCCGGCCGGTTCCGGTCTGGTCGCCTTTGCCGCCGCCACCGGCGTCATGCCGCTCGACATGCCGGAATCCGTGCTGGTCCGCTTCAAGGGTGAAATGCAACCGGGCATCACGCTGCGTGACCTGGTCAACGCCATTCCGCTGTACGCCATCAAGGCCGGCCTGCTGACCGTCGAAAAGAAGGGCAAGATCAACGTCTTCTCCGGCCGCATCCTGGAAATCGAAGGTCTGCCGAACCTCAAGGTCGAACAGGCTTTCGAGCTGTCCGACGCTGCCGCCGAGCGTTCCGCTGCTGCCTGTGCCGTCGCCCTGAACAAGGAACCGATGGTCGAGTACATGCGTTCGAACATCACCCTGATGAAGTGGATGATCGCCGAAGGCTACGCCGATGCCCGCACCCTGAAGCGCCGCATCAACGCCATGGAAGACTGGATCGCCAACGGCGAACTGCTCAAGGCTGACGCCAACGCCCAGTACGCCGCGGTCATCGAAATCGACCTGGCCGAAGTCACCGAGCCGATCCTTGCCTGCCCGAACGATCCGGACGATGTCAAGATCCTCTCCGAAGTCGCCGGCGCCAAGATCGACGAAGTCTTCATCGGTTCCTGCATGACCAACATCGGCCACTTCCGTGCTGCCGGCAAGGTCCTTGAAGGCAAGTCGGACATCCCGACCCGTCTGTGGATCGCTCCGCCGACCAAGATGGATGCGCTGATCCTGACTGAAGAAGGCTACTACGGCGTCCTCGGCAAGTCCGGCGCGCGCATGGAAATGCCGGGCTGCTCGCTGTGCATGGGCAACCAGGCACAGATCCGCAAGGGCTCCACCGCGATCTCCACCTCCACCCGCAACTTCCCGAACCGCCTCGGTATCGATACCCAGGTTTATCTGGGTTCCGCCGAACTGGCCGCCATGTGCGCCCTGGCCGGCCGCATCGTTACCGTTGCGGAATACATGGAGCAGATCAAGCTGGTGAACGCCAAGGCCGGTGAAGTCTATCGCTACATGAATTTCGACCAGATTCCGGAGTTCGTTGAAGTCGCTGCGACCGTCGAGATGTAATTTGCGAAAATCGGCCGGTTTTGCCGGTCGACCGCGCCCCGAAGGAAGCCCCCTTGGGGTGAAGTAAATTGAAAAGCCCCCGTCGGGAAACCGGCGGGGGCTTTTGTCTGGCTGGGATGCTTCACGACAAGCTCGTGAAGCATGCTTTGATTCAGGTTTGTCGGTCGTCGAGTATTTCTGTATCGGTGGCATCGTATGCCGGAGAGCAGCAGCACAGAATGCGTAGCGGCACCGGCCAGGTGTTGTGCAGGGCGTGTGGTGTACCGGGGGGGATCAGGATGGTGTCGCCAACGCTGATTGCAAAGCGCTGGTCGCCCAGAATCATCGTGCCCTGGCCGGCGGTGACGTGGTAAAGCTCTTCCGTGTTGTGGTGGCGGTGGAGCAGGGTGCGCTGACCGCTGTACACCGTGGCCTCAGCCAGGCTTTGCGCTTGATTGCCGTGGCGTTGCGGGTGCATCAATTCGCGTATTTCAGAACCATCCTTGGTGATAAAGGGTTGGGCGTCATCGTAACGGCTGAGGTGCTTGTCCATGCGGGCTCCAGGGGTGGTCGGTGCTGCCCGGCGATGAGGCGGGGCAGTCAAGGCAAATGATGGTACTGTAAATCATGGTGTTCGTAGCTTGCCTGTTCAAAGAGGCTTGAACTTGATGCTCGGTGGCTGGTCAGAGATTCTTCGGTTTTTCGCGGTCGACCGCAGCAAAAGCCCCATTTCGGCGCTTCTTCTCCCGTTAGGTGGTTCAAGCTGCGTTACACTGGTTAATTAATGTTTAATTGATTGCACAATGCTTCATCGTCTGGTTTTGTTCGTCGGGCTTTTATTGACTTTGCCAGCCATGGCCATGTCGGTGGCACTGCTTAATCCGGGAAAAGCAGACGAGGCATTCTGGCTGTCATCGGCGCGCTTGATGGCGCAGGCTGCGAACAGCCTCGACATTCGTTTCGAAGTTCATTACGCCGAACGCCAGCACACCCGATTGCTTGAAATCGCCCGGAAGATCATTGCCCGACCCGCCGGGGAGCGCCCCGATTATGTTGTTTTCAGCAACGATTACGCGACCGGGCCTGAGTTATTGCGGCTTTTCGATGCAGCGGGAATCAAGACCTTCATGGCTTACAGCGGTCTTTCAGACCCGGCTGACCGATTGGCCATTGGCCCACCGCGCACGCGCTTCAAAGGCTGGCTCGGGTCGCTGGAGGTTCACGCCGAAGATGCGGGTTACCAGACGGCCAAGAAACTGATTGAAACCGGGCGCCGGGTCGGTGCGGCAGGCAAGGATGGCAAGGATGGCAAGCTGCATCTGCTGGCGCTGGCCGGCGACCGTTCGACACCGAGTTCGCATCGACGTAGCGCCGGGATGCGGCGGGCCATTGCCGAGGCGCCCGATGCCGTGCTCGATCAGGAAGTATTTGCCGCCTGGTCGAAGGACAAGGCGGCCGAGCAGGCGGGCTGGTTATACCAGCGTTATCCGGATGCCCGGCTGGTCTGGGCCGGTAGCGATCTGATGGCCTTCGGTGCGATGCAGTCCTGGGAGAGCCGAGGCGGCAAAGCCGGCAAGGATGCCTGGTTCAGCGCCATCAATACGTCGAACGAGGCGATGGATGCGCTCAAGTCGGGCCGGCTGGCGGCTTTGTCCGGCGGGCACTTTATTGCCGGTGCATGGTCGCTGGTGATGCTTTACGACTATCACCACGGGCGTGATTTTGCCGATGAAGGTCTGGAGCTGGATCAGTCGATGTTCGCCTCCTTCACGCCGCACCTGGCTGACCGGTTTCTTGAGCGGTATGGCGACATGCATTTTGAACGGATTGATTTCAAGCGTTACAGCAAGGTCCTGAACCCGTCGCTGAAGCGCTACGATTTCAATTTCGAGCAATTGCTGCGTTGACCGGGAAAAGCGTGTGAGCGTCGATTTTCGTCCGATTGCCACTTCATTGATGCGCGCCATCTGGCGCTGGGCGACGCTTTGCGCCTGTCTGATCGGCAGCATTCAGGCAGTTTTTTCCTGTTTTCACGTTCAGAACGAATTTGAAATGCAGGTCAGGGATGTCGGGCGCTCCAATATTCCGCTCCTGTCGATCAGCATTTGGGATATCGAACCCGACATCGTTCAGCGGCAGCTTGATGCCATCGCAGAAAAACCCCAGATCGGTTTTGTTTCCCTGACTGTCTCAACCGGTCAGGTATTTACGGCCGGAGAGTCGCCGCCGACCGACAAGCTGACTGCCGTGCGTTTCGATATTCCACCGCCCGGGCGCCCATCCGGGCATCTCGGCAGGCTGGATATCTACGAAAATCCACAGGCTTTCTATCGCGAAATGCTCTACAACGTTGCCGTCGCGCTCCTTGGCTACGGCATCCTGACTTTTCTGATCTGCACCCTGGTGGTCTATTTTCTCAAGCGCGAACTGGCCGATCCCTTGCGTCACATCGCACGTTTCGTCGCGACGCTGACGCCGGACAGATTGACGACGCCCCTCAAACTGGAGCGTCCCGATGGCCATGTCAGGGATGAAATCGATCTGGTGGTCGATGGTTTCAAGGTGCTTCAGGATGGCGTGAATGGCTATATTGCCAATCTCGACGAACTGGTTGCCCAGCGCACGCAGGAACTCGAAACGGCGATGCTGTCGATCCAGCATCTGTCGAGCGTCGATTCGCTGACCGGCTGCTTCAATCGCCGGCTGTTCAATGAACGCATCGTGCAGGAACTGGAGCGGGCCGAGCGTTACGAGCGTCCGCTATCGGTGGCTTTTTGCGACATCGACCATTTCAAGCAGGTCAATGACCTGCACGGCCATTGGGCCGGCGATCAGGTCCTGAAGGCCGTGGCCGGCATTTTTCAGCGCTTGTTGCGCAGCGATGTCGATTGGGTGGCTCGCTACGGAGGCGAGGAATTTGTCATCGTTTTGGCCGAAACCGGGCTTAACGAAGCCGTTTCAACGGCAGAACGCTTGCGTCTGGCCATTGAGCAGGAAGTGGTTTTCTGCAATGACAAGGCACTGAATATCACTGCCAGCTTCGGGGTCGCCCAATATAGCGAGGGAGATTCGGTTCAGGTGCTGCTGCAAAAGGCGGATAGCCTGCTTTATGTGGCCAAGCAGGCTGGACGTAACCGGACCTTGCCGTCGCCCTAGAAGGCGAACCAGGCGGCGGCGAAAAAGCCGAGCATCAGGAAGCCGGCAATGCCGCCAACCAGCATGGCGCGATCCCCTTGCCGACCGAGCGCAATCATTTCCGTGACCGGGACGCGTCGACCGTAGCGTTGTTCGCCACGTTGGCCGATACGAATCGAGATCAGGGCCGAAGCAATGCCCAGGAAGGCAAGGAGCGGGGCCGGGGAATTGTGCAGCGCATACCCGATCAGGCCGCAGAGCAGCACGACCCCCAGCAAGCGTGAAATCAGTCGCCCGGCGACGCCGTTTTCCGTTGTGGCCACGCTGGCATCAGCCCGCTTTGTGGCCCATCGCCTCACCCATGCGCAGGGGGCGGGCGGGCGCCCATGCCGGGTTGAAGTTGAGCGCATTCTTCGGGAAGAGCATGACGACCGTCGAACCGAGCAGGAAACGGCCCATTTCTTCACCTTTTTTCAGGTTGACCGCAGTATTTTCATCGTAGCGCCATTCGCGGACGACGCCGGGGCGGGGCGGATTGACCACGCCATGCCAGACGGTGGACATGCTGCCGACAATGGTCGCGCCAACAAGGGTAAGCACAAACGGGCCGGCGGCTGAGTCGAAGACGCAGACGACGCGTTCATTACGGGCAAACAGGCCAGGAACACCGCGGGCGGTGGTCGGATTGACCGAGAACAATGCCCCCGGAACGTGGATCATGCGCGTCAGGCGGCCATCGACCGGCATGTGAATGCGGTGATAGTCGCGCGGGCTGAGATAGAGCGTGGCAAAGCTGCCGTTTTCAAATTGTGCGGCCAGTTCGCGGTCGCCGCCGACCAGGGCGGTCGTCGAATAAGTGTGCCCCTTGGCCTGAAAGATCTGGTCGCGCTCGATCGGGCCGAACTGGCTGATTGCTCCGTCCACCGGGCAGAGAAAATCTGCCTCGGCCAACGGCCGGGCATCGGCCTTGAGCGGGCGGGTAAAGAATTCGTTGAAGCTCTTGTAGCTGGCGGTATCCGGATTGGCTGCTTCAGCCATGTTGACGCCATAGCGGCGAACAAACCAGTTGATCACGCCGGTGGTCATGGCGCCGGCTTCGGTGCTGGCCAGTTTTCCGGCCAGAAGAGTCAGGGCCTGCTTGGGCAGCAGGTATTGGGGCAGTACGGCGAGACGATCGGACACGATGGAGTTCGCTGAAATAGGGACCGGCCATTATACCGGTAGCCCTGATTCCAGCGGGGGTAATGCTGTTGCGCTGTTTTCGCCTTAGTCGGGCGCGCTCTCGGGAGCGACTTCGCCCTGCGTTTCCGGGGTGCCGGCAAATGAGCTTGCTGCGGTCGACCAGCGTGCTTTGCGCCATTTCTCGCGGTCGCCGTTGCCGGTAAAGGTCCAGGCTACCATGCGGCTTTGTTTCTGGCCCTGGCCCATCGGAATGATGCGCGAATCGACGACGTGGGCTTTTTTCAGCGCCAGTTCGATGTGCTCCAGATTCTCCGCTTTCGATACCAGGCTGGTGAACCACATGACCCGCTTCGGAATCGTTGCGCTTTGCTCGATCATCAGCTTGACGAAGGCGCGTTCGCCGCCGTTGCACCACAGTTCCGTTCCGCCGCCGCCAAAGTTGAGGCGTGGCTGGCTGGCCCCTTTCTGGGCGCCGGGCTTGCCCAGGTTGTTCCATTTGCGTTGGCTGACGGCCAATACTTCGTCGGGCGAATTGTGGAAAGGTGGGTTGCACATCGACAGGTCGAAGGTTTCACCCGAACGCAGCAGGCCGACAAAAATATTGTCCCAGACGGTCTGGTGGCGCAGTTCGACTGCTGCGGTCAACCCGGGGTTTTTGCCCAGAATCATCTGGGCGTTGGCCAGTGCCGCTTCGTCGATATCGGCACCGAGGAAGCTCCAGCCATATTCGGCGTGTCCGACCAGGGGGTAAACGCAGTTGGCACCAACGCCGATGTCGAGAATGCGCACGCCGGCACCGGTTGGAATGGCTTTTTTGTTGCAACTGGCCAGCAGGTCGGCAGCATGGTGGATGTAATCGGCCCGGCCGGGAATCGGCGGGCAAAGGTAGCCGGCTGGAATTTCCCAGCCGCAGGTTTTGTAGTGCAGCGCCAGCAGGGCGCGGTTCAATGCCTTGACGGCCGCAGGATTGGCAAAATCGATACTCAGCGTGCCGGCCGGGGTGGTTTTGATGAATCGCTTCAGGGCCGGAGCGACTTCCAGCATCGCCGGGAAGTCGTAGCCATTGAGATTCTTGTTGCGCGGGTGCAATTCGGCCTTGGCGACGACGGGCTTGCTGACCTTCGGTTTGGAAGGCTTGGCGGGCTTGACCGGAGGGGCGGCCGGCGGGGTTTTTGCGGACATGTTTCGTTCTTTTTCTGGGCGTGAATGCCCGAAGTATCCCACGGCCGGCCGCTCAGGCCGCCATGTGTTTGGCCAGAAAGCGGTCCAGGGTGTTGCCGAAGGCTTGCCGATCCGCCTGGCTGAAGGCTGCCGGCCCCCCGGTTTCAATGCCGGCGCTGCGCAGTTCTTCCATGAAATTGCGCATCGTCAGCCGCTCGCGGATATTGGCTTCGGTGTACAGCTCGCCGCGTGGATTCAAGGCGTGGCCGCCGCGTTCAATCACCCCGGAGGCCAGCGGAATGTCGGCCGTGATGACGAGATCGCCCGGAGTCAGTTGTTCGACGATGTGACGGTCGGCGACATCGAAGCCGGACGGCACCTGGATTGCCCGGATGTACCGTGACGGCGGTGTGCGCAGCATCTGGTTGGCAACCAGGATGGTCTCTATCTTCAGCCGTTCGGCCGCCCGAAAAATGATTTCCTTGATGACGCTCGGGCAGGCGTCGGCATCGACCCAGATTTGCATCAGTGTTCCTTGCCATCGATTCGCGGCTGCAAAAGAATGGGAATATACCGCCATCCAAGGATGCCGAAGGTGAGCAACCAGCAGCTTGCCGCCAGATGAATCCACATCGGGTAGCGCTCGGGGAACCATTGAGGGGCAATGACCCGGACGAACAGACCGAGCAATGTGATGTAAAGCGCGATCCGGTCGAGGCCGTCGAAAACGACTTTGCGCCCGGTATGGCCTTTTGAAATGCGGATCAGCATGGCCGGAATGACCGTGCCCATGGCGCCAAAAGTAAAGATATGGACTGAAAGGCTGCCGATCCAGACCTGGTTGAAAAGCTGGCCGAGCGCTTCAATGATCAATTGGGCAACGATGGCCAGGTAGCCGACATACATGATCCCGATGTCGATCCGCTTGAAGGCCAGCTGCGGTTTCCAGAAGATGAAACGCACAGCCAGCAGCGCGGCCAGTAGCAGTGCGATTGCTGCGGTCAACGGCCGGGGCAGGGCAAATTCGATGACCATCAACAAGCCGAGCAGCTTGATTGCCATGTCGAGTTTGGGCTGGCGCAGGATTTGCGCCTGGAAGGCGGCCTTCATGAACTGGGTCAGCGTGCGTTCGAGCATGACCAGGAAAGCCATCCGGAACAGACCGATGGCCATGTTGTAGCCGGCGGCAAAGTGGTCGCCATGGAGTATCAGGTACTTGGCAACGAGGAAAGCGGGGAGCATGACAATGAAAAAGGCGTTGTCGCGATAGTTGTCACGATTGCGGTGGCGCAGCAGCGTCCACAACAACATGCCAATGATGCTGCCGAGGAAAAGGTTGTTCGACAGGGCGAACAAGGGGGCCGGCCATTGTCCGCCGAAACTCATCCCGAGGCGCTCGATCAGCCAGGCGGCCGTCAGCCAGATCAGCGCTGCACCGTGGTAGCCACGAATATTGACCCAGTTTTTCGTCGAGGTCAGCAGGAAGCCGCCGAGGACAGCCCAGCCAAAACCGAAGAACATTTCGTGCGCGTGCCACTGGATGGCCGAGAAGCTTGTCGTCGGTGCCGGCAGACTGCCGCTGAAGATCAGCGCCCAGGAAAAGGGCAGAATCATCCCGGCCAGGCAGGCCAGTGCGAAGAAGGGACGAAAGCCGACCAGCCACAGCGGATGGGTCATCATGGACATCGAAAACCTTTCGGTACAGTGCATTGCAAAGTGGCAAGTTTAACGACGCCGGGACAAGTTGATCTTGATTTATCCCAGAGTGGGCGAGCAAGAAGCGTCACATTGGCGTAAAATCCCGCCCTTAGCCGTGCTTGCGATATCGCATAGAGGCCCGGCTGCTCTTCTGAAGGATAGCAATGAAGCGTGTGGACGATTTCCGCTTGCGGTTGGGCAAGCATGAGCTTGTGCCTATCATGATCGGTGGCATGGGGGTTGATATCTCGACGGCCGATCTGGCTCTGGAGGCTGCCCGTCTGGGCGGCGTCGGGCACATCTCCGACGCGATGATCAAAACCGTGACAGACCGTCGCTACAAGACGAAATTCGTCAAGGAAAAGCTCGCGCTCTACAAATACAACGCAGAAAACGAAGACAAGTCACCGGTCAAGTTCGACCTTGGCAAAATCGCCGAAGCCACGCGTCTGCATGTGGCTAGCACCATGGAACGCAAGCAGGGCTCCGGCCTGGTTTTCGTGAACTGCATGGAAAAGCTGACCATGAACGCCCCGAAAGAGACGCTCAAGGTGCGCATGACGGCCGCGCTCGATGCCGGTATCGACGGCATTACGCTGGCTGCCGGCCTGCATCTCGGTTCGTTTGGCCTGATCGAGGATCACCCACGCTTCCGTGATGCCAAGCTGGGCATCATCGTTTCCTCGGTTCGTGCGCTGCAACTGTTCCTGAAGAAGACCGCGCGGACCAACCGTCTGCCCGACTACATCGTCGTCGAAGGCCCGTTGGCCGGCGGCCACCTCGGTTTCGGCATGGATTGGGCCGAGTACGATCTGCTGACGATCGTCACCGAAGTCATCCAGTTCCTGAAAAACGAACATCTCGACATCCCCGTCATCCCGGCCGGCGGTATCTTCACCGGCAGCGACGCGAGTGCCTTCCTTGAAACCGGTTCGGCTGCGGTGCAAGTGGCAACGCGCTTTACTGTCGCCAAGGAATGTGGCCTGCCGGAAAAGGTCCAGCAGGAATACTTCAAGGCCAGCGAGGACGATATCGAGGTCAACCAGATTTCGCCGACCGGCTATCCGATGCGCATGCTCAAGGGCAGCCCGGCCATCGGCGATGGAATTCGTCCGAACTGCGAAGCCTACGGCTACCTGCTGGATGCCAATGGCAAATGCGCCTATGTCACGGCGTACAACCGCGAAGTAGCAGCGCATCCCGAGCAGCGCAAGATTTCGGTCATGGACAAGACCTGTCTGTGCACGCACATGCGCAATTTCGATCTCTGGACCTGCGGTCACCTGACTTATCGTCTGAAGGATACGACGCACAAGCGGGCAGATGGCAGCTACCAGATCCTGTCGGCTGAACATATCTTCAAGGATTACCAGTTCAGCACCGATCAAAAACTCGCCTTGCCGGCACAAGAGGCCTGATCCTCTTCTGTTTTGAAAAGCCCGGTCGATTCGTCGCCGGGCTTTTTGCTTTTGGGGGCTTGATCAGAATCATTCTTGATTCGGCGCCGGATTCCTAGAATTGCACCAGACTTGTCCCGGAGTGAAAAATGAAATTTCTGAACACAGTATTGTTGCTTGCCGGTTTGTCGGTTTGCGTCGCAGGTCTGGCGGAAGAGCTCTCGGCCAGTGGGCGCGACCAGCCGATTCATGATGCGGCGCGTACAGGAAGTGGGGCTCAGGTGGCCGCCTTGCTCAAGGCGCAGCCGGCGGCTCGCGATCAACGAACCGCTCAGGGTTCGACGCCGCTGCATCTGGCGGCGACCAATCCCGATCTTAGTGCGCTGCAGACGCTGATTGCTGCCGGTGCTGATCCGAACGCACGGGATAACGATGGCACGATGCCGCTGCATCTGGCGGCTTACTCGCAAAATGCACGTCATGCCCGCTTGCTGCTTGAGGCGGGTGCCGACCCTTACGCCAAGACCAACGCCGGGCGTGATCCGACCTCGATGGCCCGCAAGGCGATGGCCAACGAAGCTTCGGGGGTGATTTCGCTTTGGATACTCAAGGGGTGCAAAGCCGGGAAACCTTGTTGAAAAGGGAGGTTTTTGTGTTGTCCCTGATATATATTCACGAGGTCTGATTTTTATTCTTTTGCCATGCGCAACCGCCTCCTTTCCCTTTTTCAGGTACGAGCACCCCGTTCGCGGTTGTTAAGGCTGGCGCTTGCCGGTCTATGTGTCAGCGCAATGTCCGGTTCGCCGGTGCAGGCTGACGATGCCGCCAGCAATTTCAGCCTGCATGGTTTCGGGACACTCGGCATGGCTCGGACGACCAGCAACGATGCCGAATTCGTCCGCGATCTGTCGCAGCCGACCGGGGTTCGAAAGAAATGGGATGGGCGTCTTGATAGCCTGCTCGGCTTGCAGGCCAATTGGCAAATCAGCCCGCAACTGGAAGCAGTTGTGCAGGGCGTCAGTCGCTATCGTTTTGACCAGAGCTTTACCCCGGAAATCGCCTGGGCTTACCTGAAATACGATCCGACGCCCTTGTTCAGCTTGCGTGCCGGTCGTCTGGGAACCGAGTTTTTCATGATGGCCGATTCGCGTCTGGTCGGCTATTCCTTCATGACGGTACGGCCTCCCGGTGACTTTTTCTGGTATCTGCCGTTTTACAGTATCGACGGTGCGGATGCCGTAGCGACTTTGCCATTGGGCGATTCCGTCTTGCGCGGCAAGCTGTATTACGGCGTTTCGGATGGCAATGTGCCGCTGGCCGACAAGCAGTGGAAAATCGACGGCTCGGCGATGACCGGCGGTTTTGTCGATTACCAGACGGGTGCCTGGTTGCTGCGTTTGAGCTACGCCAATATCCGTTTCCGGAGCAATCTCCCGGTCAACGATGTTTTATCGGCTTATTTGCCGGCAGCGCTCGCCCAGGAAGGGGCTGCGCATCTGACAACGGCCAATACCCGCAGTCACTATTATTCAATTGGTGCCATGTACGATCGTGGACCGTGGCAGTTGCAATTGATGTTGAATCGTTGCGAGCAGGGTAGCGAGGCTTTCCAGTCTTCAACTTCGGGATATGCGCTGGCAGGCTACCGTATCGGTCCCGTAACGCCGTACCTTGGCTATTCCCGCGTATCTTCGGATACCCGTGGCCGGACATTGAACCCGGTGGTGGCGTCGATCATGGCGGACAGTCATGCCGACCAGCAGACCACCATTGTCGGTGCGCGCTGGGATGTCGTGCGCAATGTTGCCCTCAAGGCCCAGTGGGATGCCATTCGTGGCGAGTCCGCCTCGATTCTTCCTTACCGGAAAGAGACGCCGGCCTGGAACGGGAAGATGGATGTTTTTTCGCTGACCATGGATTTTATTTTCTGACGCCATGAGTCTCCGCCAAATAAAAAATCTCCTGATTGGCCTGACCTTGTGTTGTACAGGCCATGCCCAGGCTGAACTGGTGGTTATCGTCAATGCCCGAAGTGGTGTTGCCGCGATGACGCGCAACGAGGTGATCAATATTTTCTTTGGTCGCTACCGGCAGTTCTTTAATGGGCTTGAGGCGCAGCCTGTCGACCTGGTCGATGGTGTGCCCGAGCGTGCCCGTTTTTATGCGGCACTGGTCGGCAAGGATCTGGCCGATGTTGATGCCTACTGGTCGCGCCAGATGTTTTCCGGGCGAATGCGGCCTCCTGTGCGTGTCGCCAATGCAGATGAAGTCATCAAGTGGGTCGCAACGCAGCCGGGTGGTATCGGATTTATCGATCTGGCGAAGGCAGATGCACGGGTCCGCGTGATCTATGAATTCAAACCGTAACATTGATCATCGACAATAAGGCGAAACTGGATTGAACCCTGAGCTGATCGGCATGGTCATCATCTTTATTGCGATTGTGATTGCCGTTATCAAATCGCAGTAACAGCTATTGCTTGTTGTGGTGATTTTGGTAAATATGTCGTTACTATTGAATTCAATAACGGAGACAAAAATGCCTAAAAGATTGGTTGGAAATCTTGTTCAGGGCCGCGCGCTGATTTCGACGACCAAGGATGTCAGTGTTCGTGCTGCATGCCGCTTGATGGCAAGCAAGCGGATCGGTGCCTTGCTGGTGCTTGAAAATCAGGGAATTGTCGGCATTTTTACCGAGCGCGATGCACTCAACAAAGTGCTGGCCGCGAGTCTCGACCCCGACACGACGTCGGTTGCTTCCGTGATGGTGGCTGATCCACAGACAATCCGGGCCGACAAGCCGCTGGCCTATGCCCTGCACATGATGGCGGAAGGTGGATTTCGCCATGTTCCGGTAGTTGATGATCAGGGCGCACCGCTGGGCATGGTTTCAGCGCGCGATGCGCTGGGTCAGGATCTGGTTGATCTTGAGCGCGATATGCGGCGTCTCGAAGAGCTGGAAAACTCTATCGGTTATTGAGTTCGGGCAACCAACCCAGTTGCGCCAGTGTGGTGGCAAATTCGCCCGACACTGGCGCTTTTACGTTGACGCGCTGGCCGCTGATCGGGTGGTCGAAACTTAATTCGGTGCAGGCCAGCAGCAGGCGGTTGGCGCCAAAATGTTCGGCAAAAAAGCGGTTGTGACGTCCTTTGCCATGTGTGGCATCCCCAATGATCGGATGGGCGATGTGTTTCAAATGGCGGCGCAGTTGGTGGCGGCGACCGGTCACCGGCAGTAGCTCAACGAGTGCATAACGGCTGCTCGGGTAGCGGTCGACCGCGAAAGGCAGTTCGACCGATGCCAGGCGCCGGTAGTGGGTTAATGCGGTCTGCGCCTCGTCGCTTGAATTCTCTCCTTTGAACTCGTAGCTGTCGCGTTGGCGGGTCAGTGGGTGATCAATCTCGCCGCTTTCCGGCGGGATGCCACGGACAACCGCGAGATAGCGCTTGTCGACGATACCGGCCTCGAATTGGCGGCCGAGTTTGCCGGCGGTTTCAATGTCGAGTGCAAAAAGCAGCACGCCGGATGTGCCGCGATCAAGTCGATGCGCCGGCCAAACCCGTTGTCCAATCTGATCGCGCAGAATCTGGATGGCGAAACGGGTTTCGTGACGGTCGATTTCTGAGCGGTGAACGAGCAAGCCTGGAGGCTTGTCGATGACGACAAGGTGCTGATCCCGAAAGAGGATGGGGAGTTGCTCAGCCAAAGAAGCGCTGCTTGATCGGTTCCGGCAATTGCATGCCGGTGATGTGGGCGCGTTCGAGAAGCGCCCAGTAATAGCGGTAGGAGGCTCTGTCGTGCAGTTTGCCGGCGTGCTGGATCGGCCCCCAGTCCTTGTCCTGGGCGGCGCTCAGGATTTCTCCGGCGGCTTGAACTTCGGAGAAATCGGGGCGCATGGCTTCAACGATGGGCGTGATCTGATTCGGGTGAATGCTCCACATGCGCAGGTAGCCAAATTCGTTACGCGCGCGCAGGGCATCGTTCCGGATGTACTCGATATCCTTCAGTTCGGTGGTTACGTTGTGTGCCGGAATGACGCCGCAAGCCAGTGCTGCGGCGCTGATTTCGCATTTGGCACGGACGATCAGCGGGTGTTCGAACTGGCCCGGACTTTTCATGGCGGAGCCGGGTATGGCGCCGTGGTGGCCTGAAACAAAATCCATCAGGCCAAAATCCAGGCTCTCGACACCTGGCAGTGCGGCGATCTCCCAGACTTCGCGCAAGGCGCCGTGCGTCTCGATCAGCACGTGGACGGGAATGCTGCGGTCGACATTGAATTCACGTTCGATTTCCCGCAATGCTTCGATCTGGACGAGAACATCTCCTGCGCTGCAAGGCTTGGGAAGTGTAATGAACGGCAGGCGATTGCCGGCGATGCCGACCAGGATTTCAAGATCCTTGCGCCAGTGCGGGTGAGTTACGTCATGAATCCGTGCGCCGACACGATTGAACTGATTCTCGTCGCTCATGATCAGTCGGCCGACCATTTCGGCATGTTCCCGCTCGGCACCGGCATGCGCGCCATCTTCACAGTCGCAGGTGATGTCGAAGATCGGGCCGAGTTCCTTCTGTAACTGCAGCGCTTTGCGCATCAGCTTTTCCGACCCGGCGTAGTGGTCGACCGCGGGAAGGGTGGGGAGGGGCTTTTCGCCGGCGAAGAGAACAGCTTTTGGATGGCGCATGATCGTCAACTTCGTCAATTGAGGAGAAAAAGAAAAAGGCCGCGATATTTTATCGCGGCCTTTCGATGCAGCTAAGAACTAATGCTGGATTACAGCATGTCCTTGACGGCTTCGGCTTCGTCGGTCAGTTCCTTGAGCGTGAAGTTGATCTTCTCGCGGCTGTACTCGTCGATTTCCAGGCCCTGGATGATGGTGAATTTGCCACCCTTGCATTCGCACGGGAAGCCGAACACGATGCCGGCCGGGATGCCGTAGGAACCGTCGGAAGGAACACCCATGGTGACCCATTCGTCGGAACCGAGGACCCAGTCACGCACGTGGTCGATGGCGGCGTTGGCAGCCGAAGCGGCCGAGGACAGGCCACGGGCTTCGATGATGGCGGCGCCACGCTTGCCGACGGTCGGCAGGAAGACGTCGTTGTTCCAGGCGTGATCGTTGATCAGGGCCTTTACGCTGTCGCCATTGGAGGTGGTGTAGCGGTAATCGGCGTACATCGTCGGCGAGTGATTGCCCCAGACGACCAGCTTCTTCAGGGAAGAAACTTCACGGCCGGCCTTGGCAGCCAGTTGCGACAGGGCGCGGTTGTGGTCCAGGCGCAGCATGCCGTGGTAGTTGTTCGGATTGGTGCGGCCAACCTTCTTGGCGGCGGCGGCGGCGATGAAGGCGTTGGTGTTGCACGGATTGCCGACGACCAGAACCTTGACGTCTTCCTTGGCGTTCTCGGCAATGGCCTTGCCCTGAACGGTGAAGATGGCGCCGTTGGCGGTCAGCAGGTCGGCACGTTCCATGCCCTTGGTGCGCGGACGGGCACCAACCAGCAGGCAAACGTCGGCATCCTTGAAAGCGACGTTCGGGTCATCGGTGGCAACCATGCCAGCCAGGAGCGGGAAGGCACAATCTTCCAGTTCCATCATCACGCCCTTCACAGCTTGCTGAGCTTGCGGCAGGTCGAGCAACTGAAGGATGACCGGCTGGTCTTTGCCGAGCATTTCGCCGGAGGCAATGCGGAACAGCAGGCTATAACCGATCTGGCCGGCGGCGCCAGTGATAGCAACGCGCATGGGGGCTTTGGACATGTATCGCTCCTGTATGAAACAGCGTGGTTGAAATTGTTGACTCTGCGAGAGCGCCCGTGTCGTTCTGTTGTCTTGCGTATGCGGGCGCGAGAGACTATTGATGTTAGAAGTTCGGCGCAAAGCTGTCAATTCATCTTGTGTCTTATATAAGATAACTTTTCGTGGACGCTGGGCTTGAAATGTGCTGAAATTTGAAACTATGACCCGTGAAGCTTCCCGTTCGGCAAACCGTACTTCGTCGCCCACATTCAGCCCCTTATACCGTCAGATCAAGGATTTTTTGATCAGCAGCCTGGAGGCTGGCGAGTGGGGGCCTGGTGATGCGATTCCCAGTGAGGGAGAGTTGGCTGCGCGTTTCAACGTCAGCCAGGGAACCGTGCGTAAGGCCATTGATGAAATGGCAGCAGAAAACATGCTGGTGCGCCGGCAAGGGAAGGGGACTTTTGTTTCCACGCATAGCGACCCGCGTTCCTTTTATCGTTTCCTGCGACTGGTTCCGGATGCGGGCGGTGTGGCGCATACCGTCAGCGACCCGTTATCCTGTGTTATTCGGGAAGCAACCGTCGAAGTGGCTACTGCACTCGGTGTGACGGTCGGTGAGCGTGTTGTTTGCGTCGAGCGTTTGCTGCGCTTCGGCGGCGAGCCGGTTGTATTTGATCAGATTTATCTGCTCGCAGACCAGTTCGAGGGGTTGTCCATCGAGCGTTTGCAAGGTGGCGAACGATCACTCTATAGTTTGTTCGAGAGTGAATACGGTGTCCGGATGATCAATGCCGAGGAGCGCTTGCGGGCTGTTCCGGCTGATCCTTATAGTGCCGGCTTGCTGGGTGTTAAGGCAGGCGATCCCTTGTTGCTGGTTGAACGTACCGCCTATACCTATGGAAATAAACCGGTTGAGTGGCGGCGTGGTTTGTATTGCACGCGTCATCACTATTACCGGAACGATCTGGGCTGACGAGAGAAGTAGTCCTTGGGGATTAGGTCGGAAATAGCCTGTGCTGGCGTTTCCAGGCAGATTTTGAATGTATAATTATGGTTCTTTTCGAACTACGTACAAGCGGATAACCGCAACTTTACGCGAGGGATGACGTTCATGGCAGAAATGACCATCAAGAAACGTCCAAAAAACTTGGACTTGACTACTATCAGGTTGCCTTTACCGGGCAAGGTATCAATTCTTCATCGCGTTAGCGGTGTGGGTTTGTTCCTGTTTCTCCCGGTATTGCTCTGGCTGTTTTCGGCTAGCCTGACTTCAGCAGATACTTTTGCTACCTTCAAGGCGGTGATGGCCTCCTTGCCGGCAAAGGTTGTGGCGGCGGGCCTCCTCTGGTCGTTTGTTCACCACTTCTGCGCCGGTATCCGCTTCCTGTTGCTCGATCTGCATGTTGGTATCGAGAAAGAGGCCGCGCGTCAGTCGGCAGCTGTTGTATTTGCAGTCAGCATTCCGCTGACCCTGGTTCTCTGGGGGGTGCTCCTGTGATTAATCGTACTGTTGTCGGTGCCCATTACGGCCTCAAGGACTGGATTGCACAACGTGCTACTGCCGTCATCATGGCTATTTATTCTGTCTTGATGGTTGCTGTCCTGCTGATTGTTCGTCCTGGTTCTTTTGAAGCTTGGCAAGGTATCTTTGCCAATGGCGTCATCAAGTTCCTGACCTTCCTGTTCTTTGTCAGCCTTTTTTACCACGCCTGGATTGGCGTGCGTGATATCTGGATGGATTACGTCAAGCCGACCGGCATTCGCCTCAGCTTGCACGTTCTGACCATTGCTGCGCTGGTGGGTTACACGGCGTGGGCTGCTGCGATTCTCTGGAGGCTGTAAGCGTGAGTATTCCTGTTCTCAAGTTTGATGCGGTAATCGTTGGTGCCGGTGGTGCCGGTCTGCGTTCCGCAATCCAATTGTCCGAAGCCGGCCTGAAGACCGCCGTGCTGTCGAAGGTTTTTCCGACCCGTTCGCATACCGTTGCGGCGCAGGGTGGCGTTGCTGCCTCTCTGGGTAACTCCGAGGAAGATCACTGGACGTGGCACATGTACGATACCGTCAAGGGTTCCGACTGGCTCGGCGACCAGGACGCGATCGAGTTCATGTGCAAGAAGGCCAACGAAGTGGTCGTCGAACTCGAACACTACGGCATGCCTTTTGACCGTACCGACGACGGCAAGATCTATCAGCGCCCGTTCGGCGGCCACATGTCCAATTTCGGCGAAAAGCCGGTGCGTCGTTCCTGTGCTGCCGCTGACCGTACCGGTCACGCCATGCTGCACGCCATGTACCAGCGCAACGTCAAGGCCAACACCCAATTCTTCGTCGAATGGATGGCGCTTGACCTGATTCGCGACGAAGAAGGTCATGTCCTTGGTGTTACCGCTATGGAAATGGAAACTGGCCAGATCGTGATCTTCCACGCTCGCGCCACCATTTTCGCGACCGGCGGCGCTGGTCGTATCTTCTACTCTTCGACCAATGCCTTCATCAACACCGGTGATGGTCTGGGTATGGCGGCTCGTGCCGGTATCCCGCTCGAAGACATGGAATTCTGGCAGTTCCACCCGACCGGCGTCGCCGGTGCCGGCGTGCTGATTACCGAAGGTGTGCGCGGCGAAGGCGGCATCCTGCGTAATAGCAGCAAGGAACGCTTCATGGAGCGCTACGCGCCGAACGCCAAGGATCTGGCTTCGCGTGACGTGGTTTCGCGCGCCATGGCAACTGAAATCAAGGAAGGCCGCGGCTGTGGCGTCAACAAGGACTACGTCCTGCTCGACATCACCCACCTCGACCCCGCGACCATTATGAAGCGCCTGCCTGGTATTCACGAAATCGGCCTGCAGTTCGCCGGTGTCGATTGCCTGAAAGAGCCGCTCCCGGTCGTACCGACCTGTCATTACCAGATGGGCGGTATTCCGACTCATTACTCTGGTCGTGTCGTAATGCCGCAAGGTGGCGACATGAACGCCGTTGTTCCGGGCTTCTACGCCGGTGGCGAGTGTGCCTGCGCCTCGGTGCACGGTGCCAACCGTCTCGGTACGAACTCGCTGCTCGACCTGCTGGTCTTCGGCAAGTCGGCGGGTGACTCGGCTGTTGAAGATCTCAAGGCTGGCCGCGCTCATCGCGATCTGCCCAAGGATGTTGCCGACAAGACCCTGGCTCGCATTGCAGCGCTGGATAACCGCAAGGGTGGTGCCAACGTGCACGAAACCCGTCTGGCCATGCAGCGCACGATGCAGGACCACGCTGGCGTGTTCCGTTTCGGCGACATGCTGAAGCAAGGCGTCGAGAAGATTCTCGAAGTTGAAAAGGCCGCGCGCAACCTGGAAATCAAGGACAAGTCGCAGGCCTGGAATACGGCCCGGACCGAAGCTCTCGAAATGGAAAACCTGATCGAAGTTGCCAAGGCAACGATGATCTCCGCCGAGGCTCGCAAGGAGTCCCGTGGCGCCCACGTTCGCGACGATGCACCGGATACTGCCGAGTTCCCGAATGGCCGTAACGACAAGGAATGGCTGAAGCACACGCTGTTCTCGCCGGTTGATAACTCGATCAGCTACAAGCCGGTCAACATGCAACCCCTGACCGTCGAGCCTGTTGAGCTCAAGACGCGCTCGTACTAATTGGAGTCCAGAATGAGCAAACGCATGGTTCAATTCAGTATCTACCGCTACGATCCGGACAAGGACGACGCGCCGTACATGCAGGACATCTCGGTCGAACTCGAACCGACTGACCGTAAGCTGCTTGATGCGCTGACCAAGCTGAAGGCCAAGGATGATGCGATTTCGTATCGTCGCTCCTGCCGTGAAGGCGTTTGTGGCTCTGATGCCATGAACATCAACGGCAAGAATGGTCTGGCTTGTCTGACCGACATCGATAGTCTGAAGCAGCCGATCGTGTTGCGTCCGTTGCCAGGTCTGCCGGTCATTCGCGACCTGATCGTCGATATGACCCAGTTCTTCAAGCAGTACCACTCGATCAAGCCGTACCTGATCAACAACGACCCGGCTCCAGAGCGCGAACGCCTCCAGTCGCCGGAAGATCGTGAAGAGCTGAATGGCTTGTACGAGTGCATCCTGTGTGCCTGCTGCTCGACCTCCTGTCCTTCCTTCTGGTGGAATCCGGACAAGTTCGTCGGCCCGGCCGGCCTGCTGGCTGCTTATCGCTTCATCGCCGATACCCGTGACCAGGCAACCAACGAGCGTCTTGATAACCTCGAAGACCCGTATCGTCTGTTCCGTTGCCACACCATCATGAATTGCGTTGACGTATGTCCGAAGGGTCTGAACCCGACCAAGGCCATCGGCAAGATCAAGGACATGATGGTTCGCCGCGCCGTCTGATGGAACGAAAAGACTATGAGCGCCTGCGTTGGCGTTGCATCCGTCGGGCTTTGCTCGAACTTGATGTGACGCTGACGCGTTTTCTCGACGACGGTTTCGATAAACTGGACGAAGAGGGGCAACGGGCGTTCGTGGCATTAGCCGATATGGAAGACTATGATCTTTGGGATCTCATCACCGGAAAAGCCGAGATTGATGATCCCAGGATTACTTCCATCGTGGCGTTGCTTCGTAAGAGTTGAGTAAGGTGAACGTTCTATCTTTGGAACGTTTACCGCTTTTTTTGGCAGTGCAGTGACTACTAACACCTGTAAAGGGAAGAGACCATGACGACCGAACGCAAGGCAACTTTGACAATCGATGGACAGGCTCCCGTCGATTTCCCGATCATGTCCCCGACGCACGGCAATGACTGCGTCGATATCCGCACCTTGGGCGCCAAGACCGGTTTGTTTACCTACGACTCCGGTTTCCTTTCTACCGCCAGCTGCAAATCCAGAATCACCTTTATCGATGGTGACAAGGGCGAGTTGCTGTACCGTGGCTATCCGATCGAGCAACTGGCAGAAAACTGCAACTTCCTTGAAGTGACGTATCTGCTCAAGAACGGCGAACTGCCGAACGCCAAGCAGAAAAGCGATTTCGAAAGCACGATCAAGAATCACACGATGGTGCATGAGCAACTGTCCAAGTTCTTCTCCGGCTTCCGTCGTGATGCTCACCCGATGGCCGTGATGACTGGCGTGGTCGGTGCGTTGTCCGCTTTCTACCATGATGCAATGGACTTTTCTGACGCCGAGCACCGTAACGTCAGCTTCAATCGCCTGGTTGCCAAGCTGCCGACGATCGTTGCCATGGCTTACAAATACAACACGGGTGCGCCGTTCATGTATCCGGACAATGAGTTGAGCTATACCGCCAACTTCATGCGCATGATGTTCGGTAACCCGTGCGAGAAGTACGTTCCGAATCCGGTTCTGGTCCGTGCCCTTGACACTATTTTCACGTTGCATGCCGACCACGAACAAAATGCGTCGACTTCGACGGTTCGTCTGGCTGGCTCTTCGGGTGCCAATCCGTTTGCCTGTATCGCAGCAGGTATCGCCTGTCTGTGGGGCCCGGCACACGGCGGCGCCAACGAGGCATGCCTGCAGATGCTGGAAGAAATCGGCGACGTTTCTCGCGTTCCCGAGTTCATCGCTCGTGCCAAGGACAAGAATGACTCCTTCAAGCTGATGGGCTTCGGTCACCGCGTCTACAAGAACTTCGACCCGCGCGCTACGCTGATGCGCAAGGTATGTAATGAAGTCCTGGCTGAGCTGGGTCTGGAAAATGATCGTCTGTTCAAGCTGGCCATGGAACTTGAGCGTATCGCTCTGGAAGATCCGTACTTCGTCGAGAAGAAGCTTTACCCGAACGTCGACTTCTACTCCGGTATCGTTCAGAAGGCGATCGGTATCCCGACAGAAATGTTCACCTGTATCTTCGCCCTGGCTCGCACCGTGGGCTGGATGACGCAGTGGGAAGAAATGATTTCCGATCCGGAATACAAGATCGGTCGTCCGCGTCAGCTGTACATCGGTGCCGCACGTCGCGACGTCGTGCCGCTTGCCCAACGCGGCTAAGCTGAAGAACGGGCGGCCGTGTGGCCGCCCTTTTTTTACCCGCGGGGCCTGACCGGCTCCGTGACCCGCAGCTAAAGAGAAAGACAATACCCTCAAGGGGATGCCTATGACTACGATGAATCACCTGTTCGACAGCACGATGTTCTTCGGCGGCAATGCGCCGTTTGTTGAAGAGCTGTACGAAACCTATCTTGATAATCCGACTGCCGTGCCTGATGAGTGGCGCGACTACTTTGATCGCCTGGCCCAGATGCCAGGCTTTGTTGCTCGTGATGTGGCGCATGCGCCTGTCATCGCCGCCTTTGCCGAGCTGGGCAAGGATGGTGGTTTCCGTCCGGCCGCAACGAGCAGTGCCAGCGACAACAAGAAGCAATCCGCAGTAGGTCAGCTGGTTACGGCCTACCGTTCAATCGGAACTCGCTGGGCTGATCTTGACCCGCTCAAGCGCCTGGCCCGGCCGAAGATCGAAGAACTCGAACTTTCGTTTTATGGCTTTACCGATTCCGATCTCAACCAGAAATTCAGCACCGGCTCACTGAAGGGCGTGCCTGAAACGGCTTCTCTGGGCGACATCATGGAAACGCTGAAACAGACCTATTGTGGTTCTGTCGGCGTTGAATACATGTACATGAGCGAGTACAGCGAAAAACGCTGGCTCCAGGAACGTCTCGAAACCATCCGCTCACGTCCTTCCTACTCTGCTGACCAGAAAAAGCGCCTGCTGGAGCGGTTGACCGCAGCAGAGACGCTGGAGCGCTACCTGCATACCAAGTATGTCGGTCAGAAGCGTTTCTCCCTCGAAGGCGGCGAGTCGCTGATCGTGGCGATGGATGAAACCATTCGTTCCGGCGGCAACTGCGGCATCGATGAAATCGTTATCGGCATGGCCCACCGTGGTCGTCTGAACGTGCTGGTCAACACGCTGGGCAAGGCACCGTCCATGCTGTTCTCCGAATTTGAAGGCAAGAAGAAGAGCGATCTTTCGGCCGGCGACGTCAAGTACCACATGGGCTTCTCGTCCGACGTGTCGACGCCGCAAGGTCCTTGCCACCTGACACTGGCTTTCAACCCGTCGCACCTCGAAATCGTCAACCCGGTGGTTGAAGGTTCGGTCTATGCACGTCAGGTTCGTCGTGGCGAAGGCAGCAAGTCCAAGGTTCTCCCGGTCATCATCCACGGCGACTCCGCTGTTGCCGGTCAGGGTGTTAACCAGGAAATGATCAACTTCGCGCAAACCCGCGGCTACGGCACGGGCGGCACGCTGCATATCGTCGTGAACAACCAGATCGGCTTCACGACCAGCGACCCGCGTGACTATCGCTCCGGCCACTACTGTACCGACATCTTCAAGATGGCCGATGCACCGATCTTCCACGTCAATGGTGATGACCCGGAAGCTGTTGCACTGGTGACCCAGATTGCGGTCGAATTCCGTCAGCAGTTCAAGAAGGATGTCGTGATCGACATCGTCTGCTTCCGCAAGCTCGGTCACAACGAGCAGGACGAGCCGATGGTCACCCAGCCGCTGATGTACAAGAAAATTGCCCAGCACCCGGGTACCCGCAAGGTTTACGGCGACAAGCTGATTGCCGAAGGGGTTTTGCCGGCAGATGGTCCGGATCAGATGATCAAGGAATACCGCGAACATCTTGATAAGGGCGAACTGCTGTACAACCCGGTTCTGGCAGGCTACAAGCACCCGAACATGATTGACTGGACGCCATTCCTGACCAAGACCTATATCGAAAATTGCGATACCAAGGTGCCGGCCAAGGAATTGAAGCGTCTGGCTGAGCGTCTGACCACGCTGCCGGAAGGTTTCACGCTGCATTCCCGTGTCAAGAAGATCGTTGAAGATCGCGCTGCAATGGGTGACGGCAAGCTGCCAGTCGACTGGGGCATGGCTGAAAACCTGGCCTATGCATCGCTGCTGGTTTCCGGCTACGGCGTTCGCATTTCCGGTGAAGACGTCGGTCGCGGTACCTTCTTCCATCGCCACGCAGCGTTCCACGACCAGAATCGTGAAAACTGGGATGTTGGTACTTTCCATCCGCTGAAGAACCTGCAGGAAAAGCAGGCCGGCTTCCAGTGCTACGACTCCGTGCTGTCCGAAGAAGCGGTTCTCGCCTTCGACTACGGCTACGCTACGGCCAACCCGTACGAACTCGTGGTCTGGGAAGGCCAGTTCGGCGACTTCGCCAACGGTGCACAGGTCGTAATCGACCAGTTCATCGCTTCCGGCGAAGCCAAGTGGGGTCGTGCCTGTGGTCTGGTCATGCTGTTGCCGCATGGTTACGAAGGTCAGGGTCCGGAGCACTCTTCCGCCCGCCTCGAACGCTACATGCAGGCTTGTGCCGAAATGAACATGGAAGTGTGCGTGCCGTCCAACGCATCCCAGGTTTTCCACATGCTGCGCCGTCAGGCCGTTCGCATGCAGCGCAAGCCATTGATCGTGATGACACCGAAATCCCTGCTTCGCCACAAGGATGCCGCCTGTTCGCTCGACGAACTGGCCAATGGCGAATTCAAGCAGGTCATTGGTGAAATCGACGACCTCGATGCCAAAAAAGTTACCCGTGTTGTCCTGTGTTCCGGCAAGGTCTACTACGACCTGCTGGCCGCCCGTCGCGAGAAGAAAATCGCCAACATTGCCATCGTCCGCGTTGAGCAGCTCTACCCGTTCCCGAAAGATCACCTCGAGAAGGAACTGGCCAAGTATCCGAAGGCGACTGAAATCGTCTGGTGCCAGGAAGAGCCGCGCAACCAGGGCGCCTGGTACTGGATTGCTTCGCGCCACCATCTGGATACCCAGATCAGTGGCAAGCAGAAGATGCTGCTGGTCTCGCGTCCGGCATCGTCCTCGCCTGCAGTGGGCTATCTGGCCAAGCACAACGAGCAACAAAAAGCACTGATCGAGTCCGCACTGGGCAAGATCGAGTACTAATAACTAGAGCAGAGTGGAGTCACCATGAGCATTATTGAAGTCCAAGTTCCCCAGCTTTCCGAGTCCGTTGCCGAAGGCACCCTCGCATCCTGGAAAAAGAAAATCGGCGAAGCCGTTGCTCGCGACGAAATCCTGATTGATATCGAAACCGACAAGGTCGTTCTGGAAGTGCCGTCCCCGGCTGCCGGCGTGCTGGTCGAGATCGTCAAGGGCGACGCTGAAACCGTTGTCTCCGGCGAACTGATCGCCCGTATCGACACCGAAGCCAAGGCTGGCGCTGCTGCTCCGGCCGCCGAAGCACCGAAGGCTGCTGCCGCCGCTCCGGCACCGGTTGCCGCCGCTGCTGCTCCGGCAGGTACGGCCAGCCCATCGGCGCGCAAGATTCTTGACGAAAAGGGTGTTGCTGCCGCTGACGTCGCCGGTTCTGGCCGTGGTGGTCGCGTCACCAAGGAAGATGCCGTTGCTGCCGCGCCGAAGGCTGGTCCGGTTGCAGCACCGGCTGCCGCCAAGGCTGCCATGCCGACCCCGCCGGTTGCTGTTGCCCTGGGCGACCGTACCGAACAGCGCGTGCCGATGTCCCGTCTGCGTGCCCGTATCGCCGAGCGTCTGCTGCAATCGCAACAAACCAACGCCATTCTGACCACGTTCAACGAAGTGAACATGGGCCCGATGATGGCGCTGCGCAAGCAGTATGGCGAGAAGTTCGAAAAGGCCCACGGCGTTCGCCTCGGCTTCATGGGTTTCTTCGTCAAAGCTGCCTGTGCCGCCCTGCAGAAGTTCCCGGTCCTGAACGCTTCGGTTGACGGCAACGACATCGTCTATCACGGCTACATCGATATCGGTATCGCCGTCGGTTCGCCGCGTGGCCTGGTCGTGCCGATCATCCGCAATGCGGACCAGATGAGCATTGCCGAAATCGAAAAGAAGATCGCCGAATTCGGTGCCAAGGCCAAGGATGGCAAGCTGACCATCGAAGACCTGACCGGCGGTACCTTCTCGATCTCGAATGGCGGCATCTTCGGTTCGATGATGTCCACCCCGATCATCAATCCGCCGCAATCCGCGATCCTCGGCATTCATGCCACCAAGGACCGCGCCATGGTTGAAAACGGTCAAGTGGTCGTGCGCCCGATGAACTATCTGGCCATGTCCTACGACCACCGCATCATCGATGGCCGCGAAGCCGTCCTCGGTCTGGTGACCATGAAGGAAGCGCTGGAAGATCCTTCCCGTTTGCTCCTCGGCGTCTAATTGACGTTTGCCGGCGCCAGTTCCCCAATAACGGGGGCTGGCGCTTTTGCACATCTGAATTCTGAAAGGTTGTCACATGTCCAAGCAATTTGACGTGCTCGTTATCGGTGGTGGTCCTGGCGGTTACGTGGCTGCGATTCGCGCCTCCCAGCTCGGCTTCTCCGCTGCATGCTGCGAATCCAACCCTTATGCCGACCCGAAGGGCGAGCCGCGTCTCGGCGGCACTTGCCTGAACGTTGGCTGTATTCCGTCCAAGGCGCTGCTCCACACCTCGCACCTGTTCGAGGAAGCCGGCCATAGCTTCGCTGCCCAAGGCATCAAGGTTTCTGCGCCGAGCATCGACGTGCCGGTGATGAAAGGGCGCAAGGATACGGTCGTTACCCAACTGACCGCCGGTATCAAGGGCCTGTTCAAGAAGAACAAGGTCACCATGCTGGCTGGCCATGGCTCTTTCGTCGCCAAGGAAGGCGAGTTCTGGAAGGTCAAGGTTGGTGCTGAAGAAGTGCTGGCCAAGCAGGTTATCGTCGCGACCGGCTCCAAGGCTCGTCATTTGCCGAATGTCCCGGTCGACCAAAAAATCGTCATGGATAACGAAGGTGCCCTGAACCAGGAATCCGTGCCGAAGAAGCTGGCCATCATCGGTGCCGGTGTGATCGGTCTGGAAATGGGTTCGGTCTGGCGTCGCGTTGGCGCTGAAGTCACCATTCTCGAAGCCATGCCTGACTTCCTCGCCGCGGCCGATCAGGACGTCGCCAAGGAAGCCGCCAAGTTGTTCGCCAAGCAGGGCCTGAATATTCAGACCGGCGTCAAGATCGGCGACATCAAGGTCACCAAGAAGGGCGTTTCCATTGCTTACGAAAGCAAGGATGGCAAGGCCGAGAAGCTCGATGCCGATCGCCTGATCGTCTCGATTGGTCGTACTCCGAATACCGACGGCCTGAACGCCGATGCGGTTGGCCTGAAGCTGGATGCCCGTGGTTTTGTCGAAGTCGACGGCCACTGCAAGACCAACCTGCCGGGCGTCTGGGCTGTCGGCGACGTAGTCCGTGGTCCGATGCTGGCCCACAAGGCGATGGAAGAGGCCGTGATGGTTGCCGAGCTGATGGCTGGCCAGGCCGGTCACTGCAATTTCGACACCATTCCATGGGTCATCTACACCTCACCGGAAATCGCCTGGGTCGGCAAGACCGAACAGCAGCTCAAGGCCGATGGCGTGGCCTACAAGGTCGGCAAGATCCCGTTCATGGCCAACGGCCGTGCGCTGGGCATGGGCGACACCTCCGGCTTCGTCAAGATGCTGGCTTGCGCCCAGACCGATCGCATTCTCGGTGTGCACATCATCGGTGCCAATGCATCCGAGCTGATTTCCGAAGCCGTCGTGGCGATGGAGTTCGGTGGTGCTTCCGAAGACTTGGCTCGCATCTGTCACGCTCACCCGACGCTGTCGGAAGCGGTGCACGAAGCAGCCCTGGCTTGCGACAAGCGTCCGCTGCATTTCTGACCCAGCTCGGGCAGAGACCTCAAGAGCCCTTTCCGGGCTCTTCAGACTGCTGACGAACCCCCGATTTTTCGGGGGTTTTGTTTTTCTGGTTGGAAATCAGGGAGACTCCTGGCTTCAAGCCGAAGCGAGGCGGATTCTGAAATTCAGGTTAGGAACCCCGATCTGCCAAAGATGGCGGGCGAATGGGGCGGCAAAACAGGTTCGTGCGAGGATTTTGGCCAATAAGGCTGCCGCCTTGCGGGCCAGCAACAGGGCCATCTTCTTCATGTTCTGACAGGCCGCCGAGAGCAGGCACTGCGCCTGCACCTTGGCCAAGCCACGGAAGCGAGCGTAACGGTGGCCATGCAACTCCTTGGCATCGGCAAAGCTGCGCTCCACTGTTTCCTTGCGCCGGGCGTACAGCCGTTTGCCCAGGTCGCTCAGGCGATTGGCGTTGATCGCTTCCTTGAAACCTTCCCAGAGATGCCGGGTCACGAGCGTCTGATGGTTCCGGCTCTGCGTGCATTGCCCGCGCACGCCGCAATCGGCACACCGCGCCGGGTTCGAGGCGTATTCGCGATAACCCAGCCGGTTGGTCGTCCGGTATGGTAGAACCTCCCCGGCCGGGCAGCGGTAGCAGTCCTGGACCGCATCGTAGAGATAGTCCCGTTTGTAGAAATAGCCATCGCGGTGTGTGGGTCGCTTGTAGCCCATCACCCCGAACAGTGCCCGCTCGAGAATGCCCTTGCAGACTTGCGGGGTGAAATACCCGGCATCCAGCCCGACGGCGCCCACGGCCAGATCAAAGCGCTCCATGACCCGATCCAGGCGGGCAAGGTAGGGCTGGCTGTCATGGGCATTGCCCGGCGTGACATGGGTATCGACGATCAAAGCATGCACGCCATCGACAGTCCGGTGATCCAGATAGAAGAAGCCGGTCGGCTTGTTGTCGCGGGCCATGAAACCTGCGTCGGGATCGACTGTGCTGACCTTGACCTCCTTCATCGGCGGTGTCGAATCATCGTCATCACGCTTGAGCGACTTCTTGCCCGCGGCGGCTCGGTCCGTTTCGATGGCTGCATCCAGCTCGGCCAAATAGGCCGCCGGCGTTTGCTCGACCTGATGCACCTCAAAATGCCGTTTGTTGGCATTCGCCTTCAGATGCGTGCTGTCCGTGTAAAGCACCCGCCCGCCAATCAGCTTATGCTCAATGGCTTGCTCGACAATCCCGTCGAAGATGCGTTGCTCAATGTCCGTCCCGACAAAGCGGCGACGCCGATTCTGCGACAGCGTCGAGGCATCCGGCACTTTGTCCGTCAGACGAAAGCCGAGAAACCAGCGGTAAGCCACATTGACCTCTATTTCCTTCACCAGCCGTCGCTCGGAGCGAATCCCAAACAAGTAGCCAATGAACAACATCTTGAACAACACCACCGGATCAATCGCTGGTCGGCCATTGTTCTCGCAATACAGGTGCTGGGTCGCTTCACGAATGAAATCAAACCGGATGTGCTGGTCGAGCAGCCGGAGCAAGTGGTCTTTCGGGACCAATTGCTCCAACGTCACCATCTCCAGTTCCGTTTGGGCGGGGTAGACAGGCTTGAGCATGCCTGCATTATAAAAAATAAAGCCCCCAATCGCTTGGAGGCTTTGTCAGCAGTCTGAAGAGCCCTTTCCGGGCTCTTTTTTTTTGATGACAATATCTGCATACTCGGTTTTCGTGCCGTTCAAGACCCCGTGGAGTATTCATGCAATGTAACGACGATAGTATTGCTTTCCTCGATGATGAAGAAGATGCGCAAGCGGCTGGCAGCACCTTGGGGGTCTGGCGGCTACTGATCGTTGATGATGATGAAGATGTCCACCAGGCCACCGAATTCGCTTTGCGCGATGTGGAAATTCTCGGACGTCGCCTTGAATTTCTGCACGCCCGGAGCAGCAATGAGGCGATCAGCGTCCTGCGTCAGGCCGAGCAGGTTGCGGTGGTCTTGCTTGATGTGGTGATGGAGTCCGAAGATGCCGGCCTGAAAGCCATCGGGCGCATCCGGAATGAACTGGGCCTGCTCAACTTGCGGATCATTCTGCGTACCGGGCAGCCGGGCTATGCGCCGGAGCTTGAAGCGATCAGTTCATACGATATCAACGATTACAAGACCAAATCGGAATTGACCCGCAACAAGCTGTTCACCGCGGTAACGGCGGCGGTTCGCTCCTACGACCAGATTGAACGCCTGGATGCCAGCCGGCGTGGTCTGGAACTGATTATCGATGGGGCCAATCGCTTTATTGCCGAGCAGGGTTTGCAGGCTTTTGCGGCCGGCGTCATAACCCAGATTGCCGCCTTGCTGGGCGTTCCTCCCGAGGGCGTGATGTGCGTCTGTGCCGCGCCTGGTGCGGACAGCCAAACTCCGATCGGTCAGAAATGCACGGTTCTGGCTGCTGCCGGGCGTTATCAGGAATATATCAATCAGCACGTTGCCGCACTTGAAAACCACGAGCTTTGCGACATCCTGGATACCTGCCTCAGCGAGCAGCGCCACCATGCCACGGAGCGCGGCCTGGCCTTGTATTTCCCCGGGCGGCAAGGGCGGAATTTTGCTGCTTATGTCGAGTCCGGGCAGAGCATTCATGAGCCGGATCGGCATTTGCTCGAAGTGTTTTGTGCCAACATCGCCATTTGCGGCGATAACGTCGACCTGGTCGAGCGGTTGCGTCAAACCGCCTATGTCGACGGATTGACCTCGCTGCCCAACCGTGCCGCACAAATCGAGTCACTTGATGCCGCTGGGCAGCATGGCGCCGTGTTGGCACTGATCGATATCGACCAGTTTTCTGAAACAATCGATGCCTTCGGCTACCGCTTCGGCGACCTGCAGTTGCAGGCAATCAGCCGGCGCTTGCGTGCGGCGATGCCGCCGGATGTCTATGTAGCCCGAGTTGGTGGCGATGTCTTCAGCCTGTGCGGCGGTCAAGACGTCGTCAATCCACCGTTGCTGCGCGAAATTCTCGCCGATACTTTCGATAGCGAGCTTGGGCCGCAATCGATTTCTTTCTCGCTGGGGTTCGTGCATGTTGCCGACGCCGGCGTCAGTGGTGCCGATCTCTTGCGCAATGCTGCCATCGCGCTCAAGCGGGCCAAGGTCGATGGGCCCGGCAACGAGGCTTATTACACGGCCGAAGTGGCAATCCAGACACGCGAGCGTGTCCGCCTGCTGCAAAATTTGCGGCAGGCTTTTGATAGTCGTCGTCTTTTCGTTGTTTACCAGCCTCAACTCGGTTTGCCGGAGAGCAAGATCATCGGCGTTGAAGCCTTATTGCGTTGGCGTAATGATGAGGGGCAGTTCGTTCCACCTGATCAGTTCATTCCGGTGGCAGAACATTCCGGTCTGATTATCGGCGTGGGGGCCTGGGTGCTGCGTACCGCCTTGCAGGCACAGCAAAAGTTTCTTGCCCAGGGATTCAAGCTGCGCATGGCTGTTAATGTTTCGGCCATCCAGTTTCGCCACCCGGGCTTCCTGGGCATGCTTGAAGAGGCGATTGCCGAGTCGGGCATTGAGCCGTCGGCGCTGGAACTCGAAATTACCGAGTCGGTTGCGATGTACGGCTGGGGGCAAGTGCAGGAGCGTTTGCAGGCCATCAAGGATATGGGGGTTTCGGTGGCGATCGATGATTTCGGTACGGGCTTTTCGTCGCTCAGTTACCTGGATCGCCTGCCGGCCGACTGTCTCAAAATCGATCGCAGCTTCATTTCTTCCCTCGACGCTTCCGAATCCGGTGCGCGAATTGCCGAAATGGTCATTCAATTGGGCAAGCGTCTTGGCATGCGCGTGCTGGCTGAAGGGGTTGAGCAGGTCGAGCAATTGAACACGCTGATTGATCTCGGTTGTGACGAAGCCCAAGGCTGGTATTACGCCAAGGGCATGCCGGAGGATGAATTGCTGGATTGGTTGCGCCAGCAGTCACGTTGAAGGTTTCCGTGTTTAACGCTGTTCGTAAGATAATCGAAGCTTCGACCCGCCGCTGGCGGGGCGCTGACAGAGAAAAATTGATTTCATGCCGCATAAAAAATTAAATGTTTCGGCTCAGGGCATGATCGATGCCTACGAAGCCTTGCTCGACATGCGGGGTTATGTTGCAGACGCTGCCCAGATGGCTGCTGCAACTGCCTTGCAGAATCTTTACGGAAATCTGCTTTCTTTCAAGGTCGACCGCAGCAGTACGTTCAAGCGTTTGCTGTCCCCCCCCAAACCGCCCAAAGGGGTCTATTTCTGGGGCGGCGTTGGGCGCGGCAAGAGCTTCCTGATGGATTGCTTTTACGAATCCGTGCCATATCGTCGCAAGAAGCGGATTCACTTCCATGCCTTTATGCAGCAGATTCATCGCGACCTGGAGCAATACAAGGGCGAGGTAGACCCCGTCGTCAAGGTCGCCGAACAAATCTCGCGCGAGGCCCGTCTGCTTTGCTTCGACGAGTTTCATGTTTCCGATATCGCCGATGCGATGATCCTGGGGCGCCTGATGGAAGGTTTGTTCCGGCATGGCGTGATTGTCGTCATGACCTCGAACTACCCGCCGGACATGCTTTATCCGAACGGTTTGCACCGCGAAAGCTTCTTGCCGACCATCGCCTTGCTCAACAAGCATCTCGATGTGTTCGAGGTCGAGGCGGGCATTGATTACCGCTTGCGGGCGCTGGAACAAGTTGAGATTTATCATCACCCGGCGGATCAGGCCGCGGAAACCAAGATGCTCGATTATTTCCGCATGGTGGCGGGAGAAGAGGGCAAGAAAGGCGGCACCGTTGAAATTCTCGGTCGCCAGGTCGAAACCCTGCGCCGCGGACATGGCGTCATCTGGTTCGATTTTCGGACATTGTGCGGCGGGCCGCGTTCGCAGAATGACTATCTCGAAATCGCCCGGGGTTACCACACCGTGCTGCTCTCGCACATTCCGAAAATGACCCAGCACCAGGCTTCCGAAGCCCGGCGCTTTACCTGGCTGGTGGACGTTTTTTACGATCACAAGGTCAAGCTCATCGCGACCGCCGACTGTGCGCCTGAATTGCTGTACACCGAAGGGACGCAAGCCAGCGAGTTCGCCCGGACAGTCAGCCGCCTGACCGAGATGCACTCCCGCGAGTACCTGGCTTTGCCGCATATTACGTCTGCCTGAGGAGGGCTCGATGAAATCCATGCTGAAAATGCTGTCGACCGCGCTACTGCCCCTGGTCTTTGCCTTGTGGACCGGGCTGGTTGCGGCACAACAGGTGGAAATTATCGAACTGCGTCATAAAACGCTCGACCAGGTATTGCCGGCCTTGCTGCCGCTGGTTGAGCCGGGCGGAACGCTGAATGGCATGAACAACCAGCTTTTCCTGCGCACTTCGCCGCGCAACCGGGCGGATATCAAGCGTGTGCTGGCGGCAATCGATACACCGACGCGGCGTTTGATTATCCGGGTCAGCCAGAATCGGGAAAGTGAAGGCAAGTCGCGGGGCGGCGAAGCCAGCGGCCAGATCGTGCTTGGCAGTACGCGGCGCAGCCAGGCCGATGCCCGCGTCTGGGACACGCGCAGTCTGCGCGATGAAAAAGCCGGCCAGATGGTGCAGACGGTCGAGGGCAGCCCGGCATTCATTCAAGTGGGCCAGTCCCTTGCCATTCCGATGCGCCAGATGGTGGTCGGGCCGGGCGGGGCGGTGGTGACAGACAGTGTCGTCTATCAGGATGTCAGCCGGGGTTTCTACGCTGTGCCGCGGCTCAATGGTGAGCGCGTTACGCTGGAACTGAGCCAGCAATCGGACAGTGTGGCGGCGCAAGGTCGGGGTAATATCAACACCCAGCGCCTGTCGACCACGCTTTCCGGACGACTCGGCGAATGGATTGAAGTGGGCGGCACAGGCCGCCAGGCAAGTGGTTATCAGAGCGGAACGCTGAGTCTTTCAACGAGTGATGTCCGCGAAAATCGCTCAATCTGGTTGATGGTAGAGGAAGTTGAATGAGCGAATTGAAACGACATATTGGGCAGCAGGTTGCATTGGCCACGGCGGGGTTCTGCGCCGCGTTGGCCTTGCCGGCGTTCGGCCTGTTCATCTGGCTGTGGTGGGAGCGCGGCCTGGCTGACACCTGGGTACCCAGCGCATTGGCAACGGTGGGTTTTCTCGGTGCTTGCGCGGTCGTGCTATATGTTATCAGCCGGCCGCAGCCACCTCTGCCTGAGGAAGATGTTGCGGTCGACGGCTGAGCAGGAAGAAAATCGATTCGTCGCCGCGGCAACCAGCAAGGATGCCGGGTGACGAATCGACATAGTTGAAGTGGCGTTGTACTGACCGAGAGGCGTGCCCCATGAGTGATGTGACGGATTCCCAGCTGCTTCAGAAGGCCAGAGCCTTCGAGTATGCCAATGAGGCATTGTTCATCACCGATGCCGCCAACCGCATCATCGCGGTCAACCGGGCCTTTACGCACATGACCGGCTACGCACCGCACGATGTGATTGGTCAGAATCCGCGAGTGCTGGCTTCCGGCCAAACCTCGCCGGATGTCTATTACGACATGTGGCTGGCACTTGAAAAAAACGATTTCTGGCAGGGCGAGGTCTGGGATCGGCGGCGTGATGGTTCAACTTATCCGAAGCATCTGACCATCTCGGTGGTGCGCAATGCAGCCCATGAAGTTGAAAACTACATTGCCAGTTTTTCGGATATTACCGAGCGCAAGCAGGTTGCCGACCGGATGTTTCATCTGGCTCACCACGATGCATTGACCGGCTTGCTCAATCGCACCGCCCTCGAAGTCCAGTTGCAGAATGCCCTGGTCTATGCGCAGCGGGAGAAGCATCAGGTTGGCGTGCTGCTGATCGATCTGGATAATTTCAAGCAGGTGAACGATACGCTTGGCCACCATGTCGGCGATCATCTGCTGGTTCAGGTTGGCCGGCGTCTCAAGGACTGTGTGCGGGCGAATGACCCGGTGGCCCGTCTCGGTGGCGATGAATTCATCGTGGTCCTGCAGGACATTGAAAGCGCCATGTCGGTCGGTGCAATCGCCAGCAAGATCCAGCGCAGCCTGGCCGATGCCTATCAGGTCGACGAATACACGCTCTATGCGACGCCGAGCATAGGCGTCAGTCTTTATCCGATCGATGGCAGCGATCCGGATGTGCTGATCAAGAATGCCGATTCGGCGATGTATCACGCCAAGGCACAGGGGCGGAACAATTTCAAGTTCTTCGCCGCCAGCATGAACGCCGCAGCGCATGAGCGGCTCAAGCTGGAAAATGCACTGCGCAGCGCGCTGGAAGGCATCAACTGCGATCAGGATTCGCAATTCGAGCTTTATTTCCAGCCGCAAATACACCTTTCCAGCGGAAAGATTACCGGCCTGGAGGCACTGGCCCGTTGGTCGCACCCCGAATTAGGCCCCATTCCGCCGACGCGCTTTATCCAGATTGCCGAAGAAACCGGCCTGATCCAGCCGCTCGGCGACTGGGTTTTCTGGGAGGCCTGCCGCCGTCTCAAGGAATTCAAGGAGGCTGGCGTGACCGACATGCGTGTCGCGGTCAACCTGTCGACACAGCAACTTCGTCACGACAATCTGCCGGTCGTCGTGCGCGGCGCGCTGGCTTGCTACGACCTTCTGCCAGAAGAGCTGGAACTTGAAATTACCGAAAGTACGGCGATGCAGAATCCGGCGGCAACGATCGCGATTCTCGAACAACTCAAGGATATGGGCATCGTTCTTGCGGTCGACGACTTCGGGACAGGATATTCGTCGCTCTCATATCTCAAGCACCTGCCGATTCATCGCCTCAAGCTGGACCGGACGTTCGTCAAGGACATCGATACCAGCCGGGAAGATGCCGCGATCTGTTCTGCCACCATCGTCCTGGCCCACAGCCTGGGGCTTGATCTGGTTGCCGAAGGCGTAGAAACCGCAGCTCAGCGCGATTACCTGCAAAACCTTGGGTGCGACCTGTTTCAGGGATTCTTGTACAGCAGGCCGCTGCCGGCCGATCAACTGGTTCCCTTCATCCTCGAGTGGAATGCACGGATCGAAGGAACGCAGGCATAAGCCGCATTTGCAGCCAGAAAAAACCCGGCGCAAGGCCGGGTTTTTGATCGGGGCAACGTGCGATCAGGCTGCGTTCAGCGCCTGATCCAGATCGGCGATCAAGTCGTCGATGTGCTCGATGCCGACAGACAAGCGGATCATGTCTTCAGACACGCCGGCCTTGGCCATTTCAGCCGGCGAGAGCTGGCGGTGCGTGGTCGATGCCGGATGGCAGGCCAGCGTCTTGCAATCGCCGATATTGACCAGGCGGGTGACCAGTTTCAGCGCGTCCTGGAACTTGCCGCCACCTTCGATACCGCTGCAGTTGGTGCCCTTGACGCCGAAGTTGAGAATGCCGGAAGCGCGACCGCCCATGTACTTCTGGACCAGCGCATGGTCCTTGTGGTCGGGCAGGCCGGCGTAGTTGACCCAGCTGACCTTCGGGTGGCTCTTCAGGAAATTGGCGATCTTCAGCGAGTTTTCGCAGATGCGGTCCATGCGCAGAGCCAGGGTTTCGATGCCTTGCAGGATCAGGAAGGCATTGAACGGGCTGATCGCGGCGCCCATGTTGCGCAGCGGCACGACGCGGGCGCGGCCGATGTAGGCGGCGGCACCGAGTGCTTCGGTATAGACGACGCCGTGGTAGGAGACGTCCGGCTCGTTGAGGCGCTTGAACTTGGCTTTATGCTCGGCCCACGGGAACTTGCCGCTATCGACGATGATGCCGCCGAGGCTGTTGCCGTGGCCGCCGAGGTACTTGGTCAGCGCATGCACGACGATGTCGGCACCGTGCTCGAACGGGCGGCACAGGTAGGGCGATGGCACCGTGTTGTCGACGATGACCGGTACGCCATGCTTGTGGGCGATTTCAGCCAGTTTTTCGAAGTCGGTGACATTGCCCAGCGGGTTGCCAACGGATTCGCAGAAAACGGCCTTGGTCTTGCTGTCGATCAGCTTTTCAAAGGCGGCCGGGTCGTTGAAATCGGCGAAGCGCACTTCGATGCCGTACTGCGGGAAAGTGTGGGCAAACAGGTTGTAGGTGCCACCGTACAGCGTGCTTGACGAGATGATGTTGTCACCGGCTTCGGCGATCGTCTGGATCGAGGCGGTGATGGCCGCCATGCCGGAGGCCATGGCCAGCGCGGCAATGCCGCCTTCCATCGCGGCGACGCGCTTTTCGAGCACGTCCTGCGTCGGGTTCATGATCCGGGTGTAAATGTTGCCGGCGACCTTCAGGTCGAACAGGTCGGCACCGTGCTGGGTGCTGTCGAAAGCGTAAGACGTGGTCTGGTAAATCGGCACTGCCACGGCCTTGGTGGTCGGGTCCGGTGAGTAGCCGCCATGAACGGCAAGTGTTTCGATCTTCATGCGTGGTCTCTCTTTGTTTTAGGTCGGTAAAAAAGCAAGTCTAGCAGGCGTCGACCGCAGCGTGTTGGCGATCAAGGCGTTTGTCATTCGGCAACATTGCGGCGTGCCGGGCGAATCAGGAAGCGACCCGGATCGACGGCATTGACCAGATCATTTTCCAGCGGCAACGGTGCGCCTTCGATCTGACTGACCAGCAAATCGGCCATCAAGGCCGACCACACGATGCCGCGCGCGCCGAAGCCCTGGACACACCACAGGCCGGGGTGGCGCGCCAGGTTGTGCAGGCGGGTATTGCTGCCGGCAGCCACCGGCAGCGGTACCGGGCCGACGATGGGCATACGATCGGGCGACATCGGCCGGAAACCGACGCGGCCATGCAGCGTTGCCGGATCGATGCCGGCGGCAAAGCCGGGCAGCATCAGGTTGAGGCGGGCCAGGTTTTCCTGGTGGTCGGTCGGCCGTTCGTCATTGAATTCATCGTCGTAGGACAGCGTTGCACCGGCCAGTTGAACGCCATCAACTTCGGGCATGGCGTAGCCGAGCTTGGTCAACACAACATCGAGGCCGGGCGTCGTGCCGGCTGGCAGATGGCTGACCTGGCCGCGCGCCGAAACCTGCGGCAGCCAAGAAAACTGGCTGAAGCGCGGCGCAGCGACACCGCTGGCCATGACCAGAGTCGGCGCCTCGGCAAGTATTTCGCCATCCTCGGCGAGTGCCTGCCAAGTCGATTCTGTCCTGTTCAGACGGTCGACCGCAGCATTGCAGCGCAGCATGATGCGCTCCGGGAAAGCGGCCAGCGCGGCGGCGCAGAGTGACGGCGGCTGGACCCAACCGCCACCGGGAAACCACCAGCCGCCGGTATCGACTGGCCAGCCAAGCTTCTCGCTGGCTGCGTCGCGTTCAATGAACTGGATCACTTCAGCCGGGAAGCCGAGCGCTTCGACCGTACGTCGCTGGACCGCCTCGTGCTCGGACTCGCGTCCGAGGTGCAGCACGCCGCAGGGCGACCAGCGGGCATCGGGCAGTTGGGCGAGCAGGGCGCGGGTTGCCAGATAACCGGCGCGGGTCAGGCGGGAGAGTCGGTTGTCGTCGGCGCTGGGTAGTGGGCGCAGCATCCCGGCAATATTGCCCGATGCGCCATCACCGGGGCTGGCCCGGCTTTCCAGAACGGTGACTTGCCAGCCGGCGGCAGCCAGCCGATGTGCCGTGGTGCTGCCGGCGATGCCGGCACCAATGACAATGGCTCGACGGTCAGTCGGGCATGGGTAGCGGTCGGGACGGCGTGAGCGCAGGTGGCCGACCAGCATCTGGCGCTTGCCGGTGAAGCCGGTTTGTTTGCGGACCTCGAATTCGGCGTCGCTCAGGGCTTGGCGAACCTGGCCGGCGACGCTCCAGGTGGCCAGCGTAGCGCCCGGTGCTGCAAGACGCGACAAGCCTTTGCAGAATTCCGGCGACCACATTTCGGGATTTTTCGGGGGCGAGAAGCCGTCGAGAAAAAAGGCATCGACCGAGGCGTCGACCGCGCGAATCTGCTGTGCGGCATCGCCGAAAATCAGGGTCAGCGTGACCTGGTCGCCATCCAGATGAATGCGGTGCGTGCCGGGTACCAGCGCCGGCCAGTGGCGGCGCAATTGATCGGCCAGATCGGCAAACTCGTGCCACGAATGGTGGATGGTCGCAAGATCGTCGAGCCGGAAGGGATGTTTCTCGAAAGAAACGAAATGCAGGCGGCGGCAACGTTGCGGATCATCGCGCCAGGCTTGCCAGGTGGCGAGGAAATTCAGGCCGGTGCCGAAGCCGGTTTCCAGGATGACAAAGCGGTCGCGCCCTTGCCAGCGCTGCGGCAGTTGGTTGCCGGCGATGAAAACCTGCCTGGCTTGTGCCGGGCCGCCCAGTGCGGAGTGATAAACATCGTCGTAAGCCGCCGAATAAGGCGTGTCGTAAGACGATAGTTCGAAATGGGCAGGTTGGAGCGGAGTCACTAATGCAGCAGGGATTTGCCGGGATGGGAGCTTTGCGAAACGGTGGTGTGGTAATCGAGCGCCAGATTCCAGTCGGCCTTCTCGCTGGCGGCGCGCAGCATCGAACACAGTACCTGCAGGATGCCGGCGGTCAGCTTGAGTTTGAAGCTGCGTTCGCGGCCTTCGGCCATGGTCAGCAAGGCGGCGCCTTCGCCGTTTTCGCGCAGGAAGGCTTCGCTGGCGAGCAGCGGTTCCTTGCCCAGTGGATAGCTCACGTTATCTTCGCGAAAAGGTTGCTCGAAGCTCATCTGTTCGCCGGATTCGCTGGTGTCGACCGAGGTGACGGGCGTGGCTGTGTTGGCCAGATGCCCGGCCAGCATGGCGGTCAGGTGCGGCCATAGTTCGCGCAGATAGCGCCGCGTGAAGTAGATGCGATATTCCTCGTTATCCTGCGTTGAAACGCGGAGGAGGAGTCGATCCTGCACACTGTTGTTGGTGACCTGCAATTGTAATGTCGGCATTTCAGTCGATCCCACGCAGTACGTCGACCAGGATCAGTACCCGACGAATGCCTTTTTTCGACCAGCGCTGGAAGCAGCCGGCGATGCCCGACAAGGTGCCCAGCAGCGGCAAGGCGCGGCGGATGACTTGCTTGATCTCCGGGTCGGGATTGGCTGCGAAATAACGGCCAAGCAATTCGGGCAGCAGGCGACGGGATTCGGCTTCATCCACCGGGCCGGCCAGCGAGATCGAGTTAAGGAAAAGAACGAGGTCGGCAGCTTGTGCCACGGTCAACGGCAGGAATTCGCCGAAATTCTCTTCAAAGTCGATGCGGTAGCTCAGGCCATCCTGCAGCGTGATGTTCTTGATCTGGGCACCGCCATGCCATTGGCCGGCTTTGTGGAATTGACCAAGCTCGGTGGCCTGGCGGCCCAGTTCGCTGCGCCATGTTTCCATCGTCCATTGTTCAAGCAGGGTGGCGATGACCGTGCCGCAAAATTCAAGGACGAAAAATTCAGGGGTGACCAGGGCCACGCGTGGCACGCGAATGCCCGCTGCTGCCAGCGATTGCAGACGGCGTGCCTCGAAGTCCATGCCATTTGCCGCTTGCGACAGCGCCAGCGTCCGCATGGGCAGCGGCTGGCCGGTCAGCCGCTTGACCAGCCAGCGCATGAATAGCGTCTGAATCAGCTTGCGCGGCTTCTCGGCCAATTTCTTGACGACATAACGCTGTCCCTCGAATTCGAAAACGAGGGCGCGGCTATGGTGGGTCGTCAAAGCCGTCCGGGCGGCGGCTTCGAGGGCTTGAGGGTTTTCGTTCATAGAAGCCCGATACGTAAGCGAGCGCAGGCGAGACAAGGCGCAAGCGACCGCAGCACAGCAGTGCTACGCAAGGTCGTTTGTAACGCCGTATCGCCAAGCGCAGCCACGTATCATTCCGGACGCATCGACGGGAAGAGGATCACGTCGCGGATCGCCGGGCTGTCGGTCAGCAACATGATCAGGCGATCGATACCGATGCCGCAGCCACCGGTCGGCGGCAGGCCGTATTCGAGGGCGCGGATGAAGTCGGCGTCGTAGTACATCGCTTCTTCATCGCCGGCATCCTTGGCTTTCATCTGTTCCTGGAAGCGGGCGGCCTGATCTTCGGCATCGTTCAGCTCGGAGAAGCCGTTGGCGATCTCGCGGCCGACGATGAACAGCTCGAAGCGTTCGGTGATTTCCGGATTGCTGTCGGAAGCACGCGCCAGCGGCGAGACTTCGACCGGATAGTCGATGATGAAGGTCGGTTCCCAGCACTGGGCTTCGGCACAGGCTTCGAACAACTGCAGTTGCAGGCTGCCCAGACCGCCCGGCTTGACCTTCTCGCCGAAGGCATTGATCTTGGTCTTGAGGAAGTCGGCGTCGGCCAGTTGTTCGTCGGTAAAGGACGGCTGTTCGCGCTGGATCGCCTGGTTGATGGTCAGGCGATGGAAAGGCTTGGAGAGGTCCAGTTCGCGGCCCTGGTAAACGAAGACTTCCTTGCCCAGCGCTTCGCGTGCGGCGTGGCGCAGCAGGCCTTCGGTGAAGTCCATCAGCGTGTGGTAGTTCGCATACGCTTCGTAGAACTCCATCATCGTGAATTCAGGATTGTGGCGCGGCGAGAGACCTTCGTTGCGGAAGTTGCGGTTGATTTCGAAGACCTTCTCGAAACCGCCGACCACCAGGCGCTTGAGGTAGAGCTCCGGCGCGATACGCAGGAACTGCTGCATGTCGAGTGCGTTGTGATGCGTGACGAAGGGCTTGGCCGCAGCACCGCCGGGAATCGGGTGCATCATCGGCGTTTCGACTTCCATGAAGCCGTGGCCGGTCATGTAGTTGCGGATCGACGAAACGATGGCCGAACGGGCGCGGAAGGTGAAGCGCGTTTCCTCGTTCATGATCAGGTCGACATAACGCTGGCGGTACTTCAGTTCCTGGTCGGACAGACCGTGGAATTTGTCCGGCAGCGGGCGCAGCGACTTGGTCAGCAGGCGGATCTCGGCGGCCTGGATCGATAGTTCGCCGGTCTTGGTCTTCATCAGCGTACCGACGACACCGAGGATGTCGCCCAAGTCCCAGCCCTTGAAGGCCGCGTAGGCTTCTTCGCCGACCTTGTCGCGTGCGACGTAAATCTGGATGCGGCCGGAAACGTCCTGCAGCGTGGCAAACGAGGCCTTGCCCATGACGCGCTTGAGCATCATGCGGCCGCCAACCTTGACTTCGACCGGCATGCCTTCGAGTTCTTCAGCCGTTTTCTCGTCGTAACCCTCGTGCAATTTGGCAGCGGTATTTTCACGCTGGAAATCGTTCGGGAAGGCTTGACCGGTCTTGCGCCATTCGGCCAGCTTGGCGCGACGCTCGGCGATGAGCTGGTTTTCGTCTTGCTGGACCGGGGCTTGCTGTTCGGCGTTGGACATGAAGAATCCTTGGAAAATGGGGGTTGCTGCGGTCGACCGCGTAAAACCCTGAATTTTCGCCGATTTTGCCTTCAAGCGACAAGCGTTGGTCGTCATTTATGCAAAAGGATTGCGGCGAAGGGGCATGTTTGAGTGCTATATTGTGACGAATTCGTGGCGGGGGGCCGCGCAGTGAATATTCTTCTGGTCGACAACACACCGCTGTACCGCGATATCGTGCAACAGGCACTGGGTCGCTACCGCGGGATCAATCTGGTTTTTGCCGCTTCGGTCGAGGCTGCCCTGAAGCAGGCTGCGACACTGGATTTCCAGTTTTACATTCTTTCCTGGCAACTGTCCGATGGTGGTGGAGTCGAGCTGGCACGCCAGTTGCGCGAATCCGGGCAGGCGCCGGTTGAACCTATCGTCTTGCTGACAGCCAGCCCCAGTGCCGAATTGGCCCAGGAAGCCATGCTTGCCGGTGTTACCGAGTTGTTCCGCAAGCAGGATGTCGATGAGCTGATTACCTTCATGCGACATTTCCTGGAAGTGCACCAGCCTATGCGCTGTCGTGTACTTTATGTCGAGGATGCCCGCGACCAGCGCGAATACCTCGATACCCAATTGCGCGACTGGGGCATGATTGTCGATGCCTATTCATCGGCCGATGAAGCCTGGCTTGCTTTCCAGCAAAACGAATACGATCTGGTCCTGTGCGATATCTGTCTTGGCGGCCACATGACCGGCGCCCGCTTGATCAACCGTATCCGCCGTCTGGCCATGCCGCGCGGCGGCACGTCGATTCTGGCCGTGACCGCTTTTGACAATCCGGCACGGCGGATTGAGCTGTTTCACCTCGGGATTGACGATTATGTCCTGAAACCGATTTCGCCTCCCGAATTACGCGCCCGCCTGCATAACCTGCTATCCCGCAAGCGTGCCACCGAGCGTAGCCAGCATCTGCTCGAAGCGACGGCATTGGGCGTGACGGTGATTGACGAGCAGGGCTTGATCCAGTCGATGGATGCCAATGCGTCGGGCATGTTCGTCTGGCCGGAAGTGCACGATGGCGGCATGCCGCTGGCGCGCTTGATTGAAGATCGGGATGGGGTGGCCATTGCCGACCAGTTGTTGCGGCAACTGCTCGATGTGGGGCACTTGAACAAGTTGCGACTGACGGTTCGTTGCGGTGATGGCAAAACCCTGCCGATCGAATTGTCCTCGCTGGAAATCGAAGCGGCCAACGGTGCCCGCCAGTTTGCCTTGCTGACTCGTGATATCAGCAAGGAACTTGAACTGGCCGCCTACCTGACACAGGCCAAGGAAGCTGCCGAGCGAGCGGGGCGGATGAAGGCCGAGTTCCTGGCCAACATGAGTCATGAAATCCGTACGCCGCTCAATGCCATCATCGGTATGGCCCATATCCTGAAACGACACGGCCTGTCTGCCGAACAGGCTGACCGGGTCGACAAGATCGACAGTGCCGGCCAGCATCTGCTCGGCATCATCAGCGACGTGCTCGATCTTTCCAAGATCGAGGCTGGCAAACTGGGGCTGGAATCGATTCCGGTCTCAATCGGCAGTATCGCCAGCAATGTGGCTTCAATGGTTTATGAACGTGCGGCCGCCAAGGGGGTGCGTCTGCATGTCGAGAGTGAGCCTTTGCCCAAGCACTTGATGGGCGATCCGACCCGCTTGACCCAGGCGCTGCTCAACTATGTCTCGAATGCGGTGAAATTTACCGAACAGGGCATGATCAGTTTGCGTACCCGGATCGAGCACGAAACCGAGGACGGCATGACGGTGCGCTTTGAGGTTGGCGATACCGGCATCGGCATTGAAAAGGCACAGCTTGAGCATATTTTTGATGCTTTTCAGCAGGCGGACAGTTCGACGACCCGGAAATTCGGTGGCACCGGACTGGGCTTGGCCATTACCCGCCAACTGGCCCAGTTGATGGGGGGCGAAGCGGGCGTTGCCAGCGTGCTCGGGCAAGGCAGCACGTTCTGGTTTACCGCCCGCCTGAAGCGCGGCCAGGGCTTGGGGTCGTTGCTTGAAAACACTCAGCCCGGCGGGGCCGAGCGTGTGCTGATGCAGCGTTACCAGGGGGCCAGGTTGCTGGTTGTCGAGGATGATTTCATCAACCGTGAAGTTGCCCTCGAACTGCTGGCCGATTTCGGGTTTTCAATCGACGTGGCGGAGGATGGCCTTGCGGCAATCGCCCAGGCCGGGCAAAAGGATTACGACCTGATCCTGATGGACATGCAGATGCCGAACATGGACGGTCTTGAAGCAACCCGCCATCTGCGGACTTTGCCCACCTGCCTTGAAGTCCCGATCATCGCGATGACGGCCAATGCCTTTTCGGAGGATCGTCTGCGTTGTTTCGATGCCGGCATGAACGATTTCGTGACCAAGCCGATCAAGCCCGGCGAATTTTACGAAACCATTTTGCGCTGGTTGTCGCTCGGCAAATTTCAGCCAGCTTGAGTGCTGTTGTAGTAAATCGCCAGCCAGATAGTGGTCTGGTCTGGTGGTGTCCAATCCACCCGGTGCCGGCAGTGCGGGGCGAGATTGATGAAATCTCCCGCCCTCAAGTGCCGTGCCTGTGGCTCATCGGCCAGGCGCAGGCGGGCTTCGCCCTGCAGCAACAAAACCCATTCGCCTTCGGGCTGGTCGTACCAGAAACCGGGCGGGCTGCTCTGGCCATTTGAAACAATGTGTTCGATGCGCAACGCCGGGGTGCGCAAAAGTTCGCTGAATTGCTCGTCGACCGCAGCGGTCGACGGCAATCCGGCAAACAGGTTGTCGATCACACGCCCTGCTTGAGGCTGGCCTCGATGAAGGGGTCGAGATCGCCATCGAGCACGGCTTGGGTGTTGCCGGTTTCGTGGTTGGTGCGCAGATCCTTGATGCGGCTCTGGTCGAGCACGTAGGAGCGGATCTGGTGGCCCCAGCCGATATCGGACTTGGCGTCTTCGAGCTTCTGCTGTTCGGCCTGCTGCTTGCGCAGTTCGAACTCGTAGATGCGGGCGCGCAGCATCTGCCAGGCTTCGTCGCGGTTGCGGTGCTGTGAACGGTCGTTCTGGCACTGGACGACGATGCCGGTCGGCACGTGGGTCAGGCGGACGGCGGAGTCGGTCTTGTTGATGTGCTGGCCGCCGGCGCCGGAAGCGCGGTAGGTATCGGTACGCACGTCGGCCGGGTTGATGTTGATCTCGATCGAGTCGTCGACTTCCGGGAACACGAATACGGAGGTGAAGCTGGTGTGGCGGCGGGCGTTGGAGTCGAACGGCGACTTGCGGACCAGGCGGTGGATGCCGGTCTCGGTGCGCAGCGTGCCGTAGGCGTAGTCGCCGGTGAACTTGACGGTGGCGCTCTTCAGGCCGGCGACATCGCCTTCCGACTCTTCCATGACCTCGACGGTGAACCCCTTCTTTTCGCCATATTTCAGATACATGCGCAACAGCATCGAGGCCCAGTCCTGGGCTTCGGTACCGCCGGCTCCGGCCTGGATTTCCAGGAAGCAGGGCATCGGGTCGGACGGGTTGTTGAACATGCGGCGGAATTCGAGGGCGGCGAGCTTGGTTTCCAGTTCGGCGTTGTCGGCTTCGACGGCGAGCAGGGTGTCGTCATCACCGTCTTCCTTGCCCATGGCGAACAATTCGCGGCCATCGCCCACACCGTTATCGACGGCTTCGAGGACGAGCACAATGTCTTCCAGCGTTTTCTTTTCCTTGCCCAGTTCCTGAGCGTATTTCGGATCGTCCCAGATCTTGGGATCTTCCATCTCCTTGTTCAGGAGGGTCAGGCGTTCGCGTTTGTGATCGTAGTCAAAGATACCTCCGCAGCTCGGCGGCGCGCTGCGCCAGATCGTCGAGCTTGTTGGAGATACTGTTGATGTGTTCGGCTTCCATGATCTGTTCTCGTGATACGTAGCAAAAACGCAATTATAGCTGTTACGCCAGTCCTTTATTGCAGCCCGCTTGTCTTGGGCATCGGATCGCACCTGATTGGTGCCGCGCAGTGCATTTCATTGGGCGAGCAAGCGTTTGCAGGCAGGTTGTTTCTTTTCCTTGAATTGATTTGTGTATTTGTTTCAATGGCTTGGTTGTTATTTAACAATCTGGCAAGGGAGTTGCTTATATGGTCACAATTTCGTGACTGTGTGAGTGCTTTGTGACCGATCAAGCAAACGATGATGTGATGGCTGGAGTCCGTGCCTGTATCAAGACACTGTCCCTTCATCAGGCGCTGGCCTGGGGGCTGGCTGTGGCTGGCAGTCTGTGCCTGCGTGATAGTGGGAATATCCAGTGGTTGGGCATCGGCTTGCTGCTTGTCTCGCTTTTCGTGTTGGTCAAGCTGCATCGTGGCCTACGGGTGGGGTTGCTGTCGATCGATCGCTTCGCCCTTGAGCTTTCATCCGGTCGACTGGTTGGGCGGATCGATCCTGCATCGGCCGGGGCTCTTGGTTCGCTGGCTGAGCGACTGAATGGCACGGCGCGTTCTTTGTGCGAACTTTTTCTCACTTTCTCGCGCATGGCACAGGAAATATCCAGTGTGGCGGCTGAGAGCAGCGTCAATGCCAATGGTGGCAACGATGGTGTTCGCCAGCAGCGTGACATTACGCTGTCTTCATCGGCCACCCTGGCACAGCTGACTGTCAGTCTCGGAACGACCCGCGACCGGGCGCAGGTTGCTGCCGGCGCCGCGCAAGCTTCTGGCGAAATGGCGTTTGCCGGTGTGGACCGGGTCAACGCCCTGGCATCCAGTCTTGATAATTTGACGGCCAATGTCCGTCAAACTTCGGATAGTGCCGCGCGTCTTGGTCAGCGCTCGCGTGAAGTCGATGCCATTGTTGAGTTGATTGCCGAGATTGCCGCCCAGACAAATCTTCTGGCACTTAATGCGGCGATCGAGGCGGCCCGTGCCGGTGAGCAGGGCCGTGGGTTTGCCGTTGTGGCCGACGAGGTGCGCAAGCTGGCTGAACGGACGAGTAATGCGACCAGGGATATTGGACAGCGCATCGGTGGCATGCGGCTCGATGTCGATGAAATGATTCATTCAATGGCTGAAACAAGCGTCCGTGCGGCATCGAGCCTGCACGACGCCGGGGAGGCGGTCGATGATCTACATCGCGTTGAAAGCAATGCCCGGCAGACCTTGGCGCTGATCAACGATATTGCGGCGGCCAGTCGTGAGCAAAGCGAGGCTGGGAAAAACGTGGTGCGCGACATCGAACAGGTAGCCACCCTGGCGGATGCCAATGAATGCCTGGTTCGCTCGAATAGCGAACTGTCCCGCTACTTGAGCGAATTGGCGGTCTTGCTCAATGCGGCCTTGAAAAAATACCACTACGAGTGAGCCTGCCATGGATCTGATCCTGTACTCAATGCTGATTGTGGCGCTGCTCCTCGCGCTGATCTCCTTCATGATTTATCGCCAGCGCAATCGGCTGAGCAGCGGTCAATCGATCGAGCAGACCCTGGCCGCCTGTCGTTCCCTGCTGGCCCTGATTGCGGGTATCCAACAACATCGGGGCATGAGTTCGGCCTGGCTGGCCGGTGACCAGAGCTTCAAACCACGGCTTGATGCAAAGGCGCGCGAAATTGAACAGCTGATTCCCTTGCTGCGGGATGCCGCGCGCGAAGAGGGGCGGCGGGCGCATCCTTGCCTGACATTGAACGAGCTCTCCTTGTTTCAATTCAACTGGACAAAAATGCGCGACATGCTGCGTGGTCTGTCGGTTGAGCAAAGCATTGCCCAGCACAGTTTTCTGGTCGATCAACTGCTCAAGTGGCTGGGCGCGCTGGGGGAGTCCCGGGTCGAACTGGTACTGGGTCAAAAGTGCGAGCGTGGCTTGGTACGCAATTACGCCAGCCGTTTGCCGGCATTGACCGAATGCCTGGGGCAGGCACGAGCGCTGGGTACCAGTGTTGCGGCCAAGCAGGGATGCTCTGCCGTCGCTCGTGTGCGTCTGATGTTTCTGATCGCGCGTGCCGAGGCTTTGCTCAGCCAGGCGGCAGAAGCCGGTGGACAGGGGCGCAAGGCCGAGCAGGCAAAGGTTGCCGTTCAGGAAATGGCGCGTGTCGTACGTACCCAGATGCTGCTCAGTTCCCGCATTTCGCTGCCCGCCCCGGCGTATTTCGCGCTCGCCACTGCGGCGATCGATAGCGTGTTCTCGTGGATTGACGAGTGCGGCACCCAGATAACCCAGGCGTCACTCCGGAGGCAAGGTGTTCAGCAATCAGTCTTGTTGCAGCGTGTCTGAGGCCGGCTTTTTCAAGGCCTTGTCGCGTACTGTGCTCTGTCGTCCGGGATGCCAGGATGATGTTGATGATGTGCCGGAGATGGCCGCCCTGTTTGCCCAACTCGACGGCATGCTTTTCCGTTGCCGGGTGGATGAGGCATGGACCCTGCTGTCGGTCAGTCCCGGTTGCCGTGAACTCACCGGATACCGCGCCAACGAACTGATTCAGGAGCGGCTTTGTTCGCTTGAGACCTTGACCCACCCCGAGGATCGTTCGATTGTTCGTGGAACGATCATGGCTGCTTTGGAGACAAGCTCGCGCTATCGGATTGAGTACCGGATCATTTGTCGTGACGGCGAAGAAAAATGGGTGCTTGAGCGCGGCGTTGGCATTACCGGTGAAGCTGGAGAACGTATTCTCGAAGCTTATCTGGAAGATATTACCGATCGGGTGCTGGCGCATCTCCAGCTGGCTGAAACGGAGTTGCGCTACCGCAGCATTTTTGAAAACTCGGTAGTCGGCATGTTTCAAACCACCGAGAGCGGGCGCTACCTGGCCGCCAACCAGGCACTGGCAACCCTTTATCGCTACCCCACGCCGGAAGATTTGATCAGTAGCCTGGCCGATATTTCGACCGGTTTGTATATCGATACCCGGCGGCGCGACGAGTTCAAGTGCATGATCCAGCGCGATGGGCGGGTGATTGATTTCGAGTCGGAAATATTGTGTCGCGATGGCCGGAGGATCTGGATTTCAGAAAATGCCCATGCCGTCTTCGCTGCCGATGGAAGCTTGTCTTACTACGAAGGAACGGTGGAGGATATTACCGAGCGGCATCGCTACCAATCCGTCCTGCAGCATCAGGCGACGCACGATCCACTGACCGCGCTGCCTAACCGCAATTTGCTTGAGGATCGGTTGAGTCAGGCGATTCTGGCCGGAGAGCGGCAGGGTGGCAAAGTGGCTTTGGCCTTTGTTGATCTCGATAATTTCAAAGTCATCAACGACAGCCTGGGACACGCGGTTGGCGACCAGTTGCTGATCGAAATTGCCCATCGCTTGCGGACAGCCCTGCGCGGTGTCGATACCGTAGCCCGCTACGGGGGCGATGAGTTTGTCTTGATCATGGGCGAGCAGGCCGTACGCGAAGATACGGTACATTTGCTCGAACGTGTCCTCGATGCGGTCCAGGCGCCGCTGATGCTTGAAGGGCACGCCTTGCGCATGAGTTGCAGTATCGGCGTCAGCGTTTATCCCGATGACGCGACGGATCTGGATGGCTTGCTGCGGATCGCCGATGTGGCGATGTATCACGCCAAGGAGAGCGGCAAGGGGCAATACTGTTTCTATACCCGGGACCTCAATCTCGCGGCACAAGAGCGTTTTGCCCTTGAAACCGCATTGCGGGCCGCCATCGAGCATAACGAACTGACCGTGGTTTATCAGCCGAAGGTCGATAGCCTGGGCAGTGTTCAGGGATTCGAGGCATTGGTCCGCTGGAATAGTGCCGGCCAGGGACTGGTCACGCCGGACCGGTTCATCCCGCTGGCCGAGGAAACCGGGCAGATTTTGGCGATTGGCGAGCAGGTCCTGTACGCCGCCTGTCGCACGGCAGCCAGTTGGCCGCTGATTGAGGGCCGGGCCTTGAGTGTGGCGGTCAATCTTTCAGCCCGGCAGCTCAAGGAGCCCGGCTTGGTCGCCTTGGTAGCCGATGCCCTGAGCGTTTCGGGACTGCCCCCCGAATGCCTGGAGCTGGAAATTACGGAAAGCATGATCATGGGCGATGTCGAGCACACCATTCGTGTGCTGCGCTCGATCAAGGCGCTGGGCGTGAGGATTGCGGTCGACGATTTCGGCACCGGCTATTCCTCCTTGAGCTACCTGCAACGCTTGCCGATCGATACCCTGAAAATCGATCGCTCCTTTGTCTCGGGCTGCGATCAAGGTGGGGCGGTGATGGCCATTCCGCACGCAATCATTTTTCTCGGTAAAAGCCTCGATTTGCACATCGTGGCCGAAGGCGTCGAAACGGCTGCCGAGCGCGACATCCTGACACTTTGCGGGTGCAATGAATTCCAAGGCTATTATTTTTCGCGACCGATGCAACGTGCTGCGGTCGACGAGTATCTGATGGCAAAAACCGCCTGTTTCGACAAAGGCGTTTTGCCGCGCTGACTGAGAGCTTGCGTGAGTGGCCTGTTTTCTCAGTTTTTCTGGATTTGATGCGGCCCGGATAGCGCATATTTTTTTGTCATTTCGGCGTAGAATGAGATTGTTGCAATGCAGCAATCGGCGACTCCGATTTATCCCGGAGTTCGTTTTTCTGCCTGCCGGAGAGCAGATGCAGACAAAAACAGGGAACAGCACATGAATCAGATGCTTACCATCGATGGCAACGAAGCCGTTGCACACGTGGCATTCCGCGTGTCCGAAGTGATCGCCATCTATCCGATCACCCCCTCGTCCGGCATGGGCGAACTGTCCGACGAATGGGCGGCGCAGGGCAAACCGAACATCTGGGGCAGCGTTCCCCGCGTCGTTGAACTGCAGTCCGAAGGCGGCGCCGCCGGCACGGTACATGGCGCCCTGCAGGCCGGTGCGCTGGCCACGACCTTCACCGCCTCGCAGGGGCTGCTGTTGATGATCCCCAATATGTACAAGATCGCCGGGGAACTGACGCCGACCGTTTTTCACGTCGCGGCCCGCGCCATTGCGACGCATGCGCTGTCTATTTTCGGCGACCACTCCGACGTGATGTCCACGCGCGCGACCGGCTTTGCGCTGCTTGCCTCCAATTCGGTCCAGGAAGCGCACGACATGGCGGTGATTGCCACGGCGGCGACGCTGGCCGGGCGTATTCCGGTGCTGCATTTTTTCGACGGATTCCGCACCTCGCATGAAGTCGCCAAGATTGCCACGGTCGACGATGCGGTTTTGCGCAAAATGCTGCCGCAGGAACAGATCGTCGCCTTGCGCAGCCGGGCGTTGTCGCCGGAGCATCCGGTATTGCGCGGGACATCGCAGAATCCGGACGTATTCTTCCAGGCCCGCGAGGCACAGAACCCGTGGTTCGATGCTTTCCCGGATGTCGTCCAGGCGGCGATGGCGCGCTTCGGCGAACTGACCGGCCGTCATTACAAGCTGTTCGATTATGTCGGTGCGCCGGATGCCGAGCGCGTCATCATCCTGATCGGCTCGGGGGCCGAAACGGTGCAGGAAACCGTTGAACACCTGAATCGACAGGGTGAGAAGGTCGGCCTGCTCAAGGTCCGCCTGTTCCGCCCCTGGGCGCCGGCCGCCTTGCTCGCTGCGCTGCCGGCGACGACGCGGCAGATTGCCGTGCTCGACCGTTGCAAGGAGCCGGGGGCCGAGGGCGAGCCGCTGTACAAGGATGTGCTGGTTGCGCTGGCCGAGGACATGGCCAACGACGCGCCGCGTTTCGCCGCCATGCCGAAGGTGATCGGCGGGCGCTACGGCCTGGGCTCCAAGGAATTCAATCCGGCCATGGTTTTGTCGGTTTTTACCGCGTTGACCGCGACAGCCCCGCTCAAGCGCCGTTTTACCGTTGGCATCCACGACGACCAGAGCGCTTTGTCGTTGCCTTTCGATCCGGCTTTCCGCACCCAGGCTGCGCATGAAACCTTTGCCGCGGTGTTCTATGGCCTGGGTTCGGACGGCACGGTCTCGGCCAACAAGAATTCGATCAAGATCATCGGTGACGAAACCGAGCTGTATGCCCAAGGTTATTTCGTTTATGACTCGAAGAAGTCTGGCGCAATGACCGTGTCGCACCTGCGTTTCGGCCCGCAGCCGATTCGCTCGGCCTACCTGACCGGCGAGGGCGATGCGAAATTCGTCGCCTGCCACCAGCCGATTTTCCTCGAAACCCACGACTTGCTGGTGCATGCTGCGCCGGGCGCGGTTTTCCTGCTCAACACACATTTGCCGGCCGACAAAGTGTGGGCATCGCTGCCGCCGGCAATGCAGCGCCAGATGCTGGCCAAAAATATCCGGTTCTACGTCATCGATGCCTATCAGGTGGCGCTCGACGCCGACATGGGGCGACGGATCAATACCGTGATGCAGACCTGTTTTTTCGCCATTTCCGGAATTTTGCCGCAGGAAAGTGCGATTGCGGCGATCAAGCATGCGGTTGAAAAAACCTATGGCCGCAAGGGGCGGCGTATTGCCGAATTGAACTGTCGGGCGATCGACCAGACCGTGGCCTGCCTGCATCAGGTGGATTTTGCCGGGCAGGCGGTGTCGACCGCGGCAGTCGTCGAAGGTGCCGGGCGACAGGCCAGCGACTTCGTTCGTCGGCTGACCTTGCCGCTGATCGCCGGCAAGGGCGACAGCCTGCCGGTTTCGTTCTTTCCTGCCGATGGCACCTGGCCAACCGGTACGGCAAAATACGAAAAACGCAATCTGGCTTTGCAGATTCCGGTCCTCGAAACGGACTTGTGCACCCAGTGCGGCAAGTGCGTTTTCGTTTGTCCGCACTCGGCGATCCGTGCCAAGGTTTTCCCCGGCGATGCGCTTGCCGCCGCACCGGCCAGTTTCAAGCGCATGCCGGTGCGCAGCAAGGATTACCCGGCCGGCTGGCAGATGAGCTATCAGGTTGCCCCGGAGGATTGCACCGGCTGCACGCTGTGCGTTGAGGTCTGTCCGATTCGCGACAAATCGAATGTTTCGCGCAAGGCGCTGAACATGGCCGATCAGCCGCCGTTGCGTGGGCAGGAAGCCGGGAACTGGGATTTCTTCCTCACGCTGCCCGATTACGACCGGCGCATCGTCAAGCGCGGTACCGTGCCGGGTGCCGCCTTGCTCCAGCCGTTTTTTGAGTTTTCCGGGGCCTGCGTCGGCTGCGGCGAAACGCCTTACATCCGCCTCGCCACGCAGTTGTTCGGCGACCGCATGCTGGTTGCCAATGCCACCGGCTGTTCGTCGATCTACGGTGGCAACCTGCCGACCACGCCGTACACCACCGATGTCCATGGCCGCGGCCCGGCCTGGAACAACTCGCTGTTCGAAGACAATGCCGAATTCGGCCTGGGCATGCGCCTGGCAACCGATCAACTGGCGGAGGCTGCACGGACGCAGTTGCGTGCCCTGGCTCAGGATGTCGGTGCGGAACTGGTCGCTGCCTTGCTCGATGCCGACCAAGGTAGCGAGGCCGGCATTCACGAACAGCGCGAGCGGGTGGCTGAACTGCACACCAGGCTTGGCCGGCTGGCCACACCGGCGGCCACGTCGCTGGCTGCGCTGGCCGAGTACCTGGTCAGGCGCAGTGTGTGGATCATCGGCGGTGACGGCTGGGCTTACGACATCGGCTTTGGGGGCCTTGACCACGTGCTGGCGTCCGGCGAAAACGTCAATATCCTGGTGCTCGATACCGAGGTTTATTCCAACACCGGCGGCCAGAATTCCAAGGCCACGCCGTTGGGGGCCGTCGCCAAATTTGCCGCCGGCGGCAAGGCGAATCGCAAGAAGGATCTGGCCAAAATCGCGATGGACTACGAAAACGTTTTCGTCGCCCAGGTCGCGTATGGCGCCAAGGATGGTCATACGCTGAAGGCTTTCCTCGATGCGGAAAGTTATCCCGGCGTCTCGATCATCATCGCCTACAGCCCGTGCATCGCGCATGGCGTCGATATGTCGCACAACCACCGACAGCAGGATCTGGCCGTCAAATCCGGCCACTGGCCCTTGTTGCGCTACGATCCGCGTCGGCGCGAGCAGGGCGCCAATCCGCTGTCGGTCGATAGCGCCGCGCCGAGCGTGCCGTACCGCGATTTTGCCCGTAACGAGGCACGTTTCACCGTGCTTGAACGGCAGCATCCGGAAGCCGCTTCGCGCTTCATGGACATGGCCGGGCAGAACGCTCGCGTGCGCCATCAGGAATATGTCGAACTGGCCGGACTGGCCTTGCCGGAAACAGCGATCGAATCACAAGCGGCGGCCGACGCCGATGACCAGGGAGCGTAGCATGTCTGATCTGTCGACCCATTATCTTGGCTTGAAACTGAAAAATCCCCTGGTTCCGTCGTCGACGCCGCTCAGCCACCGGCTCGATGCCATGCTGCATCTGGAGGACGTCGGTGCGGCCGCCATCGTCATGCATTCCTTGTTCGAGGAAGATGTGCGCAACGATGAGCGGATGATCGATCGCTTTCTGATCAACCCGGATTCGTTCGGCGAGGCGGCAGGCCACTTGCCCTATGCCCGTGATTACCAGAGCAGGCTCGATGCCTATCTCGAACAGATCCAGACGCTCAAGTCGCGCCTGGCCATTCCGGTGATTGCCAGCCTCAATGGCTCGTCGCTCAGCGGCTGGGTCGAGCTGGGCAAGGAAATGCAGGCGGCCGGTGCCGATGCACTTGAGCTGAATGCCTGGTATATGCCGGGGGACCCCAAGGTTTCCGGCGAGGCGCTGGAGGATCACTACATTTCATTGCTGCAGGAGCTGAAATCGGTGGTCACCATTCCGGTCACGATGAAACTTTCGCCCTTTTTCTCATCGCTGCCGCATTTCGTGCAGGCGGTTGAAAAAGCTGGCGCAGCCGGCGTGTCGTTATTCAACCGCTTTTTCCAGCCGGATATCGATTTAGCCTCTTTGACGGTGGTCGACCGCGTCACGCTGTCGAGTTCGGCCGATGTGCTGCTGACCATGCGCTGGATTGCCATTTTGCGTGGCCGGACCCGGCTGACATTGGCGGCGACGGGGGGCGTGCACTGCGCCGAGGATGCATTGAAAATGCTGCTGGCCGGTGCGGATGTCGTACATCTGGCCAGTGCCTTGTTGCAGCGCGGTCCGCAGGCGCTGGCCGATATTTTGCGCGGCATGCGCTTGTGGCTTGAAGCCAACGAATATGAGTCGGTTCGTCAGTTGCAAGGTGCGATGAGCCAGCAGAATCTGCCTGATCCCAGCGACTTTTCCCGCGCGGCCTATCTGCATGCCATCGACGCGTTCACCCCGCCGGCCGGCGTGCGTTACTAAGTCATTGATTGTTGCCCGGAGGCGCTCGGTTCAGATCGAGCCCTTGATCAGGCGGTGTGTCGCGTCGAGCGGTGAGTCGATATCGAGCAGAACGCCGGGGTCGTTGACCGGGCAAAGCGTCAGCAGGGCGCGCTGAGCGTCGATGATGGTCTTGCCGCCGTGATCGCCCTGCAAGGCGAGCAGATCGTTGCGGAAGCGGGCGGAAAATCCGACCGGATGGCCCGGTCGACCGGCGTGGCTTGTCCGGGCGAGGGGGGCGCCGGCCTGTAATGCCTGCAATACGGCGGCGTAACTGTCGAGTGCAATTGCCGGCATGTCGGCCAGCGCAATCAGCCAGCCGGCGGCCTGCTGTGATGCGGCGACGCCGGCTGCCAGGCTGTGCCCCATGCCACCAGCCGCTGTCGGGCAAACGACCACGGCCAAACCGGCCTCTCTGAATTGCGTCGCAAGTTGATCATCATCGGGGCGAATAATCGCGATGCTGTTCGGGCAAACCGCGTGCAGGCGACGTGCCGCCGCCAGTGCCATCGGCGTGCCGTCCGGCAGGGAATGCTGGCGCTTGTCGCTGCCAAAGCGCCGGCTCATGCCTGCGGCGAGCAGCAATCCGGTCACCGGGCTCACGGGATGTGGCAGGCGTGAGGGTCGTTGATCACAATGCGCGGACGGGCGCACACTCCGTTTTTCTCCGACGTCATTTCAGCCAGGATGGATACCGCTATTTCCGGCGGGGTCCGGCTGCCGATGGGCAAACCCACCGGTCCGTGCAAGCGGTCGACTTCCGAGGCGGAAAGGTCGAAATATTCAAGGAGCCTTGCCCGTCGTTTGTCATTGTTGGCATGCGAGCCCAGAGCACCGACGTAGAAGGCCGGTGATTTCAGCGCCTCCAGCAAGGCCATGTCGTCGAGTTTGGGGTCGTGGGTGAGGGCGACGACCGCACTGCGCGGGTCCAGGTTGAGTTCGATCACGGCGTCGTCCGGCATGCCGGCAACGTAGTGTGTGCCGGGAACTTGCCAGGTGCCGGCGTATTCACTGCGCGGGTCGCAGATATATACCCGATAGCCAAGAGCCAGCGCCATCGTGGCCAGATAGTGCGAAATCTGTCCGGCACCGATGATCAGCAATCGCCAGGCCGGGCCATGCGGCGTGCTCAGTTTTTGACCGTCCCACTCCAGGCTGTCGGTTGCACTGCCAGGGCTGATCGTGACGCAGCCGCTGCCCAGGTCAACACAGCGCAGGGCCAGTTGTCCGGCCGTCAGGCGCTCGGCCAGATCGGTCAGCAGGGCCTGTTCGGGGGCGGGTTCCAGCACGAGTTCCAGCGTTCCACCGCAAGGCAGGCCAAAGCGATGGGCTTCGTCGGCGCTGACCCCGTAGCGCACGATGCGCGGCATCGTCTGGCCGGCAAATTCGCCGGCCAGGATGCGCTGGATAAGGTCGTCTTCGATACAGCCACCCGAGACCGAGCCGATCACCTGGCCATCGCCGCGGATGACCATCCAGGCACCGGGCGGACGGGGGGCTGATCCCCAGGTGCGGGCCACTGTCACCAGAGTGAAACGGTGTCCCCCGGCTGACCAGCGCAGGGTGGCTTCGAGTACCTGCATATCCAGACCATCCATGTCACACCGCCAATTCTTGGGTGTTGAATGGCAGATTGCGCAGGCGCTTGCCGGTGGCTGCCGCGATGGCGTTGGCGACGGCAGGCAGTACCGGCGGTACGCCGGGTTCGCCGATACCGGTCGGGGCTGCTTGTGACGGGACGATATGAACTTCGACCTGCGGCATGTCGCCAATTCTCAGCGGCGCGAAACTGTCGAAGTTGCCTTGCTCGACCTTGCCATCCTTCAGCGTGATTGCAAAATTCATTGCACTTAGCCCGAAACCGATGCCGCCTTCGATTTGCGAGCGAATGTTGTCGGGATTGATCGGTGTACCGCAGTCGACCGCGCTGACGATGCGGTCTACCTTGATTGCGCCGTTTTTGCTGATGGTGACTTCGGCGACGTGCGCCACGCAGGACTTGAATGATTCATGGATCGCAACACCCCGTCCGCGGCGCTCGCCCGGCTTGGCTGGCAGGGGCGTTGCCCAGCCGGCTTTTTCGCTGGCCAGCCGGAGTACTGCCGCGTGGCGCGGATGTTTGTCGAGCAGTTCCAGGCGCAGTGCGACCGGGTCCTTGCCGATAGCCTGTGCCACCTCGTCGAGAAAAGTCTCGGTTGAAAATGCCGTGTGCGACGAGCCGACCGAGCGCCACCACAACACAGGCACAGCGATATCGGTCGGCGTGTGCAGGTCGACCGTCAGGTTGGGGATGGCATAAGGCAGGTTGGCGGCGCCTTCGACCGATACGCCATCGACCCCATCCTTGACCAGGAACGCCTCAAACGGCGAACCGATCAGGATCGACTGTCCAACCAGTCGGTGCTGCCAGCCGGTGAGCCGGCCCTGGGCATCGATCGATGCCTGCAGGTTGTGGTGGAACAGCGGACGATAGTAGCCCGCCCGCATGTCATCTTCGCGCATCCAGACCAGTTTGATGGCCGGATTGCCCGGCAGGCGGCCATGGGTTTTTTTGACGATATGCGCCGCCTCGACCAGATAGTCGACGTCCTTGGAGGCTCGTCGCCCGAAGCTGCCGCCGGCATAAAGCATGTTCAGCTTGACCTGTTCCGGCTTCAATTCAAGCACCTTGGCCAGCACGGCCTGGTCAATGGTGTGGAACTGTTCGCCATTCCACACTTCGGCACCATCCGCGTTCAGCTTGATGACGCAATTCATCGGCTCCATGGCTGCGTGGGCCAGGTAAGGGAAGTCGTAGCTTGCCTGGATGACCCTGGCGGCACCGGCGAAAGCGGTATCCGTATTGCCGACCTGCCTGGCAAGCTTGCCGGGCGACTTGGCCAGTGTCTTGTAGTGAGCGAGGATTTCATCGCTGCCGAGCTTGAAGGCGGTGCTGTCGTCCCACACCACGCTCAAGGCATCGCGGCCTTTCTTGGCGCTCCAGGTGTCCTTGGCCAGCACGGCGACGCCCTGCGGAATTTGCACCACGTCGACCACGCCCTTGATCTTGCGCGCCTTGCGGTCGTCGAATGACTTGACCCGGGCGCCAAACAGCGGTGGGTGGGCAACCACGGCAACCAGCATTCCCGGCAGGTGAATATCCTGGGTGAATTGTGCTGTGCCGTTGGTTTTTGCCGCACTGTCCTTGCGGTTGGCCCGCTTGCCGATCAGTTTGAAATCCTTCGGATCTTTGAGTTTGATGTCGCTGGGGACGGCTTCATTGGCTGCATCTGCCGCCAGTTCGCCAAAACTGGCTTGCCGTTGGCTGGCCGGATGGCTGACCATGCCATTGCTGACGGTGATTTCGCCTGCGCCGACTTGCCAGCGTCGAGCCGCTGCATTGACCAGCATGGCACGGCCCGCGGCGCCGGCTTGGCGCAATTGTTCCCAGGAATTGGCCATTGCGGTACTGCCGCCGGTGCCCTGGGTCGGGCCCCAAAACAGGTTGTTGTAGCGCTTGGCATCAGCCGGCGCGCCTTCGATACGGACTTGCGCCCAGTCGGCGTCAAGCTCTTCGGCAACAATCGTCGCCAGTCCGGTATAGCTGCCCTGGCCCATTTCAAGGTGCTTGGCAATAACGGTGACGCTGTTGTCTGCACCGATATGCAGAAAGGCATTCGGCTCGAAGGTGACGCTTGTTGCCAGGCTGATACCCGCCTTGCCCGGTCCGGCAGCCGGGAGTTTGTCGGCTGCGCTGGCCGGGAGGATGAAACCCAGCGTCAGGGCTGTGCCGCCTTGGAGAAAGCGTCGGCGACTAACGTTTTCCAGTGCGCTACCGGCCGGGGTCCCGGTGTTTGCTACATTCAGTTTCTTGCTCATGGGATGTTCCTCAAGCCAAGGATTTGGCGGCATCGTGGATGGCGCTGCGGATGCGGACATAGGTGGCACAACGACACAAATTGCCCGACATGGCGGCATCGATGTCGGCATCGCTCGGGTTCTTGTTGCCGGCCAGCAAGGCCACGGCGCTCATGATCTGACCTGACTGGCAGTATCCGCACTGCACCACATCCAGCTTGCGCCAGGCTTCTTGTACCGCTTGGCCGATCTTGCCGGAATCTACATTTTCGATAGTGGTTACCTTGCGCCCGACCGCCGCTGAAACCGGTAGCACGCACGAGCGGGTGGGAGCGCCGTCGAGATGTACCGTACAGGCGCCGCACAGTGCCTGGCCACAGCCATACTTGGTGCCGGTCAGTTGCAGGGTGTCGCGCAGGGCCCAGAGTAGCGGGGTGTCTGGATCGACATCGATGTTCACCTCTTTGCCGTTGATATTGAGTTTGATCATCTGCGGGGTCCTCTTCGGGTTGGCTGGCCGGCATCGATGGTTGCCGGGCGGGTCATTGTGCTGGGGCCTAGTGTCAGGCAGTCGTGGCTCTGGCCGATAACATAAAAATTCGGATTTATTGCCTAATAATCCAGAAGTTTCTGGAACCGGCTCGCGTAATGAGGTCTAAGCGGCTAACCTGCAGACCCGGATTTGTCCGCCAGAAAGAACATCCAATGGATCAGTCGATTGTGACGCCGAGCGCGTTTGAAAGTTTCAACAGCACCTCAATGACGACCTTTTCAGCGCAACGCAGCGAGATGGTCGAGTTGATCGAACGTCACTGTGCCGCGGTCGACCGGCAGGAAACGGCCATTCCCGGCCTGGTGCTGTTCCGTGGCTGTGTTGCCGACAAGCAGACTTGTGCCGTGGTCAACTCGGCGTTTGCGATGATTGCCCAGGGTGCCAAACGTATCCTGGTGGGCGATCAGGTCCATGACTACGACACACGGCACTACATGATTGCCTCGGTCGAATTGCCGGTCTCATCACGCGTCACCATCGCCAGTCCGACCGAGCCTTACCTTGGCCTGGCAATCAGCATCGATCCGCTTAAAATCGCCGAACTGGTTACCAGCATCCCCAAAAACGGGCCTAAAAACATGGTCGACCGCGGCTTTGGGGTCGGCACTCTGGATGCCGACATCCAGGGGGCGGCATTGCGCTTGCTGCGTTTGCTGGATACGCCGGACGATATTCCGGTACTTGCGCCGATGATCGAGCGGGAGTTGCTTTATCGCCTGCTGACCGGTCAGCTCGGTTCCTTGCTGCAACAGGCTGTGACCGTCGGCAGCCATAGCCAGCAAATTGTCAGGGCCATCGACTGGCTCAAGAATAACCTGGCAAAAACAGTCACCATCGACTACCTGGCCGATCTGGCCAACATGAGTAAATCGTCGCTGCATCACCACTTCAGGGCGCTGACTTCGATGACGCCGGTGCAGTATCAAAAGCAGTTGCGCCTGCATGAAGCGCGCCGCCTGATGCTCAGCGACCGGCATGATGCGGCCAGTGCCGCGCATCGCGTCGGTTACGAAAGTCCCTCGCAATTCAGTCGGGAATACCGTCGCTTGTTTGGCTATCCACCAGGGCGCGATGTCGCCCAGTTAATGGCGGCCGGCACATCGGTCGATGGTGTTTCAGGATAAGGGCAGATTCGTTTGATTAAACGTCAGCCTGCGTGCTGCGCTGATTTTGTGCATGCTTCGGCAGGTATAATGAGAAATTGCTACTTTCAGGCGTTTGCCATCCATGAATACTGATGTGAATTATCAAAATAACCCTTTGCATGGCGTTAGTTTGAAATCATTGCTGACCGAAATTGTGAATTATTACGGCTTTAAAATTCTATATGCCTATTTGAATATCAATTGTTTCAACAGCAATCCCAGTATTGAATCCAGCGTCAAGTTTCTCAAGAAAACCGATTGGGCGCGCGAGAAAGTCGAAGCTTTTTATTTGTATCAATTCAAGGGCTTGCCGCGTGCCTCCGACGAGCAATTTGAATTGCCACCGAGAGATCGGGTTATTCCCCCGGATCAAGTACCGGGTGCTCCCGCCGAATTGAGTCTGGAAGATGCCGAGCGACTCAAGGAGAAGCGTGCCCGAAAGGCTGCCCTGCACGATTCGGATGCGCCGCGTGAACGGCGATTCAACAACCGGGAGTCGAATTCTCCACGGCCATCAACGACCGGCGATGCCGATCCATGGGCCAAGTGGAGAAAGTGAATCGTTGTTTTCCGGTATTAAAAATCGATTCTCGGCGATCGATTTTTTAGCCGGGTATATTCATTCCAGATATTCGATCATCAACTGCGGTGATTCGACACCCATGTATTCATTGATCGACAGGCGATAAGCCGCACGGGTCCGGCTGCCGGGCTGGGTGCTGAAATTGAACTGGATGGCATCAAGCTTGGCGTTGCCTTTGCGCAAACGCAATTTGAGATGCTTTTCCTTGAGTACGCGCTGTTGCTCGACATCAAACTCATCGACGAACAGCGGTGCAGGGAAGCCCTGGCCCCACACCTCATTTTCGAGCAGCCGGGCTGTTTCCAGCGAGATGTAGCTCCCTTCGAGTGCGCCATCGGTTTCCAGCGTGCGGGTCAGGTCGGCCGGATCGAGTAGTTCGCCGGCGATTTCGGCGAAAAGCTGGGCGAAGCGTTCGAAATTTTCTTCGCGCAAGGTCGCGCCGGCTGCCATTGCGTGGCCACCAAAACGGAGCAGGATGCCGGGGGCACGCTTGGCGACCAGGTCGAGCGCGTCGCGCAGGTGCAAGCCGGGAATCGAGCGGCCGGAACCCTTGACGATGCCACCTTCGCTGCGCGCAAAAGCGAACACCGGGCGATGCAGTTTTTCCTTGATGCGCGAGGCGAGGATACCGACGACACCTTCATGCCATTCCGGCTCGAAGAGCGCGATGCCGGCCGCCGGGTTGTCCATGTCCATGGCTTCGAGCAAGATCAGCGCCTGATCCTGCATGCCGGCTTCGATTTCGCGCCGGGTGCGGTTCAGGGTGTCGAGTTCCTGGGCGATCTGCATGGCTCGTCCGGCATCGTTGGTGATCAGGCATTCGATACCGAGACGCATGTCGGCCAGCCGGCCGGCAGCATTCAGGCGTGGCCCGATCAGGAAACCGAGGTCGAAGGCCGAGGCGCGTTTCGGATCGCGGCTGCTGGCCTTGAACAAGGCAGCAAGGCCGGGTTGCAGGCGACCGGCACGCATGCGCTTGAGGCCTTGGCTGACCAGGATGCGATTGTTGCGGTCGAGCTTGACGACGTCGGCCACGGTACCGAGGGCGACGAGGTCGAGCAGGTCGGCAAAATTGGGTTCCGGACGGTCGCTGAAAAAACCGCGCTCGCGCAATTCGGCGCGCAGGGCGAGGGCGACGTAGAACATGACGCCAACGCCGGCGATGCATTTGGACGGAAATTCGCAGCCCGGCTGGTTGGGATTGACGATGCAATCCGCTTCCGGCAGCGTCGCGGCGGGCAGGTGATGGTCGGTGATCAGCGTGGCGATGCCAAGTTCCCTGGCGCGGTCGACGCCTTCTAGGCTGGCAATTCCGTTGTCGACGGTGATGATCAGGTCAGGTGATTGTTCGGCCGCCAGATCGACGATTTCCGGCGACAGGCCGTAGCCGAACTTGAAACGGTCGGGCACCAGAAAATTCACGTCGGCCCCCAGCGCCTTGAGCGCCCGCATGCCGACGGCGGTGGCCGTCGCGCCATCGCAGTCGTAGTCGCCGATAATCAACATTCGGGCTTCGGCCTCGATGGCATCGGCCAGGATGTGAGCCGCCTGATCGGTGTTGGTCAGCACTGCCGGCGGGATCAGCGATTTCAGTTCGTAGTCGAGTTCAGCCTTGTCGGTCACGCCGCGCGCGGCATAAAGACGGGCGAGCAATGGATGCAGGCCTTGCTGTTCGAGTTGCCAGACCGTGCGTGGTGCGCTGTTGCGAGTAACGATGCGGGTCAAGACGATTTCTCTCCAGCCAGTTGTTCGGCAATCTGCCTTGGCGAGCGGCCCTTGCGCCAGAATTTCCAGCGGTCGCCGGCGCTGAGCTGATATTCAAGCTGGCCGTAAACGGTCGGGGCGATCAGGGTCAGCGTTTCAATTTTTCGGCCGAGTTGCTTGCGCAGCGGGGCAAACCAGTTTTGCTCAAGCGCTTCGCTGGATCGCCGCCAGCCATTGCTGTCTTCATAAAGAACAGGAGGCTGCAATGAGTCAAGCACAACCAGTGGTGACGAGTCAGTCGGGTGCTCGGCGAGCAAGGCATCGAGACCGGCCGGGCAGGCTTGCGGGCTGAGGCCGCTGGCCAGTGACAGGCCGATGGCCAGTGGGTTGTCGGTGCAGACGGTATCGAAAGGCGAATGGCCGAGGGTTGGCAGGCTGCCGGTTCCCCACAGCCACAGACTGTTGACTGCCGGCTTGCCTTGATTCTGACGGGCTTCGTTGACCGGGTGACCGTGCAGGAACATCTGGACTTCATTCAGCCAGCGGGTGAGCGGCGAGTTTTTACCGGATAGTTCGCCATCGACACGACGACCGGCCACGGCGGAAATCGGCTTGACGGCATGGTCGACCGCGCTGTTCAGGCGCAGATACCAGCGGCGTGAGGTGGCGACATGAAACTGGCCGATATCGGCAAACTCGCTGTTGAGCGAGGCGACAAGGGCTTGCGCTTCGGCGTCGTCGAGGTCGAATGCGCCGGCATCGGCCAGAATGATGCGTTCCTGGTGAAAGCGCAGATGAACCGGGTCAGCGCACAGCCAGCAGCCATCCTGTACCGGTTGGCCGGATTTTTCGCCCAGCAGGCGTAGCGGTGCGAAAGCGTCGAGGCCGGGCTTGAACAGATTGCTCAGTGCCAGTTCGAAGGGCTGGCGTGCCTGCCGGGAAAAACGGGCGCGCGCTTCAAGCCAGGAAAGGCCGTCGGTCGGCTTTTCTCCCAGGGCGATTTGGTCGGCTGGCTCGGGCCAGATCAGTTCAGGAACAAGCAGGGTGAGACGCACGGATCGCGGGGCCAGACAGGGTGGGGAGAACGGATGAGTGTACCATAGCGCCTTTTGATGACCGGCCTACCACGCATGGCTTTGCCCTATGAATTGATGATCGGCTTGCGCTACACCCGCGCCAAACGCCGAAACCACTTTATCTCGTTTATCTCGCTGATTTCGATGCTCGGCATCGGGCTCGGTGTGGCGGCGCTGATCGTCGTGCTATCGGTGATGAATGGCTTCCAGAAAGAGCTGCGCACGCGCATTCTCGGTGTCGCTTCGCACATTCAGATTACCGGCGTGACCGGCGAGTTGAGCGACTGGTCGTCGATTGCCGCACAGGCCGCCAAACACCCCGAAGTGCGGGCGACGGCGCCTTTTGTCCAGTCGCAGGCGATGTTTACGGTCGATGGCGGCGTCAAGGGATCGCTCGTTCGCGGCATTCTGCCCGACCAGGAAGATCGTGTCGCCGATTTTCGTCAGACGATCAAAAGCGGCAGCCTGGACGATCTGCGTCCGGGTGAGTTCGGGGTCGTGCTTGGTGCGGACCTGGCCCGGGCCTTGCGCGTCTTTACCGGCGACAAGGTGACGCTGATCGCGCCGCAGGGCACGGTGACGCCAGCCGGCGTCGTGCCGCGCCTGAAGTCGTTCAAGGTGGTCGGTATTTTCGAAGTCGGCATGTTCGAGTACGACAGTGGCCTGGCGCTGATTCACCTGCAGGATGCGCAGAAGCTTTACCAGATGGATGATCGCGTCACCGGCGTGCGGCTCAAGGTGGACGATCTCTTTCAGGCACCGCGCATTGCACGGGAACTTGTACGTTATATCGATGCCGATGCTTATTTGCACGACTGGACAAAAAGCCACGCCAATTTCTTCCGTGCGGTACAAATTGAGAAAAATATGATGTTTATCATATTGTCGTTGATTGTTGCGGTGGCAGCATTTAATCTGGTGTCGACGCTGGTTATGGCGGTGACCGACAAACAGGCTGATATTGCAATTTTGCGCACACTCGGTGCCCGGCCTTTGTCGATCATGGCGGTCTTTGTCGTACAAGGAGCGCTGGTCGGTTTTATTGGTCTGGGCATGGGCGTGTTGGGCGGCGTGGCTCTGGCACTCAATATCGATGTGGTCGTTCCCTTCATAGAAAGAATTCTCGGCGTGCATTTCCTCTCGAAAGAGGTTTATTACATTTCCGATCTGCCATCCGACCTGCAATGGGGCGATGTCTGGGGTGTCACCTTGATCGCCTTTGTGCTGGCCTTGCTGGCCACACTTTACCCGAGCTGGCGTGCTTCACGGGTTAATCCGGCAGAGGCGTTGCGCTATGAGTGATCTGATTCTTGATGCTGCCGGGTTGGGCAAGGTCTTTCGCGGCAATGGCCTGGATGTTGCGGTACTGAGTGCAGTCGATCTAAGGATTCAACCGGGTGAAACTGTCGCCATCGTAGGTGCTTCGGGGTCGGGCAAAAGTACCTTGTTGCATCTGCTGGGAGGGCTGGATTCTCCTTCCAGCGGGCATGTCCGGCTGATGGGTCGTGATTTTTCATCACTCGGCGAGGTAGACCGCGGCGATTGGCGCAATCGGCATCTTGGGTTTGTCTATCAGTTTCACCACCTGTTACCGGAGTTTTCGGCCCAGGAAAATGTCGCCATGCCACTCCTGATTCGCCGTGTCGAGCGTCAGGAAGCTCTCGAGAAAGCGACAGAAATGCTGGTTGCCGTCGGCCTTGGCCATCGCCTTGAGCACCGTCCGGGCGAATTGTCCGGCGGCGAGCGTCAACGGGCGGCGATTGCCCGTGCGCTGGTCAGCGAACCTTCCTGTCTGTTGGCTGACGAACCGACAGGTAATCTGGATCGCCAGACGGCGAATGCTGTTTTTGACTTATTGCTGGAGCGGGTTCAGTCCCAGAATGCCAGTCTGATCATGGTGACGCATGATCGGCAATTGGCTGAACGAGCCGGGCAAGTGTTACATTTGAATGACGGTATATTGACCAGGCAATAAGTCTGGAAATCATGACAACCATTTGATCGAGAAACCAATGAGAACCATTTTCCTGCCAGCGATTCGCTTGATGAATGCGATCCGTTATCCCAGTAAATTTCTTTTGCTGGGGGCGGCCGTATCGATTGTGATCGTGATGCTGCTGCTTTTTGCATTCAAAACCCTGAGCAGGGATATCGTTTTTGCCGAGCATCAGTTGCAGGGCGTCCAGATGCTCAAGCCGCTCAATCGCTCGGCCCAGTATCTCCAGCAACATCGTGGCCTGTCGGCCGGATTGCTGGGGGGCAACGAAGGCATGCGCGACAAGCGTGCTGCCAAGGAAAAGGAAGTCGGCGATGCCATTACGGCGACAGAAAACCTGCTGCTCCCCGTACTGCGTCAGGGAGCGGGCTGGAAAAAGATTCGTGCCGACTGGGAAAGTTTGCGAGCACAGGGTCTTACCTGGAGCGTGCCGGACAACATCAAGGCGCACAATGCCTTGATCGACCAGATGCTGCTGTTCATGGTCGAAACGGCGGATGCGACTGAAATGACGCTGGACCCGGCGATGGATACCTTCTACATGATGGATACCGTCGTGGTCAAAATGCCGGCCATGCTTGAACGGCTGGGCCAAACCCGGGCGCGCGGTACCGGCGTGCTGGCCAAGAAGGAAATTTCCCAGCAAATGAAAATCGACATTGCCAGTACCCTGGCTGAAATGTCGAATACGCTGCGAGCCCAGAATATCAATCTCGACAAGGTCATGCATTTTGCGCCGGCCCTTTCCGCCTCCCTTTCGGGGCCGGGTAAGGAGTTCTCGGATAATGTCGGCAAGGTTTTTTCGCTGGTTCGTGAAGACATCCTGACCGAACGCTTCCAGACTCCGGCGCAGGACTATTTCACACTAACGACCGGCATTATCGATTCGGGCTACAAAACGATGTTCGATGTGCTGATTGTCGAGTTCGAACGTCAGATCAATACCCGCAAGAATGAGGCTGAGCGTACTCTTTCCCTGATGCTGCTGCTGTCTCTCGGGGTGCTTCTGGCTGTCATCTACCTGGCTGTCGGGATGTATTACTCGGTGGTCGGCAGCGTTGGTGTTTTCTCCCAGGGAGCCAAGCGTCTGGCGGAAGGCGACCTGACCGCGCGCTTTGCGACCGAAGGTAATGATGAGTTGCATGCGGCTGGCGAGGATTTCAACGCCATGGCCCTGGCTTTCCGCAATTTGCTGGGGAATATCCAGCAGGAAGCCATTCAGTTGCGCCAATCTGCCGAACAGCTTTCACTTTCCAGTGCCCAGATTTCAGCCAGCGCCAGTGCCCAGAGTGATTCAGCATCGAGCATGGCGGCTTCGGTCGAAGAAATGACCGTCGGTGTCGATCACATTGCCAAAAATGCCCAGGATGCCCAATCCTCTTCTCGCCAATCTGACGCAGTCGCTGCCGATGGCGGTGCGATTGTTCAAGGGGTGGTCGATGAAATCCAGGGGATTGCCGAAACAGTCAATGATTCTGCGATGGCAGTTGAAGCGCTCGGCAAGCAGTCCGAGCAGATTTCTGCCATTGTCGGGACCATCAAGGAGATTGCCGACCAGACCAATCTGCTGGCCTTGAATGCCGCCATTGAGGCCGCTCGCGCCGGGGAATCCGGGCGTGGCTTTGCGGTGGTCGCTGATGAAGTTCGCAAACTGGCCGAGCGCACCGCGCACTCAACCCAGGAAATTGCCGGAATGATCGGTGCCATCCAGTCTGGAACCGGAGTGGCCGTCAGCAGCATGAAGCGCGGTGTCGGTCGCGTCGCCAGCGGTGTTGAGAAAGCGCAGCAGGCAGGTGAGGCAATTCTCAAGGTTCAGCAGCAATCGCGCGAAGTGGTTGAGTCGGTCGCCGAAATTTCTGTCGCCTTGCGCGAGCAGGCTGCCGCCAGTACTGAAATTGCCCAGAATGTCGAGCGAATTGCCCAAATGGCAGAAGAAAACGATGCGGCATCGGGGGTTAATGCTGCGACCGCAGGACGTTTGCTGCAACTGGCCGAAACACTGAGTAGCCAGGTGGCACGTTTCCGCACTTGATTTGATTGGAATTGACTTAGATCAAGGCGGCCATGGGCCGCCTTTTTTACTTGAGTGTTGTCGTGTTTTGCAGGTAAAGTCCGGCTATTGTTAAATTTAATATTTTTTCGGAGCCGAGATCATGAAATCCCTGTTCAGCCCGGCCGTTGCGCTGATGAATCGTCTTCGTTATTCAAGCAAATTCCTGTTGCTTGGCGTGGCGGTTTCCTGTGTCATTGTGACGCTGCTGTTGACGGTCTTTGTGACATTGAACCGGGATATCGAAACTGCCCGTCAGGAAATCACCGGTTTGCAGATGCTGAAACCGATGAACAAGATGGTGCAGTTCATGCAGCAGCATCGCGGCTTGTCTTCGGGCGTACTGAATGGCAACGAGGCGATGAAGGAAAAGCGTGCCGCCAAGGAAAAAGATGTCGCTGAGGCCGTGCTTGCAACCGATACCGGCTTGTCGCCCACCTTGCGTCAGATGCCAGCCTGGAAAGCCATTCGCGATGACTGGGAAGCTGTTCGTAGCCAGGGCTTGAGCTGGACCCCTGCCGAAAATATCAAGCGCCATTCCCAGATGATCGACAAGGCGCTGGTTTTCATGGTCGAAGTGGCCGATGAGACCCAACTGACGCTTGATCCGGCCATGGATACCTATTACTTCATGGATACCGTGGTCACCAAGATGCCTGCCATGCTTGAGCCATTGGGGATTACGCGTGCACGTGGTACCGGTATCCTGACCAAGAAGGAGTTGACCGGGCAGCAGCGGGTCGATGTGGCTTCGCTGGTGGCTCAGATGGCCAGCACGCTGCGGGCTCAGAACAACAACCTGCAAAAGGTCATGCGCATGGCACCGGCGCTTCAGCCGTCCCTGAGCGGCCCGGCAAAAGAGTTTTCGGATGGCGCCGAGAAGGTGTTTGCGCTGGTGCGTGACGATATTCTGGGCGAGAAATTTGCCACTCCGCCGCAGGAATACTTTGCGCTAACGACCCAGGTCATCGATCTGGGCTACAAGGTGATGTATGAGGTGCTGATTCCCCAGTTCGAGAAGCAGTTGAACGAGCGGGTCAACGAGTCGCGCCGGATTCTGTGGTTGAACGCCTTGGCGGCCTTGATCGTCATGCTTGTCGTGGCTTACCTCTCGATCGGTACCTATTATTCAGTCATCAACAGCGTCAATGTTTTCTCGCAAGGTGCACGCCGGCTGGCGGATGGCGACCTGACCATCCATTTTGAAACGGCAGGGCAGGATGAGTTGCATGCTGCCGGGGTTGATTTCAACGATATGGCGGCGGCCTTCCGTCAATTGCTCGGACGTATCCAGAGCGATGTCCAGCAGTTGCGCGGTGCTGCCGAACAGCTGGCGACATCGAGCCAGGAAATTTCGACCAGTACCGGTGCGCAGAGTGATTCGGCTTCGAGCATGGCGGCTTCGGTCGAGGAAATGACGGTCGGGGTCGATCATATTGCGAGGAATGCGCAGGATGCACAGAGCTATTCGCGTGAATCCGACGAAGTGGCCGCCAATGGCAGCCGCATTGTGCAAAATGTCGTGAACGAGATTCAGGGAATTGCCTCGACCGTCAATCAGTCTGCGGCTGCAGTCGAGGCGCTTGGGCAGCAGTCTGACCAGATTTCGGCCATTGTCGGGACCATCAAGGAAATTGCCGACCAAACCAATCTGCTGGCCTTGAATGCGGCGATTGAGGCGGCACGGGCTGGCGAATCGGGGCGTGGCTTTGCGGTCGTGGCTGATGAAGTCCGCAAGTTGGCGGAACGGACGGCCAAGTCGACCCAGGAAATTGCCGGCATGATCGGTTCGATTCAGTCCGGTACGGCAACGGCTGTGAGTAGCATGAAGCAGGGGGTCGAGCGCGTGGCCACCGGTGTGGAGCAGGCTCAACTGGCCGGTGATGCAATCGAAAAGGTTCAGCAGCAGGCTCGCCAGGTGGTTGATTCAGTTTCTGAAATTACCGTTGCCTTGCGCGAGCAGGCCAGTGCCAGCACCGAAATTGCTCAGAACGTCGAACGAATTGCCCAGATGGCGGAAGAAAATAACGCGGCCGCTTGTGGCAATGCCAATACAGCGACCAAGTTGCGCGAACTGGCGGAAACCTTGAGTAAAGAGGTCGCCCGCTTCAGGACTTGATCCTGCGGCGTTGCCTGGCGCGTATCAGGTAGATGCGCCAGGCTGCATGCGTCATCAGGTAGCCCATAATTGCCAAGCTGCAGGCCAGGATGAAAAGTCCGACGCCGAGCGGCTTGGCTGCTTCCAGCATCCAGGACTGCATTGCTGCGGTCCACGCCACGAAATCAGCCGGATTCAGCACCGGCGGCGCGACGAATCCCGATTGATCGCCGAGCAGCAAACGCCCCATCTGGTAAGCCACGATATACAGCGGAACAATGGTCAGCGGGTTGGTGTACAGCGTGACCAGCATGGCTAGCGGCAGGTTGACCCGGAATATCAAGGCACAAATCGCGGCGCCGATCATCTGCAAAGGGCCAGGAATCAATCCACAAAAAAGACCGGCAGCCACAGCTCCGGCGGCCGAATGGCGATTCAAGTGCCATAACCGCGGGTGCAGCAGCGAAGACGCAAATGGTTTCAGCCAGGGATTGCGACGAATGCTGTCGTGATCCGGCAGATATTTCTTGATGGTGCGGCGCATGAGCGCATTATTACAGCAGATGGGGGAATAATCGTCTTTGCAGATCGGTGTATCGCGAATCGATCGCCTTGTGCCGATGCCGGATAGTTTATGGTTGTATGACGAGAGTCTTGTCTTTATAGTCTGTGAAACAATGTGCGGGCAATGATTCCTGTCTGCGGTTCAAGCCAGCACTGTATAAGGGGTCGAAAAATCTTTGTCTTGATGCCTTTTCTTCCGGTTGCCCGTTATTTTCGGTGCAGGTTTCGCCGAACGTATCCTTTGCTTTTGCTGTTTTTGTCGATTTTTTTCGGCCAGCCTGTTGCTGCGGTCGACTCACCGCCAACAACCCAAAAAACTCGCGTACTGCGATTCGTGACCTACGCCGCCGAGCGTCCAAGCGAGGAGTTGCGCAAGATCGAACCTTTTCAGCGGCATGTTGAAGCGGTTCTGAATGCCAAAGGATTCAATCTCAGGATTGAATTGCGGATTTTTTCCACCTACACCGAAGCGCAGGAAGCCCTGTACAGCGGCAACTTTGATTTTGCCCGCATCGGACCGGCCAATTACGTACTTGCCAGGGAACGCAAGGCACCGGTTCGTTTGTTGGTGATGGAAAGCCATCAGGGAGATACGTTTTTTGAAGGGGCGATATTTACCCGGAGCGATTCCGGTCTGACCTCGCTGGCCGATATCAAGGGCAAGCGTTTCGCCTTTGGCGAGCAGACGTCGACGACCGGGACGTATCTGGCTCAGGCGGCACTGGTTCAGGCCGGGATCAAGGCGAGCGATCTGAGTGGTTTCGAATACCTGGGGCGCCATGACAAGGTTGCGCTTGCCGTTGCCGCAGGTACCTTCGATGTGGGCGCGACGAACGAGCGGACCATTGAAAAATACGCCAGTCGCGGATTGAAAAAGCTCAAGACATTTGTCACGCCGACCCAAGCCTGGGTCGTCAATGAAAGGCTGGACGGGCGTTTGGCCGATGCAATGCGCACAGCGCTGTTGCATGTCGATCAGGATGCCTTGAAATACATCGATCGCGATGGTTTCCTGCCTGGGCGGGAAAGCTATTTCGATGAGTTGCGCAAGGCGATGCGTCTTTCCCGACAGTTCGGAGGCTGACCATGATCAAGCTTTCCACCCGAATCATTACCGGCATGATCCTGGCGCTTACGCTGGTCTTGTTGCCGATGGCTTGGTATTCGGTACAAAAGGAAAGCGGTGAGTTGCGTGACATCATGCGCAACCAGGGGGAGGCTGTTGCCCGGTCGCTGGCTGCATTTGTCATTGAACCGATGGTTGCCCTTGACTATCCCGCGCTGGAGTACGCCCTGGAAACGATGGGGCGGGCAACGGAGCAAATCCAGTACGTCGAGGTTCGCCAGAAAGACAAAGTCCTGGCCCATTACGGTGAGCGTCAGGCCAAGGGTGAAATATTCATCGTGCCAATTGAAATGCCCGGTTTGCACGATGCGCCAAAGCGTTATTTCGGTGAGCTTGAACTGGTCTATTCGCCCGAGCATTTCGAGCATATCGTCAATAACCGGGTTGATGACCTGATCATTTCTTCCTTGGTCATTTTTGTCATCCTGGCCCTGAGTTTACGTTTTGTTGTCTCGCGCCTGGTAACGCGACGACTGGCCACATTGAGCAAGCTGACCAACCGGATCATTGCCGAAGAATTGCGCGAGCAGGTCGCGCCCGGAACTGCTTCGCCAGTCTATGGCGATGAACTGGATCTTCTGCGCGAACGTTTCATGACCATGCTGGATGGTATTCATGCCCGAGACCGGGCACGCGATGAAGCCGAACAAACGCTGCGCCAGTTGATGGTTGCCGTCGAGCAAAGTCCGGTCGGTATTTTGATGACCAATGTCCAGGGGGGAATCGAGTATGTCAATTCCGCCTTTACACAAGTCAGCGGCTATACCTTCGATGAAGTACGCGGACAAAATCCCCGTGTCCTCAAGTCAGGCATGACTCCACCCGAGGTTTATGCCGATCTTTGGGAAACCCTGCTGGCCGGCAAGGTCTGGAAAGGTGAGTTCACCAATCGGCGCAAGAACGGCGAACTGTTCGCCGAGTTTTGCCTGATTTCTCCAGTACGCGGGGCGGACGGCCAGATCAGTCACTACATGGCGACAAAAGAAGACATTACCGAGAAACGCGAGAATGCTCGCGAACTGGATCGTTATCGCAACCATCTTGAGGCCTTGGTTGACGAGCGGACCACCCAGCTTGAAGAGGCCCGTGCCGTGGCTGTCGAGGCCAGTCAGGCGAAGAGCGTTTTCCTGGCCAACATGAGTCATGAAATTCGCACGCCGATGAATGCCATCATGGGCATGTTGCACCTGATGCGGCGCGACACCATCGATGTCCAGCAGCATGTCCGCCTTGATCGGATTGATGCTGCCGCACGCCATCTGTTGAGCGTGATCAACGATATCCTCGATCTTTCAAAAATCGAGGCCGGCAAGCTGACGCTGGAGGAAACCCGCTTGCATCTGCCGACCTTGATGGATAACACCGTGGCGATGCTGGCTGAACGGGCCGCTGACAAAGGGCTGGCACTGACACTGATGCCGGTGCGCTATGACGCAGATCTGCTGGGCGACCCGACGCGTGTGATGCAGGGACTGATCAATTTTGCCGGAAATGCCATCAAATTTACCGAGCGGGGATCGGTGATCCTGAGTTGTGACGTCATCGAAGAAAGTGCTGTCGATGTCCTGCTGCGCCTGAATGTCAGCGATACCGGCATAGGCATAGCGCCGGAGGTGCTTGGCCGCTTGTTCAATGCTTTCGAGCAGGCGGATGGTTCGACCACCCGCAAATTTGGCGGTACCGGTCTGGGTCTGTCGATTACACGGAGCCTGGCCCAGTTGATGGGCGGGCAGGTCGGTGTTGAAAGTATTCCGGGGCAAGGCAGCACTTTCTGGTTCACTGCTCGCCTGCGCAAGGCTGGACAGCACTTGCAGGCCGAGCCGGTTGCGGAGGAAACGCCACCGGACGAAGCCATTCGTCGTGATTTTTCCGGATTGCCGGTGTTGATCGTCGATGACGAGATGATTAACCGGGAGATCGCCGGAGAATTTCTCGCCGAAACGGGGTTGACCGTGGAATTTGCCGAAAACGGCCTGCAGGCGGTCGAGCTTTGTCGAACCCATGATTACGCGCTGGTGTTCATGGACATGCAGATGCCGGTGATGGATGGCCTGACTGCCACAGCGCAGATTCGTCGCCTGCCGAATGGCCTGACGTTGCCTATCCTGGCAATGACGGCAAATGCCTTCGCCGAAGATCGTGAAGTCTGTCTGGCTGCCGGGATGACGGATTTCATTCCCAAGCCGATCGACCCGGAGCGCATGTTTGCAACGGTTTATCGCTCCCTGCTCAAGGTTCGATCGACTGGCTAGTTCGGATCTGCCGACAAAATATCCGGACAAAGCAGCATGTCTGGATATTATATTGTCATGCGCTGTTCAATCCTTGCCTTTGCCTTCGGGGTGCTGTGCCTGCAAATGCAACCTGCTTTGCTGCACTGGATGCCTGCCTGCTTGGCAGCCGTTCCCGCACTGCCTTATCTCTGGACAAAGTCGGCAATAGCGTACCGGATTGCTGCGATTTTCCTGTGCTTTGCCATCGGTTTCGGCTGGGCAGCATGGTCGGCTGGGCAGCGCTTGCAGGACGAGTTGGCCACCGAGCTGGAGGGGCAGGATATCCAGGTGCTTGGTGTCGTTGCCGAATTGCCACAAGGCTTTGGGCGCGGTTCGCGTTTTGAATTTGTCGTTGAAAAGACGTTGACCGTGGCATCCGGTGTGCCGCGGCGCATCATGTTGTCGTGGTTTCAGATGAACGATGCGGAGGGCGCCGCCGGTTTGCCGGCGATTCACCCCGGGGAGCGCTGGCGCCTGACGGTTCGTTTGAAAAGGCCGCACGGCAACGCCAATCCCGGTGGCTTCGATTACGAAGCCTGGCTGCTTGAGCGCAACATCCGGGCGACCGGTTATGTCAGGCATAGTCCGGCGGCCGAGCGGCTGGATGCGCTGGTCTGGCAACCGGCGTATCTGGTCGAACTGCTGCGCGACAAGGCCCGGCAGCGTCTCGTTGAAATGCTGCCGGCGACCAGCCATCCCTGGGCTGGCATTCTCGTCGCACTGACTATTGGCGATCAGCGGGCGATCAACGGCGATCTGTGGGCAACCTTCAACCGGACAGGTACGACGCATTTGATGAGTATTTCCGGTTTGCATGTCACGATGGTCGCGGCCTTGTTCGGCTGGCTTGTTTCAACACTCTGGCGGCGAATTCCCGCGCTTACCTTGCGCCTGCCGGCTCAAAAGGCCGGCCTTCTGGCTGCCTGCCTGGCGGCTTTCATCTATACCTTGCTGGCTGGTTTTGCCGTGCCGGCACAGCGTACTTTCTACATGCTGCTGGTTGCTGCGCTGGCGATGTTTTCGGGGCGTCTCGTCGCGCCGAGCCGGACGCTGTGCCTGGCTTTGCTGGTCGTTCTGTCGCTTGATCCGTGGGCGATTCTGGCCGCCGGCTTCTGGTTGTCATTCAGCGCGGTCGGCGTCCTGCTTTATGTTGGATCGGCCGGCATTGGCCGGGCTGTCGGCTGGCAGCAGCATCTGGCGGCCTGGAGTCTGGTTCAGTGGGCCGCCACGCTGGCCTCGTTGCCGGTGTTGCTTCTGGTCTTTCAGCAATTTTCATTGATTTCGCCGCTCGCCAATGCGCTGGCCATTCCCGTGGTCAGTTTTATCGTGACGCCGCTGGCCTTGCTCGGGGCGGTATTGCCCTGGCCGCCGATATTGGCCCTGGCCCATGCCGTGTTCGATGTGTTGATGGTTTTTCTGGAGTGGTGTGCCCTTTGGCCGGTCTGGCAAGCACCTGCGCCGCCGCTTTGGGTTGCTTTGGTCGCCGGGCTGGGTGTGCTGGTCATTCTGCTGCCGCGTGGCGTACCCGGTCGCTTGATTGGCCTGGCATTGCTGATGCCGGCAATATTCTGGCCAACGCTCAAACCTCAGCCCGGAGAGGTGTGGGTCAGCGTACTTGACGTCGGGCAGGGCTTGGCCAGCGTGGTGCGTACCCGTCACCATACCTTGATTTATGATCCCGGCCCGCTGTACAGCGCCGAATCGGATGCCGGGCAGCGCGTTGTGGTGCCGTATCTGCGCTGGCTCGGCATCGATCGTGTCGATACCCTGGTGGTGACGCATCGTGACAGCGATCATTCCGGCGGTTCGGCTTCCGTCCAGTCGGCCATCAAGGTCGATCAACTGCTTTCGTCGGTCAGCCATTCAGGCGGCGAGCGTTGTCTCGATGGCCAGCACTGGACCTGGGATGGCGTTTATTTCGAGGTGCTTCATCCGACATTGCAGGATTACGCGGTCAACGGCAAAGCCAACCATATTTCCTGTGTATTGCGGATCAGCAGCGGTGGGCATCGCCTGCTCCTGACCTCGGATATCGAAGCGCCGGACGAGGCCGCGCTGCTCGCCCGTTATCCTGCCGACCTGCAGGCCGATGTCCTGCTTGTCCCGCACCATGGTTCACGGACCTCTTCGACGCCGCCGTTCATTGCTGCCGTTGGTGCCCGTCATGCGGTGATTCCGGTCGGCTATCGGAATCGCTTCGGGCATCCGAAGGAAGAGGTGGTCGGGCGCTACGAAGCGGCGGCTGTCGAGCTTTGGCGGACAGATCGTGATGGCGCCGTGCACATTGCACTGGCTCAGGACGGTGTGGCGGTATCGGGCTGGCGACAGCAGCATCAACGTTACTGGCATGGCCGATGAGCGTAGCGTGATGATAAAGTCAGGGACAGGAGGCAATATGCAATTCACTCAACGCAGCGTGCAATGCATCAGCCCGTCCGGTTTGCACCGGATGGCTTATACCGAATGGGGCGAACGCGATAATCCCCGCGTGTTGCTTTGCGTTCATGGTTTGACGCGCAATGCGCGCGATTTCGACCGGCTGGCCGAAGCCATGTCCAGCCATTACCGGGTGATTTGTCCGGATGTTGTCGGGCGTGGTCGCAGCGGTCGTTTGCGCAATCCGGCCGGTTACGGCATTCCGCAGTACGCGGCCGACATGGTGACGCTGATTGCACGACTCAATGTCGAGACGGTCGATTGGGTCGGTACCTCGATGGGCGGCTTGATCGGCATGGCGCTGGCCAGCCAGGAAGGCTCGCCAATCCGAAAACTGCTGCTCAACGATGTCGGGCCGGTGATTACCGTCGAGTCGCTCAAGCGGATTGGCAGCTATGTCGGCACTGATCCCACCTGGGCGGGTTTCGACGAAGCGCTGGCTTTTGTCAAAGCGATCAGCGCGCCGTTTGGGGCGCTGAGCGAGGCCCAGTGGTACGCATTGACCGAAAGCAGTGTCGCGCAGCGGGCTGACGGGCGCTGGGGCTTTGTCTACGATCCGCAGATCGCCGCACCGTTCAAGGCTGCTTTTGGCGATCAGGATATCGATCTATGGCCGGTCTACGAGCAAATCGTTTGTCCAACGCTGGTCTTGCGTGGCGCCGACTCCGATTTGTTAACGCGCGAAACCTGGCAGGCGATGGGATTGCGCGGTCCACGGGCCAGACTGGCCGAAATTCAAGGGGTCGGCCATGCGCCGATGTTCATGACGGAAGAGCAGATTTCGATTGCTCGCGACTTTTTACTCAGCGTATGAAACATATTGTTGTTGATGGCTTGAAGCTGGAATACCGTGATTTTCCGGCGCAGGATGCAGCTTTGCCAACCTTGATGCTGCTGCATGAAGGTCTGGGTTGTGTAGCGATGTGGCGTGATTTTCCCGAGAAACTGGCGAAGGCAACGGGTTGTCGCGTCATCGTCTGGTCGCGGGCCGGCTACGGGGGTTCCGAGCCTTATGCCGAAGCGCGTCAGTGGCGCTACATGCACCACGAAGGCGAGAAGGCTTTACCGGCCTTGCTGGCGGCGCTCAATATCGAGCGACCGGTCCTGGTTGGCCACAGCGATGGCGGCAGCATCGCGCTGATTTTTGCCGGTGCCTTCCCGGAACAGCCGCTCGGTATTGCCGTCATGGCGCCGCATGAATTTGTCGAAGTGGAAACCCTGGCCGGGATTTCGGCCGCAAAAACCACGTGGACCGCGACAGACTGGCCGAACAAGCTGGCGCGTTATCACGCCGATGCGCCGCGTGTCTTCAGTGATTGGAACGATACCTGGCTGTCGCCGGCGTTTCGTGACTGGAACATCGAAGCGTATCTGCCGCGCATTGCCTGCCCGGTACTGGCCATTCAGGGTTACGACGACGAGTATGCAACGATGCGCCAGATTGACGTGATCGCCGAGCAGGTGGCAGGTGCCGAATTGCTCAAGCTGGAAAACTGCGGCCATTCGCCGCAGCGCGATCAGGAGGCGGCGGTGCTGGCCGCACTGGCCGCTTTTGTCCGCCGGCTGAGCGGGTCCTGCCGGTAGTAGCTTTTGAGCAAGGCGTAAAGTGCCGGATATTCGCGGTCAACAACCTCGGGAAGCTCAAAAAAGCTTTCCGACATGACCGCGAAAAACTCGGCCGGCTCTTCGCTGGCGTAGGGGTCGATGATCGTCTCTTCGTCGTTCTCGACGCGCCGGCAGAAATCCTCGTAGGCTGCAAAAAAGGTTTCTTCCCACTGCCCGGCGGTCAAGCCGGAGTGCAGCGCCGGCATGCCGTCCGGCTCGCCGTTCAGCATGTCGAGCTTGTGGGCAAACTCGTGAATCACGACGTTGTAGCCGTTGCCCGCCAGCTGGACATCGTGCCAGGAAACAACCAGTGGTCCGCCGATCCAGGCTTCTCCGGAGAGGATGTCGTCGTATTCATGCACGATGCCACCCTCGTCGGCAATCTGGCGTGGCACGACGAATTCATCGGGATAGACGATGATGCCGACCCAGTCGTGGTAAGCCCCGAGGCCGAGTTTGAGAATCGGCAGGCAGCCTTGTGCTGCAATTGAAACGCAGATCTCGTCGCTCAAGACCAGGCCGCCGGCCGTGCTGAATTCTTTTTCGGCGAGAAAGGCTTCGGCGAGCATTTTTAACTGTTTTTGCTCGTCGACCGCAAGATCGGCCAGAAAAGGGTGGGCTGCCAGGGTAGCGGCCCAGAGGCTTTCCGGAATCTTCTGTCGGCGCTGGCGAAACCAGTCGAACAGGCCCATTATTTTTTCATCGTCAGCCAGATACCGCTGAAAATCAGGCCGATTCCCAGGTAGTGGTACCAGTGCGGTATCTCGCCGAGGAAAACGGCCGAGAGCAGGGTGCCGAAAACCGGCATCAGGTGGATGAACAGGCTGGCCTTGTTGGCGCCGACTTCGGCCACGCCGCGGTTGTAGAAAATATAACCAAGGAAACTCGGAAAAATGCCGACGTAAGCCAGTGAGGCGAGTGAAGCGAGGTGAACGTTGATGTGTCGGCCACTGGCTATTTCCCAGAGGTAGGCCGGGCACAGGGCAAGCAGCCCGACACTGGTCATCGCGGCAAGCATCAGCATCGGATGAACGCCCGACGGACGCCAGGCCAGGCCGACGGTGTAAATCGCCCAGACCAGCACGGCACCAAGCATCCAGACGTCGCCGACATTGAGGTTGAGGTGTGCGAGAACCTGCAGATCACCGCGCGCCACAATCGTCAGCGCACCGCACAGTGAAATCATCACGCCCAGCCCTTCGAGTCGGCCCAGGTGTTTGCCGAGAAAGGCCCAGGAAATGGCGATGGTGGCAATCGGAATGAAAGAATTGAGCAGCACCGCATTGGTCGCCCCGGTGTATTGCAAGGCAATGTAGGCAAAGGTGTTGTAGCAGCCGACACCGAGCAGGCCGAGCGTGACGACCGGTTTCCAGCCTTTTTTGAGCAGTGGCCACTGTGCTTTGAAATGCGGCAAGGCCAGCGGCAGGACCAGCATCAGGGCGATGGCCCAGCGCCAGAAGGCCAGGGCCATGGGCGGGACGTCGGCACGAATGCCGCGGCCGAGGACCATGTTGCCGGACCAGAATAAAGTGGTCAGGACAAGCAGGGTGTAGGGATTGGTGAGCAGTTTGGGCATGGTCGCCGGATTATGCCTGAAGCTGCCGGCCGGGCAGAAGTCAGTTGTGTCGCCAAATTGCTGATCTGCATTGGTCCTGAGCGGAACGGACATATAATGCCGGCCTATGGTTTCCGTCGTTCACTCCGTCGCTGCCCAGAGCGACTTCGATCAGTTTCTCGCCACCCTTTCGGAAGGTCTGGCTGCCGACGATGCAGCGCGCCTGAAGCGGGCGGTCGAGTACGCCTGGGAAGCTTATGGTGACAAGAAACTGGGGAGCGGCGAACGTATCTGGTCGCACGCCCTCGGCATGTCGGTCATCATTGCCGGCTTGCGGATGGATGTCGAATCGCGCATCGCGGCCATCATGTTCGCCATACCGTCGCATGACGAGCATGGCATTGCCCGGATCGAGGAGCATTTCGGCAAGCCGGCTGCGCATCTGGTCAATGGCATTTCGCGCCTGAATCGGTTGCGGCCGATCACCAAAGGCTTCGTGGCGGCCAATATCGAAGCCGGTGAAGCGAATCCGGCCGAGATGAAGGCGCAGGTCGAAGTGCTGCGCAAGATGCTGCTGGCGATGGTCGAGGACATTCGCGTCGTGCTGCTGCGTCTGGCCAGCCGGACGCAGACCCTGCGCTTTTACGCGGCCAATCCGGACGACCTGCGCATTCAGGTAGCACGGGAAACGCTGGAGCTCTATTCGCCGCTGGCCAACCGCCTCGGGGTCTGGGAACTGAAGTGGGAACTGGAGGATTTGTCCTTCCGCTTCATCCACCCGGAGACCTACAAGAAAATCGCCAAGATGCTCGACGAGAAGCGCTCGGAACGCGAGCAATTCATCGTCGATGCGGTCGCCAGGGTGCGCAGCGAGCTGGAAGCGGCCGGTGTAAAAAAGGCCGAAATTTACGGTCGACCGAAGCATATCTACAGCATCTGGAACAAGATGCGGAAGAAGGGCGTCGAGTTCTCCGAGGTGTACGACGTGCGCGCCTTGCGCATCATCGTCGATGATCTGAAGGATTGTTATACCGCGCTCGGCATTGCGCATAACCTGTGGTCGCCGATTTCCAAGGAGTTCGACGATTACATCTCGAATCCCAAGGGCAACTACTATCGCTCGCTGCACACGGCGGTGCGTTGTCCGGACGGGCGCAGCCTGGAAATCCAGATTCGTACCTGGGAAATGCACAAGCATGCCGAACTCGGTGTGGCGGCCCACTGGCGTTACAAGGAAGGCAGCAAGCGGACTTCCGAGGATGATTACGACGAGAAAATCGCCTGGTTGCGTCAATTGCTGACCTGGAAGGAAGAGGTCGCCGATAGTTCCGACTGGGTCAATCACTACAAGCAGGCGGCGCTCGACGAAACGCTCTACGTGATTACGCCGCAGGGCAAGGTGGTTGATCTGCCGCAAGGCTCTACGCCGGTCGACTTCGCTTACCGGGTTCATACCGATCTCGGCCATCGTTGCCGCGGCGCCAAGGTCAATGGTCATCTGGTGCCGCTCAACACGGCACTCGAAACCGGGCAGCAGGTCGAGATCGTGACCACCAAGCAAGGCGGTCCGTCACGCGACTGGCTCAATCCGACGCTTGGTTACATCCACACCAAGAGCGCCCGGGTCAAGGTACGCAGCTGGTTCTCGAACCTGGCGCTGGAGGAAACACTGGCGGAAGGGCGCAGCCTGATCGCCAAGGAGTTGCAGCGGGCCGGGCAGACCAGTGCAAATATCGAGGAACTGTCGCACAAGCTTGGTTTTTCCAAGGCCGACGACCTGTATATCGCTGCGGCACGGGGCGACCTGAATCAGCGTCAGTTCCAGTCGGTTGCCCGGGGCGGCGATCTGCTGGCCGAAACCCTGTTGCCGGACGAGGTCCAGACCAAGCCGAGCAAACCGGTCGAAGGCAACCAGGGCATCCTGATCGTTGGTGTCGACAAATTGCTGACCCAGCTGGCGCGTTGCTGCAAACCGGCCCCGCCGGACGAAATCCAGGGCTTCATTACGCGCGGCAAGGGCATTTCGATTCACCGGATGGATTGTTCCAATTTTGCCAACCTGGCGGCACTGCATCCTGAGCGGGTCATCGAAACCGACTGGGGCGTCCAGACGACCGGCGTCTTTGCGACCGATATCGTGGTCGATGCCCACGATCGTCAGGGTTTGCTGCGCGATATTTCGGAAGTCTTCACGCGCGAAAAGCTCAATGTGATCGGGGTCAACACCCAGTCCAAGCAGGGCAAGGCCCACATGAGCTTCACCGTTGAAGTGACCAACCTGCGCCAGATGCAACGCACGCTGGCCTTGATTCATGAAGTCGAAGGGGTGGTCGGCGTCCGCCGGGCCTGAGTTCTACAAACTCGCCCAGCGGGCAAACTGAGCGCCGAAAAATCCGGTCAGGATCAGGGCGGCAGGCGCAAAGGCGATGAAAATGGCCAGCACCCGTGCGATGAACGGGTGTGCCAGCCTGGACTCGATGAAGCGATGCGCCACCAGCATGCCCTTGAACCAGACGATTGCGGCAACCAGCAAGGGAAGCCAGGGGGCACCGTGAAACCATTGGCCCAGCCCGAGGCTGAGCACGGTCAGCAGGCACAAAACCAACCATGCCTCGGTCAGCGGGCGCAGTGAAGTGTTCGGTGTCGGATGATTGTCCATGGGTCAGGCCAGCACGTAAAAGAACGGGAAAATAATCAGCCAGATAATGTCGGTTGCGTGCCAGTAACTGGCCAGCGCTTCAAGTCCGACGTGGTCTTCGACCGTGTAGCCGCCGACCAGATGGCGGGCCAGCACCCAGATGATGCCAAGAATTCCCCAGGTGGCATGGACCAGATGATTGAAGGTCAGGTAGTAATACACCGTGAAAAAGATGCCTGACTCGCCATTGATGCCGTGCGCCAGGTTCCACTGAATTTCCTGGTATTTGGCAACCGGGTAGCCGAGGGCGACGATCAGGCCGGCGATCAGCCAGTATAGCGATGCCTTGCGGCGGCCGGCGCGCATCGTTGTGACCGAGCAGGCAATGAAGAAACTGCTGGTGACCATGAGCAGCGTAATGACCGTGCCGGACACTCGGGAAAGGCGGTCGGCACCTTGTTGGAATGCTTCGGGAAAGTGCGAGCGGGCAACGAAGTACACGATGAACAGGACGGCAAACTCGACAAATTCACAGGTGATACCGACCCAGATCCCCTTGTTGCCGGGAATCCGGCCGGCCGCAGGGGCGGGGGGTATTTCCGGTATCGTATCGAGCGTCGCTTCAGAGGACATGGGGCGTCACAATGGGTCTTCGAAAAGGGATAGTCTGGCAGGCAGAGAAAGAAAATACTGCCGCATGGATCAAACATTCTGAAAATGGATTTTCTGGCCCGTCGACCGCAGCACATGCTGAAAATGGCTTATTCGTAATAAACTGATAAAAATAATTGAGTTCACCTTTGTTGGTCGGTTCCCGCATTCAAGGAGTTCGCAATGTCCGCCGTCGCACCCGCTTTTCTGCCTGAAGCACTGCATATCGATATTCCGGAAATCGACAATCAGCACGCTGCGCTGTTTGCCCGCCTGGCTAATCTGAAGGCGCTGTGCATCGCAGCGAATGCCTTGCCGGTCGTCGAGGCCGAAGCTTTGATGCTGGCCTTGCGCCAACACTGTGCCACCGAGGAGCGTCTGGCGACTGCCGCCGGGCTGGATTTTTCGCTCCATGCCGTGAAGCATGGAAAAATGCTGAAGAGCATTGCCAAGACGTTGGCCGATGTACAGGCCGGGAAAATGGATGTGTTCAGCCTGATCCGCTTCGTCGAATACTGGTTCGAGCGCCATATTTCGGAAGAGGACAAGAATCTTGGCCGGCACCTGCAGCAAGCGCAGGCTGCCCAGCAGTAAACGGTGTATTACTGAACAATCCGGATCGAGCACCGGATATCGGCTCGCGACAGGGTAAACTCTGCCCATTCCGTTTTTTGCCCTTGCCGGCCAGCCCATTCCCATGACTTTTGCTTCACTCGGTCTGATCGACCCGCTTCTCCATACGCTCGAAAGACTCGACTACAAAACGCCGACACCGGTTCAGGCCCAGGCCATCCCGGCGGTGCTTGCCGGCCGCGACTTGATGGCCGCAGCCCAGACCGGGACGGGTAAAACCGCTGGTTTTGCGCTGCCGTTATTGCATCGTCTAGTCAGCGAAGGTCCGCCGGTCAATGCCAATTCCGTGCGCGTTCTGGTGCTCGTGCCGACCCGCGAACTGGCCGAACAGGTTCATGCCAGTTTCCGCGAATATGGCGAAGGCTTGCCGCTGCGGACTTACGCGGTCTACGGTGGGGTCAGCATCAATCCGCAGATGATGGCGTTGCGGCGCGGGGTCGATGTGCTGGTCGCGACGCCGGGTCGTCTGCTTGACCTGCATCGCCAGAATGCCGTGAAATTTACCCAGGTGCAGGCCTTGGTGCTGGATGAAGCCGACCGCATGCTCGATCTCGGTTTTGCCAATGAATTGAACGCCGTGTTCGCCGGCTTGCCGAAGCGCCGTCAGACGCTGCTGTTCTCGGCAACCTTTTCGGACGAAATCCGGGCAATGGCTGCCAAGCTGCTCGACAAGCCATTGAGCATCGAAGTCAGCCCGCGCAACACGACGGTCAAGAGCGTCAAGCAATGGGTTGTCCCGGTCGACAAGAAACGCAAGAGCGAATTGTTCTGCCATCTGCTCAAGAAAAGGCGTTGGGGGCAGGTGCTGGTTTTCGTCAAGACCCGCAAGGGCGTTGAGCAACTGGTTGAAACCCTGATGGCGATGAAGATCAGTGCCGACTCGATTCACGGCGACAAACCACAAGCCAGTCGCCAGCGCGCGCTGGACAGTTTCAAGGTCGGTGAAGTGAAGATTCTCGTTGCAACCGATGTGGCGGCCCGAGGGCTGGATATCGACGACTTGCCGCAGGTGGTCAATTTCGATCTGCCGATCGTTGCCGAAGACTATATTCATCGCATTGGCCGGACCGGTCGGGCCGGTGCCAGCGGCGAGGCAATTTCACTGGTCTGTGCCGATGAGGTCAATCTGCTGTCGGCGATCGAAACCCTGACCAAGCAGACGCTGGTGCGTCATGAAGAGCCGGGGTTTGAACCGGATCACCGTGTTCCGATGACCAATGGTGCCGGTCAGGTGCTGAAAAAACCCAAAAAACCGAAAGTGCCCAAAGCTTCCGGCAAAGGCGTGCCAAGCAACTGGGTTGGTTTTGACGATCAGCCAGCCGGGCGGGGGCGTCGTGGCCAGGCCAGGAATGCAGCCGCACCCGCCGGGCGCAAACCTGCGGCCAAACCGCGCGGACGTTGATTGTCGATGAAATGAAAAATGCGGCTTTCAGGCCTAATGCCGTTCACTTAGGTGAGCGGCATTTTTCATTTTGGGGCTTGTGGACAGTTCGCCGAATGGTTAACGTGGCGAACGATGTTGTCCAGCCAGCTCTCCATTACGACAGATGTCATGCCGACGATCGGATTCGATCGTCTGGCGGCTCATTTGCCGTATGAGTGGATTGAGCAGGCGCTCAGCGCGCATGGGGTGGCGAGTGTTCGCCGCCGTCGTTTGCCGGCGGAGCAAGTGGTCTGGCTGGTGATCGCCCTGGCGTTGTTTCGTCGCCAGTCGATGGAAGAAGTACTCAGCACCCTGGATCTGGCCTTGCCCGACACCCGAATCGAGGCGGTCTGCAAGAGTGCGATCACGCAGGCGCGGGCTCGCCTTGGCCAAGCCCCGCTGCAATGGTTGTTCGAGCAAACGGCCCAAGCCTGGTGCGCACAGGAGAAGGTCGCGAATCAGTGGAAGGGACTTTCGCTATGGGCGGTCGATGGCACCACCTTTCGGGTGCCGGACAGCCCCGAGAACCGCGAATTCTTTGGTGCCCAACGCTACGCCAGCGGCAAAGTGGCCTCCTATCCTCAGGTGCGTGCCGTCAGCCTGACGGCACTGCCCACCCATCTGGTCTCGGCCATCGAGTTTGGCCAATACGGCCAGAACGAAATGCTTTACGCCAAGGCGCTGATCGGTCGGATCGAGGACCATTCCCTGACCGTCTTCGACAAGGGCTTTGTTTCTGCGGAAATATTGTTGGGCTTGAGTGCTGCGGGCACCGAGCGGCATTACCTGATCCCCGCCAAGTCCAACACGCAATACGAAGTCCTGTCGGGAACGCCCGAGGATTGTCGGGTTCGTTTGCGTATATCTCCTCAAGCGCGCGTCAAGGCCCCTGATCTGCCCGAGGCCTGGGAGGCCCGTGCCATTCGAGTCGAGTCGGCCAATGGTCAAAGCCGGGTACTGCTGACCTCATTGTTCGATCGCCGCCGCATCAAAGCGCAGGATCTGGCGGACTGCTATCGCCGGCGCTGGGAAATTGAAACCAGCTACCGCGAGCTCAAGCAATCGATGCTGGGCGAAGCGCTGACCTTGCGCTCGCGTTTGCCCGAAGGGGTCAATCAGGAAATCTGGGGGGCCTTAATTGCCTACAACCTGATCAGACTTGAAATCGCCAAGGCGGCCACTGAAGCGCGCGTCGCTCCGACCGATCTGAGCTTCCTGCGCGCACTGCACATCATCCAGCACGAACTGATCTGGGCGGCGGGAATGAGTCCGGGGAAACTGCCGTCCCATCTGGCGCGCCTGCGTTTGCAGTTGCAGATGGCTATCGTGGAAAAACGACGGGGGCGAAAATGCCCCCGTGTCGTCAAAGCCAGACCGGCTCGTTACGCCGTTCGTCACCTAAAAGAGCCTTAACTGAACTGCATTAGGCTTTCAGGCCGCATTTTTGTTTTTCCGGTTTCCGGAGGTCGACCGCAGCAAACCGCGCCTAGATTTCTCCCAGTGTCACCATCAGTTCGCCTTGCGCATTGTGTGGCTTGGCGCGTGGAGAGCGACGGCGCTGGTAAGTTCCCTGGCTGTTCATGTCCCAGCCTTGCTGGTTGTCGGCCAGGTAGAATTTCAGACCTTCAGTGATGACGCGTTTTTTCAGCTTGGGGTCGAGAATGGGGAAGGCCAGTTCGATCCGTTTGAAGAAATTGCGCTCCATCCAGTCGGCACTTGAAAGATAGACCGTTTCCTGGCCACCGGCGTAGAAATAGAACACCCGGTGATGTTCAAGGAATCGACCGATGATCGAACGGACGCGAATGTTCTCGGACAAGCCGGGAACACCTGGGCGCAGTGCGCAGACGCCACGAATGATCAGTTCGATCTCGACGCCGGCTTTCGAGGCTTCGTAGAGTTCATGGATGACTTCGGCTTCGAGCAGTGAATTCATCTTGGCGACGATGCGAGCCTTGCCGCCGGCCCGCGCTGTTTCGGCTTCGGCCCGGATGCCGGCCACGACGTTGGGCTGCAGCGTGAAGGGGGCTTGCCACAGATGCTTCAGCGTACGCGCCTTGCCGAGGCCGGTGAGTTGTTTGAAAACTTCACTGACATCATGGGTGATTTCCTCGTTGGCCGTCATCAGGCCGAAGTCGGAGTAGAGCCGGGCGGTGCGCGGATGGTAGTTGCCCGTCCCCAGATGGGCGTAGCGTTTCAGGCTGCCTTCCTCACGGCGCACGATGAGCAGCGCCTTGGCGTGGGTCTTGTAGCCGACAACGCCATAGACCACATGAGCGCCGACTTCCTCAAGCTTGGTGGCCCAGCCGATATTGGCTTCTTCATCGAAGCGGGCCATCAGCTCGACGACGACAGTGACTTCCTTGCCATTCTGGGCGGCACGGATCAGCGATTGCATCAGCACCGAATCGGTACCGGTGCGATAGACCGTCATCTTGATCGCGACAACCTGCGGATCGATTGCTGCCTGGTTGAGCAATTCAATGACTGGGGCAAAAGACTGGTAAGGGTGGTGCAACAGGATGTCGTTCTTGCGAATGCTGTCAAAAATGTTCATGCCCTTGCCGACGGCCTTGGGCAGACCGGGGACGAAGGGGGTGAATTTCATGTCCGGGCGGTCGACCCAATCCGGCACCTGCATCAGGCGAACCAGGTTGACCGGCCCGACGACGCGGTAAAGATCCTGTTCTTTCAAGCCAAACTGGGCGAGCAGGAACTCGGTCATCGCTTCCGAACAGTTGTCGGCAATTTCGAGACGCACGGCATCGCCGAAGTGACGGTGCGGCAATTCGCCCTGCAACTTGGTGCGCAGGTTGGTGACTTCTTCTTCATCGACAAACAAGTCGGAGTTGCGCGTCGCGCGGAACTGATAACAGCCGAGCACGGTCATGCCGGTGAATAGTTCGCCGACAAATTCATGAAGAATGGACGACAGGAAAACAAAACCGTATTCGACCCCGGCCAGTTCTTCCGGCAAGCGGATGACGCGTGGCAGGACGCGCGGCGCCTGGACGATTGCGGCATTCGAGCTACGCCCGAAAGCATCCTTGCCCTCAAGTTCGACGGCAAAGTTAAGACTCTTGTTGAGTACTTTCGGGAAGGGGTGCGACGGGTCCAGCCCGATGGGCGTGAGTACCGGCACCATTTCGCGGATGAAGTAGCTGCGGATCCACTCGCGCTGTGCTTCATTCCATTTGGAGCGGCGCAGGAAGTGGATGCCCTGTTCGGCCAGTGCCGGAAGAATAACCGAATTGAGATGCTGGTACTGATCGGTCACGATGGCATGGGCTTCGGCTGAAACCAGCCGGAAAGCTTCCTGTGCCGTGCGGCCATCGGTTGTAATGCCGGGAGCGTTGGCCTTGAGTTGTTCCTTCAGCCCGGCCATGCGGATCTCGAAAAACTCATCCATATTGCTTGAAACGATGCAAAGGAAGCGCAGTCGTTCAAGGAGGGGAACACGTTCGTCCTGGGCCTGGGCGAGAACACGGCGATTGAAGGCAAGCAGGCCAAGCTCGCGATTCAGGTATTGATCAGCCGGAAAGCGGGGTTGTAATTTTGGATGGGTCATCGCGCGCACTCCACGTTATTTCTCAAGTATATGCCGTAAGCCCGTCATTTTGTTGCACAAGTATTTCATTTGAATGACAGGCGGCGCTGAAAAACAAGTGGCTGGCAGGGGGCGCCCCAAAAAGCCGGGTTTTTCCCGGAAAACTTGCTGTCAGTCGTGCAGGGTGCCGGTCAGCGGGGGCGTTTCCGGCGCAGCGAAGGCGCTGAGCAAGGTGCTTAGTTTGGCTTCCGTTTCAGCCAGTTCCTGCTGCGGATCGGAGCCGGCAACGATGCCTGCGCCGGCATGGAATTCGGCCATGCAGCCGTTGATCTGCGCTGAGCGCAGGGCGACCGAAAATTCACCCTCGCCATTGCTGTCGAGCAGGCCGAAAGCACCGCTGTACCAGCTTGGCCGCCGCTCGCCATGCTGCTTCAGCCAGTGCCGGGCAGCCGGGCCGGGAAAGCCGCCAACCGCCGGTGTTGGGTGCAGCGCGCGGACCAGGTCGAAGAGCGTGGTTTGCTCCTTGATGCGGGCAGAAATCCGGCTGCGCAAATGGCGAAGTTGTCCGGCCGGGTGTTCGGTCGGTGCACCGGCCTGGGGACGGGTCTGGCAGAGCGGAGCCAGGGCATCGATGATGGCATCGACGACCAGCGATTGCTCGTGCCGGTTTTTCGGATCGCTCAGTGAGGGCGATTCAGCCCATGCCGTACCGGCCAGCGCATCTGCTTCAACCTCGCCGTTCTGCAGTCGGAGCAGGCGCTCCGGGCTGGCGCCGAGAAAGGTTTGTTCGCCCTGGCCATGGGCATAGATCAGGCTGTCAGGTTGGCAGTCGATCAGGTTGCGCAGAATGGTCGTGGCCGAAAAAGGCGCACTTGCCTGAATGCTGCGTTGGCGGCTGAGAACCAGTTTGTCCAGCGTGCCTTTTTCAATTTCCCGCAAGGCGGCGCGGACTCTGGCCATCCACGCCTGTTCGGCCAGCGTTTCCGGACGTCCCGGCAGTCGGCGTACGGGACGGGCGATTGCCGGCTGGGCGATCAGCTCCAGCCATGTAGCCCGTGCCTGATCGCGGCGAGCTGCGGGAATCGTCAGGGTGACGGAATTTTGCCCGTTGATCGAGGTGAGCAGGATGGATGGAATGGCGAGCAGCGCATTGGGTAATCCATCATGTGTTTCCGGGTCGAAGGCGAAGCCGGCAAAGGCGTAGGCACTCCCTTCGTGCCGCCATTCCTGGCACAGCCCCTGAAAGGCATTGTCGAGAGCGGCAAAGCGATTGCTGCCGGCTGTGCCGAGATGCAGTGCATGGCCAATGCCGAGCCGAAATTCGCCCTGTTGCGGACGGGCCCGATACCAGAATGGTGCATTTTCGGGGAGCAGGCTCAGCCAGTCGGCGCTTGTGCCAGCCAGTGGCCGGCTGATGCTGATTGGCGCCGAGGCCGGCGCGCCTGTCGCCAGCGCTTCGAGTTGCGCTGCCCAGCTTTGATCGTTGATCAGTTTGTGCAGAAGTGACTTCATGACGCGCTTTCGCCGGCCAGGCGCCGCAATTCTGCCCTGACCAGTTTTCCGGTCGGGTTGCGTGGCAATCGGTCGAGAAAAACCAGTTTGCGTGGTACGGCTGCCGAGGGCAGGTGCTGACGGGCATGCCGGGTAATCTGTTCGGCACCGGCTGTGCCGACAATCAGCGCGACGACCAGGTCGCCCCATACCGGGTCGGGCTGGCCGGTGACGGCAACGTCGATAATGCCGGGGCAAGCGGCGAGGCAGGCTTCGACATCGATCGGGTGAATGTTGCGTCCGCCGCTGATCAGCATGTCATCGGCCCGGCCGGTCACGGTCAGGCATCCTGTCGCATCGATCCGGCCCAGGTCGCCGGTTGTCAGCCAGCCGTCGGCATCGATTCCGCTGCCATCGAGGTAGCCGAGCATGAGTTGCTGGCCGCGAACCCGGATTCGGCCATTCGTGTCGATGGCAATTTCGCTGCCGGTCAATGCTTTGCCAACCAGACCTTGTTGCCAGGGGCCGTCGGTTGGATGGTATGTCGCAATCTGGGCCGATGTTTCGCTCATGCCGTAGCTGGGGTAGACCGGCCAGCCGGCGCCGAGGGCTTTTTCGTACAGCGCAGGGGCGAGTGCCGCGCCGCCGACCAGAACGTGGCGCAGGCTGGTGGGGGCGGTAATCTGCTTGTCGAGCAATTGGGCCAGCATGGCCGGAACCAGAGAAATATGTGAAACCGGGTATTTTTCGAGGTCGACCGCAATATTCTCGATGCTAAAACCTTCGTGCAGCAGCACGCTGGCGCCGGCCTGGGCGCAGCGCCACAGGATCGACTGGCCGCCGATGTGATAGAGCGGCAGGCAGTTGAGCCAGATGTCAGCCGGATGGAGCGGCAAGTGCTGGTTGGATGCCCGGGCGGCCGCGGCCATGCCTGTGCTGCCGAGCAATACGGCCCGGGCTTCGCCCTCGCTGCCGCTGGTCGAAATGATCAAGGCTGTTTCGCCAGGAAGCTCGACGTTTTGCAGTGCGGCCCGGTTTTTCTCGATGCTGGCCGGATTGTTGCGGTCGACGGGCCAGAAAGGACATTTTTCGATGGCGCAGCGATACGCTTGTCGAGCCAGCGCCAGGCTGCTGCCTGAGGCGATCAGTGGTGCGTTGGGTGCGCCTGTCTTGCTGCTTTGTTCTGCTTGGGCATCGGCCAGTAGTTCGGCGTAGCTCCAGGATTGGCCGGCAGCGATCAGGGCTGGTGCAGCCTGTCCATGGCGGGCGTGAAGATAGAGGCTGTCGGCGAGTGAAATGGCATCCTTCATGAGCGAACCATTATACGCAGTGAGATTGTTTTTTCGGGATAACGCAGATCAAGGAAAAGAGCCTTCCATTGCCTGTATTTGGCTGATTTCACCGGGTATTGCAGCGATGTCAGAAATAAGTTTGAAAAGGATATCTTGACCTTGCTTGCAAGGCTTAATGTGGGGAAAATCAGTACATCAATAACGATAAATTTCGGCGAACGAAAATGCGCTGCAAAAAAGTGCTTTCGCTTATGCTGCTGGCTTGGGGGGGTGATGTGCTGGCCGGCAGTGCAGTGGATGAGATGGGTCTTGAGGAGCTGACCAAGGCCGATATCACCTCGGTTTCCCGCAAGAGCCAGAGTCTGTCCGATGTGCCGGCTGCGGCGTTCGTGATTTCGGCCGAAGACATCCGGCGCTCCGGTGCGCAGGCCTTGCCCGATGTGCTGCGGATGGTACCTGGGATCGAAGTAGCGCAGATCGATAGCGCACGCTATGCAGTGACCGCCCGCGGCTTCAATGGCCGCTTTGCCAATAAATTGCAGGTTCTGGTCGATGGTCGCAGTGTTTATCACCCGATTTTCTCCGGGGTGATGTGGGAGGCCGACCTGATCGCGCTGGAGGATATTGAGCGCGTCGAGGTCATTCGCGGGCCGGGGGCTGCGATGTGGGGCGTCAATGCCGTCAATGGCGTGATCAACATCATCAGCCGTCACACCCGCCATCAGGGTGGGGGAGAGGCGGTGGCCAGTCTTGGAACGCAGGGCAAGGCCGGCCTTTACGCCCGTTATGGCGGACAACTGGATGAACACACCAGCTGGAAAATGTCGGTTCAGGGACGTCATGCCGAACCGTCGCAGCTTTATGCCTCAGGCGGTGAGAACGTCGATCGCCTGAACAACGGCGTGCTCGATTTTCGTCTCGACAAGGATCTGGGCGCCGGCCACGACCTGACTCTCTGGGCCAATGTCGTGCGTTCCTCGCTTGGCGATCAGTGGCGCCTGAATCCGCAATATTCGGGAGGCGGTAGCTTTCTCGGGATGAACAGCTATCTGATCCAGCAAAGCTATACGAGCCAAAGCTTGATGGGGCGTTATCGCTGGTTGTCCGATAGCGGTGTCGAGTCATCGCTACAAATGGCCATGACCGACTCAGGGATCGAGATCAGCGAGTATTTCAAGGAAGAACGGACAACCTACGATCTCGACTACCAGGCGCGCTACGCATTTGCCGGGCACGACCTGTTGTGGGGCGGGAGCCACCGGACAACGTCGGATTCGGTGATCTCTGCGACCAGCGTGGTATCGATGGCCAATCCGGACTATACGGATCGCAGCACCGGAGTCTTCGTTCATGACGACTGGACGCTGATCAGCGATCGCCTCGTTCTGGGCGCCGGGGCGCGCTGGGATCATCCGATGCGTGGCGGCAATACTTTTTCACCCAGCGCCAGCCTGATGTGGACGCCGAGTCGCAGCGACAGCGTGTGGTTGAAATACGCCCGGGCACCCAGAGTGCCGGCGAGAGCCGAACGCGATGTCACCATCTTTGCCGGTGTGGTTCGTCCATCGGCCGAATCGATGGGCTTGCCGGTTTTTCTTAGAACTCGTCCTTCCCCGCGCACGCTGAAGCCGGAGGAGGTGGAAGGCTTCGAACTCGGCTATCGCAAGCAACTGACAAGCAACTTCAGTACGGATCTTGCGGTCTACCGCTATCGTTACAAGAATTTGGTTTCCGGGCTGCCAGTAAGCCAGGATTTCAGCATGTTGCCCTTGAATATCATCCAGAATGTCGAGACATGCAATTGCATGGCAGCCTGGAGCAATGGCGCCGAATTCAGCGCCGACTGGCTGGTTTCTGCAGTCTGGCGTTTGCAGCTTTCCTATGCCTGGACACGGCTTGAGTTTGACCGGTCGGCTAATCCAACCTTGAATGCAACGGCAGAAAATGATGAAAAAAGCGGGCCACGTCATTTCGGCGCCTTGCGCTCGCAATGGAACATCTCGCCCATCCAGCAGTTCGATGCCTGGATTCGTGGCTCGGCCGGTTTCTACCGGGCCAATGCGCCTTATACCGAGCTGGTTCGCGTGCCGGGATACATGACGCTGGACCTGCGCTATGGCCGCAAGTTCGGCAAGGACGTCGAGCTTGCCCTGAGCGGCCGCAATTTGCTTGGGCCGCGTCGTATCGAGTTCATTTCGGATTACATCCCGAGTCCGCAGAGTGAAGTCACACCTTCCCTGTTGTTGTCCGTGCGCTGGAAGTTCTGACTGATCATGCGCACTCTGACGCTTCTTTCCACACTTCGCAGCCTTGCCGCCGTGCTTTTGCTCAGCCTGGCCGGCTCGTCGAGCTTTGGCGAAGTGGCGTCCGAAGGGCAGTTGAAGGCCGCCTATCTGGTTAATTTCCTCAAATATGTCGAGTGGCCGGCGTCGCGGTCGACGGCGACGATCTGCCTGTTTGGCCGTGATAGTCTGGGACCCTATCTGGCGTCTTACGAGGGCCGGCAGATTATCGGCAGGGAATTGCGCATTCGCAAGGTGACCAGTCCTGACCAATTGGCCGATTGTCAGTTGCTGTTCGTGCCAGACACCGAGGAGTCGCGTTTCGCCGCAGTGCTGCGCTGGTCCGACAAGCAGGCGATCCTGACGGTCAGCGATGCCGAAATTTTTACCCGTGATGGTGGTGTAATCGCTTTGGTGCGATCGGAGGGCAGGTTGCAATTTGACATTAATACCGATGCACTGGGGCGCGCCGGACTGAAGGCTAGTTCCCAGATGCTGCGTCTGGCCCGCCAGGTGAGCGGGGGCGGTCGATGATTCACAAGCTTCCCATCCGGCGTCGTCTGGCAGCGATTATCGCCACTTCGGTCGGCGTCGGCCTGGCCCTGACCTTTCTGCTCTTCGCGCTGCGTCAGGTTGATCACCGCCGCGATGCCAAATTGACCGAATTGCGCTCGATGGCTGAGGTCATCGCCTTCAATGCCTCGGCCGTGGTCGAGTTTCAGGATATCGGCGGGGCTGAGCGCCTGTTCTCATCGCTGGTGCCGCACCGCGAAATTGTCGCCGCAACGATGCGCGGCGTGGATAGCGACTTCAGCTACCGCTATCGCCAGCTTGCTGTTCCCGTTCCCGAGCAGGCTCGCCAAGCCGACCAGGCGCATCTTGATGTGGCCAGTTACATCAATTTCTCGAATGTCACGGTCGTTGTTCCGATTCGCACCGTCGAAGGCGTTATCGGCTCCGTATCGCTGACGGCCAGTCTTGATAGTGTCTGGCACGATACGCGGCTCGATTTTCTGTGGTTTATGGCCGGTTCGCTGGTGGCCTTTGTTTTTGCCCTGCTGATTGCCCGGCGCATGCAGGAATCCCTGCTCAATGCCCTCGGGGCGTTGACTGAGACGGCCCGGGATGTGGCCGAATCGAAAAACTTTCTGCAGCGCGCCACCAAGTATTCCGATGATGAAATCGGCCAGCTGGCCGATGCCTTCAACACCATGCTGGTTGAAATTGCCGACCGTGACACCGAACTGGTACGTCATCGAGCGCATCTGGAAGAGGTGGTTGAAAAGCGGACGCAGGAGTTGCGTCAGGCCAAGGAGGTTGCCGAAGAGGCGAATCGTGCCAAGAGTGCTTTTCTGGCCAATATGAGCCATGAAATCCGGACGCCGATGAACGGCATTATCGGTGTGGCGGATTTGCTGGCAGCCAGCACGTTGACCGCGAAACAGCAGTATCAGCTGACCACCTTGCGCAGTTCGGCCGATACGCTGCTTTACCTGCTGAACGATATCCTCGATTTTTCGCGTATCGAGGCCGGCGGCTTGCAACTGGAGCGTTTTCCATTTGATGTACGCGAAACGATAGAACAGGTCATTTCGGTTTTCGCCCCGGCAGCCCGCAAGAAAGGCCTCGATCTCTGGTTCGATATCGACCCGGATGTACCCGGCTACATCTTTGGCGACAAATATCGCCTGGGTCAGGTTCTGACCAATCTGGTCAACAACGCAGTCAAATTCACCGAAGTCGGCAGCATTCGTCTTTCGTGCCGGGTCAAAACGCTCGGCCGAGGTTCGGAGCGTCTGTTGCTGACCGTTCGCGACTCCGGCATTGGCGTCAACAATGCGGCACTTGAAGATATTTTTTCGCCTTTCCGTCAGGCCGACAACAGCATGAGCCGCCGCTTCGGTGGCAGTGGGCTGGGCCTGGCGATCGTGCGTGACCTGATCGGCTTGATGGGCGGTGAAATCCACGCCAGCAGCAAGCCGGGCGAGGGGTCGGTGTTCTCGATTGATTTGCCGCTGGAGGTTGCCCAGGCGGTACGCAGCCTGCCCGAATGGCTGGCGCCTCTGGCCGGGCGTTCGGTGGTTCTGGCCGCAACGCCTGGCGATCGTGCCAATTACTGGCTGACGCTATTGAACTGGGGGGGAATCAAGGCCCGCCTGGCGCATGAGCCAGGGCTGCTTGAAGGGTTGCTCGGTGAATTGCATCCCGATGCCGTGCTGCTTGAGGATACGGCGGCCTTCGAAGCCTTGCTCCATTCGGATGGCGCATGTTTTGCCGGTATCCCCGTGCTGGTCATCCACAATATTGAAACCGACAAGGGAGATGCCACGCCGTTGCCGGCATGGGTGGCCGGGGATGTGCGCAAACCGTTCAGTGACCTCGATTTGTTCTGCGAGCTGGCTGAAATCTGGGGTGTCCTGGCCGAAGCTCCTCAGCAGGAGGAAGAGCAGGGGATTCTGCAGTTCGATGCCAAGGTGCTGATGGTTGAGGATAACGATACCAACCGGATCATTCTCGAACAGATCCTGGTGACGCTGGGGTGTAGCGTCAAACTGGCAGTGAACGGCCAGTTGGCAATCGAAGCCCTGAAAGCGGAACGTTTCGATCTGGTGCTGATGGACGTCCAGATGCCGGTGATGGATGGCCTGCAGGCCACCCGTATCATCCGCGAAATGGAGCGCAGCAATCAGCAGAACCGACAGTTGATCATTGCACTGACTGCCAATGCGCTGGCGGGCGATCGGGAAATGTGTCTGCAAGCGGGGATGGATGACTACGTCACCAAGCCGGTGACCATCGACCGGGTTGCCTCGGCCTTGGCGCGCTGGCTGCCTTCGGTCCGGCGCACTCCGGCGCAGCAGGCCGAGAATCCGGGTGGTGCCGCCGAGAGTGTGCCACTGATCGATTTGAATGAATTGCGCAGCAGCCTGGGGGCCGAGTCGGAGCGCGTCATTCCGGTTGTTCTGGCGTCTTATCTGAGGGAAGGCGAGGCGCATATCAAGGTCTTGAACAACGTTGACCGCGACTTCGATCTCGAACGGATCACCCGGATTGTCCATAACCTCAAGAGCTCGAGTGCTGCACTCGGCATCATGGGTTTTTCCGGTCTGTGCAAGGAGGCCGAACAGGCCGCACGGAGTGGCGATCAGGATAGGACCAAGGCCTTTATCGAGCGGGTTGTGCACGACTTTGCCGTCGTCAAGGCAGCTGTCGGCAAAATCCTGTCGCCGGTCGACGCTGTGAAGGAAAAATCATGAACTCACCGGGTAAACAGCGCATTCTGGTGGTCGACGATGAACCGGTGATGCGAACCATCACCCAGACCGTTCTCGCCCAGCATGAATTCGACGTGATCGTAGCCGAATCGGCCGAAGAAGCCTTCGAGCTGATCGGCCGGGGAGAGTTGCCGGATTTGCTGCTGCTTGACGTGCTGATGCCGGGCATGAACGGCTTCGATGCCTGCCGAACCCTGCGCCGCCAGCATCATCTCGAGCATTTGCCGATCATCATGCTGACCGCACTCGACGATCAGGCCTCGATTGACGAGGCTTATCGCTGCGGTGCCACCGATTTCATCACCAAACCCCTGAACATGCCCTTGCTGCCTCACCGCGTGCGCTATCTGCTGCGTTCGGCCCAGGCATTCAAGGAGTTGATGGATAGTCAGGAAAACCTGATCAATACCCAGCAAATCGCCCATCTGGGCAACTGGATGATGGACGAGCATGGCGCGGTCGTGAATGCCTCGCGCCAGTATCTCGACATCATCGGTGCGAGCATGCTGCCTGTCCCGAAGGAGCGCCTGCTCGCCCGTGTCCATCGCGAAGACCGGGCGGCGCTGGTCCGTGGCCGGACGGAGCTGAGATCCGGCCGTTCCTATCGGCTGGATTACCGTTTGCGCGGTCTACACGATGAAAGTACCTGGTTTCATGTGCATGAAATGGGGTTTCCGCGCTTTGGCGATGTCGGTGAATATCTCGGCGCCAGCGGTTTCATCCAGGACATTACCCAGCGCGTCGAACAGGAAGAGAAAATCCGTCAGCTGGCCTGGCATGACAGCCTGACCGGCCTGTACAACCGCAATCGTCTGCTTGAGTTGCTTGATCGTGACCTGAACAATGCCGAGACGCCGTATGTGCTGGCCCTGCTGTTCATCCATTTCGATCACCTGCGCCAGATTGCCATGGTGGCCGGGCAGGAGATCGCAGATACCGTCATCAAAGTGCAGGCCAGCCGGCTGAGCAGCCTGCTCGATGCATCAACTGAAGATCCCGGCAAAGCGATGCTCGGAGCTGCGGCGCTGGCACGTTACGACGAGCAGTCGTTGATTGTCGCCTTGCCCGGCCAGCAGGATCACGAGGTGATCCGCCGTCTGGCCGAGGCCATCTGCGAGACGCTGGCGCGCCCGGTGTTCCTCGGTGCGGAAGAATTCTTGAGCAAGCCATTCATCGGGATTTCGTGCTATCCGGAAGATGCGACAGATTCGCAGGAACTGATGCGGCGTGCGACGCTGGTCGCCTTGCGGGCCGCGCGCTCGGAAGGTGCCACGGTTAATTTCTTCGATCCGGAACATGACCGCGAGGCGATGCAGCGCATGGTCATGGAGCGCAGTTTGCGTGTCGCGCTGGAGCAGGGCAACGAACTGTTGCCATTCCTGCAGCCCAAGATATCGGCCCGGACCGGCGAGGTGCTGGGGGCGGAAGTCCTGCTGCGCTGGCAACATCCGCTCAAAGGGCTGATCTCTCCGGCACAGTTCATTCCACTGGCCGAGGAAACCGGCCTTATCCACCCGATCAGCGAATGGCTGATCAGTCATGTCTGCGAAATGCTGGCCCGCTGGCAGCAAAAAAATCCGAATCTGGGTTGCATCAGCATCAACCTTTCAGCGAACAGCTTCTTTGATCGCACCCTGGTTCAGTTTGTCGATGAAGTGCTGCATCGAACCGGCGTGGCACCTTCGCAACTGATTGTCGAATTGACTGAAACCGTGCTGATGCAAGACACCGACGCAGCCAATCGCGTCATTGCCAGCTTGCGCCAGCGAGGCATCCGGATTTCGCTGGACGATTTCGGGACCGGTTTTTCCTCGTTGGGTTATTTGAATCGTTTCGATATCGATGAAATCAAGATCGACCGATCCTTCGTCCTCGATCTGGAGGCTGATCGGACGGCGCAGGCGCTGGTTCAGGCGATTATCAGCCTGGGCCATGCGCTCGGGCTGGAGGTCGTCGCTGAAGGTGTCGAAACCGAGGCGCAGGCGAGCTTGCTGCGGCAGATGGGCTGCGATATTTTCCAGGGTTTCCTGTTTGCCCGCCCCATGCCTGCCGGTGATTTTCCGGCCTTTGTCGAGGCCCGCCAGGGGCTTGGCTGAGCGCTGATTTGAAATATCGAACATTGCCGCGGTCGACCGCGGCAATACCGCAAAATCTAGCGTCCCGGCCAGCTTGGTGCGGGCTGGAATCCCAGACCATCGACTGTCGGTAAGTCGAGCTTGCCGCGATGAATTGCCGGACCGACGCCGGTGTTGCAAGCAAACCAGTCGGCGGTGGCCAGGCCATGGATCGAATCCGGTGCCAGTGCCGCTGCCAGATGGGCCACCGCCAGCAAGCCGCAGGCACTTTCCAGGCTGCTTGTGAAAATACATTCGACCCCCGCAGCGCGAGCCTGCAGTACCGTTTCGATACAGGCCAGCAGGCCGCCGTGGCGGGGAGGCTTGATGATCAGGCGCTGTACGGCGGGGGCGGCCATGAACTGCCGGTCAATCAGATGGAAGGATTCGTCGATGGCGATCGGGAAACGACTGGTCGCCTGAAGTTCGCCCAGCATCGCCAGTGTCGGCGTGTGCAGGGGTTCTTCCAGACCTTCGATCGGCAATTCGGCGCAGACGGTCATGAAGTGCCGCGCCTCGGCCATCGACCAGGCGCCGTTGGCATCCAGGCGCAACTTCAGGCCATCCGGCAACTCTTTGCAGCATTGTTGCAGGGCCGCGATCTCGTCAGCGAGAGGCGCGTTGCCGACTTTGATCTTGATGACCCGGAAGCCGGCATCGGCGGCATCCTTCAGCGCGGCTGGCGGGATATTCAAAGTTGCGCCAAGTACCGCGTTGACCGCAACTTGCCGGATAGCCGGCCGGCCACTCAACCAGGCGTTCAGCGCCAGGCCGGCACGCTGGGCGGCGATATCGAGCTGGGCGCATTCTTCGGCAAAGTCGCTGGCGGCTTGCGCTGTAATGCCGAACTCAGGCCACGGTGCACAATCGCCCCAGCCGGTTCGGCCATCTGCCGTCTTTATACGCAACAGGCGTCCGTCGCGGTGCTGGAAAACGCCCCGGCTGGTGTGCCAGGGCTGCTTGAGCGGCAGGCTGTACGGCAGCCAGTCGGCCGCAGGCGGTCTCACGGGCGTTTGCGGAATTTGCCGAAATCGGGCGGGCGACGCTCAAGCCAGGCATTGCGGCCTTCCTGGCCTTCCTCGCTCATGTAGAACAATCCGGTGGCATTGCCGGCCAATTCCTGGATGCCGGCCAGACCGTCGGTGTCGGCGTTGAAGCCGGCCTTGATCATGCGCAGCGCCATTGGTGAAAGTTGCAGCATCTGGCGGCACCAGTCCACCGTTTCGGCTTCGAGCCGGTCGAGCGGTACGACGGCGTTGACCAGCCCCCAGTCGAGTGCCGTGGCGGCATCGTATTGACGGCAGAGCAGCCAGATTTCCTTGGCGCGTTTCAAGCCGATGGTCCGCGCCATCAGCCCGGCGCCGAGGCCGGCGTCGAAACTGCCGACGCGCGGGCCGGTCTGTCCGAAACGGGCGTTCTCGGCGGCAATCGACAGGTCGCAGACGAGGTGCAGGACATGGCCGCCGCCAATGGCGAAGCCGGCAACCATCGCAACCACCGGTTTCGGGCAGCGGCGAATTTGCATCTGCAGGTCGAGCACGTTGAGGTGCGGCGTACCGCCTTCGTCGATATAGCCTTCATCGCCGCGTACCTTCTGGTCGCCGCCCGAACAGAAGGCTTCGCCGCCAGCGCCGGTCAGGATGATGGCACCGATGCTGTTGTCGTGATGGGCCCGGTGAAAGGCATCGATCAGCTGGCTGACCGTTTCGGGACGGAAGGCATTACGTTTCTCCGGGCGATTGATCGTGATCCGGGCGATACCTTCGGCAGTGTCGTAGAGGATGTCGGAATAAGTCTGGGCGCTTTGCCAGTCGGGAGTGCGGTTCGGCATGGTTTGTCGAAAGGGATGGGACAAGCGGCAAGTATAGCCTCGCCGCCAGTCCACGGGCTTTGATACTGAGCAGTCTCAAGCCTGGAAGAACGGCTCCAGTTGAGCAAAGACCGGGTGTTCGCCGGCATGACGATGGACCGCGATGACATCGACCAGTTTCTCGGCTTGCTTGATCATTTGCGGCAGCCGGGAATCTTCGTTGACCAGCAGCCAGATGCGGCTGCGTTCGCCGTTGCCGACCGGCATGCAGAGAATGCCTTCGACGTTGTAGGCGCGGCGCGAAAACAGGCCGACGACGTGGGACATCACGCCGGAATGATTATTGACGTCGATTTCCAGCACGGCGCGGGCAATGGCTTGTTGTTCGTTGCGGTTGATGGCGTTCATCTCAGTTTCCAATCATGTCGTGGTTGGCGGCACCCGGCGGGACCATCGGGTAGACCTTCTGTTCGGCGTCGATGCTGGCGTGGATCAGGCAGGGACCGGGGCGGGATATCGCGTCTTTCAGCGCAGCCGCCGGATTGCTGGCCAGATCGAGGTCGACCGCAGCCATGCCGAACCCTTCGGCTACCTTGATGAAGTCCGGCATGCCCTTGAATTTCGACGCAAACAGGCGTTCGCCGTAGAACAAAGTCTGCTGCTGGTGCACCAAGCCGAGAACGGCGTTGTTCATCACGACAATTTTCAGATTGACGTTTTCTTCTGCCGCCGTGACCAGTTCCTGGATATTCATCAAGATCGAACCATCGCCGGTAAAGCAGACCACGGTGCGCTGCGGTTCGGCCAGGGCCGCACCAATCGCGGCCGGCACCCCGAAGCCCATCGTGCCGAGGCCGCCGGACGTCAGCCATTGGCGCGGACGGCGCAGCGGATAGCCTTGGGCAACCCACATCTGGTGTTGACCGACATCGGTGGCGACGGTGGCCTGGTCGTCGAGGCAGGCGGCAACAGCCTTGATCAGGCCGAAATGCGAGCGTGGATTGTCGGCTTCCGGCATGTTCAGCGGAAAATCGGCTTTCAGCGTGTTGATGCGGTCGACCCAGGTTTTACGTTCATTTTGATTGACGGCCGGCAGCAGGCGGTTGAGTGCTTCACCGACATCGGCGGTGATCCCGATATGCGCTGTCTTGATCTTGTCGAGTTCGGCCGGATCGATATCGATGTGGATGATTTTTGCGTTGCGGCAGAAGGCGGCGACTTTGCCGGTGGCGCGGTCGTCGAAGCGGGCGCCGACGGCGATCAGCAGATCGCATTCGTCGAGTGCCAGATTGGTGTAGCGGGCGGCGTGCATGCCGAGCATGCTGAGCGAGAGCGGGTGATCGACCGGCATGGTGCCGAGCGCCATCAACGTCATCACGGTGGGTAAATTGGCCTTTTCAGCCAGGTCGACCGCGACAGCCGCCGCACCCGAGTGAACCACGCCGCCACCGAGGTAAAGGATGGGCCGTTCGGCCGCGTTGATCATCGCGGCGGCCGTGGCGATGGCTTCGGCATCGGCCGGGGCGCAGGGCTCGGCACGACCTGGTGCCGGCCATTGGCCAATCTCGATCGCCTGGGTCTGGACATCCTTGGGAATGTCGATCAGCACCGGGCCGGGGCGGCCGGAGGCAGCCAGTTCGAAGGCGCGCGGCACGACGTCGAGCAGCTCCTCGACCGAGGAAACAAGGAAGTTGTGTTTGGTGATCGGCAGGCTCAGGCCGTAGGTATCGACTTCCTGAAAGGCATCGGTGCCGATCATTGCGCGCGGTACCTGACCGGTGATCGCAACCAGTGGAATGGAGTCGAGCTTGGCATCGGCGATGGCCGTCAGCAGATTGGTCGCGCCCGGCCCGGAGGAGGCCATGCAGACGGCGACTTCGCCGGTGGCACGGGCCATGCCTTGAGCGATGAAGCCAGCACCCTGCTCATGGCGGGCGAGTACATGGCGGATTGCGGTCGACTGGCTGAGCGCATCGTATATCGGCAGGATTGCACCGCCCGGGTAGCCGGTGACGATGCGGATGCCCTGGCGTTCGAGCAGGCGTATGGTGATCTGGGCGCCGCTGAGAGTTTCTGTCATGGAGATTTCCTTTGGGTTGTTGGCTCAACCGGCGGGCTCCAAAACAAAACCCCCGCCGGTTTGCGCCGGCGGGGGTTGGGGATTCTGTGCTCTTTCTCTTACCCGACCCGCGACGGCGCGTGCGCAATGACGACGCTGACGACTACACGTACGACGACCGGTGCGACTGCGTGCGCAGCAGCTGAACGGAGGGTACGGGAAGTTGGCATGGGATCTCAGGTATGAAAATAAAAGCGAGGCCAGACTATCGCCGAGGCTGGAGAGAAAATCAAGCTCTTTGCCGAGTGCAATGTCCTGGGAGTCAAACTCAGGTGTTTGATCCGTCGACCGTAGCAAGAGGCTCGTTCACGCAGCGAATGGCGTTGCGTCCGGCCTGTTTGGCCTGATACATAGCATTGTCTGCCGCACTGAGCAGGGCTTCGGGGTCGCTGTTGTTTTCCGGAAAGAAGGCGATCCCGATGCTGCTGCCTATGGTGGCGGTCGTCGTGGCCAGTTCGATCGGTGCCGCCAGTGCGGCGTTCATCTTTTCGGCTATGTGCAGCGCATCTTTCTTGCTGTTCAGGTTTTGCAGGATGACCGTGAATTCATCTCCACCCAGCCGGGCAACGGTATCGCTTTCACGGACCAGCCCTCGCAGCCGATGGCTGACTTCGATCAAGACAATATCCCCCATCGCGTGCCCGTATTGGTCGTTGATCGCCTTGAAGCGATCAAGGTCGATAAAGAGCAGGGCACCAAACGTTTCATTGCGTCGTGCAGAGATGATCGCCTGTTGGAGTCGGTCATGAAAGAGCGCACGGTTCGGCAAGTCGGTCAGCACATCGTAATGGGCCATGTGGCGTACTTGCATTTCCATGGTGCGGCGTCTGGAAATGTCTTCAACAATGCTGATGTAGTGACTGATCTTGTTGTCGTTGTCGACCAGCGGCGTGACGATGGCGTGTACCGGGAAGACGTGGCCGTCCTGATGCAGGAACATCAGTTCTCCATCAAATGCATTTCCCCCTGCGGTCATTTCCTTGATTTCAGAAAGCTGTGCCGCATTTTTCATGTCGCCCTGGAAAAGGGCAGGCGTCTGCTCCAGGACATCCTGCTGGCTGTAGCCACAAATCCGGGTGAACGCCGGATTGGTCCAGATAATGCGGTGCTCGGCATCGCTGATGAAAACGGCTTGTTCGATGCCGGTCAGCGCAGTGTTGAACAGTGAAAGCCATTCCTGCTGCAAAGCTGATTCCAGCGAAACGGAGAGGCGGCTGGCAATGCCGGCCAGACGCTGCTGGCTATTGGCCAGCAAGGGGGCATTCTTGCTGTAGAGCGTCAGCGTTCCCCAGGTTTTTTTCTCAAGCAGCAAAGGAAGCGTAATGGCTGACTGGACGCCGGCCGCCAGTGCAGCCTGGGCGTGCTGCACGGCAATACCTGGATCAATGTTGCTGATCTGCCGGTAGCCGCTGCGCATGACGGCCGAGACGGGGGGCCAGCTTGATTCATGGTTGTGCCAGTGTTGCGGCAGATCAGCTGTTTCCAGGAAGTGCTGGGCGGGCATTTCTGCCTTGGCAACGACGGTGATTCTGCCGTCGCACTCTGCCTTGCCTATCCAGGCACCGGCCAGGTTGAACACCGGCAGGATATTGTCGCAAAAAATCTGGGCAACAATGGTGGAGTCCATCTGCCATTTGAGCAGCACGCTATCCAGATGGCGAAAAATCTCATCAATGGCCTTGGTCTGGTGTGCCTCGGTGACATCCTTGGCATAAACGGCGACGCTGGTTGTTTCGCCTTTCTGGTTGAAAACCGGATAAATCGTGTTTTCAAAATGTGTGCCGTTGCGGTCGTCGCGAAGCACCAGCGGTTCACCGGTAGCGAGAACCTGTTCGGAGGCTTCGCGGCGAGATTGAGCCAGCAATGGCGGGAGATTGGCAAAAAAATCGATGCCGAGCAGTTCTTCCGGGGTTTTGTTGAAACGCTGGGCGCCAAAGAAGTTGATTGCCTGGATTTCACCGCTTTTGCCGAGCAGAAGAACCGATTCGGAGGTTGCATCGATCAGCGTCTGCATCCTGATTTTGGCGTTTTTGAGCTCGAACTCGATCTGGCGGATACCGTAGGCAATCGCGCTGGCAACCATCAGCAGCAACAGGCTGGCAAATGTTGCACGCATGAGTACCTGCCGGGTTTGTTCGGCAATGATTCGATCGATATCGTCAATGTATATTCCCGAGCCGATGACCCAGCCCCATGCAGCGAATTTTTTGACGAATGAAAGCTTCGGGGATTTTTCGGCCGATATTTTTCCGTCGGGCAATTGCTTGTGCCACAGGTAGCGAACCAGCCCCTGGTCGGAATGATTGGCGACCTCCTGGAAGGCATGGAAAATGTTTCTCGAGCCGGTGACGTCAATGAATTCATTGCTGTCGCCATAACTGATCTGGAGTGCCGAATTAAACGTTGCACCATCCAGCAACAAGCCCTCCAGTTCCGGCTGGACCGGGTGCATGATCATCTGGGGGAAGGGCGCGCCAAGATCATTGATCCAGAAATAGTTGTTGTCGCCATAACGCATGGCGCGAATGGCTTCGCTGGCATTGTGCTGTGCTTCGGCTTTGCTCAGCTTGCCGGATTGTTCCTGGTTGCTGTAGTGGGCCAGCACGGCGTGCGCTGTTTCGACGACCTGCCGGGTTTGAATGGTTTTCTCGCGCAGCAACGATGTCCGCAACATCGAAGTGTCGGCAAGGTAGGCGGCAACCGTACTGATCAGGAAGAGCACGACGATGATCCAGATCCGGTTGTGGATGCTGTTTCCGGGCAGGTTGAGTTTCATGGCCTGAGGTGCTTTTTGCAGTCTGGAACGATGTTTCGGCTATTTCTTGTTTAACTCTATTCAGCGCCTTCCACTGTCTTTTCGTCAAGCCAGGTTCGTGATCTGGATCATGTTTGGCCAATAAAAAAGCCCGGCTTGTGCCGGGCTCAGACTGCTGACGAACCCCCGATTTTTCGGGGGTTTTGTTTTTCTGGTTGGAAATCAGGGAGACTCCTGGCTTCAAGCCGAAGCGAGGCGGATTCTGAAATTCAGGTTAGGAACCCCGATCTGCCAAAGATGGCGGGCGAATGGGGCGGCAAAACGGGTTCGTGCGAGGATTTTGGCCAATAAGGCTGCCGCCTTGCGGGCCAGCAACAGGGCCATCTTCTTCATGTTCTGACAGGCCGCCGAGAGCAGGCACTGCGCTTGCACCTTGGCCAAGCCACGGAAACGGGCGTAACGGTGGCCGTGCAACTCCTTGGCATCGGCAAAACTGCGCTCCACCGTTTCCTTGCGCCGGGCGTACAGCCGTTTGCCCAGGTCGCTCAGGCGATTGGCGTTGATCGCTTCCTTGAAACCTTCCCAGAGATGCCGGGTCACGAGCTTCTGATGGTTCCGGCTCTGCGTGCATTGCCCGCGCACGCCGCAATCGGCACACCGCGCCGGGTTCGAGGCGTATTCGCGATAACCCAGCCGGTTGGTCGTCCGGTACGGTAGAACCTCCCCGGCCGGGCAGCGGTAGCAGTCCTGGACCGCATCGTAGAGATAGTCCCGTTTGTAGAAATAGCCATCGCGGTGTGTGGGTCGCTTGTAGCCCATCACCCCGAACAGTGCCCGCTCGAGAATGCCCTTGCAGACTTGCGGGGTGAAATACCCGGCATCCAGCCCGACGGCGCCCACGGCCAGATCAAAGCGCTCCATGACCCGATCCAGGCGGGCAAGGTAGGGCTGGCTGTCATGGACATTGCCCGGCGTGACATGGGTATCGACGATCAAAGCATGCACGCCATCGACAGTCCGGTGATCCAGATAGAAGAAGCCGGTCGGCTTGTTGTCGCGGGCCATGAAACCTGCGTCGGGATCGACCGTGCTGACCTTGACCTCCTTCATCGGCGGTGTCGAATCATCGTCATCACGCTTGAGCGGCTTCTTGCACGCGGCGGCTCGGTCCGTTTCGATGGCTGCATCCAGTTCGGCCAGGTAGGCCGCAGGGGTTTGCTCGACCTGATGCACCTCAAAATGCCGTTTGTTGGCATTCGCCTTCAGATGCGTGCTGTCCGTGTAAAGCACCCGCCCGCCAATCAGCTTATGCTCAATGGCTTGCTCGACAATCCCGTCGAAGATGCGTTGCTCAATGTCCGTCCCGACAAAGCGGCGACGCCGATTCTGCGACAGCGTCGAGGCATCCGGCACTTTGTCCGTCAGTCGAAAGCCGAGAAACCAGCGGTAAGCCACATTGACCTCGATTTCCTTCACCAGCCGTCGCTCGGAGCGAATCCCGAACAGGTAGCCAATGAACAACATCTTGAACAACACCACCGGATCAATCGCGGGTCGGCCATTGTTCTCGCAATACAGGTGCTGGGTCGCTTCACGAATGAAATCAAACCGGATGTGCTGGTCGAGCAGCCGGAGCAAGTGGTCTTTCGGGACCAATTGCTCCAACGTCACCATCTCCAGTTCCGTTTGGGCAGGGTAGACAGGCTTGAGCATACCTGCATTATAAAAAATAAAGCCCCCAATCGCTTGGAGGCTTTGTCAGCAGTCTGAAGCCCGGCTTGTGCCGGGCTTGATTTGATGTTGCCGAGGTTCAGGCAGAAGCCTGTTTCTTGGCGATCTTGATTTGCCATTCCTGAGGGCCAGTGGTGTGAACCGAGGTTCCGGAGGAGTCGACCGCAACAGTCACCGGCATGTTCTGGACATCGAACTCATAGATCGCTTCCATGCCCAGATCGGCAAAGCCGACAACCTTGGCCGACTTGATGGCCTTTGCCACCAGATAGGCCGCGCCGCCGACCGCCATCAGGTAGGCCGACTTGTTGTCCTTGATCGCCTCGATGGCAACCGGACCGCGCTCGGACTTGCCGATCATCGAGATCAGGCCGGTCTGTTCCAGCATCATGCGGGTGAATTTGTCCATCCGGGTGCCGGTGGTCGGTCCGGCCGGTCCGACAACTTCGTCACGTACCGGGTCAACCGGGCCGACGTAGTAAATGACGCGGTTAGTGAAGTCGACCGGCAGTTTTTCACCCTTGGCCAGCATGTCGGCGATGCGCTTGTGGGCGGCGTCGCGGCCGGTCAGCATCTTGCCGTTGAGAAGCAGTTTCTGGCCCGGCTTCCAGGCCGCAACCTGTTCCTTGGTCAGGGTGTTCAGGTCAACAGCAGTGGCCGCCTTGAGGTCGGGCGTCCAGGTGACGGCCGGCCAGTCTTCCAGCTTCGGCGGGTCGAGCTTGGCCGGGCCGGAGCCATCGAGATGGAAGTGGCAGTGACGGGTTGCGGCGCAGTTCGGGACCAGTGCGACCGGCAGGTTGGCCGCGTGACAGGGGTAATCCAGTACCTTGACGTCGAGCACGGTGGTCAGGCCGCCGAGACCCTGGGCGCCAACGCCGAGGGCGTTGATCTTTTCCATCAGTTCGAGGCGCAGTTGTTCCGGACGGGTCAGTTGAGCGCCGGTAGCAGCCTTGGCTTTCAGTTCATGGATATCGACCGGGGCCATGATCGATTCCTTGGCCAGCAGCATGGCCTTTTCCGGCGTGCCGCCGATGCCGATGCCGATGATGCCGGGCGGACACCAGCCGGCGCCCATTTCCGGGATCTTTTTCAGAATCCAGTCGACCAGGTCGTCGGACGGGTTGAGCATGGCGAACTTGGACTTGGCTTCCGAGCCGCCGCCCTTGGCCGCACAGATCACTTCAACGTGGTGACCTTCGACGATCTCGAAATGCACGACGGCCGGGGTGTTGTCCTTGGTGTTCTTGCGGGCACCGGCCGGGTCGGCCAGTACCGAGGCGCGCAGCGGATTGTCCGGGTTGCCGTAGGCACGACGCACGCCTTCATTGATCATTTCCTGGATGCTCATCGTGGCATCCGGCCAGGTGACCTGCATGCCGACCTTGATGAAGACCATGCCGATGCCGGTGTCCTGGCAGATCGGGCGGTGGCCTTCGGCGGACATGCGCGAATTGGTCAGGATCTGGGCAATCGCATCCTTCGCAGCCGGGGATTCTTCGCGGTCGTAGGCCTCACCGAGTGCCTTGATGTAATCCAGCGGGTGGTAGTAGCTGATGTACTGAAAAGCATCGGCGACGGACTGGATCAGGTCTTCCTGTTTGATAGCGGTCATGCGCAACTCCGGGTCAGTGGTGTTTTTGGTGTTGAAGGGCGAGGGTCTGGGTCATGGTCTTGTCGACAAGCGCCATGGCCAGGGCGGAGAAAAGGAATACGACGTGGATGATCACCTGCCACATCAGGGTGTGCTCGCTCAGGTTGGCGGCATTGATGAAGCTTTTCAGCAGGTGGATCGAGGAAATGCCGATGATCGCGGTCGACAGCTTGATTTTCAGGACGCCGGCGTTGACGTGCGACAGCCATTCCGGCTGATCCGGGTGGTCTTCGAGATCGAGGCGTGAAACGAAGGTTTCGTAGCCACCGACGATGACCATGACCAGCAGGTTGGCGATCATCACGACATCGATCAGACCGAGTACGACCAGCATGACTTCGGTTTCGCTGAAGTGGGCGGTATCGAATGCGTTGTGTACCAGGTGGCTCAACTCAACCATGAACAGCCAGCAATAAACGATCTGGGCGACGATCAGGCCAATGTAAAGAGGGGCCTGTATCCAGCGGCTGGCAAAAATGAATGACTCGAGGAATTTGATCGGTGAACGCATCACGGAAAGCTTTTGGAATTGGGGGCGAAAGTTTAGCACGCAGCCGGCAGAATGCCGGGATATGCCAAATTGCTGCGGCGCAGCGTGCTTTCGTAAGCGCTTTGTAAGATTATCGACGTCTAATGCCGCCTCAACGCTGGCGAGGGGAGTGGGTTTGTTCTCCAGCTTGCGCGGCTTTAACCATTCAGCATTTGCTGCTGAATATGATCGGTTGTTTCAACATAAATTGCGAAGTACCGCAGAGGAGAAGAATATGTCGAATGAGTCCGTGCAGCTTATTTATCCATCAGAAGAAATGGTCAAGAATGCGGCAGTTTCAGGGATGGATGCCTACCGCGCACTGTGCGCGGAAGCGGATGCCGACTACCCGGAATTCTGGGCCAAGCGCGCCCGCGAATTCATCACCTGGAAGCAGCCTTTTACCCAGTCGCTTGATGAATCCAATGCCCCGTTTTTCAAATGGTTTGCCGACGGCAAGCTGAATGTTTCCTACAACTGTCTCGACCGTAACGTCGAAGCCGGTCTGGGTGACAAGGTCGCCCTGATTTTCGAAGCCGACAACGGCGAAGTGACCAAGGTTACGTACAAGGAGCTGCTCTCCAAGGTTGCCAAGTTTGCCAATGCTCTGCGCGGCATGGGTGTCAAGAAGGGCGATCGCGTCGTCATCTACATGCCGATGACCGTCGAAGGCATCTGCGCCATGCAGGCTTGTGCCCGCCTCGGCGCCATCCATTCCATCGTTTTCGGCGGTTTCTCCGCCCAGTCCCTGCGCGATCGTATCCACGATGCCGGCGCTGTTGCCCTGATTACCTCCGACGGCCAGTTCCGCGGTGGCAAGGCCATCCCGCTCAAGCCGATTGCTGACGAAGCCTTCGCCATGGGTGGTTGCGAGTCCGTCAAGAACGTCATCGTCTTCAAGCGCACCGGCGCCGAAGTCAACATGGTTGCCGGTCGTGATACCTGGTTGCACGACGCTGTTGCCAACCAGTCCGACGTTTGCGAACCGGAATGGGTCGAAGCCGAACACCCGCTGTTCCTGCTCTACACGTCTGGCTCCACCGGCAAGCCGAAGGGTGTCCAGCACTCCACCGGCGGCTACCTGCTGCACGCCATCATGACCATGAAGTGGACCTTCGACATCAAGCCGTCGGACGTCTTCTGGTGTACGGCCGACATCGGCTGGGTCACCGGTCACACCTACATCACCTACGGCCCGCTGGCTTGCGGCGCGACCGAAATCGTTTTTGAAGGCGTTCCGACCTACCCGGATGCCGGTCGTTTCTGGAAGATGATCCAGGATCACAAGGCCACGATTTTCTACACTGCACCGACCGCCATCCGTTCGCTGATCAAGTCTTCCGATACCAACCCGGCTGTCCATCCGAAGAGCTACGACCTGTCTTCGCTGCGCATCCTCGGTTCGGTTGGCGAGCCAATCAACCCGGCGGCCTGGACGTGGTACTACGAAAACGTTGGCGGCGGCCGTTGCCCGATCGTCGATACCTTCTGGCAGACCGAAACCGGTGGCCACATGATCACCCCGCTGCCGGGCGCAACCCCGCTGGTGCCGGGTTCCTGCACCCTGCCGTTCCCGGGCATCCAGTTCGCCGTGGTCGATGAGACCGGTGCCGATCTGCCGTGGGGCCAGGGCGGTATCCTGGTTTGCAAGAAGCCGTGGCCGTCGATGATCCGCACGATCTGGAACGACGACGAGCGCTTCGTCAAGTCCTACTACCCGGCTGACTTCCAGGGCAAGTACTACCTGGCTGGCGACGGCGCGATCCGCGACAAGGACACTGGCTACTTCACCATCACCGGCCGTATCGACGACGTGCTGAACGTTTCCGGTCACCGCATGGGCACGATGGAAATCGAGTCGGCGCTGGTTGCCAATCCGCTGGTGGCCGAAGCTGCCGTGGTCGGCCGTCCGGACGACCTGACCGGTGAGGCGATTGTTGCCTTCGTCGTTCTGAAGGGTGCTCGCCCGACCGGTGACGACGCCAAGCGCATCATCAAGGAACTGTCTGACTGGGTGGGCAAGGAAATCGGGCCGATCGCCAAGCCGAAGGACATCCGTTTCGGTGACAACCTGCCGAAGACCCGTTCGGGCAAGATCATGCGTCGTCTGCTGCGTGGTCTGGCCAAGGGCGAGGAACTGACGCAAGACACGTCTACGCTGGAAAATCCGGCCATTCTCGAACAGCTCAAGGGCTGATCGGCGAAAGGTCGGGGTGGAGAGTGCGGCTTGCCGTGCTCTCCTGCCGATTAAAGGCGAGGAGGAGTCAATGGGCGCCATCAGGCAGCCCCCACAAGTAGTCGATACAGGCTACGCCTTAACGGCTGGCACGCTTGGCGTGCCAGCCGTTTCCTTTTTTGGAGCCAGTGCTTGAAACGCATCAACCCCGTTCGGCAGCGCCTGGCTGCGCTTGGCATGCTGGGCTTCGCCGGGCTCAATTTCCCGCTGGTCGGTCTTCCATCTGGCGATTGCTTGGGTATGCCTGCCTCTTATCTATACCTTTTCGGGGGATGGGGCGGTCTGATTCTGTTGGCTGCCTGGCTGGCCGAAAGGCGAGGCAGCTGAGATGCTTTCGGGTTGGTTCATTGCGCTTGTTGCCACGGTGTACGTTGCCATTTTGTTTGCCGTCGCTCGCTTTGGGGATGCCCGGGCGGATGCCGGCAAGTCGATTATTTCGGCCAATGTCTACGCCTTGTCGCTGGCCGTGTATTGCACTTCATGGACTTTTTACGGCAGCGTTGGCCGGGCCAGTACTGGCGGCCTTTCATTCCTGACCATCTATATCGGGCCGACGCTGATGTTGCTGTGTGTCGGGGTGATCATCAAGATGATCCGCATCAGCAAAACGCAGCGGATTACGTCGATTGCCGATTTCATTGCTTCACGCTACGGCAAGAGCCAGTTGCTGGCCGGGCTGGTCACGGTGATTGCCGTCATCGGGGTCGTGCCTTACATCGCCCTCCAGTTGAAGGCCGTTTCGGCCAGTCTTGCTGTGCTGTTTGTGAATTCGGATGCCGGGCTCTTGCCGTGGTGGCTGGATTCGACCTTTGTGGTGGCTGCCGTACTGGCTCTTTTTGCCATTCTTTTCGGGACACGACATCTGGATGCTACCGAACGCCATGAGGGCATGGTGGCTGCCGTTGCTTTCGAATCGGTCGTTAAATTGCTCGCTTTCATGGCCGTTGGTGTTTTTGTTACCTACAGCCTGTTCGACGGTTTTTCCGACGTTTTCCGCCAGGCGGCGGCTTCTCCTGAGTTGGCGCGCTTGCTGCAACACGATTCGGCCCGTTCGGGCACGTGGACCGCGCTGATCCTGGTTTCCGGGCTGGCGATCATTTTTCTTCCGCGCCAGTTCCAGATCATTGTGGTTGAAAACGTCGACGAAGCACATCTCAAACGGGCCGTCTGGCTGTTTCCGCTCTATTTGCTGCTGATCAATATTTTTGTCCTGCCGCTGGCGCTGGGCGGCTTGCTGCACTTTCAGGGACAGACGGTCAATCCCGATACCTTTGTGTTGACGCTGCCCATGGTGCATGGCGCCGAAGCGCTGGCCCTGCTGGTTTTCGTCGGTGGTTTGTCGGCCGCCACGGGGATGGTGATTGTTGAAACCATCGCATTGTCGACCATGATCTGCAACGATCTGGTCATGCCATGGTTGCTGCGGTCGACCTTGTTGAAAGGGGAAAAACGCCAGGACCTGTCCGGCTTGCTGATCGCCATTCGGCGAATTGCGATTGCCCTGATCTTGTTGCTGGGCTACATCTATTTTCGGGCTGCCGGTGAAGCCTATGCGCTGGTCGGCATTGGTTTGATTTCATTTGCTGCCGTTGCCCAATTTGCGCCAGCCATGTTCGGCGGCATGTACTGGAAACAGGGGACGCGCTCAGGGGCCATCGCCGGTTTGCTCGGCGGCTTTGCGGTTTGGGCTTATACCCTGCTGCTTCCCTCATTTGCCAAATCGGGCTGGATTGCGCCGGATTTTGTCCAACACGGCTTGTTCGGGATATCTGCATTGAAGGCCCAGGCTTTGTTCGGACTGGCCGGCATGGACGAAATATCGCACAGCCTGTGGTGGAGCTTGCTGGTCAATGCCGGGCTGTATGTTGCCGTTTCGCTCAGCTCGCGTCCGAGCGCCGTCGAGGCCCGGCAGGCTGAACGCTTTGTCGATGTCTTTCGTCATTCATCTCCGCTGGCCGAAGCGCGTTTGTGGCGTGGCCAGGTTTCGGTTGAAGGGCTGGTCGGATTGCTGGAGCGCTTTCTCGGGCCGCAACGCGCGCATCAACAACTGGATCTTTATGCTGCATCGCGCGGCGTGCATGTCTGGCGCAAACTGCCAGCCGATGCTGATTTCGTCCGCTTTGCCGAGGCCGAGCTGGCCGGGGCGATCGGCTCGGCCAGCGCCCGGGTGATGGTAGCTTCGGTGGCCCAGGAAGAAGATCTCGGCCTGGACGAAGTACTCGATATTCTCGATGAAGCATCGCAGGTGCGGGCTTATAGCCGCGATCTGGAAATCAAGCAGCAGGAGCTGGAAGCGGCGACTCAGGAGTTGCGCGAGGCAAATGAGCGTTTGCGCGAGGTCGACCGCATGAAAGACGATTTCATTTCAACGGTAACCCACGAACTGCGCACGCCGCTGACGTCGATTCGCGCCTTGTCCGAAATGCTGCATGAAGATCCCAAGCTCGAACTGGTGGAGCGGCGACGCTTTCTCGGCATCATCGTTGGTGAAGCCGAGCGCCTGACACGGCTGATCAACCAGATTCTGGACATGGCCAAGATGGAGTCGGGGCATGCCGAATGGACCAGCAGCGAGGTCGATGTCGGTGAAGTCGTGCGTGAAGCCGTCGAGTCCTTGGGCCAGCTTTTCCGCGACAAGGGCGTTCGCCTCGACAGCGAGATTGCTCCCGATATTCCCAGGGTGCTGGCGGATCGGGATCGCCTTACACAGGTGATGATCAACCTGTTGTCGAACGCGGTGAAATTCGTTCCCGGTCAACGTGGACAGGTTCGTGTCAGGGTGACGGCAGATACTGGGCAGGTTCGAGTCGAGGTTTCAGACAATGGCCCCGGCTTGACGGCTGACGAATGCAATGTCATTTTTGAAAAATTCCGTCAGGGTGGGAATACACTGACCGACAAGCCGCAGGGGACCGGGCTGGGTCTGCCGATCAGCCGGCAGATCGTTGAATTTTTTGGTGGTAATCTCTGGGTTGAAAGCCGACCCGGAGACGGTGCGAATTTCATTTTCACGGTGCCCTTGCCGGCATCGGAGGAATAACAAGGGAGACAAAACGCATGCCTAAAAAAATCCTTATCGTTGACGACGAACCCAATATTGTCATTTCGCTCGAATTCCTGATGAAAAAGGAAGGTTTCGAGGTAGCGGTCGCCGGTGATGGCGATGAAGCGCTGGGCAAGGTAGCCAGTTTTGCGCCGGATCTGATTTTGCTCGATGTCATGATGCCGAAAAAATCCGGGTTCGAAGTGTGCGAGGCCTTGCGCGCCGACCCGGCCCACGCCGCCCTGCAAATTGTCATGTTGACGGCCAAGGGGCGTGACACCGAAGTCGCCAAGGGGCTGGCCATCGGCGCCGATGCCTATGTCACCAAACCATTTTCGACCAAGGATCTGGTGGCGCGCGTCAAGAGCATGCTCGGCACCGCCTGAGTTGCCCTGCGCCGGTCGACCACCGGAACAGGCCGAAATTCCGACGAATATTTTCCGGATTGGCTGTCATGAAGGCTAAACACCGTTTTATCGCTGCTGTCGTCGTGCTCGGGTTGTTGATGACCGGGCCGTTTGTCGTCACTTCCTTGCTGGTCTGGCTCGACATGAAAGATGCCGAGCGGGAGTTGCTGACCAACCTGCTGCTTTCCCGCCTGCCGGTTGGTACCGTGATGACGCTCTTCGGATTCGTGCTGGGCGTGCTGGTCCTGCACAGGCTGTTCAAGCAATACGTCGAGGGTCTGTTGCGCATGGCCGAAACGCTGCGCCTGATGCTCGGCGCGAATCGCAATTTTCGCGTCACGCCGGAGGGGCCGCCGGAAGTCCAGCAGTTGGCTCACGCCGCCAATGACCTGGCGCAGCAGCGCGACGAATTGATGGATGACGTCGACGCCCAGATTTCGCGTGCCAAAGCTTCGGTCGAGGAGGAGAAAAACCGTCTCGCCGCCTTGATGTCCGAACTGGCGCAAGCCGTCGTTGTGTGCAATCTCGATGGTCGCATCCTGCTCTACAACAACCGGGCTCGCCTGCAATTCAAGGCACTGGCCCAAGGGCCGACATCGGTTGCCGGCGGTGCGTTGATCGGTCTCGGTCGCTCGATTTTCTCGATTCTCGAAAAGAACCAGGTCGAACATGCCCAGGAAGTCATCAGCCAGCGCTTGCACGGCGGCAAGACGGCGATGGCCAATTTCATCACCACAACGCGCGGCGGCCAGTTGCTGCGCGTCCAGATGGTTCCCGTGCTTGCCGCATCGGCAAGCGAGGGCGAACCCGGTATGTCCGGTTACGTGCTGACGGTCGAGAACATTACCCGCAGCATGGAGCAGGAAGCACGGCGCGATCAGGCCCTGCATTCGCTGACCGAAGGCAGTCGTTCGGCGCTTGGCAGCATTCGTGCCGCGGTGACCAATATGATCGACTATCCTGACATGGAAACCGAGTTGCGCGAACGCTTTGTCCGGGTCGTCGACGATGAGGCGGCCAAGATGAGTCAGCGGCTTGATCTGACCATGGCCGAGTTCTCCGATTCGATGAAAACCCGCTGGCCGCTCGAAGATATTCTCGGTATCGACATCATTGCCGCAGCTCAGCGACGGATCGAAGACAAACTCAAATTGCCGATCAAGACGGAAGAGCTTGATGATGCGCTCTGGATCAAGGCCGACAGTTTTTCGCTGGTTTTCGCACTGCTTTCGCTGGCCTCCAAGTTGCAGGATCACTACGAGCCGCGCGAACTGCGCTTCCGCCTTTCATCCGAGGGAAAACTGGCTTACCTCGACCTGATCTGGGCCGGCCCGGCCATGTCGTCCGAGACTTTCTATACCTGGGAAATGGAGTCGATGCAGGTGGGTGACGAGACCTCGCCGTTGTCGCTGCGCGACATGATCGACCGGCATGGCGGGGAAATCTGGTATCAGCGGGAAAAGGCCGCACATCGGGCTTTCTTCCGTTTCGTGCTGCCGGTTGCCATTCCTGAGGCCGGGCTTGAAGAGGATGAGCGCAAGCGCGGTTCTGGGCGGCCTGAATATTACGATTTCGATCTGTTCAACTTTCAGGACAAGACGGTCGATCTCGACCGCAAGCTGAGCGAGCTGACCTATACCGTTTTCGATACCGAAACGACCGGGCTGGAACCGTCGAATGGCGATGAAATCATTCAGATCGGTGCGGCGCGGATCGTCAATAATCGTCTGCTGCGCCAGGAGAATTTCGACCAGATCATTGATCCGGAGCGCCCGCTGCGTCCGGAAGGAATTCCGATTCACGGCATCACCGAGGACATGGTGCGCGGCAAGCCGACTATTGATGGTGTACTGCCGGCCTTCCACGAGTTTTGCGAAGATACCGTGCTGATTGCCCACAATGCCGCCTTCGACATGCGCTTCCTGCAACTCAAGGAGGAACGTACCGGCCTGCGTTTCTCGCAACCGGTGCTGGATACGCTGCTGCTTTCAGCCGTCGTGCATCCGAATCAGGAATCGCACAAGCTGGATGTGATTCTTGAACGTCTCGGCATTCACATCGAGACGCGTCACAACGCACTCGAAGATGCGCTGGCAACCGGGCAGGTCTTCCTCAAGCTGGTGCCGCTGCTGGAACAGAAAGGTATCGTGACGGTGCGCCAGGCGCTCGAAGCCTCCGAGAAAACCTACTTTGCCCGGATCAAATACTGAGGTGAAAGACGTTTTCGAACAGTGGTTGCCTTGCCAGCAATTGACGCGCCTTGATCGTGATCTGGCCCTGCTCGACGATATTTCCAAGGCGGCTGGGCTGGCCGGCGAGGTGCGACGGCTGTCCTCGGCCCTGGCGGCAAGCAGTGCCGGCGGCACGCAACTGACGCGCATCATTTCGTGCCTGAATGACCGGTTGACCGCGAAAGTTGTTGCCTTGACCGCCGGCCGGCACCGTTTGCCGCCGGTCGAGTGGTGCTGGCTGGCGCTCGGTTCGGAGGGGCGACAGGAGCAGACTTTCCTGACCGATCAGGACAACGGTCTGATCTTCAATGCCACCAGCCAGCAAGAGGCAGATGCCTTGCGCGAGCTTTTCCTGCCGTTCGCCGAGGCAGTCAATCAGCGGCTGGCCGAATGCGGCTTTCTGCTTTGTCCCGGGAGAATCATGGCCGGCAATCCGGCCTGGTGTCTGTCGCTGGATGAATGGCGCGAGAAGTTCATCGACTGGGTACGCCGCCCCGATCCGGCCGCCTTGCTCAACGCCAGTATCTTCTTCGACTTGCGACCGCTCTGCGGCACGCTTGAGCTGGGTGAATCGTTGCGGACGTTATTACTCTCGCTGACTGTCGATACGCCGGCGTTTCTTCACCTGATGGCGGCCAATGCCTTGCATGCCGAAGTGCCGCTCAATTTTCGCGGTGAAGTGGCGCTTGAGGAACACGGCGAGGTTGATTTGAAAAAATTCGGCAGCCGGATTTTTGTCGATGCCGCGCGAATTTTTGCGCTGGCTTGCGGCGAACGCTCGGTGAATAGTGCGGAGCGCCTGCGTCGGGCAGGGCCGGCCGCCGGTTTGCTCGAAGACGAGATTGCTGCGGTCGACGCCGCTTTTTCGCATGTTTTACGCCTGCGCTTGCAGCAGCAAGCAGCCGATGCGGCAGGCGGCAAGGTTGTCGGTTATGGCCTGAAGCCGGCAAGCCTGCATGAAATGGACCGGGCCATCCTGCGTGAGTCGCTCAAGCTGGCGCGCCGCCTGCAGCAGCGTCTCAAGTTAAACTATGCACTCTAATAAGAATTGAGGTTGCCGTGAGAACGCAGCAAGCAGACGAACAAGTGGCCGTTGGCCAGGTTGAAGCCAATTTGCGTCAGGAAGGACGCCGTCGCGTCGCCGGGAATACCCTGGCCTTCCTCAAGAATCATGCGCCATTCAGCAAAATGGGCAGTGCCGCGCTGCAATTGTTTGCCGATCAGGCGCAACTGGCGTTTTATCCGGCGGGCAGCGAGATTGTCGGCCCGGATGCCGGCAATGTCCGTTACTTTTACCTGATCGAGTCCGGTCAAGTGCAGGCGCGCCAGGCCGGCGAGGTGACCGTCACGGAATATTCCATTCTCAGCCTGCAAGCCGGGGAAAGTTTTCCGATCGGCGCGGTGACGGCAGGGCGCCCGTCGACCAATACCTATACGGCGCTGGAAGATACTTTCTGCTACCAGTTGCCGGCCGAGTTTTTCATGCAGCTGATGCAGACCAGCCCCGAGTTCAACCTGTTCTGTACGCGTTATATCGCCAGCTTGCTCGATCAGTCGCGCCAGCAGTTGCAACTGCAATTTGCCCAGCGGGCCAACGAGCAACAAACGCTCAACTCGCCGCTGGCCGGCATTGGTTCGCGTTCCCCGATTACCGTACCGCCCGACACGGCCTTGCGTACTGCGCTGGAGACGATGTCGCAGGCGGGTATCGGTTCGTTGGTGATTGCCGATGCGGACAGCAAACCGGTTGGTGTGTTTACCCGCACAGATTTGCTGGATCGTGTCGTGCTGGCCAATGTGCCGCTCGAAGCACCGATCAGCCAGGTCATGTCGGTCACGCCATTCATGCTTGAAGAACATGCCACGGCCTACGATGCGATGCTGGCCATGGCAACGCACGGGATTCGCCATGTGCTGGTGACGGATGCCGAAGGCAAGCTGACCGGCGTTGTTTCCGAGCGCGATCTCTTTGCGCTGCAGCGCGTCGGCCTGCGCCAGATTCGCCAGTCGATCGATGGCGCGCCCGATGTTACAAGCTTGCAGCAATCGGCCGCCGATGTGCGTCAGTTGGCCTTCAACATGCTGGCGCAGGGGGTGGGGGCCGAGCAATTGACCCAATTTATTTCGGCGCTCAACGATGCGCTGACCCGTCGCGTCATCCAGCTCAATCTTGGTAACCATAATTTCGATGGTATCGAATGGGCCTGGCTGGCGTTTGGTTCCGAAGGGCGTGACGAGCAAACTTTCAGCACCGACCAGGATAACGGCATCGTTTTCGATCCGCCCGATGCTGACGCGGTCGACGCGCTGAAACAGCGTTTTCTGGCGTTCGCCCGGGATGTGAACAACGACCTTGATCGCTGCGGTTTCCCGCTGTGCAAGGGCAACATCATGGCCAGCAACCCGCAGTGGTGCCTGTCGCTCAATGAATGGAAGGGGCAGTTCAGCGACTGGGTGCGCATGCCGCATCCGGATGCCTTGCTCAATGCGACGATCTTTTTCGATTTCCGGCCGCTTTACGGCCAGAGTGCGCTGGCCGAATCGATGCGCGTGCACTTGCTGGTCCAGACGGCAAGCAGTCCGATGTTCCTGCGCGCCATGGCCAAGAATGCGCTCGATGTCGAGCCGCCGCTCGGCAAGCTGCGTGATTTCCTGACCGATCTGGAGCCGGGGCAGCCGGGCAAGATCGATCTGAAGAAATATGGTTCGCGGATCTTTGTCGATGTCGCCCGGATTTACGCACTGGCTGCCGGCGTGCACAACACCAATTCGATTCAGCGTCTGCGCCTGGCTTCCAAGCGCCTGTCGATTCGCGACGATGAGATCAATGCCGTGCTGGAAGGTCTCGACTTCATCCAGTTGCTGCGCCTGCAGCACCAGTATCTCGAAGGCGAGCCGGGCACCCAGGGTGATAACCTGATCAATCCGGATAGCTTGAACGAGCTGGATCGACGCATCCTCAAGGAATCCTTCCGCCAGGCCCGCAAGCTTCAGACGCGCTTGAAACTCGATTACCAGGTGAATTGAGCATGATCAGCCTCAAGAAATTTCTTTTCAAGGCTGGTTCGCTCGAACATTTGCCGGAAGATGTTCGTCTTTCGCTTGAAAAGTGGCGAGCCAGCAAGCCGCCCGAACTCGACGAGGTGCATTTTCATACGCGCTATATCGTCATCGATATCGTGACCAGCGGCACCAAGCCGGAAAGCGACCGGCTCCTGAGCATTGCGGCAACCTGTGTGCGGCAGGGGGTGATCGTGCCTGAGGATTCCTTGTTTATCGATCTGGCCAGCCTGGAGCAGCATCAGGCGGCGACGGATGAGGGGCTGGAGCAGGGCGCTGCGGTCGACCGGCAGTTGATGGCTTTTTTGCAATTTGCCGCCAAGGCGCCGCTGGTTACTTACCATGTTTCCTACGTCGGTGGCTTCCTCCAGCAGTTGTTCAAGGAGCGCCTGGGCGTCGATTTCCAGCCGCAATGGGTCGATATGGCCTGGTTGCTGCCGGCGATGTTTGCCGAAAAGAGCCACAGCATCATGCCGCTCGATCAGTGGCTCGATGCCTTTGGCTTTGCCTCCGGGGTCGGACGGCGCGATGCGATGGACAACACCCTGATGCTGGCACGTCTCTTCCAGATGCTGCTCGTTCGGGCGGCAGACAAGGATATCGACACGGCGTTGCGCCTGGTCGAAGAGTCGCGCGCCAGCAGTTTCCTGCGTCGTACCCATTAGCCGCCGAATGTTCGGCCAGATGACCCGGTTGCAACGTTACTACCTGAGTTACACAGGGGGGTTCCTGTTGTTTATCGGTGTCCTGGCCGTGCTTGAGCAGCACGGCATGCCACCGCGCTGGATCGGCTACGCCTTCCTGTTTTTCACCATCTTTCTCTATGCCGCAATCGGCATCATGAGCCGGACATCGGATGTTTCCGAGTATTACGTCGCGGGTCGCCGGGTGCCGGCTTTTTTCAATGGCATGGCGACCGGTGCCGACTGGATGAGTGCGGCTTCGTTCATGGGGCTGGCCGGCACACTTTATCTGTCGGGGCACCAGGGGCTGGCCTTCGTGATCGGCTGGACCGGCGGATTCGTGCTGGTTGCGTTGTTGCTGGCGCCGTATTTGCGACGTTTCGGCGAATACACCATTCCCGATTTTCTCGGGGCTCGCTACGGCGGTAATGCAATTCGTCTCGTCGCCGTGGGCGCGGCCATTCTGGCCTCTTTTGTGTACGTCGTGGCGCAGATCTATGGGGTCGGGGTAATCACCAGCCGGTTTGTCAGCCTGCAATTCGAAATCGGGGTTTTTCTCGGCCTGGCTGGCATCCTGGTTTGTTCGTTTCTGGGCGGCATGAAGGCGGTGACCTGGACGCAAGTCGCCCAGTACGTCATTTTGATCATCGCTTACATCACCCCGGTAGCCATCCTTTCCTACAACGTCACCGGCAACCCGGTGCCGCAACTGGTTTACGGACAAGTGCTGCAGGAGGTTACCCGCCTTGAGCATCGCCTGTTCAATACGCCGGCGGAAATCGAGGTGCGCAACCTTTATCGCGAACGGGCCGATCTCTACGCTCAAAAAATCATGCAATTGCCGCAATCATTGACGCTTGAACGGGAGAAGTTCTCGGCCGAGATCAATCGTCTGAAAGCCAGCGATGCGCAGATGAAGGATATCGTCGCGGTTGAGCGTCTGCGCCGTGATTTGCCGCATGATCCGGATCAGGCGCGTTCGCAGTGGGAAAATGCGATGTTTTCGGCCGTCGACCGCAGCAAGATGCCGACGCATCATGCCGAGGCTTTTCCGGGGGAAAACGATGCCGAACAGATGGCCATGCGGCTCAATTTCATGGCTCTCATCTTTTGCCTGACAATCGGCACGGCGGCCTTGCCCCATATCCTGATGCGCTATTACACGACACCGACCGTGCGGCAAGCGCGCGAGTCTGTTTTCTGGTCGCTCCTCTTCATCTTGCTGCTTTACATTACCGCCCCGGCTTACGCCGTTTTTGCCAAGTTCGAAGTGTTCAGCCATCTGGCCGAAATTCCGCTGACCAAATTGCCCGGCTGGGTTGCGGCCTGGAGCAAGGTCGGCCTGGTCAGCATTGAGGATATCAACGGCGACGGCATTCTCCAGTTGGCCGAACTGTCGATGAATCCCGATGTGATCGTACTGGCGACCCCGGAAATTGCCGGCATGCCTTACGTGGTATCGGGCCTGGTTGCCGCCGGTGCGCTGGCCGCTGCATTGTCGACGGCCGATGGCTTGCTGCTGACCATTACCGGCGCACTGTCGCACGACGTCTATTACCGCATCGTCCGGCCGGATGCATCGACCCAGCTGCGTCTGGTCATCTCGAAGTCCCTGCTGCTCGTCGTGGCCGTGCTGGCAGCTACGGTTGCAGCACAAAAGCCAGGAACGATCGTCTCGATGGTGGCCTGGGCTTTCTCGATTGCCGGTTCTGCATTTTTCCCTGCACTCGTCCTCGGTATTTTCTGGAAAGGGGCAACTCGGATCGGTGCCTTGGCCGGGATGGTGCTTGGCACCTTGCTAACGCTTTATTACATCGTTCGGGTTGAGTTCAACGAAATTCCCTGGTTGGGGATTTCCAATCTGCACATGGAGCCGTGGCTGTATATCCAGTCGACTTCGGCCGGTGTTTTTGGCGTCGTCGCCGGATTCATTACCATCATTCTGGTCAGCTTGCTGACCCCCTCCGGCGATAGCGCTTCCGCGTTCCTCAAGGGTATTCGGCGAACCGAACAGAGGAGTGGGCGTTGAAGCATCCCGATGGAGCTTACTGGCTCAAGACACGACGCCTGACATTCGCTTTGCTGTTCGTCTGGATTGTCGTTACGTTCGGCGCCAGCTGGTTTGCCCGGGAGCTCAACGAGTTTTCACTGTTCGGTTTTCCTCTGGGCTTCTATATGGGGGCGCAAGGGGTGATTTTCATCTACCTCCTGATCATCTGGTTCTACAACCGCCAGATGCGTCGCCTGGAGCGCGAATTCGGGATTGATGACGAGTAGCCTGCTTTTCCTGCTCTCGGCCGCCAGGGCCATTAGCGAGATGCTGGGCCTGTGCTTGCTGGCACAGGCTGCCATGTATGCGTTGCTGGGGCATCAGCGAGGGGGGAATCCAATTTACCGACTATTTTCGCTGTTGACTGCAGCACCCAGAAAAGTGGCCCGGATATTCCTGCCCCGGGCGCTGAGTGAGCCCCTGGTCGCTGCTTTCTGCTTCCTGGTTTTATTCGCAATCTGGCTTGGCTTGGCCATTTTGCGAAAATTCATTTGACCAAATCCAAACTCCTGCTACAATGCGCGCCTCTTGGAGCGGTGGATGAGTGGTTTAAGTCGCACGCCTGGAAAGCGTGTGTGGGTTAATAGCCCACCGCGGGTTCGAATCCCGCCTGCTCCGCCAAGACAAATGAAAAACGGCCCTTCTGGGCCGTTTTTCATTTGCTGCTTACCGATTCAACGAGTTTGCATAGTGCTTCTGTTTTACCGAGTACATGCGTTGGTCGGCCAGTTCAAGCAGTTCCAGTGCGTCGTTTCCTTCCTTGGGGATATAGGCGGCTCCGATGCTGGCACTCAGGTCGTATTGCCGCCCATTGAACTCGAACGGCTCTTTTCTGATCTCGTGATAAAACCGACCGATCGCCATATCCAGTTTTTCTTCAGACTCAACTGACGTCAGGACGACGCCAAATTCGTCGCCGCCCAGTCGTGCCACGGTATCGGAAGTGCGGGCGCAGGATTGGATGCGTTTTGCAAATTCGATCAGAACGGCATCTCCGGATCGGTGGCCGTACTGGTCATTGATTTTCTTGAGCGAGTTCATGTCAATCATCAAAACACCGGAGGCGTGTCCATCACGTCTGCTGCGTGCAATGGCGTTGCGCAGGTGGTCGATGAACAGGCCGCGATTTGCCAGGCCGGTCATTGAATCGTGCGTGGCCTTGTGAAATAGCTCGTTTTCATCGTACAAGGCAGCAAAGTACATCGATGCGGCAATCAATTCGGCCAACAATCCGAGTAAGACCACATCCTCTTCGGAAAAGCTGTTGCGCTTGGCGGACATTGCTTTCAGGACACCGACTGCTTCGCCGCAGTGAATCAGCGGCATCACCAGTAAAGAGCGTAAGCCCACTTGCCTGCAGGCTTCGCGGCTGACTCTGGGGTCGGTTTCCGAGTCGTGGCAAATCAGAGGGCTTTGCTTCTCGATACAGAGCCCTGAGATGCTTGCGTTGCGTTTCAGGCGCAAGCCTATCTGCGGGGTGGCAATGCCCGCTGCGGCTTCATAGACCATTTCATCGCCATCGACCAGTTCGACGGCGGCACCGTCAACGCCGAGCAGTTTGGCCGTTTTTTCAACGACCAGCGACATGACCTGGCCGACATCCAGACCGAGTTTCACAATTTCGGTCTGAATTTTAATGATATCAATGAGTTGTTTTTTGGTTGGCATTTCCGGGGCAGATCACTGAGTTGATGCACTCGTAACATAGCACGAGGCTTGGTTTCCTGTGAAAGTGCTAACAGTGTCGATCTGTTTTTGGTTGATAATCGCACCCTCTGATCGAATGGGTAGCCTGATGCGCCATAAAAATATTGTGATGTTTGTGCTGGCTCTGCTGTTTGTCGCGGCGTGCGGTGAGCCGGAAGATAACCGTCCCGGTAAACCGGTGGCAAGCAGGCGGGCTGCTTTTGCAAAAATGCTGCGTGCTTTCGAACCGATGGGGGTCAAGTTGCGTAAAGGTCAATATGACGCTGCCCAGTTTTCTGTCCATGCCAAGGAGTTGGTCGCAGTGAGGGATCTGCCATGGCAGCATTTCGGCCCCGATACCAATTATCCACCGAGCCATGCGAAGGATCGAGTCTGGGCTGAGCCGGCATTGTTCGAGACCAAGCGCCAGGCTTTTTTTGAGGCTTCGGATCGACTGCTGAAAGCGACCGATGGCGGAGATGTGAAATTGGTGACCCAGGCTTACGAGTCTGTGCACGAAACCTGTCGCGATTGCCACAAGGCATTCAAGGACTGAGTTGCGTGGTGATGGTTGTTGTGGGTAATAAAAAAGCGTCCCGCGGGACTAATGCCGTTCACTTAGGTGAGCGGCATTTTTCATTTTGGGGCTTGTGGACAGTTCGCCGAATGGTTAACGTGGCGAACGATGTTGTCCAGCCAGCTCTCCATTACGACAGATGTCATGCCGACGATCGGATTCGATCGTCTGGCGGCTCATTTGCCGTATGAGTGGATTGAGCAGGCGCTCAGCGCGCATGGGGTGGCGAGTGTTCGCCGCCGTCGTTTGCCGGCGGAGCAAGTGGTCTGGCTGGTGATCGCCCTGGCGTTGTTTCGTCGCCAGTCGATGGAAGAAGTACTCAGCACCCTGGATCTGGCCTTGCCCGACACCCGAATCGAGGCGGTCTGCAAGAGTGCGATCACGCAGGCGCGGGCTCGCCTTGGCCAAGCCCCGCTGCAATGGTTGTTCGAGCAAACGGCCCAAGCCTGGTGCGCACAGGAGAAGGTCGCGAATCAGTGGAAGGGACTTTCGCTATGGGCGGTCGATGGCACCACCTTTCGGGTGCCGGACAGCCCCGAGAACCGCGAATTCTTTGGTGCCCAACGCTACGCCAGCGGCAAAGTGGCCTCCTATCCTCAGGTGCGTGCCGTCAGCCTGACGGCACTGCCCACCCATCTGGTCTCGGCCATCGAGTTTGGCCAATACGGCCAGAACGAAATGCTTTACGCCAAGGCGCTGATCGGTCGGATCGAGGACCATTCCCTGACCGTCTTCGACAAGGGCTTTGTTTCTGCGGAAATATTGTTGGGCTTGAGTGCTGCGGGCACCGAGCGGCATTACCTGATCCCCGCCAAGTCCAACACGCAATACGAAGTCCTGTCGGGAACGCCCGAGGATTGTCGGGTTCGTTTGCGTATATCTCCTCAAGCGCGCGTCAAGGTCCCTGATCTGCCCGAGGCCTGGGAGGCCCGTGCCATTCGAGTCGAGTCGGCCAATGGTCAAAGCCGGGTACTGCTGACCTCATTGTTCGATCGCCGCCGCATCAAAGCGCAGGATCTGGCGGACTGCTATCGCCGGCGCTGGGAAATTGAAACCAGCTACCGCGAGCTCAAGCAATCGATGCTGGGCGAAGCGCTGACCTTGCGCTCGCGTTTGCCCGAAGGGGTCAATCAGGAAATCTGGGGGGCCTTAATTGCCTACAACCTGATCAGACTTGAAATCGCCAAGGCGGCCACTGAAGCGCGCGTCGCTCCGACCGATCTGAGCTTCCTGCGCGCACTGCACATCATCCAGCACGAACTGATCTGGGCGGCGGGAATGAGTCCGGGGAAACTGCCGTCCCATCTGGCGCGCCTGCGTTTGCAGTTGCAGATGGCTATCGTGGAAAAACGACGGGGGCGAAAATGCCCCCGTGTCGTCAAAGCCAGACCGGCTCGTTACGCCGTTCGTCACCTAAAAGAGCCTTAACTGAACTGCATTAGTCCCGCGGGACGCTTTTTTGGGGAGGTTGACCCGTCCTGAATGAAGTTGACACCTTTTCTAGAACGAAAGGGGCAGTCAGATGGAGTCAGGGGTTAAGAGGACACAGCGAGACTACACGCTGGCTTTTAAACGGGCCGTTGTTGAGCAGGTAGAAAAAGGCGAACTGAGCTACAAGCAAGCCCAGCAGCGTTACGGTATCCAGGGCAGATCGACGGTCTTGGTTTGGTTACGCAAGCATGGTCGCCAGAACTGGGGGCCGATGGCATCATACGGCCGCATGAGTGAGCCAACCCGAACATCAGCGAGCAGCCAGGGCCAGACGCCGGAACAGCGGATCAAGGAGCTGGAAGTCCAACTCAAGGAAGCCCGAGAGAAATCCCAATTCTTCGAAGCGGTCATTGACGTTTTGAAGAAGGACTATGGAGTTCGCGTGGTAAAAAAGCCTGTGGGCAAGTCCTCGCGCAAAAGTCCGTCGAAGGACTGAGTGTATCGAGGGCTTGCCGCTATATGGGCATCAGCCGGCAGGCACATTACCAGTGGCAGCAGCGTCGAGTGCACGATGAGGTCAAGTACGAACGGGTTCTTGAGTTGGTAAAGGCCAAGCGCTTGCATCAGCCCAGACTGGGGACGCGCAAGCTACATCACCTGCTTGGCCCGACGCTAGCGGCCGAAGGGCGATGCCTTGTTCGATCTGTTGCGTTGGAATCGCCTGTTGGTGCCAACCAAGCGGGCGTATCACAAGACGACCGACAGCCACCACCATTTCCGGCGCCATCCCAATTTGCTGAAAGCGGGACCGGATCAGGTTAGCGCCGAGGCGAGCGAGCAGGTTTGGGTTGCCGATATCACCTATTTGCCTACCCGTGAGCGCTGTGCCTATCTGAGTCTGATTACCGATGCCTATTCACGCAAGATTGTGGGTTACCACGTCCATGACCGCCTGCACACGACTGAGGTAAGCCAGGCTTTGAAGATGGCGTTAAAGGGGCGTCAGGGAAATGGGCTGCTGATCCATCATTCAGACCGTGGAGTCCAATACTGCGCTAATGAGTACCAAGCTATTCATCAGAAACACGGGGTGATCTGCTCAATGACGGACGGCTATGATTGCTATCAGAACGCCTTGGCAGAGCGGGTTAATGGCATTCTCAAGCAGGAGTTTCTACTCCAGCAGCCCGACGATCTCGATCAGGCACGCCGCATGGTCAGTCAATCCATCGCCATCTACAACCAGGAGAGACCGCATTTCTCGCTACAATTGAAGACGCCCGATGAGGTTCATCGGGCGTCTTTGAAGGCCAGCAATTAAGCTGGCCAATCCGTCGCAACAGGTGTCAACCTAGATTAGGACGGGTCAGGTAAAACTCAGCCGCGCACAGAGGCTGGTAGTTTTTCCTGGATCAGGTTAAGCAGTGGGGCGAATACTTTCGGTGTGCCTGCAATAAGGTTGCCAGTGTCCAGATAGTTGGCATCTCCCCGCAGATCGCTGACCAAGCCACCTGCTTCGGAGATGAGCAGTGCGCCGGCAGCCATGTCCCAGGGGGACAGGCCGAATTCCCAGAAGCCATCGTAGCGACCGCAGGCGACGTTGGCCAGGTCGAGCGATGCTGCACCCGGACGGCGCTGGCCGGCTGTTTTCTGGCAAAGATCCTTGAAGATGGCGATGTAGGTGTCGATGTGCTCGAATGAACGGTAGGGGAAACCTGTGCCGATCAGTGCATCCTGGAGCTTGAGTCGCTTCGAAACACGAATCCGGCGCTCATTGAGGAAGGCGCCAGCGCCCTTGCTGGCCGTAAACAGTTCATTACGGTTCGGATCGAAAACAACGGCTTGTTCAACCACGTTGCCTTTGGCCAGGGCAATCGAAACTGCATATTGCGGCAAACCGTGGATGAAATTGGTTGTGCCATCAAGCGGATCGATGATCCACTGGTATTCCGATTCATCGCCGCCCTTGCCGGCAGACTGGCCGGACTCCTCTGCTAGAATGCCGTAGCTCGGATAGGCTTCCTGCAGGATTTCGATGATCGCAGCTTCCGCAGCCTTGTCGACTTCGGTGACGAAATCGTTCGGCTGCTTGGCTGTGACCTTGAGTAAATCCAGGTCATTGGAAGCGCGGTTGATGATCTGGCCGGCGCGACGCGCGGCCTTGACGGCAATATTAAGGGCTGGATGCATGGGCTTAAAGAGCTAACGGGCGGCCAGAGCCACCCGATTTATATTTGAAAGACTGAATTTTACACTATGAACCCCGAACTGCTGCTTTCGCGTATCAGAGTCGTGCTGTGTCGCCCGAGTCATCCTGGCAATATCGGCGCTGCAGCCCGCGCCATGAAAACAATGGGGCTTTCGAATTTGTATCTGGTGGCACCAAAGCAGTTTCCTGACCCAGAGGCAGATACTCGGGCCACTGGCGCGGTCGACGTCCTGCAGACAGCCAAAATCACCGAAACACTGAGCGAGGCTCTGGTCGGAACGGTCTTTGCCGTGGCGCTCTCGGCTCGCCAGCGTGATTTGGGGCCGAGTATCGGGGCGCCGCGTGAAACAGTTGCACGCTTGCTGCAAGAGGCTGGGGAGGGCGACGTCGCGCTGGTCTTTGGCAATGAAACGATGGGCCTGACCAACGATGAAATATTTCACTGCCAGGCTGCCGTGACAATTCCGACCAATCCGGATTTTAGTTCGCTGAATCTGGGATCTGCCGTTCAAGTGCTCTGCTATGAGTGTCGGATGAGTGCTTTTGCCGAGAAACCACCCGCGGTCCCCCAAGGTGTTACGCCTTTTGCCTCGCCGGTTGCAACCAATGATGAGGTTGAAGGGTTTTTTGGCCATCTTGAATCAGTCATGACCACCACGGGTTTCTACAATCCTTTGCAGCCCGGGCGGCTGATGCCAAAGATTCGTCGCTTGTTTGGACGAGTCCGTCTTGAAAAGGATGAGGTCAATATTTTGCGGGGTGTGCTGGCTTCGACTCAGGTCAAGACAGGCTACGGACGCAAGGAGTAAGCGGATCAGGCTATCCCTGAGCGCATTTCAGCCGCCAGGGCATCAATTTCCGGCTGAAGGTGGCCGTATGTCTCACGCAGGAGGATGAGTTCCGGGCTGTCCTCTGCCTGCTCCTGCATCAACCATTCAAAGTGGCCGCCGGCCAGCATATTGGCAACGTAGAGTACGTCAGTCAGTGTGCGGATGGGGGTGGGGAGGGGGCGAACCTGATCGTGGTCTTCTGTCGCCAGGACAATTTCCTGCGGGATGCCAAGAGCATTGAGGAGTGAAACGCCAATGCTTTCATGCCATTGGATGATCAGGTATTTGACGCTTTCCGGGCGATGCCGCAACTCTTCATATTGAGTGGCCCGGTACAGCATGTAAAACGCACCCAGATCATGTATCAGGCCGGCCAACATGGCCTCGTCAGGATTCAGCTTCGTCGTGTGCCGAGCAATGATGCGAGCGGCCGCAGCGGTCTGAATCGAGTGATCCCAGAGCAGGCGGGTAATCTCGGTGAACTCGGCCATACCCTTGGCCCGTAACAACTGATGCATGACGATCGACATGGCAGCTGTTCTGACTGTGTTTATGCCAAGTCGTGCGATGGCTGACTTGATATCGAATACTTCCCGACCTTCCGGATTTAACGCTACCGAGTTGGCTAAATGCAGAAGTTTGGCGCTGATCAGCGGTTCCAGGGAGACAACGGCGGCGATACTGCCAATCGTCTGGTTGGGGTCTTGCAGGACCTTGCGCAAGCGAAGTACTGCATCAAAGTGCGTTGGAAAGATGACTTCCCCGCCCAGTTCGGCGGCAATATCTTCAAGCATCTGGAAGCGCTGGGCTTTCAGTGCTGCACCCGTCTTGTCCTGATCTTCACAGTTTGAGATATTGAGCATATTGCTATTGTCTCAACAAAAACCCCGCTGCGGGAGCGGGGTTGATGTTATTTCTGGCGTGCCATACATGCCGGCATTACCCGTAAGGGCTGCGCACTAGTGTATGAGCGTCACGCTCATCAACATATTAGTTGATGGCGTCTTTCAGGCCCTTGCCAGCGCGGAATTTCGGCGACTTGGCGGCCTTGATTTCAAGGGTCTTGCCGGTGCGCGGGTTGCGACCGGTGCGGGCGGCGCGTTCGCCGACGTAGAACGTACCGAAGCCAATCAGGCTGACGGTGTCGCCGGCCTTCAGGGCAGCCTTGACGGCTTCGACGGTGGCGTCGAGAGCGCGGCCGGCAGCAGCCTTGGAAATGTCAGCGGATGCAGCGATTTGATCGATCAGTTCAGTCTTGTTCATTTAGGTCCCCTAGGTGGATGAATTTAAACAGCAGAATTTTAGTGAGGACGGATTTATATCTCTGGCGAAATCCTTGTGTCAAGCGGATTTTCGCCGGATTTCCGGCTCGGTATGTAGGCTGGCAGCATGCTGTCGCCATTGTGACAGCATGCATTCCTTGTAAATCAATGAGTAAGGAGAGCCTTTGCTGCGGCAGGTTCGCTTGCAGCCTTCACTGCGGCATCTTCGGCCGACGGTTCGGGGAGTGCGTCCGGCATCCGTTCCAGCGCCCGTTCAAGTACTTGATCGATCCATTTGACAGGAATGATTTCGATCTTGTTCTTGATGTTTTCAGGCATCTCGGTGAGATCTTTGGCGTTCTCTTCCGGAATCAGGGCAACTTTGACGCCGCCACGAATCGCTGCAAGAAGCTTTTCTTTCAAGCCGCCAATGGCCAGTACTTCGCCACGCAAAGTGATTTCACCCGTCATGCAAACATCGCAGCGAACCGGAATGCCCGTGTAAGAAGAGACCAGCGCCGTAGTCATTGCAATGCCGGCTGAAGGGCCATCCTTCGGGGTGGCGCCTTCGGGGACGTGAATATGGATATCCGTCTTTTCGAAAGTTTCATCCTTGATACCCAGCCGACGGGCGCGGGCGCGAACGACGGAGCGGGCTGCTTCGACCGATTCCTTCATCACGTCGCCGAGCGAACCGGTACGCAGGATGTTGCCCTTGCCGGGCATGTTGGCGCATTCGATGGTGAGCAGTTCGCCGCCAACCTCGGTCCAGGCCAGGCCGGTAACCTGGCCAACCTGGTTTTCCTTCTCGGCCATGCCGAAGGAGTAGCGATGCACCCCGAGAAATTTGTCGAGATTCTTCGCATTCACGACCATTTTGCTGTCCCGCTTCTTGAGCAGCAAGGTCTTGACCACTTTGCGGCAAATCTTTGAGATTTCACGCTCAAGGGCACGCACGCCGGCTTCGCGGGTGTAGTAACGGACGATGTCGCGGACAGCCGTGTCTGCCACGGTCAACTCAGAAACCTTCACACCATTGTTCTTCATCTGCTTGGGCAGCAGATAGCGCATGGCGATATTGACCTTCTCGTCTTCCGTGTAGCCGGAGAGGCGAATGACTTCCATCCGGTCGAGCAGCGGAGCCGGAATATTCATCGTATTGGCGGTTGCCACGAACATGACGTCGGAGAGATCAAAATCGACCTCGACGTAATGATCCTGGAAGGTGTTGTTCTGTTCCGGGTCGAGCACTTCGAGCAGGGCGGAGGAGGGGTCGCCACGGAAATCCTGGCCGAGCTTGTCCACTTCATCGAGCAGGAAGAGCGGATTGCGTACGCCAACCTTGGTCAGGCTTTGCAGAATCTTGCCCGGCATCGAACCGATATAGGTACGCCGGTGGCCGCGAATCTCGGCCTCATCACGTACGCCACCGAGTGCCATGCGAACGAACTTGCGGTTCGTTGCCTTGGCAATCGACTGACCCAGCGAGGTCTTGCCGACGCCGGGAGGGCCGACGAGGCAGAGGATGGGGGCCTTGACCTTGTCAACGCGCTGCTGCACTGCGAGGTATTCGAGAATGCGTTCCTTGACCTTGTCCAGACCAAAATGGTCGGCATCAAGCACCTTCTCGGCTTCGCGCAAATCCTTGCTGATGCGCGTTTTCTTGCGCCACGGCAAGCCGATCAGGGTTTCGATAAAGTTGCGGACAACGGTAGCCTCGGCCGACATTGGCGACATCAGGCGCAGCTTTTTCAGCTCGCCCTGTGCCTTGGCCAGGCCTTCCTTGCTCATGCCGGCAGCCTTGATCTTTTTGTCCAGTTCTTCGAGGTCGGCACCTTCTTCGCCTTCGCCGAGTTCCTTCTGGATTGCCTTGACCTGTTCGTTCAGGTAGTACTCGCGCTGGCTCTTCTCCATCTGGCGCTTGACGCGGCCACGGATACGCTTTTCAACCTGCAGGATGTCGATTTCGGATTCGAGTTGCGACAGCAGGCGGTCGATGCGCTCGCGAATGCTGTCCATTTCCAGTACTTCCTGCTTTTGCTCGAGCTTGAGCGGCAGGTGGGCGGCGATGGTGTCGGCCAGGCGGCCGGCATCCTCGATCCCGGCGATGGAAGACAACACTTCCGGTGGGATTTTCTTGTTCAGTTTGACGAACTGGTCAAACTGGGCAACCACGGCGCGGCGCATCGCCTCGATTTCGTGGTCTTCGACGCCGGGTTGGGGCAGCGGGGCGGCCGTTGCGATGAAGACCGAAGATTGCACTTCGATGGCTTCGACGCGGGCGCGCTGCGTGCCTTCGACCAGCACCTTGACGGTGCCGTCCGGCAGTTTGAGCATCTGCAGGATGTTGGCCAAGCAGCCAATGCGGTACAGGTCTTCGGGTTCGGGTTCATCCTTGGCGGCAGATTTCTGGGCTACCAGCAGGATGTTCTTGCCGCTTTCCATGGCCATTTCGAGGGCCTTGATCGACTTGGGGCGGCCGACGAAAAGAGGGATGACCATATGCGGAAAAACGACGACATCGCGCAGTGGCAGCAGCGGCAGTTCGACGGTTTCCGTGAGCGAGTTGGGGTTCGACATTACGATGCCTTTGAAATAGGTATGTGCCCCCTACGTGGGGGCGGGAAACCGCAATTCAAGTCCCGGCTCAGTTAGAGCCGGAAACCTTTGGCTGATCGGCGTAAATGAGCAGCGGCGGGGTGTCGCCGGAGATCATGTTCTCATCGATGACGACCTTTTCGACATTCTCCATGCCGGGAAGTTCGTACATGGTATCAAGCAGGGCGTGTTCGATGATCGAACGCAGGCCGCGTGCGCCAGTCTTTCTTTGCAGCGCCTTCTTGGCGATGGCAGAAAGGGCGCCCGGGCGGATTTCGAGTTCCACGTCTTCCATGCCGAACAGCTTCTGGTATTGCTTGACCAGTGCGTTCTTGGGTTCGGTGAGAATCTGGATCAGTGCCGGCTCTTCGAGTTCCTGCAGTGTGGCGACGACGGGCAGGCGGCCGATCAGTTCGGGGATGAGACCGAACTTGATCAAGTCTTCCGGTTCGGCATCAAGCAAAACCTGGCCGACAGCCTTCTTGTCATCCTTGCTTTTTACTTCGGCACCGAAACCGATGCCGCCGCGTTCAGAGCGGTTGAGAATGATTTTTTCGAGGCCGGCAAATGCGCCACCGCAAATGAACAGGATGTTGGTTGTGTCGACCTGAACGAAATCCTGGTTCGGATGCTTGCGACCACCTTGTGGCGGAATCGAGGCAACAGTGCCTTCAATCAGCTTGAGCAGCGCCTGTTGAACGCCTTCGCCCGAAACGTCGCGGGTGATTGATGGGTTGTCGGACTTGCGGGAAATCTTGTCGATTTCGTCGATGTACACGATGCCTTGCTGTGCTTTTTCGATGTCGTAATCGCACTTTTGCAGCAGCTTCTGGATAATGTTTTCGACGTCTTCGCCAACGTAGCCTGCTTCGGTCAGTGTGGTAGCGTCGGCCATCACGAAAGGAACGTTGAGCAGGCGTGCGAGTGTCTGGGCGAGCAATGTCTTGCCGGAGCCGGTCGGGCCGACGAGCAGGATGTTGCTCTTCGAGAGTTCGACTTCGCCGGCATGGGCTGCCGTGTGGCGAAGGCGTTTGTAATGGTTGTATACAGCCACAGCAAGAATGCGCTTGGCAACTTCCTGGCCGATCACATACTGGTCGAGAATCGAGCAGATTTCACGCGGCGTCGGCAGGTCTGAACGACCTGCCTTGGCGGCTTCTTCGGGCAACTCGTCACGGATGATATCGTTGCAGAGTGCAATGCACTCGTCACAGATGAACACCGACGGGCCGGCGATGAGCTTTTTGACTTCGTGCTGGCTTTTGCCGCAGAAGGAGCAGTAGAGCAGTTTTTCCTGGCCGCCTTTAGACATCTGAACCTCTAATCATTAAGCCGCTTCGCGGCGGGTCAAAACTTTGTCGATCAATCCATATTCTGCAGCGTCTTCGGCAGAAAGGAAATTGTCGCGGTCGGTATCCTTTTCGATCCGTTCGAGCGGTTGACCGCTGTGTTCGGCCATGATCCGGTTCAAACGGTCGCGGATGGAAAGAATTTCCTTGGCGTGGATGGCAATGTCCGAGGCCTGGCCCTGGAAGCCACCGAGTGGCTGATGGATCATCACGCGCGAGTTGGGGAGCGCGAAGCGCTTGCCCTTGGCGCCAGCGTTGAGCAGGAAGGCGCCCATCGAACATGCCTGGCCGATGCACAGGGTTGAGACGTCCGGTTTGATGAACTGCATGGTGTCGTAGATCGACATGCCGGCAGTAACCGAGCCGCCCGGTGAGTTGATGTAGAAATAAATGTCCTTGTCCGGATTTTCGGCTTCAAGGAACAGCAATTGGGCGACAACCAGATTGGCGCTGGCATCGTTGACCGGACCAACCAGGAAAATCACGCGCTCCTTCAGCAGGCGCGAATAGATGTCGTACGCACGTTCGCCGCGTCCGCTCTGTTCAACCACCATCGGGACGAGGCCGAGTGCCTGCGGATCCCAGTTGCTTGCGTTGTCGATATTCATGTCAGCCCTTGTTCGTTGCTTTGTTGCGTTGTGCATGGGAGATGCCTGCCGCCGGAGCGGCAGGCAGTCAGATTACTGCTTCTGACCCATCAGTTCATCAAAAACGGCAGCCTTGTCGGTAACCTTGGCTTTTTCCAGAACCCAGGCGACAACGTTGTTTTCGATGGCTACGCCTTCGACATCGCCGAGACGCTGCGGTTGGGCGTAGTACCAGCGGATGACTTCTTCCGGATGCTCGTAGCTCTGGGCGGTTTCTTCGACCATGGCGCGAACCTGTTCCGGGGTGGCCTGCAGCTTTTCGGACTTGACCACTTCAGCCAGGATCAGGCCGAGCGTGACGCGGCGCTTGGCCTGGTCAGCAAACCATTCCGGCTGGATCGGGAAATCCTTGTTCTTCATGCCGCGTTGTTCCATGTCCTGGCGGGCTGCTTGCATCAGGCGCTGGATTTCCATGTCGACCAGGGAGGTCGGTACGGTGATCGGGTTGGCCGTGAGCAGGGCTTCCATGACCTGATCCTTGGTCTTGGCTTCGATGCGGCGCTTCACTTCACGCTTCAGGTTGGCTTCGATTTCAGCCTTCATCTTGGCCACATCGCCGTCGGCAATGCCCATGCCGGTTGCGAACTCGGCATCGAGTTCCGGCAGCGTCGGCGCCTGAACCTGCTTGACAGTGATTTCGAACTGAACGGTCTGGCCGGCCAGGTCCTTGGCAAAATAATCTTCCGGGAAAGCCAGATCGAACGTCTTGGTTTCGCCAACCTTGGTGCCTTCAACGGCGTTCTCGAAGTCCGGCAGCATCTGGCCCTGGCCCAGAACGAACGGATAGTCGGTTGCCTGGCCGCCCTGGAACGGCTCACCGTCCTTCTTGCCGAGGAAATCGATCACGACGCGGTCTTCCTTGGCGGCGGCGCGGTCGGCATCAACGTAGGTGACGCGCTGCTTGCGCAGGATGTCCAGCGTCTGCTCGATTTCGGTGGCGCCGACTTCGAGAACCGGACGTTCGATTTCCGCGGTCGACAGGTCGCCCGGGGTGAATTCCGGATAAACCTCGAAAATGGCGGTGAATTCGAGAGCGGTGGTGCTTTCGGTAGCCTTCGGCTCGATGCGCGGGTAACCGGCAACGCGCATTTTCTGGGCGGTTACGGTTTCACCGAAAACGCGATCCAGGTGCTCGGAAAGAATTTCGTGGCGAGCCTGGTCGCCGTACTGCTGCTTGGCGATGCTGAACGGCACCTTGCCCGGACGGAAGCCGGGAACCTTCATGTTCTTGCTCATGCGCTTGATGCGCTGTTCCATTTCTTTCTCGACATCGGCGATAGCGATGGAGAGGTCGACGCGGCGTTCGAGTTCGTTAGCTTGTGCAGTGGTTGCTTCCATGAGAATTCCTTGTGACTACAGAGCCGAAAAATAAAGCTGTCAATTCTATCACGGTGGATCAAAGTGCGATCAGGCGCATGCAGATTGAGGCTGATAGAAGAATATTCGAAATAAGGTGTAGACAGGATCGCCAATCCTTCGTAAAATGCGCGCCTTCCTGCAGCGGCGGCTGTAGCTCAGTTGGTAGAGTCCCGGATTGTGATTCCGGTTGTCGTGGGTTCGAGCCCCATCAGTCGCCCCAAGAATTCAAATGGCCCTCAGCAATGAGGGCCATTTTCATTTCTGCCTCCGGTTTGGCAGCCTTGGGCTGCGGTTCGCTAGTGGCTGGCGGTCACACAGCCGGTATAGCCGGAGCAGGTCAGTGCTAGATTCTTGCCATCGATGCACTGGAACGTAAGTCTTTCAGAAGCGGTGTTGTAGTTGTCGACCTTCGGGGACGCCAATGGGAGGCATCCTGCGGCCTTTGCTGCTTGCCTGGCGGTGTAGTCATGGCGTGAAACCGGGTACGTTTTGGCTTGCTGTTCGGCTTCGTATATCCGGTTGGCAAGCTCAACGTTGTTACTGACCGGATCAAGCGTGATATCCAGTCGATCTTTGTCGAAGGTGTAAAAAGCACCTGACAGCGGGTCGACGATCAGTCCCCCGATGATGCCGATGTATGGTGTCAAAGTCAGCAGGTACCAGGGATTGAAGGCGGGGAGGATGTCGACCGACTTGGCTTTGTACCCCGGCTGAGAAACCTTGACCTGATAGCCGGCTGCCCGCCAATATCCCGTACCTCTTGGCAAATCAGCGGTGAGTTCAGTGACGCCTGACGCTGCAGGCCGGCCATTGTTGTCAAGGACTGCGATTTTCGCCCCTTCCGGTGCCTTGATCTGGACTGTCTGTGTCGAGCCTGAAATTACAGTCGCGCAGCCTGTTGTGAACATGGTAATAGCTGTTGCAGTAAGCAAAGCCCGTTTCATTGTTTTGCTCCCTTATTCATTTGTCGTCGGAGGTTAGTTGATTTTCATATCCCCTGCAATGCACCGTTTTCTGTTTATTGGGTGCAGCAGGTCAGCGTTGCCGCCGTTTTTTTCCTGATTTCCCCGAACGTCCAAAAACGCCAGGGAGTTTTTTCTTTGGAGTACTGCATGTCCCCGTTTAGCCCTGCTGCCGTGTTTTCCGGCTTGCAACCGATTGCTGTCTGGTCCCACTTTGCCACCTTGTGTGCCATTCCCCGGGCCTCCAAGCATGAAGCCGTGTTGCGCGAGTATCTTCAGCAGTGGGCGAATAGCCTTGGACTGGTTGCCACGGTCGACGAGGCTGGCAACCTGATTATCCGCAAAGCGGCCAGTGCAGGGTGTGAAGCGGTGCCTGGCGTGGTCTTGCAGGCCCATCTTGATATGGTTTGCCAGAACAATGCGGACAAGCCGCACGATTTCTCCCGTGATCCGATTCTTCCCGTCATTCGTGACGGCTGGTTGCAGGCGGAGGGGACAACCCTGGGGGCCGACAATGGGATCGGCGTGGCGCTCATTCTTGGCGTTCTGGCGGCTGATGATCTGGTGCATGGCCCGATCGAGGCTTTGTTGACGGTCGATGAAGAAGCCGGCATGGGCGGTGCCTGGGGTTTGGCGAGCGAATTGTTGCAGGGCAGCCTGATGCTCAATCTTGATACCGAGGTGTGGGGCGAGTTTTATCTGGGGTGTGCCGGTGGCCTGGATGTCAATGTCGAACGGCGTGCCATGGCCGAAGCTTTGCCTGCAGGATACGAGCCTTGCCGGATTGATTTGCGGGGCCTGCGCGGTGGGCATTCCGGGGTCAATATCCATGAAGAACGCGGTAATGCGATCAAGTTGCTGGTTCGCGTATTGTGCGAACTCGCCGGCAAGATTCCTTTCCGTCTGGCTGGCTTGCAGGGCGGTAATGCGCGCAATGCCTTGCCGCGAGAAGCGTTTGCACTAATCGCCGTGCCGCGGGAAGCGCAGATGGCCCTGGATGACATCCTGGCTCGTCTGCAAGAGGTTCTGGGGGAAGAACTGTCGGGGGTTGAAGCGGGCTTGTCGCTGACCCGTCAGGCAGCTCGTTTCGATGTCGTGATGCCTGTGGCCGAGCAGGCTGTCTGGCTGGGTTCGCTGCACGCGGCGCCGCATGGTGTACGCAGGATGAGCCAGCAGGTGCCGGGAGTGGTCGAAACGTCGAACAATCTGGGGATGGTGGCGCTGAGTGCCGAGGGCGGCGAGTGCAATTTCATGGTTCGTTCGCTGGTCGACACGGCCAGCCTGGCCTTGGCCGACGAAATTGCCAGTTTGTTTGCGTTGACCGCGACATCGACCGAAAAAAGCGGTTATTACCCCGGCTGGACACCCAATCCGGCATCGCCGCTGCTGGCTGTCTGCCAGGCAGTTTATCGTCGCGAGTACAAGGCAGAATCAAGTGTTCAGGTGATTCACGCCGGACTGGAATGCGGCATTGTCGGCGCCAAGTATCCGGGGCTGGATATCGTTTCCTTCGGCCCGACTATCCGTGGAGCGCATGCGCCGGGTGAGGCGGTCGAGATTGAGTCCGTCGACCGTTGCTGGCATTTGCTGCAGGCGATTTTGAGCGAACTGGCGACGCAGCCTTCTGTCTAGCGACCGTGAATCGCTTCCCGGCGTGCCAGACCGAGTTTGGTCGAACGCTCCATTTTCTGGACGAAGGCGGGGAAGTCGAGGCCGAATTTGGCGCGCAGTTCCTTGGCGTAATTGTGCAGCCAGCGCCAGCGCGGCTCGAAGCAGTATTCCTTGAAGGCGTAGAGCATGTGGTTGCCGTCTTCCGGTACTGAAATGACGATCACCTGATCATCGAAGACATGCATCGCCTCACCGATCAGGCCGGCATAGGTTTCCTTCTCGCCGGCCAGATTGATTACCAGAACGCCGTTGCCGGCGAGTTTCTCGTAGGCATTTTCGAAAAACTGACGATTGGCCAGGCTGGGCGCGAAACCGGTCTTATCGAAAGCGTCGACTAGCAACACGTCGATGCCTTTTTCCGTCGTTTCGATAAATTCTGCGCCATCGGCTTCAAGAATCTGCAGCCGCGCGTCGTCCGGCGGGACCGAAAAGGCGTCGCGCAGCGCGATCACGTCAGGGTTCAGTTCGACGGCCGTCAGTTGCGTGCCCGGCATGCGGTGGTAGCAGAATTTGATCAGCGAACCACCGCCCAGACCGATCAGCACGATGCGTTTCGGGCGTGGGTGGAAAAGCAGAAATGCCATCATTTTCTGGGTGTACCGCAACGCCAGGTCGTTCGGCGCCTTGAGCGACATTTCACTCTGCATCAGGCGGACGTTGAAGTACAGGAAACGCGACTTGCCGTTATCGACAACGAAGGGCTTGGGATAGCTTTCGTCGAGCAACTGGGCGCGCAACTCGCCGGCGCGCGCCCAGTTGGGTTCCAGCATCAGTACCGTGCCCGTTTCGATTTCGAACGGGCTGGGCATTTCATAGAGCTTGCTCAAGCCGGCAGCTTAGTTCGGCAGGTCTTCGGCACGCAGCAGGAAGACGTATTCGTCGCCGGCCTCGGTATCGAGCCAGATGAAGGGCAGGTTCGGGTAGGCGGCTTCGAGGGCGTCGCGGTTGTGGCCGATTTCGACGACCAGAATGCCGTCCGGCGTCAGGTGCTTTTTCGCTTCGCGCAGGATGATGTGCGTGAAATCGAGGCCATCCTCGCCGGAGCCGAGCGCCATTTCTGGTTCATGCAAATATTCCGGTGGCAGTGCGTCGACCGATTCGGCATTGACGTAGGGTGGATTCGAGATGATCAGGTCGTAACGCTTGCCGGCCAGTTGGCTGAAGGCGTCGGAGTGGATCAGGTTGAGCCGGCCCTGCAACTGGTAGTCGGCGACATTGCGTTCAGCCACGGAAAGGGCATCTTCCGACAGGTCGACCGCGTCAACCTCAGCTTCAGGGAAGGCGAGGGCAGTCAGGATCGCCAAGCAGCCGGAGCCGGTGCACAAATCGAGTGCCGAGTGGATGGCCCACGGGTCTTCGATCCATGGTGTCAGTTGTTCGAGCAGCAGTTCGGCGATGAAGGAGCGCGGCACGATGACGCGGTCGTCAACATAGAAACGGTGCTCGCCGAGCCAGGCTTCGTTGGTCAGGTAGGCAGCCGGCAAGCGGTCTTCGCAGCGGCGGCGATAAATGTCGAGCAGGGCATCGCGTTCGCTGCTCAGCAGGCGCGCATCGAGAAAAGGTTCAAGGCGGTCGAGCGGCAGGTTGAGTGTGTGCAGCGTCAGATAGGCCGCTTCGTCCCAGGCGTTGTCGCTGCCGTGGCCGAAGAACAGGCCGGCGCCATTAAAGCGGCTGACCGCGTAGCGGATGTAGTCGCGAACGGTGATGAGTTCGCTGCGGGCGGCGGGATCGGTCATTGGGCGAGAATCTGTTCGAGGATGTGGGTGTAGATGGCGGACAGTTGCGGCAGGGCGCGGATGTCGACCGATTCGTCGATCTTGTGGCTGGTCGCATTGACCGGGCCGATTTCGAGCAGCTGGGCGCAGATCTCGGCAATGAAACGGCCATCCGAGGTGCCGCCGGTGGTCGAGAGTTCGGTCTCGATACCGCAGGTCTGGCGAATTGCAGCGATGGCTGCCTCGGCCAGCGGGCCGCGGCCGGTCAGGAAGGGGCGGGCGCCGAGCGTCCAGTCGATGTCGTATTCCAGGCCGTGTTTGTCGAGAATCCCGGTCAGGCGCTGTTGCAGGCTTTCAACCGTGCTCGCCGTGGCGAAGCGGAAATTGAACTTGACCTCGACGCTGCCCGGCACGACGTTGGTGGCACCGGTGCCGCCGTGAATATTCGAAATTTGCCAGGTGGTCGGCGGGAAATATTCGTTGCCCTGGTCCCACTCGGTCGCGGCCAGTTCGGCGATGGCCGGGGCGGCGAGGTGGATCGGGTTCTTGCCGAGGTGCGGGTAGGCGATGTGGCACTGGATGCCCTTGACCGTCAGCTTGCCGGAAAGCGAGCCGCGCCGGCCGTTCTTGATCATGTCGCCGAGCGTGTCGACCGAAGTTGGTTCGCCGATGATGCAGTAGTCGAGCGTTTCGCCGCGAGCCTTGAGCGCTTCGATGACGGCGATGGTGCCGTCATTGGCATCGCCTTCCTCGTCGGAGGTGAGCAGGAAGGCGATCGAGCCGGGGTGGTCCGGGTGGACCGCGACAAATGCCTCTGTCGCGGTCAACATCGCCGCCAGGGCCGATTTCATGTCGGCGGCGCCACGGCCGTAGAGCATGCCGTCGCGGATTTCCGGGGCGAACGGTGGCGAGGTCCATTTTTCCAGCGGGCCGGTCGGCACGACATCGGTATGGCCAGCGAAGACGAAGAGCGGTTTGCTCGTGCCGCGTCGCGCCCACAGATTGGTCACGCCGTTGCGGTTGATGTATTCGATGACAAAACCGAGCGGCTTCAGGCGCGCTTCGATGATGGTCATGCAGCCGGCGTCATCCGGGGTAACGGACGGGCAGGCCATGATCTGCTTGAGCAGTTCAAGGGTGGAGTCGGACATCGGGTCTTTTTAGTCGGAGTCGGAAAGGCTGAGCGCAAAATCCTTGAAGGAAGCGCCGCTCGGCGTCGTGCTGTCGAATTCCAGCGTGGTGTCGATCGTCTGGTCGATGGTGGTCGAAGTGATCTCGGAGTTGTTGATCAGCCACGACAGATTGGTCGGCGAATCGGCATTGGCCAAAGCTTCGTCGAGGGTGATGACACCTTCGTGATAAAGGCGGAACAAATCCTGCTCGAAGGTCTGCGATCCCGGTGCCAGCGTTTGCTCCATGGCGTCCTTGATGCCCTGGACTTCGCCGCGCTCGATCAGTTCGCTGATGTGGCGGGTGTTGAGCATCACCTCGGCACTCGGCACGCGCTGGCCATCCGGTTTCTTGACCAGGCGCTGCGAAACGATGGCACGCAGCGCGACCGAGAGGTCGAGGAAAAGCGCCGGACGATTCTCGGCCGGGAAGAAGCTGATGATCCGGTTGAGTGCGTGGTAGCTATTGTTGGCGTGTAGCGTGGCGAGGCAGAGGTGGCCGGTTTGCGCATAGGAAATGGCCGCCTGCATGGTGTCCTTGTCGCGGATTTCGCCGATCAGGATGCAGTCCGGCGCCTGACGCATGGCGTTTTTCAGCGCCGTGTGCCAATCCATCGTATCCATGCCGATTTCACGCTGATTGACGATCGATTTCTTGTGTTTGAACAGGTATTCGATCGGATCTTCGACGGTCAGGATATGGCCGTTGCGGTTGGCATTGCGGTAATCGAGCATCGAGGCGATGGTCGTTGACTTGCCCGAACCGGTCGCACCGACGATCAGGATCAGGCCACGCTTTTCCATGATCAGTTCGGTCAGTACGCCGGGCATGCCGAGCGAAGCCAGTTCAGGAATGTTGCCGAGAATGAAGCGGACAACAATGCTGACCGAGCCGCGCTGGCGGAAAACATTGACCCGGAAATTGCCAACCTGGGGAACGCCGAAGGAGAGATTCATCTCCATCGTTGCCTCGAAGGTCTTGATCTGATCCTGCGACATCAACTCGTAGGCGATCTTCTCAATCATGTCAGGCAGCATCACCTGTTGATTGATCGGCATCGTATTGCCTTGAATCTTGATGTGGATCGGCGTGCCGGCGGATATGAAAATATCCGACGCCTGCTTTTCCGACATCAGCTGAAACAGCTTGTCGAGAATCATCTCTGGACCTCCGGGGGCCTGGGCTTAACGCTTACGGGCGCAGCAGTTCGTTGATGCTGGTCTTGGAGCGCGTCTGGGCATCAACCTTCTTGACGATGATCGCAGCGTACAGGCTGTAGGCGCCATTGGCCTTCGGCAAGGTGCCGCTGATCACAACGGAACCCGGCGGCACGCGGCCGTAGGTCACTTCGCCGGTTTCGCGATCGTAAATCGGGGTGCTCTGGCCGATGTACACGCCCATCGACAGTACCGAGTTTTCACCGATGATGACGCCTTCGACGACTTCCGAACGGGCGCCGATGAAGCAGTTGTCTTCGATGATAGTCGGGTTGGCCTGTAGCGGTTCAAGTACGCCACCGATGCCGACGCCGCCGGAGAGGTGAACGTTCTTGCCGATCTGGGCGCAGGAACCGACGGTCACCCAGGTGTCGACCATGGTGGCTTCATCGACGTAGGCGCCGATGTTGACGAAGGACGGCATCAGCACGGCATTCTTGGCGACGTAGGAACCCTTGCGCACGATGGTGCCCGGTACGACGCGGAAGCCGCCCTGACGGAACTGCTCTTCGGTCCAGCCCTGGAACTTGGTATCCACCTTGTCGTAGAAGCGAACATCGCCGCCATCCTGAACGCGGTTGTCGCGGATGCGGAAAGAAAGCAGCACGGCTTTCTTGATCCACTGATGGGTCACCCAGTCGCCGCCGATTTTTTCGGCAACGCGCAGCTTGCCGGCGTCGAGGTCGGCAATGACCGACTCGATGGCACCCACGGTGGCGGCATCGGATTGCGGGGACAGCTCGGTGCGGCGTTCCCAGAGTTCATCAATGGTGTTTTGCAGCGGATGGCTCATGTTTTTCTCTCTGATTACAGTTGTTGGGCGAATTGACGAATACGGCCGGCGGCTTCAAGACACTCATCGAGTGAAGCGACCAGCGCAATGCGAACGAAATTGGCACCGGGATTGACGCCCCGGATTTCACGGGCAAGGAAGCTGCCGGGCAGAACCACGACATTATAGTGTTCGAGCAGACCCCGGGCGAACTCGGTATCGGCGATCGGCGTTTTTGCCCACAGGTAGAAGCTGGCATCCGGCATCGCAGTGCCGAGCACTTCGCCGATCAGCGGCGTGCAGGCAGCGAATTTTTCGCGGTACTGATTGCGGTTGTCGAGCACGTGCGCCTCGTCGTTCCAGGCGGCGACCGAAGCGGTCTGCACCGGAGGGGCCATGGCGCAGCCGTGGTAGGTGCGATAGAGCAGGAATTTCTTGATAATTTTTTCGTCACCGGCGACGAAACCGGAACGCATGCCCGGCACGTTGGAGCGCTTCGACAGGCTGGAGAACATGACCAGCCGTTCGTTGCTGCGGCCGAGCAGCTTGGCAGCCTGCAGGCCACCGATCGGCGGATTGGCTTCGTCGAAATAGATTTCCGAGTAGCACTCGTCGGAGGCGATGATGAAGCCGTATTTGTCGGACAGGGCGAACAGCGTCTTCCAGTCTTCCAGCGACAGTACCTTGCCGGTCGGGTTACCCGGCGAGCAGACGTAGAACAACTGGACGCGGGCCCATTCTTCTTCGGACAGTTCGCTGTAGTCAAAAGCGAAATCATTGTCCGGCAGGTTGTTCAGGAAACGGGGTTCAGCGCCGGACAGGTAGGCGGCACCTTCGTAGATCTGGTAGAACGGGTTCGGGCTGACGACCAGCGGAACGTGGCCACGGCTCGGATCGATCACCGTCTGGGCGAAGGAGAAAAGTGCCTCGCGCGAGCCGTTGACCGGGAGAATCTCGGTCTCGGCGTTCAGCGTCAATCCGTAGCGGCGATCGCACCACGCGGCAATGGCCTGGCGCAGCGCCGGGATGCCTTGCGTCGTCGGGTAGTTGGCCAGACCGTTCAGGCCCTTGGCCAGGGCTTCCATGATGAAAGGCGGCGTCAGGTGTTGCGGTTCGCCGATGGAGAGTTTGATCTCCTTGTATTGCGGGTTCGGGGTCACGCCGGCGAACAGCGCGCGCAGCTTTTCGAAAGGGTAGGGCTGGAGTTGGGCGAGATGCGGATTCACGGGCGGCGTCGAAAGGGTGTAAAAATATCGATTATCCCTGAAAAAGCCGGATCTGCCTCGTGAACAAAACCTTCCTTTTGCTGTTCTCTGCCTTGAGCCTGCAGGCTTGTGCCTTTGGCTATTTTGCGCAGGGCAGCTTGAGCGACGTGTCCGGGTCGTTGCGTGGCAAGGCTTATCCAGGCTCGTTGGGTGGCGGTCGTTTCGTACTGGCCGGCAGCAATGGACTGAGCTGTGACGGGACTGCTCATCCCCCCAGGCAATCGCCCCAGCCCGGCAGTTGCGAAGGCGAATCGGGCGATGGCGTTTTACGTTGCACGGACGGGCGGGAAATTTCCTTCGAATGGCAGGCGCGTACCTGCCGCTCGTTTGAAGGCCGGGGCACGGATGCCCGAGGCAACCGCTTCGAATTCCAGTTCGGCCGACGCTAGGCGTTTACGGTTGTCGGCTTGTCCGTCAGTTTTTGCACGATCAGGCTGCCGACCATGTCGCCTTCGACATTGACCGCCGTGCGTACGGTATCGAGGATGCGGTCGATCGGCAGCAGGATGGCGATGGCGGCGGTTGGCAGGCCGACTGATTCGAGCACCAGCACCATGCTCAGCATGCCGACGCTGGGAATGCCCGGCGCCCCGATGGCGCCCAGCATGGCGACGAAAAAGATGATCAGCTGGTGCGCCAGGTCGAGTTCGATGCCGGCCAGCCGGGCAACGAAAAGCGCGGCGGCGGCTTCGTAAAGTGCCGTGCCATCCATGTTGACCGTGGCACCGAGTGGAACGACAAAATTGGCGATGTCTTTTTTGACATGCAGGTGCTGCTCGGTGCAGCGCAGCGTGATCGGCAGTGTGGCGGCGCTCGAACTGGTTGCAAAGGCGGTCACCAGGGCATCTCGCGAGCCGTGCCAGAAACGCAGCGGCGACATCCGGGTGACCAGCCAGAGAAGCAGCGGCAGCACGACAATCCCGTGAAACAGCGTGGTGCCGATCACCACGCTGATGAAATGGATCAGGCTGCCGAGCAAGGCGCTGTTCTGCGTCGCGACCAGTTGGAGCAGTAGTGCAGCGATGCCGAGCGGCGCCAGGCGCATGATCCAGCCGACGATCAACAGGCAAAGTTCCTGCAGTTCCTGGATGACGAGGCGAATGTTTTTGTAGCGCTCGCCGCCGATGACCAATGCGATGCCGAGAAACAGCGCGATGATCACGACCGCCAGAATGTCGCCCTGGGCCAGTGCCTTGAACGGATTCTGGAACAGGCCGCGGAGAAACTGGGCGATGTAGTCGGGCAGGGGCATCTGGCGCGCCTGGTAATCCCGCGTTGCGTCGGCGAACATGGCCAGTTGCAGGCCTTCGCCAGGGCGAAAAATTTCGGCGGCAGCCAGGCCAAGGACGATGGCCAGCGCCATCGACAGCGCAAAAAAGCCCAGAGTCGTCGTCCATACGCGATGCATTTGCTGGTGGGCACGCAAATTGGCCACCCCGACAACAATCGACGAAAACACCAGCGGCACCAGCACCATGCGCAGCAGATCGAGAAACAGATTGCCGACCATTTTGGCGCCATACAAGGTTTGCCCGACGAGCGGCGCCTGGCCTTGCGTCGTTAGCCACAATCCCCAGGCGATGCCGCACAGGCAGCCGGTCAGGATTTGAGCATTGAGCGAAATTCGGGGCATGGTGCAGTTCTCGAAACGATGGAGTCGCCGCATTTTAGCGGCATTGCCGGCGGCTGCGCAGGCTGGCATCATCGGCATCAATTGAACCGACGGAATTGCAAAATGAGTGATTTGAATGCGTTGACCGCAGCATTGCTGGCCTTTCGCGATGCCCGCGACTGGCGGCAGTTCCATACGTTGCGCAACCTGATTTTGTCGCTCAACCTTGAGGCGAGTGAGTTACTCGAATTGACCCAATGGAAAAGCGATGTCGAAATCGATGCCTTGCCGGATGACCCGGCCAGCCGCGAAGCACTGAGCGATGAGTGCGCCGACGTGCTTCTCTACTTGCTGCTGATTGCCGACAAAAGCGGCATCGACCTCATTGAGGCGGCGCAGGCCAAGCTGCTCAAAAACGCCGCGAAGTACCCGGTCGACAAAGCCTTCGGCTCACGCGAAAAATATACCCGCCTAGGCTGATTCGCCGGCCTGTCCGGCGCGGGCGTGGCCGGAATGGCCGCTGGATGCGATACTTCGGCTCATGCAATCGAATACTGTCCTGGTCGTTCTCATGCTGCTCAGCGCAGCACTGGTGGTTGTCTTTGTCGCCCGCAAGTGTCGTCTTCCCTCCTTGCTGGCTTATCTGGCCATAGGGATCGCACTGGGGCCGCACGGTCTGAAGCTGTTGTCGGAAACTGCCGAGGTCGAAACGCTGGCCGAGTTTGGCGTGGCCTTCCTGATGTTCTCGATCGGGCTGGAATTCAGCATTGGCAAATTGCGCGCCATGCAATCCATGGTGCTCGGTTTTGGCGGTGGGCAGGTTTTGCTGACCGCGGCAGCAACGACGGCCGTGGCCTTGTTCGGTTATGGCCAGCGCTGGGAATCCGGGCTGGTGGTCGGCATGGCCGTCGCCATGTCTTCGACTGCCATTGTCGCCCGCATGCTTTCCGAGCGGTTCGAGTTGCATTCCCGCTCCGGACGCCAAACCATGGGCGTGTTGCTGTTCCAGGACATTGCCGTGGTTCCCTGTCTGATTCTTTTTCCGGCGCTGGCGCGTCCGCAGGATGATCTGGGACAGGCCATCCTGATTGCCGCCGCTCAAACCATTGTGGTTCTGGCCGTGCTGATCGGACTTGGCAAACGCCCGCTGAGAATGCTGCTCGATCTGGTGGCGCATCGTCGCTCGGAAGAGTTGTTTGTCCTGACGACCTTGTGGATCGTTCTGGCCCTCGGTTATGCAACGCATGCGGCCGGACTTTCGCTGGCGCTGGGCGCGTTTATCGGCGGCATGCTGATTTCCGAGACGATGTATCGGCATCAGGTTGAGGCCGATATCCGGCCATTTCGCGACATCCTGCTCGGTTTGTTTTTTGTCACCGTCGGGATGATGCTTGATCTGTCGTATGTCCTGTCGCACATCCCCTTGCTGTTACTCGCTGTTTTTCTGCTGATCGGCGGCAAGGCAGCCGTGGTCCTACTGTTGTCGCGGTCGACCGGCAGTTCGCTGGATGTTTGCTTGCGGACTGCGGCGCAGTTATCGCAGGCTGGCGAATTTGGCCTGGTCCTGATCCAGCTGGGTTTTGAACTCAAACTGATCGGTGACGACGTTTTCCAGGTGACGTTATCGGCCATGTTGATTTCGATGTTCGTCGCTCCCTTCCTGATCGAATGGGCGACGCGTCTTTCCGGACAGTTGGCCAAGGGCGACTGGGCGCACAAGGCCAAAGCGATCCACGATATTGCGGTGGGTGCCTTTTCGATGGATCAGCACGTGATTATTTGCGGTTACGGCAAAACAGGCGAGCGCGTGGCGCGCTTTCTCTCTGCCGAGGAAATCTCGTTTGTGGCGCTTGATCTCAATCCCGCCACGGTCAAGCAGGCAGCGCCACCGCATGGCGTACTGCTGTTTGGTAGTGCCGATCGCCCCGAAGTGCTCAAGGCGGCTGGCTTGTCGCGCTCGCGTGGTGTCGTGGTCGCCTATCATGACGTGCATTCTGCCGAGCGCGTCGTTCGCCTGATTCGCCAGGATTTCCCGGCGCTGCCGATTGTCGTTCGGGTGGCCGACGAAGGTGCGGTGGCGCGGCTGAAGTCGGCAGGGGCGACCGAAGTGGTGCCCGAAGTGCTCGAAGGCAGCTTGATGATTGCCGCCGAGGTACTTGTTCAGTTGGGGGTGCCTGTCGAGCAGGCGATGCGTCGGGTACGCTCTGTGCGCGCTGAACGCTATGCCTCGCTGCGTCGTTTTTACGATGCTTCGGCCGAGCAGGGGAAGCCCTGAATTGAAAACTCCCTGCGCGCCAGGCGGGCAGGGAGTCGGGTGGGTGCCGGGCAGTGGCTGGCTTAGTCGGTCTGGCTTTCCAGCGTGTATTTCGCACCTTCGCCCTGAGCCATCAGTTCGGTCAGTTTGGGCAGGGTTTCGTGCAGCTTGCGTTCCAGCGTCCACGGCGGGTTGATGATGAACATGCCGCTGCCGTTCATGCCGAAACCGTCGCGGGCGGCAGCTTTGACTTCGAGCGTGGCGTGCAGCCAGTTCTTGGCACCGAGGTTCTTCAGCTTGCCCGGTAACTGGCGCGCATCGAGCTTGGAAAGCATCGGATACCAGATGGCGTAGGTCCCGGTCGGGAAGCGTTTCAGGCTGTCCTGCATGGCCTTGACCACGGCCTGGTAGTCTTCGCGGGTTTCGTAGGACGGGTCGATCAGGACCAGGGCGCGACGTGAGGGTGGCGGCAACTGGGCCTTGAGGCCGGCAAAGCCGTCGCCGGCCGTGACGCTGATCTTGCGGCCACCGGTCTTGAAGCATTCCTGAAGCAGCTTGATATCGGTGCTGTGCAGTTCGAACAGGCGCAGGCGGTCGCTTTCGCGCAGCATCTGGCTGGCCAGCCAGGGCGAACCCGGGTAGTGGCGCAACTGGCCGTCCGGATTGAGCATTTTGACGAATTCTAGGTAGTCGACCGCAGCAGGCGGCAATCCCTTTTTATCCCACAGGCGGCCGACGCCGTCGCGGAATTCGGCGAGCTTGGTGGCGTGGGCCGACTCCAGCGTGTAGCGGCCGGCGCCGGCGTGGGTGTCGATAATCCAGAAAGGTGCTGGTTTCTCGCCCATGTATTCGGCGATCTGCAGCAGGATCAGGTGTTTGAGTACGTCGGCGTGGTTGCCGGCGTGAAAGGCGTGGCGGTAACTGAGCATGGGCGCAGTATACTTCGCCGCCATGCCTATTTACGAAACCATTTTCCTGTTGCTCGCCGGATCCGGCATCTGGCTCTGGCTGGATACCCTGAAAGCCCGCGAGATCGGCATTCAGGCGGCCCAGCGCGCTTGTGCCGAAGAGGGCCTGCAATTCCTCGATGAAACCGTCGTCGGCCAGCGCGCCAGCCTGGCCCGCGATGATGCCGGCCAGCTCAGGCTGCGCCGCGTCTACCTTTTTGAATACAGCGACACGGGTGACAACCGGCGTTCGGGTAGCGTTACGCTGCTCGGCCACGATGTCGAAATCCTGCATGTTCGCCCCAACCTTTACGTTGTGCCCAAGGCACCGGAGACGCATGAAAACTTCCATTGAAACCATCCAGTTCCACGGCATCGACGCCGTTCGCCTGAACGGCCCGCAAGGCACTACCGTGACGGTCAGCCTGCTTGGCGGCCAGGTGCTGTCGTGGGTGACGCAGGATGGCCGCGAGCGCATCTTTCTCTCCGAGCGTGCCGTGTTTGACGGCAGCGTGGCGATTCGCGGCGGCATTCCTGTCTGCTTCCCGCAGTTTTCCAATCTGGGTGACTTGCCCAAGCATGGCTTTCTACGCACCAAGGCCTGGAAACTGAACGATCAGCGTCATGCCGACGATTTCGCGCTGGTCACGCTGGAGATTTCCGACGACGAAGAAACCCGCGCCCTCTGGCCGCACCCCTTCCGCGCCGAGATCACCATCATGCTCGAGGCCGATCGTATCGATCTGGAATTCTGTGTCGAAAACACCGGCGGCGAGGCATTCGAGTTCACCGGCGCACTGCACACCTACCTGCGCATGACCCAGGTTGAAGACGTTGCGCTCGAAGGCCTCTATGGCCATGACTATCGCGATGCGGCAAATGGCGACGTCGTGATTCGTGAAACCGGCACGGAATTGCGCGTCGACCGCGAAACCGACCGCGTTTACCACAACGTCAAGCGCCCGCAACTGCTCCAGGCGGCCAACCTCAGTCTGGCCATCCAGAGCCAGGGCTATCCGGATGTGGTGGTCTGGAACCCGTGGGTCGATCAGTGCGCCAAGCTCAAGGACATGGCGCCGGATGGCTGGCGCCACATGCTCTGCGTCGAAGCGGCGATTGCCCGCAAGCCGGTCAGCCTGCCGGCCGGCGAAGAATGGTACGGCCGCCAGACGCTGGTCGTGGTTTGACCTGGTGACCTGAACGGCTGTGTCTTCACCGTTACGGGCGAGACAGGAATGTCTAACCCGTAGCGGCGGATCGCCGAGGATGGTAGCTCTTCCCACCAGAGATACTGGGTATCCCTCAGTTTTTTCGGGCAGAAGTTGTCATCGCAAACTCTCGGCGTGCCTTGCCTGAGGGATGGAGTGGATTGGATGTCTGTTTGAAGGGCAGGGCGGTGTTCGGCTAACTGCGGATGGTCGCCTTTTCTGCTAGTAGTTATTTGACTGGCTGCTTCGCTTGGAAAGCTTGCCTGAAAGCCAACACGCGCATTTCGGCCAAGGCGGTCACTCTCGCGCCTTGGCGCCAACGGCTGGCATATGGTGGTAAACATCCGTACCGCAGTATTGCGAGCAACAGCAACGGCGATGCAAAACATCAGAATTTTGGCATCGGAAGTTAGTCGCGGCTTTCTGATCCGTCCTTCCCATAAATACTTTTCTCTTCAAGCAATGCACGCCAAGCTGCCTTGACGGGATAATCCAACGTCTCATCTTTCAGTCGTTCCGCCGCGAGCAGCTTCAATAGGTCGATGGCGACAAAATTCCCAAGCTCTTGGAGGTCTTTCGGCAATCTATAGCTCTGCCCTTTGTGACTGTCGAATGATCCCTTCAACATGGCCTCGACGAAATTGTCCAACGTTGGGTCGGTTTGCTGAATTGCTTCAAACGCAAGTTTGCAGCGTTCAGGTCTTAATCGCGTCAGAACCCACAAAATGAGGTCAGGTGTGGCCCTAGCAAACAGATTGCCGTCCTGAGCCTCGCGTTCTACATTATTGGCAAAGGCATCCAAGGCTGATTCACGATGCTCTGCCTCAACGTTGAGGTAATCCAATTGATCGCGGTCATCGGAAATAAAATTCATGATTGCGATTCTTGCTGCCACCGACACAGCCATTTCGTCGCTCAAAATGCGTTCAGCCAAGCTCATGGAAGCCTGTTCGGGCAAGCGTTTGGCCAGTTGTCCGATCGCTTGCACCGCAACACGCTCAGCTCTCATCGAAAAGACATCGATGCGCTCCCTTGCCCGACGAACGAATGCCTCGCCTTCAACAAGTCGAGCAATATCTATCGCCAGACTCTCAGCATCAATGGCCAGATCATTACCCAGCCCCTCTGCCATGTTGCCCAATTGGGCAACGAAATCAATGCAATTATCTGGCTGAAGCGAAGCGGCAATTTCGGCGCGCTTGGTAGGGTTGAAGAGGTACTGCCTGATGCGCACAAGACTAAGGTCATTCGGTCGGGTACTAAGGTGTAAAGCCACAAGCAAGCGATCAGGGGAAGCTAAATGCCCTTCGCCAAACTCAATCCGCCCGAAGGTGAAAGCCTCGTCGGCTTTGGCTGTCTGCGGAAATAGCCAGTGCACGACATCCCGAATGGCTTTTGCATGTGGATACCTGTCGATGGCTGCATCACGTTCTGCCGCATGAACCTGAACAACTTCTTTGACATCGCGGAACTCCATTCGAGATCCTGGCCGTCTTCCGACAAACGCCTGCGGGGTTCGGTTAAGTAGTTCGAAGACTGCGGGTGCCTTGATCATCAAGGTTGCCAAACCCAAAATATCGGCTAGATGAATTTCGCCACGTAAACCAGGCTCAATTGAGCAAACAACATCGAACAACCTAACGATATCCCGTGGCTGCTCAATCAGTTCACTCAATCCATTATGGAATAGCGCCCCAAGGCGCTCGTCATCCCCTGGAAAGTGGGAATCTTGTGCCTCCTTTGCCAGTCGCCCCAAGGCTTTGTTCATTAGGGCGACGCGTTGAGGAAAAGACAGCGGTGGCACAGGCAACCTCACCTGTACCACTTTGTCTAGGTAAGTTGCAGCAAACGGCACGCTCAACTTATCCAACGCGGCACTAACGTACTTCTCATCCCAGGCGAGTACATAGCCCACGTTCGGCAAATCTCCTACTGCCTTGATGATGCGAACCATCTCAAAGGCCTCGGCTGGGTACAAACGATCGAGGTCGTCGAGCAGAACGACGATGCGCTGAGGAAACTTTCGCAGAGCGTTTTCCAAAGCCACCTTCCTCGCTTCAATGTCTGGGGTCTTATATTCGAAGACCGCCTCGCTGGCATTACCAACAGACTCCACCACCGATTTGATGATGCTGGCCCACGGCTCTGCACCGGGAATTAACTTCAGGACGTCGAACGCCTTTGAATAAGTATTGAGTTCTTTGGCGACTTGCTTTCCCGCTTTTGCGTGATCGGTCAATTTGACAGCTTTGGCAATACTTGCCAAGAACTGTCGCAACAAGGCATCGCGATCGCCAACCAGCCACGGATTGAAATGAACAACCACCGCCCGCTGTTTTCCCGGCTCAGCGTTCAACAACTCTTCAAGCATCGCTAGCAAAGAGGTTTTGCCACTTCCCCACGCTCCCTCAATGGAGACCACAAGCCCTGCTTTGGGCGAAATACGCCGCAAAACTTGAGAGACTTGGGCTACAAAACCGCCTCGATCCAACAGGTCCCCCACTAACGCCTCGCCTGTTCGTAGAGGTCGATCCAGCCGGAGGTCCGCAGTATTTTTTTCTTGTGTCATCGCTTCAGCCCCTATACCTGTTAATAGGTCTACTGTATTCCATTGTCGTTATCAAACGATAGGCTGATTGCTTGAGTTTCACAGGGGGGTAAATTTGCCGCTCAAATTGTTTCTCTGTTGAACGACTGGTCTATAGGGTGATGCAGACCTAAACAGCCAAAATCTTGAACGTCCGAAAAGACCGAACAGCTGCCTATGAATATTCGTGCCGAGTGACCGCTCTACTCAGACACCCAGCACTGATCCATTGAAGGGTTGAGCGGTAACAGCGGCTCAGACCCCGTCACTTTCCGCCACCAAGATCAGCCATCAATCACAATGGTGGCTGACTCGCAGTCGCCAGCGTATAGCGCCAATGCAAACCACCGTTCAAAGGTCAAAGTCGTGCTGGTTTGAGTTCTTTCAAATCCCCTCTATGCGGGTTTTAGGCTTCGGCGTAGGATTTGAAAAAATGACATTTGGGGCATCGAAATGAACGCAGGAAAGCGTGATTGGTTGCCGTATTCAGCTGGCACGATGGTCGTGATTCTGTTTGTCACCAGTCTTGCCGCATTTGCTTTTTATTTTGAAAAGCAACGTCATCTCGAACGAGCCCAGGTTGCGACGAACAATATCGTTCAACTCCTGGCCCAGAACACCAGCAACCTGTTCGATAAAATCGATATTGCCCTTCAGTCCGGCGCTCTTTTTCACCAGCACCAGCACATTCCGGGGCCGTTCAAATCTGTCGAGCTCAATAATTACCTCAATAGTCTTGAGCCTGTAACGCCAGAGGTCGATAGCATCCGCATCATGGATGAGCACGGTATCGTGCGTTTTGGTCACGATGTTCCGATCTCGCCGCGAATTGACCTGAGTGATCGCGCTTATTTTTTGAAAGCCCGCGATGATCCTGCTTTTAACGGCAAGCTGATTGTTGACGGTCCCCTGTTCGCTCGCATCTCTCAAAAATGGGTGGTTATCTTTGCCCGCCGCTTGAACAAGCCCGATGGATCGTTCGCGGGCGTCATCTACGCCAATCTGGAAACAAGCCAGCTCGAAAAATCCTTATCGGCGATTGCCCTGGGGTCGAATGGCGCTGCAACTATACGCACGACAGATTTTGCGTTGGTGCACCGGGTTCCGGATACCAGGAATGCCGTTGGCAGCAAAAATGTATCAGCCGAGTTGAAAGAGATTGTTGCCAACAGGCCGGATGGTGGGGAGTACATCGCGACGACAGCCCTGGATGGTATCGAGCGAAGCAATGCATACCGCAAAGTGGGTAGCTATCCCTTCTATGTCATCGTCGGGCTTGCGACACAGGATTATCTGGGCAATTCGCAGCAAAATCTGATGATCATCGTCGGTTTGGCGCTATTGACCATTTTGCTCAGCGTGTCGGCCAGTTATCGTGCTTATCGCGCTCATCAAAAGGTTGCCAGCGATTTGTTCGAACGCAATCAACTCAATGACGCTCTTCAAAATGCACTTGAGCAGCGCGACCGGCTCAATACCGAGCTTGCGGATAAAGCCAAGGAAGCCGAGGTGGCAAGCAAGGCGAAAAGTGCCTTCCTTTCAAACATGAGTCATGAGTTGCGAACGCCGTTGCACCAGATCGAAGGCTTGACTCGTTTGTTGGGCAGAGAGGCCGTGACTGAACGCCAGACAGATCGCATCAATAATCTGGTTTCGGCTGTCCAGCGCATGACCTCGCTGATCGATGCAGTACTTGAATTGACCAAGATCGAGTCTGGTAGCCTCGACTTGTCTGAAGAAATCATCGATCTGCATGAACTGGTCAGCGCAGCGTTGGCTCAATTCCAGCCCGAAGCCGCTGCAAAAAATCTTGTGCTGGAAGCGCATGACATTACTTCCCTTCCTGTCGTCATCGGGGACAAAGTGCATGTTCACCTGGCCTTGAAGAACTACCTTGCCAATGCGCTACGTTTCACCCAGGTCGGGAAAATTGGACTCAGTGTCGTTGTGATGCGGGAAGACGAGTTGAGCTTCCTGATTCGCTTTGAAGTCGAAGACACGGGATTGGGTATCCAGCCGGAAGACATGCCCCGACTGTTCAATATTTTTGAGCAGGTCGACAACTCAACGACAAGGCGTTTTGGCGGCCTGGGGATCGGGCTGGCGATGACTCGAAAAATCGCCGAGGCTCTGGGCGGTGAAACGGGTTGTGAGAGCATTCACGGGCAAGGAAGCAAGTTCTGGTTTTCTGTCAGGTTGAAAAAGATTTCAAAGCACTGAGTTTCTGCGCCAAGGCGGCATCGTTCGAAAATCAGCCGCTGGAGCCGCTGCACAGTCAACGTTTCCTGGCGCTTCAAACTGCCAAGAAGCTCAGTTTTCCAATCGGGAAACCCGGATAATGGCGGCCAATTCGTTTTGAACGCCATTTTGGAAGCCCCGCATGGAAATCAAGGTCAACTTTCTCGACAAACTTCGTCTCGAGGCCAAATTCGACGACTTTACGGTCATCGCCGATCAGCCCATCCGCTACAAGGGTGATGGCTCGGCGCCGGGACCGTTCGATTACTTTTTGGCTTCGTCGGCCTTGTGTGCGGCTTATTTCGTGAAGTTGTACTGCGACACGCGCAATATTCCGACCGAACACATCCGCCTGTCGCAAAACAACATCGTCGATCCGGAAAACCGTTACCAGCAGACTTTCAAGATCCAGGTCGAGTTGCCGCCGGATATTTCGGCCAAGGACCGGCTGGGCATTTTGCGCTCCATCGACCGGTGTACCGTGAAAAAGGTCGTGCAGACCGGCCCGGAGTTCATCATCGAGGAAGTCGAGAATCTGGATGCCGACGCGCAGGCGCTGCTGACCATCAATCCGGATGCCGAGACGCAGACTTTCATCGCCGGCAAGGATTTACCGCTGGAACAGACCATCGCCAACATGTCCGGCCTGCTCGCCGGGCTGGGCATCAAGATCGAGATCGCCTCGTGGCGCAACCTGGTGCCCAACGTCTGGTCGCTGCACATCCGCGACGCGCATTCGCCGATGTGCTTTACCAACGGCAAGGGGGCGACCAAGGAAAGTGCGCTGGCTTCGGCGCTGGGCGAGTACATCGAGCGCCTGAGCTGCAACCATTTCTACAACGATCAGTTCTGGGGTGAGGAATTCGCCAACGCGCCCTTCGTGCATTACCCGAATGAGCGCTGGTTCAAGCCCGGCAAGAAGGATGCGTTGCCCAAGGGCCTGCTCGACGACTACACGCTGGAAATCTACAACCCGGACGGTGAACTGCGCGCCTCACATCTTTTTGATACCAACTCCGGCAATACCGAGCGCGGCGTCTGCGCGCTGCCCTACATGCGCCAGTCGGACGGCGAAACGGTGTATTTCCCGACCAACCTGATCGACAACCTATTCCTGAGCAACGGCATGAGCGCCGGCAACACGCTGGCGGAGGCGCAGGTGCAGTGCCTGTCGGAAATCTTCGAGCGGGCCGTCAAACGCGAAATCCTCGAAGGCGAAATCGCGCTGCCCGACGTGCCGGCCGAGGTGCTGGCCAAATACCCCGGCATCGTCGCCGGCATTGCCGAACTGGAAAAACAGGGTTTCCCGGTGCTGGTCAAGGACGCCTCGCTCGGCGGCCAGTTCCCGGTGATGTGCGTGACCCTGATGAACCCGCGCACCGGCGGCGTGTTTGCCTCCTTCGGCGCCCACCCCAGCCTGGAAGTGGCGCTCGAACGCAGCCTGACAGAGCTGCTGCAGGGCCGCAGCTTTGAAGGCCTGAACGACCTGCCGCGGCCGACCTTCGAGAGCAACGCTGTCACCGAACCGAACAACTTCGTCGAGCACTTCATCGATTCGAGCGGCGTTGTGTCCTGGCGCTTTTTCAGTGCCAAGGCCGATTACGACTTCGTCGAGTGGGATTTCTCCGGCCAGGGTGAAAACTCCAACGCCGATGAAGCCGCCACGCTGTTCGGCATCCTCGAAGCCATGGGCAAGGAAGTGTACATGGCGGTCTACGACCAGCTCGGCGCCAACGCTTGCCGCATCCTGGTGCCCGGCTACTCGGAAATCTACCCGGTCGACGACCTGATCTGGGACAACACCAATAAGGCGCTGGCCTTCCGCGAAGACATCCTGAACCTGCACCGTCTCGACGATGCGGCGCTGGAAGCCTTGCTGGAGCGCCTGGAAGAGAGCGAACTCGACGACTACACCGATATCATCACGCTGATCGGCGTCGAGTTCGACGAGAACACCGACTGGGGCCAACTGACGATTCTGGAGTTGAAGCTGTTGATCAATCTCGCGTTGCAGGATTTCGCAGCCGCCAAGGAACAGGTCGAAGCCTACCTGCAGTACAACGAAAACACCGCCGAGCGCGGCCTGTTCTACCAGGCGGTCAATGTGGTGCTGGAAGTGCTGCTCGATGACGAGTTGGAACTGGAAGACTACGAAACCAACTTCCGCCGCATGTTCGGCAACGAACGCATGGATGCCGTGCTCGGCTCGGTCGATGGCAGTCTCCGTTTCCATGGCCTGGCGCCGACCAATATGCAGCTTGAAGGTCTCGACCGCCACCAGCGGCTGATCGACAGCTATCGCAAGGCGCACGCGGCGCGGGGCAGGGCAGGTTGACCTGACCGAACCGGACGTTTGTAACAGACAGAACTTTTGATCCGTGTGGGTTTCAGAAATCCACACTTCTGTTACATTGCCGCCATGCGTTCCCTGATTCGCTCCCTCTCTCGTGCCATGCTGTTCGTCATGCTGGTCACCGTCTTCGCGCCGAGTTTCGGCTGGGAAGCAGTGTCCGCGACAGTCGGCCACGAAGAAATGGCGGTCGCCGATCAGGATGTGCATATGGCGCATGAAGCGCACGCCGACTGCGATGGCTGTGACAGCCATGCGGCAGCACCGTGCGACGATCTTCGCCACCATTGTTGTCCCGGCCACGTATTGGGGCACATGAGTGGCGGAATCACGAGCATTTCGACGCCGATTTTGCCTTTGCCGCGGCTTTTCGCGGTCAACGGTCAAACCGACCGGTTTTCCTCGCGCATTCCCGAAGGGCTCGAACGCCCGCCCAGATTCGCCGCCTGATCCGCGGCGGTCTGCCCATTTCCCTTGATGTTTGAAGGCCCTTTGCGGGCCTGATGCGGCATGCCGCCGGTTGTTCGAATCTTGCAACCGGAGGAATCCCCATGCGAAGCCTTTTCTGCATCGCACCTGTTATTGTTTTAAGTTGGTCAATCAGCCTGCCTGTGCTGGCCGAAACGCGCCTGGCTCAGGTGTTTGAACAAGCCTGGCAACGTCAGCCGGCTGCGGCCGCCCTGGCTGAGCGCGAACGTGGCGTGGCGGCGCAAATGCGCGCGGCCAGTGCGTGGACCGCGACACCGCCGAGTCTTGAACTGGCGACGCGCAGCGATCGTTTCAATCAACGCAATGGCGCCCAGGAACATGAAGTCGGCCTGGTCTTGCCGCTCTGGCTACCCGGTGAGCGCAGTAGCAGTCAGGCACTGGCCGAAGCCGAGGGGCAGGCCCTGAATGGTCGTGAACAAAGCCTGCGTCTGCGTCTGGCCCAGCTTTTCCGCGAAACCTGGTGGAACTGGCAGTTGGCCGAAAATGAGTCCGCACTGGCTGGCGAACGGGTGAATGCGGCCCGACGCTTGCGCGATGATGTGGCCCGCCGTTTTGCCGCGGGTGATTTGTCGCGTGCCGATCTGAACCAGGCGGAAGGTGCCCTGGCGCAGTCCCAGGCATTGCAGGCCGAAGCGCTGGCCCAGCAGTTGACGGCCAGCTATCGCCTTGAAAGCCTGACCGGCCAGCCGGTCGACACGGCGAATGTCCAGCCCGAGCCTGTACCGGCCGGCGCCGCTACCCGGCATCCCGCGCTGCAGGCACTTCAGGCGAGGCTTGAAGTGGCTCGCCGCAATGTCGATCTGGCGCGCGCCCAGACCCGGGCCAATCCTGAAATCGCCTTGTCAACGCGGCGCGACCGCAGCGCCACCGGCGAACCGGTCGATCAGACCTGGGCGCTGGCCTTGCGCATTCCGTTCTCATCCGGCCCGCGTCAGGATGCAAGAGTGGCGACGGCCAATGCCGAAGCCATCGAACTGGGCATCGAGCTTGAACGCGAGCAGGAGCGCATGACACGCGAAACCGCCGCCGTGCAATTGCAACTTGCTGCCGCCCGGCAGCAACTCTCGGCCGCCGAGCAGCGTCGTCGCCTGGCACTGGAGAACCGCGGGTTTTACGAAAAATCATTCCGCCTTGGCGAAAGCGATCTACCGACGCGCTTGCGCATCGAAAGCGAGGCTTTTGAGGCCGAACGGGCATTGGGTCGGACGCGCATCGCGCTGGCCCTGACCATCTCGCAATTGCGCCAGAGTCTTGGCCTGCTGCCGGAATAAGGAGTTATCTGATGAAATTACGTTATTTATGCTTGTTGACCGCAGCATGGCTGCTGGCCAGCAATGGATACGCCACTGCCGGGGAAATTCCCGTCGCGCAGGCGGAAAGCGACAGTTTTGAAGTCGTCGGGCGGCTTGAGTCGGAAGGCTTTGTCTTTTATGTCGACCGCAGTGACAGCAACGCTCCTGTGCTCGGTGCCCAGCTTGAAATCGAGCAGGGCGGGGTGAGCCGCAAGGCTGTTTTTCGTCCGGCGCAGGGCGATTACCTGGTGGCTGATGGCGAATGGCTGAAGACCCTGCGCCAGCCCGGAGAGCATCTGCTTGGCGTGACCCTGGTGGCCGGCGAGGAAAGCGATCTGCTCAGTCTGAATCTTGATGTGCACGCCGAGTCGACCGCGGCAATCAAGGTCGATGGCTGGGGGAGCGTACTGGCCGGCGTGGCCGTATTGATCAGCTTGCTTGGCCTGCTGATCCTGAGCCGCTTTCGCAAAGGAGCCGCCAAATGAGCCGGGCTATCGTTTTCGCCGTGCTGCTTGCCGGCATCAATCTGTCCGTCATGGCGCACGAAGGGCATGACGATGAAAAAAAACCGGCTGCCGTGCTGGGGAATTCGCCGCTGCGTCTGCCGGATGGCGCTATTTTCCTGCCCAAGTCGGCGCAGCGTGGCATGGGGGTTTTAACCCTGAAAACCGCCGAGGCGGAATTGCCGAAAAGTATCGAACTGCCCGGTCGGGTGATCATGGACCCGCATCTCGGCGGTCGGGTTCAGGCGATGATTCCGGGCCGTATCGAAGCTGCCGGACCGCATGGTTTGCCGGCTGCCGGCAGCAAGGTGAAAAAAGGCGAGGTGCTGGCTTGGGTCGTGCCTTCGGCCGGGGCCATTGAGCGCGCCAACCAGTCAGCCCTGCTGGCCGAGTTGAAGGCCAGTCTCGGGCTGGCTGAAAAACGTCTGAATCGTCTGCATGAACTGGCGGATACGGTGCCCAAGAAGGAAATCGAAGCCTCGGAAAGCGAGGTCGCCAGTCTGAAAGGCCGGCTGGCCGCTGTTGGCGGTGGCTTGTCGGGGCGTGAAGCCCTGGTGGCGCCGGTTGGCGGGGTGTTGGCGGCAAGTAATGCGGTCGTCGGTCAGGTGGTTGAGCCACGCGAGTTGATTTTCGAGATCATCGATCCGGATAGCCTGCATATCGAAGCGACTGCCTATGATCCGCTGGCGCTCGATCAGGTGGCCGAGGCGACGGTTGCCCTCGGTGAGCGCAGCGTCAGGCTGAGTTATGTCGGTGCGCCGCGCCGCCTGCGTGAACAAGCCTTGCCCTTGATTTTCGAAAACCATGCCACCGGTGCCGGATTGACCCTGCCGCTGGGTCAGCCGGTCAAGATCCAGGTCAGGATGAAGACGATGCTGCGCGGCATGCCATTGCCGATGGCTGCCCTGACGCGCAATGCGGCAAATCAGACGATTGTCTGGGTCAAGGCCCAGCCGGAGCGTTTTGAGGCCCGTGTTGTCCAGACACAGCCGCTCGACGGGGTTCAGGTGCTGGTCAGCGCCGGTTTGAAGCCTGATGAGCGCGTCGTGATTCAGGGCGCCAGCCTGATTTCGCAGATTCGCTAGGAGCGCCGACATGTTCCAGTGGATTGTTGAAAAAAGTCTTGCCAGCCGGCTGTTCGTGCTGGTCGCCGCCGTTGTCCTGATGCTCTGGGGCGGCATTCAGGCGACCCGTTTGCCGGTCGATGTCTTTCCCGATCTGAACAAACCGACTGTCACGGTGATGACCGAGTCGGGCGGCATGGCGCCGGAAGAAGTCGAGCAGTTGATCAGTTTTCCGCTCGAAACGACGATGAGCGGCTTGTCCGGTGTGTCGGGCATCCGTTCGGTATCGAGTGCCGGGTTGTCCTTTGTCTATATCAGTTTCGACTGGGGTGTCGATATCTACCGCGCCCGGCAAATGGTCAGTGAACGCCTGTCGGCGCTCGAATCGGTGTTGCCGCCGGGTATCCAGCCGCGGATGGGGCCGGTGTCGTCGATCATGGGTGAAATCATGCTGGTGGCGATCCCGATTGTCGGGGAAAGCGCCGGCCATTCAGTCAATGCCAAGGCCGCCCGCGAATACGCCGACTGGGTGTTGCGGCCGCGCCTGATGGCGATTTCCGGCGTCTCGCAAGTGATTCCGGTGGGCGGCGAAGTGCGGCAATTCCAGGTGCAACCCGACACCCAGCGCATGGCGACATTGGGGATCGGCCTCGATCAGATTGAAGCGGCGGTCAAAGGGTTTGCGGCCAACACCTCCGGTGGCTTCCTCGAACTGAATGGTCGTGAATACCTGATTCGCCACCTCGGGCGCAGCGCCCGTCTGGATGATTTGAAGAATCTGGCCCTGACGGCCCGCGAGGGACAGCCGATTCTGCTTCGCCAGGTGGCCGAGGTCGGCTTTTCAGCGGCGATCAAGCGCGGTGACGGTGGCTTCAGCGATCAAAAAGGCAGTGTCCCGGCGGTGTTGCTCAGTATCCAGAAGCAGCCGACGGCCGATACGGTCGACCTGACCAAACGCATCGAAAGCGCGTTGTCCGACCTTAAAGGCAGCGTGCCGCAAGGGATGTCGGCACCGAAGGTGATTTTCCGCCAGGCCGATTTCATCGAGTCGTCGATCGGCAACCTGCAGCTGAAATTGCTGATGGCCGGTTGCCTGGTGGCCGGCGTGCTTTTCTTCTTCCTCGGCAATCTGCGCACCATGCTGATTTCGCTGACCGCCATTCCGCTGTCCATCCTGATCGCAGTACTGGTCTTCAAGTGGCTGGGTTTGTCGATCAATACCATGACCCTGGGCGGTCTGGCGATTGCGATTGGCGAACTGGTCGACGATGCCGTGGTCGATGTCGAGAATATCCTGCGTCGCTTGCGTGAGAAGGCTGCCCGTGGCGAGCCGTATTCGGTGTTCCGGACGGTGATTGATGCCTCACTCGAAGTGCGTACCGCGATTGTGTACGCCACCTTGATCATTGCACTCGTCTTCGTTCCGCTATTTGCCTTGCCGGGGATAGAAGGGCGCCTGTTCGTGCCGCTCGGTGTGGCTTACATTGTTTCGATCCTGGCTTCGCTGATCGTGTCGGTCGTTGTCACGCCGGTCTTGTCGTCTTACTTGCTGCCGGCACTGGTGGCGCATGATCACGGTGAAACGCATCTGGTCATCCGGCTCAAGGCGGCTTACCGCCAGGCGCTGGAAAAAGTGCTGCACGCACCGCGCCTGCCGATTGCGCTGGCCGGTTCGGCCGTTGTGCTGGCCATACTGGCCGTGCCATTTTTTCCAACCACTTTTTTGCCACCGTTCAATGAAGGTTCGATCACGCTCGGCCTGCGCCTGAATCCGGGCGCCACCTTGTCCGAATCGATCCGGATTGCGACAACGGCTGAGGCCGCCCTGCGCAGCCTGCCTGAAATCGAGCACCTTGGTCGTCGCACCGGCCGGGCCGAACTCGACGAGCATGCCGAGGGTGTTCATGTCACCGAGCTGGAAATTCGCCTTAAATCCGGCGGTCGACCGAAGGAAGCGATTTATGCCGACATTCGCCAGCGCTTGAAAGATCTGCCGGCCAGCCTCAGTCTGGGTCAGCCGATTGCCCACCGGATCGACCACATGCTGTCTGGCGTGCGGGCGCAGATGGCCATCAAGCTGTTTGGTGAAGATCTCGATACCCTGCGCGCCCAGGCTGGATTGTTGCGTGAGCGGCTGGCCAAAATCGACGGCATGGCCGATCTGGAAATTGAAAAGCAGGTGCTCGCGCCGCAAATCAAGGTGCGGGTCGATTTCGATGCGGCGGCGCGCTACGGCATTTCGACGGCCCAGCTGACGCGCACGCTGCAGACGCTGGTTGATGGCGAAAAGGTGACGCAGATTGTCGAAGGCAACCGGCGCTTCGATCTGGTCGTCCGTCTGCCTGAGTCGGCCCGTTCGCTCGAAGGGTTGAAAAACCTGCTGGTCGAAACGCCGGGCGGCCGCATTCCGCTGTCCAAACTGGCCAGCATCGAAGATGCCGACGGGCCGAACCAGATCACCCGCGACGAAGGACGGCGGCGCATCGTCATCTCGGCCAATGCGCAGGGCAGGGCGCTGTCCGATGTGGTCGCCGAATTACGTGCGGCGGTCGCCGATTTCCCTTTGCCGGAAGGTTATTTCATCACGCTGGGCGGGCAGTTCCAGGCGCAGGAGGAAGCGGCGAAATTGATTTCCTTGCTGGCGATCGGGTCGACCGTGCTGATCTTCATGGTTCTGTTCAGCCGCTATCAATCTGCATTGCTCGCCGGACTGATCATGGCCAACGTGCCGCTGGCGCTGGTCGGCAGCGTGCTGGGGTTGTGGCTGTCCGGCCAGCCGCTGTCGGTCGCGGCACTGATCGGTTTCATCACGCTGGCCGGCATCGCGACGCGCAACGGCATTTTGAAAATCAGCCATTACCTCAACCTGATGCGCTTCGAAGGCGAAGTCTTCGGGCTGCCGATGATCGTCCGTGGTTCGCTTGAGCGTCTGACACCGGTGCTGATGACCGCGTTGGTTGCCGCTTTCGCGCTGGCGCCGCTGCTCTTTGAAGCCGAACAGCCGGGTACAGAAATCCTGCATCCGGTTGCCGTGGTGATTTTCTCCGGCCTGATCAGCTCGACTCTGCTCGATACCTTCATTACCCCGGCGCTGTTCTGGCTGTTCGGACGAAAAGCGGCTGAACGCCTGGCTGCACAGGAAAGTCGCGAGGCTCTGTAATGGCCGTTTTTGTACTCACATCTTTTGTACTCACATCGTCTGCTAAATATTTTTCTCAGGAGATCAAGATGAACCTCAAAACTCTGTTGACCGCAGCATCCATCGTTTTTTTCCTTTTGTTCGGTGCTTCGCCGGCCCTGGCTCATGCCGAGCACGGCCAGCCGCAACATGGCGGCATCCACGCCGAGGCCGGCGAAGCACAATTCGAGATCGTCGCCCGGGATGGCAAATTGACGGTCTATGTCACCAGCCATGGAGCACCGGTTGATACGGCCGGGGCGAGTGGCAGGCTGACGGTGCTGGCCGGAACGGTCAAAAATGACATAACGCTTGCGCCGGCTGGCAGCAATTTGTTGCAGGGGGTTGGGCCGGTTGCCAGCGGTGCCAAGCTGCTGATCAATGTCCAACTGCCGGGCAAAAAGGCCCTGCAGGCGCGGGCCGTGATGCAATAAGCCAGGGAGAGATCACATGGACTCATTGAATTTGACCCGTCGCAGCGTGCTGCTCGGCCTGGCTGCGCTCACACTGGCACCGGCTGTTACTTGGGCGAAGGCTTCGCCGCCCGTGGTCGATGTCTGGAAAGATCCGAATTGCGGCTGTTGCATCGATTGGGTGGCGCATCTCAAGGAAAACGGTTTTCAGGTTCGCCTGTTCGATAGCGGCAACGAGGCGGCACGCCGCCGTCTTGGCATGCCGGCGCAACTCGGCTCATGCCACACGGCGCTGGTGGCTGGCTATGTGCTTGAAGGACACGTCCCGGCCCGTGAAATCCGTCGCTTGCTGAGTGAGAAACCGGCGGCGCTCGGACTTGCCGTGCCGGGCATGCCGGTCGGTTCGCCCGGGATGGATGGCCCGGCTTACCGAGGGCGGCGCGATGCTTATTCGGTGCTGCTGGTCGAGCGAGATGGCAAAACGCGGGTTTTTGAGTCTTATCAGCAATCCGGGTCATAATCGCCGGATGATTCTGAAGAAAACCGAACACCTGCCATCGAACGATAAGGGGACTCGTGTCGCCCTGATTTACGCCCTGGTTGCCGAGCGGCTTGCGGCATTTTATGAACACGGGCAGTGGCTGACCGTCGGACAGGGCGCCACGCTCTGTGCCGACTGGCTGTCGCGTTCGAAGCGCTCCTTGCCGATGGATGAACGCAAGCGGCTTTCCGAACTCTCCGACCAGTTGGCACGTCAGGTTGAAGCCAGCCTGTCACGCGAGGCCGGGCTGTTTACGGCGCATGAAATGATGGAGTCGCTCGATCACAACTACCATTCGGAAATCGGCCTGTCGATCATGGATGAGTGCGAGCGACTACACGATTCCTTGATCTGAATTGCAGTCGGCAGTAGTGGCTTCGGCTAGGCTGGGCGTTATTCGCCCATCCTTTTGTGAGTTCCCATGCTGCTTCGTCCATTTTCATTTGCCACCCTGCAACGCGCTCTGGCTGAAGGCTGGCGCATGGCCAATGCGACGCGTGGCGTCAGCATCGGCTACTCCCTGATTTTTGTAATCGCCGGCGGGCTGATCATCGGCGGGCTGCTGCGCCAGGGCTGGACGCCGTTCATCATTGCGGCTGCCGGCGCCTTCATGCTGATTGGGCCGGCGATTCTGGCCGGATTTTTCGGGATTGCCCAGGCACATGAGGCGGGCGAAAAAACAGGCATCACCAGCATATTCCACGGTTTTTCACAGGCGTCCGGTGCCTTGTGGGCGCTGGCGCTGGTTTGCGGCCTGTTGTTCATGATCTTCGTCACCGACGCGGCAATTCTCTACGCTTACATGCTGGGTGACGTGCCGGTCTGGCTTGGCGACCTGCAGCCGGCAGCCGATGGTGTGGCACGATTTGTTCGCTGGTCGGCCGTTTCGGGGGCCGTCGTGGCCTTCCTGCTATTTTGTGTCTCGGTCTTTGCCGTACCCCTGCTTTGCGAACAGCGGGCGGGTCTGGTCGAAGCCGTGGTCAGCAGCGTGAAAGGGGTTTTCAGCAATTTTATTCCCGCCATTTCGTGGGCTGTTTTGTTGTCGACCGCAGTGATCGGGAGTGTTTTCCTCCTGCCGCTACTACCGCTGACCTTGCCCTGGATGGCTTATGCCAGCCGCGCCTTGTATCGCGAAGTATTGCCGCTTGCTTGAGTTCGGCGTGTTGCACTGCGGCAAAAGGTATAATCGCGGTCTTTCCGCTTTTTGAAGCTTGCCGTGACTGTTCTCGATACTGAAATTGCCCGCCGTCGCACCTTTGCGATCATTTCCCACCCCGACGCCGGTAAAACGACGCTGACCGAAAAACTGCTGTGGTTCGGCGGCGCCATCCAGGTGGCCGGCGAAGTGCGCGCCCGCAAGGCTTCGCGCCATGCGACCTCCGACTGGATGGAGATGGAAAAGCAGCGCGGCATCTCGGTCACGTCGTCGGTGATGCAGTTCCCGTACCGCGAATGCATGATCAACCTGCTCGACACACCGGGCCACGAGGACTTCTCCGAAGATACCTACCGCACGCTGACGGCCGTCGACTCGGCGACCATGGTGATCGACTCGGTGAATGGCGTCGAAGCGCAGACGATCAAGCTGCTCAACGTTTGCCGCATGCGCGATACGCCGATCCTGACCTTCATCAACAAGCTCGACCGCGAAGGCAAGGAGCCGATCGACCTGCTCGACGAAATCGAGTCGGTGCTCGGTATCCAGTGCGCGCCGATGACCTGGCCGATCGGCATGGGCAAGCGTTTCCGCGGTGTCTATCACCTCTACAACGACGAAATCGCCTTCTTCGACCCGCAGGCCGAGAAGGGCACGGCCGAGATCATCAAGGGCCTCGACAATCCGCGTCTCGACGAACTGATCGGCGTGCAGGCCGACGAATTGCGTACCGACATCGAACTGGTGCGCGGCGCCTCGCACACCTTCGATGTCGATGCCTACCTGGCTGGCCAGCAGTCGCCGGTCTTCTTCGGTTCCGCGGTCAACAACTTCGGCGTGCAGAGTTTGCTCGATGCCGTGGTCGACCTGTCGCCGGCACCGATTTCCCGCCCGGCGGTGACGCGTCGTGTTGAGCCGAATGAAGCCAAGTTTTCCGGTTTCGTGTTCAAGATCCAGGCCAACATGGACCCCAAGCATCGCGACCGTATCGCCTTCCTGCGCGTTTGCTCAGGCAAGTTCGAGCGCGGCATGAAGGTCAAGCAGGGGGCCGGCGGCAAGCTGCTGGCGGTCAATAACGCCATTACCTTCATGGCGCGCGACCGCAGTACGACGGATGAAGCTTATCCGGGCGACATCATCGGTATTCCGAATCACGGCACCATTCGTCTCGGCGAAACCTTTACTGAAGGCGAAGACCTGCGCTTCACCGGTATTCCGTCTTTTGCGCCGGAACATTTCCGTCTGGCCCGGATTGCCAATCCGCTGAAGATCAAGCAGCTGCAAAAAGGCTTGCAGCAGCTGGCGGAAGAGGGCGCGACCCAGCTGTTCCGGCCGCTGTCCGGTACCGACATGATTCTGGGCGCTGTTGGCATCCTGCAGTTTGACGTCGTGGCCAGCCGCCTTGAGAACGAATATGGCGTCAAGGTTATTTTCGAAAGCTACAACTGTTCGACGGCACGCTGGATTCATGGCGATGCCACCGAACTGCGCCAGCTTTCCGACCGTTACAGTGCCAATGTCGCGCTCGACGGTGCCGATGATCCGGTCTATCTGGCACCGAACAATGTGTATCTCAACATGGTCAAGGAAAAGTATCCCAATCTGCGCTTCCTAGAAGCGCGCGAGGTAATCTGATCATGACCGTCCGGGTGCAGGAAGCCGATTTTGACCTCGGCGCGGAGTTGACCGCGCTAAGGGCTGGCGACGCCCGGGTGGGGGCCCTGGCCAGTTTTCTCGGGCTGGTGCGCGATATCAACGACGGTGCCAGCGTCTCGGAAATGACGCTGGAGCATTATCCCGGCATGACTGAGAAGGCACTCGAAGCCATCGTCGTTGAAGCCAAGGGGCGCTGGGATATCTACGATGCGCTGGTTATCCATCGCGTCGGGCCGCTCAAACCCTGCGATCAGATTGTGCTTGTCGCTGTGACCAGCGCGCACCGCGGCGAAGCTTTTGCTGCCTGCGAGTTCATCATGGATTACCTGAAAACACGGGCGCCGTTCTGGAAGCGCGAAGCAACGCCGGAAGGCGCCCGCTGGGTCGACGCGCGCGACAAGGATGATTCGGCTGCGGCACGCTGGGCAACGAAACAGGGTTAATTAATCGCCCATGAAAAAGGAGGCCGAGGCCTCCTTTTTTTGTGTCGGTTGCTTGCTGATCAGGTCTTGAACTGCGCGACCGCCTTGTGCAACGAGGCGGAAAGCGCATGTAGCTGACGTGCTGCTGCAGTCGTATGTTCAACGGCAATCGCGCTTTCTTCCGACATCTGGGCGATGGTTTCGAGCTGGTGGGCAATCTGGTTGCCGGCCTGGCTCTGCTCGCGAATCGAGTCGGAAATGCCGTTGACCACCTGTGTGACGCGCTGGGCGCCATCGCGGATGCGATTGATCGAGTCGCCTGCCTGGTTGGCCAGTTCGACACCGTTGCTGACCTGGGTCACCCCGGCTTGCATGCTGTTGACCGCGCTGCGCGTGCCGTTCTGGATTTTGCCGACCATACCGCCGATTTCGGTGGTGGACAAGCTGGTCCGTTCGGCCAGTTTGCGCACTTCGTCGGCGACGACGGCAAAGCCGCGACCTTGTTCGCCAGCCCGTGCCGCTTCGATGGCAGCATTCAGGGCGAGGAGGTTGGTCTGGTCGGCAATTTCCTTGATCGTATTGACGATCGAGGTGATCTGGTCGGATTGACGGCCGAGATCTTCGACGATTGTGGAGGACGACTGGACTGCATCCGAAATCTTGCGCATTTCATTGGCTGCGTTATGAATGACGGCCGCGCCTTCCTGGGAAATATTGCCGGCATCGATTGAAATGCCGTGTGCTTCATCGGCATTTTCCTTGACCTGATCGATGCTCACCGCCATCTGTTCAACTGCAGCCGCCATCGAGGAGGCCGCATCGCTTTGTTGGCGCGCACGATCAGCCACTTCTTCCGAGGCGTGCATCAATTCGTCGGCCGAGGTGGCAACTTGTTCGGCATTGCCGATGATGGTCGAGATCATGTCGCGCAGGGTGTGCTGCATGGTTCGGATGTTGGCCAGCAGGCTGTCGTTGTCGCCTGCGGCGCATTCCACTGTGGTGGTCAGGTCGCCTGCGGCAATGCGCTTGGTGACGGCCGAGGCAAGCGATGGGTCACCGCCCAGCGTCCGGATGATGTTGCGTGACAGCAGAAGTAGCGAAATGGCCACAAAACCACCGATGCCCAACCCCCAGATCATCAGCTTGATTGCGTCGGCACGGAACTTGGCATCAACGTCATCAATGTAGATACCAGAACCGATAACCCAGTTCCACGGGGTGAATCCTTGGACGTAGGACAGTTTTGGCACGCCTTCGTCTGAGCCGGGCTTCGGCCAGAGATAGTCTACAAACCCCGCCCCCTGTGCATTGACGACCTTGTTGAACTCGACAAAGAAGAATTTACCGTTCTTGTCTTTCAGCTGGTCGAGTGACTTGCCTTCAAGATCCGGCTTGATCGGGTGCATCACCATCAGGTTGTTGAGGTTGTGAATCCAGAAGTATTCAACCTTGTCATAGCGCATGGCGCGGATGGCTGCCATCGCGGCTTTTTGCGCGTCCTCCGTCGAGAGGCGTCCAGCACGAGCTTCGCCTTCGTAAAAGGCAATGGTCGCATGGGCAACCTCAACCAGATTTCTGACCTTGTCCTGGCGGTCTTCGAGCAACTGGTGTCGTTCACTCGAAAGCAGGACTCCGAACAGAAATACAAGGGCTGCAATCGTTGCGATCGTCATGGCCAGCAGCTTGCTGCGCAGCGTCATTCCATTTGTGGACATGGTGCATCCTCCTTGTTATTTTTGTATGCCGAAAGTAATAGCCCAATCTAGCATAGATTATTTAAAGTTTCACCGACATGAATCAATTCCCGCCGGTTGAAAACAAATCGTCCAGCCCCATATGGGATCTATCAGACGATTCATGTCCGGAGGACGAAAAATGCGACTCGACAAGTTTACGACCAAATTCCAGCAGGCTTTAGGTGATGCCCAGAGTCTGGCGCTGGGCGGTGATCAGCAGTTTATAGAACCCCAGCACCTTTTGCTTGCGCTCCTGAGCCAGGAGGATGGAGCGACCAGTTCCCTGCTGTCGCGTGCCGGGGTTAATGTGCCGGGCCTGCGCAATGATCTCGAACGTTCGCTGAAAAACCTGCCGCAGGTTTCCGGCCATGGCGGCGATGTCTCGTTGGGGCGCGACCTGACCAATCTGCTCAACCTGACCGACCGGGAAGCGCAGAAGCGTGGTGATGAATTCATCGCCAGCGAAATGTTCCTGCTCGTGCTGGCTGATGACAAGAATGAAACCGGTCGGCTGGCCAAGCAGCACGGCCTGAGCCGCAAAGCCATCGAAGCCGCGATCATGGCGGTGCGTGGCGGGCAGGGCGTCGACTCGCAGGATGCCGAGGGACAGCGCGAGTCACTCAAGAAATATTGCATCGATCTGACTGAACGTGCCGCCCAGGGCAAACTTGATCCGGTGATCGGCCGTGATGATGAAATCCGCCGTGCGATCCAGATTTTGCAGCGCCGGACCAAAAATAATCCGGTATTGATCGGCGAACCGGGGGTCGGCAAGACAGCGATTGTCGAAGGCCTGGCCCAACGCATCATCAATGATGAAGTGCCGGAAACCCTGAAAGGCAAGAAGGTACTGGTACTCGACATGGCCGGCCTGCTGGCCGGCGCCAAGTATCGCGGCGAATTCGAAGAGCGTCTGAAGGCTGTGCTCAAGGAGGTTTCGCAGGAAGCCGGGCGGATCATCCTGTTCATTGATGAAATCCACACCATGGTTGGCGCCGGCAAGGCCGAGGGCGCGATTGACGCCGGTAACATGCTCAAACCGGCCCTGGCCCGCGGCGAGCTGCATTGCATCGGTGCGACCACGCTGAACGAATATCGCAAGTACATCGAGAAGGATGCGGCGCTGGAGCGTCGTTTCCAGAAGGTGCTGGTCGATGAACCGAGTGTTGAATCAACCATCGCCATCCTGCGCGGCCTGCAGGAGAAATACGAATTGCACCACGGTGTCGATATCACCGACCCGGCCATCGTCGCGGCGGCTGAGCTCAGCCATCGCTACATCACCGATCGTTTCCTGCCGGACAAGGCGATCGACCTGATCGATGAAGCGGCAGCCCGGATCAAGATGGAAATCGACTCCAAGCCGGAGGTGATGGACCGCCTTGAGCGCCGGATGATCCAGCTCAAGATCGAGCGTGAAGCCGTCAAGCGCGAGAAGGATGATGCCTCGAAGAAACGCCTTGGCCTGATCGAGGACGAGCTGGTCAAGCTGCAGAAGGAATACTCCGACCTGGAGGAAATCTGGAAGGCCGAAAAATCGGCGGTGCTCGGTTCGGCGCACATCAAGGAAGAGATCGATCACTTGAAGGCCGATATTTCGCGGCTGCAGCGCGAGGGGCGTCTGGGTGAGGTTGCCGAATTGCAATACGGCAAGCTGCCGCAACTTGAAGCCCAGTTGAAGGCTGCCGAAAAGTCCGGTGAAGGAGAAGGGCGCAAGAATAAATTGTTGCGGACCCAGGTGGGTGCCGAGGAAATTGCCGAAGTGGTCAGTCGTGCAACCGGCATCCCGGTCAGCAAGATGATGCAGGGTGAGCGTGAAAAATTGCTCAAGATGGAGGATCGCCTTCATCAGCGCGTTGTCGGGCAGGATGAAGCTGTTCGTCTGGTTGCCGATGCCATTCGCCGGTCGCGGGCCGGTTTGTCCGACCCGAACCGGCCTTACGGTTCCTTCCTTTTCCTTGGCCCGACGGGCGTTGGCAAGACCGAGTTGTGCAAGGCGCTGGCCGAGTTCATGTTCGATGCCGAGGATCACCTGATCCGCATCGACATGAGCGAGTTCATGGAAAAGCATTCGGTTGCCCGCCTGATCGGCGCGCCGCCGGGTTATGTCGGCTACGAGGAGGGCGGCTACCTGACCGAAGCGGTGCGCCGCAAGCCGTACAGCGTGATCCTGCTTGATGAGGTCGAAAAGGCGCATCCGGACGTTTTCAACGTGCTGCTGCAGGTGCTTGACGATGGCCGGATGACCGATGGGCAGGGGCGCACGGTCGACTTCAAGAATACGGTCATTGTCATGACGTCGAATCTGGGTAGCCAGATGATCCAGCAGATGTCGGGCGACGATTACGGCGTGATCAAGATGGCGGTGATGGCCGAGGTGAAAACCTATTTCCGGCCGGAATTCGTCAACCGGATCGACGAGGTCGTGGTCTTCCACAGTCTGGCCGAAAAACACATTGCCGGGATTGCCAGAATCCAGCTCGCTTATCTCGAAAAGCGGCTGGCTCAGCTTGAAATGGGCATTGTTGTTGAGGATAGTGCCCTGGCCGAGCTGGCTCAGGCCGGATTTGATCCGGTTTTCGGAGCCAGACCGCTCAAGCGGGCGATCCAGCAGCAGATCGAAAATCCGCTGGCCCGAGCCATTCTGGAAGGCAAGTTTGCCGCCAAGGACACGATCTGTGTCAGTTGCGATCCGGCAACCGGCGGTATCATGCGGTTTACCAAGAACTGATTTCGGGTTCAGGCATGAAAATGGCGAGGCACGCAGCCTCGCCATTTTTCATGGTTCCGGGATGATCAGCAGTTGCCTTTTTTAGCCTGGCCCGGAGGGCAATGGCCGCCGCCCTGATGCGGTACGCCGTTGTCGCCGCGTCCGGTGTAGTACTTTTCCCCGCGCGGGCCGTTATGGCGTTTCCAGTAATCCTGGTCGCGCCATTCATAACCGTCCCAGTAATGGCCCCGGTCATTGCGGCTGCCAAAAGTCACGGTGACACCAGGTGCCTGGACGCGAACATTGCCGAGATTGACGTTAACATCCACGGCATTGGCTAAAAGCGGCGAAGCCGCCACAAGTATTGCAAAGAGCGTTTTTTTCATGGTCATTTCCTTTTCAAAGGCTGTGGTCAACCGACTGGTAAGCAAATAACGCGTGATTGACCGAATGGGCAACAAAGAGATTGTAAAAGAATGTGGAAAGAACTGAATGTTGAATGACCTTAAAGCCTGGCAAGCGCAGCGCCACGCTGAATTGAGTGCGCCGGACAGCTGGCTGGGGATGATCGGCCTGTTCTGGCTGAGTCCGGGCGTCAATCAAGTCGGTTGCCACGAGAGTGCGGTGATCCAGCTGCCCGATGGCCCGGAGAAGCTCGGCGATGTCATCTGGCAAGGCGATACATTGCTTTGGCAGCCGGTGGTTGGCGCGGCGCAGTCTTTGCAGACCGATTTGGCGGGGCCGCCGACCGTGATCGATCATCAAAATCTGTCTTTTTTTGTGGTCGACCGCGACGGCCAACTGGCCGTTCGTCTACGCGACCGTGCCTGGGCGGCAAGCCGTCCATTTGGCGGTCTGGCTTATTTCGACGATGACCCGGCATGGTGCATCACGGCGGACTGGCTTGAACTATCTCCGCCACTCGATATGGCTGTGCCGAATGTCAGCGGAGATCTCAAGCCGGTCACGGTGACGCACAAGGCCGTATTCCTCGTTGATGGTCAGCCGGTCGAACTATTGCCGATGTCGGTTGGCGAGCAGGAGGTTTTCTTCGTTTTTCGTGACCGGACGAGCGGCAAGTCGAGCTACGGCGCCGGTCGCTTCCTGAAAATGAAGCCTGCGGTCGACGGGAAAATCTGCCTCGATTTCAACTACGCCTATAACCCACCGTGCGCCTTTACGGCATTTGCCACATGTCCCTTGCCGCCGGCCGAGAATTGGCTGGGCTTCCCGGTGGCCGCCGGAGAACAGAAGCCGGTGGATCGGCATGACTGACAATCTCGATCGGCTGGTCCGCTTTCTCCGTCCTTTGGCTGAGGCGATGCATCTCAGCGGCATGCCGGCGCACGATCTGGAGCGCAAGCTGAATGCCATCGGGCAGCGTCTTGGTGTGCAGATCGAGAGTTTCGCCGTGTTGACGATGCTCACCCTGAATATTGTCAATCCTGCCGGCGAGCGGCATACCGAGATGATTCGCTTGCCCGGCTACGACTACAACATGGCCCGGCTGATCGCGCTCGAAGCCTTGATTGACGATCTTTCCAGCCTTGATGCGCTGGATGATTATGCGACCCGGCTTAATGCCATCATGGCCGCACCTCCCTTGTGGCGTGGCTGGCCGTTTGTCGTTTTCGGCTTTTTGCTCTCTGCTTCGGTCGCTGTGCTGTTGCGCGGCGGCTGGGTCGAGGTGGTCTGCGGTGGCCTGGTCGGCATGATTTTCGTGGCCGCCTACCAGTCGCTGGCCCGGACGCCGCGCCTCGGGCCTGCCGCGCCGGTGATTCTCTGCCTGCTCGCCGCTTTCTGCGCCCAGGTCTTGAGCCTGGTTTTTCCCGGTCAGGCAACGTTCATAACGGCGGTTGCTGGCGTCGTTCTGTTGCTGCCCGGATTTACGCTGACCATCGCGCTCTCCGAACTGGCGACGCAGAACTTGCTGGCCGGCACCGGCCGCTTGGTCGGTGCCTTCGTGCTGCTCTTCATGATGGGCGCAGGCTTGGCGATTGGTACGCAAATCGGCCAGCAGTTGCTGCCACTGGTGCCGGCCGGCAGCCCACTGCCACTGCCGGCCTGGGTGATCTGGCCGGCCATTGCCGCGCTTGGCGTGTCATTGCTCGGGGTGCTCCAGGCGCCGTTCCGCGCCGTGCATGTCTCGGTTGCCGCCTGCTTGCTGGCCTGGGCTGTCTATAGCCTGGTCAGCAGTCTGCTGGGCAACGTGGTCGGTGCATTTGTCAGCGCGCTGAGTGTCGCGCTGGCCGGCCATTTGTATCACTATTTCTCGGGGCAGCCGGGGATTCTTGTTCAGATTCCCGGCTTGATTACGCTGGTGCCCGGCAGCATGGGCTTTCGCGGCATCAACGCCCTGATGGGCCATGACAGCGCCAGCGGCATTGGCTTGATTACCGAAATGCTGCTGACCGGCGCTGTTCTGGCTGTCGGCTTGCTGCTCGCCGACAACGTGGCGCCATTGTTGTTCGGGGCGCGCGAAAGGAAAAGCTAGGCTGCTTGGCCGGCCAGGCTGTCTTTCGCGGTAAACCGGTCGAGATAGAGGTAAACCACCGGCGTCAGATAGAGCGTCAGCAGTTGCGACAACATCAGTCCGCCGACCACGGCCAGACCGAGCGGCTGACGGACTTCGGCGCCGGCGCCGATGCCGAGGGCAATTGGCAAGGTGCCGACCAGTGCTGCCATGGTGGTCATCATGATCGGCCGGAAACGGACGATGCTGGCCTGGAAGATGGCTTCGGCCGGGGCGACGCCTTCCTTGCGCTGCTTTTCGAGCGCGAAGTCGATCATCATGATGGCGTTTTTCTTGACGATGCCGATCAGCATGATGACCCCGACGAAGGCGTAGAGGCTGAGATCGACCTTGAAGATGAGCAGCGTGATCAGCGCGCCGAGGCCGGCCGACGGCAGGCCGGAGAGAATGGTCAGCGGGTGGATGAAGCTCTCGTAGAGAATGCCGAGCACCAGATAGACGACCAGCACGGCGACGAGCAGCAGCATGCCGAGGCCCTGCAGCGATGACTGGAAGGCTTGCGCCGTGCCCTGCAGGCTGGTGCTGAGCGACACCGGGACGCGAATTTCCTGTTCCATTGCCTTGATCTTGTCGACCGCGTCGCCGAGCGAAACGCCGGGCATCAGGTTGAACGAGATCGTCACCGAGGGCAACTGGCCCTGGTGATTGACTGTCAGTGCCTGGGTTTTCTTGTTAAAGCGGGCTACGGTGTCGAGCGGAATCAGCTTGCCGCCGCTACCGCGCACATAGAGTCGCGACAGGGCTTCAGGATCGGCCTGGAATTCCGGTGCCACTTCGAGAATTACCTGGTATTGCGCGGTGCTGCCGTAGATCGTCGATACCTGGCGGGCGCTGAAGGCACTCTGCAGCGCATCCTCGACCTGGCCGAAGGTCAGGCCGAGCGAGGCCAGCTTGTCGCGGTCGATATCCAGCCCGACGACCGGGCTCATGTTGTTGAGATTGTTGGTGACATCGACGAAGCCCGGCATCTGGCGAATCTTCTGGGTCAATGTCGCGGTCCACTGGTACAACTCGTCAAGATCGGTGTCCTGCAAGGTGTACTGATACTGCGCCGCGGTAATCTGCCCGCCAATGCGGATGACCGGCGGATTCTGCATGTACACCTTGATGCCCGGTACGGCGGCCAGTTTGGGGCGCAGGCGCTGGATGATCTGGTCCGGCGTCGAGTTCCGTTCATGGCGCGGCTTGAGAATCATGAACACAGTGCCGGTGTTGGCGGTCGGGCGGATGCCGCCGGCCCCGACGGCCGACATGAAGGAGGCAATGTCCGGCTCCTGGGCGACGATTTCGGCCACCGCACGCTGATGTTCGACCATCGACTTGAACGAGGCGTCCTGCGCGCCTTCGGTGAAGGCGATGATCTGGCCGGAATCGCCGCTCGGCAGGAAATCCTTGGGAACCAGCGTGAACAGGTAGGCGGTCAGCGCCAGCGTGGCGAAAAAGCTGGCCAGGACGGTGCGTGGATGACGCATCGCCAGTCCGAGCGTTTTTTCGTAAGCGCCGAGCAGGGCGTCGAAGAAGCGCTCGAACATCAGGAAAACCTTGCCGTGCGAATCCGGCTCGGCATGCTTGACGTAACGGCTGCACAACATGGGTGTCAGGGTCAGCGAGACAAATCCGGAAACCAGAATGGCGACGCAGATGGTCACGGCGAATTCATGTAGCAGACGGCCGACGATGCCCTGCATGAAGAGTACCGGAATGAACACGGCAATCAGCGAAATGGTCATCGAGATGATCGTGAAGCCGATTTCCTTGGCCCCCTTGATCGCCGCTTCGAACGGCGTTTCGCCGGCTTCGACGTGACGCACGATATTTTCCAGCATGACGATGGCGTCATCGACGACGAAGCCGACCGACAGGGTCAGGGCGAGCAGCGAAAGATTGTCCAGGCTGTAGCCGAGCGCCGACATCGCAGCAAAGGTGCCGACCACCGAAATCGGCAGGGCCAGGCTGGGGATCACGGTGGCCGAGAGGTTACGCAGGAAAAGCAGGATGACCATGATGACCAGGAAGCCGGAAAGAACGAGCGTGAATTGCACGTCTTCGATCGAGTCGCGGATCGAATGGCTGCGGTCGAACAGCACTTTCATGTCCACTGCCGCCGGCAGCTTGGCCTGGAAGGAGGGCAGGATGCGCTTGATGGCATCGACCGTTTCAATCGTGTTGGCACCCGGCTGGCGCTGGATGGCCAGCACGATGGCGCGCTTGTCGATGTGCCAGCTGGCGATTTTGGCGTTTTCCACGGCGTCGACCGCGCTGGCCACGTCCTCAAGGCGAACCGGGGCGCCATTGCGCCAGGTGACGATCAGCGGGCGATAGGCGGCGGCGGAAGAGAGCTGGCCGTTGTCTTTCAGGGCGAAGGTCTGGCGCTGGCCATCGAGCTGGCCGACCGGCTGGTTGACGTTGTTCTGGGCAATGGCCTGCTGGAGCTCATCAATCCCGACGCCGCGTGCAGCGAGCTGGTCGGGGTTGGCCTGAATGCGGACGGCAAATTTTTGCGAGCCGTAGATCTGCACTTGCGCAACGCCAGGGACGGTGGACAAACGTTGGGCCAATTGTGTTTCGGCGTATTCGTGCACCAGCGAAAGCGGCAGGGTCGGCGACGACATCGCGATGTAGAAAATCGGCGAATCGGCCGGATTGACCTTGCGGAAGGAGGGCGGCGTCGGCATGTTCGGCGGCAGCTTGCGCAGCGCGGCGGAAATGGCCGATTGCACATCCTGGGCGGCGGCATCGATGTTGCGGTCGAGCGAAAACTGCAGCGTGATCGTCGCCGAGCCCTGGGCGCTGGTCGAGGTCATCGAATCGAGGCCGGCAATCGTCGAGAACTGGCCTTCAAGCGGCGTCGCGACTGCGGCAGCCATGGTTTCCGGTGAGGCACCGGGCAGGCTGGCGCTGACCGAGATGGTCGGGAAGTCGACGGCCGGCAATTCCGAGACCGGCAGCGAGCGGTAGCCGATCAGGCCGAAAATGAGCAGGGCGACCATCATCAGCGTGGTCATTACCGGCCGGCGGATGCAGAGTTCAGGCAAATTCATCGGGCAACCTTCAGCGTGCGCTCGGTGCCGGGCTGGCGGCGGATGTCGGTGCTGCTGCCGGCGTGGCCGGGCTGGCTGCTTCAGCCGCTTTGCCTTGCCTCGGTTTGACGGTTGCGCCGGGCGTCAGGCGGAGCTGGCCATCGGTGACCACGCTGTCGCCGGCGGCAAGTCCCTGGGTGATGGCCGACATGCCCTGATAGGTCGAGATGACCTCGATTTTTCGTACCTCGGCCGTATTGTCCGGTTTGACGACGTAGAGAAAATTGCCGTCGGCGCCTTGCTGAATGGCTTCGTTCGGGATCAATACTGCGTCGGCCAGCTTGTCGAGTGTCATGCCGACATTGAGGAACTGGCCCGGCGTCAGTTTGCCGTCCTTGTTGTCCAGGATGGCTTTCATCAAAATCGTGCCATTGGCGGCGTCGACCGCGTTATCGATGAATTTGGCGGTGCCTTCCAGCTTTTGTTCCTTGTTGCCGGGCAGGTTGACCTGCACCTTCATCGGCCCCTGACTCATTGCCTGGCGCAGTTTGGGCAGCAGCTTTTCGGGAACCGAAAAAGTGACATAGAGCGGATTGACCCGATTGACGACTGCCAGCGCCGTGTCGTTGGTCTTGACCGATGAGCCGGGGAATACGAGGCGGGCACCGATGACGCCGGAGAAGGGGGCGCGGATGGTCGCGTACGAGAGTTGCAGGCGGGCCAGTTCGAGCGCTGCCTTGTCGGCCTGCACGGTGGCTGCCGCCGCCGCCTCACTGGTGCGAATTTCGTTGACCTTTTCATCGGAGACGAATCCCTTGGCTTTGAGGGCCTGGTAGCGTTCGACATCGGCATGGGCTTTGCTCAACTGGGCCTGATCCTTGGCCAGCAGGGCTTCGACTTGCATCGCCTTGGCATTGAAATCGGCCGGGTCGAGCCGGATCAGGACATCGCCCTGCTTGACTTGCTGGCCTTCGGTATAGGCCACGGAGAGTACCTGACCATCGATTCGTGATTTGAGCGTAACGCCTTCGTAGGCTTCGGCGCGACCCATTGTGCCGAACAGGATCGGCATGTCGCCGGTCTGTGCGGTTGCAACGGCGACGGGGACTGGGACGGCAACTTTGGGCTGGGGGGTCGAGTTGGCCTTGGAGGTATTCGCGTACCAATATCCGCCGCCAGCCAGCGCTGCAATTGCCGTTGCCAATACCAGTCTGCTTGAATTTTTCATGTCGGTGCGTTGCGTAAAGAATGTTTTACCGTGTTGCCGATCCGGTTGAAAACGGGGTGAATTTGCGGGTCGACCGCAGTATTCACCCCGTGCGCCTTCAGCCCAGTTGCTTGAGTGCCTGGGCCAGCGAAGCGACCGTGCGTTCCGGGTTGTGCAGTTTGTCCAGCCCGAACAGGCCGATCCGGAAAGTCCGGAAATCGGCGGGTTCATCGCATTGCAGCGGTACGCCGGCGGCCGTCTGCAGGCCGATGTTGAGGAATTTCTTGCACGACTGGATATCGGCGTCGCTGGTGTAGCTGACGACGACACCCGGCGCCTGGAAACCGGCCGCCGCCACGCTGGGGAAGCCGCGGCTTTCGAGCAGGGCGCGGACCTGGCGGCCGAGTTCGTGTTGTTCGGCACAAACCTTGTCAAAGCCATAGGCTTCGGTTTCGAGCATCACGTCGCGCATCGTGGCCAGCGCATCGGTCGGCATCGTGGCGTGGTAGGCGTGGCCGCCGTTCTCAAAGGCTTCCATGATCTGCAGCCATTTTTTCAGGTCGCAGGCAAAGCTGCTGCTCGTCGTTGTTTCGATCCTGGCGCGGGCGCGTTCGCCGAGCATGACCAGCGCGCAGCAGGGGGAGCCGCTCCAGCCTTTTTGCGGCGCACTGATCAGCACATCGACCCCGTTGGCCTGCATGTCGACCCAGACCGTGCCGGAGGCGATGCAATCGAGCACAAAAAGCCCGTCGACCGCGCGAACGGCCTCGCTGACGGCTTGCAGGTAGCTGTCGGGCAGGATCATGCCGGAAGCCGTTTCGACGTGTGGGGCAAAGACCACGGCCGGCTTCTCCCGGAGGATGGTCGCGACGACTTCGTCGACCGGCGCAGGGGCGAACGGTGCCTGACTGCTGCTGCCGGTCTGGCGGGCCTTGAACACGATGCTTTCGGCCGGAATCCGGCCCATGTCGAAAATCTGCGTCCAGCGGAAGCTGAACCAGCCGTTGCGGATGACCATGACTTTCTGGTCGGTGGCGAACTGGCGGGCAACCGCTTCCATGCCGAAGGTGCCGCTACCTGGCACGACGATGGCCGCCTGGGCGCTGTAAACCTTTTTCAAGATCCGTGAAATGTCTTTCATGACGCCCTGGAAACGCTGCGACATGTGGTTGAGTGCGCGGTCGGTATAGACCACCGAGTACTCAAGCAAGCCTTGGGGATCGGGTTGGGGTAGAAGTGACGGCATGGTTTGTCTCCGCTGTGGGCTGTTTTGATATGAAAAAAGTCAGGCAATGGCCTTGATAATTTCCTGGCGAACCTGGTGCAGTATTTGCGAAACGCGCCCACTCGACAACTCGAAGCGGTGTGCGACTTCGCTGTGTTTTTCGCCATGCAGTTCGCAGGCAATGAAAATGGTTCGATCGCGGACTGGTGTCTGTTGCAGTTGATCGACGGCGCGGCGCAACAACTGGTTGGCTTCGGCACGTTGTTCAGGCCCGGGCTGCGGGTCGGCCACGCTGAATTCATCGGGTGATTCATCACCAATATTCATTGCCGGGCGCCAGGCCATATTGAGCATTTCATCGGCTCTGGCCTGTTCTTCAGGCGAAACTTCGCGTCCCTCGGCAACCGCCTGACGCGTCTGCTTGGCCTTGTCGTATTCGTGGCGCGACATGCCACCCACGGCGCGGTAGCCGTCAATGATCGCCCCGCGAATGTTGATCCCGGCGAATTTGGCGAACTGGGCTTCGCCGGCATCGAGACGGTTCGAACGAATCGCCCGCAGCAAGCCGATCATGCCATCCTGGATGACGTCGCTTTGATCGAGAAAGGCCGGCTTCATCTGATTGAGTGCCGATGCGACGCGCTTGACCAGCGGCATGTATTTTTCGAGCAGCACGCGTTCATCCATCGTGTCCGGCGGACGATGGCTCAAGTCATCAGGTGAGTTGGAACTCGGCTTGGTCAAAGCAGTGCGCTGTCAGGTGTTTTCAGTCAAGGAAGCATTATGCGTGAAAAGTTCAAAATTGCTGTCGTGCCGCCGCCTTTCGCTGCATTCCGACGGGGTGGGAAAAATATTTTTCCTGATCATTGTCGCTACAGAATTCGTGGCGGGTGACGTAGATACACTCAGGCAAGTCGCCATCATGGAGGTGTGTGATGAACGTCATTTACAGCAGTGCCCACTTCTGGATTCTGGCCTACCCGGCGCAACAGGGTTTTGAACTATTCGACAAGGAAGCGTTGCGAACCCTGTACTTGCAGGGACCATTGGCCTGGCACTTCAGGCATGCGATGGAAGAAATCCCTGAAGCATCGCGTGATGAAGAAACCATCGATGCCTTTCTCGATCATTACTGCACCGGCATGGCACGCCCCATCGTCTTCCACTGACGTGCTAGAATCGCGGAATTGTCTCGATCAGCTTGAGGAAAGCAGCCAAATGGGTGACGTAAATACGAGCTACGTGTCTGATCACACGAAGTGGATGAACGAACAACTGGAAAAGAATCCGGCCTGGGTTGAAGATCAAAAGGCTGGGCGCGCCCTGTGGTGGGACAAAAAACAGGATGTCGATACCTCGACGCGCAATGCCGCTTCCAAGGTGCCGCAGAAGTCTTACCCGTACGATGTGAATTTTTTCGGCGAATAAAAACCGCCCACGAAATTCCAGGACAGAAAGCCAGTCGATTGACTGGCTTTTTTGTTGTCGAAAATATTCCGGATACCCAGGGAAAAAATTGGCAGATAAAAACTCGCTGTTCAACGAGGCGCAGGCACTTGCCGCCGCCGGACGCTGGCTCGACGCGGTTGAATTATGGCAACGGGTCATCGCCCTTGGCAGCCGTGATCCGCAGGCTTACCGCAATCTCGGTTTGTCGCTGGCCCAGGCCGGTCAGTGGTCGCAGGCGATCGAAGCTTACGCGACGGCTCATGAATACGGTCTTGCGGCCGATGAGTTGTATGTTGGTCTGGGTCTGGTTTTTTCGCTGCGCAATCAATTCGATATTGCCCAGGAAAATCTTGAAACCGCGCTGCGCTGCAATCCGGAGAATCTCGCTGCCTGGAGTAATCTGATCGTTGCCTATGCCCGTCAAGGGCAATGGCAGAAAAGCCAGGCCGCAGCCAATCATCTGCTCGGTCTGCAGCCGGATAGTCCGGCCGCATTGAGTGCGCTGGCATCCGCTCATGGCTTGAATGGCGAGGCGGATAGTGCCATTCGGCTTTTCAGGCAGGTGCTGGCCGGTTCGCCGCATCGGGTCGACGATGCGTCCAACCTGCTCTGGGCCATGTTGCATTCTGACCGCGTCAGTGCGCAGGATATTCTGGCCGAGGCGCGTGCCTTCGAGGCTCGACTTCCACCGGCAGAGGCACTGCCGCCGCCCCTTGCGGCTCGATCAAATAAATTGCGCATTGGTTGGGTGAGCGCCGATTTGCGCCGACATCCGGTGGGTCTCTTCGTGATTCCGATGCTGGCATGCTTCGATGCCAATCGCTGCGAGCACTTCGTCTATGACAACGCGACATTGCCGGATGCCTTCTCCGAACAGGCAAAAACACAGGTTCGGGCCTGGCATGCGATAGCCGCTTTGGGTGACGATGCGGTCGCTGCACTGATCCGCCAGGATGGCATCGATGTTCTGATCGATCTTTCCGGTCATACCGCCGGCAACCGCTTGCCTCTTTTTGCCCGCAAGCCGGCGCCGGTCCAGATCAGCTGGCTGGGCTCGACAGGAACGACGGGTATCCGGGCGATGGATTACATCCTGGTCCCTTCCGACCCCGTGCTGTTGCGTGGCGAATGGTGCAGCGAACAAGCCGTGGCGGTCGATTTGCCGGGTTGCCACTGCGTACGCCAAGCCAGCCAGATTTTTGCGGGTGATAGTACGCAGCACCCTTTTGAGCGGAACGGTAGGATCAGCTTCGGCTGCCTGAATAATTTCCGCAAGGTTAGTCCTGGCTGCGTCGCGGCCTGGTCGCGGATTCTGCATCGTGTGCCTGATTCGCGTCTGTTTCTTGCGGTCAACAGTCAGGATGAGCGTTATTTCGACATCGTGAACCAGCGTTTTGCCGAGCACGGCATCGCGCGCGAACGTTTGCACATACTGGCCAATATTTCATCCGAGGAATATCACGCCCGTTTCCGCGATATCGATATCGCGCTGGACCCCTTTCCCTGCAATGGGGGAACCACCACTTTCGATACGCTTTTTGCCGGGGTGCCACTGATTTGCCTGGCTGGTGACGCGCTGCATTCACGGATGAGCGCGACTATCGTCAGCCCGCTGGGTCTTGATGAGTTGGTTGCTGATTCGATTGACGACTATGTCGACAAGGCGGTTCGTCTGGCGGAGTCGACGCCGGCACTGAAGGGGATGCGACAGTCCTTGCCGGCACGAGTCCGGCAAAGTCCACTGACCGATCTGCCCGGTTTTGCCCGGGCCCTGGAAAATCTGCTGCATCAACTGCACGCGGCCGGCCACCGCCAGGATGCTGCTGTCTGAGCCTTGAAAATGAAAAAGCCCGATGAGCTTCATCGGGCTTTGGGAGCTTCCGGCCTTCCTGTTTAGCCGGTCAGCGGCTTGACGACGCGCTTGACGGCAGTGTCGTCCGGGTGCGGATGGATGGTGAAGCCAAGGCTGGTCATCAGGCGGAACATCTTGCTGTTGGTCGACAATACATCGCCGACCACGGCACGATAACCCTTCATCCGGGCACATTCGATCAGCGCCGTCATCAGCTTGCGGCCAACGCCGCACTTCTGCCAGCCATCGCCGACGGCCAGTGCGAATTCGACCGATTCGCCATCCGGATTGACGACGTAGCGGGCGACGCCCATTTGCTGTTCCTTGCCATCTTCGTCGGGCAGCGTGGCGACCAGCGCCATTTCACGGTCATAGTCGATCTGCGTGAAGCGCACCAGCATCGTCTGGGTCAATTCGCGCAGAGTGTCCATGAAGCGGTAGTAACGCGATTCGTCGGACATGTTCTTGACGAATTCCTGCTCCATGTCGGCATCTTCCGGGCGGATCGGGCGGATGGTGACGACCTTGCCGTCATTCATCTGCCATTCCTGGATCAGATGCACCGGGTAGGGATAGATCGACATGTGAGCGTAGCGGTCGCCACTGGCGCCGGCGGCATGGTCGATGACGATACGGGCATCGGCAGCGATGGCGCCGTTTTCATCGACGATCAGCGGGTTCAGGTCGAGCTCCATGATCCATGGCAGTTCGCAGACCATTTCCGAGATGCAAAGCAGGACTTCCTTGATCGCTTCGCGGTCGACCGGCGGCATGTTGTGGAATTGGTCGAGGATTTTCGAGGCGCGGGTCGAATCGATCAGATCCTTGGCCAGGAATTTGTTCAGCGGCGGCAGGGCAACCGAGCGGTCGCTGAAAATCTCGACGTCGAAACCACCGGCACCGAAGGTGATGACCGGCCCGAAGATCGGGTCGCGGAAAACGCCGATCATCAGTTCGCGGCCATTCGGGCGGGACAGGAAGGGCTCGATCGAAACACCGTTGATCTTGGCATTCGGATGACGCTTGCTGACCGTATCGATGATGTCGTGATAGGCGTTGCGTACAGCCGGTGCATTGACGATGTTGAGACGCACGCCGCCGGCATCCGACTTGTGCGGCAGGTCCGGCGAATCAACCTTCATGGCAATCGGGAAACCGATCTGCTCGGCAAGCAGCAGGGCTTCCGTCGCGGTACGGGCGACCATGGTCTGGGCAACCGGCACCTTGAAGGCGCGCAGGATGGCCTTGGATTCCATTTCGGAAAGGACCTTGCGGCGCTCGGCGAGCAGCGCCTCGATCAGCATCTTGGCGCCTTCAGCTTCCGGACGGCCATGCTGGCGGGTTGGCTCCGGAGTCTGCAGCAGCAGCTTCTGGTTGCGGTAATACTTGGAGATGTGGTGGAACAGTTCGATCGCGGTTTCCGGCATGCGGAAGGCCGGAATGCCGGCATCTTCGAGCAGCTTGCGAGCCGAAGCGACTTGCTCTTCGCCCATCCAGCAGCAGATCAGCGAACGATTCAGCTTGTCGGCGACTTCGATGATCGCCTTGGCGACTTCCATCGGTTCGGTCATGGCCTGCGGCGAGAGCATGACCAGCGTGCTGTCGACGCCAGGGTCCTGGGTGACGGCGAGAATGGTTTCGCGATAACGCTCCGGTGTTGCATCACCGGCGATATCGATCGGATTGCTGTGCGACCAGGTGTTGGGCAGGACCTTGTTCAGCGCAGCCATGGTCTCGTTCGACAACTGGGCCAGCGGAATGCCAAGGTCGCCGGCGCGGTCGGCAGCCATCGCGCCAGGTCCGCCGCCGTTGGTGATGATCGCCAGGCGATTGCCCTGCGGACGGAATTTCGAGGCCAGTGCCTTGGCAGCGTAGAACAGCTGGCCGACGTTCTGGACGCGGACCACGCCGGCACGGCGCACAGCGGCATCGAACACGGTATCGGAGACGGCGGCCATGCCGGAGTGGGTGGCCGTAGCCATCGCACCGGCTTCGTGGCGGCCGGCCTTGAGCAGGATGATCGGCTTGATGCGCGCGGCCGAGCGCAGGGCGCTCATGAAGCGGCGGGCGTTACGGATACCTTCGACGTACATCAGGATGTAGTGCGTGCGGCTGTCGTAGATCAGGTAATCGAGAATTTCGCCGAAATCGACGTCGGCCGTCATGCCGAGCGAAATCACCGAGGAGAAACCAACCTGGTTGGCCTTGGCCCAGTCGAGTACGGCGGAGCACATGGCGCCGGACTGCGAGACGAGGGCGAGGTTGCCCGGGTTGGCGGTAATCTTGGTGAAGGTGGCGTTGAGGCCGAGTTCCGGGCGAATGATGCCGAGGCAGTTCGGGCCCAGGATGCGAACATTGTAGGAACGGGCAATTTCCAGCACCTTGCGTTCCAGCGCCGCCCCGATGTGGCCGGCTTCGGAGAAGCCCGAGGCAATCACGATGGCGTTGCGCACGCCGCTACGGCCGCATTGTTCGATGATCTGCGGTACGGTCTGCGGGCGGGTGGCGATGATCGCCATTTCAACGCGGGCACCGATTTCCTCGATCGACTTGTAGGCCGGCTGGCCCTGAATCGTTTCGTGCTTCGGATTGATCGCGTAGAGGCGGCCTTTGTAACCCGAGCCGAGAATGTTTTTGAAAATGACGTTGCCAACCGAGTTTTCACGATCGGATGCGCCAATCACGGCGACCGATTTCGGTTCGAAAAGAGCAGTCAGATAGTGCTGTTCCAGCATGGTGAGCCCCTTGTTTAGGCTGTTATTGTGCAGTGCACAATCCTAGCACAAATTGATGTTTGAATCCATGTCTCGCGTAGGGATAAAGGACTATTCGGCCAGTTTGCAAGGGAGCACGATCGAGCCGGAAAGTGCCCGGTGAACCGGACATTTGCCGGCAATCTCAAGCAAGCGTTGACGCTGCTCCTGGCTCAGTGGGCCATCGAGCTTGATTGTCCGGTTGATTTGATCGCGCTTGCTGCCGTCGATCTCGATTTTTTCATGGCTCAGTTCGACATGGATGCCGGTGAGCGGCAAATCCTTGCGCTCGGCGTACATGCGCAGGGTCATCGAGGTGCATGCGCCAAGACCGGACATCAGGAAATCGAACGGAGCCGGGCCTGCATCGGCGCCGCCCATGTCGGTCGGTTCGTCGGCAATCAGGCGGTGCTGGCCGGCACGCACTTCCTGCTGGTATCTTCCCAATCCATTTTCCGCTACGACGACCAAACCTGACATGACAGCCTCCGTGAATGAAATCCCCGAAATGATACGCCCCTCGCCGTGGGTTGAGCGCTTTGCCAGCTATATTCCGGTGAATGGCCGGGTGCTCGATCTGGCTTGTGGCAGCGGGCGACACACCCGTTTTCTGGCGGCACGCGGGTATTCCGTTCTGGCTGTCGATCGCGATGCCGGTGCGCTGGCTGTTTTGCGTGATGTACCGGGCGTTGCCGTGCAGGAAATGGATCTTGAAGGTGAGGCCTGGCCGTTGGAAGGCCTGCGATTTGACGGAATCGTGGTGACGAATTACCTGTGGCGCGCCCGTTTGAGTGATGTCATGGCGCTGCTCGCACCGGGTGGCATTCTGATTTACGACACTTTCATGCTGGGCAACGAGGCTTATGGCAAACCATCGAATCCGGATTTCTTGCTTCAGCCGGGCGAATTGCGCCAACGAGTTGCCGCCGCCGGTTTGCGCGAATTGGCCTTTGCCGAAGGGTTGACCGCAGCGCCCAAACCGGCAATGCGTCAGTCGGTTTGTGCCGTCTGCGACTGAGCGATTTGTTCTGCCAGAGATTGAATGCCGGCTGGCGAAAGGTCATCCGACGCAAAAATAGTCGGTTTGTCGAGGCCGCCGAAGTTGTGGTTTTGCGAGCGGCGGTAAAGTGGGTCGTAATGCTGTTCAAGCAATTGCTCGACCAACGGCTGCCAATCGCCGGCGCGCACCAGATCATGCCAGCGGGCGAGTGTCTCCCGGCTTTGCAGGCCCTGGAGCACGTCGAGTCGCTGGATGAGTAAGTCAGGCAGCGTCAGGAAATAATCGTAATCGACCATCAGGAAGCGAACGCGGGCGGCCAGGCTGGCTTCGATGCTCAGGCATTGGCCGCCGCGGATGCCATCGATCACGGCTTGCGGCAAATGCAGGTTGCCGATTTTCCGGCTTTCGGCTTCAACATAAACCGGCCGGGCCGGATCAAATTTTTGCAAGGCGAGGAGCAGGCTGGTTTCAAACCATTTCTGGCTGGGTTGTGGTTCACCGGGCAATACACCGAGTACCGAACCTTTGTGGCTGGCCAGGCCTTCCAGGTCGAGAATTTGCTCACCCAGATCGCCAATGGCTTGCAGGATGCGCGTCTTGGCACTGCCGGTCGGTCCGCAGATCACCTTGAAGCGGAAGGTTGCCGGCAGCTTTTCCAGTTCGGCGATAACGTGGCTGCGGTAGGTTTTGTAACCACCTTCCAGTTGGCAGGCTTTCCAGCCGATGGCTCGAAAGATGGTGGTCATCGAGCCGCTGCGATTGCCGCCGCGCCAGCAGCAGATCAGGGGTTTCCAGTCTTTGGGCTTGTCGAGGAAGCGTTCGCGCAGATGCCGTCCGATATTTTCGGCAACCAGTGCCGCACCGATTTTCTTGGCTTCGAAGGGGGACACCTGTTTGTAGAGTGTGCCGACCTGGATGCGCTGTTCGTTATCCAGAACCGGGCAGTTGATGGCTCCGGGAATGTGGTCTTCGGCAAATTCGGCAGGCGAGCGCACATCGATGATTTCGTCGAATGCGGCCATTTCGGCAAGCGTGGTGCGGACAATGTTCATCCAGCTATTTTAACAAGGGGCGCAAGGTCGGCCAGAGATGATTCAGCAGCAGGGGTTGTGCTTCGGCGGTCGGGTGCAGGTTGTCGGCCTGGAAAAGCGTGTTTTGTGCGGCGACTGGCTCAAGCAGGAAGGGCAGCAGGGCTGTTTTTCGGCTTTGCGCCAGTTGATCGAAACTGTGCTGGAACTGCTGGGCATAGATGCCGTAATTCGGAGGCAGGCGCATGCCGACCAGCAAAATACGCGCTCCGGCGCGGTGTGAGGCATCAACCATCTTGCCCAGGTTGTCTTGCATCTGGCTGAGCGGCAGACCGCGCAAACCATCATTGGCTCCCAGCGCAATGATCACCACGGCTGGTTTGTGCTGCTGGAGCGCGGGTGTGAGGCGGGAAAGTCCGCCGGCGGAGGTTTCACCGGAAATCGACAGATTGACGACGCTATAATCGGAGCCTTGCTCGGTCAGGCGTCTGGCCAGCAGGGAAGGCCAGGCTTGTTCCGGTCGAATGCCGTAGCCAGCCGACAGCGAGTCGCCCATGACGAGAATATTTTTGGCGGCCATGGCCGGCAGGGCGGAGAACAGCAGGACGAACAGGAAAAGGGCAAGCCGCATGGAAAAGGAACCAGTCGTTGAAGTCGTTGGGCTGGGCAAGACCGTCGATAACGGCGGTACGCCGCTGACCATTTTGCAGGATATTTCCTTTTCGGTCATGCCGGGCGAAACGGTGGCCATTGTTGGGGCTTCGGGGTCAGGCAAGTCGACTTTGCTGGGTTTGCTGGCCGGCCTGGACGTGCCGTCAGCGGGCGAGATTCGTCTCGATGGCCTGTCACTGGCGGCGCTTGATGAAGATGCCCGGGCAGTTCAGCGCGGCAAGTTGCTCGGTTTTGTTTTTCAGTCATTCCAGTTGTTGCCGGCTCTCAATGCGCTGGAAAATGTGATGTTGCCGCTCGAATTGGCCGGTTTGAAGACGTCGACCGCGACAGCGCGCGAATGGCTGGAAAAGGTGGGGCTGGTGCATCGCCTGAAGCATTACCCGAAACACTTGTCAGGCGGTGAGCAGCAGCGTGTCGCGCTGGCCCGTGCTTTTGCCCCTTCGCCGAGGCTGGTGCTGGCCGATGAACCGACCGGCAATCTCGATGCGGCAACGGGGCAGCAAATCATCGACCTGATGTTCGAACTGAACGCCCGGCAGGGCACGACCCTGATTCTGGTTACCCATGATGAGGCGATCGCCGCTCGCTGCACGCGGACGCTGCGGATTCAGGGTGGCGGTCTACTTCTCTGATTTTTCAGTGGCGGGCGGTTCGGTGACGTCGTCGAGCGACTCGATCAGGACAAACAGACGCTGGTAGAACGCCGGGTCCGTCACGGTTTCTTCGCCAACTTTGACCAGCGTGCCCTTGTCTGTCGGCCAGGGCAGCGAAACCGAGCCGATGCCGGCTACGCTGAGGCCGGTGCTGGTGCCGCTCGATTTCAATTCATAACGCGTTTGCAGCGCATTGGCGTAGATGGTCGCCCCCTTGCGGCTGCCCAGGCAGACGAGGCTGATCTTCAGTTGCAGCTGCTGATCCGCTTGCGGCTGAAAGAACTTGGCGCCGCGTATCGTCTGCGCATTCATCGTTTCGACTTCATAGCCCTGGCTGAGCAAGGCACGTTTGCCCTGTTCGCAAACGATGGTGTAAGGCTGGTCGCTGTGAAACTGGAAGGGCGATTCGGCATCGAACGATTCGGTGCGGTAAGCCACCGGCGGCTTCGACGCGCAGGCGGCGATCAGCAGGGCGAGACCGGCCAGGCCAAGGCGCGCGATGGGCAGGAACTGTTTGGTGCGGCGAACTTCAATCTTCATGGGCGCGGATATTAACGCATTGGCAGTGCGTTCGTTGCTTGGCCGATCACCCGCTCTAGTCGAACAGGCTGGGCTGAAGCGGCGCCAGGTTTTCCTGTTTGACTGTCAGTCGCACCGCAACACCCTGACGTCCGATCGCTTCGACGACCATCCGGCCACCGCAGGCTTCGGCCACAACGCGGACATTGCGGATCGTCTTGCTGCTTCGTCCGGCATAGCAGGCAACCGTTCCGGCATCCGGCAACCAGTGGGTCTTTCCTTGATTCATGCGCGTTCTCCCATGGTTGATAACAGTGCCAAGGTTAACTCAGCGTCGTTAAATATCCGAATACTGTACATTTATACAGTATTCGGATATTCTGCTTCCAACAGCAGTTTGCGCTGTCGAAAAACGCAATCTTCACCATCCGATTCATGGCTAGGAGCAAGCAAAATGAAAACACTGCAAAAATGGTTTGATCAGATCGCCGGTGTGGCCGAAGGCGAGCAGGAGCGTCTGGCTCGTGCCCGGGAGATTTTTTCCGACGAAATGGCGGATGTGTCGAATCTTGAAATACCGGCTTGCTGGCGTCGCCGCAGCCGTATCGGTCAGCGCTGATCCGATTCTGGCGGCCAGCGCTTTTCAGGCTAGGCCCTACAGGCTCAATGCCTGGCGGGCAGCGCGCAAGCCGCTGCGCACTGCGCCTTCGAGGGTGGCCGGATATTCTGCCCAGGTGTAGTCGCCCGCCAGAAACAGCAAGGGATGCGAGCTTGCACAGGCCGGGCGCGTGATGCCCGGTCGGCATGAAAAAGTAGCGCGTTTTTCACGCACTACCCTGAACCAGCTGGCCGGCTCACCCAGCCCTAGTTCGGACTGCAATTGCGCAGCGAGCGTCGTGTCATCGAGTTGTGTCCAGTCGCCCTGGCCGCTTTGTACGCAGGCGAACAGGCCATTGCCGCGGTCCACGACCCATTGGCCGCATTTTCCATTCAAGCTTTGCAGGGGAAAGGGCAGTTTCGTTTCCGGCCGGAATTGCAGGTAGACCGTGGCAATCGGCTCGTAATCGTAGTGAGCATCGATCGCCGGCCAGAGGCGGGCAGCGTGTTGCGGTGCCGTGGCCAGGATGACGGCGGAAAAATGTTCACCATCAAGCGTGATGCCGCTGTTGTCGGCCAGGATCGATTCGACGCGACAACCGGTACGCAGGCTGGCTCCCCGACTGCGTAACCAGCATTCGGCCGGTTCGGGCAGGAGTTCGCCAAACGGTACGCGTGGCAGCAGCAAATCAGTATCGGCGCGGCGTGAACTGCCCAGGCTGTCGCGTAACACATTGGCAAAAAGCTGGGCTGAAGCGCGGTCGACCGTGGTATTCAGTGCGGCAAGACAGAGTGGCCCCCAAAGGTGCTGGCGCAGGGTGCCTGTTTGGCCGGCAGCATCAAGCCATTCGGCCACGGTCTGCTGCGCATCGACCTGAAAGCCTCTTTGCTTGACACCTTCCATCCACAGGGCGGTGTTTATTTTTTCGCGCAGGCCGACGCCTTTTGCGGTGAATAGTCCCCACGCCACGTTGAGCGGTGCAGGGAGTTTGGGCAATGCCATGCTGAAACCGCACTTGTCGGTGACTTGCAGTGGGCGACGGTCGAACAGCTGGTCGGGGTCGGCTCCGACCCGGCGCATCAGGGCCAGTGTTTCGCTGTAGGCGCCGAGCAGGATGTGCTGGCCGTTGTCCAGTGTCCGGCCATCCAGCTGGATCGATCTGGCCCGCCCGCCGAGTCTGCGGCCGGCTTCGAACAGCGTCGTATCGGCACCGCCGGCGGTCAGTTCAACGGCCGCAGCGAGGCCGGACCAGCCTCCACCGATAACGGCGATTTTCATCGGGCGATCAGGCAAACATCCAGGTCTTGCAGGCAATCCAGATTTTGCGAACCGGGGTCAGTGCGATGCGCTGGTGCAGTACCTGGAAATTCTCGGCCTTGATTTCGTCGAGCAGGGTGCGGTAGATGGCTGCCATGATCAGGCCGGGGCGCTGATTCTTGCGGTCGACGGCGGGTAACTGGGCAAATGCCTGGGCGTAGTATTTTTCGGCACGCTCGGTCTGGAACTTCATCAGCGCGACGAAGTTGTCCGAATACTTGCCGTTGAGAATGTCGGCGGCCGGCACGTTGAATTGCTTGAGTTCATCCATCGGGATATAGATGCGGCCGCGCCGGGCATCTTCGCCGATGTCGCGAATGATGTTGGTGAGCTGGAAAGCCATGCCCAGGTCGTGGGCGTATTTTTGCGTCTGGCGATCTTCGAAACCGAAAATTTCGGCCGCGAGCAGGCCAACCACGCTGGCGACCCGGTAGCAGTAGAGCGACAGGCCCTTGAAGTCGAGATAGCGCGACTGCTGCAGGTCCATTTCCATGCCGTCGATAATTTCGAGCAACTGCTCTTTCGGCAGGTGGAACTGCTTGCTGACTTCTTTCAGTGCCAGGCCAACCGGGTGTTGCGGCTGGCCGTCGGCGACGCGTTCGACTTCCTGGCGCCACCAGGCCAGCTTGGTCGAGGCCAGCGAGATGTCGTGACATTCATCGACCACATCGTCCACTTCGCGGCAGAAGGCGTAGAGCGCCATGATGGCACGGCGACGCTCGACCGGCAGGAAGAGGAAGCTGTAATAGAAGGAGGAGCCGCTGGCGGCACACTTTTCCTGGCAATACTGTTCTGGACTCATGGGGCTACATTCTAAAGGAACGGCCGGCAAGTACGACCCAGTCCCATTTGCCGAGCTTGGGCCGGCGGTTGAAAACATCGCCGCGCACCTGGCGCAGGCGTTCGAGAATACGCAGGCCGCCTTGAATCGTCAGGCGGATTTCCCAACCGAGCCGGCCAGACAGGGCATGAACCAGCGGCGCTCCGCGCAGCATCAGGGCCTGTGCCCGATCCATTTCAAAGTCCATCAACGCAGCCCAATTGGCCGACCAGCGGCTGGCGGCGATATCGGCTTCACTGACCTTGAAATGCGGAAAATCGGTTTGCGGAATGTAAACCCGGTCTTTTTTCCAGTCGACCGCGACATCCTGCCAGAAGTTGATCAGTTGCAAGGCGGTACAGATGCAGTCCGATTGCTCCAGATGTTCCGCTTCGGTCCGGCCAAAAAGATGCAGCACCAGGCGACCGACCGGATTGGCCGAGCGGCGGCAGTAGTCGTGCAGCTCCGGGTAGTCGGCGTAACGTTGCTTGACCACGTCCTGAGCGAAGGCGTCGAGCAGATCGCGAAATAGCTGAATCGGTAATCGATGGGCCTGAATGACGTCGGCCAGATCGGCAAACAAGGGCGTTTGCGGCGGGCTGCCCGCTTCGATCCGGTCCAGTTCGCTGTGGTAGGCCTTGAGATCGGCCAGGCGCTGCCCGGCGGTGGCGTCGCCTTCATCGGCGATGTCGTCGGCGCTGCGGGCGAAACGGTAAATCACCTCGATCGGTCGACGCAGTCGCGGCGGCACGAGCAGGGAGGCAACGGGGAAGTTTTCGTAATGATCGACGGGCATGGGGCCGCAAGTATAGGGTGGAAGCGGATTGAGTGGTAGAATCCGCGCCGCCTGCCCAAGTGGCGAAATTGGTAGACGCACCAGATTTAGGTTCTGGCGCCGAAAGGTGTGGGGGTTCGAGTCCCTTCTTGGGCACCAGTCGCATATTGCGATTGGCATGGTAATTTTCAGAGGCCGCTTCAATCCGGGGATTGGCGGCCTTTTTGATTCTGTTCAGAGCTTCTGCGCCATGATCATCCGTCCGCGTCACCATTGGTTCCGACTCCTTTTCGTCTGGCGGGGCTCGGTCCTGCCGGACATCATCGGGCGCCTGTTGCTGGTCCTGTTTGTTTCCATCCTTGCCGTACTCAGTCGTGAGTGGTGGATGGGGGCGCATGCCGATTCAGCCTTGAGCATTCCGCCGTTTACCTTGATGGGCGTGGCGCTGGCCATCTTCCTCGGTTTTCGCAACTCGGTCAGTTACGAACGTTTCTGGGAGGCGCGCAAGCAGTGGGGCGGTTTGCTGGTGGCTGCGCGCACTCTCGTTCGTCAAGTGGGGAGTATCACGGTCGACGGTCAAAAACCGGTATTTTTGCTGCCAGTTGTCCGCGCCGTTTCGGCCTTTGCCTTCGCACTGAAACACCAGTTGCGCCAAACCGATGCGAGCCATGATCTTGCCCTGCGGCTTGATGAACCTTTGCTTTCCCAAGTCAATCAGGCTGCTTTCAAGCCGCAAATCATTCTTCGTGCCTTGAGTGACTTGCTGGCCGATGCGGCCAGGCGAGGTGCGTTGACTGAAACGCAATGGCTGGCGATCGATAAAACCCTGACCGTTCTGGGTGACACATCCGGTGCTTGCGAGCGTATTGCCAGCACGCCGATTCCCTACACCTATCGTGTCTTGATGACGCGTACGGTGATGGTTTATTGCATGTTGCTGCCGATTGGCCTGGCAACCAGCATCGGTTGGCTGACACCATTGATCGCCACTTTTGTCGCTTACACCTTTCTTGCGCTGGAAATTATCGGCGAACAGATCGAGGAACCTTTTGGTACCGAGCCCAATGACCTGGCACTCGATGCCATGTGCCATACCATCGAGTTATCGGTCTGTGAAATGGTCGGTGCCGATGTGCTGGGAGAAGCGCCGCAGGCCAGAAACTTTATTCTGACCTGATGTCTCGGTCGGTCTTCAGGGCTGGCCGAGTATTTCCGTGACAAATTGCGCAAGCGGCAGGCGGAAACCTGCCGCATTCGGATGCCCTCCGCCGTTGTAACGACTGGCAATCCGGGCGACATCAAGGCTGCCTTTTGAACGCAGTGACACCTTGGCATCACCGTCGCCGGCCAGTTGCCAGATCAGTGCAAAACCGCCTGTTTTTTCCGCCAGCCGGTTGCCGAGTTCGGAAGCAAAAAGCCCGTTGGCGTTGATCGCCACGCCGCTCAACGCATGCCAGCTCTGATTTTCGCTATTGATGACCGGTTGACCGTGACGGACCGCCTGCAAGACATCGACAGGTTCGCCGCGCAGGCGGGCGGGCATGACCAGGTGACTGTTGGCCAGCAGATCGATTTCCTTGTTGAAAAAATGTTCGATGGCACGTCCTTCGAGCAACATTTCACCGTAGCGTGCGCTTTCTGTCGTCTCGATTTCGGCCAGCAAGGCAGACCAGTGCGCCAGATCGAAGGGCTGGAGGCGCAGGGCGTGGCAAAAGGCGCGTGTTCCGGGCCGGGCGAAGCGCCAGAGATCCTGGTCTTCTATATGCTGAAGTGCCAGCGGCAGCGGTTTGCCCGGATGGAAATATTCCCAGCCAAGGCGGGCGCCCGATTTGTTCAGGTCGAAAATCAGCATGAGCGGCAGTTTGTCGTGCTGGTAGCTTTCAAGTCCGTTTCCATCGCAAGTCAGGAGATCGGCCCACGGTTTTCTGGCGGTACCGTGATGATCGATCTGGGTTACCGAGGCAGCGATGGCGGCCATTGATTCGAGTATTTCCCGGGGAAATGAGAAATCGAGTATGAAAACCCGATGTCCGGCAATTTCGGCCATTTCCCAAGGTTGACCGTGGTGCATCGGTCGGAAGTGGCTTGACGGGTCAAGCTGGCATGCCGCCGCATAGGCGGCTCCAAAGCCATCAAGGCAGTCGGCGTGATAGATGACTGTGGTCGGGGCGCCGCGTTGTTCGTTCGCCATTATTAATAGTGCGGCGGAATTTCGTCGCGCAGGCTGTGCTGATGTTCGTTGGGCTGAGCTGTTTGAACCTGTTCGCGCAGCGCCCTGATCTGGGCGATCAGCAGATCGATCTGCTGTTGTTGCCGATAGACGGTACGGTTGAGTTCGTCGACCAGGTCTTCGGTGTAGCTGATCTTGATTTCGAGTTCGGTGATTCTGGATTCCACGGTTTTTTCCTGGCTGATAACTGTATTTTGACGTGAGGGGGCGAATATTACTGCCTTGGTCTCCACCTGTCCCGTTTGTTGATGCGTCAAATGCCAACTGTCTGGGTGACGTGAAAAAACTATTGTTTATCCGATAATTAGCGTTCGTCTGGCAGATTTTTTCTGTCCCTCTGACGTATTCAAATCCTCGTTGTGCCGCACTAAATCAGTGTCTTTGGTAAAAAAATGTTGACGTCCGGAAAATTAAGTCTATAATGGGCACCTCTTTAGGCGGTTAGCTCAGTTGGTTAGAGCGCCACGTTGACATCGTGGAGGTCGTTGGTTCGATTCCAATACCGCCTACCAAAATTCCTAACGGAGCAAATTTGATGTTTTTCCGAACTAGCCTGTTTGCTGTTCAGAATTAATAATCGAGTTTGCATTCGTTTGATCAAAAAAGTGCGGCTCATACCCGCACTTTTTTTTCGTCCAGAGTTCTGCCATGCCTAATATCAAACTGCCCGACGGTTCCATTCGTTCATTTGAGCAAGCGGTCACGATTGCCGAAGTCGCTGCCAGCATCGGTGCCGGTCTGGCCCGTGTTGCACTGGCGGGCAAGGTTGATGGCGTTCTGGTCGATACTTCTTTTCTGATCGAGCGCGATGTTGATCTGGCTATCGTCACCGATCGCGATGCCGAGGGGCTTGAGCTGATTCGTCACTCGACGGCGCACTTGCTGGCGTATGCCGTCAAGCAACTCTTTCCTGATGCCCAGGTAACGATTGGTCCGGTCATTGAGAACGGCTTCTACTACGACTTCGCCTACAAGCGCCCGTTCACGCCGGAAGATCTGGCCGCGATCGAAAAGCGCATGGCTGAACTCGCCAAGAAAGATATTCCGGTTAGCCGTGAAGTTTGGGCGCGCGACGATGCCGTCAAATTCTTTCTTGATCAGGGAGAGAAGTACAAGGCCGAGTTGATTGCCGCCATTCCGGCTGATCAACAGGTTTCGCTCTATCGCGAAGGTGATTTTGTTGACCTCTGTCGCGGTCCGCATGTGCCGACTACAGCCAAGCTCAAGGTTTTTAAGTTGATGAAGGTGGCGGGCGCCTACTGGCGCGGTGATCATCGCAACGAGCAATTGCAGCGCATTTATGGCACGGCCTGGGCCAAAAAGGAAGATCTCGAGGCTTATCTGCATATGCTGGAAGAGGCTGAGAAGCGCGACCATCGTCGTCTCGGTAAGCAGTTTGATCTCTTTCATATGCAGGACGAAGCGCCGGGCCTGGTTTTCTGGCATCCCAAGGGTTGGGCGGTTTGGCAGGAAATCGAGCAATACATGCGTGCCGTTTATCGCAACAACGGCTATCACGAAGTGCGTTGTCCGCAGATTCTCGACAAGACCTTGTGGGAAAAGTCGGGTCACTGGGAGCACTACAAGGACAACATGTTCACAACTTCGTCGGAAAATCGCGATTACGCGGTCAAGCCGATGAACTGTCCGGGGCATGTTCAGGTATTCAATGCCGATCTGCGTTCTTATCGCGAGTTGCCGCTGCGTTACGGTGAGTTTGGTTCGTGTCATCGTAACGAGCCGACCGGCGCGCTGCATGGTTTGATGCGCGTGCGCGGCTTTGTGCAGGATGATGGTCACATCTTCTGTACCGAAGATCAGATCGAGGCCGAAGTGACTGCCTTCAATGCGCTGGTCAAGAAGGTCTATGCCGATTTTGGTTTCAATGACGTTGCCGTCAAGCTGGCTTTGCGTCCCGAGAGTCGTGTTGGCTCCGACGAGGTGTGGGACAAGGCTGAAAATGCATTGCGCCAGGGCTTGCGTGCTTCCGCGCTCGAGTGGACCGAATTGCCAGGCGAGGGCGCTTTTTATGGTCCGAAGATCGAATTCCATATCAAGGATGCGATTGGTCGTTCCTGGCAGTGCGGCACCATGCAGGTTGACTTCTCCATGCCGGGTCGTCTCGGGGCGGAGTATGTTGCTGCCGACGATACGCGCAAAGTCCCGGTTATGTTGCACCGCGCAATCCTGGGTTCGCTGGAGCGCTTCATCGGTATTTTGATCGAGAACTTCTCGGGCGCGCTGCCGCTGTGGTTGGCGCCGACCCAGGCAGTTGTGCTGAATATTTCCGAAAAACAGGCTGATTACGCTGCGGAAATTGCACAAAAGCTGCACCAGGCGGGCTTCAGGGTTGAGTCGGATTTGCGTAACGAGAAGATTACCTATAAAATCCGCGAACATAGCTTGAACCGGCTGCCTTATCAGCTCGTTGTGGGCGATAAGGAAAAAGCGGACGGACTGGTAGCCGTGCGTACTCGCGGTGGTCAGGATCTCGGACAAATGTCTGTGGATGCCTTGATCAAGCGACTTCAGGAAGAAGTCGCTGCGCGGAGTGGCACGGCTTAATTTTTGTTGTTTTCGGGGGTTTTACCATAGCTCAGAACAAGGCGCATCGCCTCAACGAGGAAATCACGGTTCCGGAGATTCGTCTCCAGGGCGCTGAAGGCGAACAACTCGGCATTGTCAATATTCGTGCTGCACTGCAAATGGCAGAAGAAGCAGGTGTTGATCTCGTAGAAATCGCACCGATGGCCAAGCCGCCGGTTTGCCGGATCATGGATTACGGCAAGTTCAAGTATCAGGAACAAAAGCGAGCTCACGAAGCCAAGTTGAAGCAGAAGCAGGTGCAGGTGAAGGAAATCAAACTTCGCCCGGGTACCGACGAAAACGATTACCAGATCAAGCTCAGGAACATGACGCGCTTCCTGGAAGAAGAAGACAAGGTCAAAGTGACCCTTCGCTTCCGTGGCCGCGAAATGGCGCATCAGGAATTCGGTATGCGCCAGTTGGAACGTATCAAGGCCGACCTCGAAGCAGTTGGTGTGGTCGAGCAGATGCCAAAGATGGAAGGGCGCCAGATGATCATGATCATTGGGCCGGCCAAAAAGAAGTAATTAGTTGTAGCAGTACCTATAAGTGCCTTCGGGTAGAGCAAGCGTTCCCGCCGGGAACCACCTGACAGCATGTCATTAAGGAGCATCTAAATGCCCAAAATGAAGACCAAGAGCAGCGCCAAAAAGCGTTTCTCCGTTCGCGCCGGTGGCAGCATCAAGCGCGGTCAAGCCTTCAAGCGTCACATTCTGACCAAGAAGACCACCAAAGTTAAACGTCATCTGCGCGGTTCCGCAGCAGTTAACGAGCGCGACGTCGCATCCGTCCGCGCCATGATGCCCTACGCATAAGGAGATAGAAGATGCCTAGAGTTAAACGTGGTGTAACGGCGCGCGCGCGTCACAAGAAGATTCTCGTTCAGGCCAAGGGTTACCGCGGTCGTCGCAAGAACGTATATCGTGTTGCCAAACAGGCGGTGATGAAGGCCGGTCAATACCAGTACCGTGACCGTCGTCAAAGGAAGCGCCAGTTCCGTTCCCTGTGGATCGCCCGTATCAATGCAGCAGCTCGCGAGCTGGGCATGAAGTACAGCACCTTCATGAACGGTCTGAAAAAAGCCAATATCGAAGTTGACCGCAAGGTTCTGGCCGATCTGGCCGTCTTCGATCAGCCGGCATTTGCTGCTCTGGCTGCTCAAGCCAAGGCACAGCTCGGCGCCTGAGCTCAAGCGTAATCAAAAAAAGGAGGCGCAAGCCTCCTTTTTTAGTTTTGGCCGCCGCTTTGTGGCTTTACGTCGGCTACGTCGATATGAGCCTTCACTGAAATGTGCGTTTTGTTGGTGGTTTTGTTGGTGAAAGTTTATGGATACTCTCGATCAAATCGTTAGCGAAGCCCAATCGGCATTTGTTGCTACTTCAGACCCGGATGCGCTGGAACAGGTGAAAGCCCGTTTCCTCGGCAAGAGCGGAAAAATTACCGAGCTTCTCAAGGGCTTGGGGAAACTCCCGCCTGAAGAGAAAAAAATTGCTGGTGCGGCGATAAATGTCGCAAAAACAGCTATAGAAACCGCGTTGAATACTCAACGCGAGGCAATTCGCATGGCTGCATTGATGATGCGCTTAGCTGAAGAGGCCCTTGATGTCACGCTGCCCGGTCGCGCTGAAGCGCGCGGTAGTCTGCATCCGGTTACACGTACCCTCGAACGTATCGAGTCGCTGTTTCGCTCCATCGGTTTCGAAGTGGCTGACGGCCCCGAGATCGAGGAAGATTTTTTCAATTTCACTGCAATGAACACGCCTGAGGATCACCCGGCACGTTCAATGCACGATACTTTTTACCTGCAGAACCCGGATGGCACAGTAGCCGACAAGGTGTTGCTGCGGACGCATACCAGCCCGATCCAGGCGCGTTACATGAAGGCGCATGTCGAGCGCTACGGTCAACTCGATAAAATGCCTGAAATCCGCATCATCGCGCCAGGCCGCGTCTATCGCGTCGATTCCGATGCGACGCATTCGCCGATGTTCAATCAAGTCGAAGGCCTGTGGGTCGGGGAGGGCGTTTCCTTTGCCGATCTCAAGGGCGTCATTGCCGATTTCCTGAGAAGTTTCTTCGAGACCGAAGACCTCAAGGTTCGGTTCCGTCCTTCATTTTTCCCGTTTACCGAGCCCTCCGCCGAAATCGACGTCGCTTTCATGAGCGGCCCGCTCGAAGGTCGCTGGCTGGAAATTGCCGGTTGCGGCATGGTGCATCCGGATGTGTTGCGCATGGGTGGCATTGATCCGGAAAAATATACCGGTTTTGCTTTCGGCTTCGGTCAGGATCGCCTGACCATGCTGCGCTACGGCGTCAATGACCTGCGCCTCTTTTTTGAAGGTGACCTCCGTTTCCTGAGGCAATTCGTATGAAATTCTCCGAATCCTGGCTGCGTACCCTTGTCGACACCCAACTGTCGAGCGAGGCGCTTTCCCATCTGCTGACCATGGCCGGCCTCGAAGTCGAGGGCCTGGAACCGGTTGCGCCGCAATTTAACGACGTTGTCGTCGGCCATGTGCTCGAAGTCGTCAAGCACCCTGATGCTGACCGCCTGAATGTCTGCAAGGTTGATACCGGCCGCGGCGAACCAACGACCATTGTCTGCGGTGCCCCTAACGTTGCGGTTGGTTTGCGTGTGCCGTGCGCTTTGCCTGGTGCCAAGTTGCCGGGCGATTTCACCATCAAGATTGCCAAGGTGCGCGGAATCGAGTCCTCCGGCATGCTCTGCTCGGCCAAGGAACTCGGTATCGCCGAAGAGGCTTCCGGGCTTTTGGTCTTGCCCGTGGATGCCCCGGTTGGTCAATCGATCCGCCAGTATCTCGAACTGGATGACCAGCAGTTCGAGCTCAAGCTGACCCCGAATCGGGCTGATTGTCTGTCGTTGACCGGTGTGGCGCGTGAAGTTGCGGCTATTGCCGGCGCACAGGCCAAGTTGATCAATGTACCTGAGGTTGCTGCAACCATCGCCGATCAGCGTTCGGTCATCCTTGAAGCGCCCAGCGCTTGTCCGCTTTACTACGGTCGCATTCTCAAGCATGTCGATGCCAAGGCACCGACGCCGGAGTGGATGAAACGCCGCCTTGAGCGCAGTGGTATCCGCTCTATTTCTGCCCTGGTTGATGTCACCAATTATGTGATGCTCGAACTTGGTCAGCCGCTGCATGCTTTCGATAACACCAAGCTTGATGGCGCCGTGCATGCTCGTATGGCCCAGCCGGAAGAGAAGCTGCTGCTGCTGAACGAGCAGACCATTTCGATCGATGCGGATATTCTGGTTATTGCCGACGATACCAAGCCGCTGGCCATGGCCGGCATCATGGGCGGTGAGGAAAGTGGCATCACGCTGGAAACGACTGAGTTGTTCCTGGAATCTGCCTTTTTTGCTCCCAAGGCGATTGCCGGTCGGGCGCGCCGGTATGGTTTCGGCTCCGATGCTTCCCATCGTTTCGAGCGTGGTGTCGATTTTGGCGGTGCTCGCCGCGCCATTGAGCGCGCGACCCAGTTGATCATCGACGTCTGCGGTGGCTCGGCTGGCCCGGTGGTAGAGGCCAAGGCAGGCTTGCCTGAGCGCAATCCGGTCCGCCTGCGTTCTGCGCGTGCATCCAGTGTTATCGGCATGGTGTTCTCGCCCGAGCAAATTGCGACGCTGTTCAACGGCCTTGGGCTGCCATTTGTCCGCGAAGGTGACGATTTCCTGGTTACGCCGCCAAGCTGGCGTTTCGACATCGAGATCGAGGAAGATCTGATCGAAGAAATCGCTCGTTTGCATGGCTATGACAACATTCCTTCGCCTGCACCGCGCGGCAATATGTCGATGATGGTGCAAGTCGAGGCACAGCGCCCGGCTGCGCGCGTACGTCAGGTGCTGGTCGACCGTGGTTATCAGGAAGTAATCAATTTTGCTTTCGTCGAACAGGCTTGGGAGGCTGATTTTGCTGCAAAAATCGAGGAGGCCGACCTGATTCGTCTGGCTAATCCGATTGCCAGTCAGATGGCAGTGATGCGGTCGACGTTGTTGGGAGGCTTGATTTCAAATTTGCAGACCAACCTCAAGCGCAAACAAAATCGGGTTCGCCTGTTTGAAACAGGACGCAGTTTTCACCGTGTTGCAGCAGGTTCGCCGGTGGCGGGCTTTGACCAGCCCTGGAAATTGGCTGGTTTGGCCTATGGCACCGCTTTGCCCGAAAGCTGGGGGGCTGATTCGCGCAAGGTTGATTTTTACGATGTCAAAGGTGACTTGGAGGCTTTGCTTGCTCCTGCTACCTTGCGCTTCGAGAAAACATCGCACCCGGCTCTCCATCCGGGGCGTTCGGCTAAAGTATGGCTTGATGGAAAAGAAATTGGTTGCCTCGGTGAGTTGCATCCGGAGTGGGTGCAAAAATACGATTTACCGGTTGCGCCAGTCTTGTTCGAGCTCGACTTTTCCGCAGTCAAGGCCGCCAATGTCCCGGCTTATGCCGAAGTCTCAAAATTCCCATCTGTCATTCGCGATCTTGCCGTCGTCGTAGATCAAAATCTTCAGTTGCAAATTTTGCTGGACGGTCTGAAAGGGCAGTTGTCTCCCTTGGTTCAGGATATTCAATTGTTCGATGTTTATGTCGGCAAAGGGGTGCCTGAAAACAAGAAAAGTCTTGCATTCCGGGTAGTTATGCAAGATACTCAACGCACTTTGCTAGATTCGGAAGTTGATGCTGCCATGCAGCAACTGGTGTCTTGTCTCGAACGGGCATTCGGTGCTCAACTGCGTGCCTGATGGAAAAAACAACGATGACGCTCACCAAAGCCGAACTCGCTGACCTGCTTTTCGAGAGGGTTGGCCTCAATAAACGCGAAGCCAAAGATATGGTCGAAGCGTTTTTTGAGGAAATCCGCAATGCACTCGAAACAGGTGATGGCGTGAAGCTTTCCGGCTTTGGCAATTTCCAGTTGCGTGACAAACCGCAACGTCCTGGACGCAACCCCAAGACTGGTCAGGAAATTCCAATTACTGCACGACGTGTAGTAACGTTTCATGCCAGTCAAAAACTGAAATCTGACGTTGAACTGGCTTGTGATGGAACCGCGGCTTAAATCCCCATCTGGCGACGAACTGCCGCCGATTCCTGCAAAACGCTACTTCACTATTGGTGAAGTCAGTGAGTTGTGCGGTGTGAAGCCGCACGTGCTTCGCTACTGGGAGCAGGAGTTCAATCAATTGAAGCCGGTCAAGCGTCGAGGAAATCGGCGCTATTACCAGCATCATGAGGTCTTGCTCGTACGCAGAATCCGGGAGCTTCTCTATAACCAGGGCTTTACGATCAGTGGTGCTCGCAACAGGCTGGACGAAGGACCTGCAGCAACTGCTGGCTCGGGTGAAAAAGCCGAGCTTGCAAAGGGTTCGGAGAGTTTGCGCGATGAGTTGCAGTCGATAATTGCGCTGTTGCAGCTTTGATTCTTTTTGTTTCTCCCGTATAATGTACGGCTTGTCGGGGCGTAGCGCAGCCTGGTAGCGCACTTGCATGGGGTGCAAGGGGTCGCGAGTTCGAATCCCGCCGCCCCGACCAAGAAAAATGAAACAAGCAGTTTAGCCAACCTCCGGGTTGGCTTTTTGCTTTGTGGCTGTGCCATTCTGATGCATGCATGAGTGGTCGTTCGCTGTCGTTTCCGATATTCGATATTGCCTTGTTTCATGCGCTACAATCAGCCGCTTTACGCCAAACTGGAGATTGTAATGTCGCTTCGCCTGACTCCTCTTGCTGCTGCTTTGATGCTGGCTGGTTCTGTTCATGCAGCCAGTTCGATCAAGGTTGGCTTGGTGTCTACGCTTTCTGGTCCTGGTGCCGGTCTGGGGGTCGATATCCGTGACGGGTTCAACCTGGCGATGAAAAACCTCAATGGCAAGCTCGGGAATTTGCCTGCTGAAGTGCTTGTCGCCGATGACCAGCAGAATCCGGATATTGCCAAGCAGGCTGCTGATAAGTTGCTGAAGAGGGATAAGGTCGATTTCATGACCGGCATTGTCTTCTCCAACATCATGCTGGCTGTCGGTCCGACCGTTTTCGAAAACAAAACTTTTTATATCTCGGCCAATGCGGGTCCATCGCAATATGCCGGTGATCAGTGCAATCCATTTTTCTTTAACGTTGCCTGGCAAAACGACAATCTGCACGAAGCCGTGGGCAAGGTTGTGCAGGATAAAGGTTACAAGAACGTTATCATCGTGACGCCTAATTACCCAGGCGGTAAAGACGCTGTTTCCGGTTTCAAGCGTTTTTACAAAGGCAAGGTTGCCGATGAGATTTATACCAAGCTGGGTCAGCTTGATTACGCGGCCGAACTGGCTCAAATTCGAGCCGCAAAGCCGGATGCCCTGTTTTTCTTCCTGCCGGGCGGCATGGGCATCAATTTTGTGAAGCAATTTGTTGCCGCAGGGTTGTCGCGCGATACGCAGTTGTTCGCCCCGGGTTTTTCGGCAGATGAAGATGTCATCAAGGCGGTGGGTAATTCCATGCTGGGCATGTTCAACTCGTCGCATTGGGCGCACGATATGGACAATGCTGAAAACAAGCGGTTTGTTGCCGATTTCCAGCGTGAATATGGCCGCCTGCCTTCGCTCTATGCGTCGCAGGGTTACGACGCTGCCTTCATGATCGATTCGGCGGTAAGGGATGTGAAGGGCAATGTCGAAGACAAGGCTACTTTGCAGAAGGCGCTGGAAGCCAAGCGTTTCAAATCAGTCCGGGGTGATTTCAAGTTCAACAATAATCACTACCCTGTACAAAATTACTATCTGCGTGCCATCGGCAAGGATGCTCAGGGCCGTGTCACGAACAAGACGATCGGCACCATTTTCAGCAATCATGCGGATGCTTACGCGACGCAGTGCAAGATGAAATGATGTATTCCTGAAGCTCATCATCGCAGGATGTTGAGTACTGCCATCGTTCGTTGTTAAGGCACGTTTGATTTTCCCCTCTGTGCCACGGAGGGGAACTGCCTTAAGCCTATTCCTTGTTTTTTTCTCCTGACATGACCCAGCTTTTCCTTGAGCAGGCCCTCAATGGCCTGCAATTCGGCCTGATGCTGTTTCTTCTTGCCGCCGGCTTGACGCTGGTTTTCGGCATCATGGACTGTATCAATCTGGCCCATGGGTCGCTGTACATGATCGGAGCCTATCTGGTGGCCGCTTGTGCCCAGGCGGCGGATTCATTCTGGATCGGGCTGGGGTGCGGGGTTGGTGCAACTGCCGTGATTGGCTTGTTGCTCGAACTGGCCTTGTTTCGCCAGCTTTACAAGCGTGATCATTTGTCCCAGGTGCTGGCCACTTTCGCCCTGATTCTGATTGCCAATGAGGCTGTACGCATGATCTGGGGGGCTCAGCCCGTCATGCTCAATCCACCGGATGCTTTATCCGGACCTGTCGAGATCGCTGGCTTCTTTTACCCCGCGTATCGCCTGGTATTGATTGCTTTTGGGCTGGCTGTTTCCGGATTGCTTTACTTGCTGGTTGCCAAAAGCCGTATCGGCATGTGGGTCAGAGCCGGTGCCTCCAATCGGGAAATGACGGAAGCACTGGGCATTAATGTGCGTCGTTTGTTTACTGCAGTCTTTGCCTTCGGTGCCGGGCTTTGTGCCTTGGCGGGGGGCTTGCTCGGGCCCTTGTTGGCGGTTCAGGTCGGGATGGGTGAGGGAGTTCTGATTCTGGCTTTTGTCGTGATCATCATTGGCGGCATCGGGTCAATTCGCGGGGCGCTCGTCGGTAGCTTGATCGTTGGCACGGTCGACACGCTGGGGCGGGCACTTTTGCCCTTGCTGCTACGTGCGGCACTGCCTGCCGAGGCCGCTTCGACGCTCGGTCCGGCCATCGCCTCGATTTTGATTTACTTGCTGATGGCCGCCATTCTTTTTTTCAAACCGCAGGGCCTCTTTCCGGCGCGTGCATAAATGGCTTTTTATCGTCCTGCCCGTTGGCAAAAAAACGCATCCCTGGTCACCTTGCTGATCCTGCTGGTTTTGCCGACTATTCTGACTGCGCTTGATCAGGCGTTCTACATCGGTTTCGCTACACGCATGCTTGTTTTTGCGTTGGCAGCGACCAGCCTCAATCTGGTGCTGGGCTTTGGTGGCATGGTGTCTCTTGGCCACGCCGCCTTCTTCGGGACCGGCGCTTATGTTGCGGCATTATGCCTGCAGGCGGGGATTAGCGAAGGTCTGCTGGTATTTCCCCTGGCCATGGGCGTCGCCGGTCTATTTGCACTGCTGGTTGGCAGTATCAGTCTGCGTACCCGGGGCGTCTACTTCATCATGATCACCCTGGCTTTTGCCCAGATGGCGTACTACCTTTTCGTTTCCGCTGCCGTTCTCGGCGGCGATGATGGTTTGTCGCTGGGTGGGCGCGTGTCGATCGCCGGTTTCAGCCTGTCAGGCGACGCTTCCTTATTCTATGTCGCACTTGCTGCCCTGGCGTTGGTGATGTTTTTGTTCCAGCGCTTGGCTGAAGCCCGGTTTGGGCGTGTTGTGCAGGCGATCCGGGAAAATGAAACGCGAATGGAAGCGCTCGGCTATCCAGTTTTTCGTTATCGTCTGGTCTGCTTTGCTTTGGGTGGTGCCCTGGCCGGTCTGGCCGGCGCCCTGCTGGCCAACCAGACCGGGCTGGCCAGTCCGAATCTGTTGCAATGGGTTCAGTCCGGCACTTTGCTTGTGATGGTGATTATTGGCGGCGTTGGCTATCTGTATGGTGGCGTCGTGGGGGCTGGAGTCTTGCTGGTGCTGGAGGAGGGGTTGGTTGGAGTGACGGAGCACTGGCATATCATTTTGGGATTGCTCTTGCTCGGCATTGTGCTTTTTGCACCCAAAGGCGTGGCCGCACTTTTTGCGAGGCCACATGACTGAGCCTTTGCTTGAGGTACGCCGGTTATCACGGCGCTTTGCTGCCATCGAGGTATTGAAAGCGGTCGATTTCAATGTCACGGCGGGTGAAGTGCATGCCCTGATTGGCCCTAACGGAGCGGGTAAAACAACTTTTATCCATCATGTCTCCGGTGCTTTGCACGCTGATTCGGGGAGTATTCATTTCGCCGGTCGTGAGGTCACAAGGCACGCCATGCACCAGCGTGTTGCTGCCGGCATGGCTCGTTCCTACCAGATCACCAATGTATTCCTCGGCCTGAGTGTGCTGGATAACGTACAACTTGCGGTTCAGGGCAGGGCTGACACCGGGAGCAGTTTCCGTTTTTGGCAGCCGGTACGAAACGAGCGCGCATTGTTCGATGAGGCAGAAAACTATCTGCAGCAAGTCGGCCTGATCCCCAAAAAGATGGTGATGGCCGGCCAACTCTCGCATGGTGATCAGCGGGCACTGGAGTTGGCCATGGCGCTGGCGACTCGACCCCAGTTGTTATTGCTCGATGAGCCGATGGCCGGAACTGGGCCGGAAGAGTCGTCACGCATGGTCGAATTGATCGAGCATCTTGCTCGCCATGTGACGATCTTGCTTGTCGAGCACGATATGGATGCGGTTTTTCGGCTTGCCGATCGCATTTCCGTATTGGTTAACGGTGAATTGATCTGCACCGGTACGCCAGACGAAGTTCGCGCCGATCCTGCTGTTCGTCGGGCATATCTGGGAGATCACCTGTGAGCAAACTGCTTGAGATTGGCGCACTTGAGGTTGCCTACGGCGCCAGCCAGGTTTTGTTCGGCATCGATTTGACGATGGATGAGGGGGAGGTCGTGACCTTGCTCGGGCGCAACGGGATGGGCAAGACGACAACCTTGCGCACGCTGTGTGGCTTCGTGCCATGCAAGGCGGGCGAGATTCGCTTTGCCGGCCAAAGTATTGTCGGCTGGCGCCCCGACCGTATTGGACGGGCCGGTATTGCCCTGGTACCCGAGGGGCGGCAGTGTTTTCCGAATCTTACGGTCGACGAGCATCTGGTGGCTTTTTTTGCCAATCGCCGGCATTCGGCGGCCGCGTGGACTCCCGCCCGAATCTACGAATTGTTTCCTCGGCTCAAGGAAAGAGCGAGGAATCTCGGTAACCAGCTCTCCGGCGGCGAGCAGCAAATGCTGGCAATCGGCCGGGCATTGGTGACCAATCCGCGGCTGCTCATTCTTGATGAGGCGACCGAAGGATTGGCACCTCTCATCCGCGAGGAAATATGGGCTTGCCTTGCCTGCCTGCGCGATGAGGGGCAGAGTGTTCTGGTCATCGACAAGTATGTCGAAAAGCTGCTTCCGCTGGCCAGTCGCCACACCATCCTGGAGCGTGGCCAGGTTGTCTGGCAAGGATCATCCGCCGCACTTGATGCGGACCACGCGATCTGGCATCGCTATCTCGGTATTTAGAAAAACAAACGCTGATTCAGGTCTTGACCGGCCGTTTCGATAACTTGCGCTGCAATGTGCGGCGATGCATTTTCAGGGCGCGGGCCGTTGCTGAAATATTGCCTTCATTCTCGTTGAGCACGCGCTGGATGTGCTCCCATTCAAGCCGGTCGATCGAAAGAGGTTCATCGGAAACAGGAAGGTCGAAATCTGGCATATCATCGTCTTCGAATGCCCCCAGGATGGCTTCGATTTCAACCGGCTTGGCGAGATACTGGATCGCACCGAGCTTGACTGCGTCGACTGCGGTTGTGATGCTGGCATAACCGGTCAGCACAATGATGCGACAGTCGGGATTGATGCCGAGTAATGCCGGGATCAGGGCCAGGCCGGAACTGCCGTTGAGATTCAGATCGAGAATGATGCGCCGGGCACCCGATTCACGTGCAACCTGCAATGCTTCGGCCGCGTCCAGAACGCCGCGGGCCGGGTATCCCCTGCGTTCCATCGTGCGTACCAGGATGGCGTTGAAACTGGGGTCATCGTCGATTACCAGGGTGAGGTCATTCATTGGTTTGCCTGCGGTAATTCGATGCGGGCAAGTGCGCCGCCATCTTTGAGGTTGCTCAGGGTCAATTGGCCGCCCAACTGCTGGATGGCCGTGCTGGTCAGCATCAAGCCAATACCGCTTCCGCTTTCGTGTGCAGGGAAGCTGGTATGCCCGCCATTTTTTAGAACGGCATCCGGAAAGCCGGGGCCGTGGTCGCAAATATCAATAGTCAAGCTGCCAGGCGACCAGCCGAGCCGGATTTCAAGCGGTTCATCGCTTGCATTTGCGCCATTGTTCAAGAGGTTGAGAAGAGCTTGTTCGAGCCGTGGATCGGCAAATATTTCAGGGGCCGGGCCGTCGCTGGCGAGGGTCATGCGGCTGCTGGCATTTGGCCGGGTGGCGTGCCACTGCTGGCGCAGGCCATTGATCCAGCGGTCGACCGGCTGGAAATGGGCATTTTCCAGTCGTTCGGCGCCTGCTTTACGCGACAGGCCGGTGATGATCTGCTTGCAAGTGGCGATTTGCTGGCGGAGCAGGGCAATATCTTCACGGCAAGCCTCGGAAAGCGAGTTGTCGTGGATCAGTTCGCCGGCAATCAGCGACATGGTGGCGAGCGGTGTGCCGAGTTCATGGGCAGCTCCTGCGGCCAGCGTTCCCATGGCCGTGATGCGCTCGTCGCGCAGGGCTTGTTCGCGGGCAGTGGCCAGCTCGGCGTCGCGCTGTCGAATCAGGCGTGTCATGCGAACGACAAACCACGCAATCATCAGTGCCGAAACCGAAAAGGTCAGCCACATGCCAACCAGATGCAATCGGGTTGCCCGGGTCGCATCCGGCATGGCCAGGGGGATGTAATAGACCATCAGCGCGGAGTAACTGCCGACGGCGATAGCGCCGATGGCCATGACGCAACGCACCGGCAGGGTCAGTGCCGCAATGGCGACCGGCGGCAGAAGGAGGGAAACCAGTGGATTCGTTGCTCCGCCACTAAAGAAAACAATCGCGCTCAGGGCGCCGATATCCAGCAGCAACTGGGAAAACAACTCGCCGGGTGTTGCGCTGCCTGCCTTGAGGACGCGCCACTGGATCATGCTGTTGAGGACGGCTGCGACAGAAACAATGGCGAGCAACGGCCATTGTGGCAGTGGGATGTTCAGTGCGCCGGGAACGATCATCACGAGCAGCGCCATGCTGGCGAGAACAACCCATCGGCTGGCGACCAGGCGACGCAAGTTGGCCAGATGGTCGGTGCCGTCGGCGGTGCAGGAGATAAATGGCATGGGGCGAATTATGCGTGATTTGAGTCAATTTTCTGTTGCTAACAGCGTGCGACAATTCGTCGCATCGGATTCTGGAGTGGTGTCGCATGCGTTTTCGTTTACTTTTCCCTGTGCTTTGCGCGGGCTTGCTATTCGGCTTGCCGGCTGCTGCGGTCGACCTCGAAAAAGGCAAGGAAATCAATGGAACCTGTGCGGCGTGCCACGGCGACCAGGGGGCCGGCGGCAAAAAGGGAGAATATCCGCGTATTGCCGGGCAGCGTCCCGGCTATCTGGCAAGCCAGTTGAAGAGCTTCCGGGCGCGGACGCGGATCAACATTCCGATGTATCCCTACACCCAGGAACGCGAATTGTCCGATGAAGATATCCGTGACATTTCCGCCTATCTTTCCGGCATCGAACTATCGACCAAGATGCCGACCTTCGCCGGCCATGAAGATGCGCTGACCCGCTTGCAGATGGTCGACAAGGTAATGATCGTGCCGCGCGTCGAGGGCAATATCGAGCATGGTGAAAAAATCTACCAGAAGCAGTGTGCGGCTTGTCATGGCAAGGCCGGCAAGGGCCGGGGCATGTTCCCGATGCTCGTTGGGCAATACTCCAACTACCTCAAACGGCAGATTGACCTTTACCTCAAGGGCGATCGTCCGCACGACGAGGAAGGAACGGGCGGTTTGCTCACCCAGTTGAAGGCTGACGATATCCAGGATGTGCTGGCTTATCTGACCTCGATTCAGGAGACCGGAGAATGAAGCGTTTGAGTCTGATTGCTTGCACTTTGCTGGTGGCGCAGAGTGCCTGGCCACATGCCCATGCCGGGAAAATCGATGACAGCATGCCGGATGCCCAGAAAATCCGTTTTTGCGAGCGGGTGCGCGATTTTGCCCTGCAGTCCTACTACGATCGTGAAAAAGGTCGTCCGGCCAAGGTCTTTGTCGAAGATGGCGGCGATGGAGCGCGTATCACCAATTACGTGATCAAGCGAATTTACGATGAGCCCCAGATTTCCAGCCCGAAAAAGGCCGAAACCTTTGGTCGGGCAACCTGCAATGAAATGATGGGCACCAAATTCGAGGTGCCGCAGGGCGAGGCTAAATAAGCCAGGGAAGAAACATCCGGGTACGCTTCATGTAGTCAGCGTAGGCAGGACCGAAAAATTGCAGGCATTCCTGTTCGTCAGCCTTGGCGGTGAGAAACAGGAAAAACGAGGTCAGGCTGGCAATGGCACCGCCAGCCCAGCCCGGGTCCTGAAAAAAAGCGCCCCAGGCCAGCGCCAGCAGCGAGGCGTACATCGGGTGGCGGATGTAGGCAAAGACGCCGCAATCGACCAGCTTGGTCGTTTTTTCAAAATCGTAGAGTGCCGTGTCCTCGCGTTGTTCTCCGGCCTTGCCTTCTTCTTTCAGAACGGCGTAGCCGTGGGCGACCAGGAGAATGCTGCCGAGCATCAGCAGCCAGGAAACTATCTGGTGGGGCGAGAGTGGAGATTCTCCCCAGGGTTCATGATTGAGAACTAGCAGGGCCAGGATGCCCTCCCAGGCGAAAAAACGGTAGAAACCATGCCGACCCGGTTTGACGATGGCCTTGCGCGACAGCCAGAGCAGAATGGCTGAACCGACCAGAAAAGTAAGCAGATCACGCATCATTTCAGTCCGCCAGTGCTGTCGTCATGGCTGCAATCATGTAGCCATGATCAAGTACGCCGGCACTTTCGCGAATGCTGTGCATCGACCACATCGGGGCACCGACATCGACGCTGGGGATGCCCAGTTGTGCCGCGAGAATCGGTCCGATCGTGCTGCCGCAGCCAAGGTCCGTACGGTGTGCATACTGCTGGCAGGGAACACCGGCTTTGGCGCAAATTGCCATGAAGCGTGCGGCGGTATCGGCGTTGGTGCTGTAGCGCTGGTTGGCGTTGGTTTTGATGACCGGGCCGGCGTTGACCGTGGCACGGTGGCAGGGTTCGTAAGCGCCCGGGAAATTCGGGTTCCAGGCGTGTGCCATATCGGCGCTGATGAAAAAACTGCGTGCCAGCATGCGGCGCTGATCTTCGGCATCCAGTCCGGCGCAGCCCGCAATACGACTGATGACATCGCCGGCGAAACTGCCGCTGGCGCCGCCGGCACTTTCACTGCCGACTTCCTCGTGATCGAAAAAGGCGCAGATGCAGCTGGCTGCGGGGTTTTTCGTGGCAAGCAGGGCGCTCAGTGCGGCGTGGCAGGAGGCCAGGTTGTCGAGTTGGCTGTCGGCCACGAATTCGCGGTCGACGCCCCAAAAAGCGCCTTTTTGCGTGTCGTAGGCATTCAGCTCCCAAGTCAGCAAATCCTGTGGGGAGACACCGAGTGCGTCGGCAATCGGCTGGCGGAAGCGATCATCTGCCTTGTTCCCGTCGGCAACACCGAGAATAAGGGGGAGTTCGGTCTGTTTGTTGAATTTGAGACCGCTTTCGTTGACGTCGCGATTCATGTGAATGGCGAGATTGGGCAGGCGCAGCAGGGCTTCGTCAAATCGTACGAGATGGGTTGTAAAGCCCTCGGCCGTGCGGACATTGACGCGCCCGGCAAGCGACAGGTCACGATCGGCAAACGTGGCGAGAATCGGACCGCCATAGACTTCGACCCCCAGCCGGATCATGCCGGCAGCGTCTTCCGCCGGCTTGGGCTTGATGCGCAGGCCGGGCGAATCGGTGTGGGCGCCGATCAGGCGCAGGCCGGTTTCGGCTGCTGGTTGGTGGCCGATGATGAAGGCGATGATCGACGAGCCGCCACGGATGACGAAGTAACGGCCGCCGGGGGTAAGTTGCCAGCGGTCGACTTCGTCCAGACGGCAAAAACCGGAAGCCAGCAGGCGCTGTTCGCAGGTTTGCACGGCATGCCAGGGACTGGGGCTGGCATCGATAAAAGTCAGCAGATCTTCGGCTTGGGTACGTGTGGCAGCGGGAATGTTCATTGGGTCTTTTTTCCTTCGGTACAGCAGTCAATCAGAAGGGCTGCGACTTGCCGGTCGTAGAGCATCGCCAGATGACCGACCGGCGGCAGTTCGATGTCGCGTGCGCCAGCCAGGCGCTGGTTATCCTGCGGCATGATGTAATTGTCGTAGGCATTGCGCAGACTGATTGTCGGCACATTGAGCGGCTCGCCGGCCATGTCGCTCAACCACAGCGAACCGGCTTCCATTTCACGTGCATTGCGGCCGAAACCGAGACGGGCGAGTTCAGTTCCATGGTGCGGTGTGGCGAGCGTCAGCAGGCGGCTGACTCGATCGCGGCCATGCCGGGCGAGGTAGGAACGACAAATCAGGCCGCCCATGCTGTGCGCCAGCAGTTGAACCTGCGGGCTGCCGGTGGCCTTGCAGAGCGCTTCGATACGGGCATTGAGCAGCGGTTCCAGCTTGCCCATCGAAGCATAGGGGGGCGTCAGGCTCAGACTGGCAACGCTGTGGCCGGCGGCTTCAAGCCGTCGACGCAGCAGCCACCAGACACCTCGGCTGCATCCATAGCCGTGTACCAGCAGGATTGGTTCTTGGCCGGCACGTGGGCGATCAGCCGGCATCCACAAACGCTCAAACGGTAAAACAATGATGAAAGTGAACAGGAAGGCGAGATATTCCTCAAGCATCAGGCGAGCGGTCTGTCCTGCGCCAAGCCGCGGGGCGGGCGAGGCAAAGGCCATGCCGAACATCCAGGTAATGGCGACAATGCCGGCCCGCATGCCGAGTATCCCGCCGACTGCTCCAGCTGCGGCATAAGCCCAGTCGGCCTGCAGGCCGAGTCGGGCAATGGCCAGGTAGAGCGCGGTTTCGAGCGCAATCCAGATCAGTAGCGAGAGCGGGACCATGGCTCAGGCTGCCGTTTCGGGTTTCGGCAGCCAAATGCAGGCGCCTTTGGATTCCTTGTCGATCGCAGCAAGAACCCGCTGGTGGTCGACGAGCTCTTCGTCGCTGGCTCGGCGCACAAGGAGCGGTTTACGCTCGATCTTCAGGCCGCCTTTGCCGAGTTGGGGGCGGGGGGCTGAATCCGGTTCGATCATCAGCGAGTTCTGGCCGCGCGTCATGGCCAGGAAAACGTCGGCCAGCAATTCGGTATCCAGCAGGGCGCCGTGCAGGGTGCGTGTCGAATTATCGATTTCGTAGCGTTCGCACAGCGCATCGAGGCTGTTCCGCTTGCCCGGGTGCAGATCCTTGGCCATGCGCAGCGTATCGACCACGCCGTTGCAAACGGTTTCAACCGGCACCCGATCGAGGCGACGCAGTTCGGCATTGAGGAAGCCGATGTCGAAAGGGGCGTTATGGATGACTAATTCCCCACCGTTGATGAATTCAAGGAATTCATCAACGATATCGGCAAATTTTGGTTTGTCGGCGAGAAACTCGAGCGAAATACCGTGTACTGCCTGGGCGCCTTCATCGATCTCGCGTTCCGGATTGACGTATTTATGCAGATGGCGGCCGGTCAGACGGCGATTTTCCATCTCGATACAGGCAATTTCAATAATGCGGTGGCCCGAACGAGGGTCAAGGCCGGTGGTTTCGGTATCGAGAACAATCTGTCTCATGCCGCTTCCTTGTTTTTCAGTTCTTCGATGCCGCGGTTGGCGAGTGCATCGGCGCGTTCATTTTCCGGGTGGCCGGCATGGCCCTTGACCCAGATCCATTCGAGTTTGTGCAGCTTGGTCTTTGCATCGAGTAATTGCCACAGGTCAGCATTCTTGACCGGCTTCTTGTCCGCTGTTTTCCAGCCGTTCCGCTTCCAGCCATGTATCCACTCGCTGATCCCTTTCAGGACATATTGCGAGTCGGTGTAAATCTTGCCGGCAACCGGGCGCTTGAGCGCTTCAATGGCGCGAATGGCAGCCATCAGCTCCATCCGGTTGTTGGTGGTTTCCTTTTCTCCGCCCCACATTTCCTTCTCGTGCTGCCCGACGCGCAGGATGGCTCCCCAGCCGCCGGGGCCGGGGTTGCCCTTGCAGGCGCCGTCGGTGAAAATTTCGATCATTTCTTCAGTGGCCATGGCCTTCCTTGTGTGCAACCGGGCGCAGCGCCTTGGCGCCGACCCGTGATTTTCGCCAGGCTGGGGTGATCAGCCGCATGGCATGTGTCCGTTTGATGGCGCGCAATAAATAGACGCCACCGGAAAAGCGCCACCAGCGTTGCCCGGCTGTTTCGATGAAATGGCTGCGTTGCAGCCATTTGTGTTGAGAAAAAGGTGGGGCGTAGCAACCCAGCGTGATGCGGTCGACCTCGAAATCGAGCAGTTTCAGCCAGTCCTTCAGGCGCTGGATCGACAAGTAGCTTCCATTCCAGGGGTATTCGCCGGAGCGGTTCAGCCGATTGTTCAAGCCCCATAGCGAGAGCGGGTTGAAACCGGTGATGATGATCTGTCCCTCGGGAATCAGCATGCGCTCGATTTCGCGCAGGATGCCGTGCGGGTCATCGTGGAATTCCAGGACATGGGGCAGGATGGCGAGATCTATGCTGTGCGATGCAAAGGGCAGGGCGTCGAATTCGCAAAAAGTATCGACGGCACCTGCAGGACCCGCTTTCTGGCGCAGTGGTATGCGGTTGGCACGCAGAAAGTCGAATTGCGGCAGGCCGAGCTGCAAGGCGTTGAAGCCGAAGACATCGGCGACCGTCGCATCGAGCGTCGCTTGCTCCCAATCGAGCACATAGTTTCCCTGGGCGCTGCCCAGCCATCTTTCAAATCCGGGAATTGACATCCGGCGCCCCTGGCTCGATAGTTCCGGCATGTTTACGATATCGCTCATTCCTGCATTCAAGGACAATTACATCTGGTTGCTGACCCTTGGCCAGCGTGCTGCGGTCGTCGATCCTGGCGATCCGGCCCCGGTGATTGCCCGCCTGGAGGCTGCAGGGCTGGTGCTGGAAAGCATCCTGATCACTCACCATCACGCCGATCATCAGGGCGGTATTGCCGCCTTGGCCGAACGCTGGCATCCCACGGTATTCGCACCCGGCAGCGAGTCTATCACAGGCTGCACAAGCCCCTTGAGTGGCGGCGAGACGATCTCGGTGCTGGGTCAGGCGGTCAGCGTCATGGCTGTTCCCGGCCATACGCTCGGACACCTTGCATACTACGCACCCGGCGTCTTGTTTTGTGGCGACACGCTGTTCGGCGCAGGTTGTGGACGGCTGTTCGAAGGGACGCCGGCACAAATGGCAGCGTCGCTGGACAAGATCGCCGGCTTGCCGGATGAGACGCAGATTTACTGCGCCCACGAATACACCGAAGCCAATCTGCGCTTTGCGCAGGCGGTCGAGCCGGAGAATCTTCAAATTCGGGCGCGTGTGCAACGCGTTGCCGAGATGAGGTCGGCTGGCAAATCGAGCGTGCCTTCATCGTTGGCCGAAGAGAAAGCAAGTAATCCGTTTTTGCGTTGCGCCGAGTTGCCGGTGATTGAAGCGGCATTGTCCCGGGATGCTGCGGTCGACCGCTCAAAAACAGCTGTTTTCGCAGCCATTCGCGGCTGGCGGAACGTTTTCTAGGGCGCAGCCTTATTTGCGGCAGCGAGCGGCGACTTTTTCAAGGGTGTCGAGTACGCGTGCCGCATTGAATGGCTTGATGATGAAACCGCTGGCGCCATTCTGAATCGCCTCCTGAACGGTCTCGGGGTCGGCGTTGCTGGTCACCATGACGATTTCCGTTTCAGGGCGTGCAGCCTTGATTTCGCACAATGCTTCAAGGCCGTCCTTTTCCGGCATCACGACATCCAGGCAAATGATGTCGGGTTTGATTCTTTCGGCCATTTCGACGGCAATGCTGCCATTGCGCGCTTCCCCGATTACGTCGTATTCCTCGCCGCGCAAGATGCTGCGCAGAATGCTGCGCATCATGTCGTTGTCGTCGACGATCATTATGGAGGTGCGTCTTGTAGCCATGGGATTGCTCGAATATCGTTAGGCGATGTGTCGGGTCGGTATCAGCGACAGTACTCATTGAAAAAGAGCAGGCCGGCAGTCGAAATGGCAATCGCAACGGCCAGCCAGAAAAAGGCGGCTCGGAAAGACTGGCTTGCCTGGAAGTGACCGCCTCGTTGCTTGAAATGGAAATAGCGTTGAACTTCGCCAAAGGTAATGGCGCAAGAGAAAACAAAAAAGATCATGCCGCAAAACAGGAAAATGATCGGCCCGTTTGATAATTGCCGGCAAGCCGATGCGGTATGGCGCAGATACATCAGCACCGAGTCTGTTTTCAGGGCGAATTGAAGAATCGTGTAGGTAATGATCCCGAAACCGACGAGAAGCGTGATGACCAGCCAGGTTTCCTTGCGTTTGAGTTGGGCTAACGCTTCTTTCAGGTCGTGAATAATCCACTTCATGTATTTCTGCCGCGTTTCATGGTGATGTCTGTGCTAAATTCGCCGGAAATGACGAATTTCGACGGTAGATTATCATGACAGCACAAACTCCACGCGGCTCGGTCAATGCCGCCATGCTCGGCGCCGCAATCAAATCACCGCGTAGTCGGAAAATTGCCCGTTGGCTGGGCGTGTTTTTGCTGGTTTTTGGACTTTTTGGCTATTTTGCCGCGCCGCCACTGCTCAAATCGGTCTTGCTCAGCCAACTCTCGAAAGAGTTGCACCGGGATGTCAGCATCGAGCGGATCGACATCAATCCTTATGCCTTGTCGGCCAAAGTCAGCGGCTTGTCGATCAAGGCAGGGGACGGCAAGGAGGTTGCCGGTTTTGATGAGTTGTTCATCAATTTGTCGACCGCATCGATTTTCAAGATGGCGGCGGTGGTCGATGAAATTCGGCTGCAGGGCTTGCGTCTGGCTGTGGCACGGGTTGCCGACGGGCGCTACGATATTTCCGACCTGCTCGATGAGTGGATGAAACCCAAGGATGAGCCGGAGACCGGGACACCTCGTTTTTCGCTAAACAATATCCAGTTGCTGAATGGCAAAATTGTGTTCGACGATCAGCCCAAGGGCAAGACTCACACGATCAGCGACATCAACCTGGCATTGCCTTTCGTGTCCAGCCTGCCGTATCAGGCTGAAGTGCTGGTCGAGCCGAGTTTTTCAGCCAAGATCAACGAGTCGCAACTGGCCTTGAAGGGGCGCAGCAAGCCGTTTACCGGCTCGCACGAAAGTGAGCTGGATCTCGATCTGGATCGTTTTGATCTGGCGGGCGTGCAAGCTTATTTGCCGGATAGCATTCCCGTCAGTTTGGCTGCTGGTACGGTCGACTCCGAATTGAAGGTCGTTTTCAAGGAATTGGCTGACCAGGTTTTCTCCCTTTCCGTGGTCGGCAGTGCGCATGTCTCGGGTCTGGTCGTCAATGAGCGCGACGGGCAGCACCTTGTCGGCTGGAAAAAGCTCGATGTCGATCTGGAAAACGCCGATCTGATCAACCAGAAAGTGGCGGTCAGGCATGTCGCCCTGGATGGGCTCGACCTTGCCCTGTCGGTCAATCGGCAAGGTGAGTTCAATGTGCTGCGCCTGCTTGAGAAAATGGCGCGGTCCGGGGCTTCTTCGGCCGATACCAAGCCAGCAAGCACAGGCAAGCCACTCGAATGGTCGCTGGCCGGCTTTGAGTTGAATCACGGGCTGGTGCGCTGGAAAGACGAATCGACGCAGGTGCCGGTCATGGGCGAGTTGCGTGACTTGCATGCCCGGCTGGGCAAGGTGGATAGCAAGCTGAGCGATCCGATCGAACTCAGCGAAGTGGCTTACCAGATCGATCTGGGCGAGCGTTTCCGGGTCGCCAAAATGGCTGCCCACGGCATACGCGTCGATTTGCCGGGGCATCGCATCGATATCGCCGAGGTGATCAATACCCAGACGCGAGCCCGCATGTCGCGCAACAAGGCTGGCAAGATCGAATGGGTCAGTTCGCCTGTCCTCAAGACCATTCGGGCAACCGATGCCAAGGTTCAGGATGAACGTCCGTGGGTCGGCAATGTAGCCAAGTTGAAGATCGAGGATCTGGCTTTCCGTTTCGAGGATCAGTCGACTCGACCGGCGGCAGTGCATGAGCTTGAGGGTTTCACGCTGAATGCCGAAAATATCGGTAACGAACCGGGTAAAAAAGGGGCCTTGTCGCTCAAGAGCAAGGTGAACAAGAAGGGCAGCCTGAATGTCGATGGCGCTGTTCAGCTGATGCCGCTCAACGTTGCCCTCAAGATCGAAACACTGGCCATTCCGCTGATGTCCTTGCAACCTTATTTTGCCGAGCAGCTGAACATCGCCCTGACACGCGGCCAGCTTTCCAACAAGGGTGAAGCGACTGCGCTGATCGACAAGGACGGATTCAAGGCTGCCTATAAGGGATCGCTGACGCTGGGCGACTTTCTCGCGGTCGACAAGGCAAACAGTGCCGATTTCCTGAAATGGAAATCTCTCTATCTGGGGGCGATTGATTTCCGTCTCGATCCGATGGCGATCAACATTGGTGAAATTGCGCTGAGCGATTTTTACTCACGACTGATCCTCAACTCGGCCGGCCGGTTGAATGTTCAGGATATCGTTCGCAAGCCGGATGCCGAGGCTGTCTCGGTGACCGATACGAAAGCCGCACCGGCGGTTGTGCCGGCTGAGCCTGCCAAGGCGCCGCTGCCGCTCAAAATTGCCAAGATCACCCTGCAAAATGGCACGGTCAATTTTTCCGATTTCTTCGTCAAGCCGAATTACACGGTCAATCTGACCAAGCTGGGCGGACGTGTTACCGGCCTGTCGTCATCGGCTGACAGCGTGGCCGATATGGATTTGCGCGGTAGTTATGCCAACCTGGCACCGATTCAGATTGCCGGCAAGCTGAATCCCCTGGCCGCCAAGTCTTTCCTCGATATCAAAGCCGATGTAAATGGCGTCGATCTGGTCGGCTTTTCGCCTTATGCCGGGAAATACGCCGGCTACAACATCGAGAAGGGCAAGCTCTCGCTGAACCTGGCGTACAAGCTGGAAAACAATCAGCTGACGGCCGACAACAAGCTGTTCATTGACCAATTCACGTTCGGCGACAAGGTCGAAAGCCCTGATGCCACCAAATTGCCGGTCAATCTGGCCATCTCGCTGCTCAAGAACAACCGGGGCGAAATTGACCTCAATCTGCCGATTTCGGGTTCGCTCGACGATCCGCAGTTCTCGGTCGGTGGCCTGATTCTCAAGGTGATCGGCAATCTCTTCATTAAAGCCGTGACTTCGCCGTTTGCGCTGCTCGGTTCGATGTTCGGCAACGGCGAAGAGTTGTCGAATGTCGAATTTGCGCCGGGCCGGTCGAATATCAGCGATGCCGCCGGCAAAAAACTCGAAACGCTGGCCAAGGCGCTCAACTCGCGCGATGCCTTGAAGCTCGAAATTACTGGTCGGGCCGATCCGGAAGGCGACAAGGAAGGGGTCAAGCGTGTTGCCATCGAGCGAGCCATGAAGGCTGAAAAGCTCAAGGATACGATCAAGAAGAGCGGCGAGGGCGCTTCTCTCGATAATGTCGACATTGCACCCGAGGAATACAAAACCTATTTGCAGCGCGCCTACAAGGAAGCCAAGTTCCCGAAGCCGCGCAATATGGTCGGGATGCAGAAGGAATTGCCGGTCGAGGAAATGGAAAAACTGATGTTGGCCAATTTGCCGGCGACGGAAGACGATATTCGGCTGCTCGCCAAGCAGCGAGCCGAGAACGTTCAGGTTTGGCTGACCGAGCAGGGCAAAGTGCCGGCTGGGCGTGTTTTCCTTGTTCCTCCGAAGGTTGAGGCTGATGAAAAAGCCAAGGCCAGCCGTGTCGATTTCTCGCTGAGATAAGCCGGTCATGAGCGAAAGCATGGGACTGGCCCTGCTGGCCGGGCTCATCGTCACCATCCTGTTGCAGATGGCGATCTTGATGCGTGGCAACCGGCGGCCGGATGATGAGTTGCGCTTCCGCCTGCTGCAGGAAGCCCAGGAAAAAGGCATGGCCAGGCTGGAGCGCGAATTGCGCGAGGAACTGGCGCGCAGCCGGCGCGAGGATGCCGAGGAAGCCTTTCATGATCGGGAGGAGCGGGCGCAATCGTCCACTTTGCTCAGCCAGACGGTAACGACCCAGGTGGCCCAGTTCGGCGCCATGCAGGCTGAGCGCCTGGAAGCCTTTGCCAGTCAGCTGAATCGCTTTTCACTCGGGCTCGATGAGCGTTTCGAACGGTTGAAATTGGCCGTCGAAAGCCGGTTGACCGCGATACAGGCGGACAACGCGATCAAGCTCGAAGAAATGCGCCGAACGGTCGATGAAAAGCTTCATGCCACGCTTGAACAGCGTCTCGGCGAATCGTTCAAGCTGGTCAGCGATCGCCTTGAGCAAGTCCATCGCGGTCTGGGTGAAATGCAGACGCTGGCCGCCGGGGTCGGTGATCTCAAGCGCGTCCTGACCAACGTTAAAACGCGCGGTACCTGGGGCGAGGTTCAACTGTCGGCCTTGCTTGAGCAACTGCTGACCAGCGAACAGTTTGCCGCCAATGTCGTGACCCGGCCGGGGAGCAATGAACGGGTTGATTTTGCCATTCGCCTGCCGGGCAAAGGCGATGGCGCTGTCGTCTGGTTGCCGATCGATGCCAAATTCCCGATCGAGGATTACCAGCGTTTGCTCGAAGCCCAGGATCGGGTTGATCCGGCTGCCATGGAGGATGCTGCGCGGGCCATCGAGCTACGCTTGAAAAGCGAAGCTCGCAGTATTCACGAAAAATATGTCTCGCCGCCGCATACGACCGATTTCGCGCTGCTCTATTTGCCGGTCGAGGGGCTCTATGCCGAGGTTCTGCGCCGTCCCGGTCTTGCCGAAACGCTGCAGCGCGACTGGCGCATCAGCCTGGCTGGGCCGACGACGCTGGCCGCGATGCTGAACAGCTTGCAAATGGGATTCCGTACTTTGGCGATCGAACAGCGTTCGGCGGAGGTCTGGGCTGTGCTGGGGGCGGTCAAGACTGAATTCGGCAAATTTGGCGAGGCGCTGGCGCATACAAAGAAAAAACTCGATGAGGCCAGCAACAGTATTGCCAAGGCTGAAACACGGACGCGTCAGCTGACGCGCAAGCTGAAGGAAGTCGAGGCGCTGCCGGTGGCGGAATCCGAACAATTGATTGGTGTGGTGGAATTTGATGGCGAAGACGACTGAACTGGACGCACTTTATAAAGCAACGACTTATCAGGTTTACCTGCCCGGCGGCGTGGTCCGCTTGCGGCTGGGGCAGCCTTGCCCGGTCCTGGCGGGCTGGATGGAGGAAAATGGCTGCCGCGAATTTGCCATCGTGACAGCTTACAACCCCGGTTCGCAAAAACTGGATCCGACGTTGAATGCCGAACGTCAGGCACAACTGGAGTGTGATTTGCTGGAAGGCAATTACGAACCTTATGCCGGCGAGAATCTGGCTGACGATCCGGCATGGCTGGCTGAGGAAACCTGTTTCATTCCCGATATCGCGCCGGAAGATGCCTGTGCGCTTGGCGAGGAATACGGGCAGAATGCAGTCGTAGTCGGTGGCTCTGATGCCGTGGCACATTTGCTCTGGATTGAACCAACAGCACAATGAACAAGAAAATCGGCCGTTTTGAAGTTCGCGGCGAACTCGGGCGTGGCGCCCAGAGTGTGGTCTATCTCGGCTTCGATCCGCAGTTGCAACGTCAGGTTGCGATCAAGACACTGCATTTCAGCCGGCCCGATCCGGTGCAGAACAAAGTGCTGCTGGATGAGGCAAGGATGGTCAGTAATCTGCACCATCCGAATATCGTGCCTATTTTTGAAGCCGGGGAAGAGGGGGGCGATCTCTATCTGGTTTTTGAATATGTGCCGGGCAAGAATCTGGCTGAGTTCCTGCGCGATAGCGGTGCGCTTTCGCCGGTCAAGGCGGTCAGCATCATCCGGCCGATTCTTGATGCCGTGTCGCAGGCGCATCAGCAAGGCATCATTCACCGCGATCTGAAGCCGTCCAATATCCTGCTCGATGAAAACGGCGTGCCGCGGGTCATGGATTTCGGTATCGCGGCGCGCATTGACGGCCCGAGCGATGTGGCGGGGGAATACACCGGGACGCCGGCCTACATGGCGCCCGAATATATCGAACGGCGCGAGATTAGCGAGCGTTCCGATGTTTTTGCAGCCGGCCTGGTGCTTTTCGAAATGCTGACCGGCCAGCGGGCGGTGGCGGGAGACAATCTTTTCCAAGTGATGCACCGGATTGCCAACGACGATCTCCGCTTGCCCGGCAATGTCGCGGTCGACGAGCGTTTGACCAGCGTTTTGTACAAAGCATTGACCCGCGATCCGGCGGTGCGCTATCAGACTGCACAGCAACTGGCCGAGGCGCTCGACAACTATCTTTCGCCCGAAGAGGATGCTTCCAGGCTGGGGGAGGGAAAGCAGGCAACGCTCGATTTCCTGTTGCGCCGGATGCGCCACAAGAGCGATTTCCCAGCCTTGTCGGAATCGGTCAGCGCGATCAACAAGATCGCCAACAGTGAAACGGAAAGCATCAACAAGCTTTCAAATTCCATCCTCAAGGATTTTGCCCTGACCAACAAATTGTTGCGCTTGGTCAATTCGGCTTACTTTCGGCCGGCAGGGGGAGGCAATATCAGCACAGTTTCGCGCGCAGTTGTCGTCCTGGGTTTTGAGGCCGTGCGCAATATCGCCATCACCGTCCTGCTGTTCGAGCACTTGCAGAACAAGGCAAATGCCAATCAACTGAAAGAAGATTTTCTGCGCGCCAACCTGGCCGGCATCCTGGCCAAGGATATCAGCGCCGTTGCCCAGATGCGCGATCTGGAGCAGACGTTTATCTGCTCCCTGTTCCACAGTCTTGGACGGTTGCTTTCGCAGTTTTATTTCCCGGAAGAAAGTGACGAAGTCCGGCGGGTGATGGCCCAGAAGAACTGCAGTGAGGACAAGGCCGCTTTGCAGGTGCTGGGGATTTCATATGAGGATATGGGCATTGCCATTGCCCGGCAGTGGGGCTTTCCGCCGTTGATCGTCGGTACCCTGCGGCGCTTGCCTGATGGCGAACTGAAAAAGCCGGTCAGCCAGGAAGATCGCTTGCGTGTCCTGTCGAGCATGTCCAATGAATTGTGTTCGGTGATTGCCCAGGCGACACCCGATGCGCGTGACCGGGAAATGAAGAAGCTGATGGCCCGTTTCGCCAATGCCGTGTCGCTCGATCAGCGTGAAATCGAGCAGACGGTTCGGCGTGCGGTTGAAGAGGCTGCCGATTTTGCTCGCATCATTCACTTGAATCTTGGGCAAACCACTTTCGGCAAGCAAATGCGCCTGTTCGCCCAGAGCGGCGCCGCTCCGGTGAAGGCCGATGTCGGCACTGATTCGATGATCGGGACACTGCTAGGTGAAAGTGACCCGCTGGCTGCCATGGTGGAGAGCGTCGACGCTGATGGCGTGCCGAAAATCGATGCCCAGGCCGTGTTGACCGCAGGCATCCAGGACATCAGCAATACCTTGGTCGAAGGCTACAAGCTGAACGATATCCTGCGCATCATTCTGGAGACGATGTACCGGGCAATGGGCTTCAAGCGTGTTGTGCTTTGTATTCGCGATGCCAAGGCCGGTTGCATGCAGGGCCGATTCGGTTTCGGCCCGGAAGCCAATGAAATTGCCAAGGCATTCCGTTTTCCGCTGACTTTTACGCCGGATATTTTCCATGCGGCGACATCGAAAGGGGTTGATATCCTGATCAGCGATATCAACGACCCAAAAATTGCAGAACGAATTCCTGATTGGTACCGGAAGGCTGTCCCGGCGCATTCTTTTATTCTGCTTCCCCTGAACATCAAGGGAAGCCCGGTGGCACTGATTTATGCCGACCGGGATGAGCCTAGCGGGATTTCAATTCCCGAGAAGGAATTGTCCCTGTTGCGCACCTTGCGTAACCAGGCTGTGCTGGCGATCAAACAGGGCGGCTGATTACCAGAGCTGCCACCACGGAACCTTGCGTTCCAGGCCATCCTTGTAATAGCGGCTGGTCGGGTAGTTCTGGCGCATGACGCGATCAGCATCGTCGCGCAGGTCATTCATCGCCAGTTTGTCGTAGGAGGTGACCAGGATGAACATTGCCTCTTCGATCGACGGAGCTTGCGGATAAGTCTTGATGGCTTGTTGCGCCCGGTTGGCAGCAGCAATATACGCACCGCGGCGGGCGTAGTAGCGGGCTACATTGACTTCCTGGGCTGCCATTGAGTTGACCAGGTAATTCAGGCGTTTGAGCGCATCCGGTGTGTATTTGCTTTGCGGGAAACGGGTGGCCAGTTCGCGCAAGGCATCAAACGCTTCGCGTGCCGCCTTGGGGTCGCGTTCGGCAGGATCTTGAGTGCTGATGTAGCCCATCAGGCCGAGATCTTCATTGAAATTAATCAGACCCTTGAGGTAATACACGTAGTCGACCGATGGATGGTTCGGATGCAGCTTGATGAAGCGATCACAGGCTGCCAGGGCAGAGGCCGGCTCATTGCCTTTCCAATAGACATAGCCTAATTCCAGTTGTGCTTGCTGGGCATATCGGCCATAGGGATAGCGCGCCTCAAGTTTTTCAAGGTACTTGGCAGCCTTATCCCAAGTGCCATCGGATTGTGCCTCCTTGGATTCAGCATAGAGTTTTGCAGCCGACCAACCTGTAGTCAGGTCCTGTTCGGCCGGAAGAAGGCCGCAACCGGAAATCAGTATTGCAATGAAAATTGCCAGCAAGCCACGGAAGTGGGCCGGGAATGACTGGAATGCGGGTAAACTTCGCATCATGAACGATCCTATTGAAGATTCCGGCGATTATAGCCGAACTGAGCCGCTCCATCTGACGGTTCCTGACGCGTCTTATGGCCGTCGTCTCGATCAAGTACTGGCTGAGCTTTTGCCGCAGCACTCACGTAACCGCTTGCAGGCTTGGGTGCGGGAAGGTTGCGTCGAAGTTGACGGCAAGCTGGAAGCCGAGCCGAAGCGTAAATTGCTCGGTGGCGAACGGCTGACCATCAACGAACCGCATGATGCCCGGACAAGTGCCGAGCAGCCGGAAGATATTCCCTTAAACATTGTTTTCGAAGATGAAACCCTGCTCGTCATCAACAAGCCCGCCGGGCTGGTGGTGCATCCGGGAAGCGGTAACTGGAGCGGAACGATGATGAATGCCTTGCTGCATCATGCGCCCGCGCTGGCCGAGGTGCCACGAGCCGGTATCGTGCATCGGCTCGACAAGGAAACGAGCGGTTTGCTGGTGGTTGCCAAAACACTGGAGGCACAGACCGACCTGGTGCGGCAGCTTCAGGCACGTACTGTGCGTCGGCAGTATCAGGCGATTGCTGCAGGCGTCATCAAGCGTGATGGCGGTATCGACTCATCGATTGGCCGGCACCCTGTGCAACGGACCAAAATGGCGGTCGTGCCCGAGAATCGTGGCGGAAAGCCAGCCTTGACGTGGTTCCGGGTCATGGAAAACTTCCCTTACTGTACCTACGTCGAGTGCTCGCTTGAAACGGGCCGGACGCACCAGATTCGCGTGCACATGGCCTCCATCGGTCATCCGCTGGTGGGTGATCAGGTCTATGGCAAGCCAAATCCACGCTTGCCGGCGTTTCACCGGCAAGCTTTGCATGCAACCCGCCTGGGCCTGGTGCATCCGCTGACCGGGTTGAAAGTGCAATGGGAAGTGCCGATGCCTGAAGATATGCGCAATCTGCTCGATACCCTGCGTTATGGCTGATTTTCTAATCCCCGACTGGCCGGCACCGGTTAATGTCTGCGCATTGCAGACAACCCGGCTGGGTGGGGTGAGCGAAGCCCCCTGGATGACGCTGAATCTTGGCGATCACGTTGGTGATGCGCCGGCGCATGTCGCCGAAAATCGGGCGATATTGCGTAACCGTTTGCCTGCTGAGCCCCTCTGGTTGCGGCAGGTGCATGGCATAACTGCGGTCGACACTGATTTTGGGGCAAAATTGCCCGAAGCCGATGCTGCCTATGCCCGTTTGCCAGGATATGTTTGTGCCGTCATGACGGCCGATTGCCTGCCGGTCTTGTTTTGCGACAAGGCCGGAACCGTTGTTGCTGCGGCTCATGCCGGCTGGCGCGGGTTGCTTGGAGGGGTGTTGGAAAATACGCTGGCCAGGATGGCCGTGCCCCCTTCTGAGATTCTGGCCTGGTTCGGGCCGGCAATTGGCCCTGACTGTTTCGAGGTGGGTGATGAAGTGCGCGCCGCTTTTGTTTTGCATCATGTCGAGGCGGCGCAAGCATTCAACGTGAGTTCGCCCGGCAAGTGGCTGGCAGATATTTATCTTTTGGCCCGCCAGCGATTGCATGCGGCAGGTGTGTTGTCGATCAGTGGCGGCAACTTGTGCACGGTTAGTGACGCGCAGCAGTTTTTTTCTTATCGCCGCGATGGTGTGACCGGACGAATGGCAAGTCTGATCTGGCTGGCACCATCGGGTTCGGGCGTATAATCCGCGCCTTTCTCCGAGCAGCAGAATTTTGTGAGCACTCTTTCCTGGATTATTGTCGTTTCGCTGGCCGGTGGTGCATTGAGCGTTCTTGCAGCCGCTGCAATGACCTTTGCTGCCGGTACGAACCGCGTTAATGTCCTGATTTCATATGCCATCGGTGCGCTGCTTGGTGCAGCTTTTCTTGAAATATTGCCGCATGCGCTAGAGCATGGGGAACCCCATCGAATGGCTGCCACGGTGCTGTTTGGCATCCTGGCTTTCTTTGTGCTCGAGAAGCTGGTTTTGTGGCGTCACTGTCATCACGATCACTGCGAGGCGCATGAGCCACACGCAGGTGGCCATGACCATGGCCGCTCAGGTTTGCTGATTCTGGTCGGCGATACCTTCCACAATTTTGTCGACGGCATCCTGATTGCTGCCGCTTTTCTCGAAAGCACCGAGCTGGGGATCGTGACTGCGCTGGCCATCATCGCGCATGAAATCCCGCAGGAAGTCGGCGACTATCTGATTTTGCTGCATTCCGGCTACAGCAAGACCAAGGCAATTGTCTTCAATCTGCTTTCCAGTCTGGCGACCTTGCTTGGCGCCATGCTGGCCTACTTTGCACTTGCCGGCTTGTCGGAGTGGATTCCTTATCTGCTCGGCCTGGCTGCTGCCAGCATGATCTATGTTGCGGTGGCTGACCTGATTCCCGGCTTGCATAAGCGGACCGAGCTCAAAGCAACGGTACAGCAGGTGCTGTTGATCGGTCTTGGGATTGCTTCGATCGCCCTGGCCAGGGCGTTGGTCGGCGAGTAGTTTCTGTCCTCAGGGCTGCGTCTGATCAGCCTGATTTTCCGCATTGCGTTTTTCCATTGCTTCCCGGTAACGCTGGCGTTGACGCCGAACTTTGGTTCCCGCCATCCAGATGAAAACGCTGCAAGGTAGTGCGCCATAAAACAGAAAAGAAATGATGCCTGAAACAGCGGTGGGTTCGTTGGCGGCGACCAGGATGGTTACGTACAGCCATCCGATGACAATGATCAGCACAAAAGACATGGTAGCGAAATGTAATCCGGCAAATAGGGCGTTGTTTTTCTGAGCCTGATGCCCGGAAAAATCCGGATTATGCATGTAAATGCGCGCCGAAGCAGCGCTGTCCGGGGTGATGGTTTTGTTTCACTGGCGTACATTGTGTCGCTGCTTGTCATGATGATTGTCTTTTGGGGTTGAGTCGTAGTACTGTCGTCAGTTCGGACGGTGACCGACCGTCAATTTTTAATCCGCATTCGCCAGTTCAGCCAAACACCGCGTCGTTGCGAGGTTTGCAATATGCCGATTAAACATTGACAGCGTTCAGGTCGGTATGCAGAATCCAGAAGCTCAAACCCCGATCAACAGAGAAACGAGACTGCCCATGGCACAGGGATCGAACAGTAACGATGCGTTTTTTGGCTCCGCAATGCAGTTCATGCAGGCCGGGCAGAACATGACGCAGCAGTTCATGGATTATCTCGGCAAGGCAGGCAATCCGGCGGCAGCAGTTCCTCCCGCCGTTGATCCCCAGGCGCTGACGGCATTGCAGAAGCAGTTCATGGATCAGCAGATGTCGTTGTGGCAGTCGGTGCTGACCAGGCAGCAAGGGCAGGGGGAGTCGTTCAAGGTTTCCCCGGAACCCGGCGATCGTCGTTTTTCTGCGCCGGAGTGGCGTGATAGCCCGATTTATGACTACCTGCACCAGGCTTACCTGCTCAATACCCAATACCTGAAGGAATTGGTTGAGGTTATCCCGGCTGAAGATACCAAGGCAAAGAATCGCATGCGCTTTCTGGCGCGTCAGGTAGCCGATGCAATGGCACCTTCGAATTTTGCTGCAACCAATCCAGAATTCATTCAGCGCGCGCTCGATACCAAAGGGCAGAGCATTACCGACGGCATCAATAATCTGATCAAGGATTTTGAAAAAGGCCGTATCTCGATGACCGACGAGTCGGTTTTTGAGGTGGGCGGCAATATCGCCAATACCGAAGGTGCGGTGGTCTTTGAAAATGAATTGATGCAGTTGATTCAATACACGCCGCTGACACCAAAAGTGGGAACGCGTCCGCTGCTGGTTGTTCCGCCGTGCATCAACAAGTTCTACATCATGGACCTGCAGCCGGAGAATTCGCTGATCCGCTTCATGGTCGAGCAGGGTAATACCGTATTCCTCGTTTCCTGGCGCAATCCTCAGGAGGATCATGGTCATTTGACTTGGGATGACTACCTCGAGCATGGCCCGATTGCGGCCTTGCATGTCGTTCAGGATATCTGCAAGGTCAAGCAGGCCAATGCGCTGGGGTTCTGCGTCGGCGGCACTATTCTGACTTCGGCGCTTGGTGTCCTGAAGGCGCGCGGCGAAGATATCGTTGCTTCCTTGACCCTGCTGACCACCTTGCTCGACTTCAGCGATACCGGTGAAATCGGCCTGTTCATCGATGAGCAGGGCCTGGCTGCCCGTGAGGCATCGATTGGCCAGGGAGGGCTGTTGCCGGCGCGTGATCTGGCTAATACCTTCTCTTTCCTGCGAGCCAATGATCTGGTCTGGAATTATGTGACCGGCAATTACCTCAAGGGTCAGAAGCCACAGGCATTCGACCTGCTTTACTGGAATTCCGATTCGACCAACCTGCCAGGCCCGTTCGCCTGTTGGTACATGCGCAATCTGTACAACGACAACAGTCTGCGTGTTGCCGGCAAGCTTGAAATGTGCGGCACCAAGCTCGATCTGGGTACGCTGGACATGCCGGTTTATCTGCTCGCTACGCGTGAAGACCACATTGTTCCCTGGCAGTCGGCTTATCAGAGTACCCGGATTCTCGGCGGTAAAATCCGTTTTGTACTTGGCGCTTCCGGGCATATCGCCGGCGTGATCAATCCGGCCAGCAAGAACAAGCGCAGCTACTGGACCAACGATGATGTCAAATCGGATGCTGAAGGGTGGTTGACCGCAGCAGCCGAGCAAAAGGGAAGCTGGTGGAATGACTGGGCTGCCTGGCTCAAGCCGCTGGCTGGCGATCTTCGTGCGCCGCGCAAACCGGGAAATACAAAGTACAAGCCGATCGAGCCGGCACCGGGTCGCTACGTCAAGGAACGCGCTGTTTAAGTCTTCTGGAGGAGGGTAAAAACAATGTCGAGAGTTGCACTGGTTACGGGTGGTATGGGTGGCTTGGGGGAAGCGGTCTGCATCAAGCTTGCGGCGCTGGGCTACAAGGTGGTGACAACGTATTCGCCGGGCAATACCAAGGTGGATGACTGGCTCAAGTCGATGAACAGCATGGGTTATGGTTTCAAGGCATATCCGTGCGATGTCACCGATTTCGATTCGGCGCGTGCCTGCGTCGAGATCGTCACCGCAGAGGTCGGGCCGGTCGATGTTCTGGTCAATAACGCAGGCATCACCCGCGACATGACCTTCAAGAAAATGACCAAAGGAGACTGGGATGCCGTCATGCACACCAATCTCGATTCAGTCTTCAATATGACCAAGCAGGTCATGGATGGCATGCTGGAGCGCAAGTGGGGCCGCGTCATCAATGTCTCTTCGGTCAATGGCCAGAAAGGTGCTTTCGGGCAGACCAATTATTCTGCGGCCAAAGCCGGGATGCATGGTTTTACCAAGGCTCTGGCGCTGGAAGTGGCCAAGCAGGGTGTCACGGTCAACACCATCTCGCCGGGCTATATCGGCACCAAAATGGTGACGGCTATCCCGCAGGAAATTCTGGATTCAAAAATTCTTCCGCAGATTCCGGTCAATCGACTGGGCAAGCCGGAAGAAATCGCCGGCCTGGTGGCTTACCTGTCTTCCGATGAGGCAGCGTTCGTGACCGGTGCCAATATTTCCATTAACGGCGGCCAGCACATGTTCTGACCGGTGTTTTTTTTAGCAGTATCAACAATAAGGAAGGAAAGACTATGACGCAACGTGTTGCTCTCGTTACCGGCGCTATGGGCGGTCTGGGTACCGCAATTTGCCAGGAACTGGCCAAGGCTGGTCACAAGGTGGTTGCCTCTTATCACCCACAGTTCGACAACAAGGAAGAATGGCTGAAGGAAATGGCTGCTGCCGGTTTCAGCGATTTCGTCTGTGTTCCGGGCGACGTTTCTTCGCTCGAAGATTGTCAAAAAATGGTTGCCGAAGCCGAAGCCGCTCTCGGTCAGGTCGACATCCTGGTGAACAATGCCGGTATCACCCGTGACCGCATGTTTGCCAAGCTGGAAAAGGATGGCTGGGATGCTGTTATCGCCACCAACCTGACCTCGCTGTTCAACATGACCAAGCAAGTCTCTGCCAAGATGGCCGAGCGTGGCTGGGGTCGTATTATCAACATCTCCTCCGTCAACGGCGTCAAGGGGCAGGCTGGCCAGACCAACTACTCCGCTGCCAAGGCTGGTGTGATCGGCTTCACCAAGGCACTGGCTGCCGAACTGGCCGCCAAGGGCGTGACCGTTAACGCCATCTGCCCGGGCTACGTTGCTACCAAGATGGTCATGGCCATCAAGCCGGAAGTTCTGCAGACCATCGTTGACTCCGTCCCGATGAAGCGTCTGGCCAAGCCGGAAGAAATCGGTGGCGCCTGTGCTTACCTGGCTTCTGACATTGCTGCCTTCATGACCGGCGCAACGATGAACATCAACGGTGGCTTGTACTACCAGTAATCCGTAACATGTGTCGCGAAAGTCCATAAAGATCGGGGCTTTCTGCACTGCATCACGAACGGGCGCCTGCGGGCGCCTGTTTTTTTGGCTATAATGTTGCACTGCACATAAAATTTCTCAAGGATCGCTGCATGACCGAACCGGTACGCCTGATCAAGAAATACCCCAATCGTCGTCTGTACGATACCAAGACAAGCGCCTACATCACCCTGGGTGACGTCAAGGATCTGGTCCTGAAGTTCGAGGTTTTCAAGGTTCTGGATGCCAAGAGTTCTGAAGATCTGACCCGCAGCATTCTGCTCCAAATTATTCTTGAAGAAGAGACCGGTGGCATGCCGATGTTCTCGAGCGAGTTGCTTTCCGGCTTCATTCGTTTCTATGGCAGCGCAATGCAGGGTATGTTGGGTAAATACCTTGAAAACAACATGAAGACTTTTGTTGATTTTCAGTCCAAGCTGCAGGAGCAAACGGGCGGCATGTATGCCGGCAGTGACAACGCTCACATGCAGGCCGATTTCTGGGCGCAGTTCCTGAACTTTCAGCAACCTGCCATGCAGAGCATGATGACTGCCTATATGGATCAGTCAAAGAAAATGTTCCAGTCGATGCAGGATCAGCTGCAGAGCCAGACGCGCAACATGTTTACCGGCTTTCAATACACGCCGGAAAAAGAAGAGAAGTAAAGCGAATTTTGCCCTTGCTCGTTGCCAACTCTAGTAGGGTTGGCGGCAGGGGTGTTCAAACCAGCGCACCAGTGGAAGATTCCCATTGGGTAGCGAATGGTGTTCCATTCTGATCTGGCGTGCAGCCAGCGGCAGGTTCAACTCTGCGTAGAGTTCGGCGTCACAGAAACCGATGGCTGCCGCATCGCAGCGCGGATTGGCAAAAACGATCCGACTGATTTTGGCCCAGTAAGCGGCTGACAGACACATGGGGCAGGGTTCGCTCGAGGCATACAGCGTTGCTTCCGGCAGATGAAAATGTCCTGTCGCGGCACAGGCTGAGCGGATGGCAAGAATCTCGGCATGCGCGGTTGGGTCATGGCTGGGAACAACAAGGTTCGATCCTTCACCGATTATTTTCCCGTTGCACACGACGACGGCGCCAAATGGGCCGCCATGGCAGGTTTCAACGTTATGCATGGCAAGCTCGACTGCACGAGTCAGGAATAAACGATCGTGATCCATGTGCGGGTCCTCCTTTGCATGCCTGTACGATTGCCGTTCATGCCGAAGTAATCGACCAAAGTAGGTCGGTGATATTATACGACCCCCGTCACGGCGCGGGATGTCGCCAGTGGCGGCGCCTGCCTGCCGGATCATTTACATGCGACTGACCAAGCTCAAACTCGCCGGCTTCAAATCTTTCGTCGACCCCACCGCTGTTTCCCTTCCCGGGCAACTGGTCGGTGTTGTCGGGCCGAATGGCTGCGGCAAATCCAACATCATGGATGCCGTGCGCTGGGTGCTGGGCGAATCCAAGGCATCCGAACTGCGTGGCGAGTCGATGATGGACGTCATTTTCAATGGCTCATCCAATCGCAAGCCGGTATCGCGTGCCTCCGTCGAACTTATTTTTGAAAACCTGCTCGGTCGCGCCCTGGGGCAGTGGTCGCAGTATGCCGAGTTGTCGGTCAAGCGCACGCTGACCCGCCAGGGACAGTCGGATTACTTCATCAATAACCTGAAAGTCCGGCGCAAGGATATTACCGACCTGTTTCTCGGTACCGGCTTGGGGCCGCGTGCTTACGCCATCATCGGGCAGGGCATGATTTCGCGCATCATCGAAGCGCGACCGGATGATCTGCGGGTTTTTCTTGAAGAAGCGGCAGGTGTTACCCGCTACAAGGAGCGCCGCAAGGAAACGCAGGGTCGCCTGGAAGATACGCGTGAAAATCTGACGCGCGTCGAGGACATTCGTCTCGAACTCGGCAACCAGATGGAAAAGCTTGAAGCTCAAGCCGAGGTTGCCCGGCGCTATCACGCCTTGAACGAACAACTGGTCCAGCGCCAGCAGATTCTTTGGCTGTTGCGCAAACGCGAGGCCGAAGCTGAGCGCCAGCGCGTTGCCCTTGAGGTTGAGCGGGCGGTCACTGAGCTTGAAGCACAGAGTGCTGCCTTGCGTGAAACGGAAGCACGGGCCGAAGAAATGCGCGAGGCACATTTCGCTGCCGGTGATGCCCTGCATCAGGCGCAAAGCGAAATGTACGCGGCCAATGCCGAAGTGGCGCGGCTGGAGGCCGAGATTCGTCATCGCCGTGAATCGCAACGTCAGCTTGAGTCGCGTCTCGCCCAACTGGAGGGTGAGTTGGCTCACTGGAGCGAGATGGCCGAAAAGCTGGCGGCCGATCGTCTGCATTGGGAAGAGTCGCAGGAAATGGCGAAGATGCGCGTCGAGGAGGCTGAAGAGCGGCTCGACCAGCAAATGAACATTGCCCCGCAGGTCGAGGAAAGCCATGCCCAGGCGCTCGAGGAACTGCAGCGTCTGAAAGCCCGCACAACCAACGGCGAGCAGCGACTGGAGGTCGAACTGACCAACAAGACGCATGCCCAGCGTGCCTTGCAAGCCATAATCCAGCGCCGTGAACGCTTGCGCGAGGAGGGCGGTGGGGCTGATGCGCCGGATGCGATGGACCTGGCCGAGAAGGAAGAAGAACTCGCCATGCTGCGCGAGGAACTGGCGGGCGATCAAGACCATTTGCAGCAACTGCAGCAGGAATTGCCGCAACTCGAAACCAGCCGCAAGCAGGTGCAGGCTGACTTGCAGCTCATCGAACGCGAACTGGCTGCCGGACAGGCGCGGCGCTCGGCGCTTGAGCAAATGCAGGCGCGCACTCAGCAAAGCGGCAAACTGCCCGAATGGCTGCGCCGGCACGGGCTGGAAAGTGCGGCACCGCTCTGGCAGCAAATTCATGTCGACGCAGGTTGGGAGTCAGCTGTCGAAGCGGTGTTGCGCGAACGCCTCAGTGCCATCGCCTGCGATGATCCGGCCAAGCTTGAAGAATGGCTGCATGATCGGCCGGATGCGCGATTGAGCGTTGTGCTGTCGGGGGGCATTTCGGCCGAAAACGATACGTCGACCGCAGCAACGCTGGCCGGGCGGATACGGACGGATAATCCGGCACTGCAGGGTGTTCTGGCCGAGTGGCTGGGCAATGTCCTGACGGCCGAAGGGCTGGATGCCGCGCTGGCCATGCGCCAGACGCTGGCGGCGAACGCCGTTGTTGTAACGCGGAGCGGCGATCTGCTGACACGCTCCAGCCTGACCTTTTTTGCACCGGACAAGGGCGAACACGGCTTGCTTGAGCGTCAGCGCGAAATCGAAACGCTGGCTGAAGGCATCGCCGCCTTCGAGGAAAAGTCCGAAAGCATCCGCGAACAGTTGCAGATGCTCGACGAACAGCTTGACGACAAACGTGAGGAAATGACCGAAACCCGGCATTACATCACTGACCGTCAGCAGCGCATTCACACCGTTCAACTCGATGTGCTCAAGCTGAGTCAGGCGATTGACCGCTACCGCGAGCAAAAAGAGCGCTTGCAGGAACAACTGGCCGAACTCGCCGAGGAAGAAGAAACCGAGCGCGAACGAGACATGGCGGCCGAGGAAAAAATCGCCGAAGTACGCGACGGCCTGGGGCGGATTCGCGTGCTGGTCGCTGGCGCCCAGTCCCGTTTGGATGAAGCCGAGCGGGCGGTACGCGCCGAGCGTGAGCGCAATTCCGATTTCGACCGGGCCTTGCGCGAGGCTCAGTATTCGCTGCGTGAGTGCGACAGCAAGCTGCAGGATGTGTTCGTCCAGCAAGCCACCGCCCAACGTGAGTTGAACCGCATCGAAAAGGATCGCAGCCAGTGCGCCGAGCAGGTTGAAGCGGCGCCGCCGGATGTCATGGAAGACAACCTCCAGGCGGCGCTTGAGTTGCGCCAGGAAAAGGAAAAGGCCCTGGCCGACCAGCGTGATGCGCTGGAAGCGGCCACCAATGCCTTGCGCGCTCTCGAAGAGCAGCGTCTGAAAATCGAGCAGGGTCTGGAGCCTTTACGGGTCAGGATCGGCGACTTGAAACTCAAGGAGCAGGCAGCGGCACTGAACACCGAGCAATACGCCCAGCAATTGCTTGAGGCCGGGGCTGACGAAGCTGCCTTGCTGCCCGAACTGGGCAATGCCCGGCCGGCCAGCCTGCAGGGCGAAATTACCCGCCTTGGCAACGCCATCACCGAGCTTGGCGCGGTCAACCTCGCTGCCTTGCAGGAATTGGAAACGGCGACCGAGCGCAAGGGCTATCTCGATGCCCAGTCGGCCGACCTGACCGAAGCCATGGAAACGCTGGAAAACGCCATTCGCCGAATCGACCGTGAAACCCGCGATTTGCTGAAATCGACCTTTGACACGGTCAACGGCCATTTTGGCCAGCTTTTCCCCGAATTGTTCGGTGGCGGTCGGGCCGAATTGGTGATGACCGGCGACGAAATTCTCGATTCCGGCGTGCAGGTCATTGCCCAGCCGCCGGGCAAGAAAAATTCGACCATCCATTTGCTGTCCGGCGGAGAGAAGGCGCTGACCGCCATTGCGCTGGTTTTTTCGATGTTCCAGTTGAATCCGGCGCCATTCTGTCTGCTCGACGAAGTCGATGCGCCGCTGGATGATTCCAACACCGAGCGTTTTTGCGGCATGGTGAAGAAAATGTCAGCCAATACGCAGTTCTTATTTATTTCCCATAATAAAATCGCCATGGAAATGGCCGAGCAACTGGTCGGCGTTACGATGCAGGAGTCCGGCGTTTCCCGTGTGGTGGAAGTCGATATTGAGGAAGCCTTGAAAATGAGGGATGCGGCTTAAATGACCGAGCTTCAGATTGGATTGATCGCTTTGGGGGGCACCGCCGTGGTCGGCGTGTTCGCGTACAACAAATGGCAGGAATATCGCCATCGCAAGCTGGCGGAAGCGGTTTTCCAGCCGCACCACGATGATGTCCTGCTCGGTGATGCACCGAAGCCGGCACGCAAGGTCGAAGCTGCCGTGCGGCACGAGCCGGAAATTCGTGTCGACGAGCCTGTGGCGCCTGTTGAACGCATCGAACCGATGTTCGTCGATGCGCCACAAGCAACCGAGCCGGAACCGGAACCTCAGTCGGAGCCTCGCTATCCAGCGGTTGATCCCGCACCGGCACCGTCTCCGGAAATTGACTCGCCCTTTGCGGCCGATCAGGAACCCGAGCCGCTGCCCGTCGTCGAGGAAGAACAGCCCCTGCAGTCGGTACCTGTACCGGCCGAGTTGCTTGATCCGCGCCTTGAGTTTGTCGTTGCAATGGATATGGTCGAAGCCGTTTCGGCCAGCCAGATTCTGCATTCGCAGCGCGAGTATCTGCAGCGTCTGAGCAAGCCGGTGCACTGGCTGGGCTTCAACGAGCGTACCCGGGAATGGGAGCGCCTGCCGCCGGACAGCAATTTGCCGGTGCGCCGTCTGCGCGTCGGCCTGCAACTGGTCAATCGCCTGGGGCCGGTTTCCGAAGGCGATTTCACGCTATTCACCAACGCCATGCAGGCCCTGGCCGACGAACTGATGGCCGTGGCCGATATGCCGGATATTCGTGTGCTCGATCAGGCCGCCGAGATCGATCGTTTCTGTGCTGCGGTCGACCTCGAAATCGGCATCAATCTGGTCAGCCGGGCCAGCGCCTTTTCCGGCACCAAGATTCGCGCCCTGGCTGAAGCCGCCGGCATGGTGCTCGGTATTGATGGCCTGTTTACCCGCTATGACGACGAAGGTCGGCCGCAATTCAGCCTGCAGAATTACGAAACAGCCCAGTTCACGCCGGATACGGTGCGTACCCTGAGCACGCACGGTCTGACCTTCCTGCTTGATGTGCCGCGTGTTGACCACGGCGAACGTGTTTTCATGCAGATGACCGAGCTGGCCAAGCGTTTTGCCGAAACCCTGCAAGGTGCGCTGGTCGATGACAACCGGCAGCCGCTTTCCGATTCGCAGCTCGAACACATCCGCCGCGAATTCATTGGCAAACCGCAGGCGACGATGGCCAGCTTCGGCCTGTCCGCCGGTTCGGCCCAGGCGCTCCGGCTGTTTTCCTGATGTCCGCAGTGCAGCAGGATATTCAGCGCGCAGCCGCTCTGCGCGCTGAAATCGAACGTCACAACGAGGCCTATTACCTTCAGGATGCGCCGAGCATTCCGGATGCCGAATACGACAAGCTGTTTCGCGAATTGCAGGCACTGGAACAGCAGTTTCCCGAATTGCAGACCGCCGATTCCCCGACGCTGCGGGTTGGCGGTCGGCCGCTGGCTGAGTTCGCCTCGGTGCGCCATGACGTGCCGATGTTGTCGATCCAGACTGAAACTGACACCGAGTCTTCCGGCGCGCTGAATTTCGATGCGCGCGTCCGACGCGAGCTCGAATTGCCCGGTTCGGCACCGGCTATCGATTACGCGGCTGAATTGAAATTCGATGGTTTGGCGATCAGCTTGCGCTACGAGCACGGTGTGCTGGTGCGTGGTGCGACGCGCGGCGATGGCGTGAACGGCGAGGATGTGACGCAGAATTTGCGCACGTTACGCCAGATTCCCCTGCGTCTCAGCGGCGAGGCGCCGCCCTTGCTCGAAGTACGCGGCGAAGCCTACATGCGGCGCGACGATCTCGAACGCTACAACGCAGCGGCCTTGGCGCGTGGCGAAAAGACGCTGGTTAATCCGCGTAACGCTGCGGCCGGCAGTATCCGCCAGCTTGATCCGGCAATTGCCGCCAGCCGGCCCTTGTGTTTCTTCGCTTATGGCCTGGGTGCGGTCGACGGTTGGAATATGCCCGAAACCCACGCTGGCGTGCTCGATGCCCTGGCCGCTTTCGGTTTGCCAGTCTGCGAGCATCGCGCTGTGCTGCAGGGGGGCGAGGCACTGGCCGGTTTTCACCGCCGGATTGCCGAGTTGCGCGACAGCCTGCCTTTCGATATCGATGGTGTGGTGTACAAGGTGAACAGCCTGGCCTTGCAGGCCCGTCTCGGTTTTCGTACCCGCGAGCCGCGCTGGGCCGTGGCCCACAAATATCCGCCGCAAGAGGCGTTGACCGTGGTCGAGGCTATCGACATCCAGGTCGGCCGGACCGGGGCACTGACGCCGGTGGCCCGTCTGGCGCCGGTCTTTGTCGGCGGCGTGACGGTGACCAATGCCACGCTGCACAATGCCGATGAGGTCGAGCGCAAGGGCGGTATCTGCGTCGGCGATACGGTGATCGTGCGCCGTGCCGGCGATGTCATTCCCGAGGTGGTTGGCGTCGTTGCCGAACGTCGGCCGGTCGAGGCGCAGGCGTTCGTGATGCCTGAAGCCTGCCCGGTGTGTGGTTCGCATGTCGTGCGTGAGCAGGGCGAGGCGGTGACGCGGTGCTCTGGCGGCTTTGCCTGCAGTGCGCAGCGTACCCAGGCGATCCTGCATTTTGCCGGGCGGCGGATGATGGATATCGACGGGCTGGGCGAACGTTATGTCGAGCGTCTGGTTGAGTTCGGCTATGTGCATGGCATTGCCGACCTATACCGTCTCAAGCTGGACGATCTGCTTGAAATGAAGCGTCGGGCCGACGAGCGCGACGGTACGGTGCCGGAAACGGTCAAGGCTGGCCAGGCACCGACCCGTTGGGCTGAAAACCTGCTCGACGGCATTGCTGCCAGCCGTCGGCCCAGCCTTGCCCGTTTGCTGTTTGCGCTGGGAATCCGCCATGTCGGCGAGTCGACCGCGAAAACACTGGCCGACTGGCTGGGCAGCGTCGAACGCGTGCGTCGTGCCCCGGCGCCGTTGCTTGCCGTATTGCCTGATATCGGCGCGACAGTCGCGGCGGCAATTGCCGATTTCTTTGCCGAGGAACGCAACGTTCTCGCGGTCGACGAGTTGCTTTGCCCGGAAATCGGCGTGGCACCGGCTGATGAGCACGCACCGCGTGCCACGCTGGCCGATCGTCTGGGCTGGAGCGAGCTTTACGCCGTGCTTGGCGTGCCGCGCTTGACGCCGGTACGAGCCAGGCAACTGGCTTCGGTGATTGATGGTGAAGCCCTGGCAACACAGGGGATCAACGCAGCAACGCTCTCCAGTGCAGGCATTCCGGGCGAAGTGATCACGGCGCTGGGCGACTGGTTGCTGGCGCGCGGCAATCGCGGGTTGCTGGCTGCCGTTGCAAACCGGCGCAAGGAACTGCTGGCCGCCTTGCCACCGGTAAGCGCCCAGGCGGCTGTGGCGGCTCCGCTCGAAGGCAAGACTTTGGTGCTGACCGGCACCATGCCGACGCTCAAGCGCGATCAGGCAAAAGCCATGATCGAAGCGGCCGGCGGCAAAGTGGCCGGTTCGGTCTCGAAGAAAACAGATTATGTCGTGGCCGGCGAAGAGGCTGGCTCGAAACTGGAGAAGGCGCTCGAACTGGGTGTTCCGGTGCTCGATGAAAAAGAATTTTTGAAATTGCTCGAAGAGGGAGTCGAATCATGAAAAAAGTCCGCAAAGCGGTATTCCCGGTGGCTGGCATGGGAACGCGTTTCCTGCCGGCAACCAAGGCCAGCCCGAAGGAAATGTTGCCTATCGTAGACAAGCCGCTGATCCAGTTCGCCGTTGAAGAAGCGGTTGCCGCCGGCATCACCGACATGATTTTTGTCACCGGGCGCTCAAAGCGCTCGATCGAAGACCATTTCGACAAGGCCTATGAGCTGGAAAGCGAACTCGAAGCGCGCGGCAAGAGCGAGTTGCTCGATTTCGTGCGCAACATGATTCCCAAGAACATCAACTGCATCTACATCCGCCAGGCCGAAGCGCTCGGCCTCGGGCATGCCGTGCTGTGCGCCAAGCCGGTGATCGGCGACGAGCCTTTTGCCGTACTGCTGGCCGACGATCTGCTCGATGGCGATACGCCGGTAATGAAGCAGATGACCGATACCTACGATTACTACCGCTGCTCGGTGCTCGGCGTGCAGGATGTGCCGCGCGCTGATACCAAGAGCTACGGTATCGTCGATGCGCGTCGTGTCGCCGATCGTTTGGAGCAGGTCAATGCCATCGTCGAAAAGCCGAAGCCGGAAGATGCGCCGTCCACGCTGGCCGTTGTTGGCCGCTACATTCTGACGCCGCGCATTTTCCATCATCTGGAAAACGTCAAGCCGGGTTCCGGTGGCGAGATCCAGCTGACCGACGGCATTGCCTCGCTGCTCAGCGAAGAGCAGGTTCTGGCTTATCGTTACGACGGTACCCGCTATGACTGCGGCTCCAAGCTCGGCTATCTGCAGGCGACCATGGTTTTCGGCCAGCGCCACCCAGAAGTTGGCCCGGCTTTCGATGCTTACCTGAAGAACATGGTGAAATAAATGGAGCCGAACAAAGCCCGTGCACTGCTCGCCAATGCCGAACTGATTCATTCCGAAGCGGCAATTCAAGGCGCGCTGGTCGAGGTGGCCGGTGCCATTCGCCAGCGTTTGTCCGAGAAAAATCCGCTGGTACTCTGCGTGATGACCGGTGGCGTGATCTTTTGCGGTCAACTGCTGCCCAAGCTCGATTTTCCGCTCGATTTCGACTACCTCCACGCGACGCGCTACGGCCCGGAAACGCAGGGCGGCAAGATTTCCTGGCGCATGGCCCCGTGGACCTCGGTCAAGGGCCGCTCGGTGCTGGTGATCGATGACATTCTCGATGAAGGCGTGACGCTTGCCGCTGTCAAGGAAAGCCTGATGCGTCTCGGTGCGGCCGAAGTCATGCTGGCGGTATTTGCCGACAAGGAAAACGGCAAGCAGAAACCCATTTCAGCCGATTTTGTCGGGTTGACCGTGCCGGATCGCTTTGTCTTTGGCTACGGCATGGATGTCGATGGTGCCTGGCGCAATCTGCCGGCGATTTACGCCATGAAGGACGACTGATGAGCGGTGCGACGGTTGCCGAGTTCATCGCCTATTGGGAAGGCGAGGGGCAGGCTTACGTCCGGCGTGGCGATTACGCCTGGATGGCCGCGCTGGTGCCGGGGCAACGCGTTCTGGAAATTGGCTGCGGCATCGGTTTTGGCACACAGGCGCTGGTCGACCGCAAGCTGGATGTGCTGGCGATTGATTCTCTGCCGGAATGCCTGTCCGCGACCGAAGCCCGGCTACAGGGCAGGGCGGCAACGCTGCTGCAGGTCGATTTGACCGCCCTGAGCGTCGAACAATGCGAACAGATCAAAAGCTTTGCCCCGGAAACGGTGGTTTGCTGGCTGATGGGCGCACCGGCCGATGTGACCGGTGCCAGCGCAAGCGATGCCGGGCGGGCCGTGGCAGCCTATCGTGAAAAAATTCACCGCAGCGTTGCCGAACTGGCCGCGGCCTTGCCGAGCGTGCAGGCGCTGCATCTGGTTGATCGCACCGCAATTGCCTGGCAGGCCAAGGACATCGGACGCGATACACTGGTCAGCTACCATGGCAGCAAAACCCTGCTCGACCTGCCATTGGCCGGTACGCGCAACAACGCGCTCTATCGCAAGCTGGGCGATAAGGTGACCGATCTGGCACCCCAGAGACATCTGCACCCTTCATTCAAGAATGTGGTGCCCGTGCTGGCTTCATTGCTGGCTGAAAGGAAGAAATAATATGCTGGCAATTATCGGCGGTAGCGGTCTGACGACCCTTTCCAATCTCGACGTTTCGCATCGCGAAGTCGTCCGCACGCCTTATGGCGAACCCTCCGGGGCTGTCGTTTTCGGCGAAATCTGCGGCAAGCCGGCGATGTTCCTGCCGCGCCACGGCTATGGTCACACCATTCCGCCGCACATGGTCAATTACCGCGCCAACCTGTGGGCGCTGCATCACCATAAGGCCACCGGCGTCATTTCCGTCGCTTCGGTCGGCGGTATACGCGGTGATCTGGAGCCGGGCGATATCGTTCTGCCGCACCAGATCATCGACTACACCTGGGGTCGCAAATCGACCTACTTTGATGGTGTCGGTACGCCGGTGACCCACATCGACTTTACCGAGCCTTACGACCGCGAACTTTGTCGTCGTATCCGCGAAGCTGGCGAGCAACTGGGGGTTGAAATGAAAGTCGGCGGTGTCTATGCCGCCACCCAGGGGCCACGCCTTGAAACCGCGGCCGAGATCAACCGTCTGGAGCGCGACGGGGCTGATCTGGTCGGCATGACCGGCATGCCGGAAGCGGCGCTGGCCCGCGAACTCGGTCTGCCTTACGCGGCGATCAACGTCATCGCCAATCACGCTGCCGGTCGCGGCAGCAGTGCCAACGGCATCCATTTCGAAAGCCTCGAAGTCGTCCTGCAAGAGGCGATGGGCCGCGTCCGTTCGGTGATCGAACGTCTGGTCGGTTGTCAGGACAACTGCACGCCGCTCGGCTTGTCGGTTTAAGAATGATCTGGCGGGCGGCTTGTCGCAAGTAGCCCGCCAGCGTGAACCAGCCGCCTCTTAAACCTTCAGTTGTTCCATCAGTTCGGTTTCGAGCCGGATGCGGCTGGCGCTTTCCTGCAGATCGCCGCCGCTGATCAGGAAAACGTCTTCGGCGCGTTCGCCGAGCGTGATGATTTTGGCGGTGTGCAGATTTGCACCATGCGCGGCGAGTGCATTGGCCACGGTGTAGAGCAGGCCGGGGCGGTCGGCAGCCATCAGCGAGAGGATGAAGTGCGATCCTTTTTCATCGCTGCGGATGACGGCTTCCGGTTTGATCGGGAAGTGCTTCACCTGGCGCGACAGCCGGCCGCTTGATGGGGCTTCGGGCGGCGTCTGGTGAATCAGGCGCTGCTCCAGTTCGTGCTCGATATAGGCCAGCATTTCGCGGTTGTTGTCGCGTTTTTCAATGTCGAGCAGGACGAAGCTGTCGAGCGCGTAGCCGTGTGCCGTAGTGTGAATCTTGGCATCGACGATGCTGTAGCCGGCCCGGGCGAAGAAACCGACGACGCGGGCAAAGAGGTCAGGCTGATCCTGCGTGTACACCATGACCTGCAGCCCTTCGCCTTCCTGGTGCAGGCGGGCGCGGACGACGGGCTGGTTGTTGAATATCCGGTAGTGAAGGGCGCGGGTGTGCCAGGCAATTTCTTCAGCCGAGTGGCGCAGGAAATAAACCGTGTCGAGTTGCTTCCACAGGCGCTCATGCACGGTTGCCGAGAGGGCAAAGTAGCGCAGCAGGCGCATCGCTTCGGCCTGGCGTTCGGCGATGATGCCTTGCGGTGCCGGTGCTTCGCCCTGGCTGAGGTGATGCAGCGTTTGATAGTAGAGATCGGCGAGCAGTTTGCCTTTCCACTGGTTCCAGACTTTCGGGCTGGTGCCGCGAATGTCGGCGTGAGTCAGCAGATAGAGTGCGGCCAGGTGACGGGCATCGCCGACCAGGCGGCAAAAATTGGCAATGACGTCCGGGTCGGAGAGGTCTTCTTTCTGGGCGACTTGCGACATCGTCAGATGGCTGCGAACCAGCCAGACAACCAGTTCGGTATCTTCGTTGTCGAGGCCGTGCGATTTGCAGAACTCTTCGGCGTCGACCGTGCCAAGCAGCGAGTGGTCACCGCCGCGGCCCTTGGCGATGTCGTGGAAGAGGGCGGCGATGTAGAGCAGCCAGGGACGGTCGAGTTCGCTCATGACGCGCGAACAGAGTGGATATTCGTGGGCGAATTCGCTCATCGTGAAGCGGCGGATGTTGCGCAGGACTTGCAGAATGTGCTGATCGACGGTGTAGACGTGGAACAGGTCGTGCTGCATCTGGCCGACGATGCGGCCAAAGTTCGGCAGATAGGCGCCGAGGATGTCGAGCTGGTTCATCCGGCGGAATTCGTGCACGACGCCGCGTTCGCTCTGGAACAGCTTGAGGAAGGCCGAGCGGTTGATCGGGTCGGCCCGGAACTCCGGGGTGATCAGCTCGCGGGCACGCCACAGGGCGCGCAATGTGCGGGCGGTCATGCCGTGCAGTTCGGTGTTTTCCTGCATGACCAGGAAACAATCGAGAATCGATTCCGGCTGGCGGGCAAACAGGGTTTCGTCACGGATATCGAGCAGGTTGCCGATGGTCTGGAAATCATCGTCCAGGCCTTGCGGCATCTGCTCGTTTTCCGGCGCGAGGGCGGCACCGATGTTCTGCAGCAGGATGGTGTTGAGCAGCGTGACCGCCTTGGCATTGCGGTAGTAGCCCTGCATCAGCTGTTCCGAGGCGCGCCGCGCTTCATTGGAAGCCAGGCCGAATTGGGTGGCCAGCGTATTCTGGTAGTCGAAGAGCAGGCGATCTTCGCGCCGGCCGACGGTGAAATGCAGGTGAATGCGCAGGTGGCGGAGATATTCCTCGCACTGCTCGGCGTGTGCCATTTCTTCGGCGGTCAGGAAGCCGTATTTTTCCAGGTCAGCCCAAGTGGTGCCGTAACCGGCGGCTTGAGCAACCCAGAAAATGACCTGCAGGTCACGTTGACCGCCGGGCGACTCCTTGCAGTTGGGTTCGAGGCTGTAGGGGGTTTCGTTGAAGCGCAGGTAGCGCTCCTGCTGCTCAAGACGCTTGGCTTCGAAGAACACCAGCGGATCGAGATTGCCGCGCAGGCGCTTTTGAAAGGTCGAGAACAGCTTTTCGTTGCCGGTCAGCAAGCGAGCTTCGAGCAGCGCGGTCTGGACGGTGATGTCGTTGCCTGCTTCGTCCAGGCACTCCTGGATGGTCCGGACGCTGTGGCCGATTTCCAGGCCGATGTCCCAGAAATAGCCAATCAGGCGTTCGAGTTTTTCCTGGAGTTGGGCATTGGGTTCCTGCGGCAACAGGATCAGCAAGTCGATGTCGGAGGCCGGGTAGAGCTCTCCGCGGCCATAGCCGCCAACGGCAGCCAGTGTCAGCGTAGCCGGAAAATCCTGCGCCTGCCACAGCCGGGTCAGTACGCTATCGACCTGGTTGCTGCGAGCATGCAGCAAGGCGAGCGCGTCGCCGTCCCTGGCATAGTTTTCCTGCAGGGTTTTGCGAAAGGCTTTGACTTCTTCGCGCAGGGCGCCGACATCGATGCTCATTAGCCGATCCAGTCCGGTTTCGGGCGGCAGCCAGCCGACAGTGTCATGATTTCGTAGCCGGTGGGTGTGACCAGCAGGGTGTGTTCCCACTGTGCCGAAAGGCTGCGATCCTTGGTGACAATGGTCCAGCCATCATTCATCTCACGAATGGCGGCTTTGCCGGCATTGATCATCGGTTCGATGGTGAACATCATCCCGGCCTCAAGGCGTGGGCCGGTACCGGTCTTCCCGTAATGCACGACCTGCGGGTCTTCGTGGAAGTTGGCCCCGATGCCGTGACCGCAGAATTCGCGAACGACTGAGTAGCCGTTCTTCTCGGCGTGCTTCTGGATGACTGCGCCAATATCGCCCAGGAAGGCGCCGGGCCGGACAACCGAAATTCCCAGCCACAGGCATTCGAAGGTGATTTCGCAAAGCCGCTTGGCCTGGATCGAGCCTTCACCGACGATGAACATCCGGCTGGTGTCGCCGTGGTAACCGCTCTTGATCGTCGTGATGTCGAGATTGACGATGTCGCCGTTCTTGAGCACGCGGTCGCTCGGCACACCGTGGCAAACTTGCTGGTTGATCGAGGTGCAGATCGACTTGGGATAAGGGTCGTAGCCTGACGGTGCGTAGTTGAGTGGTGCGGGAATGCAATCCTGCACATTGACCATGTAGTCGTGGCAGAGGCGGTCGAGTTCTTCGGTGGTGACGCCGACCTTGACGAAAGGCTCGATGTAATCGAGAACTTCGGAGGCGAGGCGCCCGGCGACGCGCATTTTTTCGATTTCTTCAGGCGTCTTGATGCTGATGCTCATGGCTGTTCTATCAAACGTTTGGGGAAGTCCCAAGGATAAAGGATGCCTCCTGTTTCTCAAAGCAAGGGGCGCCTTGTAATGGCATACTTCCGGCCTTTCAAGAACGCAGGTGGTGACGATGAGTATTCTGCTGCTCGGCAAGGATGGCCAGGTCGGCTGGCAATTACAGCGCTCGCTCGCGCCGCACGGCAAGGTTGTTGCCTGCGGTCGTGCCGAGTGCGATCTGGCAGATCCCGAGCAGATTCGCGCAGTTGTCCGGGCGGTCCGTCCGGGAGTGATTGTCAATGCGACGGCCTATACCGCAGTCGACAAGGCTGAGTCCGAACCTGCGCTGGCACGCCGGATCAATGCCGAAGCGCCGGCTATTCTGGCAGAAGAGGCGTTGCGGCTTGATGCGTTGTTGGTCCATTACTCGACCGATTACGTGTACGACGGACGCAAGAGCTCCGCCTATGTCGAGTCCGACCCGACAGCACCGCAAAGCGTCTATGGACATACCAAGCTGGCTGGCGAGGAAGCAATTCGGGCGGCAGGAGGCAAGTCACTTATTTTTCGTACCAGCTGGGTATTTGGCGCGCGCGGCAATAATTTCGTCAAAACGATTTTGCGTCTCGCCCGTGAGCGTGACTCCCTGGGTGTGGTTGATGACCAGGTCGGCTCGCCGACACCGGCGGCGCTGATTGCTACGGTCACTGGTATTGCCTTGGCGATGACGCGTTGCGGTCAACGGCTCGAAAAGGGCGAAAACCGTCTTTATCATCTGGCCGCGGCGAATCCGGTGAGTTGGCATGCGTTTGCGACGACGATTCTTCAGTTGGCCGAGCAGATGCCAGGATTCGTTTTGCGCCTCAAACCGGATGCTATTCGTGCGATTACGACGCCGGAATATCCGACGCCAGCCGTGCGGCCGGCCAATTCGCGGCTCGACTGCGCTCGCCTGGAGTCCGACTTTGGCTTGCAGATGCCCGACTGGCAGCCCTATCTGGCGCGCATGCTGCAGTTGCTGGCACTCAAGCAAAATGGTTATTGAGCTTTAAAGTCGACGGTTCTGCTGCTATAATCGTCAGGTTTTTCTGGGCGGGAATGCCCGAAAAAACAGGTCGTATGCGTGGTGCATGCGATCAAATCCACACATCCGCCGATTAAGGGTGTTTGCCAATTTATTGATTTGGCAGGCGTTTCTGGCGGGTGGAGGTTTAACCCTTAAGGAGTTTTACTATGTCCGTTACCATGCGCGAAATGCTGGAAGCCGGTGTCCACTTCGGTCACCAAACCCGTTTCTGGTCCCCCAAGATGGCCCCGTATATCTTCGGTGCCCGCAACAAGATTCACATCGTCAACCTCGAAAAGACCCTGGCTAAGTACAACGAAGCCATGGCTTTCGTGAAGAAGCTGTCCGCCAATCGCGGCAACATCCTGTTCGTTGGCACCAAGCGTCAAGCTCGCGAAATCCTCGCTCAGGAAGCCCAGCGCGCTGGCGCACCGTTCGTTGATCAGCGTTGGCTCGGCGGCATGCTGACCAACTTCAAGACGGTCAAGACCTCGATCAAGCGTCTGAAGGATATGGAAATCGCCGTTGAAGCCGGTGAAATCGAACGTATGCCGAAGAAGGAAGCGCTGACCTTCCGTCGCGAAATGGAAAAGCTGCAGAAGTCTATCGGCGGCATCAAGGATATGGCCGGCCTGCCGGACGCTATCTTCGTTATCGACGTCGGCTACCACAAAATTGCCATTACCGAAGCTGAAAAGCTGGGTATCCCGGTCATCGGCGTGGTTGACACCAACCACTCTCCGGAAGGCGTTTCCTACGTTATTCCGGGTAACGACGACTCTTCCCGCGCTATCCAGTTGTACGCCCGCGGCGTGGCTGATGCCATCCTCGAAGGCCGTAACCAGGTGGTTCAGGAAATTGTTGCTGCTGGTGGCGACGACGAGTTCGTCGAAGTCCAGGAAGAAGCAGCGCAATAAGGTTGCAATGGCGGGGCGCTAAGCTCCGCCTGTTTTAAAAGCTCAGGAGAATAATATGGCAGCAATTACCGCAGGCATGGTGGCAGAACTGCGCGGCAAGACCGACGCACCCATGATGGAATGCAAGAAGGCGTTGACCGAAGCTGATGGCGACATGGTCAAGGCTGAAGAGATCCTCCGCGTCAAGCTGGGCAACAAGGCCTCCAAGGCTGCTGCCCGTATCGCGGCTGAAGGTATCGTTGCAGTCAGCATCAGTGCTGACGGCAAGACCGGTGCCATGATCGAAGTTAACAGCGAAACCGATTTCGTTGCCAAGAACGACGAATTCATCGCGCTGGCCAACGGCAGTGCCGCCCTGGTTGCCAGCAACAATCCGGCTGACGTCGCAGCTTTGTCGGCTCTGCCGATGGGCGAAGGCACGGTCGAATCGACCCGTTCCGCTCTGGTTGGCAAGATTGGCGAAAACATGACGATCCGTCGTTTTGTCCGCTTCGAAGCCAAGGGCAAGCTGCAGTCGTACATCCACGGTGGCGCCAAGGTTGGTGTCGTGGTTGATGTGATCGGTGGTGATGAACAGTTGGGCAAGGATCTGGCGATGCATATCGCTGCATCCAAGCCGAAGTCCCTGGATGCCTCCGGTGTCTCCGCTGACCTGCTCGACACCGAGCGTCGCGTTGCCATCGAAAAGGCCCGCGAAGCCGGCAAGCCGGAAGCGATGCTCGAAAAGATCGCCGAAGGTACCGTTCAGAAGTACCTGAAGGACGTGACCCTGCTGGGTCAAGTGTTCGTCAAGGCTGAAGACGGCAAGCAAACCATCGAGCAGCTGCTCAAGGCCAAGGGCGCTTCCGTCGCTGGCTTCAGCCTGTTCCTGGTTGGTGAAGGCATCGAAAAGAAGGTTGACGACTTCGCTGCTGAAGTTGCCGCTCAAGCTGCTGCCGCTGCTGCCAAGAAGTAAGTAATCAAGGAATAACGCCATGACCGCACCCAAGTACAAGCGCATTCTCCTGAAACTCTCCGGCGAGGCCCTGATGGGCAATGACGCCTACGGCATCAATCCGCAAGTGATTGCGGGTATTGTCGCGGAGATCAAGGGGGTGTCTGACATGGGTGTGGAAATTGGCGTCGTGATTGGCGGCGGCAACATCTTTCGCGGCATGGCCGGTACGGCCACCGGGATGGATCGCGCTACCGCCGATTACATGGGCATGATGGCCACGGTAATGAATGCCATGGCCTTGTCCGATGCCATGCGCCAGGGTGGTTTGAACGCCCGCGTGCAGTCGGCGTTAAATATTGAACAAGTAGTTGAGCCTTATATCCGCGGCAAGGCGATTCGCTATCTCGAAGAAGGTAAGGTCGTCATCTTCGGTGCTGGAACCGGCAACCCGTTTTTTACAACCGATACCGCTGCAGCACTGCGCGGCTCGGAAATCGGCGCGGAAATCGTGCTCAAGGCCACCAAGGTGGACGGTATTTATTCGGCTGACCCGAAAAAAGACCCATCGGCCACGCGTTATGACAAGATCAGCTTCAATGAGGCGATCTCCAAGAATCTGGCGGTGATGGATGCAACCGCTTTCGCGCTTTGCCGCGATCAAAAATTGCCGATCAATGTATTCTCCATTTTCAAGTCCGGCGCGCTGAAGCGCGTGGTCTGCGGTGAAGATGAAGGTACGCTGGTCTATTGCTGAGGGAGAACAAGATGATTGCTGAACTCAAGAAAACTGCCGAAGGCAAAATGCTCAAAACCCTGGAGTCGCTCAAGAACGATCTCCAGAAAATCCGTACCGGTCGCGCCCATGTGGGCCTGCTTGACCACGTTCAGGTCGATTACTACGGCTCGATGGTGCCGGTAAATCAGGTCGCCAACGTGACCCTGGTTGATGCACGTACGATCGGCGTACAGGCTTGGGAAAAAGGTATGGCACAGAAGGTCGAGAAGGCCATTCGTGACTCCGATCTGGGTCTGAATCCGTCATCGCAGGGCGATCTGATACGCGTCCCGATGCCGGCGTTGACCGAAGAGCGTCGCCGTGACCTGATCAAGGTTGTCAAGACCGAAGGCGAGGCTGCCAAGGTGGCGATTCGCAATCTACGTCGCGATGCCAACAATCACCTCAAGGATGCGCTGAAGAAGGGCGAAATTCCTGAGGATGACGAGCGTCGCGCTCAGGACGACGTACAGAAGCTGACCGATAAATCCATTGCTGAAGTCGACAAGATGCTCGCCGCGAAAGAGGCCGAGCTGATGCAGGTTTGAGTCGTTTGCTGACTCAGTCGGTTTCGACTTGATGGCACTATTCTCCAGTTCGACACGTCAGGTTCCCGAGGCGGCTGCCGTTCCACGGCACGTCGCCGTTATCATGGATGGCAATGGCCGCTGGGCCAAAAAACGCTTTTTGCCGCGCGTTGCCGGTCATGTCAAAGGCGTCGAACTGGTTCGCGAAATGGTTCGCGCCTGTCTTGAGCGCGGCATCCAGCACCTGACCCTGTTTGCATTTTCATCTGAAAACTGGCGTCGACCGCAGGACGAGGTTTCCCTGTTGATGCAGCTTTTCGTCAAGGCGCTCGAGCAGGAAGTCGAGAAGCTGGATCGAAATGGTGTCCGGTTGCGGATTATTGGTGATCTTTCGCCCTTTGATGCACGCCTCCGGCAGTTGATTCTCGATGCGCAGGACAAGACTGCAGTTAACACTCGCCTTGAACTGACGATTGCGGCCAATTATGGTGGTCGCTGGGACATCATGCAGGCAGTTAATCGCATGCTTGCGGCGCAGCCGGAAAAACACGCTGGCTGGACAGAGGCTGATCTGGAACCTTGGTTGTCGATGAGCTACGCGCCGGAACCGGATCTTTTCATTCGCACTGGCGGCGAAGAGCGAATCAGTAATTTTCTCCTCTGGCAATTGGCGTACACCGAGCTTTATTTCACGCCGACACTCTGGCCGGATTTCAACACTGCTGAATTTGACAAGGCGATAGCTTCCTATCAGCAGCGCGAACGCCGTTTCGGTCGAACCAGCGAGCAGCTGGTGGAAAAAAACAATGCTTAAAACCCGTGTGATCACGGCGCTGGTTTTGATGGCGCTTCTTTTGCCGAGCATCTTCATGTTGCCGCAGGCGGATTGGGCGTTGCTGGTTGCTGCCTTTATCGGTGTCGCTGCTTGGGAGTGGGGCGCCTTGCTCGGTTGGCAGGAGCCTGCACGGCGCACATTAGGCGTCGCAACCGCCCTGATCTGCGCCGCGGTTTCGTTTGCTTTTCCCGGGGCCATGGGGGTGGGGGCTACGGTCGACGTCGCTCAACCCTGGGTTTTCCTGTTTTATGGCCTTGCCGCCATCTTCTGGTGTCTGGTCATGCCATTCTGGTTGCACAACAAATGGGCGCTTCAGGGAGGCGTGGTCGGCTTGCTGGTGGGGGCTGTCGTGCTGTTGCCGACATGGCTGGCCATGGTCCAGTTGCGCATTCTCGGCCCGGCGGTATTGTTGGCAATCTTTGCCGTTGTCTGGATGGCTGATATTGCTGCTTATTTTTCAGGCAAGGCTTTCGGCAAGCACAAGCTGGCACCCACCATCAGTCCGGGGAAAACCTGGGAAGGGGCTGTGGGGGCCGCTGTCGGCGTCGTGATCTACGGTCTGGTCGTTCGTGCTGCCTTTTCGCTCGAATCGCCAGCTCTGCCTCTATGGGTTCTGCTCCTTCTCGGCATTACCACGATCAGTATTATTGGCGATCTTTATGAGTCGCTGCTCAAGCGCAAGGCTGGCATCAAGGACAGCAGCAATGTTTTGCCAGGCCATGGCGGTGTGCTTGACCGGATTGACAGCCTGACTTCAACGTTGCCGGTGGTTGCATTGCTCTGGCTGCTAATCAGTCACGGCGCATCATGAAAATGCAGAACATCACTGTACTTGGTGCCACTGGATCGATCGGCGTTAGTACGCTCGACGTCATTCGACGCCATCCGGACCGATATCGGGCCTTTGCGCTGTGTGCGCATAGGCAGGTCGATAAGCTGTTCGAGCAATGTCTGGAGTTCAAGCCGCGTTTTGCCGTATTGCGCGATGCAGCCCTGGCGGGTGACTTGCGTCAGCGCTGCCAAGCGGCCGGGCTTGCCACAGAAGTGCTGCACGGTGTTGATGCGCTGATCGAGCTTTCTTCGCTGCCCGAAGTCGATGCCGTCATGGCGGCGATTGTCGGTGCTGCGGGCCTTGAGCCAACACTGGCCGCTGCGCGCGCTGGTAAGAAAATCATGCTGGCCAACAAGGAAGTGCTGGTCATGGCCGGCGAGTTGTTCATGCGTGCTGTGCGCGAACATGGTGCGACGCTTCTCCCGGTCGACAGCGAACACAATGCCATTTTTCAGGCCTTGCCGGCTGATTTTGCACGAGGACTGGACGCTTGTGGAGTACGCCGGATTTTGCTGACCGCCTCGGGAGGGCCTTTCCGTAATACACCGCTTGAGGCGCTGTCGAATGTCACGCCCGAACAGGCGTGTGCTCACCCGAATTGGGTGATGGGGCGGAAAATTTCAGTCGACTCGGCAACGATGATGAACAAGGGATTGGAGGTCATCGAGGCGCATTGGTTGTTTGCTGCCTCACCGGCATCCATCCAGGTTGTGGTGCATCCGCAGAGTGTGATTCATTCGGCGGTGGAGTATGCCGACGGTTCCGTGCTGGCTCAATTGGGGAATCCGGATATGCGGACTCCGATCGCTTATTCGCTGGCATACCCCGAGCGGATTGACGCTGGCGTCGAGCCTCTTGATTTATTCAAGATCGGCAGACTGGATTTCTCCGAACCCGATTTTCAGCGTTTCCGTTGTTTGCAGCTGGCATACGATGTTCTCAATCAAGGTGGAACAGCATCCGCCATCCTGAATGCCGCCAACGAGATTGCGGTCGACGCTTTCCTGTCCCGGAAATTGCCTTTCCTGGGAATCGCCCGGCTCAATGAGGCTGTGCTGAATGCCTTGCCGGCCGGTCCGGAGGGAAGTCTGGCTGATGTGCTGGAGGCTGATGCCAATGCTCGTTCGCTGGCAACGAAAATGGTTCTGGAACAGCGTTTCGCGTGAGTAATTTCCTGTTTTATCTTGCTGCCTTTGTGCTCGTTCTGGCTGTTCTGATTGCCGTTCACGAATTGGGCCATTACCTGGCGGCGCGTTTCTGTGGTGTCAAGGTTCTTCGTTTTTCCCTTGGTTTCGGCAAAGTTCTCTGGCAAAAGCGCTGCGGGACTGATCGTACCGAATGGGCTGTCAGCATTTTCCCCCTGGGGGGGTACGTCAAGATGCTTGACGAACGAGAGGGCGATGTTCCTGCCGACGAATTGCACCGTACGTTCAATCGCCAAACAGTCGGTCGGCGCAGTCTGATTGTAGTTGCCGGACCTCTGGCGAATTTTGTACTGGCCATCCTGCTTTACTGGGTGATATTCATGACCGGGAGCCAGGAGTTGTTGCCGGTTCTCGGGATGCCTGCCGTCGGAACCCCAGCAGCCATGGCCGGCATCAACAATGGCGATCAGGTTCGTGCGCTCGATGGTCAGCCAGTAGCCACCTGGAATGATTTGCGCTGGGCTTTGCTGCAAAAGGCGGTGGAGCAGGAAAGCGTAGAACTTGAAGTCATCAACGAGCAGCAGGAAATCAGTGTGCGCCGTCTTGCCTTGTCGGCAGCTTCCGATAAAGGCTGGGAAGGGGACGCGCTTGAGCGCCTTGGAATTAACTTTTATCGTCCCAAGTTGCCGCCGGTGATTGGCAAGGTGCTCGGTGGCGGTATTGCTGAGCGGGCCGGTCTGCTCAGCGGAGATCGCATTCTCTCTGTCGATGGTCAGCCAATTTCAACCTGGTATGAACTGGTTGTGAAAATTCGTGACTCCGACGGCCGTCTGCTGCATTTCGAAGTCCAGCGGCCGTCCGGTCAACTGATGCTTGATGTCCAGCCGGAGCTGGTTTCCGAGCGCGGCCGCAGCGTAGGGAAAATTGGTATTGGTGTAGCTGAGACAGGGGAAGCGCATCGCGAGGTGCGTGCATTTGTCCGTTATGATTTCTTCCAGGCGGGAAGCAAGGCGCTGGTTGAAACTTGGGATAAGTCTGTATTCAGCCTGGTTATGATGGGCAAAATGTTGACGGGGGAGGTTTCGTGGAAGAACCTTTCCGGGCCGGTCACTATTGCAGACTACGCCGGTCAGTCAGCCAAGCTTGGATTCGACTATTACATCAAGTTCATGGCGCTGGTCAGCATCAGTCTTGGTGTGTTGAATCTGCTGCCTGTCCCGGTGCTTGATGGTGGGCATTTGATGTATCATATGATCGAAGTCGTCAGGCGCAGGCCGTTATCCGAGCGTGCGATGGAGATAGGGCAGCGAGTTGGAATGTCCCTTCTTTTTATCCTGATGGCTTTCGCATTTTTTAACGACCTGAACCGCCTGTTTTTCGGCTGAATGATGAAAAAATCCCTGTTGTCAGTCCTGATCGCCAGCGTTTTTGCCATGCCCGCGCTGGCATTCGAACCCTTTGCGGTCAAGGACATCCGTGTTGAAGGGATACAGCGTACCGAAGCTGGTACCGTGTTCAGCTATTTGCCGGTCAAGGTTGGCGATACGCTGGATGACGAAAAAGCTGCACAGTCGATCAAGGCTCTGTTTGCGACCGGATTTTTCAAGGATGTTCGCATCGAGGTCGATGGGAGCGTTATGGTCGTCGTCCTGCAGGAACGACCGGCGATTGCCCAACTTGATTTTGTCGGCCTGAAAGAATTCGACAAGGACGTCATCGTCAAGGCGCTCAAGGAAACCGGGATTGCCGAAGGGCGAATTTTCGACCGTGCTTTGCTTGAAAAGGCCGAGCAGGAACTGAAGCGGCAATACCTGACTCGCGGCAAGTACGGTGTGAATATCACAACCACCGTGACGCCGCTTGAGCGTAACCGGGTCGGTATCAACTTCAATATCGAAGAAGGTGCTGCCGCCAAGATCAAACAAATCAATTTTGTCGGTGCCAAGGCGTTCACCGAGACAGAGTTGCTCAAGCAATTTGAACTGACCACGCCGGGTTGGCTGACGTGGTACACGAAGAATGATCAGTATTCCCGCCAGAAGCTTTCTGCTGACCTGGAGAAGCTGAAGTCGTTCTATATGAATCAGGGGTATCTGGAATTTGCTGTTGAATCAACGCAGGTTTCCATTTCTCCAGACAAGCAGGATGTATACATCACTGCCAATCTGAACGAAGGCGATCGCTACCAGGTGTCGTCAGTTAAATTGGCGGGTGATTTCACCCTGAGCGAAGCTGAACTGCGCAAATTGGTGACAGTCAAGGCGGGCGATGTTTTTTCTCGTGAACGCCTGAATGATTCGACCAAGGCTATTGCCGATCGTCTGGGCAAGGAAGGCTATGCCTTCGCCAATGTCAATGCCTCCCCGGAAATCGACAAGGAAAAGCGCAAGGTCGCTTTCACCATTTTTGTTGATCCGGGCAAGCGGGTTTATGTTCGCCGGATCAATGTGACGGGTAATACAAAAACACGCGACGAAGTTATTCGGCGTGAAATCCGTCAGATGGAAGGTGGTTGGTATGACTCAGACCGTGTAACCACATCCAAGCAGCGTCTTGATAAACTTGGCTTCTTTACCGAGGTTGCAGTTGAAACCCCGGCTGTTCAGGGAACGGCTGATCAACTTGATGTCAATTTGAATGTGGTTGAGAAACCGACCGGAAACCTGATGCTTGGGCTCGGTACCTCAAGTACAGATAAAATTATTCTTTCTGCTTCCGTGGCACAGAATAATTTTCTGGGGAGCGGGAATAACGTATCGATCCAGGTTAACTCAGCTAAATCCTACAGAACCTACGTTTTCTCATATACTAATCCGTATTTCACACTTGATGGCATCAGTCAAGGCTTCGATGTGTACCACCGGACGGTGAATACGACATCAACGGCAATTGCCAATTACAGCTCAGCATCCACTGGTGGCGGACTTCGCTTCGGTTTTCCGATTGGCGAGAAAGAGTCGTTGAGTTTTGGCGTTGGGCTGGACACCACATCAATCACGACCTATAGCGACAGTCCTCAGTACTACAAGGATTTCGTCAAGGAGTTCGGGGATACAAATATATCTATTCCGGTTACGGCCAATTGGGTCAGTGATGGAAAAGACAGTTATTTTTTTCCGACCAAAGGAACCTTCCAGAAAGCTGGTGTCGAGGTTTCGGTACCCGGTGGTGATTTGACCTACTACCGCGCCAACTACCAGTTACAGCGGTACATTCCATTGAACAAGGTGTTCACCATTTTGCTTAATGGTGAAGTCGGGTATGCCGATGGGTTTGCCGGGGATGGATTGCCGTTTTACAAAAATTTCTATGGTGGTGGCGTCAGTTCTGTTCGTGGCTACAAGACATCAAGTCTCGGTCCAATTACGACAGATTCCAATGGGTCACAATATCGTATCGGTGGTAACCGCCGTTTGGTTGGTAATGCTGAATTGCTCTGGGGAATTCCTGGCATGGAAAAAAGTTTCCGTATGGGCTGGTTCTTTGATGCTGGCCAAGTGTACGGTAAGGGAGAAACCATGGCGATCAGTGATTTGCGCTACTCTACAGGTCTTTCTGCAGCTTGGATTTCGCCGATTGGTCCGTTAAAGTTCAGTTATGGTATGCCCATCAATAAGCAGGATACGGATAAGACCGAATCTTTCCAGTTCCAGTTGGGTACCACTTTTTGATTCAGGAGTCTCAAGTTGAAAGTTAAAAGCCTTGTTCTGGCATCGTTGATGTCTGCATTGTTTGTTACGGGTGCGAGTGCAGCCGAGTTGAAGGTTGGTTACGTCAATACTCAGCGCATTTTCCGTGATGCACCAGCTGCACAGAAGGCAGCCAAGAAGCTCGAAGGTGAGTTTGCCAAGCGGGATCAGGATTTGCAGCGTATGGCCAAGCAATTGCAAGGGCTGCAGGAAAATCTCGAGAAAAACTCTGTCACCATGGCGGAAAGTGATCGTCGCGCCAAGGAAAAAGAGTTTGGCGAGTTGTCGCGCGAATTCCAGCGCAAACAGCGCGAATTCCGTGAAGACCTGAATCTGCGTCAGAACGAAGAGAACGCTGCGGTGATCGAGAAGGCCAACAAGGCCATCAAGCAGATCGCTGAATCCGATAAATACGACCTGATTCTTCAGGATGTGGTCTGGGTTAGCCCCAAGCTGGACATCACCGAGCGCGTGATCAAGGCACTTGCTGAAGGCAAGTAATGCCGGCAGCCCGGGGTGTTGCTCTTTCCCTGGCTGAAATCGCCGCCCTTTTGGGCGGCGATGTATTTGGTGATGCCAAAACGGTGATCCATCAGGTTGCTACACTGGCCTCTGCCGGTGAGGGCGAAATTGGCTTTCTGGCCAACCTGAAATACAAAAGCCAATTGCAGACGACGCGCGCTTCAGCCGTCATTGTCGCGCCCGAGTTTGCCGATTCTATCGATCGGCCGCGTATCGTTACGGCAAATCCGTACGCTTACTATGCGCGCGTTGCCACCTTGCTTAATCCACGTTCCTCGTTTTTGCCTGGCATTCATCCGAGTGCATGCGCAGCGTCTGCTGTGCCGGCTTCGGCGAGCATTGGGCCGCAGGTCAGTATCGGTCTTGGTGTGGTACTTGGCGAGAACGTGACGATTCATGCCGGTTGTGTGATTGCCGATGACGTGAAAATCGGTGATGGCTGTGTGCTGTACCCCAATGTCAGCATTTATCAGGGATGTGAAATCGGATGCAATACGATTCTCCATTCCGGTGTCGTTATCGGGGCAGATGGATTTGGCTTTGCACCGGACAAAGGGGAATGGGTCAAGATTCCTCAAATCGGCCGGGTGATTATCGGGAATGATGTTGAAATCGGGGCCAGTACCACGGTCGACCGCGGTGCGCTTGACGATACGGTGATCGGTGATGGTTGCAAGATTGATAACCAGATTCAGATCGGCCATAACTGCATCATCGGCAAGCACTGCGTCATCGCTGCCTGTGCGGCAATCGCCGGCAGTGTGACCTTGCAGGACAAGGTAATCGTTGGCGGAGCGGCGATGATTGCAGGGCACGTGACGATTGCTTCCGGTGCGGTGATTTCCGGCGGTTCCCTGGTAATGAAGAACATCACCAGGCCTGGGCAATACACCAGCGTTTTTCCGCTGGAAGAGCATGGCAACTGGCTGCACAACGCAGCCCAGATCAGGCATCTCGCCAAGTTGGCCGAGCGTGTCTCCGAACTTGAGAAAAACTTAAAAATATTAATGTAGAGGGTTGATTAAATGGATATTCATGAAATTTTAGAGCACCTGCCGCATCGTTATCCCTTCCTGCTCGTTGACCGTGTGGTCAACGTGGAAGCCGGCAAATCGATTCACGCCTACAAAAATATCACCATGAATGAGCCGTATTTTGTCGGCCATTTTCCGCATCACCCGGTCATGCCTGGTGTTCTGATCATGGAAGCGCTGGCTCAGGCAGCTGGCATCCTGTCGTTCAAAACCATGGAGTCGAAGCCTGACCCCAATTCGGTTTTCTACTTCGTCGGGATTGATGAATGCCGTTTCAAGAAGCCGGTCATGCCTGGTGACCAATTGCATCTGCATGTCGACATTCTTCGCCAGATGCGCGGTATCTGGAAGTACAAGGCTGAAGCCCGTGTCGATGGCCAGGTTGTTGCCGAAGCAACCTTGATGTGCGCCAAGCGGGATGTCTGAGATGATCCATCCGACAGCCATCATCGATCCGGGTGCCAAAATCGGCGCCAATGTCGAGATCGGTCCTTTTTCCCTGATCGGTCCGAATGTCGAGATCGGTGACAACACTGTCATCGGTTCGCATGTCGTGATCAAGGGGCATACCCGGATTGGTCGCGACAACCGTATTTTCCAGTTCTGCTCGCTTGGCGAAGTGCCGCAGGACAAAAAATACGCCGGTGAGCCGACGCGTCTGGAAATCGGCGACCGCAACACGATCCGCGAATTTTGCACCTTCAACCTGGGTACTATCCAGGACGTAGGCGTGACCAAGATCGGTGACGATAACTGGATCATGGCCTATGTGCATATCGCGCACGATTGCCAGGTCGGCAACAAAACCACTTTTGCCAACAATGCGCAGCTGGCCGGACACGTGACTGTCGAAGACTGGGCGATTCTTGGTGGCTACACCGGGGTGCATCAGTTCTGTCGCGTCGGGGCGCATGTCATGACGGCGGTCGGCACGGTCATTCTCCAGGATGTCCCGCCCTATCTGATGGCAGCTGGGAATACCGCCCAGCCATACGGCATCAACGTTGAAGGGCTCAAGCGTCGTGGCTTCACGGCAGAATCACTGCTTGCCTTGAAGCGGGCTTACCGGACGCTCTACAAATCTGGTCTGTTGCTTGAAGAGGCCAAGGCCAAGTTGTTCGAGGATGCCAAGACTCAGCCCGATGTGCAGCGTTTTGTCGATTTCCTCGAGATGTCGAAGCGCGGCATCATTCGCTGATGACTGGCGTAGTGAGAATTGCGATGGTGGCCGGAGAGCCCTCAGGGGATCTGCTGGCCAGCCATTTGATTGCTGCGCTCAAGGCCAAGCTGCCGAATGCTGTTTTCTTCGGTATCGGCGGGCCAAAAATGCAGGGGCAGGGCTTTGATGCCTGGTGGCCGATGGAGTCGCTGTCGGTCATGGGGTATGTCGATGCCTTGAAAAACTATCGCGAAATTTCAGGCATCCGGCGCCAGCTCAAAAAGCGTCTGCTCGACCAGCGGCCGGATATTTTTATCGGTGTCGATGCGCCTGATTTCAACTTGGGTCTGGAAAGCAGCTTGAAGTCTGCCGGGGTACCGACTGTTCATTATGTCAGTCCCTCGATCTGGGCTTGGCGCGGCGGTCGCATCAAGAAAATCGGTCGTGCGGTCAACCGTGTCCTGGCGCTCTTTCCCATGGAGCCGCCGCTCTACGAAAAAGCCCGTATTCCTGTGACCTATGTCGGTCATCCGCTGGCTGACATCATTCCGATGGAAACCAACAAACGGGCTGTCCGCGAAAAGCTGCAGATGCCGCAGGATGTGCCGGTCTTCGCCTTGCTGCCCGGCAGTCGTCGCGGCGAACTTGAGGCAATGGCCGAGACTTTCGTCGAAACGGCACGCATCATTCGCGAACGTTTTTTGCCCAATGCACAGTTTGTCGTGCCGTTGACCACGCGAGAAACACGATTGCAGTTTGAAATGGCAATTTACAAGCTGCAAGCGGGCGATTTGCCATTCCGCCTGCTTTTTGGTCATGCTCAGGATGCACTGGGTGCGGCGGATGTCTCGCTGGTCGCCAGCGGCACGGCAACGCTGGAAGCAGCCTTGATCAAGCGGCCCATGGTAATTACCTACAAAATTGCCAAGCTTTCCTACTGGATCATGAAGCGCATGGCCTACCAGCCCTTTGTCGGCCTGCCGAATGTGCTGGCCGGTCGTGAAGTCGTGCCGGAAATCCTTCAGAACCAGGCAACACCGGAAAATCTGGCCGAGGCCCTGATCAAATTGTATGAAGACAAGGAGAATGCCGAAGCCGTCGCCGAGGCGTTTACCGACATTCACTACCAGTTGCGTCAGAACACGGCCGAAAAGGCGGCCAATGCCGTCATCGCATGCCTGAGCTGATCATTCCACCCGGTCTTGTCTGCGGCATTGACGAGGCCGGGCGCGGGCCGCTTGCCGGGACGGTGGTGGCTGCTGCCGTGATCCTTGATCCTGCCAAACCAATCCCTGGACTGAACGACTCTAAAAAGCTCAGCGAGAAAAAGCGCGAAGCTTTGGCTATCCTGATTCGCGAGCGTGCCGTCGCCTGGTGTGTGGCCTCGGCCTCGGTCGAGGAAATCGACCGCCTTAATATCCTGCATGCGACCATGCTGGCGATGCAGAGGGCTGTGGCGGGTTTGACTGTGCGGCCAAGCAGCGCGATGGTCGATGGCAATCGGTGTCCGTCCCTCGATATTCCGGCTGAAGCGGTCGTCAAAGGCGATGGCAAGATTGCCTCGATTGCCGCCGCCTCGATTCTTGCCAAAACCGTTCGTGATGGGGAAATGCTGGCTCTGCACGCGCAATATCCGCAATACGGTTTCGACCGGCACATGGGCTACCCGACCGCTGCGCATTTTGCTGCGCTCGAAGCGCATGGCGCATCGCCGGTACATCGCAAGAGTTTTGGGCCGGTCGCCAAACAACTGTCGTTGCTATGAAACTGATTCAGTCACGCGACAACGTTTTTTTCAAGCAACTCAAGAAGCTTGCCGAGTCCGGTCGGGAAAGACGCAAAACTGGCTTGACGTTGCTCGATGGCGTACATCTGGTTCAGGCTTTTGAGGCTGCGCGTGGTCTGGTGGAAACGCTGGTGGTTGCCGAATCTGCTCTGGAAACTGATGAGATTTCCCGGTTGACCGCAGGACGTGACACCGTCGTTCTGGCCGATAGCCTGATGCGCGAAATCGGCTTGGTCGATACCCCGAGTGGCTTGTTGGCTGTTGTTGCCCAGCCCAAATCGCGTGCCGCGGTCGACCTCGAAAATGATGCTGTTTTACTCGACGGTGTGCAGGATCCGGGCAATGTTGGCACGCTGTTACGCACGGCCGCTGCCGCAGGGGTCCGGCAAGTGCTGCTGTCGAGTGCCTGCGCCGCAGCCTGGTCGCCGAAAGTCCTGCGTGCCGGGCAAGGGGCTCACTTTGTGCTCGATATCGTCGAGGATGCCGATCTTGTGGCTACTGTCCGCGATTATCGCGGTACGGTTGCCGTGACTTGCCTGGATGGCGCCGTTTCTCTCTACGAAACTCGCTGGCAAACGCCTCTGGCCTGGATCTTCGGTGCCGAAGGCCAGGGCGTCAGTCCTGAACTGATCGCTGCCGCCGACCTGCGCATCAAGATTCCCATGCCGGGTGCCGTCGAATCGCTCAATGTCGGCGCTGCTGCGGCGATTTGTCTTTTCGAGGCTCTGCGCCGCCGGCTTGACTGACTGCCCGAATGAAAAACGCCGGCACTGAAGGCCGGCGTTATGGCTGACATATCAACGACCAACAATCAGCGCAGATTGAGTTCCTGCAAAATCGTGGTCGAAATCTCTTCGATCGATTTGGTTGAGGAGTCGAGCCAGCGAATACCTTCACGGCGCATCATCTTTTCAGCCTCGGCAATTTCGAACCGGCAGTTGGCCAGTGAGGCGTACTTGCTGCCAGCACGGCGTTCTTCGCGAATCTGGGCGAGGCGCTCGGGCTGAATGGTCAGGCCGAACAGTTTCGTGCGATGCTTTTCGAGCGTTCCCGGCAGTCGACCGCGGTCGAAGTCTTCCGGAATGAGCGGGAAATTAGCCGCTTTCAAACCGAATTGCATGGCCAGGTAGAGAGAGGTCGGCGTTTTGCCACAGCGCGACACGGCGACCAGAATGACATCCGCTTCCTCAAGATCGCGATCGGTGATGCCGTCATCGTGCGCCAGGGTGTAATTGATCGACTCGATTCGTTTTTTGTACTCGGAGCTTTCGGCCGAGCCATGCGAACGGCCAACTGTATGGCTCGACTTCAGCCCGAGTTCGGCTTCCAGCGGAGCCAGGAAGCTTTCAAAGTACGACAGGCAGAAAGCATCGGCCTGATGGACGATGTTGGCCAGTTCCGGATTGACCAGTGTCGTGAACACGATGGAGCGCATGCCATCGGCTTCGCTCTGGGCATTGATCCGGGCCAGCGCATCCTGGGCCTTTTCGATGCTGTCGAGAAAGGGAATCCGGATTTGCCGGAATTCGACTTCCTCGAACTGGGTCAGAAGACTGTGACCAAGGGCCTCGGCGGTCAGGCCGGTGCCGTCGGAAACGAAAAATACGGTGCGTTTGAGCATCATTGGAAACTGTCGTAAAACCAGGGAAGCGGAATGATAGCGCTAATCTTGAGCGGTCTAGGATTTGGCTGCTTCACGACACTTGTGCTTTTGCTCCGGCGTGTCAAGAATGCACTTTGCCGTTTCAAGTTTTGCTTCATCCTTGCGGCCAAGCTTGCTTAACAGTCGTATTTTGTGGGGCGTCCATTCAGGATCATCACCGAAAACCTTCTGTGCCTTTATGACGTAATTCAGCGCGATTTGATGCCGCCCAGCCTGTTCTTCGGAAGTAATAATTTCCTCATAGACTGCTTTTATTGGTTCGGAATTGTTTAAGACATTTCTCAGAGCATCCTGATGGAGTCTATCCTTACCTGCAGCGTGAGCGGTTTTCCAGAGTATCCAGTTAGGTATCGCGTCTTTTGCGGTTGGCGCTTTGACCCCCAGTAAGGCCTCACTGTAAGCCTGCTGAACGTTACCTTCATCGAGACGGTTTCGTGCTTTCAGTGTGTGCCGATAATTGTTTAGTAGTGGGCCGACCGAGCGCATGGCCTTGAGTTTTTTTATTGCACTGGATGAATAGTCCGGGATGGGGGCTTCGGCGTAATGCTTATCGCGATAGTCAGTGATTGCCTCGCGCCGCTTCTCGGTTTCTGGGTGAGTGTTACTTAAATCCTCGATCAATGTGCTAAGAGCTTTTTTTACGGCAAGTTCAGGATTTTGGAGAGCCAATTCCTTTAGTTGGGTTTCAATAGCAGCCCTGGATTTTTGTTGCTTCTCCTCGCTTGTTTTCATGGTTTGCAACATGTCATCCATGCCATCCGGTGTATAACCGGCGCGGATCATCAAATCGACGGCAAGGAGGTCGGCCTCGGTTTCCTGGCGCCGGTTCCAGGAGGGCATGATCAGGTTGTCGACCAAGGCGACTGAAACTTGGGCAGCCAACAGGGCTTTATTGTCTTTTTTGCCAAGCTGCGTCGTCTTGCGAACATCCATTTTCAGGCCGAGCAGCATCTCGTGGCCGCTCTGCAGTTTCTTCTGGATGCTGCCAACGATATTGGTGCTTTGGTGCTTTAGCAGGACATGGCTGAGTTCGTGCGCAATGACGGCAGCCAGGGCATCCTCGGATTCCGTATCCAGCAGCCAGGTAATGGGAATGAAAATGTTGCCATCGGCCGTTGCTTTGGCCCCATGCGTCAGATCAGCTGTCAGTTTTACCTTGCCGGGGACATCGGTGACGCCTGAGACAGCCACAAACCGATTTCGAATGGTGTTCAGGTAGGTTTCGATATCCTTGCTATTGATATAGCCCATGGTGTGATGGCTGCCATTTTGACCACGAGCCAGGTCACGGTCTCCGCCGATGGCCATGATCGAAGCTTCATGTTTGCCAGGGGTGAGTTGGGTGAATATGGGGGCTTTGCTACCGGGGGAATCAAGCAGCGGAATCTCAATTTTTCCTCCGCCATTTCCTGCGCAGCCGAGTAGTGAAACAGCGGCGAGTAGGGGCAGCAAGCGGCGAATCATTTGCATTCCTCACCCAAACCCCGAGTAGCGCCCATCTTGCGCTCACTGCCGGCCAGTTTGACGCCGCACTCTGCACTTGAGGAAATTCGGCGGTCAGTATCGATGGCGAAATTCTTGACCCAGAAAGTCGTGCCATCGCCTGCGATCTGGACGTAGCCGCGCTGTGGTTCGCTACGGACTGTCCAGGCGCCCGGTGTGTATTGTTCACGGAAGACTTCACCAATCTGCGTGCCTTCCGGCGCGTCAAAAATGATGACTTTGGCGCTACGCAACTTGGTGACTTTGACAGACTCACCGGCGTGGGTTGGCGCCGCAACGGCAGTGATCAGGGCGAGGGCGATCAAGTAGGCAATTTTTTGCATGGCTGAGCTTTCGACTGATGGTCTTCAGGTGAATGGAAAATTGAGAAAAAATGGCTGACAACGTAATCCCACCCTACCCATTTTCTGGGTAGTGCGGATTCCTTCCCGTCTTTGCGATTGTCGTAGCGCTGGCGAAGAGTGAAGTAAGTTTCGGCCCGCTTTACGGCAAACTCTTGGGCGTGGCCGACAATTTCAAAAAAAGCGAGAAAGGCCAGAATGTTGCGTGGCCCCAGATTGAGTGTCATGTAGCAAAGAATGGTTGTGCCTAGTGTCAAAAAAGCCAGAATGGCGAAGGCACAGTCACGTTGCAGGCCAATCCGGAAGGCAAGGTAGAGGGCGGCCGCCACCAGGGCTGCAATATCCAGTCCCCCCCAGTGGATCGCACTGAACATGGTGATAAGTCCGATGGCTAATCCCGCCATGTTTTTGCGGGCAGATTCCAGGAACTTGATCAGCGAGTCCGATTCGGAAACTTTTTCTGCAGGAAAGAAAACCAGCAGCCAGGCGGCGGTGAACAGCAGGATGCCATCGATCAGGACAACCCACAGTCCATGGCGTTCGGCGCGCTTGTAATCCTTGCCCAGCGTGAGAAGGTTGTCGTAGGCCATTGCATGCAGGTAAACACCGGGCATTTCGCCGTAGACCGGCGATTCGACGCGATCCCCGGTAAATCGGAAACCGGCGCCGTAGAAAATCGTTTTGCCTTCAAGTGCGGCCTCGATGTCTTTGTCGCCGGCAGAGTTGAGCAAGTGGTTGACGCTCAGTGTGCGATGGTAGGGGCAGAGCAGTTTGTTCGTGCTCGGGTTATCGGAAAGCAGTCCTTTGATCAATTCCCAGTCGGCTTTTTCACGACAGTCCATCCACTTCAGGTTCAGTGGTGCAACGCCTTTGCCCCAGACAATTTCCAGTTTTTCAGAGTCTTTGCTGGCAGGGCCGATACGATCTTCGGCCAGGGCGAATGCTGCGGAGGGAACGAATTTTCCGGATTTTTTATCCGATTCACGACCATTGAAATAGGTCAGGACACCACTTTCGCCTGTCTTGCTATCCATCTCCGGGGTGACCGGAATGACGCAATCGAGTAGTTCGCTGGCAATGTTGAGCGAACCGTCGGGAAGAACCGGGGCGGCCAGGTAGATGTTCGGTTTGCGTTCGGAATTGTGCAGGCTGCATAGTGCCGCAGAAAGCTCGCGGATACTCTTGTCGTCACGGTTGTCCACGAATGCAAAATCGATGAAAACAGCCTTCGGGCCATAGCTGGCCAGGGATTCGATAATTTCAGCGTGAAGCTTGTAAGGGACAGGGTAGTGCGTGCCTAATTCGGCTAGATTCTCTTCGCGGAAGAGTAGAACGCTGATCTCTTTTTGTCCGTCATCTGGGTAGATGTATTTGACCGCCGCATTGATCAATGCCTGCGACCATGGATTGAGGTGGCTGGATAGCCCGTGGAAGACAAAAAAGCCGTAGCCGATCGTGGCTAGCAGCAGTACCCGTACCCAACGGGTGGCCTTGTGATTGACCATGACCGCCGACACTCCCTGAATATTGTTTTTGGTTAGCGCGCGAGCATAAACCAAACAAATATTCAGGGAAATGCGGAATTATCAAATATCCGTAACAAAGTGACGATTTAACCGCTGTTCCGCAAACCTGAAGCAATCCCGTTGATCGACAGGTGGATGCCGCGGGCCAGTCGTTCGTCGGTGTCGCCTGCACGATGGCGCTTGAGCAGTTCGACTTGCAGGTGGTTGAGCGGATCCATGTAGGGCGAGCGCAGTTGCAGTGAACGCTTGAGCATCGGATTCTCAGCCAGAAGGTCGTCCTGTTCGAGAATGGCCAGCAGATGCGTGCGGGTCAGCGCCCATTCAGTTTCGATCCGGCTGAAGATGCGCTGGCGCAAGCCGGCATCGGTAACCAGTTCGGCGTAGCGCGAAGCAATGGCAAGATCGGTTTTGGCCAGCACCATGTCCATGTTCGAGAGCAGGCTCTTGAAGAACGGCCAGGATTTGACCATCCGGCGCAGCGTTGCCAAGCCATCGGAATTGCCCTGCAAATAGCCGTCGACCGCGGAACCGAAACCGTACCAGCCGGGCAGCATCAGGCGGCATTGTGCCCAGCTGAAAACCCAAGGGATGGCCCGCAGGTCTTCGATGCGCTCGGAAGCCTTGCGTGAGGCCGGGCGGCTGCCGATGTTCAGCGAGGCGATTTCGGAAACAACGGTCGATTGGCGGAAATAGGTCGTAAAGCCGGGCGTCTCATAGACCAGACCGCGATAGGCGTTGAAGGCACGGGCCGACAATTCATCCATGACGACATGGAATTGCTGGGCTGGCTCGACCTGGTTTTCATGGTCGGTCAGGCTGGCCTCCAGCGTGGCGGCGAGCAGGACTTCCAGATTGCGGCGGCCGGTGTCCGGGTTGCCGTACTTGGTCGAGATGACTTCGCCCTGTTCGGTCAGGCGAATCTGGCCGGAAACAGCACCGGCCGGCTGGGCCAGGATGGCGTGGTAGGTCGGGCCGCCGCCGCGACCAACCGAGCCGCCGCGACCGTGGAACAGGCGCAGACGGACCTGGTGCCGGGCAAAGACCTGGGCCAGTTCGATTTCGGCTTTGTAGAGTTCCCAACCCGAGGTCAGGAAGCCGCCATCCTTGTTGGAGTCGGAGTAGCCGAGCATGACTTCGTGCTCGTCGCCCCGACCGGCGATCAGGGCGCGGTAGGCTGGAATGTCGAAAACGCCGGCCATCGTCGCCGCGCTCTTTTGCAAGTCTTCGATGGTTTCAAACAGCGGGATGATATTCACATCCAGGCGCGGCGTCGCGCCGGGCAGCAGCAGGCCGGATTCCTTGAGCAGCAGCGCCAGTTCCAGCAGGTCGGAAACGCCGTCGGTTTTCGAGATGATGCAGTTCGGCAATGCGGCCGTACCGTAGCGCTGGCGCAGTTCGTGCGCGGCAAAGAAGATGGCCAGCTCGCCCTGTGTTTCTTCCGAATAATTCAGGTAGGGCGAATACAGCGGACGCGGCGTGGCGATTTCTTCGACCAGCAGCTTGATGCGGTCGACCTCGGCCAGGGCCTCATAATCGGCGCAGCGACCGGCACCGGCGAGCAGTTCGGCGACGCTGCGGGCGTGAACTTCGGAGTTCTGGCGCAGGTCGATCGGCGCCAGGTGGAAACCGAAAACCTGGACAGCACGCAGCAAGCGGCGCAGGCGACCACCGGCCAGTTGGGCACTGCCATTCAGCTTGAGCGAATTGGCCAGTACCTTGAGATCGGCGCGCAGGGCTTCCGGGGTTTCGTAGGCCGGAGCCTGTCCGATTTCATGGCGCACCGGCTCGACCTGATCGAGGCTGCGGGCCGTTGCGGCGAGGCGGGCGTAAATGCCGGAGAGGGCGCGGCGATACGGTTCGTCGGCGCGCTGCGGCGAATGGTCGGTCGAGTGCTCGGCCAGTGCCACGAGTTCCGGTGTGACCTTGATCAGCAGGTCGGAGAGCGGCAGTTCGCCGCCCAGCTCATGAACTTCTTCGAGATAGTGATTGAGTGCCGCGGCCGATTGCAGGCGCAGGGCTTCACGCAGGATTTCGGCGGTGACGAAGGGATTGCCGTCGCGATCGCCGCCGATCCAGCTGCCGACACGGAAGAAGGGCGGCAGGGCCCAGATTTTCTCCGGGTAGCGTTTCTGCAGTTGCTGCGTCGCCTGAATGTACAGGCGCGGCAACTCGGTGAAGAAGGTTTCCTTGAAATAGGTGACGCCGTTGCGCACTTCGTCGAGCACCTTGAGGCGGACCGGGCGCAGCATGCGCGATTGCCATAGGGTCAATACGGCATTGGCCAGCCCGAGATCGTTCTCGGCCTCCTCTTCCGGCGTCATCTGCAGGCGTTCACGCTGATCAAGCAGGCGGGCGATGTCGCGGTGATTGCGAATCAAACTCTGGCGCTGGACTTCGGTTGGATGCGCGGTAAGCACCGGGGCAACCAGTGCGTGGGCGAAGAAATCGGCAATCGCTTCGGGCGAAACTTTCGCGGTCGACAGTGCGTCGAGGGCAAAAATCAGGCTGCCTTCGCGGGGTGGAGAACCGGCCAGGTCATGAGCCCGGCGACGACGGATGTGATGCTCGTCTTCGGCGATGTTGGCCAGTTGCAAAAAATAGCTGAAGGCGCGAACGACGGACTGGGTCGTGTCGCGCGGCAGCGGATCAAGCAGGGCAGCCAGTTCGTCGCGTGCAGCGGGGTCGCCGTTGCGGGCGAAGCGAACGGCCGTCTGGCGGACGCGCTCCACTATTTCAAAGACGGAGTCACCTTCCTGTGTGCGGACCGTATCGCCGAGTACCCGGCCGAGCAGCCGGATGTCGGTCCGCAGAGGTTCGTCCTTGGAGAAGTTGTCTTGGTCGTTGTGGCGTGCGTCCTGGGGCATTAGTGTTTCCTGACGAGAAGTACAGAGGCGTCGGCGATCTTGGCCAGTTGTTCGGCAACCGAGCCGAGAATAAGGGTGGCCAGGCCGCGTTGACCGTGGCGACCAATGACGATCAGGTCGACATTGAGTTCCTTGGCTTTTTCGGAAATGGTTTCGGAGACGCGGCGGTTGCGTGCTTCGAGAATCAGCGCCTCGGCATTGACGCCTTCGGCCTGGGCCATGGCCTTGTCGAGCAGGGTACGTCCGGCCTGGATGATGTTGGCAACGGCGCCTTCAAGGTTGACGACATTGGTCAGCGCGTGGCCGTGCATATTGAGCATCGTTTCATCGGCCACGTGGCTGATGTAGAGCTTGGCATTGCTGGTGCGGGCAATGTGCAGGGCTTCGGCCAGGGCACTGCGCGAGGTTTCGCTGTCGTCAATGGCGACCAGAATGGTTTTGTACATGGCAGTTCTCCAGTTAAGTTTTTGCTTGGCGCATACCTTAGCAAAAGAAAAGCCGGCCGCCAGTTAGGGAAATCCTCAACATGCGGCCTGGATTGGTTCGCAGGGGCTATTTGAGTGCTGCAATGAAACGCTGGCGGGCGCTTTCCAGTTCCGGGAGCGCAGCACGGTCAACCAAGGGGCTGCAGCGTTGGTAGAAATGGTCGAAAGCCGCCAGAACGGTTTTTTTGTCAAGTTTCCCACGGGCTGCGGCAGTGCTTGCCGGTGTGGCGGTGTCGAGTGGTTTGAGCACGGCATAGCGCGGAATGATTCGCTGGCCGCCATTCTCGGATGCTGCGGTCAACGGGCCGGTTTTGACGAAAACCTGGCCGTCGTATTCGAACCGGGAGCCTGTCGCGATATCGTGCAGTTTCATGTTTGTAAGTTCAGGAGCGCTGGGCTGGAAATGGTAGCAGTTTGCCCGGAAGTGGATTCTTTGCTTGCCAAAAAAACGATACTGTACAAAAATACAGCCAATGGATTTTACGGGATCAGGCCATGAAACTTACGCCGCGGCAGCAGGAAATTCTCGATTTCATCAAAAACACGCTTGAGGTTCTTGGCGCACCGCCAACCCGCATGGAGATTTCGACCGCCTTTGGCTTTGCTTCACCTAATGCGGCTGAAGATCACCTCAAGGCGCTGGCCAAAAAAGGGGCTATTACACTGGAGCCAGGCTCGGCTCGCGGCATTCGCCTGATCGAACAACTGGGTTTGCCGCTGATCGGCAGTGTTGCTGCCGGCTCTCCAATCCTTGCTGTCGAGAATGTTCAAGGTCGCTATGCACTCGATGCCCAGCTATTCAGCCCGCGGGCTGATTTTCTGCTCAAGGTGCGTGGCTTGTCGATGATCGACGCCGGGATTTTCGACGGCGACCTGATCGCCGTGCACAAAACGAATCAGGCGCGCGATGGCCAGATTGTCGTTGCCCGTCTCGATGAAGAGGTTACCGTCAAGCGGTTGCAGCGCAAGAACGGCGTGATTGAACTGATCGCAGAAAACCCCGATTACCAGCCAATCATCGTGAATCCCGAAGAAATCGACTTCGCCATCGAAGGCATTGCAGTCGGCTTGATTCGCGGAGCCATCAGCACCCTGTCCTGAACAGGTGGCAGCCGGCCCCGCGTCGTGTTTTGACCGGGGTCAGGCTGCAGTCGAGCCGCGCAATTGAATCAGCTCAACCAGCGTATTGACCGAGCGCAGATAGTGTCGGGTTTTTTCATCCCCGGCTTCAATCACAATGCCGTACTTTTTCTTCAGGCCAAGGACGAGTTCAAGTGCATCGATCGAGTCGAGGCCCAGGCCGTCATCGCCAAAAAGCGAAGTGTCATCCCCGATATCGTCAACAGAGATGTCTTCGAGATTCATCGCTTCAATGATGAATTGCTTGAGTTCAAGGTGCAGGTTGGTCATGGTTCAGTTCAGTTTTTTGCGAAGTTGATGGCCTGAAAAGCCCAGGCGCGCTTCGTTATCTTGATAAATCAGGCGCAGCGTATCGCCGCGCCCACTCCCCAGGCCGGCAGTGACGGCCTCATTTTCGGATACCGGCTGGAAACCGATCCGCAACAGCAAGTCTGGTTTTTCGGCGAAACGTACTTCGCCAACCAGCAAGCCGTTTTCTTCTTTCAGTTCAATGCGTTCGGGGGTGGGGCCGTCGATTTTCTCGACGATCTCGTATTGCCCGATGCGCTGCAGGAACTGTTCCGGAATGATGCCGGGCTTGAGCTTTTCACCAAACATCATTGATTCGCCGCCAAGGCGTCCGACAACGATCTGGCGGCCATCGATGGTCGTCATCGAAACGCGGATATCTTCGAACGCACCGACGCTGACCGGCATGATGCCGAAGAGCTTGTATTTTAGGCTGAACAGTCCATCCTCATGGGCGATCAGGCGAAAACGATGGCCAACCACGTCGACGTCGATGCTGCCGGAGTCTGTCGAAATCTTGCTCAGGCCGACCAGGGTGTCGAAGTAGCCGTTGAATTGACGCAATTCTTCCGGAGTCGGTTCGCGTTCTTTGGTTTTAGCCGTTTTGGCCGGCTCCTGATGGATGCCTGTTTTGGCTTCGAGCATCAGGCGGAGGGCTTCGGCCGAGATTTTGGAGACGGCAAGGTGGGCGCTGGCGGAGTTCGAGAGGACGACAACGCCCAGTTTGTGCTCCGGCAGGATCGCCATCATGCTGTGCGAGTCGGGCAGCGAGCCACCGTGGCTGGCCACCGGGCCGCCACCGGGGACTTCGATGCCGTGCATCATCCAGCCGAGTCCGACGTAGGAATTGAAGGCGAGGGGAAAGCTGGCATTCTGGATGCGCACCATTTCATGGGCGGATCGGGCAGAGAGAATGTTTTTGCCGCCATAGTGCCCGTCGGCAAACTGCATCTTGAGGAAGTGACCGAGGTCGATCACGTTGCTCAGCAGGTTGGCCGCCGGCATGTCGCGCAAAGAGAAAACTTCGATTTCTTTATTGTTTTCGTATGCTTTCGCGACTGCACGCGATGCAAAACGACTCTGATTCATCTCCATCGGCTTGAAGAAATGTTCAGTCATGTAGCTTTCGAAGGGTTCGCCGCTGACTTTCTGGACGGTTGCTCCGAGGAGCGCCATGCCGACGTTGGAGTAAGAAAAAACGTAGTTTGGCGGAAAAGTCAGGTGCTCTTCGCGCAGTCCTTCGACGACTGTTTCGAAGTGGCCGGGATTGCGGACGAACATGCCGCGCAGGAAGTTGGAGGGCAGGCCGGAGTGATGCGTCATGATGTTGCGGGGCGTGACCGGACCGGCTTTGGCGAAGCGGGTCTTGATGGCGAAATCAGGCAAGGCAGCCACCAGAGGCTGGTCGATGTCGAGCTTGTCTTGCTCGGCCAGTTGCATGGTTGCTGCCGCGGTAAAGACCTTGGCGATCGAGCCGGCGCGGTACACGGTTTCCGGTGTGGCAGGAATCTTGTTTTCCAGGTCGGCGTATCCATAGCCTTTTTGCCAGATCACTCTTTGATCGTCGACCAGTGCAATGCTCAGGCCAGTGATGTCGTTATCCGACATTTCGCGGTCGACCAGCCAATCCAGGTATTTTTCGACATATCGGTAATCTCCACGGGCACTGCCTCCGGAAACCGGTGGCGGAGTGGCGCAGGCACCCAGGAGGAGCAGGGCGCAGGCGGCGGAAATGATTCGATGGCAGAACATGGGGACTTTCGGCGAGATGGGCAGGCACAGCAAGGCGCGATTATAAGTCAGATGAATCGGCCGCCTTTCGGCAAAATAGCTGACAAATTCAGTCGAGTATTTTAAAATTCACCCTTGGAAAAAAAGGGAGATTCAGCTTCATGTTCCGGCAGTTGAGTGAGGATATCCGTGCGGTTTTCGACCGTGACCCGGCAGCCCGTTCGTTCTGGGAAGTGCTCACCTGTTATCCCGGCATCCACGCCCTGATCCTGCACCGTGTCGCGCATTGGCTGTGGGCCCATCGTCTGCGCTGGCTGGCTCGCTTCACCGCACATCTTTCCCGCTTTTTTACCGGCATCGAAATTCATCCCGGTGCGACCATCGGTCGCCGTTTCTTCATCGATCACGGGATGGGCGTTGTGATCGGTGAAACTGCGCTGATCGGTGACGATGTCACGCTTTATCACGGTGTTACGCTGGGCGGTACGTCCTGGAACAAGGGCAAGCGTCATCCGACGCTGGAAAATGGCGTCGTGATCGGAGCTGGAGCCAAGGTGCTTGGGCCGATCACGATTTCGGCAGGCGCCAAGGTCGGGTCGAATGCCGTCGTGACCAAGCCTTTGCCGGCCGGTGCGACTGCGGTCGGCAATCCGGCACGGATTCTCGATCATTCCGAACAGAGCAAACAGCGCGAAGAGCAGGCCGAAAAGATGGGTTTCTCGGCCTACGCTGTCGGGCGTGATCAGGATGATCCCCTGGCCAAGGCCATTCATGGCCTGCTGGATCACGCTGCCGAGACCGATCGGCGTCTCGCTTCGCTGCTCAAGGAGCTTGAACAGCAAGGCGTGAAGTGTGATCAGGAGGTGCAGTTGGCTGATTCTTTCGATGCCCAGTATCTGAGCAAAATAGTTGACTGATTTTGTCGGCTTTCTGTATAGTTGACCGTAATACTAGGTTATAGGCAGGAGATATCATGCGACTTACCACCAAAGGGCGATTTGCTGTAACGGCCATGATCGATCTGGCGCTGCGTTGTGATGAAGGCCCGGTGACTTTGGCCAGCATTAGCGAGCGCCAGAAGATTTCTCTCTCTTATCTTGAGCAACTGTTTGGCAAGTTGCGCCGCTACAAGCTGGTCGACAGCGTGCGCGGTCCGGGTGGTGGCTATTGTGTCGCCCGTCCGATTGCCCAGGTTGCGGTGGCCGATATCATTCGTGCAGTCGACGAGCAGCTTGATGCAACGCAATGCGGTGGTCGTGAGAATTGTCACGATGAGCACCGCTGCATGACGCATGATCTGTGGTCTACGCTCAATGCAAAAATGTACGAATATCTCTCGTCGGTAACGCTGGCCGAACTGGTTGAAAAACAAAAGGCCAAGCTTGCTGGCGCAGGGCAAGTCGTGATGGAAGACAAGCGTCGTCTCGGGCCGCAGCCTCGCGCCCGGGGTGTTCGGGAAAAGGCCGGCGCTCTGGTCTGATCGTCATGTTTCAACCTGTCTACCTCGATCACAATGCCACGACGCCGCTTGATCCTGCGGCGCTGGCGGCCATGCTGCCATGGCTCGAACAGTGCTGCGGCAATGCCTCCAGCCGGCATGAGTACGGTCGGGCGGCGCGCAGTGCGATCGATCAGGCGCGTCAGCAGGTTGCCGCGGCAGTCAATGCGCACCCGACCGAAATCGTGTTTACCAGTGGTGGCAGCGAGGCCAACAACCTTTTCATCAAAGGTGCTGCGGCATCGTTGAAGCCCGGTCTGATTGCCATTGGCGCAACCGAGCACCCCTGTGTGACCCGTCCGGCGGCGCAGTTGCTGCGGCAGGGGTGGGATCTTCGGTCTGTCGCGGTCGACGCCAAAGGTCGTATCGATTTGCCGGGCTTCCAAGCACTGGTTGCGCAGCGTCCGCGTCTGGTTTCAATCATGACGGCCAATAATGAAACCGGCGTCATTCAGGATATGAATCTTCTGTTGCAGGTGGCAAAGGCTGCTGGCAGCTGGTTTCATAGCGATGCAGTGCAGGCTTTCGGTAAAATGGCGCTTGATTTTCGGACCCTGAATGCTACAGGGCTGCATGCAATGACCCTGTCGGCACACAAAATCAACGGTCCCAAAGGGGCCGCTGCGTTGGTGGTCGATAAACGTGTTGAATTGCAGGCGCAAATTGCTGGTGGTGGCCACGAGCGAGGCTTGCGGTCAGGCACTGAAAATGTGCCGGCAATCGTCGGATTTGGCATTGCTGCGGAACTTGCGGCGCAACGCGTTGCCGAATTGCCGCACCGCATGCGTGTCTTGCAGCAAAATATGGAAACTGGCTTGGTGGCGTTGGGTGCGCGGATTTTTGCGGTCGACGCCGAAAGACTGCCAAATACGAGTTATTTTGCCTTGCCGGATATCGACGGTGAAACGCTGGTCGGCAAGCTGGATCGTGCCGGATTTGCCGTCGCCAGCGGAGCGGCCTGTTCGAGTGCCAATTCTGAGCCGTCGCATGTTTTGCAGGCCATGGGTGTGGCGCCGGAAGTGGCACGCGGTGCAGTACGAGTCAGTCTTGGTGCGAGCAATACCGAGGCTGATGTGGAACAGTTCATTAACGCCTTGCGGGTTACAGTCGGACGCCTGCAGGGACTGACGGCAATTGCCGTTTGAATAACCCGACTTAGCGAGAATAAAGATGAAACTCCCCATCTATCTGGATTACTCGGCAACGACGCCGGTCGACCCGCGTGTCGCGGCCAAAATGATTCCGTTCCTCTGCGAGGATTTCGGCAATCCGGCTTCGCGTTCGCACAGCTTTGGCTGGGTTGCAGATGCAGCCGTCGAAGAAGCACGCGAGCAGGTCGCGACGCTGGTCAATGCCGATCCGAAGGAAATCGTCTGGACCTCCGGCGCCACCGAGTCCAACAATCTCGCCATCAAGGGTGCTGCCAATTTCTACGCCGGCACCAAGGGCAAGCACATCATCACCGTCAAGACCGAGCACAAGGCTGTGCTCGACACGGTGCGCGAACTGGAACGCCAGGGCTTCGAAGCCACTTACCTTGACGTCAAGGAAGACGGCCTGCTTGATCTGGAGGTTTTCAAGGCGGCGATTCGCCCCGATACCGTGTTGGCTTCGGTGATGTTCGTCAACAACGAAGTCGGCGTCATCCAGCCGATCGCCGAACTCGGCGAAATCTGCCGCGAGAAGGGCGTCATCTTCCACGTCGATGCAGCCCAGGCTACCGGCAAGGTCGAGATCGACCTGAGCAAGCTCAAGGTTGATCTGATGAGCTTCTCGGCCCACAAGACCTACGGCCCGAAGGGGATTGGTGCGTTGTACGTGCGTCGCAAGCCGCGTATCCGTCTTGAAGCCCAGATGCACGGCGGTGGCCATGAGCGCGGTTTCCGCTCCGGCACGCTGGCCACGCACCAGATCGTCGGCATGGGCGAAAGCTTCCGTCTGGCCAAGGAAGAAATGGCCGAAGAAAATGCCCGCGTCGGCGCCTTGCGCGACCGCCTGCTCAATGGCCTGAAGGACATGGAGCACACCTACATCAATGGCGACATGACCCAGCGCGTCGCTCATAATCTGAATATCAGCTTTGCTTATGTCGAAGGCGAGTCGATGATCATGGCGATCAAGGACTTGGCCGTTTCTTCCGGTTCGGCCTGCACCTCGGCCAGCCTGGAACCTTCCTACGTGCTGCGCGCCCTTGGTCGCAACGACGAACTGGCCCACAGTTCGATTCGTTTCAGCATTGGTCGCTTCACGACGGAAGAGGAAATTGACTATGCAATCAATCTGTTGAAAGCCAAAGTTGGCAAGTTACGTGAACTTTCCCCGTTGTGGGAAATGGTTCAGGACGGCATCGATCTGGACACCGTCCAGTGGGCCGCGCACTAAGGAGAATACACATGAGCTATAGCGTAAAAGTCATCGATCACTATGAAAACCCCCGTAACGTCGGCTCCTTCGGCAAGGAAGACGATGGCGTCGGCACCGGCATGGTCGGCGCACCGGCTTGCGGCGACGTGATGAAGCTGCAGATCAAGGTGAACAAGTCCGGCGTGATTGAAGATGCCAAGTTCAAGACCTACGGCTGCGGTTCGGCCATCGCTTCGTCTTCGCTGGTGACCGAATGGGTCAAGGGCAAGACGGTCGACCAGGCATTGGCGATCAAAAACACCGAAATTGCTGAAGAACTGGCCCTGCCGCCGGTTAAAATCCACTGTTCGATTCTCGCCGAGGACGCCATCAAGGCAGCCGTGGCGGATTACAAGAAAAAGCACGGAGAATAAGCATGGGTGTCACCTTGAGCGACAAGGCGGCCAAGCACGTCGCCAACTACCTGACCAAGCGCGGCAAAGGTGTCGGCCTGCGCCTCGGCGTACGGACCAGCGGCTGTTCCGGCATGGCCTACAAGCTGGAATTTGTCGACGAGGTGAGTCCCGAGGATCTGGTTTTTGAGAGTAACGGCGTCAAGGTGTTTGTCGACGCCAAGAGCATGCCGTATCTCGAAGGCATGGAGCTCGACTTTGCCCGTGAAGGCCTGAACGAAGGGTTCAAGTTCAATAACCCGAACGTCAAGGATCAGTGCGGCTGCGGCGAATCCTTCAACGTCTGATGGATTTCAATTCAGACCACTTTGCCCTGTTCAATCTGCCGCGTCAGTTCAAGATCGATGCGGCAGACCTTGATTCGCGCTATCGCGATGTCCAGGTCCAGGTTCATCCGGACCGTTTCGCGAGTAGTGGCGAGGCTGATAAGCGCCTGTCGATGCAATGGGCGACGCGGGCCAACGAGGCTTACCAGACGCTGAAGAAACCGCTCGAACGGGCGAAATACCTGCTGCATCTGGCCGGTCACGATATTCAGGCCGAAACCAATACCGCGATGGCGCCCGAGTTCCTGATGGAACAGATGGAGTGGCGCGAGGCGGTGATGGATGCCCGTCAGGGTGGCGATCACCACGAACTCGAGCATCTGCACAACCGCCTGCGCGGAGATATCAACAGCCGCTACGACGATCTGGGGCAAAAGCTCGATGCTGCGGTCGACTATGCCGAAGCGGTTGATATGGTTCGCCGGCTGATGTTCCTGGAAAAATTGCTGTACGAAATCGACGACGCACTGGCGTCGCTGGAAGACTAGAAAATGGCCTTGTTTCAAATTGCCGAACCGGGTGAGTCGGCTGCACCGCATGAGCACAAACTCGCCATCGGGATCGATCTCGGGACAACCAACTCACTGGTGGCTACCGTACGCAGCGGCATCTCGATCTGCCTGAGCGATGAGCAGGGGCGTCCGCTACTGCCGTCCGTCGTGCGCTACCACGCTGACAACAGCACCGAAGTTGGTTACGACGCGCAGACCAAGCAGGCGGTTGATCCGCGTAACACCATTGTTTCGGTCAAGCGTTTCATGGGCCGTGGCCTGAAGGATATCTCCCACGTCGAGTCGATGCCTTACGACTTCGTCGAAGCGCCGGGTATGGTCAAGGTGCGGACGATCGCCGGTATAAAGAGCCCGGTCGAAGTCTCGGCGGATATTCTGAAAGCCCTGAAAATCCGGGCGGAAACGGCCCTGGCCGGTGAATTGGTCGGTGCCGTGATTACCGTGCCGGCCTATTTCGACGACGCCCAGCGCCAGGCCACCAAGGATGCCGCCCGTCTGGCCGGCCTCAATGTGCTGCGCCTGCTCAACGAACCGACCGCTGCCGCCATCGCCTATGGGCTCGATAACGGCGCGGAAGGCGTTTACGCGGTCTACGACCTGGGTGGCGGTACTTTCGATATTTCTATTCTGAAACTGACCAAGGGTGTTTTCGAGGTCATGGCGACGGGTGGCGACTCGGCGCTCGGCGGCGATGACTTTGATCACCGCATTTTCTGTTGGGTGATCGAGCAGGCGAAACTGCAGCCGCTTTCGCCGGAAGACGGCCGCCTGTTGATGATGCGCTGCCGCGAAGCCAAGGAATTCCTGACCAATAACCCGGAAGCGCCGATCACGGCTCGCTTATCCACCGGCGAAATGGTCGATATAAAGCTCGATGTCGCGACCTTCGCGGCCATTACCCAGACGCTGATTTCGAAAACGCTGCAGCCGGTCAAGAAGGCCCTGCGCGATGCCGGCCTGCGGGCCGAGGACATCAAGGGTGTCGTCATGGTTGGCGGCGCAACGCGCATGCCGCAAATCCAGAAGGCTGTCGGCGATTTCTTCCGCCAGGAGCCGCTGACCAACCTCGATCCGGACAAGGTTGTTGCGCTCGGCGCCGCAACCCAGGCCAACCTGCTGGTCGGTAACAAGACCGGCAAGGACGACTGGCTGCTGCTTGATGTGATTCCACTGTCGCTCGGCCTGGAAATGATGGGCGGCTTGACCGAGAAGGTCATTCCGCGCAATTCGACCATCCCGACCGCCCGCGCCCAGGAGTTCACCACCTTCAAGGATGGCCAGACGGCGATGGCGATCCACGTCGTGCAAGGCGAGCGTGAACTGGTCTCCGACTGCCGTTCGCTGGCGCGCTTCGAACTGCGCGGCATTCCGCCGATGGTTGCCGGTGCGGCACGCATCCGCGTTACTTTTCAGGTCGATGCGGATGGTCTGCTGTCGGTCAGCGCACGTGAGCAAACGACAGGCGTGGAAGCAAACGTCACCGTCAAACCATCCTACGGCTTGTCCGATGATGAAATCGCCGGCATGCTCAAGGATTCGATGGAACACGCCAAGGATGACGCGATCAACCGCGCCCTCAAGGAAGCCATTGTCGAAGCCCAGCGCATGATCGAGGCGACCGAAGCGGCGCTGAAGGAAGATCCACACCTGCTTGATGCGGCCGAAACAGCCAAGATCAATGACACCATTGCCAAGCTGGCCGAGACGATGAAGGGCGATAACCGCCGCCTGATCAATATCGCCATGGATGATCTTGGCTACGAAACACAGGCCTTTGCCCATCGCCGGATGGATCAAAGTATCAAGAAAGTGCTGTCTGGTCGCAAGGTCGACGACATCAAAATGGGAGAAGACGCATGACTCAACTGATCGTTCTGCCGCACCTCGAAAACTGCCCGGACGGTGCTGTCATCGAGGCGGAAGAGGGCAAGTCGATTTGCGAAAACCTGCTGGCTAATGGCGTCGAGCTCGACCATGCCTGCGAAATGTCCTGTGCCTGCACGACCTGCCACGTCATCGTACGCGAAGGTTTCAATACGCTCGAAGCTGCTGAGGATGCCGAAGAAGACCTGCTCGACAAGGCCTGGGGCCTGGAGCCGAATTCCCGCCTGGGTTGCCAGGCCATCGTTGGCAAGACACCGCTGGTTGTCGAGATTCCGCGATATAGCCTGAACATGGCGAAAGAGGGGCACCGCAAATGAAATGGACCGACATCAACGATATCGCCATCGAACTGAGCGAAGCGCATCCGGATAAGGATCCGCTCAAGCTCAACTTTGTCGACCTGCGCAACTGGGTGATGGCCTTGCCCGGCTTTGACGATGAACCCAATCGTTCGGGCGAGAAAATCCTTGAAGCCATCCAGCAAGCCTGGATCGACGAGGTTTCGTAAAATTCATGCTGGCCGGAACTGACCCAAAACAGCCTGCACGTTTTGAGTCAGCACCGGAAAGCTGCGGTCTACCTCGACCGAGGCACAAAAATGAATGCACTTGAAGCGGCCGGAGTGATCCGGCCGTTTTCTTGTTTACAATGTTCGAAGCAGCCTTGATGGCCGTCTGCGTACGGCCTGCTGTATTCCGCGCGTCACTGACGCTACTGTAAATCCGGGCATCTCCGTGTCCGGATGGCTTATAAAATGGAGAGACATTCATGACCTTCAACCGCCGCCAGTTTCTGGCCGCCGGTTCGGTGCTGGGCGCGACAACTGCCATGGCCCAGCCGACCAGTCCGTTGCCCTTCCTGATCACCATGCAGTCCGACCCGCTGTTGCCGAAAGCCAATGGCAAGCGAGTCGTTGTTTGCGGTGGTGGCTGGGGCGGGATCAGCGCCGCCAAACATCTGAAGAAACTCGATCCGACGCTCGACGTTGTTGTTCTTGAGCGCAATCCGGTTTTCTTTTCCTGCCCGATGAGCAACAAGTGGCTGGTCGATGTGGTTGATACCAACTTCCTGACGTTCAGCTACCTCAAGGTCGCGCAGAAATACGACTACAAATTCATCCAGACCGAAGTGACCGCCTTCGAGCGAGACAAGAAGCGGGTCATCACCGCCCAGGGCTGGATCGATTATGACTACCTGATCGTCGGTGCCGGCATCCGCTACAACTACGAAGCCTGGTTCGGCAATGACCGCAAGGCTGCGGAATACACCCGGGCGCATTTTCCGGCGGCCTACATTCCGAATGCCGAACATTTCCAGCTCAAGCAGAGCATCCAGAATTTCAAGGGTGGCGACTTGGTGATGACGCTGCCGCCCCCGCCGCATCGTTGTCCGCCGTCACCGTACGAGCGCGCCTGTCTGATCGCCGGCCTGATCAAGGAACGCGGCATCAAGGGCAAGGTCATCATCCTCGACCCGAAAGACAGCCCGCGCCCGATTACCGGTGGTTTCCAGGAGGCTTTCGATAATCTGTACAAGGATCAGATCGTCTATGTGCCCAAGGCCGTGATCAAGGAAGTCGACCCGTTCAACAAGAAGATCAAGACCTCGGCCGGCGATTTTAACTTCGACCACAGCATCCTGATGGCGCCGCACCAGGCGGGCGACATGGCCTGGAAGGCCGGGCTGATCGGCAAGAATGCCGAAGGCAAGCCGACTGGCTGGGCCGGTGTCGATCCCTTCTTCCTGAACATGAAGGATGACCCGGATGTGTACGTGATCGGCGATGCGGTTGGTGTCGTCTCGCCACAGTTTAATTTTTATCCGAAGGCCGGCCACGTCGCCAACGCCCATGCCAAGATCGTTGCCAAATACATCAGCGAACGCGTCAAGGGCCGTGAGCCGAAGTACGCCTTGCCTGATAATCTGTGTTTCATGATGGTCAATACGGCACCGCGCGAAGATGTGGCTGTGCGCTTCAAGTACTACGTCAACGACAAGGGCATTATCATCCAGGATCAGGACGACGATAATCTGCGGCGCGATGAACTGGTGACCGAAGACTTTGCCTGGGCTGGCCGGATGTACGAGGACATGTTCGGCTGATCTGTCGCAGCAAGAGCGTTCGTCGCCGCATGCGGCGGACGCTTGTGGCACACGCCGGATTGTCTGGCATGCTTGCCCGCCGTAGCGGGCTCACCGAAGGAGAAAGAATCAGATGGACGCGATGACCTGGCAGGCCTGGTTTGACGGGGCGACGAAACACGCCAATCCGGGAATACGGGGTATTGGTGCCATTCTGAAGGGGCCTGCCGGCGAGCTTGTCGAAATTGCCCAGGAAATCGGTCACGGCACGAACAACGAGGCCGAATACTGCGCGCTGATGGCTGTGCTTGATGCTGCTGCAGATGCCGGCGTCAAAAGCCTTGTCGTCTATGGCGATAGTCAGCTGGTCATCAAGCAGGTCAGCGGCGAGTGGTTGATCAATTCCGAGAGCCTGGTGCCGCTCTGCAAAACCGTGCTCAAGCTGAAAGCACAGATTCCCGAGGTGCATTTGCGCTGGATTCCGAGGGAGCAGAATATCGAGGCTGATGCGCTCTCGAAGCGTGCGATCGGTGTGGTCGCGGCCGTGCCGCTTGATCGGACGGTGTGGATGAAGATTACCGAGATCGGTAAACCCTTCGGTTTGTCCGGCGTGGCCTTGGGCAAACGCATGGATGCAGCCAAATTGCGCGAAGGTGGCAAGCCGACGCAACTAGCGCTGGACAAAGGGTGTGCCCTGAGGGTGGAGAACAACTTTGGGCACGAGGATTTCTGGCACCGCAAACTGCTTCCTGCAGCGCTCAGGGAAGCCATGCTGCTCGATTGATCGGCCTGACTGACGCGCTTGGCGGTCAGCCAGGGCTGATCGTGACTTAGTCGAACAGGTTGAGCAGGGAGTTCAGGCCACCAAAATTGATCGCGACGTCAGCTTTGGCACGTGTTGCCGGCTTGGCGTGGAAGGCGACCGATAGTCCGGCCTGGGCCATCATCATCAAATCGTTGGCGCCATCGCCGCAGGCAATGACCTGTTCCTTTTTGAGGCCCAGTTCATCGGTCAGGCGAGCGAGATGATGCGCCTTGGCTGCAGCATCGACGATGTCGCCGACAACCCGGCCGGTCAGCTTGCCGCCGGAAATTTCCAGTTCGTTCGAGGTGGCGAAGTCAAAGCCGAGTTCAATGCGCAAACGCTCGGTAAAGTAGGTGAAACCGCCCGAGAGGATGGCCGTGCGCAGGCCGGCATTCTGCGCAGCTTCGAGTAGCTCGCGCGCACCGTCGGAGAGCAGCAGGCGTTCGCCATAAACACGCGCCAGAACACGGGCATCCAGACCGGCCATCAGCGACAAGCGGCGGCGCAGGCTTTCGCGGTAATCGATTTCGCCGCGCATGGCTGCTTCGGTAACGGCTGAAACCTCTTCCTTCTTGCCGGCGAAGTCAGCCAGTTCGTCGATGCATTCGATCGTGATCAGCGTTGAATCCATATCGAAACAGATCAGGCCGAAGTCCGAAAATTTTTTGCCGGCTTCAATGAAGGCCCAGTCGAGCTTCTCGGCTTCGATCAAGGGAATCAGCGCATCGAACTCGGGCGTCCGCTGCGCACCCCTGATGCGGACGACCTGCGGCGGCAACGGTTCCACGGTCGACGTGCCGGTGGCCGCCAAAATGCGTTCAAGCAGGAAAGTCGGAAGGGCGCCGCCCTGGATAATCAGATTCATCGGTGCAGACTCAGGCAATACGTTCCGGCAACACATCGCGCAGCATTACGGCTGCATCGCGAATCATTTTTTCGGTCGCTTCCCAGCCGACGCAACCGTCGGTGACGGAGCAGCCGTACTTGAGTTGCGACAGGTCGGCCGGGATAGCCTGGTTGCCGGCTTCGAGGTTGGATTCGATCATCACGCCGAGCAGCGACTTGTTGCCATTGCGAATCTGGCTGACCACGTCGGCCATGACCAGCGGTTGCAGTTCCGGCTTCTTGGAACTGTTGGCGTGCGAGCAGTCGACCACGATATTCGCTGGCAGCTTGGCCTTGGCCATCGCCTGTTCGGCAACGGCAACGGAAACGGTGTCGTAGTTCGGCTTGCCGTCGCCGCCGCGCAGCACGACGTGTCCGTAGGCGTTGCCCTTGGTGCGCACGATGGCAACGCGGCCTTCGCTGTTCAGACCAAGGAAGGAATGCGGGTTGGAGGCCGAGAGAATGGCGTTGGTCGCCACGGTCAGGTCGCCGCTGGTCGCATTCTTGAAACCGACCGGGGTGGAGAGGCCGGAGGACATTTCGCGGTGCGTCTGAGATTCGGTGGTGCGTGCGCCGATCGCGGTCCAGGCGATCAGGTCGCCGTAGTATTGCGGGCCGTACGGGTCGAGCGCCTCGGTGCCGGCCGGCAGGCCGAGTTCATTGACGTCGAGCAGGAACTGACGCGCCTTTTCCATGCCGACATTGACCTGGAAGGAGTCGTCCATGAAGGGGTCGTTGATGTAACCCTTCCAGCCGACGGTGGTGCGCGGTTTTTCGAAATAGACGCGCATGATGATCTGCAGCGTGTCGCCGACTTCATCGGCCAGCTTTTTCAGGCGGCGGGCGTAATCCAGGCCGGCCACCGGGTCATGGATAGAGCACGGACCAACGACAACGAACAGGCGATGATCCTTCCGGTCGATGATCTTGCGCAGCAGGTTGCGGCCCTGCGTGACCGTCTTGGCCGCCTTGGCGCTGAGTGGCAGGCGGGCCTGGATGTCGGCCGGCGTCGGCATGGTGTCGAAGGCGGCTACGTTTACGTTGTCGATGTCTGGAGTCGTCATAATCTAGTTTGTCAGCTGTCGAATCATGTCTTTCACTGCGGCGACCTTGTCGGTGAGCGTCGGGCAGTGGCGTAAAAGGGAAATTTTATCCTGTCCGGCCAGCTTATAGCTGCGGTTTTTCTGAATCAAATTAATGATCTTGATCGGTTCGATAGGCGGATTTTTCGAGAATTCCGGGCTGAACTGCAGCGTGATCTGGTCGCTGGTCGCATCCAGCTTCTGGATGAGCAGCGGCTTGACCAGCAAACGCAGGCGGTGCGTGGCGAGCAGCGACTGGGTCTGGAGCGGCATTTCACCGAAACGGTCGATCAACTCTTCCTGCAGGATGTCGATTTCGTCGTCGGCCTCGCAATTGGCCAGGCGCTTGTAGAGCGTCAGGCGCTCATGGACGTCCGGGCAGTAGCCATCGGGCAGCAGGGCCGGCGTGCGCAGGTTGATTTCGCTGCCGATTCCGAGCGGCTGGGTCAGGTCGACCGCGTCAATCGTCTTGCCCTGCTTCAAATGGGCGACGGCGCGGTTGAGCATTTCGCTGAACATGGTGAAGCCGACTTCCTGCATCTCGCCTGACTGATTGTCGCCGAGCACTTCGCCGGCGCCGCGGATTTCGAGGTCGTGCATCGCCAGGAAAAAGCCGGAACCGAGTTCCTCCATCGCCTGAATCGCTTCAAGGCGCAGCTTGGCCTGCTTGGTCAGCGCTTTTTCATCCTGCACCAGCATGTAGGCGTAAGCCTGGTGATGCGAGCGACCAACCCGGCCGCGCAACTGGTGCAACTGGGCGAGGCCGAATTTTTCCGAGCGGTTGATCAGGATAGTGTTGGCGTGCGGATTGTCGATCCCGGTTTCGATAATCGTCGTACACAGCAGCACGTTGGCCCGCTGGCCGGTGAAGTCGCGCATGACACGTTCCAGTTCGCGCTCGTTCATCTGGCCGTGGCCGATCACGATGCGCGCCTCGGGAACCAGCTTGGCCAGCTTTTCCTGCATGTTCTCGATTGTGTCGACTTCGTTGTGCAGGAAGTACACCTGGCCGCCGCGCTTTAGTTCGCGCAGCACCGCTTCGCGGATGATGCCGTCGGAGAACTTGCTGACGAAGGTCTTGATCGCCAGGCGCTTCTGCGGCGCAGTGGCAATGACCGAGAAATCGCGCAGACCTTCCATCGACATCGCCAAGGTACGCGGGATCGGTGTTGCGGTCAGGGTCAGGACATCGACCTCGGCGCGCATCGATTTCAGCGTTTCCTTCTGGCGTACGCCGAAACGGTGTTCCTCGTCGATGATCACCAGGCCGAGGCGGTTGAATTTGACATCCTTGCTGATCAGCTTGTGCGTGCCGATGATGATGTCGATCTTGCCTTCTGCCAGATCGTTGAGTGCTTGCGTTGTTTCCTTGGCGGTCTTGAAGCGCGAAATTTCGGCGATTTTGACTGGCCAGTCGGCGAAGCGGTCAGCGAAGGTCTGGTAATGCTGTTCGCAGAGCAGGGTGGTCGGGCACAGCACGGCCACCTGCTTGCCGCCGGCCACGGCACAGAAGGCGGCACGCAGCGCAACTTCGGTCTTGCCGAAACCGACGTCGCCGCAGACCAGCCGGTCCATCGGCTTGCCGGAGCGCATGTCATCGATCACGGCGGCAATTGCGCTGGCCTGGTCGTGCGTTTCCTCAAAACCAAAACCGTCGGCGAAGGCTTCGTAATCGTTTTCTTCGAAGGCAAAAGCATGACCTTGGCGCGCCGCACGGGCGGCGTAGAGCGCGAGCAGTTCGGCGGCAGTGTCGCGCGCCTGCTCGGCGGCACGGCGCTTGGCCTTTTCCCACTGGCCGGAACCTAGCGTGTGCAGCGGCGCGCTTTCCGGATCGGCGCCGGAGTAGCGCGAGATGACGTGAAGCTGGGCGACCGGCACGAAAAGCTTGGCTTCGTTGGCGTAATGCAGTTCGAGGAATTCCTGCTCGCCGAGACCGAGATCCATCCGCACCAGGCCGCGATAGCGCCCGATGCCATGACTTTCGTGGACCACCGGATCGCCGACCTTGAGTTCGGTCAGGTCCTTCAGCCAGTTATCGAAACTAGCCTTCTTGGCGGCTTCGCGTCGGGTGCGGCGCGGCGAACCGGCAAACAGTTCGGTTTCGGTGATGAACGCCAGTGTGTCGAGGGCAAAACCGGTTTGCAGCGGCCCAATGCCGAGGGCCAACTTGGCGTCGCCCGCCAGGAAAGCGGCGAGATCGGCTGAGGCTGCCGGTCTGAGGTCGTGCTCGGCGAACATCGCGGCCAGTGTTTCGCGCCGGCCGGCGGTTTCGGCGACGAGCAGCACGCGTCCCTTGAAACTGGCCAGATGGTTCTTGAGCGCGCCAATTGGATCGTCGCTGCGGCGGTCGACCGCAACATTGGGCCGTTTTCCGGCGTCGGCATTTTTGCCGTCCAGCGCCAGTCGACCGTAGGATTTGGCGGCGGTGAAAAAGGCTTCGTCGCTCAGGAACAATTCTTCGGGCGGAACCAGCGGGCGCGATTTGTCGCCCTGCAGCAGGTTGTAGCGCGAACGGGTGTCGTTCCAGAACGCAGCAATCGCCGCCGGTGCGTCGCCGTGGGTGACGAACAGCGCGTCTTTCGGCAGGTAATCGAAGATCGTCGCCGTTTCGTCAAAAAACAGCGGCAGGTAATACTCGATGCCGGCGCTGGCAATGCCGGTGGAGATATCCTTGTAAATGCCGGACTTGGCCGGATCGCCTTCGAATTTCTCGCGGAATGCCTGACGGAAATGGGTGCGGCCCTTGTCGTCCATCGGAAACTCACGGGCTGGCAAGAGGCGAACTTCGGCCACCGGATAGACCGTGCGTTGCGTGTCGACATCGAAAGTTTTGATGCTTTCGATCTCATCGTCGAAGAGATCGAGCCGGTAAGGCAGTTGCGAACCCATCGGGAAAAGGTCGATCAGCCCGCCGCGAATCGAGTATTCGCCCGGCGAGACGACTTGCGTCACATGAGCGTAGCCGGCCAGCGTGACCTGGCCGCGGAATTTCTCGGCGTCCAGTTTCTGGCCCTTGCTGAACTCGAAGGTGTAGGCCGCCATGAATTCCGGCGGTGCAAGGCGGTTGACCGCGGTAGAGGCGGGGACCAGCAGGATATCGACTTCGCCCTGCAAGGCCGCCCACAAGGTGGCCAGGCGTTCGGACACGAGATCCTGATGCGGCGAGAAGTGGTCGTAGGGCAGCGTTTCCCAGTCAGGCAGCAGGCGAACCTTCAGGCTGGATGAAAACCATGGAATCTCCTCCAGCAGACGTTGTGCATCGGCCGCACTGGCCGTGACAACCGCCAGTGTTTGGCCCTTGCTCCGGGTAGCCAGTTCAGCCAGGGCGAGGGCATCCGATGAGCCGGAAAGGGCCGGCAGGTCAATGCGGGCGCCGGGCTTGGGCAGGGCGGGGAGGGAAAGCAGGGGTTTGTTGGCAGACACGGTGGCGCAGGCGCAGCGTTGCGGGGCTGGAATTATAGCCGCTTCGGAACAGGCTGTTTTTTTGCACACCATTAAAGAATAAATGCATATGCAATGGTGCTATCATCCGCCGCTGATTTTGACTTTCCGGATGGTGCTTCATGTCTATCGTCGATGAAAAAAGGCGGGGTCTGGATCGTCGTCGGCACAGCAAAAAGATTCCGCATGACTTCAAGGAGCGGCGGCAAAGCGAGCGACGCCAGACGACGATCAGCGAAATTTCGTTCAGGGAATGGGCATCGCATTTTGCTCGCTACCAGCAAGGAAACCCGATGGAAGGATTTGAGTAATGAAAAGGGCGGGCGGGAATGGTTGATAAGGCAAAGAACAGCGAACGGCGCAAGGTTGATAGGCGTTGCCGGGAAAACCTGGGGCCGCCGGCTGGTTGCACCGAACGGCGGATCAATATCGAACGCCGCTTGTTCAATATCGAGGTTTTCAGTCTGCACGACTGGTTGCAGGCTCCCCGCACGGAAGAGCCGCAGGGCGGGCAGTAAGTCCGTCTGTTGTCAGTTGCCCAGATGCAGCGACAGCCACGCTGCCACATGGGGAACCGGATCATCACCGGGATTCAGCGTGTGCATCTCATGGGCGCAGTTCAAATGCGGTGTCGCGCGCTGAAATGCATTGCGCCCCGGACTGTCGTCGCTGTCAAACAGCATCATCAACGGCGCACTCAGGAGATTGAGTGCTTGTAATCCGGCGCGGTCGACAATGCCGCCGTGCCCGGCAAGTGCCCTGACTTGAATGTCGCGCTGGGCTGCCGCGCGGATTGCTGCCGGGGTGGCGTCACCCGAAGCAAAAATGGCCAGCGGTAAATCCTGTGTGGCGCCGTGGGTGCGAATCAGATCGAGCATGTCGATCAGACGCTGGGTCAATTTTGGTACATTTTGTGACGCATCGGCAAACTGGGCTTCACGGGCCGACAGCAACTCCATGAAAAATATTGCGTAGCCGCGGGCTGCCAGGTTGGCGGTAATGAAGGTGTCGGCCGGTGCATGATGGGCGCGGGCCAGCAGGATCAATCCGTGGGGATTGTCCGGCATGTCGATATGGCCGTGCAGCGGCCCCTGGGGTGTCTGGATCGTAAGATTCTGGTTCATGGTATTCGGGCGTTTCCGTTTGTCAGACCAGCAACAAGCCGCCAGCCATGCCTGCACCGATGGCCAACAGGCCGGGGAGTGCATGACGTGCCAGTTTGTGCCCACCGATGCTGATGACCAGCCCGATCTTGAAAACAAGGTTGGCCAGTAAGGCCAGGGTGATGGCAATGACAGCCTGGCCGTGGGAGATTTTCTCGAGATTGAACATGCGCAGTGTGGACAGCACGCTGGCATCGGCGTCGGTCAGGCCGGAGGCAAGGGCGACGATATACAGGCCGCTGTTGCCGGCCACATCCTGCAGCCAGGCTGAGGCGAGCAGAACGAAGGCGTAGAGCAGGCCGAAGGAAATGGCTGTTTTCAGTTCGGTCGGATTCTTGACTTCGGGCATCGGCAGTTCGCCCCCGGCATTGAGTACCTTCCAGCCGTAGAGCGCCATCAGTACGCCGGGAATGATGCCGCAGGCAAAAACGACGGCAATCTGGGCCAGCAGATTGGGGGCGACAACGCTGGAAATCAGGCCGAGGCGCAGCATGACCATGACGTTGGCGATCAGGATGACGATGGCCGACATGCGGATCAAGTGGTTGTGATCGCGGGCGTGGCGCGAAAACATCATGGTGGTTGCGGTCGACGAGGCCAAACCGCCGAAAATGCCGAGCAGGGCCGCACCGTGCCGGGCGCCGATGATGCGCAGTGCGAGGTAGCCGGAAAGTGCCAGGCCGGAAATCAATACGACCATCCACCATATTTGACGAGGATTGATGGCGTTGTAAGGGCCAAAGTCGGCGCTTGGCAGAATCGGCAGGATGACCAGCGACAGTACGGCAAACTGGAGTATCGAATTCAGGTCTTTCTGCGTTGTCCGCTCACTGAATCGACGCAGCTCAGCCTTGAAATAAAGCAGGATGGTCGTCGCGATGGCCAGCATCACAGCCAGCGTTGCATAACCATACCAGGTGGCGGCACCCAGTCCATAGGTGATGACGATGGCCGCTTCCGAGGTGAAGCCGCGATATTGTTCTTCCTGCTGGGTCGAAAAATTCGAGGCGATCATTGCGCCGGCGACGACTAGCAGTCCGGTTGCCAGCATCCATGGCCCGCCCGTTCTTTCGCTGAGCAGGGCAAACAGGCAGCCGAGCATCGCGACCAGCGCAAATGTCCGCAGGCCGGCCGCTGAGTCCGGTCGACGCTCGCGTTCGAGGCCGATCAGCAGACCAATGCCAAGCGCCGTTGCGAAGGCTTCAACGGGGGCGGCCAGTTCCGGAACGACGAAACTCATGCGATTCCTCTTTTGTTGGCGTTATTCAGTAAAATTAAGCCATGCCACGTCAATTCGCAATCGTACCCGCTGCCGGCAGCGGCTCCCGCTTCGGCGCAGAAAAACCCAAACAGTACCTGAGCCTGCTTGGCCGGCCGCTGATCTATCACACGCTGGCCGCCTTGGTTGCCTGTCCGGACATCGATCGTGTCTGGGTCGTGCTCTCGCCGGATGACCCGTACTGGGGCCAGTACGACTGGTCCGACCTCGGTGCCAAGCTCGAAACACTGCGCTGTGGCGGGGCAACCCGAGCCGACAGCGTCAATAATGGCTTGCAGGCCGCAGCCATGGTCGCCTCGCCGGAAGACTGGGTGCTGGTCCATGATGCGGCGCGCCCCTGTCTTAGTGCCGAGATGCTGGCTGCCCTTTTCAGTCAGTTGGCTGAAGATCCGGTTGGCGGCATTCTTGCCGTGCCGGTCGCCGATACGTTGAAACGGGCCGATGCCGAACAACGCGTTGCCGCAACCGAGCCGCGTGACGGCTTGTGGCAGGCGCAGACGCCGCAGATGTTCCGCTACGGTCGACTGCTCGAAGCACTCGAAAAATGCCGCGAAGTTACCGATGAGGCCGGTGCCATCGAAGCCCTTGGTTTGCAGCCGAAACTGGTGCGCGGCGATGCGACCAATCTGAAAGTGACTTATCCGGCCGACCTGGTACTGGCCGCCATGATTCTCAGGGGACGAAAATGAATATCCGGGTCGGGCAGGGTTACGACGTTCACCAACTGGTTGCCGGCCGCAAGCTGATTCTCGGTGGCGTCGAGATTCCGCACGCCACCGGTTTGCTCGGTCACTCCGATGCCGATGCGCTGCTGCATGCAATTACCGATGCCTTGCTCGGCGCCGTTGCGCTGGGCGATATCGGTCGCCATTTCCCGGATACCGATCCGCGCTACAAGGGCGCCGACAGTCGTGCCCTGTTGCGCGGAGCAGTTGCCTTGCTCGCCGAGAAGGGCTGGCGTCCGGTCAATGTCGATGCGACGCTGATTGCCCAGCAGCCGAAACTTGCACCGCATGCGGCGGCGATGGTTGCCAATATCGCGGTCGACCTCGGTATTTCGATCGATTCGGTCAATATCAAGGGCAAGACCAACGAAAAGCTGGGCTATCTCGGGCGTCAAGAAGCGATTGAGGCCCAGGCCGTGGTGCTGGTTGAAAAAATGCCTGGCGGCTAGTACCGATGTGTCATGCCAGCCCTGAGCTGCATGTGTTCTGGTACGCTGTCGATTCTGCTTTCTTTTCAGAATTGCTGACCTTTACAGAGTCCCGACCGGTTCATGATCAAAAAAATCCCCGTCCATCTGCTTGAGCCTGGCATGTATGTCAGCGACTTCAATGCGGGCTGGCTGAATCATCCGTTTGCTTTCAACAGCATGTTGATCAGCAGCGAGGCTGATCTTGCCAAGGTCAGGGCGGCGGGTATTCGCGAACTGTTCATCGACACGGACCGGGGGCGGGATGTCGGCGATGGTGTTCCGACGGCGGCCGAAGCTACTCGCGAAAGCGCCGAGCAGCTTGACCGGATGGCAACGACCAGCCGTCCTGTGGTTGCCGAGGCGAAAGTTTCACTGGCCGAGGAGATGAACCGCGCTCACGCGGCATACGGCGAGGCGACGCGCGTCATCCGCCACTTGATGGATGACATCCGTCTCGGCCACCAGGTCGAACTGGCTTCAACCCGGCCGACGGTCGAAAGAATCGTCGCCTCGGTCATGCGCAACAGCAATGCGATGATGACCATGCGCCGGCTGAAAAGTCTGGATGACTACACCTTTCTCCATTCGGTTAGCGTCTGCGCCATGCTGGTCACCTTTTCCAAGGTGGTCGATCTGGAAATGAACGCCATCCACGATCTGGCGCTCGGCGCACTGGTTCATGACGTGGGCAAGATGCGTGTCGCGCAGGCTGTGCTCAACAAGCCCGCGCGTCTGTCGGAAGAAGAATATCGGCACATGAAGTCGCACGTTGTCCTCGGCTCCGACTACATCCGGCAGTTACCGGGCATTCCGGCGCTGGCCCTTGAGCCGCTGGATTTGCACCACGAACGCTATGATGGCAGTGGTTATCCGCGCGGCCTGAAAGGCGATGAAATTTCGCAAGTTGGCCGGATGTCGGGCATCGTCGATGTCTATGATGCGATTACTTCCGACCGGGTGTACCGCAAGGGCATGTCGCCTGCCGCCGCTGTCCAGAAACTCTTCGAGTGGAGCAAGTTTCACTTCGATCCGGCGCTGACCCAGGTTTTCGTCAAGAGCGTCGGGATTTACCCGGTCGGGACACTGGTCCGGCTGGAAAGCGGGCGCCTGGGCGTGGTGATCGAGCAGTCCGATGCGCATTTGCTGACGCCACGCGTTCGGGTCATGTACGATGCAAAACGCATGCACTACATCGCGCCGGAGGTGGTCGATCTTTCGCGGCCCATGGGGGCGGGCGGGGCGGACCGGATTGTCGGTTACGAGATACCGGACAAACTGGGTATCGATGTCTCACGCTTTTTGCTTTAGTACTTGAGCCGGAAAGGAGAGGGTTTGGAGGTCCATCAGCAGCACGAATTGTCCGGCCCCCTCAGGGTTCTTTTGATCGAGGGGGAAGGTGAGCCATGGCTGGCCATCCTTCGCGACAATGGCTATAGCGTGCACTTTCGGCGGCACGACCGGCGTGCAGACATCGAGGCTGCACTGACTGCCGAGACCTGGGATCTGATCCTGCTCAGTTGCGATCTGCCCGACCTGACGCCAACGCAAGCGATGGACCTGCTGCGCCGGATGGTTCCGACGACACCTGTTGTCCTGACCATCGAACGGGGGGCGACTACCTTTCCCGGCGATGTGCTCGAAGGCGGAGCACGCGATTTTGCCTTCAAATCGAATCCGACCCGGTTGCTGGCGGCCATCCGTCGCGAATGTCCCGGCCTGATGTTGCGTCGGGTCAGCGACCGGCGCGGCGGCGCTCACGGTTCATCCGCCCACATCGACGAGGGTGAGGCGCGCTTCATGCAACTGGCCAGCAACAGCCCGGAATGTTACTGGCTGGTCGATGCAGAAACGCAACGTGTCACCTATGTCAGCAAAGCCTACGAGCAGATCTGGGGGCACCGCGTCGAGTCGCTTTATGCCGATAATCAGGACTGGTTCACCTTTGTTCATGAAGAAGATCGCCAGCGTTTGAGCGATGCCATGCACGTTCATCGACTGGGTGGCATGGATCTCAATTTCCGGGTGTTGCGTCCCGGTGAGCAGGTTCGCTGGCTGCATGCCCGCAACTTTGCGGTACGCGATGAAGAGGGTCGGATTGTCAGCGTCGGTGGTGTCGCCAGTGACGTTACCCGCTTGCTCGGCGATCACAAACAAGTGCACGATTTTGCCCATTTTGACGCGTTGACCGCGCTACCCAACCAGTTGATGTTCTACGATCAGGCACGTCGCCTGATCGCACTCGCCAAGCGCAAGAAACTGCCGGTCGGGCTGGTGGTGATCGACCTTGATCGTTTTCACGATGTTAACCAGATGCTCGGTCGCACGTCGGGCGATGAATTCCTGCGCCAGGTGGCCGGGCGCCTGGGTGAGTCGTTACGCGAGTCGGACATCCTGGGGCGTCTCGGCGGGGATGTGTTTTCGATTCTCCTGCCGGATGTCAGTGATTCCGCCCAGGCAGGTATCGTGGTTCGTCGCTTGATTGAAACGCTGACGCAGCCGGTGTGCATTGAAGGACATGAAATTTTTGCGACGGCCAGTGTCGGCGTGGTCTTTCATCCGCAGGACGGGCATGACACCCATGAACTGGTGAGCAACGCCGAAATTGCCATGCGTCATGCCAAAAGCCTCGGGCGCAATAATTTCCAGTTTTATTCGACGATGATGCACGAGGATCTTCGCGACCGCCTGTTTCTTGAAACAGAAGTACGCAATGCCGTTTTGCGACAGGAATTCGTGTTGCACTACCAGCCCAAAGTCTGCTGCAGCAGTGGCCGGATCACCGGGGTCGAGGCATTGATCCGCTGGCATCACCCGCAGCGCGGCCTGGTTCCGCCTGACCATTTCATTCCGCTGCTTGAGGAAACCGGCTTGATTGTGCCGGTCGGGCGCTGGGTCATCGAGGAGGCCACCCGCCAGCTGGCTGCCTGGCAAGGCATGGGTTACAACCTGCCTGGCATTTCGGTCAATCTGTCGGCCCGCCAACTGCAGTCTGATACGTTGATCGACGATGTGGCCGAAGCGTTGGCGCTCAGTGGGCTGAATGCCGCTTGCCTCGATCTGGAAATCACCGAGAGCATGCTGATGCAGAACGCTGAGGCTGCGATCAATCGGCTCAATGCGCTGAAACGCATGGGGGTCACGCTTTCGCTCGATGATTTTGGAACTGGTTATTCAAGCCTCGCTTACCTCAAGAGTTTTCCGCTCGACGCGCTCAAGGTCGATCGCTCCTTCGTGCAGGATATTGCGGCCGATCCGGATGATGCTTCGATCACGCGGGCCGTGATCACCATGGCGCATCACCTCAAGCTCAAGGTGATTGCCGAAGGTGTCGAAACCTCAGAGCAACTGGCCCTGTTGATCTCACATCAATGCGACATGATCCAGGGGTATTTCTTCTCCCGTCCGCTGGCTGCCGATGCACTGGCTTTGCTGCTGGCCGAAGACAAGCGTTTGCCGGCCAATTTGTTGCGTTCGACGACTCGTTCGCCGATGGTGCTGTTTGTCGCGGTCGACGGCTTCGACGAGGTGATTTCGCTGCTCAAGCGCGACGATCATCGCGTCTGCGTCGCCGTAGACTATCCGTCAGCGATGGCCTGGCTGGGGGACAACGTGGCCGATGTCCTGGTCTGCGCCGAACCGAGTGCCGATTTCGATGCGGCCGCGGTCATTCTGCGCGCCGAGCAGCTTCAGCCGCTTTGTGAGCGCATCCTGGTCACCAGCACGGCGCGGCAGGCTGATCAGGCAGTCAGCGCGCTGGCGTGCTCCAGCCTGATTCATCGAACCATTCACCTGCCGGTCGCTGTGGAGGCTTTTGGGCAGGTTGTCGAAGATGCACTCGCCAGGCGCCATGTCAGCGACGAATACCAACGCTTGTCGCACGAGGTTGAAATTGCCGAGCGCGAACTGGTACGTATCGAAGAGGAGCGTCGTCGACTGGCCAGCGAGAATGCTGCCTTGCAGGAGCGCGAGGGGCAGGGCTATCAGATTCTCCAGGAAGTGCTTGCCGAGCTTGCCAACCCGGTGATTGGTCTCGATGACGACAATATGGTGGTCTTGGTCAATGACGCTGCACAGGTCTGTCTTGCAGCTTACCCGGGTATGCCGCTTGATGAATTATTGCCAGGGACGAACCAGTTTTGTGACAATGGATGCCTGCAAGCAGGTGGCCGTGAATATTCGTATCGCTCGCGACGTGTCATGTTTGGCTGTTCGGCCAGCGGACGCCTGCTCTTGCTCGAGGAAAAAAGAACATGAAAATAGTAGCGACATTGGCCATTGGCGACGTGCTGCCTGGCATGCACATCGCCCAGGCTGTGACCGACGAGGGCGGACGTGTATTGGTGCCGATTGGTGCCGAAGTGACTGAAAGCATGTTGCACAGCCTGATTCGACGCGATGTGACCGAGGTGACGGTCGAGCGCGACGTCGAGGAAGATCCGGCCGAACGTGAAGCGTACAGGGCGCAACTGGTTGCCCGGCTCGATCCCTTGTTTCGCAAGGCCGGCGAAGGGCAGGAAACCCGTACCCTGTATCAGGCCATTCTCGATTTTCGTCTGGAGCATCGTTCATGACCTTGCTGAACCGTGACCAGGTTGTCACCAAGCTCAAGCAGCTTCCTTCTCTGCCGTCTGCCGTTTCCGAACTGCTGGCTTCGTTCGGCAACGAAGATGTCGATATCGGTGAAATTGCCCACAAGATATCGCGTGACCAGGGGCTGACCGCCAGAGTCCTGCGGGTGGCCAATTCTTCGTTTTACGGTTTGCAAAGCAAGGTTGGAACGATCAACGATGCGGTGGTCGTGCTCGGTTTTCGGGCGGTACGCAGCATGGTCCTGGCCGTTGGCATGAACAGCGTGCTGCGCGTTGATCAATGTCCGGGATTCGATGCGCAGGCTTATTTGCGGCATTGCGTCGGTGTCGGTCTGGCGGCGCGCAGTCTGGCCCAGTTGACCGGTCACAATCCGGAACTGGCCTTTACTGGCGGCATCCTGCACGACATTGGCAAACTGGTCCTGGCATCCAATTTTTCGGCGCAGTACGCTGAAACGCTGGCGTATCGCAAGAAGCACGATTGTTTCATGGTGCTTGCCGAGCGCGATGTCCTCGGTATGGATCACGCCGAGGTCGGCGGTTTGCTGGCCGAAGCCTGGCGTTTCCCACCTGCGCTCTATGAAGCGGTGGCCGAACACCATGCGCCGGCCGCTTCTGCGGCAGGTTCGCTGGCCGGTCTCATCCATCTGGCCGATGCCATGACGCACGGTCTCGGCCTGGCCAATTCGCCGGATGAAATGGTCATGCCGGTTGATCCGACTGCCTGGTTGCGCCTGGGGATGAACAGCGAAAAGCTGACCCGTGTATTGACCCAGGTGGTGGCGGATATGGATGAGACCTGCCAGGCGCTCAATGCCTGACAGGAACACTCAGGCGGGCCAGCAGTCCGCCTGAGGGCGCCGGCAGCAAGTCGAGCTGGCCGCCATGCAAACGTGCAATGCGTTCGACGATGGCCAGCCCCAGTCCGGTACCGCCGGCATTGGTACGTGCATTGTCGAGTCGTGTAAATGGCCGTTTCAGGCGCTCAACTTCAGTTGCTGGAATTCCCGGTCCGTTGTCGATGATTTCGATGCGTATTTGGTCGTCGACCGCAGCAGCGTGCAGGCTGACCTCCGTGGCGCCGTATTTCCAGGCGTTATCGATCAGATTGCCGATCGCCCGGCCCAAAGCGATGGGGCGGGCTGAAGTCATCGGTAGCGACTCGGCTTCGATGCTCAAGTGCCGGCCCAGATAACCCTGGCGCTCGCCGATGGTGGTCAAAATTGCGGTCAGGTCGCAGGTCAGCGGGGTCTCGCCGGATTCTGTACGGGCGTAATCCATGAACTGCGAGATCACGGTATCCATCTGTTCAATGTCGGAAACGATAGCCTGACGCGCCGTATTGTCGGCGATGCTCATTTCGGCTTCGAGACGCAGCCGGGTCAGTGGCGTGCGCAAGTCATGCGAAATGCCGGCCAGCACTTCGGAGCGATCCTTTTCGTGGCGTGCCAGGTCATCTGCCATGGCGTTGAAGGCGGAGGCCAGCCGGGAAAGTTCTTCGGCCCCGTCTTCCGGCAGGGGGGTCGGAATCTGGCCGCGTCCGACCGCTTCGGCTGAGCGGGCCATGGCCTTGAGCGGGCGGCTGATCCGCGAAGCAATCAACCAGGCAACGCCAAGGGCTAGCACAAAGGCCAGTGTGCCCCAGATCAGCCAATGTCCGGCAATATTGCGTGCGGCTCGTTCGCTGGGCAGAACCAGCCAGTATTCTTCATCATCATGCTCGTCGAGCCGGAAACTGATCCAGAAACCGTTGACGCCGTCGACGCTGGCGGCAATCCGGGTGTGCGGGCCGAGTCTGGCGCTCAGTTCGCGTTGCAGCAGGTGGACAAAACGGTGGTCCGGCATGGTTTCGATCTCGTCCTCTGGTTCCGCCGGCAGCAGGCGAATTCCTTCACGCGTCGAAAACTCATTGAACAGGCCCAGACGTTTTTCAGGTGCGGCAGCGAAAAGTGAGGCACGGATCAGGTTGACCGCGGAAGCCGCCAGTTGCGCGGTTTCGCGTGCTCGCGGTTCAGCCTCGATATAGCGAAAAAGGCTAAGCCAGGCAGCGGTGGTCAGCAGGACCAGCGTTGCCAGCAACAAAAAAGTACGGGCCAGCAGGGTGCGCGGCATCATGCCTCGCGACTGGTGCCGTCCGGAACAAAAACGTAACCGAATCCCCAGACCGTTTGCAGGTAGCGCGGTTGGGTTGGGTCGCTTTCGATGAGTTTGCGCAGGCGCGATACCTGAACGTCGATCGCCCGGTCGAACGGCCCTTGTTCGCGGCCACGAGCCAGCGTCATCAGTTTGTCGCGCGATAGCGGCTGGCGTGGGTGATGCAGCAAGACCTTGAGGACAGCGAATTCGCCGGTGGTCAAGGGCAGGGATTCCTCGCCGCGCTTGAGTGTTCGAGCGGCAAGATCGACTTCGATGTTGCCGAAACGGATCGTTTCACTTTCTTCGTCGGGGGCGCCTGGCGGGCGGTTGCCCTGGCGACGCAGCACGGCGTGAATGCGGGCGAGTAATTCGCGTGGGTTGAAGGGTTTCGGCAGATAATCGTCGGCCCCCATTTCAAGCCCGACGATGCGGTCGACCTCGTCACCCTTGGCCGTCAACATGATGATCGGTGTCTGGTCGCCGGTACCACGCAGGCGGCGGCAAATGGTCAGGCCATCTTCGCCCGGCATCATCAGGTCGAGCACGATCAGGTGAAAATGCTCGCGACTGCGCAGTTTGTCCATCTGCTGCCCATCGGCCACGGCCTTGACCTCGAAACCTTGTTCCCCGAGGTAGCGGGTCAGCAGTTCGCGCAGTCGGGTGTCGTCGTCGACAACAAGTATGTGGTTGCTGTTTTCGTTCATGCTGCCAAGCATAAATGCAGAAAGTGAATGAAGCGAGTCAATTGGTAACAAGGCATTGCCCAGGCCGGCAGTGAAACATTTTCTTACAAATAACCGTTCTTGCCCGCCGGTTGGCGATGGACAATGACAAGCACTGGATCACCGTACAAAGCCATCGCCATGAAACGCCGTTCCCTTCCCCTGATTTTGCTGCTTCTGAGTCTGCTTGGCTCGGCTGGCAGCGTCTGGGCGCAAGGCTACTGGCGGGAGCTGCCACCCGATGAGCGCCGTCAAATGCGCCAGCAAATGCGCGAACACTGGCGTGAGTTGCCACCGGAAGATCGGCAGCGCTGGCGCGAACAACGCCAGGAGCGCCGGGAGAATTTTCAGCAAATGGCGCCGGATGATCGCAGTCGTCTGCGTGACGAGTTACGCAGTCGCCGGGAAAGTCCCGATGGCGGTTCGCAGCGCCATGGGCCGCAAAACAGCCTGGGTGGCAATCGTTATTAACCCAGGCTTCAGTGCTCGCCGGGTGTTCTGCTTGCCTTTGGGTGCAGCGCGGGGTTTGGCCTGGTGGGCGTCGCAACCGCAGGCTTTTGCCTGAAATCCTGAGCGCCAGGCGGCATGCCGGGCTGAAGCTCCGGTAAAATGTCCATCTATGCTTATCCTTGCTCTGGAAACCTCGACCGAACTTGGTTCGTGCGCCCTTTGGCGCGACGGTGAAATTGCCGAGCGAATTTGCCCGCTGGGGCGTTCGCACTCCGAAACCTTGTTGCCACTGGTGCGCGAGTTGTTGACGGACGCTGGCTTGAAGCTGGCGCAACTCGATGCGATCGCTTTTGGGGCCGGCCCCGGTGCATTCACCGGATTGCGCGTGGCTTGTGCTGCCGCACAAGGCCTGGCAGTGGCAGCCGATCTCCCGGTGATCCCCGTTTCCAGTCTTGAAACCATGGCCGCAGCGGTGGGCGCCGAGCGCGTGCTGGCCCTGCTTGATGCGCGCATGGGCGAGGTTTACGCCGGGTGTTATCAGTTGGACGACGGAAAATATTCGTTGCTGGGCGATATTCGTGTTTCACCGCCGGCCGAACTGGTTTTTCCGGTCGGAGCCGGCTGGCTGGCGTGTGGCAATGGTCCGGAAGCCTATCCGCTGTTGCAGCAAGGGCTCGACGATGCCGGCATTTCTGTGCGCCGTGGCATCATGCCGCAGGCGGCTATTCTGGCCCGCCTGGCAGCGAAACGGGCCGAGCGTGGCGAATGGATCAGTGCAGCGGATGCTGCGCCGCTTTATGTGCGCAACAAGGTGGCCAAAACAGTGGCCGAACGCTTGAGCGAGGGAGGGCGGGCATGAGCGAGGCGATGTTTTCTGCCGAATTCTTTCCGATGAATGAGCGCGATCTCGATAGCGTTGCTGCTCTTGAAGCGTCGCTGCAGGCGTTTCCCTGGTCGCGGGCCAATTTTGCCGACTCACTGGTGGCTGGCCATAGCGTCTGGGTATGTCGTCTGGGCGGCGATCTGGTTGGTTTTTCGATAGTCATGTCGGTGATCGATGAAGCGCACTTGCTGACGATCGGCATCGATCGCCGTTACCAGGGGCAGGGTTACGGGGCGCGGATGCTTCGTCATGCGATGGAAACGGCCCGACTGGGCGGTGCGGGGAAACTGTTTTTAGAGGTTCGTCCATCCAATGAGCGTGCGGTTGCCTTGTACCGCCATTTCGGGTTTCGCCAGATCGGCTTGCGTAAAGGGTATTACCCAGCGATTGATGGACGTGAGGATGCACTGATTTTTGACAAGGATCTGGCATGAGCCTGAGCCGCGAGCAAATGTTGGCCGAAATGGGCATTACGCCACGCTGGGTGCTGCGTGAGGATTCTCCGTTGCGGCCGGCGGCAGTGCCCGATCAACCTGATCAGTGCGCTGTTGTTGCCGAGCCTGTCCCGGTTTCCGTGAGAGCACCTGAAATAGCTGCTCCGGTGGCCATGCCGGTTTCTCCCAAGGCACCGGAGGTGTCGTCATCCAGTGTCGCGGTCGACCGCCTGGATTGGCCGGATTTGACACGTACGGTGGCCAACTGTCGCGCCTGTTCATTGTGCGAGCAGCGCAAGCAGGCCGTGCTCGGGGTGGGCGATCTCAATCCTGACTGGCTGTTTGTTGGCGAAGGGCCGGGCGCCGATGAGGACGTCAAGGGCGAGCCCTTTGTCGGTCAAGCGGGCAAGTTGCTTGATGCCATGCTGGCGTCGCTCGATATTGCACGCGGCAACAAGGTTTATATCGCCAATGCTGTAAAGTGCCGTCCGCCCGGCAATCGAACACCGGAAGCGGGTGAAATGGCCAGTTGCCGGCCATATCTTGAGCGCCAGATCGCACTGCTCAAACCCAAAATCATCGTTCTGCTGGGCAAGGCCGCGGTACATGCCGTGCTTGGCGAGGACAAATCGCTGGCATCGTTGCGCGGCCAGCCATTCGAGTATGGTGGTGTGCCTGTGGTGGTGACTTATCACCCCGCCTATTTGCTGCGCAATCTTCCCGAAAAAGCCAAAGCCTGGGAGGATTTGCTGTTTGCCCGTCGAATCCTGCGGCAGGCCGCTTCGCCGAACTTGCCGTTCTAGGCGCTTAGGCGGGTCCCTGTGCGTGGCTAGTGGTGGCTGCTGTCGTCAAGATGCTGGACATCATCACGCGACGCCTGGTTGGCAAGGTGGCGCTGCCGGATGAGGTACATCAGGCCGCTGACACAGATGCCGAAGAGCGTCACAACCCAGTAGATTGACAGGTTCATCTTGATCATCAGGTAGTACAAGCCGGTCATGATCAGGATGGAAATGTTTTCGTTGAAATTCTGAACGGCGATCGAATGGCCTGCGCCCATCAGGATGTGACCGCGATGCTGGAGCAGCGCGTTCATCGGCACCACGAAGAAGCCCGACAGTCCGCCAATCAGGACGAGCAGGGGGATTGCCAGCCAGAGGCTGTTGACGAAATTCATGACCAGAACGATCAGGCCCATGGCGATGCCCAGCGGGATGACGCGAACGGACTTTCTCAGGGTGATGAACTTCGCCGCAATGATCGCCCCGGCAGCGACGCCGACCGCAACAACGCCTTGCAGCATCGATGCTTTTGACAAGTCGAGATTGAGGGCAACCTCCGACCACTTGATGACGATGAACTGCAGGGTTGCGCCTGCCCCCCAGAAGAGCGTGGTAACAGCCAGTGAAATCTGGCCGAGCTTGTCGCGCCAGAGCAGTGCCAGGCAGTGATTGAATTCGTGGATCAGGAAGAGCGGATTTTTCTTCAACTGCTTGTGGTCTACGCCGGTGTCCGGGACGTAGAGGTTGAAGATCGAGGCCAGAATATAGAGCACGGCCACGATGCTCAGGGCCATTTCGCCGGTGGTGTCTACCCCGGTGTCAATCAGCGGAAAGTCAAAAGCAAGCAGATGCTGGGCGATTTCAGGCCGAATCAGCGTGCCGCCGATAACTACGCCAAGGATGATTGCTCCGACGGTCAGGCCCTCGATCCAGCCATTGGCGACAACCAGCAGGCGGGCTGGCAGATATTCGGTGAGGATGCCATATTTGGCCGGTGAGTAGGCTGCGGCGCCGAGGCCGACGACGGCGTAGGCGAGCAGTGGGTGAGCGCCGAAGAACATCATGCTGCAACCGGCAATCTTGATTCCGTTGCTGATGAACATGACGCGCCACTTGGGCATCGAATCGGCGAAGGCACCAACGAAGGCAGCCAGCAGGACGTAGGAGACGGTGAAAAAAGTTTTGAGCAATGGCTCGTATTCGCTCGGTGCGTGCATTTCACGCAGCGCAGCAATAGCAGTAATGAGCAGGGCATTGTCGGCCAGCGCGGAAAAAAACTGCGCGGCCATGATGATATAGAAGCCGAAAGGCACAGGAACTCTTGTCTCGTTATGACTTTGGTGCAGGGTTATACCACGGTTTTGTCAGGATGCAAGGCTTGCCGAGCGGTGAGTGGTTCAACACGGTTCAAAGTCTGTCGCACGTCATTTGATGTACCGCAAATTGCTGGCGCTACGGCGGGATGTCTGGCTGGCTGGATTGCCGCGGTCGACATTTGATCAAGGCCAATTTTGATCTTGCAATGGTGATTCTGTGGTCACTTCGCGGGCTCTTGTGATTGAATAGCGGGCGCGCCTGATGCGCGTATTCACGAGGAGATTCAGCCATGGCCGATCGGCGTTTGCAGGTTTTTCATGCCGTAGCCAAGCACTTGAGTTTTACCCGGGCGGCCGATGCCTTGTTCATGACCCAACCGGCGGTTACTTTCCAGATCAAGCAACTGGAAGAGCAATTTGCCACGCGTCTCTTCGAGCGCCGCCACGGCAGCATTTCCCTGACGCCGGCCGGCGAGCTGGTGCTGGGGTATGCCGTCAAGATCCTTGCGTTGTCGGACGAAATGGAAACCCGCCTGTCGGAAATGACCGGCGAAATGCGCGGCCCCTTGCTGGTTGGCGCCAGTACGACGATTGCCGAATTCATGCTGCCGCGCGTCCTCGGCGAATTCAATGCGCTGTATCCCCAGGTTCGGGCCCGGCTGATCGTTGCCAATTCGGAAAGCATTGAAGGCCGTGTTGCCGAACATACGCTGGATGTCGGCCTGATTGAGGCGCCGGCCAAAATCGCCGGTTTGAACAGCCAGATCTGTTGTGAGGATGAGTTGCAGGTGATTTGTGCCCCGGACTATCCTCTGGCTGATAAAAAATCGGTTACTCCGCGCATGCTGGCCGATTACGAATATATCTCCCGCGAGCCGGGCTCCGGTACACGTGAAATTACCGATGATTATTTCCGCCGCAACAAGGTGGCGCCGGAAGGGCTCAAGGTCCAGATGGAACTTGGTAGCCCGGAGGCGCTCAAGGGCGTTGTATCCACCGGGCTCGGTTTTGCCATCGTCTCGCGTGCCGTGGTCGACAAGGAAACCCAACTGGGCGTGCTTGCTTCGGTTCCTCTCGATCCACCGCTGACACGCAGTCTTTATCTGGTTCATCCGAACGACCGTTTCCAGTCCCGGGTGACCGGTACCTTTATCGAATTTGCCAAGAGCAAGCTGAAAGAACTGGCTTCATGAAAACATCTCGTCCGATCCGTGCCCGAATCTCTCCGGAGGCCATTCGTCACAATTACCAACTGGCCAAAAAAATCGCGCCCGCCTCGAAAGCCTGGGCGGTGATCAAGGCCAATGCCTACGGCCATGGTCAATGGCGTGCCGTCGAGGCATTGCGCGAGGTGGCTGACGGTTTTGCCGTGCTTGAGTGCGAAAACGCGCTGGCTTTGCGTGAAGCTGGCATCACGCAGCCGATTCTGCTGCTCGAAGGATTTTTCAGCGCGCGCGATGTTCGTGCGGTGATCGAGCATCGTTTGACGACAGTCATTCATTGTGCCGAGCAACTTGAGATGCTGCTCGGCTCGGCTACACCGGAAACCCGTCTCGATATCTGTCTCAAACTGAATACTGGGATGAATCGTCTGGGATTCGATGCGCCGGGCTTGCAAGCGGCACTCACGGCGCTGGCTGGGTTTCCCGGTATTGCGGTGACCTTGATGAGTCACTTTGCCGAAGCCGATGGCGAGCGGGGCGTTGAGTGGCAGCTGGAGCGTTTCAGCGCCATGGCAGGCAACTGGCCGGGACCGGTCTGCCTGGCAAATTCGGCGGCCATTCTGCGCCATCCGGGAAGCCATACCGACTGGGTCCGGCCGGGCATCATGCTTTATGGTGCCAGTCCGTTTGATGATCAAACTGCGGCTGAACTTGGGCTGAAGCCGGCAATGGCGCTGGAAAGTGCCATCATCGGTATCCAGAACCTGCTTCCGGGAGATCGGGTCGGTTATGGCGGCAGTTTTACCGCAGACCAACCGATGCGCATCGGTATCGTTGCTTGCGGGTATGCCGATGGTTATCCACGGCATGCGCCCAGCGGTACGCCGATCATGGTCATGGGGCAGCGGACGCGGACGGTTGGTCGTGTTTCGATGGATATGCTGGCCTGCGACCTGAGTCAGATTCCGGCTGCCGGCCTCGGTTCGCCGGTGACGCTCTGGGGCCGCGGCATTGCCGGTGAACTGCCGGCTGACGAGGTTGCTGCGGCAGCCGGTACGATTGCCTACGAACTGTTTTGTGCGCTGGCGCCCCGTGTGCCGGTCAGCATTGGGGATATTTGAGTGGCCAAGGCGAAGTCGATTTACAGCTGTACCGAATGTGGTGCCACGAGTCCGAAATGGCAAGGCCAGTGTCCTGGCTGCAATGCATGGAACACCCTGGTCGAGAGCGTGGCCGAGAAGGTGACCGGGCATCGCTTCGAGTCGCTGGCCCCGACGGCCCGGTTGCAGAATCTTTCAGAGATCGAAGCACGCGAAACCGAACGCATTCCGACCGGAATCAGCGAGTTCGATCGGGCGCTGGGCGGTGGTCTGGTGCCGGGCGGCGTCGTGCTGATCGGTGGCGATCCGGGCATCGGTAAAAGTACCTTGTTGTTACAGGCGCTGGCGCACCTGGCCGAGTCGAACAAGGTGCTTTACGTCACCGGCGAGGAGTCCGGCGAGCAGGTTGCCTTGCGGGCCCGGCGCCTGAGTCTCGAAACCCGGAAACTGACGTTGATGGCCGAGATTAACCTGGAGCGAATTCTGTCCACCCTGCAGGCCGAGCTACCCCAGGTGGCGGTGATCGATTCGATCCAGACCTTGTGGTCCGATCAATTGTCCAGTGCGCCGGGGTCGGTTGCTCAGGTGCGCGAGTGTTCCGCACAACTGACCCGGCTGGCCAAGCAGGCCGGCATCACGATCATTCTGGTCGGACATGTGACCAAGGACGGGGCGCTGGCCGGGCCGCGCGTGCTCGAACACATCGTCGATACCGTACTGTATTTTGAAGGCGATACACATTCGAGTTTCCGCCTGGTCCGGGCCGTCAAGAACCGCTTTGGCGCGGTCAACGAACTCGGGGTTTTTGCCATGACCGACAAGGGATTGAAAGGCGTGAACAATCCCTCGGCCCTGTTCTTGTCGCAGCATGGTCAGGATGTGCCAGGCTCTTGTGTGATGGTGACGCAGGAAGGAACGCGACCGTTGCTGGTTGAAATTCAGGCATTGGTCGATACTGCGCATGGCAATCCGCGTCGCCTGACTGTCGGGCTGGATGCGCAACGGTTGGCCATGTTGCTGGCGGTGCTGCATCGCCATGCCGGCGTGGTTTGCTTTGATCAGGATGTCTTCGTCAATGCGGTCGGTGGGGTCAAGATTGCCGAGCCAGCTGCTGATTTGGCGGTGATTTTGTCAATCACATCTTCCTTGAAAAACAAAGCATTGCCATCGAAACTTATTGTGTTTGGTGAGGTTGGTCTAGCGGGTGAGGTGCGCCCGGCGCCGCGTGGCCAGGAGCGTCTCAAGGAGGCTGCCAAGCTTGGCTTTACCCGTGCCTTGATTCCCGAAGCCAATCGCCCGAAACAGGCGATTCCCGGTATGGAGGTGATTGCCGTGCGCCGTGTTGAAGAGGCCGTGACGCGGCTGCGCGAGCTTGATTAAGTTCGCCGCATTGCTGCCGGGCTGGCCCGGAGCTGGTCGATGATACGTCTGGCCTGGCGGCTACTCGGGCGCGAACTGCGCTCCGGCGAGTTGCGCTTGTTGTTTGCTGCCCTGGTCATTGCGGTTGCGTCGGTGACGGCCGTCGGCTTCTTTGCCGACCGGATTCGGCTGGCGCTTGAGCGCGAGGCGCAGCAACTGATGGGCGGCGATTTGTTGTTGATTGCGGATCAGGCTTGGTCGCCTGAGGTGCTCGCCGAGACGCGACAGCAGGATTTGCAGCTGGCTGAAACCCTGATTTTCCCCAGCATGGTCATGGCTGGCGAGCAGGTACAACTGGCCGATATCAAGGCGGTCGGCAGCAGCTATCCCTTGCGTGGGCAATTGTCCGTGACGACACAGTCCGGAGCCGGGAGTGCCGCGGTCGACCATGGTCCCGAGCCCGGTTTCGTGTGGCTCGACGAGCGTCTGGCCGGCGCGCTGAAAATTGATGTCGGGGGAACGTTGACCGTCGGATTGCTCCACCTGAAGGTGGGCGGCATCCTGCTCCAGGAGCCGGATCGCGGCGTCAATTTCTTTACCCTGGCGCCGCGCCTGATGATGCATCTTGATGACCTGCCGGCGAGTGGCTTGATTCAGGAAGGTGCGCGCATCAGCTACCGCTTGTTGCTGGCCGGCGAACCCGAGCGCATTGCTGCTTTCAAAAACTGGCTGGAGCCGCGTTTGTTGCGCGGTCAACGTCTTGAAAACACGCAAAATGCCCGCCCTGAAATTCGCAGCGCGCTGGATCGGGCGCAGCGCTTTTTGGGCCTGGCGACCCTGTTGACCGTGATACTTGCTGCCGTAGCGGTGGTCTTGGCGGCTCGTCGCTACATGCAGCGCCATCTCGATGCCTGCGCCGTCATGCGCTGTCTGGGTTTAACGCAACGGCGCCTGGTCGGCCTGCATTTCCTGATTTATTGCGGCCTGGCCGTTCTGGCGGCGGCTTGCGGGTGTCTGCTCGGATTCCTTGCCCATTTTGCGTTGCTTCAGTCACTGTCCGGTTGGCTGGGTATCAGCCTGCCGCTGCCGGGCTGGCTTCCTGTCTGGCAGGGGTGCGCTGTTGCGGCTGTCCTGTTGTTCGGTTTTGCCTTGCCGCCGTTGATCCAACTGGGGCAAGTGCCTGTTTTGCGGGTCCTGCGCCGCGAACTGGGTGCGCCCAAGGCTTCCTTGCTGGGGGCTTATTTGTTCGGCCTGGCCTGGCTGGCGGCGCTGGTCGTGCTGGTTGCCGGCGATTGGCGCATGGGCTGTCTGGCTTTGGCCGGCTTTGCTTGCGCCTTCGGTGTTTTCTGGCTGATCGCCCGGTTGGCGGTGCGTGCTGCGGCACCATTTCGGCATGGCGGCGGATTTGGTTGGCGTCAGGGACTGGCCAATTTGTCACGGCATGGCACAGCGAGCAGCATCCAGATTGTTGCGCTGGCGATCGGCTTGATGGCCATGCTTTTGCTGACGGTGACCCGGGTTGAATTGCTTGATGCCTGGCGCAAGGCAACGCCGCCGGATGCGCCGAATCGTTTCCTGATCAATATCCAGCCGCACCAACGCGATGCCTTGGTCCATTTGTTGGCTGATGCCGGCATTCAGGCCGAACTGGCACCGATGGCGCGGGCCCGTTTGTTGCAAATCGGCGAGCGGCGCGTCAGTGCGGCCAGTTTTCCCGAGGATGAGCGGGCGCAAAGACTGGTTGAGCGTGAGTTCAATTTATCCTGGCGGCAAAGCTTGCCACCGGGAAACACGCTCGCGGCCGGTCGCTGGTTTGCGCCGGAAGAGTCGGGGCAGGGCGTCGCTTCGGTCGAGGCTGGCTTGGCCAGGACGCTGGGGATACAGCTCGGTGATGATTTGCTGTTCAGCGTTGCCGGCATCGAGAAAAAACTTCGGGTGGTCAATTTGCGCAAGCTCGACTGGGAGTCGATGCGGGTCAATTTTTTCGTCCTGACACCGCCGGGCATCATGGATGAAGTGGCGACCAGCTATATCACCAGTTTTCATCTGCCACCCGGGAACAGCGCTTTGAATGGCCAACTACTGGCGCAGTTTCCCAATATCACGCTGATCGATGTCAGTACCGTGTTGCGCCAGCTTGAAACGGTCATGTCCCAGGTGTCTGCGGCCATCCAGTTTATTTTTCTGTTTACTTTGGTGGCGGGTGGCGTAGTCCTTTATTCAGCCCTGTTCAGTGCCTTCGATGAACGCCGGCATACCTTGGCGCTGATGCGTGCGCTCGGTGCGCAGCGCCGGCAATTGCGCCAAGCGATGATCGTCGAATTGGCCGCAACGGGTGCGTTGGCAGGTTTGATTGCAGCCCTGGGGGCCGAGTTGCTCGGTCAACTGATCGCCAGGCAGGTTTTTCAGATGGCGTTGGCGACCAATTTCACTTTGTTTTTCGGGACGGCCCTAGTTGGTGCAGCCTTGTCGACTTCAACGGGCTGGCTGGCCCTGCGCGCCTTGTTGGCGACGCCGCCTTTGCAGGTCTTGCGGAACGGGCTTTGAAAGCTTGAATAGTTTCTTGCTGTATTGTCCGTAAAATAACGGGCTGAATTGATTTGGAGTCGAGCATGACAATGAAGCAAGTACTCTGCGCAACAGCTGTCGGGATGGTGCTGTGCGCCCAGCCGGCATCGGCCGAAGTGCCGGCCGGGATGGTCAAGACGGCCAACGGCACCGTCAATATCGAGCGTTCAGGCCAGAAGCTGGCCGCAGCAGTAGGCACGCCGGTGTATCAATCGGATCGCTTGCGTACCGGTGGCGATGGTTCGGTCGGGGTAACCTTGCGCGACCAGACCATTCTTTCGGCAGGGCCAAACTCGTTGGTCGCGGTCGATAAATTCAATTTTGACAACACGACGCAGGCTGGCGCGATCTCCATCCTGATCCGTAAAGGGACCTTGCTTGTGGCCTCTGGCCGGATAGCCAAGCAGACACCGGAGTCGGTCGATTTCCATACGCCGACTTCAGTGCTGGGTGTGCGCGGTACGGAATTCGTCATCGAGGTTGATGGGAGTGACGATGAATAAGATTCTTGTGCCGATGTGCCTGGTGAGTCTGCTGCTGGCGGCGTGCACCAGCGAACGAGTGGTCTTGTTGCCGTCTGCCGACGGCCGCCCGAGTGCGGTGGTCGTGCGTGATGCCAAGGGTGAGTTGTTGCTCAATGAGCCTTATGCCGGGACTTATCGCCGGGGTGGAAGCAATGACAGCTATCGCTCGACGCCTGAAGAGGTCCAGGAGCGCTTTGGGGCCGCACTGGCCGCCCAGCCGATCCGTCCGAGCAGCTACCTGCTTTATTTTCAGCAAGGCGGCAATGTCCTGACCCCTGAGTCACAGGCAGATTTTGTCCGTGTCCGTCAGGAAATTGCCGAGCGTCCTGCGGTTGAGGTGATGGTCATCGGCCACACCGATCGTGTCGGCAGCCTGCAGGCCAATGACAGTCTGTCGGCCAAGCGGGCGGAGGCCGTGCGCGGCATGTTGATCGAGGCCGGCGTTCCTGCCGAGAAACTCGAAGCCATCGGGCGAGGCGAGCGCGATCCGCTGGTTGCAACGGAAGATGAAGTGGCCGAAGCCAAAAACCGGCGCGTTGAAATCAGCGTTCGCTGAGCGGTCGACCGTGCCAGCGTAAGAGCATCAGCGTCAGGTCATCCGCTGCCGGTTGGCCTGACTCGAATGCTCGGACGCTGTCACGTAGCTGGCCGGCAAGCTCGACAAGATCGCGCTCGCTTGCTGCCAGCAATTGTTCTTCGAGACGTTGGCTGCCGAACATCGTCGAGCCGTTGTCAGCTTCGGTAATACCATCGGTGAACAGACAGAGTAAATCGTCGGCTTCCAATCGGGTACGGGCTGACTCGAATGGATAGTCACCGAGCGCGCAGAGCGGCGGGCCGCCCTGTTCGGCGGTGTCAAGCCGTGAAATGCATCCCCGGCGGACAAGCAGCGGCGCGTCGTGGCCGGCGCTGACATAGTCCAGCCAACCGGATTCGACATCCAGAACAGCCATGAATGAAGTGACGAAAAGGTATTCCGGGTTGGCTCTGCTCAGCTCGGTTTCAAGATGCCGCACGGCCTCGGCCAGCGATGTGCCCTGACGTGTCAATGTGCCGGTCAGTGTTTTTGAAATGGCCATAAACAGGCTGGCAGGCACCCCCTTGCCGGATACGTCGCCGATCACCAGGCAAAGATGCTGCGGATCGAGCATGAAACAGTCGTAGTAATCTCCACCGACGGCGCGAGCCGGCTCAAGCAGGGCAGCAATCGAAAAACGTGGCTCGTTGCCAAAGAGACGCTGCGGATCGGGCAGCAAACCCATCTGGATACGTCGTGCGGCATCCAGTTCGCCATTGATTCTGGCTGCTTCCTCACGACTGGCCTGTAACTGGCGTGCGTTGTCGCGACGCTGTGCGTCGGCCGTGATCAGGGTGTTGCTCAGCAGCGAGGTGAATACCGGGCTGAGCATCAGGGCTAGCGTCGGGCCATCGAACAGCCATTGACCCGTGAAGAAAGCGAGATAACCGGCACCGATGATCAGGCCGCCCAATCCGGCAAAGCTGAAAATGGCATAGCGAGGCTTGAGTGCCGGGACCGCCAGGATCAGGAAAATTCCGCCGAGCAGCAAGGCGATCAGTTCCAGTTTTTCCATCCAGAAGGGACGTTGCAGTGCCGAGCCGCTGAGCAAGCTCTCGATGACCTGCGCGTGAATGTCGATGCCCGGCAAACTGTCGCCCAGCGGGGTCATGATGCGATCCTGCAGGCCGGTGGTATTGAAGCCGATGATCACGAAACGCGACTGGAAAAACTCGGGGGAGTATTTGCCGGCCAGAACGTCGGCCGCCGAAAGGTAGTAATTCGAATTGGCCCGCCCATAGTGCAACAACAGCTCGCCGTTGCTTTGAGTCGGCAGGCGGTAACTGCCAAGCGCGATTGCCGTCATGCCATGCCGGTCAAACTCCACGATGGGCGAACTGTCCTCGCCGAGTGCCTGCCTGACCATTTCCAGCGGCAGGGAGAACAAGGGATGATCGCCGACCATGGCCAGTGCCGGTACGCGCCGGACAATGCCGCGTTCGTTTTCCTGGTGAAGCCTGTCCGGGCCGCTATTGATCAAGCCGACGCCGCCGGCCGCGGCTTCAAGCGCGGAAAGGCTGCTCAAGGCGCTTTCATAGTGGCTCAGTTCGACGCGAGTTTTTTCGTCCAGCGCAGGCATCGCGGGGTATTTTCCGGGCAGGCGGGCGCCGGGTAGTGGATTGTTCAATCCGGCCAGTGCTAGGACGGTTGGTGTTTTTCCTTTGATTGCCTCAGCCAGCAATTGGTCCGGTTTTGGCAGCCGGTTCAAGGATTCACGATTCAGATGGGGCATTCTGGCGGCGAGAATGTCCGGGCTGTAACGATCGCGCTCGGCAAAGATGATATCCAGGCCGATAGCCAGCGGCTGGCTGGCTTGTATCGTGGTGACCAGTTGCGCCATCAGGTCGCGCGGCCAGGGCCACTGGCCGTATTGGTGCAGGCTGTTGCTATCGATACCGACGACAATGACCGGTTCGTCGAGTCGCGGTCGCGGCATCTGGCGCTGGTAGCGGTCAAACTGGGCATTGCGCAGACTGGCGAGGGGTGTCTGGTCGATCTGAACCAGTGCCAGGCTGGCCAGCGCCAGGAAAACCAGGGGCAGGGCTCGGCCACGACCGGCCCGGATCAAGGCAAGAATGATCCGGGTGGCCTTGCTCACAAGTCGATGGTCAGGCCATCGTAGGCCGAGATGACTTCGAGAACCGCGTTGCCGCCCCGGGTTATTTCTTCCAGGCGACGCGTTTCTGCCAGCAAGCGACTGAGCTGCTTGTCGTCATTGACCGGTTCGTGGTGAAAGAGGGCGAGCCGACGTGCCGCCGCCGCCTGGCACAGCTCGACACCGATCACGTTGCTTGAATGTCCCCAGTCCGATTTGACCGAGACAGCTTCTGCCAGTGAATACATGGCATCAAAAATCACCAGGTCGGCCTTGGCAAAGAAGTGGACAAAGGCTTCGTATTCAGCGACATCGTCGAGCTTGTGCTCCGAGTCGGTCGAATAAACCACGCTGCGTTTGTCGCTTTCGAAGCGGTAGCCGAATGATTTTCCGGCATGGAGTTGCTGCTTGGCGGTGACCTTCATCCCGGCAATTTGATAAGTCTGGCCGGGTGTCATGATATCGAATTCGATGCTGGCGCCGGCTTGCGAGTAGTCGACCGGGAAGCAAGGCGTGCGCATCTGCAGGCGTATGGCGTCTTCGAGCTGATGGTGGCAGCCATGAACGATGATGCGGTTGCCCGGAATGTACATCGGGGCAAAGAACGGAAAGCCCATCAGGTGATCCCAGTGCAGATGGGACATGAAGATATGGTAGGTCTGCGGCTGGTTGACGCCGAACTGGGCGATCCTGGCGTTGCCCAGCGGGCGGGCACCGCTGCCCATGTCACAAATGACATGCTCCGGGCTGTTGCCGATGATTTCGACGCACGAGGAATTGCCGCCGAATGTACTGTTCGTCGCAAAAGGCAGTGTGTCTACGAAGCTGGCCAATGCTGCCGGTGTCTTGAAATTCTTGCCATTGGCGGCGGTGAGTGCGGCGATGATTTTTTCACGAATGTCGCGGCTTGACAGCGATACGGGCAAAGAGCCGCGTGTTCCCCAGAAAGTGACTTTTTTCATGAGCCCATGACTTTGCAGGCCAGTTCGATGTTGGGATAGCAAGGCATGATCAGGTTGAAGCGGCTGATCGAGAAAACTTCCTGAACCAGGGGTTGCAGGCAGGCAATGGCGAAAACGCCTCCTTGTATCTTGGCGCGGCGCGAGGCCAGCATCAGGGCGCGCAAGCCGGCGCTGCTGACATAGTCGACCGCCGAGAAATCAAGCAATACGCCGGGTTTGCCCGGCATGCATTGTTCCAGGAAGGGATTGAGCGATGTCGCGAACGTTTCGCTGCCAACGTGGTCAATACGGCCGCTGATGGCGAGGATCAATACACCGGATTGCTCGCGGGTTGGAAAAATCATTGTTTCTTGGAGATGTTGTGACTTGTCGTGTGATTATGCCATGCCCTGAGGGCTGGCGGGCTCGGGTAAAATAGCGCATGGATTCGACTCATTCTGTTTCACGCCCGCTGTTTGGCCATCGTAAATTCTGGGCCCAGCGTTTTGGCCCGGCCCCCTTTCTTCCCATGTCCCGCAAGGAGATGGATGCTTTAGGCTGGGATTCCTGCGACATTATTCTGGTGTCCGGCGATGCCTACATCGATCACCCAAGTTTCGGCATGGCCCTGATTGGTCGCCTGCTTGAGGCGCAGGGGTTTCGCGTCGGCATCATTTGCCAGCCAGACTGGAATTCCGCGGTCGACTTCAAAAAGCTCGGCAAACCCAATCTGTTTTACGGGGTGACCGCCGGCAATATGGACTCGATGGTCAATCGCTACACGGCTGACCGCAAGATTCGCTCCGATGACGCTTACACACCGAACGGCGAGCCGAACAAACGGCCCGACCGGGCGGTGACGGTCTATGCCCAGCGTTGCCGCGAGGCTTTTCCCGGCTGCAACGTGATCGTTGGTTCGATCGAGGCCAGTTTGCGGCGCATTGCCCATTTTGATTATTGGTCCGACAAGGTTCGTCGTTCGGTGTTGCCGGACTCCAAGGCGGACATGCTTTTCTTCGGCAACGCCGAGCGGGCCATCGTCGAATTGGCGCATCGCCTGGCCAAAGGCGAGAAGATCGGTGACATCCGTGACCTGCGCGGGACGGCATTCATGGTGCCGTCCGGCTGGCTGCCTTCCAGTGACTGGGAGGCCATGGACTCAAGCTCGGTCGATACGCCGGGGCCGCTGATCAGTCATCCCGATCCGTATGCCATGGAAACCGGCCAGAACGGCACGTCGACCGCAGCAACAAAGCCCGGCGAGCAAGCCGTGCGCATTGTGTCGCGCGAAGAGCGTCTGGCGGGGCGTCGCGAGCGTCGGGCGCATACCGTGATCCGCCTGCCATCCTACGAGCAGGTCAAAGACGATCCGGTGCTCTATGCCCATGCCTCGCGCACCTTCCACCTTGAATCGAACCCCGGCAATGCACGCGCCCTGGTCCAGGCGCATGGTGAGCGCGACGTCTGGCTGAATCAGCCGCCGATCCCGCTGACCACCGAAGAACTTGACGGTGTCTATGAATTACCCTATGCCCGTCGGCCGCACCCAGCTTACGGCGAGGCAAAGATCCCGGCCTGGGAAATGATCCGCTTCTCGGTCAACATCATGCGTGGCTGTTTTGGCGGTTGCACTTTCTGTTCGATTACCGAGCACGAAGGGCGCATCATCCAGAGTCGGTCGGAGGATTCTGTCATCCGGGAAATCGAGGAAATGCGCGACAAGACGCCCGGTTTCACGGGGATTGTTTCCGACCTCGGCGGCCCGACGGCCAATATGTTCCACCTCAAGTGCAAGGACGAAAAGATCGAGTCGGCCTGCCGCCGCTTGTCCTGTGTCTATCCGGACATCTGCGAGAACATGGGAACCGATCACAGCAAGTTGATCTCCCTGTATCGCAAGGCGCGAGCCCTGAAAGGCGTCAAGAAGGTGCTGATCGGCTCCGGGCTGCGCTACGACCTTGCCGTTCGTTCTCCCGAATACATCAAGGAGCTGGTTACGCACCACGTTGGCGGCTATCTCAAGATTGCACCGGAGCACACTGAAGAGCGCCCCTTGTCCAAAATGATGAAGCCGGGCATTGGCTCCTACGATCGCTTCAAGCAACTGTTCGATCGCTTCTCGCGCGAGGCTGGCAAGGAGCAGTACCTGATTCCGTATTTCATCGCGGCCCATCCGGGAACAGAGGATGAAGACATGCTCAACCTGGCGCTCTGGCTCAAGAAGAACAACTTCCGGCTCGACCAGGTGCAGACCTTCATTCCGACGCCGATGGCAATGGCGACAACCATGTACCACAGCGAGCGTAATCCGCTGCGCAAGGTCAATCGTGCCAGCGAAATTGTCGGTACGGTACGCAATGGCCGTCAGCGCAAATTGCACAAGGCCTTCCTGCGTTACCACGACCCTGCCAACTGGCCGCTATTGCGTGAGGCACTCAAGGAAATGGGGCGTGCCGACCTGATCGGCAACGGCAAGAAGCATCTGATTCCAGCCTGGCAACCGGCCGGTACCGTGGGCAAGTGCGGCAGTGGTGCCGTCGCTTCGAGTGGTTTGCGCAAACCGACGCCGCCCAAACGCGGCGAGCCGCAGCGTCCCGGACGTCCGGCACTGGCTGCAGCCCGTAACTTGCCGGCCCGCAAGCCAAAGGTGCGTTAACGACGCAATGCTGCGGTCGACCGCAGCATTGCGTAAAAAACCGCCAGCGGTAATGATGTTGGGATTATTTGAATTATTGAGAGCAGGATGATGGATCACAGCACGACAACTTACGAGAAAATTGGCGGCGATGCCGCCGTTGCACTGCTTTGCGACCGTTTTTACGAATTCATGGCTAGCGTGCCGCAATTCAGCGAATTGCGTTCCATGCATCCGGAAGACCTGAAAGGATCGCGCGACAAGCTTTATATGTTCCTTTCCGGCTGGTTCGGCGGCCCTGATCTGTTCGTCGAAAAGTTTGGTCACCCCCGTCTGCGCGGTCGTCACATGCCTTTTGCCATCGGCGTCAAGGAACGCGATCAGTGGGTTGCCTGCATGGTGCTGGCCATGGAATCGGTTGGTATTGAAGAAAGTATTCGGGCCAAGCTGCTGGAAAATTTCTTCAATACTGCTGATTTCATGCGTAATAAAGAAGGATAAAAGCTGCTTGGGGATGTTGCGTTGCAGCATGGGGTGATAGAATCTCGCCTTTGATTTTTCAGGCCTTCCCATGTCCGCTCGTCCGATTCGCAACATCGCCATCATTGCTCACGTTGACCACGGTAAAACTACCCTGGTTGACCAGCTTCTCCGTCAGTCCGGTACTTTTGCCGCTCACCAGCAGCTGGTCGAGTGCGTCATGGACTCCAACGACCTGGAAAAAGAACGTGGCATCACGATTCTTTCCAAGAACACTGCGGTCGAGTACGAAGGTGTGCACATCAATATCGTCGACACCCCGGGTCACGCGGACTTCGGCGGTGAAGTCGAGCGCGTGCTGGGCATGGTCGATGGCGTGGTGCTGCTGGTCGATGCCGCTGAAGGCCCGATGCCGCAAACCCGCTTCGTGACCAAGAAGGCACTGGCCCTCGGTCTGCGTCCGATCGTGCTGGTTAACAAGGTTGACCGTGATGGCGCCGATCCTGACCAGGCCGTCAATCTGACTTTCGACCTGTTCGACAAGCTGGGTGCCACCGACGAGCAGCTCGATTTCCCGATTGTGTACGCTTCCGGCCTGAACGGCTGGGCTGCGATGGAACTCGACCAGCCGCGTGAAAACATGAAGCCGCTGTTCGACACCATCCTGCGCCATGTGCCGGCGCCGGATACCGATATCGAAGCTCCGCTGCAACTCCAGATCACCGCCCTCGATTACTCCTCCTACGTCGGTCGCATCGGCGTCGGCAAGATCAATCGCGGCAAGGTCAAGACCGGCCAGAACGTACTGGTCATGTTCGGTACCGAAGAAGAAGCCGCCGAACACGAGCGCACCCCGATCAAGGCCAAGATTGGCCAGGTCTTCGGCTACAAGGGCCTGAACAAGATCGAGCTCGACGAAGGCCACGCCGGCGACATCGTCCAGATCACCGGCATCGAAGACCTCGTGCTGGGTTGTACCGTGACGGATCCGGAGCAACCGGAATCGCTGCCGCTGCTCAAGATCGACGAGCCGACGCTGTCCATGCAGTTCATGGTTAACACCAGCCCGCTGGCCGGCACCGAAGGCAAGTTCGTGACCAGCCGCCAGATCCGCGATCGTCTGCATAAAGAACTGCTGACCAATATGGCGCTGCGCGTGCATGACACGGGCAACGGCGACGTCTTCGACGTTTCCGGTCGTGGCGAACTGCACCTCGGCATCCTGCTCGAAAACATGCGTCGCGAAGGCTATGAACTGGCAGTCGGTCGTCCGCGCGTCGTCAAGAAGACGATCAATGGCGTCGAATGCGAACCGTATGAGCTGCTGACGGTGGACGTCGAAGAAGACACCCAGGGTGGCGTCATGGAAAGCCTGGGCATGCGCAAGGGCGATCTGACGGACATGGTGCCGGATGGTCGTGGTCGCGTTCGTATCGAATACCGTATCCCGGCCCGTGGCCTGATCGGCTTCCAGGGCGAGTTCATGAACCTGACCCGTGGTAACGGCCTGATGAGCCACGTGTTCGACGAATATGCCCCGATCAAGGATGGTAATGTTGCCGAGCGTCGCAATGGCGTGCTGATCTCCCAGGACAACGGCGAAGCCGTCGCCTATGCGCTGTGGAAGCTGCAGGATCGCGGCCGCATGTTCGTCGTGCCGGGCGACAAGCTGTACGAAGGCATGATCATCGGTATCCACAGCCGTGAAAACGACCTCGTTGTGAATCCGATCAAGGGCAAGCAGCTGACCAACGTTCGTGCCTCCGGTACTGACGAAGCCGTCCGCCTGGTGCCGGCCGTTCAGCTGAGCCTGGAAGCCGCCGTCGAGTTCATCGAGGAAGATGAACTGGTCGAACTGACGCCGAAGTCGATTCGTCTGCGCAAGCGTTACCTGACCGAAATCGAACGCAAGCGTGCTGTGCGCGGTCTGTAAAAAGCAATGAAACTCTGCCAGCCCTGTCTTAACTGGGTAAGGCAACACGAAAAGGCGACCCGATGGGTCGCTTTTTTGTTGCTGCTGGTTTTGTGTCTGGTGGTGCTGGGGGCTGCGCTACCTGTCTTGCCTGCCCAACCGGGGGATTGTGGTTTGTACCGCTGAGCCTAGATGGCTTGGCTCGTGCTGCGGTCAACCAGGAATTTTTCGGCAAATTCATGGGCCGGTAGCGGGCGGCTGATCAGGTAGCCCTGAATGACATCGCATTCCAGTGCCTGCAAGTGGCGCTGCTGGGGTAGGGTTTCGACCCCTTCGGCGATCACTCTGAATGACAGGCTTTTGGCCATGGCGATGATGGCCCGAACGAGGGGCTCGCTGCCGATCGATCCATCGTCAAGTATCAGGTTGTTGATGAAGGATCGATCGATCTTCAGGGTGCCGATCGGTAACCGTTGAAGGTATGAGAGCGATGAGTAGCCTGTGCCAAAATCGTCCAGCGCAATTGCGATCCCGGCGTTGCGCAGTTGGAGCAGTTCCTCGATGCTGCCGCCATCGGCATCGAGCAGTACGGATTCGGTAACTTCGACTTCGAGCGCCGAGCAAGGCAGGCCGGCTTGTTCGAGCTTGCCGAGAATGAAGCGCGAGACGGAGGGGCGCCAAAACTGCCGAGGTGAAAGATTGATCGCAATCGGCGGGATTTCCCCAAAACGATGGTGCCATTCGGCAATTTGCGCAATGGCCCGCTCGATGACCCATTCTCCGATGGGAATGATCAACCCGCATTCCTCGGCGACCGGAATGAAGTGATCCGGCGGTATCTGGGCTTCGCCATCGTGCCAGCGAATCAGTGCTTCGGCACCAATCAGCTTGCCGCTGTGCGCGTCAACCTGGGGCTGGAAATGCAGGTCGAGCTGCCCTTCGTGCAGGGCGCGGCGCAGCCTGGTTTCAAGTGACATCCGGAAAGTGACGCGTTGATTCATCATCGGCGTGTGTGCCCGGATGGCATTCCCGCCGGCGGCCTTGGCTTCGTACATGGCCGTATCGGCATGGCGGAGCAAGCTTTCACCATCGCCGGCATCTTCGGGGAAAAGACTGATCCCGATGCTCGCGCTGGTGAAGAAATCATTTTCACCACCGCTGAGTGGTGCTGTGATCAGCTCTTTGAGGAGAATGGCAGTGTCGACCGCGACATGCGCATCGGCGATCGGGTTGATCAGGACAATGAACTCGTCACCGCCTTGGCGGTACAACTCGCAACCTTCGGGCATTTCGCTGCGCAGGCGTTGAGCAACCAGTTGAAGCAATTGGTCGCCAGCTCGGTGCCCGAGAGTGTCATTGATATTTTTAAAGCGGTCGAGATCAATAAACAGGACTGCCAGGCGGTGATTTTCCGTTTTGGCGTGGCGAATGGCTTCCTGGAGTTGCTCGGCAAAAAGCAGGCGGTTGGGCAGGCCGGTCAGCACATCGTGCTGGGCAAGAAACTCCATTTCCTCCTGGTGCTGCCGTCTTTCGGTAATGTCGGTAACCGAGCCAACCATCTGGTACGCCTTGTCATGGCGATCACGAACGGCAAGGCCGCGCGATGCGATCCAGCGGTACAGGCCGCTGCTTGACATGACCCGGTACTCACAATAGAAGTATTCGCTTTCACCTTTCAGGTGTCGGGCAACAGCAGCGTTGTAGTTTGCGATGTCGTCAGGGTGAACCAGTCTCAACCAGGCGTGGGTATCGGGCAGGAAATCCTCCTGATAACCGAGAATCTCCAGCAGGCGCGTTCCGACGTGGAGTTTTTTCGAGATCGGATTCCATTCCCAGAATCCGTCGTGAGCCGCCAGCATGGCCATGTTGTAAGCCCGCTGAATGGACTGGAAGTGCCGTTTTTCACTGTAGGCCAGCCAGCTTAGTCCGCCGAGTGTTGCCAGCATCAGGAGGCTGGCCGGCATGCCCGGAGTAATGAAAATCGCTACGAGGCTGGCCAGCGTTGCTGCAATCAGGACCAGCGTTTGGGGGCGGCGATTTCCTGGGCTACTTTGCAGCGACGATATCCAGCCGTGGCGTAAGCGTGGCATCAGCAGACCGGTTCCGTCAGCCGCCGGTCATGGACATGAAGCGGACGACTTGCGGCGAATTCATTTGTTGCGAGAAGTCGTGACCGTATGGCTTTATGCCCATGCTTTCAACAATTGCCTGGCGCAAGGCGTCATTGCTTTTCTCCGTGCGCAGCAGTGGCAGCAGCTGGCTGGCATCATTCTGCCCGAGGCAAGGGTAAAGCTCTCCCTTGGCGGTGATCCTGACGCGATTGCAGGTGTCACAAAAATTGTGGCTGTGCGGCGAAATGAAACCAATGCGCGACTCCGAGCCTGCGACACGCCAGTAGCGGGCCGGGCCGCCGGAGGATTCGGTCGATGGAATGAGCGCAAAGCGCTCGCTCAGGATTTTTCGCGCCTCTTCGGATGAGATGTAGGTGTTTTCCCGACCGTGAATGTCGCCGAGTGGCATTTCCTCGATGAATGAAATATCAAGTTCGTGGTCGATAGCGAATTGCACCAGATCATTGAATTCGTCATCGTTGGTGCCGCGCATCATCACAGTATTGAGTTTTGTTCGTTGAAACCCGGCTGCCTGGGCTGCCTCAATGCCGCTGAGTACCTTACCGATATCGCCAATCCGGGTGATTGCCTTGAAGCGGTCAGCACGCAGTGTGTCCAGGCTGATATTGAGTCGTTTGACCCCCGCATTGCGGAGTGGCGTGGCGAAACGCTCCAGTTGGGAGCCGTTAGTGGTCAGGACAAGATTTTCGAGGCCGGGCAGGGCGCCCAGCTTTTCGATCAGCCACATCGCATCCTTGCGAACCAGTGGCTCTCCCCCGGTCAAGCGTACCTTGCTGACACCCAGCTCAACGAAAGTCGATGCAACGCGCAGGCATTCCTCCAGGCTCATGACTTCATTGCGCGGCAGGAAGGTCATTTCTTCTGCCATGCAATACGTACAACGAAAATCGCAGCGGTCTGTGATTGATAGCCGGATGTAGGTGATATGCCGGCCGTACTTGTCCACCAGCGTTCCAGGCGCGTGTTTAAGTTCGCCAAAATTTACGGCTGGTTTGAATTCGGCCAATCCGGCAGGTGATGATTCCGGCCTCAGTGTTTCGTTGTGCATGGCTTGCAGTGGTTTGTTTAGCGGCCCAGAATGTCGGAGCCCGGCCAGTAGTGTCGGACTCTGGATTATCGATTTTCAAATGCCAACAGACAAGTGGAGACATCAAAAATGCAAAAGTTCATTTTTCCTCTAATGCTGGGCGCCAGCGGCTTGCTGGCCGGGTGTCACGGGGGGTTGGTCAGTAGTGCTCCGCTACGCGCCGAAGCTGTGTTGAACGCAACACAAGGCAATACCGTTTCGGGCGTTGTTTCGTTTACGCAGGCCGGGGACAAGATTCGAGTTGTGGCTGAAGTGCAGGGTTTGTCGCCTGGGATGCATGGTTTCCATATTCACGATAAAGGTGATTGCAGCGCGCCGGACGGCACAAGCGCTGGCGGTCACTTCAATCCAGCCGGGCGTTCGCACGGCAATCCGGATCATGCGGAACATCATGCGGGAGATATGCCGCAACTTGTTGCCGGGGCGAATGGTACGGCTCGCCTGACAGCTTATCTCGATGGTGTGCTTATTGCCGAGGGGGCTTCCGGGATTATCGGACGGGGGGTTATTGTCCATGCGGCACCGGATGATTTTAAAACTCAACCCACCGGTAACTCCGGTGCGCGCCAAGCTTGCGGGGTAGTGCTTGCCCGTTAAGAATCAATTGGCGTTGCTTTGATGTAATGCCAATGTCTTTTATTTTGCCAATGAAAAAGGCCAGCACTTTCGTGCTGGCCTTTATAATACTGGCTCCCCGACCTGGGCTCGAACCAGGGACCTACGGATTAACAGTCCGGCGCTCTACCGACTGAGCTATCGAGGAACAGAAGGTGCGCATTATAGGGGCAAGATTGCTGCTCGTCAAATAATCTGATCGATTTAGAAGAATAAATACTGATTTATGGATCCCAAGCTTATCTATGTGAAAACGCCGACCGGCGATGAGGCAATCAGGCAAAGTGCCCATGTCGTCAAGCGCGAACTCCGGATGGTCCTCGTTCAGGTTGATGGCAAGGTGACCGTTGAGCAGCTTTCGGCCAAGCTTGGCAATCGGGTCATGGTCGAGGGGGCTTTGGCTGATCTTGAGCAGCGCGGCCTGGTTGCGCCATCGGAAAGTGCAGTGGCTGTCTGGGAGCACAGCCGGATGGAGGCCGATGGGGCGCTGTCTGCATCATCCAGATTTTCGGGATTTGTCCCCAAATCGACGTTGTCTTATGAAACCAAGGAGAAATTTGACGCGAGGAGTCGTTTCTCCGTTCTGCGCGCGCCTGATGTTCAGATTCCACCGCCTCAGCTTGAGCTTGAATCTGAGCCTCTTTCCGATTCGCCGGTAAGGCACGGACAACTCATTGTTTTCCGATTGTTGGCAGGCGTTGTTTTGCTCCTTGGAGGGCTGCTGGCTATCGTTCTGTTGTTTCCTTACGATCGCTTCAAGCCCGATCTGGAGGTGGCGGCAGGGCGCTGGTTGCAGGACAGGGTTGTCATTGAAAAAGTCGGGGTGGAGCTTTGGCCGCGGCCGCAATTGGTCCTGAGCGGCCTGACGATCGGAGGTGGCAATGATTTTTATATCCACGAAGCGCGTGTTGACTCTCCGGCATCCCTGCTGCTCTCTGGCAAACGGGTAATTCCAAGGGTTGAATTGTCCGAGGTCAAAGTCGGCGTTCAAAAGATTGCTGGTTTGCCGATGTTTGCTGTCGCGGCCAATCCGGTGCCGGGCATTGGTCGAGTCAGAATTGAACGAATGCAGGTCAATGCACGCGACCTGTCAATCAGCGATCTGTCGGGAGATCTGCTTTTCAAGTTGGACGGGCATCTTGAAAAGACATCGCTACAGACAGTTGACCGCAGTATTTCGCTGGAGGCTGTGCCAACAGCTCAGGGGATTGCCTTGAATATCGAAGGTGCGGTGCTGGCTATTCCCGGTACGCCGTTGAAATTCGAGTCATTGCAAGCCAAAGGGCTGCTTCTGAAGGATCGATTGCTGATCCAAAGTGTCGATGCCTTTTTGCTGGGCGGGACTTTCAAGGGAACCTGGTTGCTTGACTGGAGTAGTGATTTGGTCACTGCTGGGGATGGCGCTTTCCGCTTGCTCGATAGTCGGCGGGTTACAAACGCCTTTGCCCCGTCATTGAAACTGGAGGGCGACTTCAGTGGGAATCTGGCCTTGCGTGGCCGAGGGAGCAATTGGGCTGAGCTATTGAGGCATGTTGAAGCGACGCTTGATGTCGATATTTCCAGGGGCTTGCTGCACGGCGTCGATTTGGGTGAGGCTACGCGCAAGGGACCTGGCTCGGTTGTGCGTGCCGGTGCGACAAAATTTGATCGTTTTCTTGCCGTCCTGGCTGTGGCTCCGGGCCGAATCTCGGCGCGCGACCTTCGCCTTGAGTCCGGCATGATGACTGCCGCCGGCCATTTTTCGGCCAAGGATCGGCAAGTTGATGCCGCATTGATGGTCACCCTGCAGACATCCGTGTCTACCTTGAGGATTCCGCTGCATGTTCAGGGGCAGCTTCCTGAATTGAGTGTGGTGAACGGTAAATAAAAAAAGGGCAGGACCGAAGTCCTGCCCTTGCTCAAACTCCTTCAGGAGTTTTGTGTTGCTTACTTGATCACCGCGGCAATAGCCTTGGCAACGTAATCGACATTCTTGGTGTTCAGCGCGGCCAGGCAGATCCGCCCGGTCGACACTGCGTAAATGCCGAATTCGTCTTTCATGCGCTCAACCTGGGCAGCCGTCAGGCCGGTGTAGGAGAACATGCCGCGCTGCTTGATGACGAAGGAGAAGTCCTGGGCAACGCCCTGGGCCTTGATTGCGTCAACCAGGCCGGTGCGCATGGCGCGGATGCGATCACGCATACCGCCAAGCTCATCTTCCCATTGCTGGCGGAGTTCCGGCGAGGAAAGCACGGCAGCAACCAGGGCACCACCGTGAATCGGCGGGTTGGAGTAGTTGGTACGGATGACGCGCTTGACTTGCGACATGACGCGGCCGGCTTCGTCCTTGCCTGCGGTGATGATCGACAGTGCGCCAACGCGCTCGCCGTAGAGCGAGAAGCTTTTCGAGAAAGAGCTGGAGACGAAGAACTGCAGGCCGGAGGCGGAGAAGGCACGAACAGCGACAGCGTCGGCATCGATGCCATCGGCAAAGCCCTGGTAGGCCATGTCGAGGAACGGAACCAGACCGCGTTCGCGACAGACATCAACCACTTCCTGCCATTGCGCATCAGACAGATCGGCGCCAGTCGGGTTGTGGCAGCAGGCGTGCAGGATGATGATCGAGCCGGCATCCAGGCTGTTCAGGCAGGCCATCATGCCGGTGAAGTTCACGCCGCGGGTGGCAGCGTCGTAGTACGGATAGTTTTCAACAACGAAACCGGCCGATTCGAACAGGGCGCGGTGGTTTTCCCAGGACGGGTCGCTGATGTAAACCTTGGCATTCGGAGACAGGCGCTTCAGATAGTCGGCACCGATTTTCAGGGCGCCGGTGCCGCCGAGAGCCTGGGCGGTGATGACCTGGCCATTGGCGATCAGGGCAGAATCCTTGCCCAGCAGCAGGTTCTGGACAGCCTGGTTGTAGGCCGGGGAGCCTTCGATCGGCTGGTAGCCGCGCGGCAGGGCCGATTTGACACGGGCGTCTTCGGCAGCCTTGACAGCAGCCAGCAGGGGAATCTTGCCGTTGTCGTCGAAATAGACGCCAACACCGAGGTTGACCTTGGTGCTGCGGGTATCTGCGTTGAAAGACTCGTTCAGGCCGAGGATCGGATCACGCGGGGCCATTTCCACCGCAGCAAAGATCGAAGAGGACATAAAGACTCCATGGAATAATAGGCACATTGTTCGTGCAGCAACCTTGCTGCACGAGAAAAACCGTACAATTTTAGCATGATAGAAACCACAGCCAGCACACCGGTCGTCTGCCACGAAGGCAGCCCATATCGACTTCACCAACCCTTTCCTCCGGCCGGTGATCAGCCTGAAGCGATTCGCCTGCTGGTCGAGGGAATCGATGACGGACTTTCTTTCCAGACCTTGCTTGGCGTGACCGGCTCAGGCAAGACCTACACGATGGCCAACGTCATCGCCCGAACCGGGCGTCCGGCGCTTGTCCTGGCTCCCAACAAGACGCTGGCGGCCCAGCTGTATTCTGAGTTCAAGGAATTTTTCCCTGAAAACGCCGTCGAGTATTTTGTTTCCTACTACGACTACTATCAGCCGGAAGCCTATGTACCGTCGCGTGACCTGTTCATCGAAAAAGATAGTTCGATCAACGACCACATCGAACAGATGCGCCTCTCGGCGACCAAAAGCCTGATCGAACGGCGCGACGTGGTGATCGTTGCGACAGTCTCCTGCATCTACGGCATCGGTGACCGTGATGAATATCACAACATGATCCTGACCGTGCGTGTCGGTGATCGTCTCGATCAGCGCGCCATCGTCAAGCGGCTGACCGAGATGCAGTACGAGCGCAACGATGTCGATTTTCACCGCGGCACCTTCAGGGTGCGTGGTGACATCATCGATGTCTTCCCGGCCGAGCACGCCGAGCACGCCATTCGTATTTCCTTGTTCGATGATGAAATCGAGGGCCTGCAGTTTTTCGATCCGCTGACCGGTCATCTGCTCCACAAGGCGCTCCGCTTTACGGTTTTTCCAGCCTCGCACTATGTGACGCCGCGCGATACGGTGGTGCGGGCCATCGAGGCGATCAAGAGCGAGTTGAGCCAGCGCATTGATTATTTCACCCACAACAACAAGCTGGTCGAGGCGCAGCGTATCGAGCAACGCACCCGTTTCGATCTGGAATTGCTCGATCAGATTGGTTTTTGCAAGGGGATCGAAAACTACTCCCGCCATTTCTCCGGGCGCAAGGCCGGGGAAGCGCCGCCGACGCTGATCGATTATTTGCCTGCCGATGCACTGATGTTCATCGATGAGTCGCATGTCAGCATCGGCCAGGTGGGCGGCATGTACAAGGGCGACCGGTCACGCAAGGAAAATCTGGTCGATTACGGTTTCCGCCTGCCGTCGGCGCTTGATAACCGGCCGTTGCAGTTCAACGAATTCGAGTCGCATCTGCGCCAGACGGTTTTTGTCTCGGCAACGCCTTCCGAATACGAAAATATTCATGCCGGGCAGGTGGTTGAGCAACTGGTCCGACCGACCGGGTTGATCGACCCGAAGATCATGGTTCGACCTGCCTCGACGCAGGTCGACGATCTGTTGTCCGAAATAAAGCTGCGGGTCGATGCCGGGGAGCGCGTACTGGTCACGACGCTGACCAAGCGAATGTCCGAGGATCTGACTGACTTTTTGGCGGATAACGCAATTCGGGTACGCTATCTGCATTCGGATATCGATACCGTCGAGCGCGTCGAAATTATCCGTGATCTGCGTCTTGGTGAATTTGATGTTCTGGTCGGGATCAATCTTCTGCGTGAAGGACTGGATATTCCCGAAGTGTCGCTTGTTGCCATTCTTGATGCCGACAAAGAAGGCTTCCTGCGTTCCGAGCGTTCGTTGATTCAGACAATTGGTCGTGCGGCACGCCATATCAATGGCACAGCCATCCTCTATGCTGATACGATTACCAAATCCATGCAGCGAGCGATTGCCGAGACGGAACGGCGGCGCGAAAAGCAGGTCCGGTTCAATGCGGAACATGGCATTACGCCACGCGGTGTATCCAAGAAGATCAAGGACATCATCGACGGTGTGTACGATGCCGAGTCAGCCCAGACCGAGCTCAAGGCAGCGCAGCAACAGGCTGCCTACGAGGCAATGGATGAGAAGACGGTAGCCAGGGAGATCAAGCGCCTCGAAAAATTGATGCTCGAGTGCGCCAAGAACCTTGAATTCGAAAAAGCGGCGGCGGCCCGCGACGATTTGTTCCGGCTCAGGGAACGGATCTTTGGTGTAGTGCCGCACGACCCTGACGGAGGATGAGACAAAATGACTTTCCGCGTTCTGCTTGTTTGCATGGGCAATATCTGTCGTTCGCCAACGGCTGAAGGAGTGTTGAGAAGTTTTATACGGACCAATAATCTGGGCGACAAGGTTGAGGTTGATTCTGCAGGAACGCATGGCTACCACGTAGGCGAGGCGCCTGACTCAAGAACCCAGCGGGCGGCCATGGTTCGTGGCTATAACCTGTCGCAGTTGCGTGCCCGAAAAGTGGCACGACAGGATCTTGATTATTTTGATCTGATTTTGGCGATGGACAAAAGCAATCTGGACAATCTGATGCGACTGGCAACCCCTGAGCAGCAAGGCAGGATCAAGTTGTTCATGGATTACTCAAAGAACTTCGAAGATGAAGAGGTGCCTGATCCTTATTATGGCTTGGGCCACGGTTTCGATTTGGTGCTCGATATGGTCGAGGATGCTTCAAAAGGACTGGTTGAAGAAATCAAGGCGACCTTGGGGCGCCGCTGATTTTTCAGCTTTGAATAATAAAAAAGGGGCACCTGCAGGTGCCCCTCAGACTGCTGACAAAGCCTCCAAGCGATTGGGGGCTTTATTTTTTATAATGCAGGTATGCTCAAGCCTGTCTACCCTGCCCAAACGGAACTGGAGATGGTGACGTTGGAGCAATTGGTCCCGAAAGACCACTTGCTCCGGCTGCTCGACCAGCACATCCGGTTTGATTTCATTCGTGAAGCGACCCAGCACCTGTATTGCGAGAACAATGGCCGACCAGCGATTGATCCGGTGGTGTTGTTCAAGATGTTGTTCATTGGCTACCTGTTCGGGATTCGCTCCGAGCGACGGCTGGTGAAGGAAATCGAGGTCAATGTGGCTTACCGCTGGTTTCTCGGCTTTCGACTGACGGACAAAGTGCCGGATGCCTCGACGCTGTCGCAGAATCGGCGTCGCCGCTTTGTCGGGACGGACATTGAGCAACGCATCTTCGACGGGATTGTCGAGCAAGCCATTGAGCATAAGCTGATTGGCGGGCGGGTGCTTTACACGGACAGCACGCATCTGAAGGCGAATGCCAACAAACGGCATTTTGAGGTGCATCAGGTCGAGCAAACCCCTGCGGCCTACCTGGCCGAACTGGATGCAGCCATCGAAACGGACCGAGCCGCCGCGGGCAAGAAGCCGCTCAAGCGTGATGACGATGATTCGACACCGCCGATGAAGGAGGTCAAGGTCAGCACGGTCGATCCCGACGCAGGTTTCATGGCCCGCGACAACAAGCCGACCGGCTTCTTCTATCTGGATCACCGGACTGTCGATGGCGTGCATGCTTTGATCGTCGATACCCATGTCACGCCGGGCAATGTCCATGACAGCCAGCCCTACCTTGCCCGCCTGGATCGGGTCATGGAGCGCTTTGATCTGGCCGTGGGCGCCGTCGGGCTGGATGCCGGGTATTTCACCCCGCAAGTCTGCAAGGGCCTCCTCGAGCGGGCACTGTTCGGGGTGATGGGCTACAAGCGACCCACACACCGCGATGGCTATTTCTACAAACGGGACTATCTCTACGATGCGGTCCAGGACTGCTACCGCTGCCCGGCCGGGGAGGTTCTACCGTACCGGACGACCAACCGGCTGGGTTATCGCGAATACGCCTCGAACCCGGCGCGGTGTGCCGATTGCGGCGTGCGCGGGCAATGCACGCAGAGCCGGAACCATCAGAAGCTCGTGACCCGACATCTCTGGGAAGGTTTCAAGGAAGCGATCAACGCCAATCGCCTGAGCGACCTGGGCAAACGGCTGTACGCCCGGCGCAAGGAAACGGTGGAGCGCAGTTTTGCCGATGCCAAGGAGTTGCACGGCCACCGTTACGCCCGTTTCCGTGGCTTGGCCAAGGTGCAAGCGCAGTGCCTGCTCTCGGCGGCCTGTCAGAACATGAAGAAGATGGCCCTGTTGCTGGCCCGCAAGGCGGCAGCCTTATTGGCCAAAATCCTCGCACGAACCCGTTTTGCCGCCCCATTCGCCCGCCATCTTTGGCAGATCGGGGTTCCTAACCTGAATTTCAGAATCCGCCTCGCTTCGGCTTGAAGCCAGGAGTCTCCCTGATTTCCAACCAGAAAAACAAAACCCCCGAAAAATCGGGGGTTCGTCAGCAGTCTGAGGGGCACCTGCAGGTGCCCCTTTTTGTTTCCTGCATGACCGCTTACTTGCCGGTTTCAACCATGACCAGTGCTTCTTCGGCCTGTTCAACAACAGCCTTCGGCTTGCGCGGACGTCCCAGCTTGACTGGAGCTTCCGGTTGGGCAACGACGACGGCCGATGTCGTTTGAACCATGACCAGACCACTATCGTTCAGTGTCTTCTCAAGATCAACAGGCTGAGGTGCTGGCGTCGAAACAGGTGCGGCTGGCGTGATTTCGGGCTCGACAGGCACGTCGACCGTAGCAACCTGCGCCGGAGCTTCAACTGGAGCAGTCACTTCGGCCGGTGCTGCGATCTCAACCGGCGCAGTTTGGATTGCCGGAGCGATTTCAACTACCGGCACGTTTTCCTGTGCCGGAGCGGCTTCGACAGCCGGTTCGACTGCGATAGCGGCGGCAGGGGCGGTCTCTACGGGTTGCGGCGCTGGTTCTGCGGCAGGAATGATGACAACGACCGGTTCCTGATAGATTGCGGGGGCAAGTTCAGGGGAGGTTGCGACCAGCGTTTCCGGCTGAGACTGGGTGCCTTCGGCTTCGTTACGGCGTTCGCCGCGTCCGCGGCCACCACGACGACCACGGCGGCGGCTGCCTTGCTCTTCACCGCCGGATGATTCCGGAGCGGCTGTCGCAACGGGTGCAGAAACCTCAAGTGCAGCAACGTCGGCGTTCAATTTGCTGATTTCGGCTGACTCGACTTGTACGCGCTCCTTACGCTCCTTGCGTTCGCCACGCGGACGACGCTCCTGGCGCGGTTCGGTATTGGCGGTCGGTGCGCTCTCTTCACGCGGTGATTTCTCGGCCGAATTGCGCTCGTTGCGATTGCCGCGTTCCTGACGTTCGCCACGTTCCTCGTCACGACGGTTGTTGCGACCACCGCGACGGCCGTCACGACCTTCGCCTCTTTCGCGACGACCTTCGCTGCGTCCGTCACGCCCCTTTTTCTGGGCGGGTTGCGGTGCCGGTGCAGGTTCTTCGGCTTTGGGTTCGCTACGGAACCAGGATGCAATGCGGGCCAAAAGACCCGGCTCCGACTTGTTGACCGGAGCAGCTTGTTCCTGTGTCTTTTCCGGGAGGTTAGGGGCCGGCTGTTCCGGCGCGATACCCTTGATGACGGCTTCCTGGCGCGGCTTGGCGGTATCGTCCTTGCTGCTGCCAAGTTTGGTGACCTCTTCGACCGGTGCATCAACCATCCGGTAGGACGGGGCGCGTGCATCATCATGATTCAGGTCATCATGGCGCAGGCGGACAATGGTGTGTGCCGGTGTTTCCAGATTGATGTTCGGAATCAGCAGGATCGTTACCTTGTGGCGCAATTCGATGGCCTGGATATCCGGGCGCTTTTCGTTGAGCAGGAAGGTGGCAACATCGACCGGAACCTGGACATTGACTGCTGCCGTGTTTTCCTTCATCGCTTCCTCTTCGAGGATGCGCAAGATGTGCAGTGCGGCAGATTCGGTAGAGCGGATGTGACCGGTACCAGTACAGCGCGGGCAGGAAATGTAGCTGGTTTCAGCCAGGGCAGGACGCAGACGCTGGCGTGACAGCTCCATCAGGCCGAAGCGACTGATTTTGCCCATCTGGACGCGGGCGCGGTCGAAACGCAGCGCATCGCGCAGGCGATTCTCGACTTCACGCTGGTTCTTCTGGTTTTCCATGTCGATGAAGTCGATCACGATCAAACCGCCCAGGTCGCGCAGGCGAAGCTGGCGGGCCAGTTCTTCAGCAGCTTCCAGATTGGTCTTGAAGGCGGTTTCTTCAATGTCGGCCCCCTTGGTGGCGCGACCGGAGTTCACGTCGACCGCAACCAGTGCTTCGGTGTGGTCAATCACGATGGCGCCGCCGGACGGCAGGTTGACCTGACGCACGAAGGCGGTTTCGATCTGATGTTCGATCTGGAAGCGTGAAAAGAGCGGTACGTCGTCGCGGTAGCGTTTGACGCGGTTGACGTTGCCTGGCATGACGGTGCCCATGAAGGCACGAGCTTGCTCGTAGACATCGTCGGTGTCGATCAGGATTTCGCCGATTTCGGAATGGAAATAGTCACGAATGGCGCGGATAACCAGGCTGCCTTCGAGGTAGATCAGGAAGGCGCCGCTTTGCTGTTTGGCAGCACCTTCGATGGCGGTCCACAGTTGCAGCAGGTAGTTCAAGTCCCACTGCAGCTCTTCAGCCTGGCGGCCAATGGCGGCGGTGCGGGCGATCAGGCTCATGCCTTGCGGTACGGCGAGCTGATCCATGGTTTCACGCAGTTCGGCGCGCTCGTCACCGTCTACGCGGCGGGAGACACCGCCACCACGCGGATTGTTCGGCATCAGGACCAGATAGCGGCCAGCCAGGGAAACGTAGGTGGTCAGGGCGGCGCCCTTGTTGCCACGTTCGTCCTTGTCGACCTGAACGATCAACTCCTGGCCTTCTTTCAAGGCCTCGTTGATCTTGGCGCGACCTACGTCGACGCCGGGCTGGAAATAAGAGCGGGAAATTTCCTTGAAAGGAAGGAAACCATGCCGGTCTGCACCATAGTCCACGAAGCAGGCTTCGAGAGATGGCTCGATACGGGTGATGACCCCTTTGTAGATATTGCTCTTGCGTTGCTCTTTGGCGGCTGACTCAATGTCGAGATCAATCAGTTTCTGACCATCGACAATGGCGACACGTAATTCTTCAGCCTGTGTCGCATTGAAAAGCATGCGTTTCATTTATTGGGGCTCCAGCGCGCTTGGGTTCACGGCAAGGAAGCGCCCGTTCAGGCAGCGACAGTTTCAGTTAGCGGATTGCGTCATAAATAAATGGCAAATGCGACGAAGAAAGTGCTGATCAACAAATGGCTGCGTGTTTTTTATTGAAATTCGCAACCTGATAATTCCTGCAACGGGCAATCCGTGCGTGCTTAAGGCGGGCTAATCCATTAACATCACTACTTTTGGTGAGTGAACTTAACCAGTCGTTTTGCGTTGGTCTGGCTTGTGCAAGTGGCGCAAGTGAGACTTCGGAGCCTGCCGCATGGCGGTCGCGCTTGTAGCGCGAGGCAAACGGTCTGACGGTTCAGGATCTCTTGCAAACCGAGACGCAAAACGTAGGCAGTATATTAGAAAATGAATGGGGCTGGGAACAATTCGGTTGCCTATGTGGTAATCAGTGAAGAAGAGCAGGGCCAGCGCCTTGACAACTTTTTGATACGACGTTGCAAAGGGGTGCCGAAGAGCCACCTTTATCGCATCTTGCGCAGCGGCGAAGTACGGGTAAATAGCCGCCGGGTTGATGCAACCTACCGCCTGTGCACCGGCGACAACCTCCGGATTCCGCCCATGCGGATTGCCGAGCGTCCCCAGAATGAAGTCGACGAAGCCGCCAAGCAGCGTACCGAATTGCCGATCATCTACGAAGATGACGCAATGCTGATTATCGACAAGCCAGAGGGAATCGCTGTTCATGGCGGCAGCGGGGTCAGCTTTGGTGTGATCGAGGCGCTTCGTCGCCAACGTCCGCAAGCCAAGTTTCTTGAATTGGCACACCGTCTCGATCGGGAGACCTCGGGGATTTTGCTTGTTGGCAAGAAACGCCTGGCGCTGACGGCGCTGCATGACATGTTCCGTGAACACGGTGCCGGTGCTGACAAGCGCTATCTGGTAATGGTCAAGGGGCGCTGGATGAACAACACCCAGCACGTCAAGCTGCCTTTGTACAAATACCTGACCGAAAGCGGTGAGCGTCGCGTCATGGTGCGCGATGATGGCAAGGCGTCGCATACTGTTTTCCGCCTGCTGGCTCGCTGGCCGGGCATGAGTTTGCTTGAGGCACAGTTGAAAACTGGTCGGACACACCAGATTCGCGTCCATTTGTCGCATCTGGGGTTTCCCATTTTCGGTGACGAGAAATATGGTGATTTTGCACTCAACAAAGTGCTCAAGCGCGATGGTTTGAAGCGCATGGCGCTGCACGCCTGGCGTATGGCATTCAAGCATCCGATAACCGGTGATCCGCTCGAATCGTTTGCACCCATGCCGGATGGCATTCGCAGCTATATTGCTGCGGTCGACGCGCAAAACGTGAGGGAATTCACGGCGGACAATTACGACCAGATTCTTTCTTGGCAGAACTCGAATTCATGAAATACCAACTTGTTGTTTTTGACTGGGATGGCACATTGCTTGATTCCGCAGGGGCTATTGTCAATGCGATTCAGGCCTCGTGTCGCGACCTCGGCCTGGAAGAGCCGAGCGATGCGCAGGCGCGGCATGTGATTGGCCTCGGGCTGATGGATGCCATGCGGCATGCCGTGCCAAGCCTGCCACCTGAGCGGATTCACGAAATGGTTGAGCGCTATCGCTTCCATTACCTTTCCGCCGATCATCAGCTGGTGCTGTTTCCCGGCGTTCGCGAAATGCTTGCTCGCCTGCAGGCTGCGGGACACATGCTGGCAGTTGCAACGGGTAAAAGTCGCCTCGGGCTGGATCGTGCCTTCGCGCATTCAGGCTTGGGGGCATTGTTCCAGGCGTCGCGCTGCGCCGATGAGTGTCACTCGAAACCGCATCCGCAAATGCTTGAGGAGTTGATGGCCGAATTTGGCGTTACGAGCGAGTCGACCGTGATGATCGGTGATACCTCGCATGATCTGCTAATGGCGAAAAATGCAGGCGTTGACGGCTTAGCTGTGACGTACGGCGCCCATCCGCTGGTGCATTTGCAGGAATGCCAGCCTAAAGCCTGTGTGCACGATGTTCGGGAACTCGATCAGTGGCTGAAAACTTACGGCTAATTTGTGACGGCTCGGCGGTGGTCGAGTCGGGCAAGGGCGTTCGTTTTTCTGTTGAGCGTTATGGCAGAACCGTACCTGCCTTCGTGATTCGCTACCGGGGAGGCGTCTTTGCTTATTTCAATGAATGTGCGCACGTTCCGGCGCAGCTGGATTGGCAGCCCGGTGAGTTCTTTGATGATTCCAAGCTATACTTGATCTGCTCGATACATGGCGCGCTTTATGCTCCTGAAACCGGGCGCTGCTTGGGCGGACGCTGTCAGGGCAAGGGTTTGAAACCCCTGGCGGTCTGCGAAATCAACGGGCAGGTTTTTTTGGATCAAGAAACGATAAATGGATAATTCCCAACTCCCCGGCAATACCCCTACATGGGAGCGTCAGACGCTCGAAAAACTCGCCTTTGCTGCGCTCGATGAGCAAAAAGCCAAGCGTCGCTGGGGGATTTTCTTCAAGGCTCTGGGCTTTGCCTACTTGCTGGTTGTGCTTTTTGCGGTCGTCGATTGGGGATCCGGGGCTCAGCACGAGGAGCGCCATACCGCGCTGATCAACCTTTCCGGGGTGATCGAGTCAAAAGGCGAGGCTACGGCTGAAAATCTGATTGCCGCCCTGCATGCCGCCTATGAAGAAAAAAATGTGGCTGGCGTCATTCTGCGCATCAACAGCCCTGGTGGAAGCCCGGTGCAGGCCGGGATGATCAACGACGAAATTCGTCGTTTGCGGGCCAAGCATCCGGATAAGCCAATCTACGCGGTGATCGAGGATATGTGTGCCTCGGGTGGCTATTACGTGGCTGTCGCGGCGGATTCAATCTATGTTAACAAAGCCAGTATCGTCGGCTCGATTGGTGTACTGATGGATGGTTTTGGTTTTAATGGCGTGATGGATAAATTTGGTGTCGAGCGTCGTTTGCTGACTGCCGGTGAAAACAAGGGGTTCCTTGATCCATTCTCGCCGCAGGTTGAAAAGCACAAGCAGCATGCCCAGTCTTTGCTCAACGATATTCACGCGCAGTTCATCGATGTCGTCAAGACCGGGCGTGGCAAGCGTCTCAAGGAGTCGCCGGACATGTTCTCCGGTTTGATGTGGACCGGCGCGCAGAGTATCCAGCTGGGTTTGGCGGATCAATTCGGTAGCGTCGATTCCGTGGCGCGCGATGTCATCAAGGCGGAGAAGGTCCTCGATTATTCGGTTAAGGACAATATCGCCGAGCGTTTTGCCAAGCGTCTTGGGGCTGGCGCGGTCAACGGCTTGTGGAAAGGTATTTCCGAAAGCGCGCAGGATGCACGCTTTCGTTAAGACTTCAGGCTAGCATCAGAAAAACAGTTGGACGCCGCTCGATTTCGGGCGGCGCTTGTTTTTTCCACTGCGCAATCGTTCGGGTCAGGACTGACTCGCCCGGAAGTGTCAGATCGGTGGCAACGGTAAGGCGGGTTGCCGGCTGGCAAGTTTGCAGGATTGCATCGAACATCGCCCGGTTACGGTAAGGTGTTTCGATAAACAACTGAGTCTGCTGACGCTTTCGGGATTCGCTTTCAAGGTCGCGCAGCGCCTTGCTGCGGTCGACTTCCTTGGCGGGCAGATATCCCTGGAAGGCAAAACGCTGGCCGTTGAGGCCGGAGGCCATCAATGCCAGGAGTAGCGACGATGGGCCAATCAGTGGAACAACGCGGATTCCTTCCTTCTGGGCGAGGGCAACGAGATTGGCTCCCGGATCGGCGACGGCCGGGCAGCCCGCTTCGGAAAGCAGGCCCACGTCGTGCCCGAGGCGCAACGGGGTCAGCAGGTGATCAAGGGCGTCGGACTTGGTGTGCTCGTTGAGTTCTTCTAGTTGCAACTCCTGGAGCGCCTTGTTCGTCCCGGCTGCTTTAAGAAAGGCGCGGGCGGTTTTTGCCTGCTCAACGACAAAATGTTCGAGCGGGCGAATGGTATCCAGAACATTGGCTGGCAAAGAGTGTTCCGGCGCTGTTGGGCCGAGCGGGACCGGAATGAGATATAGCGTGCCGGACATTACAGGATGGCCACGTTTTGTTGGCGCAGCAGGTCGCAGAGAGCGATCAGGGGTAGGCCAACCAGTGCATTCGGATCGTCACCCTGCATGCTATTAAGTAGTGCGATCCCCAGTCCTTCTGATTTTGCCGAGCCGGCACAGTTATAGGCAGGCTCGCGACGCAGGTAGTTTTCGATTTCGCTGTCGCTGAGCTCACGAAAGCTGACTAGTGTCGAAACGCCGCGCACCTCGGCTTGATCGGTGCGAGCGTTGTACAGGCAAAGGCCGGTAAAGAAATTGACGGTTTTTCCCGAGAGTGCGCGCAACTGCGCAACGGCGCGCTCGTGTGTGCCGGGTTTTCCATAGATTTTGCCGTCGACCGTGGCAACCTGGTCGCTGCCAATAATCAGTGCATCAGGGTGGTTTGCGGCGGCGGCCCGTGCTTTGGCTTCGGACAGGCGCAGGGCGAGTGCCTGCGGTGCCTCGTCGGGGAGGGGGGTTTCGTCTGTTTGGGGGTTGGCGACGGTGAATGGCAGGCCAAGTCGCTCCAGAAGTTCGCGGCGATATGGTGAGGTAGAGGCGAGAATAAGTGGCTGGGTCATGAAAGTTTAGTTACAACAATGTGTTGCGCCGACTTCTTGAAGCAGCACTTTGTTTTGACTTGGAAAGCCAAAAATAATATCATCTCGCGTTTAAGTCGTAACGGTTCGAGATTGAAAAGAATTACTGACGCTTTTGTCTTTGCCCGGGATGGTCGAGTTCTCAAGGGAACACTGCCTGTCTCGAGCTTTGAACGCCTGGAGGATTTGCTGGTTGAAACAACTGGCGATCTGGAGTTCCAGCTTCATGGCTACAAGGCCGAGCACGGAAAGTACATGCTGCACTTGGAAGTGAGCGGGATTCTCCCGCTGGCATGCCAGCGCTGCCTGCAGGCAATTCCATTTGAGCTTGATGTCGATAGTCTGCTGGAGCTGATCCCGGAAGGCGCCGACATGTCGCAAGACGAACTGGAAGACGATACCCGTGATTTCCTGCCGGTGGCAGGCGAACTTGATGTGGTCGAATTGGTGGAGGATGAGATTCTTCTGACGCTGCCGTTCGCACCGAGGCATGAAAAATGTGGTTTGCCTGGTACAGCCAATGCTGGTGAGCGGATTAACCCGTTTGCTACGCTGGCTGGGCTTAAAGGCAAGCCGAACTGATTTTATTGGAGTATCAACATGGCCGTTCAACAGAACAAAAAATCCCCTTCCAAGCGTGGCATGCACCGCGCACACGACTTCCTGGTTGCCCCGCCGCTGGCTGTTGAGCCGACGACCGGCGAAACGCACCTGCGCCACCACATTTCCCCCAACGGTTTCTACCGTGGCAAGAAGGTCCTGAAGGCCAAGGGCGAGTAATCGTTCATTGAAGGGCAGGCGGCTCTGATGAGTCGCCTGCCTTTTATTTTGCCATGACATCCCGCATCGCTATTGATTGCATGGGGGGAGACCACGGTCCGTCAGTGACGGTACCTGCGGCTACCCAATTTCTGGCACAGCATCCGGCAGCTCATCTGATCCTCGTTGGTCAGGAGGACGTTTTACGTCCTTTGCTTGGTGCTGAGGCCGAAAATCCGCGTCTGCGCATCGTTCACGCCTCCGAAGTTGTGGAGATGGACGAATCGCCCGCGCTCGCCATGCGCAACAAAAAAGACTCGTCCATGCGTGTCGCCGTCAATCTCGTCAAGTCTGGCGAGGCTGATGCCTGCGTTTCTGCGGGCAATACAGGCGCACTCATGGCGATTTCACGTTTCGTTCTCAAAATGCTGCCAGGCATTGAGCGGCCGGCGATTTGTGCGCCATTGCCGACGGTTAACGGCCATACCCACATGCTTGACCTGGGGGCCAATGTTGACTGCGGCCCCGAGCACTTGCTTCAGTTCGGCATCATGGGGGCCATGCTGGTTGCTGCCATGGAGCAGAAGGACCGGCCAAGCGTCGGCATCCTCAATATTGGCACAGAGGAAATCAAGGGTAATGAGGTCGTCAAAGCGGCGGCTGAACTGCTCCGGGCCTCCGATCTGAATTTCATTGGCAACGTTGAGGGCGATGGCATCTACAAAGGTGAAGCAGATGTCATTGTCTGTGACGGTTTTGTGGGTAACGTGGCACTTAAAACATCAGAAGGCCTGGCGCAGATGCTGGCGTCTTCCTTGCGCAGCGAATTCAAGCGTAACTGGCTGACCAAATTTGCCGCACTGATCGCCATATCCGTGCTGAATAATTTCAAGCGTCGCTTCGATCATCGCCGTTATAACGGTGCGATCCTGCTTGGCTTGAAAGGCATTTCCGTCAAGAGCCATGGGTCGGCTGACATTCTGTCATTCGGCAATGCGATTGGTCGTGCGTATGATGCTGCAGAGAACCGTGTACTGGAGCGAATCGCCGGTCGTATCGCCGAGATGACCAGCGCTGCACCGGCTGAGGCCGGAGAGAGTATCTAATGTTTGCACGATTGATCGGTACTGGTAGCTACCTGCCCGGTGAGCCTGTCAGCAATGATGACCTCGCAGCACGTGGTATTGATACGAATGACGAATGGATTGTGACGCGGACCGGTATTCGCAGTCGCCACCTGGCCACGCCGGGTACAACTTCGAGTGAATTAGGTCTGATTGCTGCACAACGTGCGCTCGAAATGGCGGGCGTCTCAGCCGGTGATCTTGATCTGATTATCGTTGCCACATCGACGCCGGATTTTATTTTTCCGAGCACCGCCTGTTTGATTCAGGGCAAGCTTGGTAACAAGGGGGCTGCGGCATTTGATGTCCAGGCTGTTTGTGCCGGCTTCACCTACGCTCTCGGCATTGCTGAAAAGTTCATTTGTTCCGGCAGCCACAAGCGGGCGCTTGTGATCGGCGCAGAGGTTTTTTCGCGCATTCTTGACTGGAATGATCGCGGCACCTGTGTACTTTTTGGTGATGGTGCGGGTGCAGTTGTTCTTGAAGCTTCCGAGGAAACCGGCATTCTTGCAACTGCAATGCATGCTGATGGCAGCCAGAACGGAATCCTCAACGTGCCGGGCCAGATTTGTGGCGGGCAGGTGACTGGCGATCCTTTCCTGCGCATGGACGGACAGGCTGTCTTCAAGTTTGCCGTGCGCGTTCTGGCTGATATTGCCGAAGAAGTCTGCCTTGCTGCGAACTGCGCAACAAGCGATGTCGATTGGCTGATTCCGCATCAAGCCAATATCCGGATCATCGAAGCGACCGGCAAGCGCCTGGGCATTGATCGCAGCAAAGTGATTGTCAGCGTCGATCGCCACGGTAATACCTCGGCAGCTTCGGTGCCGCTAGCTCTCGATGAAGCTGTGCGCGATGGCCGCATCCAGCGCGGCCAGAAAGTTTTGCTTGAAGGCGTCGGTGGCGGCTTCACCTGGGGCGCAGCCCTGCTTGAATTCTGATACAGGAGACCGAAGAATGTCTTTTGCTTTCGTTTTTCCCGGCCAAGGCTCACAAAGTGTGGGCATGATGGCCGCCTACGGCGATGCCGCTGTTGTTCGCGCCACTTTTGACGAAGCCTCGGCGGCATTGGGCGATGATCTGTGGACCATGGTTGCCGAAGGTCCGGCTGAAATTCTTACCCAGACCGTTAATACGCAGCCAGTCATGTTGACCGCAGCAATCGCTGCATGGCGCTTGTGGCAGGAAAAAGGCGGCCGCCAACCTGCTGTTCTTGCCGGACATAGCCTGGGCGAATACTCCGCACTGGTTGCTGCTGGTGTGATTGAGTTCAAGGATGCTGTACCGCTAGTGCGTCTGCGCGCCGCCGCAATGCAGGAAGCCGTTCCGGTGGGAACCGGTGCAATGGCGGCAGTGCTGGGTCTTGATAATGCCGGTATCGTCGCGGCCTGCACCGAGGCTGCGCAAGGTGAGGTGGTCGAACCGGTTAATTTCAATGCCAACGGCCAGACCGTCATTGCCGGCCACAAGGCGGCAGTCGAACGCGCCATGGAAGCCTGCAAGGCTCGTGGCGCCAAGATGGCCAAGGCATTGCCGGTGTCTGCCCCGTTCCATTCTTCGTTGATTCGTCCGGCCGCCGACAAGCTGGCCGCACGTCTGGCCGAATTGACGCTGAACGTGCCGAATATTCCGGTAATCAACAACGTTGATGTTGCCATCGAAAACGATCCGGCCTGCATCAAGGATGCTCTGGTTCGCCAGGCTTACAACCCTGTTCGCTGGGTGGAAACCATTCAGGCCATGGCTGCGCTGGGTGTGACTACTGTTGCCGAATGCGGTCCGGGCAAAGTTCTTGCCGGCCTGACCAAGCGTTGTGCCGACGGGGTCAGTGGCGTCGCACTGGCTGATGCCGCCTCGATTGAAGCAAATCTTGGGCTGGAATAATCATGCTGAACGATAAAATTGCACTGGTTACCGGTGCCACCCGCGGTATCGGTCGTGCCATTGCGCTCGAACTGGGAAAGCAGGGCGCAACTGTCGTTGGTACTGCAACCAGCGCCGATGGCGCAGAAAAAATTTCTGCCTACCTGGCTGAAGCTGGGATCAAGGGCAAAGGTATTGCACTCGATGTCTGCGATGTGCCGCAGACTGATGCGGCACTGGCTGATATTGCCAAGGAATTTGGCGCAATCGGGATTCTGGTCAATAACGCCGGAATTACCCGCGACAATCTGACCATGCGCATGGGCGACGATGAATGGGATGCCGTCATCGATACCAACCTGAAAGCGGTATTCCGGCTTTCGCGCGGCGTCATGCGCGGCATGATGAAAGCCCGTTTTGGCCGTATCGTTAATATTACTTCCGTGGTGGGCTACTCCGGCAATGCCGGGCAGGCTAACTATTGCGCCGCCAAGGCTGGCGTCGCCGGCATGTCCCGTTCGCTGGCACGCGAACTGGGTAGCCGCAACATCACGGTCAACTGCGTTGCGCCGGGCTTTATTGCAACCGACATGACGCATGCACTCGATGACAAGCAGAAGGAAGCCATGCTGGCTTCCATTCCGCTTGGCCGTGCTGGCACACCGGAGGATATCGCCGGTGCTGTCAGTTTCCTCGTATCCCCGGCAGCTGCCTATGTCACCGGCACGACAGTGCATGTGAATGGCGGCATGTTCATGGATTAATTCCCCGAAGCCCCGGCTTTTGGTAAACTTATAACGTTTTTTTTCGTACCCCTCAGGGGAAGGAGCTTTTCTAATGGATAACATCGTAGAGCGCGTCAAGAAGATCGTCGCCGAACAACTGGGCGTGAACGAAGCGGACATCAAGAACGAGTCCTCCTTCGTGGACGATCTGGGCGCGGATTCCCTGGACACCGTTGAACTGGTCATGGCACTGGAAGAGGAATTCGAGACCGAAATTCCGGACGACCAGGCTGAAAAGATCACGACGGTTCAACAGGCTGTCGATTTCATCCTCGCCAACAAGAAGTAATCCAATTCTGGTTGAACCAGGCAAGGCCGGCCCCCATGGCCGGCCTTGCTACATTTGCTTTCGGAGTGCACCTTGGCGCGTCGCAGAGTCGTAGTCACCGGTCTGGGCATTGTCAGTCCGGTCGGAAATACCGTCGAAGAAGCCTGGCAGAATATTCTGGCAGGTCGTTCCGGTATTGCCCCCATCACCAAGTTCGATACATCCACCTTCCCGGTTCAGTTTGGCGGTGAGGTCAAGAACTTTGATATCACCCAATACATTTCTGCCAAGGATGCGCGGCGGATGGATGATTTCATCCATTTCGGCCTGGCTGCCGGCATGCAGGCTGTACGTGATGCAGGTCTGGACAAGGAAAACGTTGTCGACCTGGAACGCGTCGGTGTGGCCATTGGTTCCGGTATCGGCGGCTTGCCGCTGATCGAGCAAACCAAGGAAGAATATACCGCCGGTGGTGTCCGCAAGGTCTCGCCGTTCTTTGTGCCGGGCTCGATCATCAACATGATCTCCGGCAATCTGTCGATTGAATACGGGTTCAAGGGGCCGAATATTGCCCTGGTTTCCGCTTGCACTACAGGCACGCATTCGATCGGTGATGCCGCACGTATCATCGAATACGGTGATGCCGACGTGATGGTGGCCGGTGGTGCTGAATCGACCGTTTCGCCGCTCGGCATGGGGGGGTTCTGTGCTGCTCGCGCCTTGTCGACGCGCAACGATGATCCCAGTACGGCCAGCCGTCCGTGGGACAAGGATCGTGATGGTTTTGTGCTGGGTGAAGGAGCCGGTGTTCTTGTTCTTGAAGAATACGAACACGCCAAGGCCCGCGGTGCCAAAATTTACGCTGAACTGGTTGGCTACGGCATGAGTGCCGATGCTTATCACATCACCGCACCGAACATGGACGGCCCGCGTCGCTCCATGGTCAATGCACTGAAGAATGCCGGCATTGCTCCATCCGATGTTCAGTACCTGAATGCCCATGGTACGTCGACGCCTTTGGGCGACAAGAACGAGTCGGATGCAGTCAAGGCTGCCTTTGGTGATGCTGCCTACAAGCTGGTGGTCAATTCGACAAAGTCGATGACCGGTCACTTGCTGGGTGGTGCGGGCGGTATCGAGTCACTGTTTACCGTGCTGGCACTGCATAACCAGATTTCCCCGCCGACAATCAATATCTTTAATCAGGATCCTGAGTGCGATCTTGATTACTGTGCCAACACGGCACGGCCAATGAATATTGAATATGCGCTGAAGAACAACTTCGGCTTTGGCGGGACCAACGGATCGCTGGTTTTCAAGCGTATCTAAAAGCGGTTTCCGAAGGGAATAGAACGGTGCAGCTTCCGATCACCATCGGGCTGCACCGTTCTCGTTTTATCGGTATCGCGCTGCAATTTTCTGCCGTGCTGGCAGGGGTTACGGTCATTTTGATGCCCGTGGACCTGGCGCTTCGTCTGGCTGGATTGGCAGTGCTTGGCGCATTTGTCATCACCGCATGGCGTCGCTACAAAACACCAATACCTTGCATTCGCCTTGAGCATAACGGCGATATAAACCTGCTTTCGGTGTCAGCATCAGAGGCTGTCACCATGCAATTATTGCCCGGCGCCATTGTGCATCCGTGGCTGACGGTATTTCGTTTGAAATCCCGGCAAACCGGAGCGATCGTGATGATTGCCACGGTCGACAGCCTTGATAAGCAAAATTTTCGCCGCCTGCGCACTTTCTTGCGCTGGCGGGCTTCGTTCAACGCCCCGAGCGACGATGCTTGAGAACGGTGTTTTTTGCTTTTGACAGCATTTCCGGGTAGTCGCGCGAAAAGTGCAGGCCGCGGCTTTCCTTGCGTTGCATGGCGCAGCGAACAATCAAATCAGCCGTTACCACCAGGTTGCGCAACTCGATCAGGTCGTGACTGACCCGGAAGTTGGCATAAAACTCGTCAATTTCACGTTTCAACAAGCCAATCCGGTGTTTGGCACGCTTCAGGCGCTTGGTTGTCCGGACGATTCCGACGTAATCCCACATGAAACGACGCAATTCGTCCCAGTTGTGTGAAATGACAACCTCTTCGTCGGCATCCGTGACGCGGCTCTCGTCCCACTGGGGAAGCGCAGGGGCGTCCATGGTTTTGCTTGCCAGAATGTCGTTGACCGCAGCTTCGGCAAAAACGAGGCATTCAAGCAGGGAGTTCGAGGCCAGGCGATTCGCTCCATGCAGGCCGGTGCATGATGCTTCACCGGCGACATACAGGCCGGCAACATCGGTTCGGCCATGCAGGTCGCTGACGATGCCGCCGCAGGTGTAGTGCGCGGCAGGAACGACCGGAATCGGTTGGCTGGTGATGTCGATGCCGAGTTCGAGGCAACGGGCGTGAATGTTTGGAAAGTGGGTGCGAATGAATTCTTCGCCTTTGTGCGAAATATCGAGAAAAACGCAATCGAGGCCGCGTTTTTTCATTTCAAAATCGATCGCGCGGGCCACGATGTCACGTGGTGCCAGTTCGGCGCGTTCGTCGTGGTCGAGCATGAAACGAGTCCCGTCAGGCAGGCGAAGCAGGCCGCCTTCGCCGCGTACCGCTTCCGAGATCAGGAATGACTTGGCTTGCGGGTGATACAGGCAGGTGGGATGGAACTGGATGAATTCCATGTTCGAGACGCGGCATCCGGCACGGTAGGCCATGGCAATACCGTCGCCCGTCGAAGTGTCCGGATTGGTTGTATAGAGATAAACCTTGCCGGCACCGCCCGTGGCAAGCAGTGTATTGCCTGCACTGATCGTGATCACGTCACCGCTGCGGCTATCGAGCACATAGGCGCCAAAGCATCGGTTTTCGCCCGTGCCGAGTTTGTCGCCGGTGATCAGGTCGATGGCAATGTGGCTTTCAAGAATAGTGATATTCGGATTGGCACGGACTTTTTTGGTCAGCGTGTCCTGCACGGCAAAACCGGTTGCGTCTGCGACGTGAATGACCCGACGTGCGCTATGACCGCCTTCGCGGGTCAGGTGGTAGCCGGCGGCATCCTTGGTGAAGGGAACGCCTTGTTCGATCAGCCAATCGATTGCGCGACGCCCGTTTTCAACGACAAAGCGGGTTGCCGGCTCATCGTTGAGCCAGGCACCGGCGATTTGTGTGTCCAGGATATGTGCTTCGATTGAGTCCTGGCTATCGAGGACCGCGGCAATGCCGCCCTGGGCCCAGCCAGATGCAGAGTCTTCAAGGCTCCGTTTGCTGACAAGAACCACGCGGCAATGCTTTGCCAGGCGAAGAGCGGCTGACTGACCGGCAAGGCCACTGCCAATGATAAGGACATCAAAATTCTGCACGGCTGTTCTTTGGTGGGTTTATTTCGCGCGAAATATAGCACGCAGCCAACGATTCATCCCGTTACATAACGTCACAATTAAGGATAATTACCTATCGGCAGCCATAAAACGCCTGCGCTATACTGCGCTCCATAAACATACCAATGATTTCCCCGGGAAACACGAGAGCCATGACTGAGCGCGAAGTCGATCAAAAACTGGTCGAGAAGGCGCAAGGCGGAGATAAGCACGCCTTCGACCTGTTGGTTAGCAAATATCAGCGCAAGCTGGGGCGTTTGCTGTCGCGCTTTATTCGCGATCCTGCCGAAGTGGAGGATGTCTCCCAGGAGGCTTTCATCAAGGCTTACCGTGCCTTGCCTTCCTTCCGGGGGGACAGTGCTTTCTATACCTGGCTCTACCGGATCGGTATCAATACCGCCAAAAACTATCTGGTGTCACAAGGCCGGCGTGCGCCGACCAGTACCGAGTTCGATAGCGAGGAGGCCGAGACTTTCGAGGATGCCGGCCTGTTGCGCGATATCAACACGCCGGAAAGCCTTTTGCTGTCGAAACAAATCGGTCAGACAGTCAATGCCGCAATGGATGCCTTGCCCGATGAATTGCGCCAGGCCATCGTCCTGCGCGAAATCGACGGCATGTCCTACGATGAGATTGCCGAGATCATGGATTGCCCGATAGGTACTGTTCGCTCCCGTATTTTCCGGGCGCGCGAAGCTGTGGCTGCCAAATTGCGGCCCTTGCTCGATATTGCGCCGGATCGTCGCTGGTGAGCACGCCGACCGAGTCGAGTACCGTCCGGGCGGTTGTCCGGGCGCTGGATGCAACACAGGCCGTTGTTGAGGTTGAGTCCGGCGGTTGTGGTCGTTGCCATGAAGAGGGGGGCTGTGGCGGTCAGAATCTGACCCAGATGTTTTGTGCCGGACCCAAAACCTATCGTGTCGATAACGCAATCGGAGCTTCCGTTGGTGATCGGGTAACCGTTGCCATTGCTCCCGGGAGTGTCCGTCGAGTGGCCAATCTGGCTTATGGTGTGCCGTTGACCGCGACAATCGCCGGCGCCGCACTCGGCGCCCAATACGGCGATGTCGGCTCGATGCTCGGCGCAGTTTCCGCATTGCTGCTCGCGGTGCTGTACGTTCGTTTTTGTTCGCGGGACGGCGCTGGAAATTACGCGGCTCGTCCCCATATTATTTCCCGTTCCTAGTTGATCAGGAGGTAACTGCCCATGAAACGTTTCATGGTTTTGATTTCCCTTTGTCTGTTCTTCTCTCTGGCCAGCGCACAGTCTCGCGGTTTGCCGGATTTTTCCGAATTGGCTGAGAAGCAGGGGCCAGCCGTCGTCAATATCAGTACGACACAAGTGGCCCGTAACGCTCAGGCAACGCCTTTCCCATTTGATGAAAGCGACCCGGCCTTCGAGTTTTTCAAACGATTCATCCCGCGTGCTCCTGGTGGGAACGCACCTCGGGAATTTGAAAACAAGTCGCTCGGTTCCGGTTTTGTGATCAGTGCCGACGGGCATATCCTGACCAATGCTCACGTTGTCGATGGCGCGGATGAGGTCACCGTTCGCCTGACGGACAAGCGTGAGTTCAAGGCCAAAATCATCGGTGCCGACAAGCGGACGGATGTCGCGTTAATCAAGATCGAGGCCAGCAATCTGCCTGTCGTCAAGTTGGCCGACCCGGCGCAATTGAAGGTTGGCGAGTGGGTGGTCGCGATCGGTTCGCCTTTCGGTTTCGATAATTCGGTGACGGCCGGGATTGTTTCGGCCAAGGGGCGCTCGCTGCCGCAAGAGAATTATGTGCCGTTCATCCAGACTGACGTGGCCATCAATCCGGGTAACTCTGGTGGCCCCCTGTTCAACATGCGTGGCGAAGTGGTGGGCATCAATTCGCAGATATATAGCCGCAGCGGTGGTTATATGGGCGTTTCGTTTGCCATTCCGATCGATGTGGCGATGGATGTTCAGCATCAGTTGCGCGCCTCTGGCAAGGTCAGTCGCGGTCGACTGGGCGTCGTGATTCAGGAGGTCAGCAAGGAGCTTGCTGACTCGCTTGGCTTGAGCAAGCCGATGGGGGCTGTGGTCAATGCCGTCGAAAAAGGCGGGCCGGCAGACAAGGCTGGTTTGGAGGCGGGCGATGTCATTCTCCGTTTTGAGGGCAAGGTAATCGGCAGTTCAGCCGACCTGCCACGCATGGTCGGTGCAACGCGGCCAGGTACGCGTTCGGTGCTTCAAATCTGGCGCAAGGGCGCAACACGCGATATTCCAGTCGTTGTCGGTGAAATGGCTGACGAGAAACAAGCGGCCAGTCGACCGCAGCGCGGCAGCAAGCCCGCAGAGCAGGCAGCGAATCGGCTTGGTCTGGTGGTCAGCGAACTGACGACCGAACAAAAGCGCGAGTTGAAACTCCAGTCAGGCTTGCTTATCGAGGATGTGCGTGGCGCCGGAGCGCGGTCTGAGCTTCGGGCGGGGGACATCATCGTTGCCTTGATCAGCAAGGGGGCAACCACGGAAGCCCGCACCGTCGAGCAATTCAACAAGTTGCTTGCCCAGTTCGAGAAGGGCAGCAACGTCACGTTGCTGATTCGGCGCGGTGAATTGCAGACTTTTGTGACGATAAAGGGCTTGAATGGCAATTGAACTCAAATTATTGAGTCGCAGCTACTGCCATCTCTGCCATGACATGGAGGTGGCACTGGCCCCGATTGCCGCTGAACTCGGGGCAACCGTGCTCGTTATCGATGTCGATGCGTATCCTGAACTGGAAGCTCGCTACGATGAACTGGTGCCTGTGCTGCTGCATGGCGAGGTTGAACTCTGCCATTACTTCCTGGACGCCCCTAAAGTCCGTGAATATTTGACCAAAATCCGCTAAAATTCAGGGTCTTCTGAACAGGGAAGGGCGCCGTGAAAGCGCCCTTTTTTACTAGCATCAATGGATCTAATTAGAAACTTTTCGATCATCGCGCATATCGACCATGGCAAGTCGACGCTGGCAGATCGCATCATCCACCTTTGTGGTGGCCTTTCCGATCGCGAAATGGAAGCGCAGGTGCTTGACTCGATGGATATCGAGCGCGAGCGCGGCATTACCATCAAGGCTCAGACTGCCGCCCTGAAATACAAGGCGCGGGATGGCAAGATTTATAACCTCAATTTGATTGATACGCCGGGACACGTCGACTTCTCGTACGAAGTTTCCCGTTCGCTGTCAGCTTGCGAGGGGGCTTTGCTTGTTGTCGATGCTTCTCAAGGCGTCGAGGCGCAGACGGTCGCCAACTGCTACACGGCGCTCGATCTTGATGTCGAGGTCGTGCCGGTACTGAACAAGATCGATTTGCCATCGGCCGATCCGGACAATGCCCGCCAGGAAATCGAGGATGTGATCGGGATTGATGCAACCGATGCAGTGCTTTGCTCAGCCAAGACCGGTCTCGGTGTTGCCGATATCCTTGAGTCCGTGATTGCCCGCGTGCCGCCACCCAAGGGTGATCGTAGCGCGCCACTCAAGGCTTTGATCATCGACTCGTGGTTCGATAACTACGTCGGCGTGGTCATGCTGGTGCGCGTGGTCGAAGGCGAAATGAAGCCCAAAGACAAGCTGTTCTTCATGGCAACGGAGGCCACTCAGTTGTGCGAACAGGTCGGCGTTTTTGCCCCGAAATCCGAGCAGCGCCCCTCATTGCGTGCGGGTGAGGTCGGTTTCGTCATTTCCGGCATCAAGGAACTGAAGGCTGCCAAGGTCGGCGACACGATTACTACGGTCGACCACAAGGCGAGCGAAGCTTTGCCCGGTTTCAAGGAAATCAAGCCGCAGGTGTTTGCCGGCTTGTATCCGGTTGAATCGAACCAGTACGACTCGCTGCGCGAATCGCTTGAAAAGCTCAAGCTGAACGACGCTTCCCTGCAATATGAGCCGGAAGTGTCCCAGGCGCTCGGTTTCGGTTTCCGTTGTGGCTTCCTCGGCTTGCTGCACATGGAAATCGTCCAGGAACGTCTTGAGCGCGAGTTTGACCAGGATCTGATCACGACGGCCCCAACCGTCGTTTATGAAGTTGTTTTGCGTGACGGAACCGTGGTCCAGGTTGAAAATCCGGCCAAGCTGCCGGAAATCACCAAGACAGAAGAGGTTCGCGAGCCGATCATCACGGCGACCATCTTTGTTCCGCAGGATTACCTCGGCAACGTCATCACGCTGTGCAATCAGAAGCGTGGCAATCAGGTCGACATGCATTACCACGGCCGCCAGGTCAAACTGGTTTATGAAATGCCGATGGCCGAAGTGGTGATGGACTTCTTCGACAAGCTGAAATCGTGCTCAAAAGGCTACGCCTCGCTCGACTACGACTTCAAGGAATATCGTGCGGCCGATGTGGTCAAGCTCGACATCCTGATCAACAGCGAAAAGGTTGATGCGCTTTCCCTGATCGTGCACCGCTCCAATGCGCAGTATCGCGGCCGCGAACTGGCCAGCAAGATGCGCGAACTGATTCCCCGCCAGATGTACGACGTGGCTATTCAGGCTGCGATTGGCTCGCACATCATCTCGCGTGAAAACGTCAAGGCAATGCGTAAGGACGTGCTGGCCAAGTGTTATGGCGGCGACATCAGCCGGAAGAAAAAGCTGCTTGAGAAGCAAAAGGCCGGCAAGAAGCGGATGAAACAGGTGGGTAGTGTTGAAATCCCGCAGGAAGCCTTCCTTGCCGTTTTGCGCGTCGATAACTAAGAAACCGAACAATGAACTTTGCGCTGATTCTTTTTGTCCTGCTGTTGATCACGGGTGCGCTTTACGCGGTCGACGTCCTCAAATGCCGTAAATTGCGGGCTCGCAATGCACCGGAACCGCTCTGGGTGGAGTGGGGCGCCAGCTTCTTTCCGGTCATCCTGATCGTTTTCGTGCTGCGTTCCTTTTTGTTCGAACCGTTCAAGATTCCTTCCGGTTCAATGATCCCGACCTTGCTGGTGGGTGATTTCATCCTTGTGAACAAATTCACCTACGGTATTCGCCTGCCGGTGATCAACAAGAAAATCATCAGCATCAACGACCCGCAGCGCGGCGACGTGATGGTTTTCCGTTACCCGGAAGATCCTTCGCTGGATTACATCAAGCGTGTTGTTGGCTTGCCCGGCGATACGATTGCCTACCAAAACAAGCGACTGACGATTAATGGTCAGGCGGTCGACGCAAACAAGCAGGCCGATTTCGAGCACAAGGAACGCCTTTATTTCTCCGATCAGTTCAGCGAGAAACTGGGTGAGGTTGAACACCGTTTCCTGAACGACAAGGACGCACCGGCTTTCATTCCCGACCCGGCACATTTTCCTCATCGTGAAAACTGCACCTACAATGCCGCAGGCGTTGTTTGCAAAGTTCCGGCAGGTCATTACTTCATGATGGGCGACAATCGTGACAACAGCCGGGATAGCCGTGCCTGGGGTTTCGTGCCAGAAGAAAATATCGTTGGCAGAGCCTTCTTTATCTGGTTGAATTTAAGTGACCTGAGCCGTATCGGTTCATTCCGCTGAGAGTGAATATGAAAAAACAACGTGGCGTTGCGCTTTCCGGTTTGCTGTTCTGGAGCATTGTTCTGGTACTTGTGGCTGTTCTGGGGATAAAGGTTGCTCCAACCTACATCGAGTATGCCAAGACGCTCAAGGATACGAAGGCTGTCGTTGCACAAGTGGCGCCGGATGCCAGCGTGACCGATGTGCGCAAGGCTTTTGACAAATATGCCGAGATCGATCATCTGGCCATACCGTCAAGCCAGCTCGAAATCTTCAAGGATAGCGGCAAGATCGTGATCGAATTTGCCTATGAAAAACGTATTCCTCTCTTTGCGAACGTCAGCCTGCTGATCGACTACAAGGGAACGACCGCTGGAAACTAAGGCATGAGCGCCGTTGCATTGGCCCAGGCCATCGGTCACCGATTTGCCGACCCGAGCTTGCTCAAGACGGCACTGACGCACCGTAGTTTCGGCTCACCGAATAACGAGCGACTTGAGTTTCTCGGTGATGGCCTGCTGAATTGTGTGGTTGCCGCCGCCTTGTACAGGCGTTTTCCAGCAATGCCGGAAGGCGATTTGTCACGTCAGCGAGCGAATCTTGTCCGACAGGATGCGCTGCATGGCCTGGCACTCAAGCTCAAGGTCGGCGAATTCCTTCGTCTGGGCGAGGGGGAGCTCAAAAGCGGTGGCGCCCAGCGTCCATCGATTCTGGCCGACGCCCTGGAAGCCCTGTTCGGTGCCATTTATCTCGATGCCGGTTTCGAAGCGGTCGATGCGGTGATCAATCGCCTCTATCAACCCTTGTTCGAGGCGCTGACGCCCGGCGAGGTTAAGAAGGACGCCAAGACCTGCCTGCAGGAGTGGCTTCAGGGGCGTAAAAAAGCCCTTCCCAAATATCACTTGCTTGAAGCGACGGGCGCTGCGCACGAACAACGTTTCGAAGTTGCCTGCGAAATCGAAAATCCGCCCTTGCGTACGATCGGTCACGGCACCAGTCGCCGTATCGCTGAGCAAGTTGCTGCTGACAACGCACTGAAAGTACTCAAGGCATGAAAAAAATGCACTCCGGCTATATCGCCATCGTCGGTCGCCCGAATGTTGGGAAATCGACCCTTCTGAATCGCCTGGTGGGCGAAAAAATCAGCATTACCTCGCGCAAGGCGCAAACCACCCGCCATCGTGTCACCGGCATCGTGACAAACGATGATGCCCAGTTTGTTTTCGTCGATACGCCGGGTTTCCAGACCAAGTTTTCGAATGCGCTGAATCGCACGATGAACCGTGGTGTGACGCAAACCCTGGCGGACGTCGATGTCGTTCTCTTCGTGGTTGAAGCGGGCCGTTTCGACGACAAGGACAAGGCGGTCATTCGCCTGCTGCCGAAAGACCGGCCGGTCATCCTGGTGATCAACAAAACCGACCAGATCAAGGATCGGACCGAGTTGTATCCCTTCGTTGCCATGGTTTCGGCTGAATATGATTTCGCGGCCGTCGTTCCGGTCAGTGCCGCCAAAGGCCGTCAGACTGACGATTTGCTGGCTGCCGCACGCAAGCATCTGCCAAACGAAGGCTTGATGTTCCCGGAGGATGAACTGACCGACAAGAGCGAACGTTTTCTGGCCTCGGAATACATCCGCGAAAAGGTTTTCCGTCTGCTCGGCGATGAGTTGCCGTACGCCACCGCCGTCGAGATCGAGAAATTCGAAACCGAAGGCAACCTGCGTCGAATCTTCGCCGCCATCGTTGTCGACCGCGAAGGCCACAAGGCCATCGTTATCGGCAAGGGCGGCGAGTCGCTCAAGCGTATCGCCAGCGAAGCCCGCCAGGACATGGAGCGCCTGTTCGACGGCAAGGTTTACCTTGAAATCTGGGTCAAGGTTAAATCTGGCTGGAACGATGACGAGCGCCTGCTCAAGAGTCTTGGTTACGAATGAACCTGCGCGGCAAAGTCGATGGCCAGCCGGCCTACGTCTTGCACACCTACCCGTTTCGGGAAACCAGTCTCATCGTTGAAGTGTTTTCCCGCGATTTCGGGCGGATGTCGCTGCTGGCCCGTGGCGCGCGCCGCCCGCGTGCCGCGATTCGCGGGCTGCTGATGGCATTTCAGCCAATCGAAGTGGCCTGGGCCGGCAAGGGTGAAGTACTCACGCTGATGAAGGCCGAATGGCAGGGCGGTTTGCCGCTGCTGGCCGGCGAAGCCCTGTTTTGCGGCTATTACCTCAATGAATTGCTGATGCACCTGTTGCCCCGCGAAGATGCCCATGAGCATCTTTTCGAGCGCTATGGCGACATGCTCGCTCGCCTTGCGGCCGATCCGACCGGCAAAGTCCGCGAAGCCAACCTGCGCAGTTTCGAAAAAGCCTTGCTGCAGGAACTAGGTTATGGCCTGACGCTGAATCACGATAGCGAAGGCCAGGCGATTGTGCCTGATGCTTTCTACAGCTACCGGATGGAGCAGGGGCCTGTGCGCATGGCACACGACGAGGCTGCGGCGCAAATTGTTTGCGGCCAAACCTTGCTCGATCTTGATGCAGAGGATTTTTCCAATCCGCGTTCGCGCAGCGAGGCAAAAATGCTGATGCGCAGCCTGATGGCCTATTACCTGGCCGGTGTCGAACTCGAAACACGAAAGATATTCAAGGAGTTACAGGAACTATGATCGAACTTGGCGTCAATATCGACCATGTAGCCACGCTGCGCCAGGCGCGCATGACCTATGAGCCGGACCCGGTCTGGGCGGCCGTCGAGGCTCATCTCGGCGGTGCCGACGGGATTACCGTGCATCTGCGTGAAGATCGCCGTCACATCCAGGATGATGACGTTCGCCGCCTGCGCGATACGACGCAGATCAAGCTCAATTTCGAAATGGCGGCAACGGATGAAATGGTTGGCATTGCCTGTGGCTTGAAGCCGGAAATGGCCATGCTGGTCCCGGAAGGACGACATGAAGTGACGACCGAAGGCGGTCTCGATGTGCTCGCCCAGGAGGCACGCCTGAAAGGCGTGATCAGGCGCATGGCCGATACCGGCATCGTGACCAGCGTCTTTATCGATGCCGAAGTGGCCCAGATCGAGGCGGCAGCCCGAATTGGTGCCCGTGTCTGCGAAATCCATACCGGTCCTTACGCTCACGCTTTCCATGCGCATGGACGCGATGCCGAAGCGCCGGCTGTACTGGCCGAGCTGGAAAAGATCCGTCAGGCCGGCATGGCTATCCAGCAACTCGGCATGCGCTTCAACGCCGGGCATGCGCTGAATTTTTACAACGTGCAGCCGGTTGCCCGACTGGCCGGCATTCGCGAACTGCACATTGGTCATTCCATCGTCAGCCGCTCGGTTTTCGTCGGCCTGCGCGAAGCCGTCCGTGAAATGAAGCAACTGATGCGCGAAGCGGCGCAGCGCGGCGAATGATTTACGGCATCGGCACCGATATCGTTGCCGTTGCCCGCCTGCAGACCATGTGGGAGCGGCACGGGGAAAAGACGCTGGACAGGCTGCTGGCACCTGACGAACGGGCTGATTTCGAACGCGCTACCGACAAGGGGCGTTTTCTCGCCAAGCGCTTTGCGGCCAAGGAAGCCTTCAGCAAGGCGCTTGGCACCGGTGTGCGTCCACCAGCGGTTTTACCTGCCATTGCCGTCGGTCATGATGAGCTCGGCAAGCCGATGCTGGTCTTGCACGGTCAACTGGCTGAAATGATCAAAAACAAGCAATTGAAAGCCCATCTGTCGATCAGCGATGAAGCGGATTACGCCATCGCTTATGTCATTCTGGAGCACGCATGAAGTACATCCCGCTCGGCCCGCTGATGATCGATATCGCCGGCCACACATTGACCGATCTTGATCGCGAGCGACTCTGCCATCCGCTGGTCGGCGGCATTATCCTGTTTTCGCGCAATTATGCCGATCGCGAGCAGTTGACCGCGCTAACCCGAGAAATTCATGCGCTGCGCCAACCCAGGCTGCTGATCGCCGTTGATCATGAAGGGGGCAGGGTACAGCGCTTCCGCGAAGGGTTTACCCGCCTGCCCTCGATGCGGACATTGGGTCAGCTTTACGAGCGTGACCCTGAAGCCGGGCTGTCTGCGACGCGCGATGTCGGCTTTGTGCTGGCCGCTGAATTGCGTGCCTGCGGTGTCGATTACTCATTCACCCCGGTGCTCGATCTCGATTACGGCCCTTCGCGAGTCATCGGCGACCGTGCCTTCCACCGTGATCCGCTTGCAATCATTGCGCTGGCGAGTGCCTTGGGTGAGGGCTTGAAGCTGGGCGGCATGGGCACTTGCGGCAAGCATTATCCGGGGCATGGTTACGTCATTCCGGATTCGCATGTCGAGTTGCCGATCGATGATCGTCCGCTGGATGCGATGCAGGATGATCTGCTGCCATACCGCCATTTGCCGCTTGATGCGATCATGGCGGCGCACGTTATTTATGAGTGTTTCGACTGCAATACGGCTGTTTTTTCAAATAGATGGATCGACTATTTAAGAAACGACATTAAATTTAATGGCGTCGTCTTTACCGACGATTTATCAATGGCTGGGGCTGGCGTGGTCGGTGACATGCTGGCTCGCGTACAAACAGCATATGGTGCCGGTTGCGACATGTTGCTGGTCTGCAACTCACCGGATTCGGTTGCGCTGGTCCTTGAAAACTGGCATCCGGAAATTGACTCGGCACGTCGGCAACGGGTCGAGCAACTGGCGGCCAATGCCGGGCAGGATATCGCGTTCCCTCCGGATAGGCTGCTCGCTGCGCAAACGGTGGCTAGCGCATTGTTTGCCGCTCAGGCCTGAAATCAGGGCCGCACTTGGCGCGGCTCGAACCACTGGCAAATCATCCCGGAATTTTCCAGCACGTCGCGACTAGGTTGTCGGCGACTGCGAAACCCTAGCACCTGGCAGGCGTAGGGAAAGTTCGCATCGTAGGTGATCTGATGGTGGCGGCAGCGCATGCAGTTGGGTGCCTGTGCCGGAGAGTCGGTATTCATTCCATTCTGCAAATAAAAACCCGCCGGAGCCAACGCTACGGCGGGTCAAGTGATCAATCAGCGATCAAACCAGCCCAAGGCTTTCATCAACGCCCAGATGCACGTTCATGGCCTGGACTGCAGCGCCCGAGGCGCCTTTGCCCAGGTTGTCGAGGCGCGCAATGATCAGCATGCGCTCTTCGTTGCCGAACACGGCGATATCGACCCGGTTAGTATCGTTATTCGCTTCAACATTGTAGAAACCGCCTTCAGTCGTGGCATCCAGATCGACCGGCAGGACACGGATGAAGGCTTCGTCGGCATAGTAATCGGCGATGATCTTCTGCACATCGGCCGGCGTAACCTTGCGGGTGAATTGCTTCGGGTGCAGGTAGGCAGTAACGGCCAAGCCCTTATAGAACGGCCCGACGATGGGCTGGAAGATCGGTTCCACGGTCAACCCGGTGTAGGCACACATTTCCGGCAGATGCTTGTGGCCCAATGCCAGGGCGTAAGCGCGCGGTGCCTTCAGTTGCGTCGTGCTGGCGCTGGCCGCTTCGTAATCGGCGATCATCTTCTTGCCGCCACCGGAATAGCCGGTGATGGAATTGGCCGCAATTTGCGTGTCGACCGGGAGAAGGCCGGCGGCGACCAGCGGTTTGATGGCCAGGATGAAGGCCGAAGCATGGCAACCCGGATTGGCGATGCGTTTGCTGCGGCGAATTTTCTCGCGCTGATCCTTGGCAACTTCGGGCAGGCCGAATGTCCACGCCGGATTGATCCGGTGCGCCGTCGAGGCATCGATCACGCAGGTATTCGGATTGTCGACCAGAGCGACCGATTCCTTCGCGGCATCATCCGGCAGGCAGAGGAAGGTGATGTCGGATTCGTTGATCAGGCGTTTGCGCTCGGCGACATCCTTGCGCTTGTCGGCATCGATCTTGAGCAGCGTGATATCGGCACGCTTGGCGAGATATTCGTTGATCCGCAGGCCGGTCGTGCCTTCCTGTCCATCGACAAAGACTTTATAGGTCATCTTGAATCCGAGAGTCTGGTGTTGTTCGAAAGCGGAATTCTGGCAGAAAAACAGGTCAGTTTGGTGACAGCCGACAATTCAGCTTGGTAAAAAAGAATCGGGCAGCCGAAGCTGCCCGATCACACTGCCGAAAACCGCTGGATTACTTGACGCGGTTCTTGTATTCGTCGGTGCGGGTGTCGATTTCGATCTTGTCGCCGATCGAAACGAAAGCCGGGACCGGCAGTTCGAAACCGGTAGCCAGCTTGGCCGGCTTCATGACCTTGCCGGAGGTGTCGCCCTTGACGGCCGGTTCGGTGTAGACCACTTCGCGAACGACGCTGTTCGGCAGTTCGACGGAAATTGCCTTGCCGTTGTAGAAAACGACTTCGCAGGCCAGGCCGTCTTCCAGGTACTTCAGTGCGTCGACCATGTTTTCGGCTTCGACTTCGAACTGCTCGTAGTCGGCATCCATGAACACGTACATCGGGTCGGCGAAGTAGGAGTAGGTCACTTCCTTCTTGTCGAGCTGGACAACTTCGAACTTGTCGTCAGCCTTGTAAACAGCTTCGGAAGCTGCTGCGGTCAACAGGTTCTTGAGCTTCATTTTGACGACCGCAGCGTTGCGGCCGGACTTGTTGTACTCGGTCTTTTGGACGACGAGCGGGTCGGCGCCGACCATGATGACGTTGCCGGAGCGGAGTTCCATTGCGGTTTTCATACTGAGATTCCCGAAAGCTGAAAAAAGAAAAACGTTAAATTATACCTTGGGGCGGCAGAAATTGACGAGCGCAGTCGCCAAGTCCGGGCTTTTTGCCAGCCTTGCCGCCCAATCCTGGGTGTGGGCTTCGATTTCAGCCTGGTTGGCGAGAAAATCAGCCCAGGCTGAAGCAAGCCCCTGGCCGGTGTTCCAGGCGCTAAAAATCGTCTTCAGACTGGATTGAAGATCAGGCGGCAAGGCCTCGGTGTAGCGTTCGACGAAAGCCTCCAGCTTGATCAGGTGCGCCTCGTCTTCCTGTTCGTAAATCTGCCAGACAAAGGGTTTGCCGGCCCACTGGGCGCGCAGGAAAGAGTCTTCGCCGCGCACGAAGTTGATATCGCAGCGCCAGAGCAACTGGTCATACTCATCCAGGGGCAGGAACGGAATTGGCTCGATCGACAGTTGCCCCAATTGCCACGGGCCGCTGCCGCCGAGATGTGCCGTCACTGCAGCCAGGGGTTTGCCGGGCGAAACATGGCAGCGAATCGGCTGCGTCGAACCGGCCATTAGGTCGATCAACTCGGCAACAGGCGCGCTGTCGTAGCAAAACAGACTGATTTCCAGCGATTCATCCGCTGTTTTTTTCGCGGCTGTCGCGGCGCGGGCGGCGAGCAATCCTTTTTCGCGCAGCAACCCGCCTGTCGCAGCAGAAAATCCGGGAAAGAAAAAATGTTTGACCAATGGCAGGGAAGGGTGGGGAGAGGCCATGCCGTGACAACCGTCGGCCCAGCTTTCTGCCGTCAGGTATTCAAGATTGATCCAGTGCGGCTTCGGCGTCATCCCAGCCATTGCTTCGATATAAGCAACCGGCAGTTCGCAGGCAAACGCTTCGATAATCACCCCGGCGACACGGTCGACCGCGAAATCTGCCGCCCATTGGCAAACTTCGACGCCGGCGATGTTTTGCGCCGGGAGCTCGGTATCCAGCATCGGGCAAAGCGGCTTCAGACTGTTCAGGTCATCGACCCACAGACGGATCGCCAGATGATGCTCGGCTGCCAGTTGCCGGGCAAGACGCCAGCACACGCCGATGTCGCCGAAGTTGTCGATGACCCGGCAAAAGATGTCCCAATGAGGCTTCATGGGGCGCCATGCTAACATTCCGGCCATGCCTGAGTTCAAAGATCCCCAAGACTGCACCGCCTGCCCAAGGCTGGCCGAGCACCTTGCCAATATCCGTCGACGTGACCCTGAGTGGCACGCACTTCCCGTTCCCGCCTTCGGCTCGCTCGATGCCCGCTTGCTCGTTGTCGGCCTCGGGCCGGGTGAAAAAGGCGCCAATCGCACCGGCCGGCCATTCACTGGCGACGTGGCCGGCGAACTGCTTTACCCGGCTTTGCATCGCTTTGGCTACGCCAGTGCAGGCGAGCCACTGGGCAAGGATATGTGGGCCAATCCGGCCATGAGCCTGAGCGATTGCCGAATTACCAATGCGGTGCGCTGCCTACCGCCGGCCAACAAGCCGACAACGGCGGAAATTCGCCAGTGCAATGGCCATCTCAAGGCTGAACTGGCAGCCATGCCGAATCTGCAGGTGATCATCGTTCTTGGGGCCATTGCCCATCAGGCGCTGCTCTGGACCTACGGTCTGAAAGTCAAGGATTACCCCTTCGGCCACAACGTCACCCACACGTTGCCGGATGGCCGTCGTCTGGTGGCCAGTTACCATTGCAGTGGTTACAACTGGCGGACCGGGCGCTTGACGCGCGAGAGCTTCGAAGGCGTCTTTGCCGGCATCAAGGCTTTTCTCGGCTAGCCGCATCGTTCCATGAGCTTCGATGCCAAGGCCTTCCTGGCCACCCTGACGGAATTGCCCGGCGTCTACCGCATGCTCAATGCGGAAGGCACGGTACTTTACGTCGGCAAGGCCAAGAATCTCAAGAAGCGGGTGACTTCGTATTTTCGCGAGAATCTGCCGAGCCTGCGGATCGCGCACATGGTCAGCCAGATCGACCATATCGAAACAACTGCAACGCGTACCGAAGCCGAAGCGCTGCTGCTTGAAAACAACCTGATCAAGTCACTGGCGCCGCGTTACAACATCCTGTTTCGCGACGACAAGTCCTACCCCTATATCGTTTTGACGCGTGACGAATACCCACGGCTGGGTTTTTACCGGGGCAACCCGGATCGCAAGGCGGATTACTTCGGGCCATATCCTTCTTCATGGGCAGTGCGCGACAGCATTCACCTGCTGCAGAAAATGTTCCGGCTGCGCACTTGTGAAGACACGGTATTCGCCAATCGCTCGCGCCCCTGTCTGCTGTATCAGATCAAACGGTGCAGCGGCCCTTGTGTGGCACATGTTTCACCCAAAGATTACGCTGGCGACGTACAGATGGCAGCAATGTTCCTGCTCGGCAAGCAGCAGGAAGTCACCAAGCGCCTCAATACGGCGATGGAGGAGGCTTCGGCTCGACTGGCTTTCGAACTGGCTGCGGTCTATCGCGACCAGATCCAGTCCTTGCACCAGGTCCAGGAAAAGCAGTTCATCTCCAGCAGCAAAGGCGAAGACGTAGATATCATTGTTGCCCTGAAGGAAGCCGGGCAGCTATGCGTCAATCTGGCAATGGTCCGGGGTGGGCGACATCTTGGCGACAGGCCGCTGTTTCCCAGTAACGCAGGTGAGTCTTCGGTCGCCGATGCCACAACGGCCTTCATTCATCAGCACTATGCCGCGCATCCGGCACCGGCCCGCTTGCTGGTATCTCCGTTGCCAGAGGATGAAGAGCGCGCTGAAACAGAAAGCACCATGGCAGAACTGGCTGGTCGGCCTGTGCCGATTCAGGAAGGTCGTTCCGTGCTGCATCGCGCCTGGGTCGATATGGCCAGGCAAAATGCCCGGCTGGCGATTCTGGCGCGCAACCAGGCAACGGCCCAGCAAGAGCAACGGCTTGCCGCGCTCCAGGATGCATTGGGTCTGCCGGAGGCGATTGTCCGTATCGAGTGTTTCGATATCAGCCACACGCAAGGTGAGGCAACGATGGCATCGTGCGTTGTTTATTATGGTAACGGGATGAAAAAAGCCGATTACCGTCGTTTCAATATTCGCGACATCACGCCCGGCGATGACTACGCCGCCATGCGACAAGCTGTTTTTCGTCGCTATGATGCCGTCGCCAATGGTGATGGCGTGGCTCCCGACCTGATCTTGATCGACGGCGGCAAAGGGCAGGTGGCTTCCGCACATGCCGCTCTGGCGGATCTCGGTTTGGCCCACTTGCCGATGATAGGCGTGGCCAAGGGGGAAGGGCGCAAGGCCGGGCTTGAGACCCTGATTTTTCCTGACCAGCGCGAGCCGCTACAATTGCCCCCGGACCACCCTGCATTGCATCTGATTCAGGAAGTTCGCGACGAAGCCCATCGTTTTGCCATTACGGGCATGCGGGCTCAGCGCAGCAAGGCACGCAAGACGTCAACGCTGGAAAGCTTGCCGGGGATTGGTCCGGCTCGCAGAAAAGCGCTGGTTGCCCGCTTCGGCGGCTTGCCGGGCGTGCTGGCGGCAAGCATGGATCAATTGGAAGAAGTGCCTGGCATCAGTCGGGAATTGGCCGAAAAAATTTATATAGCGCTACACTGAACGCATGCCTCTGAATTTACCCATCCTGCTGACATGGCTGCGCATCCTTGCGATACCGCTGCTTATCGCCGTCTATTACATGCCCGAGCCATGGGCCACGCTCAGTGAGCGGGATGTGGCGGCAACACTGATTTTCATGGCGGCAGCACTGACTGACTGGGCAGATGGTTACCTGGCACGCAAACTGAATCAAACCTCGGCTTTCGGTGCCTTTCTTGACCCGGTTGCCGACAAGTTGATGGTTGCCGCAGCGCTGATCATCCTTGTTCAGCTTGGGCGAACAGATGCCATCGTCGCAACGATCATCATCGGCCGAGAAATTACCATTTCTGCGCTGCGCGAATGGATGGCCAAGATCGGTGCAGCCAAGAGCGTTGCTGTTTCGATGCTCGGCAAGATCAAAACCGCCGCACAAATGCTGGCGATTCCACTTTTGCTTTACTACGTACCGCTGTTCGGCATGGATGTGAAGCAGTTGGGTAACTGGTTGATGTGGATCGCAGCATTGCTGACTCTGTGGTCGATGGGGTATTACATGCGCATGGCCTGGCCTGAGATTGCCCGCCGTAGTGGAGAAAAATAGCAAGACGCTGTTGACATCGCGCGCCCTTGGCCTATAATGCGCGCTCTGTTTGACGCGGCAGTAGCTCAGTTGGTAGAGCGATACCTTGCCAAGGTATAGGTCGAGAGTTCGAGACTCTTCTGCCGCTCCAGTTTCACCGGAAAAGCTCAGCTTTTCCAAAGCAGTAAAAGTAGTGCGAAGGCGCGATAGCAAAGCGGTTATGCACCGGATTGCAAATCCGTGTAGGTCGGTTCGACTCCGGCTCGCGCCTCCAAAAAGATGCGGCAGTAGCTCAGTTGGTAGAGCGATACCTTGCCAAGGTATAGGTCGAGAGTTCGAGACTCTTCTGCCGCTCCAAAAATTCAGTAGCATGAATTTTGGTGCAATAAAGTTGTACCGAAAGAATATGCGGCAGTAGCTCAGTTGGTAGAGCGATACCTTGCCAAGGTATAGGTCGAGAGTTCGAGACTCTTCTGCCGCTCCAAATATAGAAAAAGGGAAAGCATGCATGCTTTCCCTTTTTCATATCCCGGCACCGATCGATATAATCGGCCAGCCAGCCCGGATGGTGAAATCGGTAGACACAAGAGACTTAAAATCTCTCGGCTTATGGCTGTGCGGGTTCGATTCCCGCTCCGGGCACCAACTTGATTACTCGATACGCCAGAAAAACCGCATCAATGCGTATTTTTTTTGGCATCGGAGCATCGGCATGTACTCCCCATTTTTACGCACGGCACCGTTCCAAGCATCACTTGGATGCCAACCAATGCCGCATCCAAGTGCTTGTTGCGACGACAAGCCATTCATTCTGGTTGCTCTCTATAACTTTTGGATGATTGCTGAATTGGTGAGTATCCGTAGAGAATCTCCCCCTCTCTTTTCTCCTTGCGAGCAAGCTTCATGAACAAGTTGATGAAATTTGTAATTATTTTCCTAGCAACCCTGTCGATGAGTTGCGCTTGGTCTGGGGAGCAGGATTCCAGCAAGCGATACCAGGTTGTATATGTCGCCAGGGTGGCCATTGAGGCTGATATGGATCGAAATAGCCCGGATGAGGTCAAGTATTACGAAGACCTGGAAACAGAGGCAACTGCAAATCTTGCCAAATGGTTCAAGGGTGAGGGCTACACGGTTGTGGAAGCGCCCGATTCCAATAACGAGCGACTGTTAATCATCAACACCAAAGCACTTTTCAATGCAGGCAATCGTGCATTGCGGTGGATTGGGGGGATTGGTGGCGCTGGCAAGGCTAGCGCCGACGTGACAATCGATGCGGTGGAGTCCACGTCTGGAAAACTGATCGCCTCGAAGAACGCCAAGGGTTCTTTGCGGATGGGGGGATTCGGCGGTAGCGCCCCAGGCATGCTGATGGGAGCGATTGATTCGGCTTGGAATGAAGTAATTGCCGACGTGTCCGCACAAAAATAATTCGTTGTAAATCCGGAGAGCCACACCAAGCCCCGGTGGGCGAGGTTCAATGGGTTCTGTTCTCGGGCAGATAGCGCCGGGTCAAGGCGGTCAAACGGCCGTCTTTTTTTACCTGCAGCAATGCACCATTGAGTTGGGCAACGATTTGGGGGCTGGTTTCAAGGCTGATGCCAAACCAGTACTCCGAGCTGTCATCAACCAGGATGGCAGGCTCCAGTTCGTCGACACTCATGTTGTTTTGTTTGGCGTTGTACATCGCCGCCCAATCCAGCGACAGCAATAGATCGAAGCGACCGGCCTTGAACTTCCGCATGTTTTTATCGTCATCAATTGCCAGATCGAGTTCCTTGCCGACCTGGAAACCTCGCTTGAACAAGGTTTTTACTGCCGCGGACTCCTGAACGGCACCGATCTGAAAACGTTTTGCATCTTCGATATAGGCCAGCGAGATGTCAGTTCTCCGGCTTGATTTGTAGAGGTAGATACGCCTTTTGCTGATCGGCCCAACCCATTGAAAGAGGGATTCACGCTCGGGGGTCCGCACCAGTGAGTAAAGTATGGTGTTCTTTTGCTGCAGGGCCATTTGATAGGCGCGGGCCCAGGGCAGGATATTTTTGTGCAGGGTCAGGCCGCAGTCTTTCGCCAGCATGTCGAGCAACTCGCTGGAGAAACCGACAATCTTGCCGTTTTGCTCGTAATTGAGCGGCGGCAAGGGCTCCGTCAAGGCACTCAATTCTACGGCTGCCAGCCGGCTTGCAGGAGCAAGGCCAACGAGCGAGGTGAGCAAAACAACGAAAAGCCGATGCCTGAGATTCATGGAAGTCCGACGGGTGATGTTGTTGCGAGTATAAAACAGCGACGAGTCGGTTTTATGACCAAACGGCGTGTTGACCGCAGCAACCCAGGCTGGTTACCAGACTTGCTACCGCATCAGGGAGGCGCGGAGAGGGTGATTATTTTTCCCAGTTGCTTGAGTGCGCTGTCGATTTCACGGGTAAACGGGGCGCCGCAATTGAGGCGAATGTAGCCATCAAAACGGTTTGAGTTGGAAAACATCAGCCCTGGCGCAATGAAAATGCCCTCGGCCAATGCGGCATCGAATATGCGCTTCGACGAACAGCCGGCAGGTAATTCAACCCACAGCGCCAGTCCGCCGGCCGGTTCGGTCAGGCGCGTGCCTTCCGGAAAATAAGCGGCAATGGCTTCCGCACTCCGTTCGCGTTGCGATTTGAGGTTGCTGCGCAGGTGGCGCAGGTGGCGGTCGTAAGCGCTGGATGCCATGAATTCGGCGGCAACCAGTTGAGCCAGTTCTTCGTTATTCCGGCTTTGTACGTATTTGAGCATTTCCACCCGGGAGTGCCAGCGGCCGGCATTCATCCAGCCCAGCCTCATTCCCGGGGCGAGAATTTTGTGCAGCGAGGCGCAATGAATGACATTCCCGTTGCGATCCCAACTTTTCAGTGCACGCTGCGGGGTATCGCCATTGGTCAGCGCACTGTAGGTGTCGTCCTCGATCAAGGCAATATCCTGTGCGGCACAGAATTCGACCAGTCTTTCCTTGTTGGCATCCGGCATGATGCTACCGAGAGGGTTTTGCAGAACGGGGACGACAACCATGGCACTAATGTGCTCGTGAGTCCGTGCCGCCAGTTCAAGCGCCTCCAGTGAAATGCCGGTGTGCGGACTGGTCGGAATTTCCAGTGCCCGCAAACCAAGTGTCTCGAGCACTTGTAGCAAGCCATAAAAAGTCGGCGATTCCACCGCGACGATATCGCCGGGCTGGGTCACGGCGCGCAGTGCCAGGTTGAGCGCTTCGATACAGCCCTGAGTAACGACGATTTCTTCCGGCGCAAGCAGCATGCCGTTCATCATCGCCCGTTTGGCCAGAACGGTACGGAATGCCGCATTGCCGTTTGCCGGGGCCGGCTTGACCAATAGATCCGGGTTCAGGCGCAAAGCTCGTGTCGCGGCATTTTTCAGGGCTTCGCCGGGGTACAGCGACGGGGCGCTGCGGGCACTGGAAAAATTAACCTTGACCGGGTACTGGCGACCGCGGGCCACGAAATCGGAGACCCGTGCATGAATGCCGACATATTGGGCCGGATCGAGCGGTTGACCGTGGCGAGGCTCTTCGAGCGATGGTGCACTGAGGCGACGGGGTTGGCGGACAAAATTACCCGAGCGTGGCCGAGCCTCAAGCCAGCCATCGCTTTCAAGTTGCCGACAGGTTTGCAGCGCAGTAGACAGGCTGATCTCGTGTCGCGCCATGAGCACCCGAATCGATGGGAAACGATCTCCCTGACTCAAGGTGCCGGTTTCGATGGCTTCCTGGTAGTGCTTCGCCAGACGGCGATAAATCGGTAGCTTGTCCATGCCTGATCATCCCTTGGCGACAAATCGTGGAACAGATATAGATGAGTGTTTATTGAACCATAGCAGTTGCAAAAATTCATATCTGCTTCGGTTCAGACACATCTTTCCTGTCACTGTTTTGCATCTGTCGGGCTGGCTACGATGTGTCATCTCCCGGCGATCGGGATAGCGACAAGGAGTGGCAACATGGATGACCAGCAGATGATGAAAATCGACCTGGCAGCAGGCGAGTCCAGGCAGATCCTGGTCGAAGGCGGCAGCACCTTGCTATTGCTGAGCGGCTGCGCGGAAGTGTGCAGCCCATTTGGCTGGCTGGCAGAAAACATCCACCAGACGCGGACGCAACTGGATGCAGAAAGCAGTGTGGCGGTCGAGCAGGGCGGATGGATCGAACTGTCGGGCCGAAGCGCCGCACAGTTTGTCGTACTCCCGCCCGACACGATGCCCTTGTGGTCGTCACTGGTCCGTAGCCTGGAGAAAATGCTCGCAAACCGGCGGTTGACCGCAGCAAAGTAATTGACCACCAAGAGGCCTGGCAAGCGGGCGACACAATCGCCCGCTTGTTCAGTGCCGAGGAAAATTGTCCGGGCGGTTGTCCTTCTTCTCAGCTCGTGGCGGAAGCGGCGGCGCCTGCATGCCCACCAGCATGGTCAGGAGCAGCAGGACAACCATCGAAATCGCGCCGCCAAGCATGAATCCGGACAGCATCAGGAGGGCCGGAACGATGGCGATGCCGCACATCAGGAATTCAACGGCATCCTCGATACCGTGGTAACCGATTTTTTTGAGCAGTTCGCTGAACATGACTGGCTCCTTGTATCCGGATCGTTGAAAAATCCCCTTGTTCATTTTTTATAGCAGGCTCCGGGAAAAGCGACAGGCAGTTTTTCCCGGGCAAATATCGGAGCGAATTGAAGCCCCCACAACAGTCATGTTTATTCCGATTCGGATCAAGGAAATGATCTGCGCCGCTCGGCACAATCCTTCCTGAATGCCAATCCGGCATGCCCTTCAAAGGAACCATGATGCAACCCATCCACGCCTGCAATCACACCACCCCGGAAGCGCTTTATCCGTTCGACGCTCGCGGTATCGCCAAGCGTTTTCGTCACGCCGCCATCTTCGGTGCACTCGATGCGCTGATGCCGGGCGAGACGATGCGCTTTTGCAATGACCACGATCCCTTGCCGCTGCTGGCCCAATTGCAACAACGTTACGGCGCACGTCTGAGCATCGAGTACAAGCAGCGTGAACCGGGTGCCATCGTGATCGATTTTGCCGTTGTCGCCTGAACACCCGGCAACTGATCTTTGCTCTCCGGCGGGCGGCCCTCCGCCGCCCGACCCCGGGCAATGTTACTGTGCACGCCTTGACGACTTGAGCCGGTAAAACCGACCGGCAACGCTTACCCCACCGTGAACAGACTCCTTGCCCTTGCTGGCTTGTCGCTTCTTGCCTTGCTCGGCAGTGCCGTGTGCACACTGGCCGGCTGGGGAACGCCACTGGCGGTGGCACACCTGGCTTTTGCCATCGGTATCGTCCCGCTGATTTTCGCTGCGATGAGCCATTTTGTGCCCGTGCTGACCCGCACGGGCGACCCCAGTCGCTGGATAATCCGCCTGCCATTCCTCGCCCAGATCGTTGGTGGCGTGGCTGTGCTCTCGATGCAGGGCTGGCTGCCGCGCAGCCTGCTGTATCTGGCTGCCACGGTCGACCTCGCGCTGGCCGCCATTTTGCTCAACTGGATTGCCGGACGGGCAAGAGCAACCCTGGGGTCGCCTCATCCCGGCTGGCGCTGGTACGGCGCCGCTCTCGGCTGCCTGATGCTGGCCTTGCTGGCCGCCATCCTGATCGGATTCTTTCCTGCCTACTGGCGGGCCTTGCGTCTTTTTCACCTGCATTTGAACACCATTGGCCTGGTCGGCCTGGCGGCACTGGGAACACTGCCTGTCCTGCTGCCAACGGCACTCGGCAAGCCCGACCCCGAAGCCGCCGGCTGGTTGCGGCGGCGGCTCTGGCTGGTAGCCGGCGGCGCACTGGTCATTGCTTCCGGCACCGCAATCCTGTGGCCTTTTGCCGTCCCTGGCGCAGCACTGTTGCTGGTCGCCGCTCTCGGCCTGATCGGCCAGTGGGCCAGGCGTTTCGGCCTGCGCGAAATGCTGGCTGACGGCGTTGCCGCGTCACTGCTCGCCGCAGTCTGCGGATTATTGCTGACGCTTGCTGCCGGCGTCGCGCATGGCGCCGGCCTGTTGCAGGGGCGGCCCAGCCTTTATGCCTGGGGGGCCGGCTTCCTGTTACCGTTGATCACCGGGGCGCTCAGTCAATTGCTGCCCGTCTGGCGCTGGCCCGGACCGATGTTGCCGGCCCGGCCGATCATGCGCCAGAAACTGGCGGCGAGTGGCGCCTGGCGGGGCGGCTTGTTCATCCTCTCAGCGATTGCGCTTCTGGCCAATCAGGACGCGTTGGCCGGGGTGTTTTTGATGGCTGGCGTAGTGCTCTTTGCATTTGGCTTGCTGCAAGCTATGCGCGTCTCGCGGTCGACGCGGTAAAATCACTGTTTTTCGCTTTTCAGGTTTTCGCCATGCGCTATCTTTCGACTCGCGGTCACGCCGCGCCCCAGGCTTTCTGCGACATCCTCCTCGGCGGTCTGGCGCCGGATGGCGGCCTTTATCTGCCGGAAAGCTATCCGCAGATCAGCCGTACCGAACTGGACGCCTGGCGCAAGCTGTCTTACGCCGATCTGGCCTACGAAATCCTCGCCAAATTCATCACCGACATTCCGGCTGCCGATTTGAAGGCACTGGTCGCCAAAACCTACACGGCCGATGTCTATCGCCATACCCGCAACGGCGGCAATGCAGCTGAAATCACGCCGCTGACCAAGCTCGAAGAGGGGCTCTACACGCAGGAACTGTCCAATGGCCCGACGCTGGCCTTCAAGGACATGGCGATGCAACTGCTCGGCAACCTGTTCGAGTACGTGCTCGACAAGCGCGGCGAGTCGATCAACATCCTCGGCGCGACCTCGGGCGACACCGGTTCGGCGGCCGAGTACGCCATGCGCGGCAAGCATAACGTCAAGGTTTTCATGCTCTCGCCGGATGGCAAGATGAGCGCCTTCCAGCGCGCCCAGATGTATTCGCTGCAGGATGCCAACATCTTCAACATCGCCGTCACCGGCATGTTTGACGATGCGCAGGACATCGTGAAGGCCGTCTCCAACGACGCCGAGTTCAAGGCCAAATACAAGATCGGCGCGGTCAACTCGATCAACTGGGCACGTGTTGCGGCACAGATCGTTTATTACTTCCAGGGCTATTTCCTGGCCACTAAAAACAACGACGAGCAGGTTGCCTTCACCGTGCCGTCCGGCAATTTCGGCAACATCTGCGCCGGCCACATTGCCCGCCAGATGGGGCTGCCGATCAAGCAACTGGTGCTCGCCACCAACGAAAACGATGTGCTCGACGAGTTCTTCAAGACCGGCGTCTATCGTCCGCGCACCTCGGTCGAAACCAGCGTGACCTCCAGCCCGTCGATGGATATTTCCAAGGCTTCCAACTTCGAACGCTTCGTCTTCGATCTGGTCGGCCGCGACCCGGCGGTCGTCAAGGCGCTGTGGGCCAAGGTCGACAAGGGCGAAGCCTTCGATCTGAGTGCCACGGTCCACTGGCAAAAAATGCCCGAATTCGGTTTTGTCTCCGGTAAGAGCACGCATGTCGACCGGATCAATACCATCCGTTTCGCGCAAGGCCGCTACAACGTCATGCTCGACACCCACACGGCCGATGGCCTGAAGGTGGCACTGGAGCATCGTCAGCCAGGGCTTCCGATGATCGTGCTGGAAACGGCTCAACCGGCCAAGTTTGAGGAAACCATTCGCGAGGCACTGGGTACCGAGCCGGTGCGTCCGGCGGAGTTGGCCGGGATCGAAAATCTGTCCCAGCACGTCGTGGTCATGGCGCCCGATGTCGAGGCCATCAAGCGCTTCCTGGTCGAACGCGTTTAAGTGATTGAAAGAAGGGGCTGCGGCCCCTTCTTTTTATACGCGGTAATCCGAAACGGCCAGCCGCTGCAGGCGGGCAAGAACTTCCGAGAACTCGCCTTCGATCGAAATGGCCTGATCGAAGAAATGGTGCGTTTCATCCAGCGCCTCCTTGAGCAGATCTTCAACGTAGCTTTCCTGACTTTCAGTCAAGCCAAGCGTCACGATGGTCCGGCTCAGGCCTTCGATCATTTCGACCATTTGGTGCTGACCATTGCTGCGATTGTCGCGCGACTTGTCATTGATTCGCGCCAGCGCACCGCGCAACTCGGCCAGCACGCCTTCGATGCCCAGTTTCTGCAAGTCGCGTTCCTTGCTGGCATCCAGCCCGCCAATCCTGATATCCGCACTTTCTGCCAGGACCGCCAGGTTGTCGCGCAAACGTCCGACTTTTTCCGGGTTGTCGGTGGGCAAATTTTGCACGAGCAATGAAACATGCGCGTAATTGAGCACCGCCCGCGAGCCGAACTCAAAAATACGGCCAATATCCTTCAACGTGTCGAGCACGGAGGATTGCAAAGGCGACATTTCTCCCTCGGTCGAGAGAACAAGCAGTTCATTGCAACCGCGAATCTGGACGGCTCCCTTGAGCCCCCAGGCCTTCATGGCCTGAATCAGCTGTCGCCCGATGCAGTCATAGCTGTGACCACTGGCGGACTCGCGCAGGAATTCAATGACCACCCCCAGATCACTCATGCCGGTCATTGCGGCAAAGGCTATTTTTTGTGCGTTTGAAGACTGATCGGCCAGTTGGCGCAAGCGATCGCCCTGATCGATCACCCCTTTGATCTTGTGCTTCAACTCATGCACGGCAATCGGTTTGGTCACAAAGTCATCGCCGCCGGCCTCGTAGGCGGCAACACGCTCGGGTGCCGTGTCGTGTGCCGAGACGAAAATAACCGGGATGTGGCCGCTTCCCGGCCGGGTGCGGAAGGAGCGGCAGGTGTCGTAGCCGTTGATGTCCGGCATCTCGATATCGAGCAGTAAAACATCGAACTGCTCATGACAGGCCAGGAACTCCTCACCACCGGCAAATTCCGTGACTTCGTAATCGGTGCAGAGCAGGCGACTCAGGATGACACGTTGCGGCGTGTTGTCTTCAATAATCGCAATCCGGTGTTTGCTGTTCATCGCCTCTCCTTTTATCCGAAAATATTAACACAAATGTAATTTTTGATAAATTACACCTGTGTTTTATCAGGACTATTCCTTATGCCATGCAACAGTCGATTGACTAAGGTCAATAGTGACATGACTAAAGTGATATTTACTTGCTACCTCGATTTAAAGGATTGCCGGACTGATACCGGCAAAGAATCAAAGGGGAACAAAAGTGCCTATTACATGGGATAGCAGACTGGATACCGGGATTGAAGTGATCGATGCCCAGCACAAGAGAATCGTCGGTTACATCAACGATCTGGAAATCGCCAAGCAGAAGGGCGATCGGCATCTGGTGACGGAAGTGATCGAGCAGTTGATTGATTACACCCAGTCGCACTTCGGTTTTGAGGAGGCCATGCTGGAAGAGGCTGGCTACAAATTCTTGAAGCCGCACAAGAAAGTGCATGAACTGTTCATCAAGCGCATTACCGAATTCACCATGCGGGCAGCCAAGGGTGAAGACATTGCCGATGAATTGCACAGCATGCTGGCGAAATGGCTGCTCAACCACATTGCCAACGAAGACCGGGATTACGCCATGCTGGTCAAGCAGATGGTCAATGCCGAACCGGTTGCGGCCACGCCGCAGGCACCGGTGCAAAGCAGCAAGCCTGGCATCATTTCAGGCTTGCTCGGGCGCTTTTTCCGCTAGAACCCGGAGAATTCAGGGCCGCCGCCTGTACGAGGCTGGCGGCCTTCAAGCCGCAGAGAAACTGCAGGCCAGGAGGGTTTCAGTCAATAAAGCGCATCGAGAGATCGAGCGCCTTGACATCCTTGGTCAAGGCACCGACCGAGATGCGGTCGACGCCGGTTTCGGCAATGGAACGAATGGTTTCCAACGTGACGTTGCCGGAAGCTTCGAGCACCGCACGGCCGGCATTGATCCGGGCCGCTTCGCGCATCATGCCGAGCGAGAAATTATCGAGCAGGATCATCGTGGCCCCGGCATCGAGGGCGGTTTCCAGTTCGCGGATCGATTCGACCTCGATCTGGATGAACTTGCAGCGCGAACCAGCGCGTTCGGCAGCCAGTCGGGCTTCGGTCAACGCACCGACTATGCTGCCGGCGGCGTGAATATGGTTTTCCTTGATCAGGATGGCATCCCACAGGGCCAGGCGGTGATTGCCGCCACCACCGGCGCGAACGGCATACTTCTGGGCAATGCGCAAACCGGGCAAGGTCTTGCGGGTGTCGACCACCTGGGCCTTGGTGCCTTCGATCGCATCGGCGTAGATGCGGGCCTTGGAAGCAACCGCCGAGAGTAGTTGAAGGAAGTTCAGGGCAGTACGTTCAGCCGAAAGCAGGGCACGGGCATTGGCGCTGATCTGGCAAAGAACGTGATTGGCGGCAATCCGGTCGCCATCGGCGGCACACCAGACGACAGTCGCATTCGGATCAAGCTTGAGAATGGCCTGATCGAACCAGGCCGTGCCGCACAAAACGCCTGGCTCGCGGGAAACCACGGTGGCCTGGGCAATGCGCCGGGCGGGAACCAGTTCGGCGGTGATGTCGCCGGCACCGATATCCTCAAGCAGGGCGGCATCGACGTTGCGGGTAATTTCGGAGGCGAGCGGGAAATCAAATTCGATGGACATGGAAGCGTTGAGTCGGCATGCTGGGAGCGGAATTGTACCGTTTGAGGAGCCTGCATGTCCGAGATGATCGGTGTTTTTCATGTCAGCATCGGCGTGCTTGTTGCGCTGATCCTGGCCATCCTGCTCAGCTACTGGTATCTGCGCGATATCACCCAAAAGCGTCATACCGTTCTGCGCAACTTCCCGGTCATCGGGCATCTGCGGTTCTTTTTCGAGAGCCTGGGCGAGTATTTCAGGCAATATTTTTTCCTCGGCGACCGTGAGGAAATGCCCTTCAACCGGGCCACCCGGGCCTGGGTCTATCGTCTGGCCAAGAACGAAGGCGGCATCCTGGGTTTTGGTTCGACTTACGACATCAACCAGTCCGGGGCGCTGATTTTCGTCAATGCCGCTTTCCCCGTGCTCGAAGCCGAACATCAGCCGACACCTGCGGTACTGATTGGTGACGGTTGGTGCGACAAGCCATTTTCAGCCCGCTCGCGGATCAACATCAGCGGCATGAGCTATGGCGCGATTTCCCGTCCGGCCGTCCAGGCCCTGTCGCACGGTGCGGCCATGGCGGGTTGTTACATGGATACGGGCGAGGGCGGCTTGAGTCCCTATCACCTTGAAGGTGGCTGCGATGTGATTTTTCAGATCGGCACGGCCAAGTACGGGGTGCGCGACAGCCAGGGCAAGCTCGACCCGGCCAAGCTGCGTGAAATGGCGGCACACGAAACGGTGCGTGCCTTTGAAATCAAGCTTTCGCAAGGCGCCAAGCCGGGCAAAGGCGGCGTCTTGCCGGCAGCCAAGGTTACCGAGGAAATTGCGCGAATCCGCGGCATTACCTTCGGCGTCGATTCGATCTCGCCGAATCGTCACCCGGAAACCGGGAACATGGATGAATTGCTCGACATGGTGGTCCAGGTACGAGAAATCACGGGCAAGCCGGTTGGTATCAAAACCGCGATTGGCGGCTGGCAATTCATGCATGAACTGATCGAGGCAGTCCGTCGACGTGGCCTCTACTGTGCGCCGGACTTCCTGACCATCGATGGCGGCGAAGGCGGTTCAGGGGCTGCGCCGCAAGCGCTGGCCGATCACATGGCGCTGTCGATCAACGAAGCCTTGCCCCGTGTCGTCGATGCGCTGATCGAAAGCGGTTTGCGCGACCGGATCAAGGTGATTGCCTCCGGCAAACTGATCACCCCGGCCAAGGTTGCCTGGGCGCTGGCCTGTGGTGCCGATCTGGTCAATACGGCGCGCGGCTACATGTTTTCGCTCGGCTGCATCCAGGCCCTGCGTTGCCATCAGAACAGTTGCCCGACCGGGATCACGACGCACGACCCGCGTCTGCAGCGCGGCCTGGTGGTCGAGGACAAGGCCGAACGCGTGGCCGGCTACACGCGCAACATGAACAAGGAAATCGAAATGATCGCCCACGCTTGCGGCCTGAAGCATGCCGGGGAGTTCAAGCGGGAGCACGTGCGCATGGTTCAGCCCAACGGCCAGAGCATCTCACTCAATATGCTCTACCCGTACCCACCCATTCGTTGAACAACTGGCGGGCCGGCGCTATCGTTTCGCCGGCCGTCATGCCGATCGGGCCGCAGCCCTGGGCGAGCAAGCGGTCGGCCGCCGCACCGTGCAGATGCACCCCGGCCAGCAAGGCTTCAAGCGCCGGCCAGCCCTGAGCGAGCAGGGCAACGATCAACCCGGTCAGCACATCACCCATGCCGGCGGTGGCCATGCCCGGATTGCCGGTGGAATTGATCCAGAAACGCCCGTCGACCGCAGCAATCACCGTGCCGCAGCCTTTCAGCGCCACGTGGCAGCGATAACGTTCGGCCAGATCACACGCGGCATCGAGGCGGGCAGCCTGCACCGCTTCGGTCGAACAGGCCAGCAGACGGGCGGCTTCGGCGGGATGCGGGGTCAGGATTGCCGGGTTTGAACGGCTGGCCAGCGCCACCTGCAGATTGCCTTCGCGGGCGATCAGGTTGAGGGCATCGGCATCGAGGACCAGCGGTTGATCGAGGCTGATTGCCGCCTCCAGTAATTCGCCGGCCTGCAACGACATGCCCAGACCGGGGCCGCAGGCGAGGGCGGCCAGTTCGGTGAGCAACAGGTCCTTGCCCGTACGCAGCATCAATTCCGGCTGCTGGAGATCGCAGGCGGGAGCCGCGCTGTCGAGCAGGCCGAGATAGACGCGTCCGGCCCCCAGCTTGAGCGCAGCACGTCCGCTCAACAAGGCCGCACCGACCATCGAATGAGCACCGCCGAGTATCCCTGCGCTGCCGAAATTGCCTTTGTGACTGTCTTTCCGGCGAGGCTTCAGACTGTCGGCGAAGTGCGTCCGGTCCAGTTGCCAGGCGGTTGGTGGGAAATTGATCGACGGATCGATGCCGATAGTCGCCACCCGGACTTCCCCGCAATGATCCGGCCCTGCTGCGGTCAACAAGCCCGCTTTGCCCGAAATGAAGGTGATCGTCTGCGTGGCCTCGATGGCCGGCTCGAAGACCTGGCCGGTATCGGCATTCAGCCCGGAGGGACAATCGAGTGCCAGCACGGGGCAGTTATCCCGTTGCCGCAGGCGATTGGTCGCTTCGATCAGTTCCGCGTATCTGCCGCTGGCTGGCCGGCTCAGGCCGATGCCGAACAGGCCATCGACAATCAGTCCCCAGCGCTGTTGTTCGGGGATATGTTCAAGCCATGTGCCGCCGGCCGAACTGAAGCGTTCAAAAGCGGCAGCGGCATCGTCCGGCAAACTGCTGGCTTGTCCGGAGAAAACCAGATACACGCTCAAGAAACGCTGACGCAACAGCCGCGCCACTTCGAAGGCATCGCCGCCATTGTTGCCCGGGCCGGCCAGCACCAGCACCGGCAGTCCATTGTCGCTGACCAGTTCGTTCGCCCAGTCGGCAGCGGCTGCGCCGGCTCGCTGCATCAGCGGTTCGTCGCGATGGCGGGATTCGATTTGACGCAGGGTGCTGCTCAGGTAAAGGGCTGTATTCATGGATTTCATTCTAGCCGAAATGAATCGGCAGGATTTTGCGCCAGCCCTATTTCACTGCTTCATCACAGCCCTGGCCGCCGTCGGGGCGAGGCCCGGCCAGCACCTTCCACGCGTAAGTCAGATAAAGCAGCCAGCCGCCCAGCCAGCTCACGCCGGCCAGCAGGATGAGCAAGGGATAGGCGGCGGAAAAAGCCGGCAGACCGGCGCTACCGCGAATCAGCGCCGCGCTGAGCAGCAAGCCGGCTGAAATCAACAGCCAACGGCGCTGATCCAGCCGGTATCCGCTGTGCAGACGACCGGCAACGGCCATCACGATGAGGATCGAGAGGCTGAGCGCACCGGCCAGCAGCAGGTGATGACCGGCGCTGATCAGGTTGTGGCCGTTGAGCAGGCCGAGTCCTATCGTGGCGTAGCCGAGTGCCATGCAGCCATAAACCAGGTAGGGAATCAGCACCCAGCGTTGCAACAGGGCGCGGCCGACGTGCCAGTCGTTGAGCAGGTTGAATATGCCGGCCGCTGCGGCCAGCGCCAGCCAGCCGCTGGCGTGGCTGCCGGGGAGCAGAAATTCGGTAACGCTGTAGGCAGCAATGCTGAAAATGACCAGGTTGCGGCGGGGCGGACGGGCCAGATAAGGCGCCGCCATGCCGCCCTGGGCTTCGAGTACGTCATTGACCAGGCGCATCGAGATACGCGACAGCGCGACCACGATCAGGATCATCATCAAGCCAATGCCCAGGCGCAACCAGGCCAGCGCATCCGCCTGACGGAAAAGGGCAACATAGAAGCCGCCATGCACGACGATCAAGCCAAGCAAGGCGTGGAAAAAGGCAAGGTGGCGGCGATTCGGGGCGCGCCACAGCGGGCCGCTCAAGCGAGCGGTCAGCAGGGCCAGGAAACCCAGGTCGAAGATTGCGGCCGGCATCACGCCGACCCAGCCGGCCAGCAGATAAGCCAGGCGGCCACCAAACCACAGCGCGAGCAACTGGCGAACGGTGTTCGGGCGGACCGGGGCCGTCCCGGTAAACTCGATGATGGCGGTGAGCAGAAAGCCGGCAATCGATGCACCGGCAAAGCCGAAGATCAGTTCGTGGGCATGCCAGACGATGGCGCCCCCCGGCAAGTCGGGCAGCGGTAACAGGCCGCCCAGCACACCCAGCCAGTAGCTCATGGCGAGCAGGGCGGAGAGCGCGGTAAGCAGGAAGAACGGGCGGAACGGACAGCACCAGAGGGCGGCCAGCGGGGCGGTTTCGCCGCTCGCTCCGGTCGACCGCGAAAAATGGCCAAAATTGAATTTCATTTTCGCGCCACCAGAGAAAAGGCAGCACGGACATCCGGCCACTGGATGAACTCGGCGGTATGGGCGAAGACCCAGCTTTCATCACGCTCGGTGACCGGCGTTTCAAGAAGGTGTTCGGCCACGATGGCACCCGGCGAGCCGGTCATGATCAAGATCCGGTCGGCCAGACGAATCGCTTCCATCAGGTCGTGAGTAATCATCAGTACGGCGCTGGCATGCGCTGCGCGCTCCCTGGCCAGCAGCTCGTAGAGCTCGCTTTTCAGGCCGATGTCGAGTGCTGAAAATGCCTCGTCAAGCAATAGCAGATCGGGCTGGACAGCAAAGGCCCGGGCCAGGGCCGCCCGACTTTGCATGCCGCCGGAAAGCGCACCGGGAAACTTGTCGAGATCATCTTCATTCAGCCCCATGCTCAAGGCCAGTTGCCGCGCCCGGCTTGTTCGCTCGGGTCGTGCGATGCCTTGGGCCTTGAGGCCGAGGGCGATGTTTTCCAGCGTCTGTTTCCAGGGCAGCAGGCGTGGTTGCTGGAACATCATCGCCGGCCGTGAAAAACCGTTGTCGATCCGGCCTTCCCAGGGAGCCAGCAGACCGGCAGCCAGGTTGAGCAAGGTTGTCTTGCCGCAACCTGACGGGCCGACCAGGGCAACGGCTTCGCCAGCATGAACGGTCAGATTGATGTTGTCGAGGACGCGCTGGTAACCGAAGCGATGATTCAGCGCCGAAATGCTTAATTGCTTGATGATGCCAACTCCCGCCACGACTCGACCTTGCGCTTGACCGGTTCGAGCAACAGATATTCGATGGCCAGCAAGGTGCCGACCAGCGCCACGATCCAGGCCATCGACGCCGCCGTGTCGAGATGGCTGCGTGATACGGCGAGCGCCGCACCGATGCCGTCCTCGGTGGACAGCAATTCGGCCATCACGACAATTTTCCACGACATGCCGAGCGCCGCGATCCAGGCCGGGAAAAGATAGGAAACAACGTGCGGCAGATAAATGTCGGTCAGCTTCATCCAGGTCGACAGCCCGAACATCCGGGCCAGCTCCTTCAACTGGCCATCCAGCGTGCGCGTGCCTTGCATCGCACCAACAAAGATGATCGGGAAGCAGGCGATGAAGACGGTGAAGATCGGCGTACCGTCGCCCGCCCCGAACCAGAGCAGCGCCAGGATCAGCCAGGCGATCGGCGGCATGCCGACTAGTACGGTGATAATCGGGCGTGACATCATCGACGCCGTCATCGAAACCCCGGCAGCAAGCCCGAGCAGGCTGCCGACCACGACCGAAAGCCCGAAACCGGCCAGCGCCCGGCGTGCCGTGATGCCGATTTCAGTCCACGCACGACCATCGTTCAACAAGCCGCCTAGCGTGCTCAAGGCTTCGAGCGGGGTCGGCAGGATCAGCGGGCCGAAGGCCTCCGCGGTCAACGTCCAGACCGCCATGAAAATGCACAAGCTGGCCAGCGAGCCCCAGCCGCTCCACAGGTAGTGGCCGGTGGCGGCCAGCCACGCGCCGATTGCTTTACGTCCGGCTTGACTCATCGGGCGTAGAAAGCGTCATCCGGCATTTTGCCGCCGACCAGGGCCGGGTTCCGGGCATGCAACTGGCCGAGAAAAAATTCGAGTTCCGGCCTGGCTTGCGCCGTCGTCACATGTCGCGTCTGGCTGACGGCCATGGCATCGGCCACCGCCTCAGGACTGAGCAGGTCGATCCGCTTGGCGACCATTTCGCCGCATTTGAGGGAATTTTTCTGACACCAGAGCAGCGACTGTTCGTAAGCCGCCATGATCTTCGCCTGCAGCGCCTCGTCTTTCAGGGCCTTGCCGATGACCGCAATACCGGCTTGCGGAATGCGGGTTTCGCGCTTGAACAGGCGGCCCCATTCCTGTTGCAGGTCGACGCTGCGATGCAGTTCGGGCGCAATCAGGCTGACCGGGAAGGACCGGGTCTTGCGCAGCGCCATCGATACGGCCGGCTCGGCCAGCAGGGCGTGGTCAACGCGTCGGCTGACCAGCAATTGCATGGCGTCGAGCGGCGAGCCGACATAACGCAGCTTGAAATCTTTCTTGGCATCGAGTCCCTGCTTTTCGGCAATCAGTTCAAAAACGATGTCCGGCATGTCGGCGCGGAAAGGCATGGCGATTTCCTTGCCCTTGAAATCACTCAGCGTCTTTGCCGTCTTGTCACGCGAAACCATCCACAAAACGCCCCAGGTCGAGATGTTGAGCAACTTGAGCCCGACACCGCGGTTATACAGATTGGCAGCGACATTGCTTGGCATTGCCACGAAATCCGCCTTGCCGCCGAGTACCAGCACACGCAGTTGATCCGGATCTTTCCAGGTCTGGAATTCGACGTGATCGGCGATATCTTTCAAGGCGCCGCTGTCGATCATGTGAATCAGCGGCGTCGAGACCGCTGCCGGCGGGCCTGACAGAACCAGCTTGGGCAGGCGCTCGGCCTGGGCCGGTGCCAGGCCGAGCCAGCTGAGAAGGGCGAGGGCGGTAAAGCGGGCAAAGCAGGATTTCACAGGCAGGGTCTCGAAAAGGATTAAAAACTACCGCGCCAGGCAAGCTGGACGCTACGGCCCGGTGCCTTGATTTCAGCGCCGGAAACACCTTCGGTCAGGTGCTCATGGTAAATCTTGTCAGCCAGGTTCCTGACCGCAAAACGCAGGCTCTGATTCTTGGCAAATTGCCAGCTGGCACCCAGGTCGGCCGTAACGAAACCGGCGGTTGCGTTTTCGGCACCGCGCGTGAATTGCGTCGCCACCCGGTCCTGGCGGTCGACCAGACGCAGCGTGAAGTCGGCCTTCACGCCAGGCATGACGCGCCCCATCCAGCCGAGCGACACTTCATCGGCCGGCATCTGGAACAAGGGTTCGTTGAGATCGTCGTTTTCGCCACGAATACGCGAGTAGCCAGCGCTCAACCACTGACCGGCGACAAACTGCCAGCGGGCGTGCGCTTCGATACCGTAAAGCGTGGCGCTGCCGAGATTGACCGTTTTTTTGCAGTTGCCGGCATTTGGCGCACCGCATGCGGCCGTAGCGGCTGCACCGCTCAGAATCTGGCCGGTCATGTAGTTGTCGATCTGGTTGTAAAAGGCCGAAATGCCATAGTCGACCGTGGTATTCGCGCCTTTGATGCCAATCTCGAACTGGTCGGCCTTTTCGGCCTCGACTTCAGGGCTGCCGGCATAGAAATAGCCATCGCCGCGCAGGCCGGACTCGTAACGCTCACGCATCCCCGGTGCCCGGAAAGCGCGGGCGTAATTGGCGTAGGGGCGGAACAGCGGGGCGACTTCGTAAATGGCGCCAAAGCTGCCTGAAACGGCGCTGTCCGAGCCGTCGAGACCGGTCGTCCGGGCACCGTTGCCCATGCTGGCGGCCTCGCTCTTGACCGTGTCGTAGCGCAACCCGGCCAGCAGGTTGAGCCGGCCGAAGCGCATGTCGTCCTGGACGTAAAAGCCGAGCGCCCTGATCTTGGCATCCTGGAAAGGATTGTTGGCATTCAGCGTGGTGAAGGGCGCCGCACTGGCCATCTTGCGATCCGGATTGCCGCTCATTTCCCAGGCATTGACGCCAAAGGACAGCAGGTGCTGCGGATGAACCAGCCAATCGGCCTTGGCATCGAAACCGTTGGTTTCGAAAGTGACCCGGTTGGTGACGATGTCGCGATTCAGATTGTTGGCCCAGGAATTGATGTTGCGCTCCATTTCCTGCCGATAGACGCGGAGATCCAGATTGACCGGCGCTTCGCCTGTGCCCTGGCGGTTGTAGCCGATCTCAAGCAGGCGGCGCTCCTGTTCCGGCGAATGCACGGTGGTGCTGCCGACTAGCGGGCTGGCATGCGGCTTGGTCGAACCGGCGTACCAGACGTCTTCATCCTTGTGCATTTGGGCTGAAATACGCAATTGCTGCCGGGCATCGATCCGGAAACGGTACTGGCTGATCAAGGCATCCGAGTCATAGCCGGTGCGGGCAACCTTGCCCTCCGGCGATTTGTAATCATCGATCCTGGCCAGCGAAGCGCCGAGCATCAACGCATGATCACCGGCACTGGCGTTGAGTACGGCCGTACCGCGCATACCCTGGCTGGCGCTGTCGAAACTGACACCGGTTTCCAGTCCGAAACCGGGAACAAACCGGGCTTGCGGCAGCAGGACGTTAATCGCGCCACCGAGCGCCCCGGTGCCATAGAGGACCGAAGCACCGCCCTTGATCACTTCAATCCGTTCAGCCAGACCGAGTGTCATGAACGAAGCAATCGCGCCGGCCGGCTGGGCCGAATTGAAGCGCATGCCATCGACCAGCAAGACGGTGCTTTCCTTGCCGAGGCCGCGAATCACCGGATTCTGCCCCTGGGCGCTATCGTTCGAAATGGCGATGCCGGGCTCTCCGCGCAAGGCATCGCCGACATTGGCCGCACCGCGCCGGGCAATTTCATCGCGGTCGAGCGTGGTGGTCGATAGCGGCGTATCGAGATCGTTGGCGGCATAACCCTTGGCGGTGACATTGACAGCAGAAAGTGTGCTTTCCTGGGCGTTGACCGTGGAAAAGGCAACAAGCAGGGCAATCGTGACGGTACTAAGGCGAGGCAAGTCCATGAACAGCTCCAGTGAATGCGGCTGGCTGGCGTAGGCTGGCTTGCCTGATCATTAATCAGAAAACGCTAACACTTTACCAAATGAGAATGATTGTTAATTTGATTGATGTCATTTTTGTCGTCCAAAGTAAAACGCCCGGAGGCGACAGATCGCATCCGGGCGTACTGAGTTGTCCGGCTTCAGAAATCGGCGCGCAGCGTCACATACAGATTGCGCCCCAGTTCGGCATAGCCGAAATTGGCTGATTTTTCGGCCAGCCGGACATCGGTCAGGTTGTTGACGCCGGCCCGGAGGCTGAATGTCTGGTCGAAACGCTTGCCGACACTGGCATTCCACAAAGCATAGGCGGGCAGGTCGCCGGTACTGCTGCTTTGATCGCCATAGTATTCAACCCCGCCGCGACTGCTCCAGCCATGGCCGATGGTCCAATCGACGGTTGAAGCCAACGATACTCCCGGCCGATCGTTCAATGCCTTGCCAGTCGTTTCATCCTGGGTATCGAGCAGGGTCAGATTGACGTTCCACAGCCAGTTGCTGCCGACATTCCAGCTGAAGCCGGTTTCCAGACCGTTGATCGTTGCCTTGTCGACGTTGTCGTAAAGATAGGTACGGCGAATGCCGACCGTCTTGATCAGGCGATAGGTGATCAGATCGTCAACCTTGGTGTGGAACAGGGTTGCCCGCAGATTGAGCGGGCCGCGCTTCCAGTCGGCGCTGATTTCGAGCGAGTCGGATTTTTCAGGCTGGATGTTGCCGTTGCCAAGAAAAGTATGCGGCCCTTCGGCACCGATATAGCTGGGCGAAATCTGCTTCAGCGTCGGCGCCTTGAAGGCGTGGCCGTAGCCCCCCTTGATGACCAGTTCCGGACTGGCTTCCCAGACCAGGTAGGCGCGCGGGCTGGCTTCCGAGCCGAACAGTTCGTGTTCGTCGCCGCGCACGCCGGCGGTCAGCATCACGCTGCTGCCGAGCGCAATTTCGTCCTGGATGAACAGTGCCTTGTGCGTTGCGCTGTCCTTGCCGCCGACCAGGCCACTGTTTTTCAGCGATTCCGTCCGGTGCTCGCCGCCAATCGTGATGATCTGCCCCCCCAGCTTGATCGCGGCAAAGGCATCGACAACCTCGTCGCTCATGTTTTGCGGCCGGGTTGCGCTGACGCCATTGGTTCGCGTATTGGTCACGTCGATTTCGCTGCGATAAGCCCGAACCTGGCTGCGCCAGGCACCGAACTCGCCTTTCCAGGCGATGCTGGCTTGGGACTTTTCGATGTCGTAGCGATTTTCGTAAGTTTTTCCGGCACTGCTCACATCGTCGTAAGTGCGTACCTCGTCGCCCTTGCTCCACTGGACATCGACACTTTGCGACTCAGTCAACTTGAGGGTGCCGCCCAGACCGGCAGTCCGTGTCTTGCGTCCCTCGATTTCCGAATAGCGCCGGTCGTCCTTGTTGGCGACGGCAGCACGTTGCGTGCTCTCACCATTGACGCGCAGCGTCACCCGTTCGCCGACCGGGCCGGCGGCAAAAACCGAGCCCTGAGCTCCCTGGCCGCCATCGTTGTCGGCCAGGGCCGACCCCGAAAGCATCAACGAGCCGATCCATTTGTCTTTGGGTTGGCGGGTGATCAGATTGATCACCCCGCCGAGCGCCTCGGAACCATACAGGGTAGACATCGGGCCGCGAATGATTTCAACCCGTTCGATGGCTGAAACTGGCAGCCAGCCGTACTGGTAGTCGGAATGGCCAACGACATCGTCAGAGGGAGCAATGCGGCGCCCGTCGATCAGCGTCAGCGTGTGTTTGCCTTCCAGCCCGCGTAACGCCAGCGTCTTGCGACCGCCGACCTGGCGTGGCGAAAGCGTGATGCCGGGGCTGCCGCGGACGGCATCGAGCAAATCGGTAGCGTTGCGCTCTTCAAGCTCTTCACGGCTGATCACGCTGATTGACGCCGGTGCCGTGCGGGTTTCGTGTTCGGACAAGGTGGCGCTGACCACGGTTTGTTTCAGCGTCGTTTCTTCGGTCAAGCCATCCTGCGCGAAGCCGCCAAGCGCACCGAGGATGGCAAGCGTGCCGACGCGCAGTCTGAAGCGGGGATGAGTGGGGTGCATGAAGCCTCCTGAAATCATGGAAATAGGCTGGCTTCCTGCACTTCAGGTGGCTGGCAAAGCGGTCTGGGTCGATGGTTATTTGGTCAGAATCAGCTTGTCCAGGCGGGTGATTCGCAAGCTGTAGCGTTCGCCGCCATGCATGATGCTGATCTCCTGATGATTGCCGAACAGGCTCTGGCTGGTGATTCTGTGGCCATCGCTCCGGCTGGCCGGCGGGCTGGCCGGAAGATTGTCCTGTGAGTGACGCAAGTGCCGGTTGAATGGCGTTTTGACTGTTTGTTTCTGGTGTTGCATGGGATGGCTCATCCTTACATTCGGGTGGCGTAATACTCGACGATGCGCTGCAAGTCGATCGGGAAGGGGGCCGACGTACCATCCGGCAGATGGCTGAGGCGGGCAGTCAGTGTCGTGCTGTCGAGCGCGATCCATTCCGGACGTTCAAGTGCCGGGCTTTCGAGGGCGCTGCGAATGGCGGTGAGTTTGCCGCCTTGCTCGGTCGGGCCGAAGGCATCGCCGACACGGATGCGAATCGATGGAACCGTGACACGCCGGCCATTGAGGGCGAAGTGACCGTGGCTGACCAGTTGCCGGGCGGCCGGGATGGTGGGTGCGAAACCGGCCCGAAATACAAGATTGTCGAGACGGCGTTCGAGTAGTTCAACCAGCTTGTCACCGGTCGCGCCGCGATCCTTCTTGGCATCCAGCACGACGCGACGCAACTGGCGCTCGGAGAGGCCGTAGTTGTAACGCAACTTTTGCTTTTCCATCAGTTGCAAGCCAAATTCGGACTTGCGGCTGCTCAGCTTGCGTGCGCCATGCTGACCGGGGGGCTGCGGTCGATCCTGCATCGTTTTACGGCTCAGGCCGGGCAGATCGACGCCCAGAGCGCGCAAAACCTTGAGACGGGGGCCGGTGTAACGGGACATATTCTTTTCTTTCAGTGAATTTGACGGTCTGCTGCGGTCAACGGGCTAAAAACGACAAAACCCGTGGCGGGTGACGCCGAAAAACAGGGACAGATGCTGAAAGCAGGTGGTTCGTGGCTGATCGCCGGCATTCAGCAAACAGGTCGGTGTTATCCATGAGGCACTCCAGACGTTTTGACAAAAACTGGCTGGCTGGCCGGATACCCGGATGGCTGGCTGAATCGGGGGAGGGAAAGCGTCTTCCGATTCAAGGAATGACGCCTTCGATCTAAATAAGAATTATTATCAATAAAGCGATTCGGGTCAAGCAATATGACTCGTCAGGCGATTTGTTTCTGCCGGTCGGCCGGTTTGACCAGACAGCCGCGCCGGATGAAGCGATCCCGGAAAAGGAAGCCCTGCACCAGATCGAACCCCATTTGTCGGGCCATCGCCAGGTGATCCTCGGTTTCTATCCCTTCAAGCACCGTCGTCAGCCCGAGATCGGCCGCCTGGGCCAGCGCCCAGGTCAGGATGGTGCGCTGCTTGGCCGACATTTCGCCGACCAGCCAAGAACGGTCGAATTTCAGGAAGGCTGCGTGCATCAGTGCGGCATAGGAAACCAGACCGCGTGACGAAGCCAGGTCGTCGATTGCCAGGCGAATCTTCTCCTGGTCGAGCTGGCGCATCATGCGCTCGGAGAGATCGACGTCCTGCAAATGCAGGTTCTCGATCACTTCGACCACCAGCCGGCTGCGTTGCTGCCGCAAAACGGGCAGGAAAACGTTTTCACCATCCTCGGCTTCGCCCACGGCATAACTGTCGGGATCGAGGTTGACGAAGAGCAGGCCATGCTGCGGTGCCTCGGCCAGTTGCAGACGCTTCATTTCCAGTTCGGCATGCAGCAGGAGCAGGGGATTGGCATGCAAAGCCTCGAATACATGATCGGGCGGCAAGGCGTGGCCGGTCGTATCGATGAAACGGGCCAGTGCTTCATGGCACTGCGCATCACCGGTACGGGTCGACACCAGCGGCTGGTATTCGACGCCGAAGCGGCGACTGTTGAGGCATTCGAGAATGCGATGCGGATGGATTTTGGGTTGCGGCACATTGGCTTTCAAAAGTTCATGGAATAACTGCGCTAATTGGCCGGCACACCTTCGGGGACGTAAACCATCGAGCCATCCTTCATCTTGTAGGCGACGCCGGCCTTTTCGCCGTCGCCGCTGCCGATGTTGCCGTTGGCCTTGTATTTCTCGATTTTTTCGCCCTTCTTGATCATTACCTCCATGCTCGGCTTGCCCGGATCGGTGATCACGGTGACGTCCTGCTTGTTGAAGGGATTGATCAGCGGGTTCTGGGCGACAGTGATGAGCAGCGCGGCGATGATGACGAGGAAGATGTCGATCAGGTTGACCACCGACAGGATCGGGTCCTCGGTTTCCGGTTCGTGCAGCAGTTTCAGGCTCATGCTGCGGCTCCGCGCAGGGTTTCAATTTCCAGCATTTCCTCGGCCAGCCAGCGGCGGCGGACATTGACCACCCAGTAGGTGATCGAGGCGGCGATCAGTGCCAGGATGACGGCCGAGAAGGCGATCGTCAGGTTTTCCGACACCTGGGCCAGGTTGCCGTCGGACAATGATTTCAGGGCCGGACCCATCGGGATCATCGTCGCCACCAGGCCGAGCATCGGCGTCACCCGGCTGGCGATGCGCGGGTTCTCCAGCGCCTTGTGGGCGAGCAGGTCGAGCTGGTCCGCGGTCAACGCCGGATTTTGGCGAAAATCGCTGACCAGCGGTCGGCCCAATCCTTTTTTTCGATACATCGCGAGCAACAGAAACTCACCAAGCACCCAGAAAGCATAAAGAAAAAGGCCGGAAATCAGAGCCAGAGTTGGCAGCAGGAACAGCTGCGAAATTTGGTACATGCTTAGTTCAACAAGGTTTGACATAGAAATTCCTATCTAATTAAAAATGGTTTGGTTAAGACAAGTTTTGGGTGAGGGCTGGCGATCTATCACTTGCCTTCCCGCGTTGGCCGGGTACCTTGCATACGGAGCACGGCGGTAGCAATGGCAATTTGCAAGGCAAGACACTGGACGATGGCAAAGTCATTGTCTTGAAGCAGTCGAACGACAATGACTTGAATGCAAATCACCACGTAAAAAATGAGCCATTGCCAAGCCGAATAGCGGACACCGGCGATCAAGGCAATGCTGCCGATGATCGCCATACCGAGCAGCGCCGGTGTCGGCGTGTGAAAAAACAGGGACAGAGCGATGCCGATGAAAGCAACTGACATCAGGCCACGCGTGCGCCTTATCAAAGGGGGGAGTTCGTTCACCATTTGCCTTCCAGCGAAAGCATCAGGGTTCGTTGGCCGCGTTCGGTGCTGTTCAGTTGCCAGTTGTCGTTCGCATCACGGGCATCGGCCACCCGGCGGGTATCGGCGCGCAGCAGGTTCTGGGCCTCAAGGCGCAGGTTGAGTTGTGCGGTGAGGCGGCGAACGGCATAGAGATCGAGCAAGGTACGGGCTTGTTGCCGGTTGCTCAGTTCATTGGCCACGGCGCTGCGGCTCGGGCCGAATTGGTTGAGCTGGAAGCCGGTTGTTGCCTGCAGGAAAGGCAGGCTTTGATCGAACCCAAGGGTCAGCTGGTAACGCGGCAGGTCGCGAACATCGCGCTGGACACCGAGGCGCTCATCATCGACCCGGCCTTGCGGCAGGGTCAGATGGCTGCGCAGGGTGCTGCCCTTGAAGCCGAAGGCGTCACCCTTGAGTTTGCTGTCGAGCTCCAGCCCGTAGTGCTGGGCGCGCCCTTCGTTGTAGGGGCGATCGACCCAGCGTCCGGCTTCCTGTTGCGTGCGTCGTTCGATGAAATTTTCGGTACGCCGCAAGTAGATGTTGGCTCCGACACTGCCGGCACCGTTTGCCAATTGCTGGTCGAGCGCGGCCTCCCAATTGATGTTGCGTTCGGCGACAAGATTCGGGTTGCCGGCGCGGTCGGCTTCGAGCGGACTGTTATAGCCGCTGCCTTGCACGGTCAACCCGGAAATTTCATCCAATTTCGGCGCCTTGATGCCGGCCCCGAGCGAGGTCCGGAAAATCAGGCCGGGCGTCAGTTCGAGGCGGGCAGCCAAGGATGGTGCGACTTGCCCGGCATTCTGGCTGCGCCCATCGGTTTCAAGCCGAATCGCTTCACCGCGCAAACCGCCGGTCAGCGACAACGCCTGGGTGGCCGTCCATTCATGCTGCAGCCAGGCGGTCCATTGCCGGGCTTCAGCCTGATGCTGGCTGCGGTAGTTGCTCGCACCGCTCACCGCCTGCCGTTCCTCGCGGCGCAGCCAGCCTTGCTCCAGACCGAGCGAAAAGAGGCCTTCGCCGATGTTGCGGTCAAGCCGGATGGCCGATGAAAACTCGTTTTCATCGCGCGCCAATGCTTCACGGGCGGCGCTGCTGCTGCCACCGGCATCCGTCCAGCGACGGTCGGTATCGCTACGGCGCTGACTGTCCATCACCGCCGCGCGCGCCGAGAGTTTGCCGGCGGCCAGCCGAGTTTCGCCTTCGGCCCGCAAACGGGCAATCGTCAAGTGGCTATTTTCATCTTCCCGCCGACCACCATCGGCCATCAGTCCGCTGCCGCTTGCCGGACTGCTGTAAGCCTGACGGGTGAGACTCGTCCGCCGCTCGCCCTGGTTGTGATACAAGCTGGGCCACAGTGTCAGGCTGTGGCTCGCTTCGCGCCAGCTGAGGCGGGGCGAAAGGATCAACTCATCGAGCTGGTAATTGCCTTGCTCGCGCTCTTCCTGCCACAACGTCCGGTTTCCTGCGGTCGACACCTGGCGGGAGGTGGTTTTGTCGAGCGGCATGCCGTGATGATTGACCGTCACCGGAAAAACCCACGAAAACGCCTTGTCGCCGCCACCCAGGCTGGCGGTGAATTGCGTGTTGGCTTCATCGCCACGCTGGCCGACGGCTAGCTTGATGTTGGCCGAGTCTTGCGGACGCGCTTTGCGCATCACCAGATTGACCGTGAGCGGGGCCGAGCCGCCATGCTCGGCCGAGGCGCCGCGCAGGATTTCGATGCGTTCCAGCTCGCCCGATGGCAGGCGGCCGACCGTGGTCAGCGCGTAGCGGGCATTGGCCGAGGGGCGTTCGCCATCGACCAGGAACTGCACCGCATCGCGCCCCATGCCGCGCGCGTTGGCGCTCGGTCCGCCATCGCCGTTATGCGCGCCGGCTTCGATGCCGGGCAGCTTGCGAATCACCTCTCCGACGGTCAACCCGCCCAAAGCCTCGATTTCCGTCTTGTCGAGCACGGTTTTCTGGGTCACTGCGGCACGGCGCTCTTCATCGCCATCGCTGCGGGCGCTGACGCTCACTTCCCGAAGAGTCGGGACAACTTCGGCCAACGCCAGCGACGGCAGCAGTAATCCGGCCAGCAGTCGATGCGCCATCCGCTTGGTCATCGATGACTCCGATTTTGACGGCGCAGGGCCGACAAGCCGCCACCGCAGGTCGCCAGCAACAGAAGCGAAGAACCAAGCAAGGCCAGTACGGCCGGCGGGGCAGGGGGTGGCGTGTTCTCTACTTTTTCCAGCCGCATGCCCTGGATCGGTGGCGGTTTCGGTGCGGCTGGCGGCGGTGAGAGATCGGCGGCGCGCTGCGGCTGGGTCGGGGAGGGCGCTGCCGGCTGTGTGGCAGCCAGCCCGAAGCCCGGCGCGACAAATTTTTCGAAGGCGGCATTGCTGCTCTGTACATCATGGCGCTTGGCCAGTTCGCGATAACGCTCCTTGAGTTCGGCGACGGTCTTGGCATCGGCCTGCCAGTAACCCTGGCGGGCCATTTCCAGCATTTTTTCCATCGTCTGGGCCAGCGCATGCGGGTTGTTCTGCTCGAACCACTGCTTCAAGCCGAGCTTGTGCTTGTCGCGAACATAGACATCGACGAACTCCTGCCACTGATCGTCGCGGACAATTTCGCGCGACACCGTGGTCCACCCGGTGAAGTTGTTGACCGAGTCGAGCACCTGCAGCGTGCCGGAATAGCCTTCATCCATCAGGCCCTTGATATAGCCAGGGTGGAAATTGCGGGTCGCCAGCTCCTTGGCGAGAAACTGGGCGGCGCCCTCGACCTTGCCCGAGCCCGCATTGGGTCCCGCTCCGCGCAGATTGGAGATGTAGAGTTCCGGCGCCTTGCCGTCGAGTTGGCGCACCGCCGCACCGATCCCGCCGAGGTACTGGAAGGGATCGTCGGTGGTCAGCATGCCGTAGAGGTTGGAGGTGCGCGACAGCACGGCGCCTTCGGTGCCTTTCAGGTGCTCGGCGTAGAGATTGACCTGGCCGCCCTTGCCCTCGCTGCCGGCGATGCCTTTGCTGCCCCAGGTCGATTCGTCGGTGCCGTAGGCAAACTGCATCTTGGAAAGGTAGATATTGGCCAGCTTGCGGTCGCCCTCGGCCTTGTTCTTCCAGGTGTCGGTGGCCAGTGCTGCATCGTCCAGACCGGTGCCGTAACGGCCGGATTCGGAGGAGAAGATGCGCGTCTCCGATGCCTTCCTGGCTGCCGCTTCCGGCACGCCTTGCTTGACCAGACGGGCAGCGATGGCGCGGCTGTTGGCGTACATCGGGTTGTCGCTTTCTTCGGCGCGGGCCGCCAGTTCGACCGCCTTGGCCAGTTGCTTCATGGCGTTCGGAAAATGGTCGCGATAGAGGCCGGTGGCCGAGAGCACGACATCGACGCGCGGTCGCTGCAATTGCTCGCGCGGCACCAGCCTGACGTCGATCACCCGACCGCCGCTATCCCACACCGGTTCGACGCCCATCGCCCACAATGCTTGCGCTTCGAGCAGGCCCTGGTGACGCATGGTTTCGACCGACCACAACGAGAAGGCGAGCTTCTTCGGCGCTTTGCCGGCTTTTGCCCGGTGCGCGGCGATCAGTGCTTCGGCGGCTTCCTTGCCGGCGGCCCAGGCTTGCTGGGTCGGCACCCGTGACGGATCGAAGCCGTACAGATTGCGCCCGGTTGGCAGCGCATCCGGGTTCTTCATCGGATCGCCGCCGTAGGAGGTCGGCCGATGCTGGCCGGCCAGCGCCGAGAGCAGGCCATCCATTTCGCCGGCCGCACCGAGATCGGCATACCAGCGCTTGCCTTGGGCCAGTTGTCCGGCCAGCTTGGCGTCGGCCGGTACCTTGCCATCGGCCAGGTAGCTGGTGAGCAGTTGCCACGGCGCCGACTCGGCCAGTTTCTGATAGTCGCCGACGAAGGTTTCATCGAGGTCATCCTCCTTGACCCCGGCGGCGCGGGCGGCGGCTTCCCAGTAGGGCTTGCCGAGCATCAGCAGCACGGTGCCGAGGCGATGCTTTTCGAGCGGTGGCGTACCGAAGGTGTGCAGGCCGAGCGGCTGGGCGGTCTGCGCCAGTTCGTGCAGGTGGTCGTGCAGTTCGTTGATGAACAGCGGGAATTCGCGCTCGATGCGCTCGTCGTTCCAGCCCATGTCCTTGCCGATGCGTTCGGTTTTGACCTGTTTTTTCAGGTCGACCGCCAGCTTGCCCTTCACCGAGCCTTCGTCCTGGGCCAGCCAGGCGTGCAGCAGGTCGTGGATTTTGGTCAGCACATCATGCAGGCCGGCTGGTGCGAAGGGCGGTGTCTGGTGGCTGACGGTGACAGCCCGGCCGCGACGCTTGGTCTGCAGCGCTTCGCCGATGTTGTCGACAATGTAGGGATAAACGACCGGCACATCTCCGACGGCGAGCATCGGGTAGTCGGACATCGACAGCCCGCGCTCCTTGCCTGGCAGCCATTCCTGCGAGCCGTGCGTGCCGTAATGGATGATCGCATCGGCCTTGAAACCGGCCCGCGCCCACAGGTACTGGGCCAGGTAGAAGTGCGATGGGGCAGCCTTGGTCGAGTGGTAGAGCGCCTTTTCCTTTTCTTCCCAGCGTTCGCCGCGCGGGGCCTGCGGCGTGAAGATGATTTTGCCGGCCGCAAAGCGCGGGATGACGAACACCGCTTCGCCGCGGTCGACGATGACCATGGCCGATTTTTCAGGCGCACCCCAGCGTTCGTTCAACTCGTTGCGCACGTCCGGCGGCAGTCCATCCAGCCAGGCGCGGTAGGTCTTGACCGGCAGGCGCTCGGCCAGCCCGTCGTTGAGCAATGACTGTAGTTCGCCATCGCGATAGTAAGGCGCGAGCAGGCGCTGCAGATTGTTGATCAGCACGGTTTCTTCGTCGGCGCGCGTGTCATAGCCGGCGGCCTGCAGCATTTTCAAGGTGGCGACGGCGCTGCGCGTGACGTTGAGGTAGGAGGCCGACAGGTTTTTTTCGCCCGGTGGGTAATTCCAGTAGAACACGGCGACTTTCTTGTCGGCGTTGTTCAGGCGCTGCAGACGGACCAGATTCAACGCCTTGTTGGTCACGGCAGCAGTCTGCTCGGCGATGACATGGGTTTCGCCATCCGGCTTGCGCGTCGTGTTGCTCACCACAGCATCGATGATCCCGGCGTATTCGCCTTGCGCCAGATAGAACGGTACATCGATCAGCGGCAAGCCTTGCGGATCTGCCCGCCAGGCTGCTTCGTCGCCCTTGCGGTAGGCCAGCGCCTGGATGACCGGAATGCCAAGCTTGGCCAGTTCGCTGCGCCGGCCTTCCGGGTCGAGCACGATCTGGGTGTTGATCACCGCGTCGGCCACCACTTTGCCGCCGGCCGTCAGCATCGCTTCGTGCGGACCGAGAACCCCGGCGTAGTAGGGGAGTGCAATAGCGCCGGCAGCCTCGATGCGGCGAATCATGTCATCGATGAAGGCGGTTTGTTCGGCACCAATGTAGATCTGGTGAAAGGCGATTGCCACGGTCGGCGGCCGCTTGGCCGGATCGATCCCTTTCCAGCGAAAATAGTCGGTCGGTGTGGCGAAGATCAAATTCGGTGCTTTCGGGTGGTAGACCGCGGCATCCGGGAAAATGAAGGGCGGCGCAATACCCGCCGTCGACTGGCCGCGCCGATCGGCCGCCAGCGTCTTGAAGAAGCCTTCGTAATTGGCTCGGCCGCCGTTGGTGTAATAGGCGTGCAGACGTTCGGCAACGGCTTTGGGGAAACCTTCAGCCAGCGGCCCGTTGTCGCGCATCCAGATATGCGGCGCCTTGAGGCCGGGCAGCACCTTGGCCAGTTTGCCTTTGACCGCATCCTGCATGTGACTGCGCGCGGCATCGAAGAGCACGATATCGTGGCCCTTGAACAAGGTATCGATCTGCTCGACGGGCAGTCGTTCGGCGAAATGCGCTTCGACCTTGAAACCATGCGCCGCACCGATTTCGGCAACCGTCCTGAATTTGGCAGGGGGTACCGGAGAGGTGGCGATGATGAGAATGGACTCAGCCGACGCCCACTGGGTAAACAGCAGGGTCGCGACGAGCAAAATGCGGCTTAACAAAGACATGCGTTTCCTGGCAGGCAATCGGTTGAATCAGTGGAAGACGGCCAGCTGGTCGCCGGTATCGGGGGAAAGATCATCGGCAATGGCGAAATGGAGTTGCGTCCATTCCTGTTCGAGATGTCGTCCCAGCTGTTTCAGTGACGGGGCAATCTCGCTGTCCGGATAGCGTTGCAAGCGAGCCAACTGACGACGTATGTCGAGTGCCTGCTGCGGACAACCGAGGCATGAGAATTCGGTCATTTGCGACAGCAGGGTGCCGATCAAGGCATCGGCTTCGGTTTTTTTTGCAGACATGGGGATTCCAAAAAAGACGCTGGCAACCTTGGTGAGCTGGCTGCCAGCGCAAAGCGGACTGGTTGAGTGATGGGCTGCCGGCTAGAACTGATATTTCAGGCTGAGCGAAGCATTGCGTCCCGGCTGGCTGAATGCATCGATCTGGGCATACGTCGGCGACTGATTGCGGACATCGGCCCACAGAAAATATTTGCGGTCGAACAGGTTGAAAATGCCGCCGTTCAGGGTGAGATTTTTGTTGATCTGGTAATAAGCGGTCAGGTCGAGAATCGCAAAGCCGCCGGTGTTGTAGCTGCTTGTCGTATCAGGATTGCGCTTTTTGCGCTCGACCGCGGTCAGCATCAATTGCGAGCCGTATTGCTGGCCGTTGTCATAGCGCAAGCCAAGAACGACCTTGTCCGGATCAATCGTTGCCAATGGCGTCTTTACGCCGTTCTGCCGAGCATCGCCGATGGTGTGGGCATAACTGGCCGAAGCGCTCCAGTCACGATGAAACGCCCAGTCGCCACGAAATTCGTAGCCGCTGATTTCGACATTGCTCAGGTTGATGGTCTTGTAAACATCCGGCGTCGGAGCGGCGTTTGATTCGACCAGCACGTTGCTCGCAATGAAATTCTTGTACTCACCGCGGAAGGCGCTGGCGCTATACCGTACCGACTGGCTCCTGCCGCGTATCCCCAGTTCGACCGAATCGCTGGTTTCCGGCTTGAGTTCAGGATTGCCGAGCGAAGTATAAGGATCGGCGGCCGTCAGGTTGGTGACGCCACCATTGACCTGGGTCGGCGTCGGTGCGCGGAAACCGTGAGCGTACTGGGCGAACAGGTTGGCCATCGGGTCGAGCTTCCAGATTACGCCGAATTTCGGCGAAACCTCGCGTCCATCGAGCTTGGCCGGTTCGGTTGTGTTATTGACCCGGTACAGGCTGTCGGCCTTGGGCGTCATCTTGAAGCTGTCAAAACGAACGCCGGGAATCAGGCTGAACGGGCCGATGCCGATTTCATCCTGGACAAAGGCACCAAGCAAGCTGTAGTCGGTATCCGGGAAGCTCTTGTTTTTGACGAAAGCTGCCCCGGCGCTGTTGTAGCCATCCTTGAGCGAGGTGACCTCGGTTGTGCTGGCATCCATGCCGTAGATGATCCGGTGGCTGATGTATTCACCGAAATTGCTTTCCAGTTGCAAGCTGCCGCCAATCACCTCTTCGGCATACCGGGTGTCACGCCAACGTGAAGTGCCCCACGAACTGGCGGTACTCTTGCCTTCCAGACCCCATTGGCGATTTTCCGATTGCTGGTTGTACAAGGCGGCCGTCATCCGCTGGAACAGTGGGTTGTCGATATTGTTGTAGTCGTAATCGAGCTTGAACAAGCGGCGCGTAATATCCTCGCGCAGGGCCACCTGATTCAGCCCGGCTGCAGCATAGGCATCGCCGAGGAAGCTGAGAGCGGTCGTATCGACCTGGCGATCCAGGTTTTCTGCCGTCAGCTTGATCTTGTGATTTCTGTTCGGCTTGATGACGACTTTGCCGAGCACGTAATTCGACTGCGTATCCTGTGGGTTCGGTACCGTACGCGTGACATTGCTGGCGTGGTTGTCGCCCTTGTTGTCGGTTTCATGGCCTCGCCGCAAACTGGCCAGCAGCATGGCCTCGACCGTTTCATCGGCATAGGCGAACGAGGGAACGGTGGTCCAGCTATTGTCGACCGTGGAATAAGCGAGTTTGAGTGCCGTTTGCGAAGGTTTGCCCAGCGTCAGCAGATCACCGGGATCCTTGGTCAGGAAAGAAACGGCGCCGGCCAGCCCGTCGCTGCCAAACTGGGTCGATGAAGGGCCACGCAGGATTTCAACCCGTTTGTAAGCCTCGATATCGATATAGTCGCCGCGCCCGGCCGCATAAGGACCGCTGGCATAACTGGCCGGCAGGCGGACGCCATCGACCTGCAACAGGACCTGGTTGCCCTCAAGCCCACGAATATTGATCCCTTCGTTACCGCTCCGGCCGGTGGCGCGAAACACGCCGGAAGCCCGATTTGGCTCTGACCGGACCGAGACACCGGATTCGTATCGCAGCATATCCTTGATGTCGGCAGCTTGCTCCTGCTCGATGCGCTTGTCGGAAATACTGGTGATGGTGTTGGCCACATCATGCACATCCTGTTCAGTGCGCGTTGCCGAAACAACTACGTCGGCCAGTTGCAGGCCGCCCGGACGTTCACTTCTGGCCAGGGTAGCGGCTGGTTCGGCCAAGACATTTGGCGACAAACCAGCGCAAAGCAAGCTGATAACAACGGAAAGATAGCGACGCTTTAAAAGATGCGGCGGGACAACGGCATAACCCATGAAATTCCCCAGAATAATCAGATCTGGCGAGCTGCCTGGGGCGGATGCCGTGGGTGGCTGGCTAATAAACGTCGTGCAAATTGATTTTTTTGGCGATAGCAAGAAGCATCACCAATTCGTTAACAAGAATCATTATCAATTCGACAAACGGGTTTGTCAATCAATAATCCCCCGACAACGCCTATGGAAACAGCCGAAAAGCCTGCTTGATCGTTGTGCAATGAATCTGGACCGTGTCCTCGATACGCCGCGCATAGCCGCCAGCCATGGCAACAGCCACGGCAACCTGATGCTGCCGGCAATGTTCGAAAACGCGCAGGTCGCGTTCGGCCAGGCCATCGAAACTGAGACTCAGACGACCGAAACGGTCGTCGTAATAAGGATCGGCACCCGCCAGATAAATCACCAGATCCGGTCGCGACAAATCGAACGCCAGATCAAGGCCATCGGCCAGGCGCAACAAGTAAGCCTGATCGGTGCAAGCATCGGGCAGTTCGATATCAAGGTCGCTGATTTCCTTGGTGAACGGGAAATTGTGCGCCCCGTGCATCGAGAAAGTAAAAATGCTGTCATCGCCAGCCAGGATGCTGGCCGTGCCATTGCCCTGATGAACATCGCAATCAATGATCAACACCCGTCCGGCACGACCTTCGGCCTGCATGGCTCGCGCAGCCACTGCCGCATCGTTGAAAACGCAAAATCCTTCGCCGCGATTGCGGAAGGCATGATGCGTGCCGCCGGCCAGGTTGGCGGCTGCGCCATCGTCAAGTGCGGCCCGGCAGGCTGCCAGCGTCGCTCCGGCCGAGCGGCGGGAGCGCTCAACCATCGCCGCACTCCATGGAAAGCCGATCGCTTTTTGTTCCGATTCGCTCAGTTGACCGCGGCAAACACGCTGGATGTACTCAAGATCATGCGCGCGGGCCAACGCTTCATCGCTGGCCGCTGCCGGCAGGTGAAAGTCGGTTTCGGCAAACAGGCCACTGTCGAGCAGGGCAGCGCGCAAGCGGGAATATTTCTCCATCGGAAAGCGATGGCCATCCGGTAGCGGGAGAACAAAAATATCGGTGTAGAACAGTTTCATGGCTGAACGCTGTCATTCAGCGCAAAGCAAACCGCATGGGCCTGCTTTGCGCCATCGGTCGCGGCGACCGCTCAGTTCAGCGCGGCCGACATCTTGCGCCGGAATTCGCGGATCAGATCGTCGTATTGATCGCTGCCACCGAGTGCTTCGAACAATTGCAGCACCGCCTTGCGGCCGGCCCCTTCGTCGAAACTGCGGTCGCGGATGACCACTTCGAGCGCCGCTTCGAGTGCCTCGCGGAAGCGGCTTTGTGCCGCATAGGCGCGTGATAGTTCGAGACGGGCAGCATGATCGGCCGGGTTGGCCGCCAGTCGGGCTTCGATCTCGGCCGTATCGGCAGCACCGGCGGTCAGCGCCAGACGGGCCCGCAGGGCGTTGGCCCGATCGACTTCCTGGCTGTATTCACCGCCGAGCAGTTCGCCGGCTTCGTCGTTGCGGCCAAGATGCATCAGGACTTCAACGGCATCGAGCTGAATCGCCTGATCTTCCGGTTTGGCACGGCTGGCTTCGATCAGCTTGGCCAATGCCTCTTCGAACTGGCCGTTGGCACAAAGTTCTGCCGCTTCTTCACGCGGGTTGCTGCCGGTGGCCGGCGGCAGGGCAAAGCGGTCGAGAAAAGCGCGAATCTGGCCCTCCGGCAAAGCGCCGGTAAATTCATCGACCAACTGCCCCTGGAACAGGACCTTGACCGTCGGAATGCTGCGCACGCCAAAGTGCTGGGCCAGCTCGGGCGATTCATCGGCATTGACCTTGGCCAGCAGGAAACGACCGGCATATTCCTCGGCCAGCTTTTCCAGCAAGGGTTTCAAGGTCTTGCACGGCTCGCACCACGGTGCCCAGAAATCGACGACAACCGGCACTTCCTGCGCCGGCGCGAGAACCTTGCTTTCGAATTCTTCGAGGGAAACGTCAAAGTGGAATTGGGACATGGTTTGAGCCTGTAAAAGTTAAAGTCGGGCAAATGCCAGTGCCGGGCCGGGCAGGCCAGACGAGGCAATCTGAAAGCTGGACGCACTGCCAGTCGCCAGTTGGCGGCACAGCAAGGCGGGAAAATTGGGGCTGTCGGCCAGTGTTTCCGGCAACGGCGGGCTATCTATCTGGAGGCGGCAGAGCGAGTTTTCAAGGGGATCACGGCTGAGCAGCAGCCATTCACCGGCCGCGACATCGGCCAGCGCATCGAGGTGGGCGATCAGCACCTGCGCGTAGCGCCCTTCGGCCAGCCAATGGTCGGCCAGTGCCAGCAACATCGCCCAGTGAGCATGGCCGGCTTCGGCCAGCGGGAAATGAGTCGCCGACAGCAAACCCAGCAGGAAAGGCTGGATTTGCGCCGCCGCAATCGCCGGCTGGGTCGCCAGGAAATCGTAAGGCAGCGGTTCGGCCGTGCCGTGACAGACTTCGTTGAGCAAGGCCTGCGTTTCCAGCCGGGGGCCGTGACTGGATTGCCAGAGCAGGGCGGTCGGCTGTTTGCGTCGTTCCGGTGGAATGCAAGCCAGCGCCCCGAGCAACGCCAGTTGGGTCAGTCCGGCAGCCCGGCGCAAAGGCTTGCCGAGCACGGCGCGCACCGCCGCAGGCAGATCTTTCGGCACATAAGACTGGCTGCATGCTGCGTTCAGGTAGTTCATGCTTGACGCTCGATGATCATCGTTGCCAAGCCGCCGCCGAAACCGACCAGGTTGAGCATGGCTCGCTCGACGTAGGCATTGTTGCGGTCGACCATCAATTGCAGGCCGATTTCGGGGTCGGTTTGCGAGAAACCGGGCGTCGCCGGGATTTTCTCGCCATCGAGACAAGCCATCAGCGTCGCCAGTTCGGCAATGCCGCTGGCGCCCAGCGTGTGGCCAAAAGACGGTTTGAAGGAAATCAGCGGCGGCACGGCGTTGCCAAAAATCCGGCGCAGGGCATTGGCTTCGGCCAGGTCGGTGCCGGGCGAACCGGCCGCCTGGAGTTTGAGCAACTCGATATCGGCCGGTTTCATTTCTGCCTCGTTCAGGCAGTCGACCGCAAGACGGGCAATCGGGCCGCCATCCGGGTCCGGCCCCGTCGTCGAATAGGCGTCGATGCCGGTACGCAGGCCGGCGATACGCCAGCGCCCCGGCGCGGCAGAAAGCCGGATGGCCGAGACGGCCTCACCCAGCACCAGACCATCGCGCTGCGGCGCAAACGGCCTGCAACTGCGACGGGCCAGCAGTTCCATCGCTGCAAAGCCGGCCAGCGTGCTGTCGTTGGCCAGCTCAATGCCGAGCACGATGGCCTCGTCGATCCGGCCGCCGGCGATCAGGCTGCGGGCCGCATCAATCGCCGAAAATCCCGAAATGCAGGCGTTGGAAATACTGCTGCATGGTCCGCTCAGCCCGGCCCAGTCAGCAATCTGCCGACTGAACGAGGCACTGGCCGGTGGCATGTCCAGTTGTCCGGCCCGGGCCTGCTGCTCGAAATGGCCGATCTGGTAGGACGAAGAGGCAATGAACAAGGGCGTTTCCGGTGCCAGCGGCCCAAGCTGCGCAACAACCCGGCGGACGGCCTGCTCGGCCCGTGTCATCCAGTCCGTATCATCGAGCGGCAGGGCAAAGAAAGGAAAGCTGCGCTCACCCAGCGGGCGCATCTGCGAACTGCATTCGCCATCCCACAGCGCCTGGGCAACAGCCTGCGGGGTTGCCCCCCGGGCGCAAAGCAGGGCGCTGCCGGTAATCTGGACGGGACGCTTCATGCCCGGCTGGCAAGCCAGGCGTCGAGATGCTCGGCCATGTTGCCGACGCTCGACAGAATGCGCCGCGTTTCCTTGCTGTCCGGCAGGCGCAGGCCGTATTTTTTCTTGATCGCCATCGAAACCTGCAAGGCATCGAGCGAATCGAGTTGTAACGCGGCTTCCGGCCCGAACAGCAGTTCGTCGTCGCCGATGCTGGCCGGATCACAATCCTTGTCACAGGCTTCGACGATCAGTTGCTTGAGTTCAAGACAGAGGGCAGCGTTCATGATTGGGCAGTTCGGGTACGGTGATTGAGCCACATGGCAGCGAGCAGCGACAAGGCGGCGAAAGTGAGCAGGCGGGCGAGGCTGGGCCACAGATCGCCCAGGCTGCCATGCCGCAACATCACGATATGGAAACCTTCCAGCCCCCAGGCCATCGGCGAAAAACCGGCCAGGGTCTGCATCGCCGCCGGCATGATGAATTTGGGCACCATGATGCCGCCAATCGCGCCCATCAGGATGTTACCGACGCCGCCGACAATGGTTGCCTGTTCCGAGGTCCGGGCCAGGCTGGCGACAAGCAGCGCCCAGGCCACGGCAGCCAGGCTGACGGCGACCGAAACGATCCACCAGTTGAAAAGCAGCGGCAGCTTGCCCGGCATGTCGAGCGCTTCGCTGCCGAAGAGCGGCACGAGATAGATGCCGACCAGCACCATGAGCAAGGCCTGCAACTGATTGACGATGAAAAACGGCAGCAATTTGCCGGCAAGCAGCAGATGAAACGGAACGCCCATGGCGCGCAGGCGTTGCAGCGTGCCTTGCTGGCGCTCGATGATGAAAATCGACGAAACGGGAATGACGACAAAGAACATTGCAAAGATCAGCCAGGCCGGCACATTCTGCTGGACCGACGAGGGAATGCCGGGATTCGCGTCACTGCGCACGGCTTCGCTGCGAATTTCATCCAGCCAGTCCTTCTCGCTATCGGCGGCGGCAGTAGGCGGCAGGCCGAAAAGCTTGCCAGCCTTGCGCGTCAGTTCGTCGGCCCGCAAAGCACCGAGGGCGGCCATTACCTGATTGCGAAAAGCCAGTTGCAGCGCCGGATTGAGCGCCGGGTCAAGCAGCAACTGCAACGGTTCGCTGGCTTGCCCGTCGGCGCCGGAAGGCGTCAGCAGGCGTTCGCCGAAGCCTTTGGGCAGCACCAGCGCCAGCGTCTGGCGACCTTGCAGAATGCCCTGGCGGGCGAGATCGGGGCTGTCTTCCAGCGGCAGCCGACGGAAAGCGGCGGTCTTGTCGAGACGCTTGATCAGCGCGCCCGAATGCGGGCTATGGTCGAGGTCGACCACGACATAGGCTGCATCGATCGTCACGCCCGGTGAAAAGGCATCGCGCAGCGCCATGGTCATGACCAGGATGAACACGGTCGGCATGATGAACAGGGCAAGCAGGCCATGCCGGTCGCGCAGCAGTGCGATGGTTTCCTTGAGCCAGAGAGCGAGCAGGCGGGGTGACATCGTTCAGTCGCGCAGCGAACGTTGCGTCAGGCGCATGAAGACCTGCTCCAGGTCATGATGGCCCAGGTTGAGCTGACGGACTTCGACGCCGGCTGCGGCCAGTTCATCGAGCAACCGCGGCAAGGCTGCGGTCGACGCCAGTTTCAGGCGATATTGGCCGCTGTGCCCGGCAAGCACGGGGTAACGCTCAGCCAATCCGGCCGGAAAAGCGCTATCCAGCGTCAGTTCAAGCACCGGTTCAGGGGAATGCAGCAGCGCATCCAGCCCGCCTTCGACCAGCACCTTGCCGTGGTCGATGATGGCGATTTTCTGGCAGATGGCCTCGACCTCTTCCATATAGTGGCTGGTATAGATCACCGTGGTGCCGGCAGCGGGCAGGGCGGCGATGGATTCGAGCAGGAAGCTGCGCGATTGCGGATCGACACCGACAGTTGGCTCATCGAGCAGCAGCAGGCGCGGTTTGCCGAGCAGGCCGATGGCCAGGTTGAGGCGCCGGCGCAAACCGCCGGAAAGCTGTTCGGCCCGTTGATCGACCACCTGTTCAAGCCGGGCGAAATCAATCGCAGCGGTGCATTCGGCCGCCAGCTCGGCATTTTTCAAACCGAGCACGCCGGCAAAGAAGCGCAGGTTTTCGGCCACCGTCAGCATCGGGTAAAACGCGTAATCCTGCGGCACCAGCGCAATGCTGCGCGGCTGTGCTGCCCGGATATCGGAGAGCGCCTGGCCATCAAGGACGATACGGCCTTGTGTCGCGGTCAACAGCCCGGCGAGCAAGGAAATCAGCGTTGTCTTGCCGGCCCCGTTCGGACCAAGCAGGCCATAGATGCCGGCCGACGGAATGCTCAGCGAGACATCCTGCAGCGCCGCTTGCGCGGCATTGCGATAACGGTATGAAACACCGTCGATCTGCAGCATCAGGCGGCGCGACGCAGATCGCGGAAGAAAGCTTGCTCGCGCCCGGCAATCCGGCGGAGCTTGTCGGCCAGCGCAGCCGGAGCGAGCGGCTCGCGGTCGCGGATCATGCGTGCCGTGGAGAGCGCGAACTCGCGCCATTCATCGCCGATATCGATCAGCTGTTCGGAAAGTTCGTCAAGCTGCGGTCGACCGAGCAAATCGGCCGATTCCTGCAGGAACGACGCGTAAATGAAGCGGAAACCGCCACCACCGGTGCCGATTTCTTCCTGCATGCGGACAACCTGGCCGATAAACATCTTGCTGGCGGCCGGATCGGTATTTTTCTCCAGCCGCTCGATGGCATTGGCCAGTCGATGGATGCCGCGCACGCCGATGATCGGCAGCGGCGTGTCGAGCATGATGCGCGTCGTTTTCTTGATGGCGGCCGGCAAGACCTTGTGCCAGTCAGGCTCGAGCGGTTTGCCGAGCGGGTAGTAAATGAGCCCTTTCGGGGCCAGTACGCCCTTGGCGAAGCGGGCGCGCTGCAGCGCGTCAGCCGGGCAGGTCACGGTGGTTTCGACGACCGGATCGGACAACAGGTAATCACCGCTCGCTGCATCGCGACCAAAGGCCAGCACATTGTGGGCATTGAAATGGAAACGCAGGTCTTCCGGCATGTAAGGCAACCAGAAAACCGAAGTCTGCATCCCGACCAATTGGCCGTCGTCGAGCAATTCATCGAGCCGACGGGCGCCAGCTTGCGGCGTCCGGAAGGTTTCAAAGCGCATTTTCAGGCCGAGCGGCTTTTGCAGGCCCTTGATGATGAATTTCGGCGGCATGCGGTAGGCAACCAGCGGCAGGCCGTTGATCTTGACGAAAGGCAGGTAGGCGAAGGAGAGCGCCGACGACAGGCCGAAAGCCATCGCTTCCGACATCGGCAAGCCCTGATGGCGCAACATGGCGGACATGACGCCGCTTTCGCAGTGGGAAGCCTGGCTGTGCTGGAAGGTCATCAGTCGATCTTTTTCAGTTGTTCAAGGCTCAGCCCCATGGCTTCGCCGTAGCGGCCGAGCAAGCGATCCGACAAAGCAGCGAAAACGGCTGGCCGGAAATGCCGGCGAATCCGCCATTGCCAGATGCCGCTGACCTGCGACAGCAGGGGGATATCCATGCGTACCTTGTGCATGTGGTATTCGAGCGGCGAAGTCAGGCCGGCGGCAACGCGCTGGCGAGCCTCCTCGGCCAGCCGATTGAGGTCTGCAACAGCCTGCAGGGTGACGATTTCCTCAACTTCCCAGCCGGCCGACTGGACAATATGCAGTTTGCCATCGGCACCTCGGGCGTAGAGCGCCTTGCGGTGACCGCCGAGCGTCACATTGCCTTCTTGGGGAACTTCGTTATCCAGCATGGTCGACCGCCGTCAGGTACATCAGCGAGCCGGTGAAGCGGCCACTTTCGGGGATGAAACAAAGCAGGCGATCGCCGTTTTTAAGGCAACCGCTGCGCAACAGTTCGTCGATCATGATGAAAATCGAGGCCGACCCGGTATTGCCCTTGCTCTGCAGATTGGTAAACCATTTTTCCTGCGGCACAGCGAAGTCCAGCGCCTGCATGCAGTCCGCCATCGGCTGGCGGAAATATTCGGAAGACATGTGCGGCAAGAACCAGTCGACCGCGGCAGGCGTCAATCCACGACTGAGCGTGACTTTTTCGAGCATTTTCCCGATCGTCTGATATGCGACGTTGTCATTCAGCAGGCGAACATCCTGCTTGACCGAAAAAATCGACCGTCCGGCCCATTCAACCGACGGAAAAGCCTGCCAGCCCTTGAGCGAACCATCCGCCAGCTTCTCCCCGCCGGCGTACATGCAAACATCCATCTGGCCGGCTTGCGACAGGATGTCGATCCACTCGATGCGCAACGACAAACCGCTGCTCGCCGGTTGGTTGCGCAAATTGAAGGCAGCCGCGCCGTCGGACAGCATCCAGCGCAGAAAGTCCTTTTCAAAGGCAATTTCAGGATTCGTTTCGAGTTCGGTAATCCGATGTTCCAGTTCGGCTTCGAAATTGCGGGCGTGCAGACCGGCCGAGGCCAGTTCGGAGCCGGTTGCAACCGCATTTTGAGCATCGCCGGCAAGCACGGCGAGATAGGCATATTTGAGCGCCGTCAGACCGGAAACGCAGATGCCTGCGGTCGACACGACTTCGCAGGCCGAAATGCCCAATTCACCATGCACCATCACCCCATGATTGGGCATCAACTGATCCGGTCTTGAAGTGCCGGTTGCCAGGCAATCGATCGGCCCGATATCGCCCAGCCGACGCACGGCTTCCGCCGTCAGCGCCGCATTGGTGTGCGTCGCCTGGCCGGTGGCCGGGTCAATGGCGTAGTAACGCTGGCGGATACCGTTATTACGCAGAACGATACGCCGGGCACGCGAAGGCTTGCCGCCAACCATGCCAAGAATGTTTTCGATTTCATCATTGCCGACCGGTGCATTGGGCAGAAATGTCGAAGAGCCGGTGATATAGACCTTGCCGCTATTGTTCATATTTTTGCAAGTTATGGTCCTGCGAACCCGATGGGCGCTCCAGTTCGGCGCGTAGCCGTGCCAGTCGCGGTTTGAGCAGGGGAGAAAGCAGCCATTGTAACAACAGGCTTGTTGGAACGACGGTTAACACCATGGCAATCAGATAAATCGCAAACACCAGCAGGAGCGGGCGACGACGCCACTGGCCCCGCTGCCCGAAACAACGAATCAGCTTGGACCAGACGCGAAAAGCGCGCATGCCGGCACGCTCGCTGATCGCCAGGCGCGGATTGACGCTGCAGGCTTGCAAGCCGGCGAGCATGGCATGCCCCGATTTTTCGCCATCCTGCTGCAGCGCATCGCCCAGGGCGCGGCCAAAACGACTGGCGCCGCGAATTGCCTCCGGTGCGACGCCGGCAGGCGGCAAGCCCAAAAAACGATCGCGCTTGCCGGTCAGCACCCAGCGCGGTGTCGTGATGAAAGTCGCCAGGGCAGGCCCCTGATCGGTAAAAGCGATATGGTCACGCAGTTGCCCACCCGCTTCAGCGATCAGGCGCTGCATTGTTTGCTGGGCAGAAAGCCACATGTTGCGGCAGGCAACAACGGTGACCACAGGCTTGCCGGCTATCAAGCGGCGACCTTCCGGGCTGTGCAGAAAGGCCGTCATCGGCAATCCCGGTGAAAGGAACCACACCTGATAGGCCAGAATGATCAAGTCGAAATCGGCATCTGCCGGGATGCCGAGCGGCTCGAGCGGTGGTGCATCGAGTTGGACCGACTCGGGAAAGACATCGACAAAATCAACCAGCGACCACGGAAAAGGGAAGGCAGCCTGCGGCACCAGCGTCTCCAGATGCACCCGATGTCCCGCCGCCCGCAAGGGCCCGATCAGCTGTTCGGTAATCGCCGAAAGTTGCCCGGTTTGCGAAAAATTGACGACGAGAATGTTTTTCAATGGCGTGTCTGGTGGCTGGCTAACCCGGAATTTTAGCAAAGAGTAAAGGACTTACGGTGTACGCATAAATGGCATCGGGAATATCGATTTGTGTCGACAAGCTTGGGGGTTTTCACCCTTTTCGGCTATCATTCGGCTTTCCCGCAGCCTGTCTTTCCATGACCAAATTTGTTTTCGTTACGGGTGGTGTCGTGTCCTCATTGGGCAAAGGCATCGCCGCCGCGTCGCTCGGGGCCATTCTGGAATCCCGCGGCATTAAAGTTACCCACCTCAAGCTCGACCCCTACATCAACGTCGACCCCGGCACGATGAGTCCCTTCCAGCATGGCGAAGTATTCGTCACGGAAGACGGCGCCGAGACTGACCTTGACCTCGGTCACTATGAGCGCTTCACCAGCGCCAAGATGGCCAAGCGCAACAACTTTACGACTGGCCAGATCTACGACACCGTGCTCAAGAAAGAGCGCCGTGGCGAGTATCTCGGCAAGACCGTGCAGGTCATTCCGCACATCACCGACGAGATCAAATTCAAGATCAAGGCCGGCGCCGAAGGTGCCGATGTGGCCATCGTCGAAGTCGGCGGTACGGTCGGTGACATCGAGTCGCTGCCGTTCCTTGAGGCCATCCGCCAGATGGGCATCGAGGAAGGCCGCAACAATGTCTGCTACATGCACCTGACGTTGCTGCCCTACATCCCGACCGCCGGCGAACTGAAGACCAAGCCGACCCAGCACTCCGTCAAGGAGCTGCGCGAAATCGGTATCCAGCCGGACATCCTGTTGTGCCGCGCCGACCGCTCGATCCCGGTCGAAGAGCGCCGCAAGATCGCGTTGTTCTGCAACGTGATGCCGGAAGCCGTCATCGAGTGTCTCGATGCCGACTCGATCTACAAGATTCCGGGCATGCTGCATGAGCAAATGCTCGACGAAATCGTCTGCCACAAGCTGAACATCCTGGCCAAGGCGGCCGATCTGACCGTTTGGGAAAACCTGATCGTCGCCCTGGAGCACCCGCTGCACCAGGTCAAGATCGCTTTCGTCGGCAAGTATGTCGACCTGACCGAGTCGTACAAGTCGCTGATCGAAGCGATCAAGCATGCCGGTATCCATACGCGCAGCCAAGTCAATATCGTTTATCTCGATTCCGAAGATATCGAAAAGAACGGCACCGGCGTGCTCGAAGACCTCGACGCCATTCTGGTCCCAGGCGGCTTTGGTCGTCGCGGCACGGAAGGCAAGATTGCCGCCATTCGCTATGCCCGCGAAAACAAGGTGCCGTACCTTGGCATCTGCCTCGGCATGCAACTGGCCGTAGTCGAGTTTGCCCGCGACGTGGCCGGCATGGCCGAAGCGCATTCGACCGAATTCGTCCAGGATACGCCGTACCCGGTGATCGGCCTGATCACGGAATGGCACGATGCTTCCGGCAAGGTTGAAAAGCGCAGCGAAGATTCCGATATCGGCGGCACGATGCGGCTCGGCGGCCAGGTCTGCAAACTGGCTGAAGGTTCGCTGGCTCGTCAGATCTACGGTGCCGCAGAGATCACCGAGCGTCATCGTCATCGCTACGAAGTCAACAACACGCTGCTCGCCCAGCTCGAAGCCAAGGGCCTGATCGTTGCCGGTCGCGCCCCGGGCACCGACCTGTGCGAAATGGTTGAACTGCCGGCCGACGTGCATCCGTGGTTCGTGGCTTGCCAGTTCCATCCGGAATTCACCTCCAACCCGCGTCAGGGTCACCCGCTGTTCACGTCTTACGTCAAGGCAGCGCTGACCAATCAGCAGGTCAAAGGCAAATGAAACTCTGCGGTTTCGAGGCTGGTCTTGACCAGCCTTTTTTCCTGATCGCCGGTCCTTGTACCGCCGAATCCGAACAACTCTGCCTCGATGTGGCTGGCCACATGAAGGAAGTTTGCGGTCGACTCGGTATTCCGTACATTTTCAAGGCGTCCTACGACAAGGCTAACCGCAGCTCCGGAAAATCGGTGCGCGGCCTCGGCCTGGAAGAAGGTCTGCGCATCTTTTCGGAAGTGCAGCGCCAGATCGGCGTGCCGGTGCTGACCGACGTGCACACCATTGAAGACATTCCTGCCGTGGCAAGTGTCGTCGATGTGCTGCAGACCCCCGCATTCCTCTGTCGCCAGACTGATTTCATCCACGCCGTCGCAACTTGCGGCAAGCCGGTGAATATCAAGAAGGGCCAGTTCCTGGCGCCGGGCGATATGAAAAACGTCGTCGACAAGGCACGTGAAGTCAATAACGGCGCAGACAACATCATGGTCTGCGAGCGTGGCGCGTCGTTCGGTTACAACAATCTTGTTTCCGACATGCGCAGCTTGGCGATCATGCGTGAAACCGGTTGCCCGGTCGTCTTCGATGCCACGCACTCGGTCCAGTTGCCAGGCGGGCAGGGCACAACCTCAGGCGGTCAGCGTGAGTTCGTTCCTGTTCTGGCACGTGCTGCCGTTGCAGTCGGCATTTCCGGCCTGTTCATGGAAACCCACCCATGCCCTGAAAAGGCCTGGTCGGATGGCCCGAACAGCTGGCCGCTGGCCCGCATGGAAAGCCTGCTGGCAACCCTGGTCGCGCTCGACAAGGCCGTCAAGTCGGCTGGCTTTGAAGAACTGAAATGAGTCAAAAAGGCTACCTGATCGCCGAAGCCAAGGTCACCGACCTGGCCGCCTACGATATTTACAAAGGCCTGGCGCAGGCTGCCATTGCTCATTACGGCGGGCAATATCTGGTACGCGGCGGCAATTCCGAAGTTCTTGAAGGCAAATGGACTCCGCCGCAACGCATGGTCATCGTCGAATTCGAATCCGTCGAGCAGGCCCGACGTTTTTACCACTCGACTGAATATCAGGCTGCACGCAAGGTGCGCGAAAATGCCGCCGAAATGAATATGCTGGTTATTGCCGGCGTTGACAATCTGGTTTAATTAATCCTTTCAACCTTTTGATAACAAGGAAGAAATATGAGTTCCATCGTTGATGTTGTAGCACGGGAAATTCTTGACTCCCGCGGCAATCCCACCGTTGAAGCTGATGTGCTGCTCGAAAGCGGCGTCATGGGCCGCGCCGCAGTTCCATCTGGCGCCTCAACCGGCACCCGCGAAGCCATCGAGCTGCGTGATGGCGATGCCAGCCGCTACCTTGGCAAGGGCGTGATGCAGGCTGTTGAAAACATCAACACCGAAATTTCCGAAGCCATCATCGGCCTCGACGCTCAGGAACAAGCCTTCATCGACCAGACGATGATCGACCTCGACGGCACCGACAACAAGTCCCGCCTCGGCGCCAACGCCATCCTGGCCGTCTCCATGGCCGTCGCCAAGGCTGCCGCCGAAGAATCCGGCATGCCGCTTTACCGTTACTTCGGCGGCATGGCCCCGATGCAGATGCCGGTCCCGATGATGAACATCATCAACGGTGGCGAGCACGCCAACAACAGCCTGGACATCCAGGAGTTCATGGTCATGCCGGTCGGTGCCGCGAACATCCGCGAAGCCATCCGCTGTGGCGCTGAAATCTTCCACGCACTGAAGAAGCTGCTCAACAAGAAGGGCCACTCGACCGCCGTCGGCGACGAAGGCGGCTTTGCCCCGAACCTGGGCAGCCATGCCGAAGCCCTGCAAATCATCATGGAAGCCATCGAAATGGCCGGTTACGTGCCGGGTCAGGACGTGCTGCTGGCGCTCGATTGCGCCGCTTCCGAGTTCTACAAGGACGGCAAGTACAAGCTGGCTGGCGAAGGCCTGGAGCTAACCTCGGCCCAGTTCGTCGACTACCTGGCCAACCTGGCTGACCAGTTCCCGATCGTTTCCATCGAAGACGGCATGTCCGAAGCTGACTGGGATGGCTGGAAGCTGCTGACTGACCGCCTTGGCGACAAGGTGCAGATCGTTGGCGACGACATCTTCGTCACCAACACCCGCATCTTCAAGGAAGGCATCAAGAAGGGCATCGGCAACTCGATCCTGATCAAGATCAACCAGATCGGCACCCTGTCGGAAACCTTCGCTGCGGTCGAAATGGCCAAGCGCGCCGGGTATACCGCAGTCATCTCGCATCGTTCGGGTGAAACCGAAGACAGCACCATCGCCGACATCGCTGTTGGCCTGAATGCTGGTCAGATCAAGACCGGTTCGCTATCGCGCTCAGACCGTATCGCCAAGTACAACCAGCTCATCCGCATCGAGGAAGATCTGGGCGATACCGCCTCCTACCCGGGTCGCGAAACCTTCTACAACCTGCGCTAAACGCAGATGCGCTGGCTGACGGTCGGCCTCCTCGCAGCCATCGGCCTGCTCCAGTACCCCCTGTGGGTGGGTAAGGGCGGCTGGCTGAAGGTATGGGAGTACGACCGTCAATTGCAGCAGCAGAAGGATGTCACCAAAAAGCAGGAAATCAGGAACGCGGGCCTCGATGCCGAAGTCCGCGACTTGAAACAGGGCTATGAAGCCATCGAAGAGCGCGCCCGCTTCGAATTGGGCATGATCAAACAGGACGAAAGCTTCGTCCAGATTCCGGAAAAAGTTCCCGGAAAATAGCCGGAATTTTACGGTCGACCGCAGTAGTCACCGGGTTTTCACTCCGCTAGAATCGCTCTCAGCAGTCCCCCACGCAGAGCGCTTCAGGAGAACATCATGCTGCTCAAGGTTGGAGAAAAAGCACCCGCATTCGCTTTACCGGATGCCGACATGGCGACTGTCGACCTGGCCGACTACCAAGGCAGGAAACTGATCGTTCTATTCTTTTACCCCAAGGATGGAACACCGTGCTGCACCAAGGAAGCGACTGATTTTTCCGATCATGAAAACGATTTTACGGCGCACGACTGCGTCCTGTTCGGGATCAGCCGCGATGATTGCCTGAAACACGCCGAGTTTCGTGACAAGGAAGGCATCGGTCTTGAATTGCTGTCAGATGCAGAGGGGGTCGTTTGCAAGCAATACGGCGTCTGGCAGGCCAGGGAGGTCGACGGGCATCGCAAGTACGGCATTCTTCGCTCGACTTTCATCATCGACCGCCACGGCACGATCCGCCACGCGCTGTACAACGTCAATTACAAGGGGCACGCACTGGAAGTGCTGCAACTGGTCAAGGCGCTATCGCGGGAAGGCCAGACCTGAACAACAATTGCGGCCGGATGCAGCCGCCCAAAAAAATGCCGGCACACTGCCGGCATGGTATGAAGCGAAAACAGGTTCAGCAGATTTCGTCATTCACATTTTTGCCCATATTGAAAATCATGAACGTGGCAAAACATACGATGAAGGCTGCAAAACCAGCGCCTACCCAGGAAAATTCATCCATTTGATACCCTCTGTTGGTTGGTTGATATTCGAGTTTTGAGGGCGATTAGACAAAGCTTTTTCCAGGAGTTCCCGAAATATTGCAAACCGGCAAAGCCGCGTGTGCCGCCTCCGTGTGAGGTACAATTTCGCCCGGTCTGGCGCGATTGGCCAGCTCCTCTACAACGTCACAATATGAGTCACGCACTGGACGTGTTGTGCCTCGTCAAGGAATTGAACTCATGAATATGCAGGTTGCCAAGAATAGCGTTATCACGCTCGATTACCACGTTACCGATCCCGATGGCGAGGTCGTCGATGAAGGCCGCGAGCCGCTCGTATACCTGCATGGCGGTTACGACGATATTTTTCCGCTGATCGAAGAAGCCCTGCAAGGCAAGAAAGTCGGCGAAACGATCAAGGTCAAGCTTCAGCCGGATGAAGCTTTCGGCGACTACGATGCCGAACTCGTGCAAATCGAGCCGCGCAAGGATTTCCCGAAGGAACTGCAGGTTGGCATGCAGTTTGAAGGCGGCCCGGAAGAGGGTAGCGACGAGGATTTCGTCATCTATCGCGTCACCGACATCGCCGATGACAAGGTTGTGCTCGATGGCAACCACCCGCTGGCCGGCATGGCACTGGTTTTCACCTGCACGGTAACGGCCGTTCGCCCGGCCAGCGCAGAAGAAATCGAACACGGTCATGTCCATGATCCGGACGATGACGAGGAAACCTGTCACTGAGCCCTGGCTGGCCAGCGATAAGTTTCAAAACGGAAAAGCGCCGGGGAGTCGGTATCGATGACCCCGCGCGTCCAGCCCATCTGCGGATAACCGAAAGTTTCAACGCGGGTAAACCGTTCGATGGGCTTCCCATTGCCATCCCGCAAGGGATGGTCGATGCGGCTGATGTGCGTGTCGCCATGCACGGCAACGACCTGACCGGAAAAATGCTGCATTTCATCGTTCAAGGTGGTCAGAAAATCCTTGTACGCCAGGTGGGTCAGGTTTTGTGAAAAGTGCCTGAAACCGGGATTGGCCTGAAACATCAGCACAATACCCGCCAGTTGCTCACGTCTGGCCAGGGCAAAACTGTCCTTGATCCACTGCAGCACAACCGGATTGCGGGCGAGGAATTCCGGCTTCGCTTCCTGCGTCAAACCGAAGTTGTTATTGCTCCCCGGCACATTCAATGTCACGAACAAGACCGGACCAAGCCGGAAACGAACGTGTTCGACATATTTTCCGGCTTGTTTTTCCAGCGCCATTTTCTTCTGGCCGAGCGAATACCCATCCTTCCAGAACAGGCGACGCAAGGCGTCCAGTCGTTCAAGCGGATCGTAGGCACCGTTTGAAGGACGGTCGCAATCAGTCCATTCGTTGTCGCCTGGCACAAAAACAAACGGCACTTTGGCGGCGTTGAATAGTCGATAACGATCGTCGAACAAACTGTCGTCGCAGCGATCCTTGCCGTGCTTGATATCGCCGATGTGAGCGATGAAATCAAGATGCGTATCGGCCATCGCCTCGATCATGCGGGGCAATTCGCGACGTTCGTAGTCGGAATAGGGCACGTCGCCGATCAGGCCGAAGCGCCAGCTTTCAGCCTCGACACCGGTAGCCAGAAAAACCAGCAGGAACAGCCATCTGCTCATGGCCGTATCATGGCTTTCAGGGCGTACAGGGCATCGAGCGCTTCGCGCGGGGTCAGGCTGTCCGGATCGATGCCGGCCAATTGATCGAGCGCCGGATGCGGCTCGGCTTCCGGCGGCTCGGGATCGCTCAGCGTAAACAGATCGGGCTGCAACGGATCGATTGCCGCGCGTTGTTCGAACTCGCGCAACTGCTTGCGGGCCGCGCGCACAACGCTATTCGGAATGCCGGCCAGGGCCGCAACCTGGATACCGTAGCTCTGGTTGGCCGGGCCTTCCTCGACCGAGTGCATGAAGACGATACGGTCATTGTGTTCGACTGCATCGAGGTGCACATTGGCCAGTTCGCTGTATTCATGCGACAGGCGGGTCAATTCGAAATAGTGGGTGGCAAACAGCGTCAGGCAGCGGTTCTTGTCGATCAGGTGACGCAGGATGGCAAAAGCCAGCGACATGCCGTCGAAGGTCGAGGTGCCGCGACCGATTTCATCCATCAGGACCAGGCTGTTGGCCGTGGCGTGGTGCAGGATGGCGGCCGCTTCGGTCATTTCGACCATGAAGGTCGAGCGGCCTGAAGCCAGGTCGTCCGAAGCGCCAATCCGGGTGAAGATGCGGTCCAGCGGGCCTAGTACGCAACGCTCGGTCGGTACGTAGCTGCCAATATGGGCGAGCAGGGCAATCAAGGCCGTTTGCCGCATATAGGTTGATTTGCCGCCCATGTTCGGGCCGGTAATCAGCAGCAGGCGACGGTTTTCCGCCAATCGGCAGTCATTGGCGATGAAGGTTTCGGCACTGTTGGCCATTTCGCCTTCAACAACCGGGTGACGGCCGCCTGTCACGGTCAACCCGATTTCATCGCTGAATTCCGGTCGGCTCCAGTTGCGCTTGAGCGCCGTATCGGCAAAGCCGGCCAGCAGATCGAGCTGCGCCACGGCACGGGCGATGGTCTGGAGGACGGGAACGACCGGCAGCAACTCGCTGAGGATGGTTTCATAAAGAAGCTTTTCGCGGGCCAGCGAACGCTCCTGGGCTGACAACGCCTTATCCTCGAACGCCTTCAACTCCGGGGTAATGTAGCGCTCGGCATTTTTCAGCGTCTGGCGACGGCGATAATCCTCGGGAATCTTGTCCGTATTGGCGTGGGTGACTTCGATATAGAAGCCATGCACCTTGTTGAACTCGACCTTGAGGCTGGAAATGCCGGTGCGCTCGCGTTCGCGGATTTCCATATCGACCAGGAAAGCGCCACAGTTGTCATTCAGCGCGCGCAGTTCATCCAGGTCGGCATCGTAGCCCGGCGCAATGATGCCGCCGTCACGCACCTGGGCGGCGGGCTCGGCGGCGATCGAGCGAATCAGCAGATCAAGCGCAGCAGCCGGCGTCTGCAGGGCTTCAAGCAATTGACCGAGCAACGGGGAAATCGACCCATCGAGCGGCTGGCGCAGCGGGTCGAGCCGCAGAAGCGATTCCCGCAAGCTGGCCAGGTCGCGCGGCCGGGCGTTGCGCAGTGCAATCCGGCCGGCGATGCGCTCGATATCGGCGATACCACGCAACTCGCGACGCACCTCGCCAGCCATCCGGCCGTAGTCTTCGAGCAGCGATTCGACAGCCCCGTGGCGGGCCGCCGGAATAGCGCGTTCGCGCAGCGGATGATGCAGGGTGTGGCGGAGCAGGCGAGAGCCCATGCTGGTCACACAGTTGTCGAGCAGCGAACAGAGAGTCGGCGACGGCTGCCCGCGTAGCGTTTCGGTTAATTCAAGATTGCGCCGGGTGGCCAGATCGAGGCCGAGGTAAGCGCCTTCGAGTTCCACGGTCAACGCACGCAAATGCGGCAAATTGCCGGTCTGTGTTGCTTGGGCGTACTGCAGCAGGGCGCCCGCGGCAGCAATCGCCGGGCGCAGGCCTTCGGCACCGAAACCGGCCAGCGAAGCGACCTTGAATTGCTCGCAGAGCAAGCGTTTGGCTGAGTCGTACTCGAAATACCAGTCAGGCTGGCGCGTACGGGCGGCCTCGATTGAAAAATCCGGCGTCCAGGTTTCCGGATACAGAATTTCGGCCGGCCGGATGCGTTCCAGCGTTGCCGCAATCTGGTCGCTCGGCACTTCGGTCAGGATGAATTCACCGCTCGCCAGGTTGAGCCGCGCCAGGCCTGCCGTGTTGCGCGTCGTGGTCAACGCGAGCAGCCAGATATCGCGCTTGTCGTCGATCAGCGCCGCATCGGTCAGCGTCCCCGGCGTGACAATGCGGCTGACGGCACGTTCGACCGGGCCTTTGCTCGTCGCCGGATCGCCAACCTGCTCGCAGATGACAACCGACTCTCCGAGCTTGACCAGCCGCGCCAGATAAGGTTCGAGCGAGTGGAAGGGAATGCCGGCCATCTTGATCGGTACACCAGCCGTCTGTCCGCGAGACGTCAGCGTGATATCGAGCAGTCGCGCAGCCTTCTCGGCATCCTCGAAAAACAGCTCGTAAAAATCGCCCATCCGGTAAAACAGAATGGTCGTCGGATGCTGGGCTTTTAGCGCCAGATACTGGCGCATCATCGGGGTATGCTTGGATAGATCAGGCGCTTCTTTGCTCATTACTCGGTGCTTTGCGTGATACGGCAGGGGCGCAATTGTCCCATCAACCGCAGGATTCAGGGAAGGCGCAGCTCAATCAACTGCGGTCCGCCGGACTGGAACGCGGCCTGCAACGATTGGCCAAAGGCATCGATGCTTTCTGCGGCGTGGTAGCCCAGGGAAAAAGTCTGTGCCGCATGGCGGAAATTGATTTGCTGGGGCGTTCGCCAACCGGTTTCGAACTCAGCGAGCGCAGCTTGCGGCAAATAATCGAAAATGCCGCCACCTGCGTTGTTGACCGCGACAACAACAGCATTTCGCCCCTGCAGTAAAGCCAGTCCGCCCAGATCGTGCTGGCAAGTCAGATCGCCCAGCAGCGCAACGACACGACCATGAATTGCGGCAATCCCCGCGGCTGTCGAGATATTGCCGTCGATACCGCTCGCCCCGCGATTGCCGTAGAAGCGCAAGGCCTTGTCGGCCCCGCCGGAATTACTGTCCAACTGGCGAATAGCCAGAGAGTTGCCGACAAAGACGGCGCAATCATCCGGCAATTCGGCGATCAAGGCGGCAATGTGCGGCGCTGCCTGATCTGCCTCTGCCTGCGTTTCGGCAGCGATGAATGCTTCTCGCCAGGCGGGGGCAACCGCTGCGGGCGCTGCCGCCAGCAGGGCTCGGCAAGCCGCCGCCGGATCAGCACGCAGCAAATGCGTCAGACGATGCGCCGGATCGCTCCAGCCAGGTGTCGGCTCGATCCAGGCATGCGTGCCTGAAACCGAAGCAAGATATTGTTGCAGATGACGGGTGACCGGCGTGGCGCCAAAACGCAGCACCCATTCGGGTCGGCAGCGACTGGCCAAGGCCGGATCTGCCAGCCAGCGGTTGTAGCGAACACACAAGCGGGTACGGTCATGCGCTCCGAAGCGCAGATTGGACAAGGGCTCGGCCAGAATCGGGCAATCCAGTTGACCGGCCAGCGCGGTCAACGCCTCGGCATAGCCGGAATCGAACGGTGACTCACCCGCGATGATCACCCCGGGGCGCCCGGAAATGGTTCTGGCCAGATCGGCAATCGCCTGCGGCTCCGGCGCCATGACGGGCTGGCTGATCCGGATTTTCGGCAAATCCTGGACATCCGGTAGCGGCTCGTTCGGCAACAAGGGTTCGCGGAATGGCTGGTTGAGATGGACCGGGCCGGGACGAGGCCAGCTTGCCTGTTCGCACATCTGGGCCGCCAGCCGGTGCAGCCAGCCAGGATCAAAGCCGGCATCAGGCGCACCGAGCAAATGTGCGGCACGAACATAAGGTGCAAACATCGCACTCTGATTGACGGTCTGATTGGCGCCGCATTGCTGGAGCTCGGGAGGGCGATCGGCCGACAGCAAAATCAGCGGAACCCCGGACTGACTGGCCTCGATCACGGCTGGCAACCAGTTGGCCGGTGCCGTTCCCGATGTCGCCAGCAACAAAACCGGCTGCCGGCTGGATTTGGCCTGGCCAAGCGCAAAAAATGCCGCACAACGCTCGTCGACCGCGACATCGCAGATCAGCCCGGGCTGGCGCAGCATGGCCAGCGCCAGCGGTGTCGAGCGCGAACCGGGCGAAATCACCACACGCGCCACACCGGCTGCAACAAAACCGCTGACCAAAGCCTGCGACCACCGATAGTTGAGATTGCCGATCGTGCTCATTTCTTTCCCTGACACCCCAAAAAGATCATCCTGCAATGCGCGCAGGCCTTCCCGTTCGCAAAGACCGTGCTATGATGCGCCCCGTTCGCAGTGCAGGGGTTTCCCGGCACGCAGCATGGAGTGGTAGTTCAGTTGGTTAGAATACCGGCCTGTCACGCCGGGGGTCGCGGGTTCGAGTCCCGTCCACTCCGCCAACAACATCATCAAAGCCCTGAGCAATCAGGGCTTTTTTGTTTTCAGCATTTTATTTCGCGGCGCCAGCCAGTTGCAGGATGGCATTGGCCAATACGGCCGGATCTTCAGCCCCCACGATGACGTGCTGATCTTCCAAAATAAAAGTGGGCACCATGCGCACGCCCATCGCCCGAATTTCCTGCGCATCAGCCAGAACGAGTGCAGCATCTGCAGTCGACGTCAGATAAGCGGCAACTTCCGCGGCTGGGTAACCGCATTCAGCCGCAATATTGACCAGTACCGCGCCATCCCCCACATGCTCGCCACGCTGGAACTGGGCGACGAATAAGCGCTCGATCAAGGCATCGGCACTGCCGTGTTGCTGCGCCCAGTAAAGCAGTCGATGCGCCTGGAAAGTATTGGCACGCAGGCTGATTTTCTCGAAAGCGTAGTCGATGCCGTAGGCCCGTCCGGCCTCGCGAACACGTTCGAACAAAGCTTCCACAGCTGCTTTGCCGCCGAATTTCTGTTCAAGAAAAGGCAGGTAAGGCTCACCTTCCGGCGGCGTATCAGGGTTCAGGAAAAAAGGGCGCCAGCAGGTGCTGTATTCAAAATTGGGCAGTTCCCGACGCACCAGATCAATCGCTGTTTCAAGCCGGCGCTTGCCGATGAAGCACCAGGGACAAACGATGTCGGCAACAATGTCGATATTCAGCATGGGATTCCGGAGTAATTGATGGAAGGGCGCTTCAACGCGCTGCTCTGGCCTGGCCAAAAGCCGGCAAGGTGATATGAAAGCGCATGGCTAGCAAACGCAGCGCCAGGACCAGCGCCATGGCCACCCAGGTTGCTGCAACAGGCGACATCCCGATGGCTTGCAAACCAATCAATGCCAGGGCGCCGAACCATGCGGCCGAGGCATAAAGCTCGCCCTTGAGGAAGATGCTGGGCACGTCGTTGCACAGAATGTCGCGCAAAACCCCGCCCAGCACGCCGGTAATGACGCCCATCAGACTGGCTACCAACCAGGGGGTATGCCATTGCAAGGCAACCTGGGTGCCGACGATGGCGAAAAGCGCAAGACCGATGGCGTCGGGAATCAAGAACAGTCGTGGCGCAATGTCGAAGGCGCGGGCGATGAAAAAGCTGAGCAGCCCGGTGACCAGTGCAGCGACCAGGTAAGTTTGATCGACGACCCAAAAAACATTCCGGTCGAGCAGCAAATCACGAATCGTACCGCCACCCAGCGCGGTCGCAACGCCAACCAGCAAGGCGCCAATCAGGTCCATTTCCTTGCGCCGTGAATCAAGCACTCCGGTCAGCGCATTGACGGCCACAGCCGCCATGCCGACCCAGTAGAGCAGGGCATCGACGCTCACTTTAGTTTTTTTGCTCTTTCAGGAAACGCTCTTTTTCGCGCGTCCAGTCTTTTTCTTGCTCGTCCTGGCGCTTGTCGTGCTGCTTCTTGCCCTTGGCCAGGCCAACCTCGAGCTTGATCCGGCCGCGTGCGTAATGCAGGTCAAGCGGCACCAGGGCGAAGCCGGCTCGCTCAACCTTGCCGATCAATTTATTGATTTCGGCGGCATGTAGCAGCAGCTTGCGAGTCCGGGTCGGGTCAGGATTGACATGCGTCGACGCCGTAGGAAGGGGCGTGATATGCATGCCAATCAGGAAAATTTCGCCATTCTTGATGATGACGTAGGATTCCTTGATATTCATCCGGCCAGCACGAATCGCCTTGACCTCCCATCCCTGGAGGGCAATACCCGCCTCGTACTTCTCTTCAATGAAGTATTCGTGAAAGGCTTTTTTGTTGGCCGTAATGCTCATGCTGCCGGTGTTCCATTAAAATCGTGAATTCTACAGGATACAGGAACGTGGCTGCCGCATGGCTCTGGTCGAAAAAACAGTACTCATTGAGCAATCCGCCGAGCGCATGTTTGCGCTGGTCGATGCCTGCGAAGACTATCCGGCTTTTCTGCCCTGGTGCAGCAAAACCGAAGTCAAGTTTCGCGATGCGCTGAAAACGGTAGCGACGCTGCATATCAACTACCACGCGGTCAAATCCTCGTTTACGACGGAAAACGACAAGGATCAGCCGAAGTTGATGAAAATTCGCCTGGTCGATGGCCCTTTCCGTCGCCTGGAGGGCGCATGGCACTTCAAGACACTGGCCGATAATGCCTGCAAGATCGAATTCCAACTGCACTACGAGTTTTCCAGCAAATTATTCGAAAAAGTCATTGGCCCGGTGTTCAGCCATATTGCCAACACTTTTGTTGACGCCTTCGTGCGTCGTGCCGCCCAAGTTTATGGAGCCAGCCATGGCTGAAATGATCAATGTTGAAGTGTGCTACGCGCAACTCGAAAAACAGGCCCTGGTCAGTGTCAAATTGCCGCTTGGCGCCACACTGCAGCAAGCCCTCGAATCTTCCGGTCTACTTGAAAAACACCCTGAAATCGACCTGAAGAAAAACAAATTCGGCATCTGGAACAAGCTGTCGAAAACCGATGCCGTACTGCGCGATCGGGATCGCGTCGAAATTTATCGCCCCTTGATTGCCGACCCGAAAGAAGTGCGCAAACAGCGTGCCGCCGAAGGCAAGGTCATGAAAAAAGGCGCCGGCGATACCGACGCCTCCGAGGCCTGATCCATATCGGCGGATAGTTCGCTATCGGCAAGCCTCGGTGACGAAACGACGGGCGCGCTCCATTTCCTGTTCGCGCTGGCTGTTGTCCATCAGCTGGCTTTCACCCTTTTCGTTCAGCTGCGCCATCGGCTGACCATTCTGCAAGGCCGTCAGCGTTCTTCTGGCCCGCTCGCAGTTTTCCTGATTCTCGGCACGAGCCGCTTGATCCTTGGCTTCCTTGTCAGCTTTCTCCTTGGCATCCTGCTGACGCTTCTTGAATTCAAGATTCAAATCGGCAATCGACTTTTGCGGCGGCGGTGGTGCCGCCTTCACCGCTTCGCCGGCCTTTTCAGCCGCAGGCGCCGGAGCGGGTGCGGCATTGCCAGTTGAGCGCGGGGATTTGGCAGCGCCGGGTCCCGGCGTGTCGGAAATGATCGTTCTACCGTTGGCATCCTTCCACTGGTAAGTCTGGGCTTGCACACACAGGCTTGCTGCGGTCGACGTCATGGCGAAAGCAATAATCAAGAGTCTTTTCATGGGCTATCCGGGTTTTTGCAGGTTTTCTGTATAATACGATTTTGTGACCTTGGATTAAAGGCCATGCGCATTCTGCAAAAAGCCCTTACTTTTGACGACGTCCTGCTCGTCCCCGCACACTCTCAGATTCTGCCACGCGATGTCAGCCTGGCCACACGTCTGACCCGCAACATCACCCTGAACCTGCCGCTACTGTCCGCCGCCATGGATACCGTGACGGAAGGTCGCTTGGCCATTGCACTGGCTCAGGAAGGTGGCATCGGCATCATCCACAAGAACCTTTCTGCCAAGGCCCAGGCGGCCGAAGTGGCCAAGGTCAAGCGCTTCGAATCCGGCATTCTGCGCGATCCAATTACCGTTTCGCCGCTGATGACGGTGCGCGACGTGATCGAAATCACCCGTCAGCACAAGATTTCCGGCCTGCCGGTCATCGACAAGGCCGGCAAGGTAGTCGGCATAGTCACCAACCGCGACCTGCGCTTTGAAACCAATCTCGACCAGCAGGTCCGGATGATCATGACGCCGCGCAAGCGCTTGGTGACGGTCAACGAGGAAGCCAGCGTCGAAGACGCCAAGGAACTGATCCGCAAGCATCGCCTGGAACGCGTACTGGTCATTGATGACCAGTACCACCTGCGCGGCCTGATCACCGTCAAGGACATCCTGAAGTCCACCGAACATCCGCTGGCCAACAAGGATGCCACCGGCCGTCTGCGTGCTGGTGCTGCCGTCGGCGTTGGTGCCGGCACCGAAGAACGTGTCGAAGCACTTGCCGAAGCTGGCGTTGACGTAATCGTCGTCGATACGGCACACGGCCACTCGCAAGGCGTGCTCGACCGCGTCCAGTGGGTCAAGAAAAATTTCCCGCAGATCGAAGTGATCGGCGGCAACATCGCCACGGCCGATGCAGCACGTGCACTGGTCGACATGGGTGCCGATGGTGTCAAGGTCGGGATCGGTCCCGGCTCCATCTGCACGACGCGTATCGTTGCTGGTGTCGGTGTGCCGCAGATCACCGCCATCCAGAACGTTTCCGAAGCCCTCAAGGGCAGCGGCGTGCCGATGATCGCCGACGGCGGCATCCGCTACTCCGGCGACATCGCCAAGGCGATCGCCGCCGGTGCCGATACGGTCATGCTGGGCGGCCTGTTCGCCGGCACCGAAGAAGCGCCGGGCGAGGTTGAGCTGTTCCAGGGCCGCTCCTACAAGTCTTACCGCGGCATGGGTTCGCTGGGTGCGATGCAGGCTGGTTCGTCGGATCGCTACTTCCAGGAAAACACCAACAACGTCGACAAGTTCGTGCCGGAAGGTATCGAAGGTCGTGTGCCTTACAAGGGCTCGGTGCTCGCCGTGATCCACCAGCTGGTCGGTGGCCTGCGCTCCTCGATGGGCTACCTCGGCAGCCCGACGATTGCCCACATGCACGACAACGCCTGTTTCGTCGAAATCACTTCGGCCGGCATCCGCGAATCTCACGTCCACGACGTGCAGATTACCAAGGAAGCACCGAACTACCACCTCGACTAATTAATTCCGTGTCCCAGAGGGCGGCTCCGAGCCGCCCTTGTTCTTTCAAGGTTCTGAAATGGCTCACCAGAAAATCCTCATCCTCGATTTCGGTTCGCAAGTCACCCAGCTGATCGCCCGTCGCGTTCGCGAAGCGAAGGTGTTCTGCGAAATTCATCCGTACGATGTTTCCGAAGAGTTCATCCGCAGCTATGGCGCGCAGGGCATCATCCTGTCCGGCGGCCCGAGCTCGGTGACCGAAGGCGATACGCCACGCGCGCCGGAAGTGGTGTTCAATCTGGGGATTCCGGTACTCGGCATCTGCTACGGCATGCAAACCATGGCACAGCAACTGGGCGGCAAGGTGATGACCGCCGAGGCCGCCGGCAAGGCGCGCGAATTCGGTTATTCGGAAGTCCGTGCCCACGGCCATACCGCACTATTGAAGGATATCGCCGACTTCACGACGGCCGAAGGCCACGGCATGCTCAAGGTCTGGATGAGCCACGGCGACTCCGTGATGGAATTGCCCGCCGGTTTCAAGACCATGGCTTCGACGCCGTCCTGCCCGATCGCCGGCATGGCCGACGAGAGCCGCAAGTTCTACGCCGTGCAGTTTCACCCGGAAGTCACGCACACCGTGCAGGGCCGCGCCATTCTCGAGAGCTTCGTGCATGGCATCTGCGGCTGCGGTACCGACTGGGTGATGGGCGATTACATCGCCGAAGCGGTTGCCTCCATCCGCGCCCAGGTCGGCACGGATGACGTCATCCTCGGCCTGTCCGGCGGCGTTGATTCCTCCGTTGCCGCCGCACTCATTCATCGCGCCATCGGCGACCAGCTGACCTGCGTTTTCGTCGATCACGGCCTGCTGCGCCTGAACGAAGGCGACATGGTGATGGATATGTTCGCCCGTAATCTCGGCGTCAAGGTGATTCGCGTTGACGCGGTCGACGCCTTCATGGGCAAGCTTTCCGGTGTTTCCGACCCGGAACAGAAGCGCAAGATCATCGGCAAAGAATTCGTCGAAGTCTTCCAGGCCGAGTCGAAGAAGCTGGTCTCCGCAAAATGGCTGGCCCAGGGCACGATCTACCCGGACGTGATCGAATCGGCCGGCAAGGGCAAGAAGGGCGCCCACACCATCAAGAGCCACCACAACGTCGGCGGCCTGCCGGAAGACATGCATTTGAAGCTGCTCGAACCGCTGCGCGAGCTGTTCAAGGACGAAGTCCGCGAACTCGGCGTCGCGCTCGGCTTGCCGCGCGAAATGGTCTATCGCCACCCGTTCCCGGGTCCCGGCCTGGGCGTGCGCATCCTCGGCGAAGTCACCCTGAAGGCGGCCCACCTGTTGCAACGCGCCGATGCGATCTTCATCGACGAACTACGTGCCACCGTCGCCACCGAACGCGATGTTGCCGCCGGTGCCTGTACCGAGGCCGACATCGGCAAGACCTGGTACGACCTGACCAGCCAGGCCTTTGCCGTCTTCCTGCCGGTCAAGAGTGTTGGCGTGATGGGCGATGGCCGAACCTACGAGAATGTCGTCGCGCTGCGCGCCGTGGTCACCAGCGACTTCATGACCGCGCACTGGGCGCACCTGCCGTACGACTTGCTCGGCAAGGTCTCGAACCGCATCATCAACGAAGTGCGCGGCCTTAACCGGGTGGTGTACGACGTGTCGGGCAAGCCGCCAGCCACCATCGAGTGGGAATGAGCGACGCGTTCGAACCCTTCTTCGAGACGGACGTCGCCGAACCGGTCAACGGTCTCGGCGACGAGTTTTTCATGCGCGAAGCGATTTCGCTGGCGCGTGCAGCCGAATGCCTGGGCGAAGTGCCGGTTGGCGCCGTTGTCGTGCGTGACGGCGTAATCGTCGGGCGCGGCTTCAATTCGCCGATCGGTGAAAGCGACCCGACGGCGCATGCCGAAATCGCCGCCTTGCGCGACGCAGCGAGGGCGCTCGGCAATTACCGCCTGCCGGGTTGCGAGCTTTACGTGACGCTGGAGCCTTGCGCGATGTGTGCCGGCGCCATCATGCATGCCCGCATCAGCCGCGTCATCTACGGCGCACGCGATGCCAAGACCGGCGTGCATGGCAGCGTCGTCGATCTGTTCGGCGTCGAGCGCCTGAATCATCACGCAACGGTCGAAGGTGGCGTTCTCGCTGACGAATGCAGCCGCATGCTGTCGCAGTTTTTCGCCGGTCGACGCAAGAAAAACGCATGAAATTGCTGGTTTCCGTCGCCCGTCAGCACATGAGCGTCTTTGATGAACATGGCGAATTGATCCGCGAGTATTCGATTTCAACGGCCAAGGCCGGCGTTGGAGAAGTGTCGGGCAGTTACCAGACGCCGCGCGGTCAACATCTGATTCGAGCCAAAATCGGAGCAGGGCAGGTAGCCAATACCGTTTTTGTGCGCCGACGCCCGACAGGTGAAATCTGGACCCCGGAACTCTCCGAAGCCTTTCCCGGACGCGACTGGATACTGACCCGAATCCTCTGGCTATCCGGCTGCGAACCCGGCCGCAACCGTTGCGGCAACGTCGATACCATGCGGCGTTACGTCTACATCCACGGTAGCCCTGATAGCGCAGAAATGGGCATCCCCGGATCGCATGGCTGCATTCGCATGCGCAATGTCGATATCATCGAGTTGTTCGACCTGGTGCCATGCTACACGCTGGTCGAAATAACAGAAGACTGAAGCACCTGCCCGTTGGGGCCGAAACTGCGCTCACTCAAGCGTAAGGAACCATCGATTTTTTGCTGAAGCACGATCGACGCCCGCGTTCCATAATTTTCTGATTGTACGAATATCGATGAGAGCAGGCGCTCCCAGGCCTGCGGTACCCCCGTATTCGGCAGACGTGCATCATCGACCTGTTCCCGATCGGCCAACAAATCAAAAAACGGGGTTTCGTCTGGCAAGCCGGGCAAGGCATCGGCAAATGCCTGGCGTGCCTTGACCAACTTCGGCCACGGGGTGTCGAGCAAATGGTTGGAAACCCCGTAGATTCCCGGTAGCAACCGTTGCGCCTGGGTATGGCGGTTCGAGCAGTAATACAGGCTATGGCCATCCGAGACGAAGAGGTTGAAGCCTGAAAACTCGCTCATGTCGAGTTGGGCAATATAGTGCTTGGCCGAAATATCGGACTGCAGAAATGAACGCGTCAGTTCGCCTCTCGAACGTTGCCCCTTGCTCGCACCCGGCTCGCGCACATTGGTCACGGCCGCAAAACGCCCGGACTCAGTCACGCCCAGCCAGGTACCGCCTGCCTCAAGATCCAGGCCGCCAATCACCTGCGGCGTATCCGGCCAACGTGCCGCAAAGGCGGTTGGCCGGGCATAAAACTCGTCGCGATTGGCCGCGACGAGTAGCGGAAACTCGACATGCGCCTGCCAGCCCAGAACAATCAGGCACATATTGGGCCGTTTTTACGGGTTGACCGCGACAGCCTTCACCTCAGGCCCCGTCAGGGCCCCCAGGCGAACATTACCGGCGTAATTCGATTGCACAACGCCCAGCCCCTCGTAACCACCCGTCGGAGAAGGGGCTGCAGTCATCACCATGCCGCAGGACTGGTCGGGATTATCCGGCGAGTGCAGCACATCGCCCGCGCTCAAGGCAACCGGGCTGCTCAGGCGATACAGATGGCGCTTGACCTTGCCCAGATATTGGGTCCGGGCAACGATCTCCTGCCCTGGGTAACAGCCTTTGTGAAAACTGACTCCGCCGATTTTTTCGAAATCGGCCATTTGAGGAACAAATTCTTCCTTGGTGGCCAAGGTGACGAGCGGATAGCCCGCCTGGATATCCAGCCAGCGCCAGGCTGGAATGCCTGCCGGGCGAGCTTTGACCGAGAGTTTTGCCCACAGCACAGCCGCGGCTGATTCGGGGACTGCCAAAAGGAAACGCTGGGTATCGAGGCGAACGACCGTGACACCGTCGGCCTGCAAGCTGGTCATGGCTGCATCCGGGCAGGGCAGCGCGGCATCAGCCAGTAGCCCGGCAGCAAGAGGGCCGGCCAGGCCAAGCAAAATCGTGCTGTCGGTCAACGAAGCCAATTTAACCTTGGAACGAAGAATGAACATCTGCAGGCGCTTTTGCGCGGCTTCCTGCAAATCGGCTGAAATGGCCAATTGATAACGTTCTCCATCGCGCCAGGCCAGAAAGCTTGCCTGCATGCGGCCTTTGGCCGTACACCAACCGCTGTGCTGAACCTGGCCCGCACCGAGATGGTTGATGTCGCTCGTGAACTGGCTGTGCAGGAAGGACTTGGCATCCTCACCGGAAACATCGAGCAGCCCAAGATGGGTGAGCGGAACAAGAATGGTTTGTCCGTCTGCGGCCTGAAGCTCTCCGGCGGCATCGCCAAAGTTCAGGAGAATAGGGGAGGACTCAGTGTCGAAAACGCCTGCGGCGGTTTCCAGAAAGCTGCGCCAGGTGGGGTTCATGGGGGCTCCAGTGGGGGTTTGGGATATTATATCGCCCGATTAAGGTGCTCGTTCTACACGGGCAAGACCAGCCTGCTGCAAACGAGTTCCCGTGCGACAACTATTTAGATCATTTTTGCTGCTTTTACTGCTGCTGGGCACCCTGACCGGGGCTGGCTGGTGGTGGTCAAACCAAGCACTGAGCCTGCGCTCATCACCGCTCGATTTCCGTATTACCCCCGGTAGCAGCCTGCGCTCGGCAATCGCTCAGATGCAGGAAGCCGGAGTCAGCGTCGAACCAACGCTGCTCGCCCTGCTGGCCCGGATCAACAAGCAGGAAACCGGTATCAAGGCTGGCAGCTACTCGATCAGCCAAGGCATAACGCCGACGCAATTACTCGGCAAACTGACACGCGGTGAGGTAACACAAGGCGAACTGACATTGGTTGAGGGTTGGACCTTCAAGCAGTGGCGCGCCCGCCTCGATAAACACCCGGATCTCGACCACCAGACGCGTGGCCTGACAGAGAATCAGATCATTGAGCGCCTTGGTTTGGCTGTCACTCAACTCGAAGGCCGGCTGTTTCCCGACACTTATTTGTTCGACAAGCAATCCAGCGATCTGGAACTGATCGCCCGGGCAGCCCGGGCAATGCAGCGCAAGCTCGATAGCGAATGGGCTGGGCGGACCTCAGGATTGCCTTACAAAAATACCGACGAGGCACTCGTCATGGCCTCTATCGTTGAAAAGGAAACAGGCCGGGAAGCAGATCGCTCACTGGTTGCTGCGGTATTCGTCAATCGCCTGCGCAAGGGGATGTTGCTGCAAACAGACCCGACCGTCATCTACGGCATCGGCGAAGCGTTTGATGGCAATCTGCGCAAGCACGATCTGCAAACGGATACGCCGTACAATACCTACACGCGCGCCGGCTTGCCGCCTTCACCCATAGCCATGCCAGGCCTTGCGTCACTGCATGCCGCACTGCATCCGGCGGCAAGCGAGGCTGTTTACTTTGTTGCTCGCGGCGATGGCAGCAGCGAATTTTCACGCACGCTCGACGAACATAATCGGGCCGTCAATAAATATCAGAGAGGTGGGAAGTGAAAGGTAAATTCATCACTTTCGAAGGCATCGACGGTGCCGGCAAAAGCAGTCACGTTGAATGGCTGGCCGACTGGCTTCGCACCCAAGGGAAAACGGTTCATGTTACCCGCGAGCCCGGCGGTACCGAACTCGGGGAAAAGCTGCGCACATTGCTGCTCAACGATCCAATGCACCTCGAAACAGAAACGCTATTGATGTTCGCCGCACGTCGCGAGCACCTCGCACGCCTGATCGAACCTGCACTCGCGCGCGGCGAGTGGGTTGTCTGCGACCGGTTCAGCGATGCCACGTATGCCTACCAGGGGGGCGGCAGAGGACTTGATCGCGCCAAATTCCTGGCGCTGGAGCACTGGGTTCACGAACATGTGCAACCTGACCTGACCTTGCTGTTCGACCTGCCACTCGATGTTGCACGTGAACGCATTGCACGGGCAAGTCGGGTACTCGATCGTTTCGAGCAGGAGCGCGCCGATTTTCACGAACGAGTCCGCCAGGCCTATCTTGAGAGGGCCAGCACAAACCCGCTCAGGATTCGCACCATTGACGCCAGCCACAGCCTTGAAGATATTAAAGTAAAAATTGAAAAAACAGTCCTAGAAGCCTGTTTATGAACATATTAAAACTTCACGAACAAGTCTGGAGCGATCTTCAGGGCAGGCGTCAAAAGCTTCCGCATGCACTACTCCTTGTTGGCCAAAAAGGGATCGGCAAGTTTGAGCTCGCCAAGCTGTTTGCCGCCAGCCTGCTTTGCGAACAACCGCAGCACACAGGTATTCCGTGCGGCACTTGCCTCGCATGCAACTGGTACAGCCAAGGCAACCATCCTGATTTTCGCCTGCTGCAACCCGAAGCGCTCTCGGCCGACCTGGAAGCGGAAGAGGGCAAAAAGAAACCCAGCCAGCAGATCACCATCGACCAGGTTCGAGGTCTTGATGACTTCCTGATTGTCGGTACCCATCGAGCTGGATTGCGTATTGTCGTGGTCAACCCGACAGAAGCAATGAATCGAAACACCGCAAACGCACTTCTCAAAACACTCGAAGAACCTGCGCCAAATACATTGTTTTTATTGGTTTCAAGCGAACCACTTCGCTTGCTACCAACAATCCGGAGCCGATGCCAGACAATGCCGGTCGCCCTTCCGTCAAGCAAGGTTGCAGCACAAGTACTGGCTGACGATGGCATTCCCGATGCAGCACGCTGGCTGGCCCTGGCCGGAGGCTCACCCAGCCTGGCAATTGAACTCGCAACATCAGGGCAAGGCGCATGGCTGGAACTGTTGGTCAAACGACTGTCCGCAGGTCGCCATGCTGATCCGCTGGCCATGGCGGCCGAACTGGAAAAAGCAGTCAAGGACAGCAAGGGCAAGCTGTTGCTCAAAACCGTAGTTGAAGCACTGCAAAAGTGGCTGATCGATTTGAACCTGGCCAAAAACGGCATGCCGACTCGATATTTTCTACCTCAGCAGGCCACAATGACCGGCTTGGCTGATATGATTCCTGCTGTACGTTTATTACATTGTTACCGCCACATGATTTCACGCCGCCAGGAAGCCGAACAGCCGCTGAACGCGCGTCTTTTTCTGGAAGGTATCTTTCTTGACTATCGAGCCCTGTTTGCCAATTGATCAACGATGAGTGAAGTTAAATCCGCTCCGCAACGTCCGAGCGTTCTCTCGCTGAACATCAACTCGAAGTCTGCGCTCTACGCTGCCTACATGCCCCATTTGCGCTGCGGCGGGATTTTCATTCCGACAACGCGCGGTTACAACATTGGTGACGAAGTTTTCATGCTTCTTTCACTGATGGACGATCCGGCCAAACTGCCGATCGCCGGTACCGTCATCTGGATCACACCGGCGGGCGCCCAAAATGGGCGAGCACAGGGTATCGGCGTGCACTTCAACAATGACGAAAGCGGCCAGGAAGCTCGTCGCAAAATTGAAGGCCTGCTCGGCGGCGTCATGCAGTCTGCCCGCCCGACGCACACGCTGTAAACGACCCCGATGCTGGTCGACTCCCACTGTCATCTCGATTTCCCCGACCTGGCCAGCCAAGTGTCGGACATCCTGCAGCGCATGCAGGAAAATTCTGTCGGTTGCGCGGTCTGCATTGGCGTCAATCTTGAGGATTTTCCAAAGGTTCTCGCCCTGGCGGAAGCGCATCATCAGTTGTATGCCACGGTTGGCGTCCATCCGGAATACACGGATGTCGAAGAACCCACCGAAGCAGGATTGCTCAAGCTGGCGGCACACCCAAAAGTGATCGGAATCGGTGAAACGGGGCTGGATTACTACTGGCAAAAAGACAAACCGGAATGGCAGCGCGAACGTTTCCGTACGCACATCAGGGCTGCGAAGACCTGCGGCAAACCCCTGATCATCCATACCCGTGAGTCCGCCGCTGACACGCTGCGCCTGATGCGGGAGGAGGGGGCCGACACGGTCGGCGGGGTCATGCACTGCTTTACCGAAAACAGGGATATCGCCCGCGACGCGCTGGATCTCGGCTTTTATCTTTCATTTTCCGGAATCGTCACCTTCAAGAATGCTAGCATCGTCAAGGAAGTGGCTCAAAAATGCCCCCTTGACCGCATTCTGGTCGAAACCGATTCGCCTTATTTGGCGCCGGCTCCTTATCGTGGCAAGCAAAATCAGCCCGCCTACGTTCGCCACGTGGCAGAAGAAATAGCCCGCTTGCGTTCCATTTCTTCCGAAGCCGTCACCGAAGCAACCAGCAACAATTTCTTTACGCTGTTCAAACATGCCAGCCGGCCGTGGGAATCATGAAAAAACGACTGTTGACCGTAGTATTTGCCGCTTGTTTTCCACTCATCGCCAGTGCCGGCACCTATGATGACCTGATCAGTTCAGCCAAGCTGGGCGACACCAGGGATATCGCCGCACTCGTCAACAAAGGCGCTTCGGTAGACACCACGGATATCGACGGGAACACGCTGCTCATGCTTGCCGCCCGGGATGGCCATAACGAATTGGTCGATTTTCTGATCAAGCAACGCGCCAAGGTCAATGCACGCAATGCTGCCGGTGATACCGCATTGCGCCTGGCAGCCTTTCGCGGACACCTGAAAGCGGCAGAGTTGCTGATTGCCGGCGGCGCGAACGTTAATATGCCGGGCTGGACACCGCTAGCCTACGCAGCTTTCAACGGCCAAACCGAGGTTGCCCGCCTGCTCATCAAGTCCGGCGCCAACATCAATGCCGCCAGCGAAAACGGGACGACGCCGTTGATTGCCGCTGCACGTGGCGGGCATATTGAAATCGTCAAACTCCTCCTGGCCAACAATGCCGAACCCAACAAAACCGTTGAGTCAGGGGAAACGGCGATCGATTTCGCGCTGAAAACCCAAAATACGGATATCGCCGAACTGCTGAGAGGAGTAGGGGGGCACTCCGGGCGCAGCGTGACGATCCAGGTTAAATAAGCAGATCGTTCTTCAGCGCGTTGCTTTTGTCACCGCGCCATCGCAGCTATTGGCCAGCCGCTCGTATTCTTCCGGCGTATCAATCAGCGCCTGCGCAGCATCGACCCGCTTGATCTCCCGTTGCACATAGGGCACCCAACGCTCTTCCAGCTCCTGTTGCAAACGAGTTCGTGCCCAGCCAACCGGACCGCGCCAAACATCACCCGTCGCAAACCGGCGGGTGAGCATCTCGCCGATATCCTTCTCAATAGCGGCAATATGGCTTTGGTAGGCCTTCACATGGCGTAATTCATGTTCATAAATCTCCTTGTAGGCACAACTACCTTCGGGAAACTCACGCGCCACATAGACTGTCATGGGGCTGAATCCATACGTCAGCGTAATTTGCGGGCTGATGCATTCCCAGCGACCACTTTGGTCGACATATCCCGGTGTCTGGCTTGAAAACTGAACACTGGCATTGCCACGAGTCAGCCCCAACACAAGGCTGCCAGGCTTCATCGATCCCGCGCCAATATTGGTCAATGACCGGTAGCCATACTGGAAATTGAGCGATATTTTTTCTTCAAGACGTTTGATCACGACCGCCGGAGCCGGCAGTTTTTCACACTCATCAGCCAGCAATCCGGCCGGAGAAAATCCGATCGTGACAACAGCTATCCGAACCCATAATCCGGCAAGCGCAAGTAAGCGGATCAAGCGCAGCAGACCATTCAGCATGCGGCTTTTCCTGCGTGCAGATCAGCGAGCGTATTGCCTCGGCAATACGAATGACCTTTGACCCAGCGGAACTCCGCACGACTCAACACCATCTCGATAATCGACAGAGAAAACTCGGCAGGCAGCGCGTGCAAACTTTGAACGCCGTTGGTTTTTGCTTGTTTCAAGACGTTGACCGCATCAAGGTTATCGCTGAACACCGTCAGCCGACTTCCGGGAAAATGAGTCTCGGCTTGAAGCAGACCGAACAGGACGGCGTGCAACTCCAGAGTATTGCTCCCGAGAGCCGGAACCGTACGAGTTTCGATAATCGGCTCAGCCTCCGGGCTGGAGAACAGGACGGCAGCCAGACCGCCGTGCCGTTGATGACTGGCATCGGTAAAAACAAGCAGCTGTCCAACGTAGAGATGAGCAATACGCTGCGGTAACGGACCAGCCGACTGATAGATGACGCGTATTTTTTTCTTCGGTTTTCTGCGCGACATTTCAGCTGGATGAAGGTGGATCACAAGATGCCCGAATCTTAAACTGACTTCAGGGTTTGCCGCGTGCGAATCACCCTGAAAGATTGCCTCATTGACTTCGTATAATTTGTATTATGTTAAATTATCAAAATAAAAAGAAATCAAATTCGATCTTTGATTTCCTCTTCAGCGCGGCAGTTTGCCATTCGGTCTATTTCGGAAAGTACATTTTTGTCTTATCGAGCTTGTAGGACCACGGCAGATTGGCGTTCTTCCAGCCGTTGACCGTACGGCGGTTGGCGGATGGGCCTTCTTTGCCCATGTCGCCCTCAAATCCTTCGGCAATGCTGTAAACCGACGAGAAGCCGCTCATCGCCAACAAGTCAGACGCTTTGGCACTCCGATCGCCGGAACGGCAGATCAGAATGATGCGCGATTGTTTGTTGAGTCCTTTATCTGTCAGACGACGTTCAACCTCTTTAGGAAAATCGACATTCGGTTCGAGCACGTAAATATTCCGTTTGTCATCCCATTCACCCATGATTTCCTGGTGCTCAACGTAAGGAACCAAGGCATCAACGGCGCTCGGCATACCGACATACATGGCTTCTGCTCGTGTGCGGATATCGAGAAAAAGCGTGTTTTTCCCTTCTTTCTGAACCATTTCATAAGCTTGCTGCGGCGTCAGGTAAAGCCCCTGGCGGGATTGTTTGACGGTCGGCAGATTGGCCCAGTCGCTTGCACCCTGCTTCCATTCCTGAGCGTGGGAAAGTGTGGCCAGACAAGCCAGCGAAAGAATACAAAGCGTACGTTTCATGAATGTCCCTGAAGATTGAAAGGCTGAGGCAACATGCTAAACAGATGCCGCCATCAGCCGGTTGACTCAGATCAATCGGCCCATCAGACCATTCCCGGATTGTTCACGACGCCTTTCAGTGAAGGCAGGTTCAAGTGCACGGGCTTGACGGTCTTGATGTCACGCAGATAGGTCGCCACCACATCCCAGATCGGTTCCCCAGAGTTTTTGGCCTCTTCCGAGACAGGTGCCCAGCCGGCAACTTTATAGATTTTGGCCGGATCTACCGGTTGACCGCGCAACATCATGTTCTGGATTCTGCTGCCCATTTTCCCGGTTGGATCACAGGTATATTGCAGGCCGCCCACGCGAACCATGTCACCGCCCTGCTGGTAATAAGGATCGGGATTGAACAAGTTGTCGCACACATCTTCGAGCACGGTCTTGATCATCGCCCCGCTCATGTTGGTGACGGTTGTCCATGGATAGGTAATTGCCGTCTGGTCCAGGACATGCTCCATCAGGATCGGCTGCCCCGGCAACAATGAGGTTCCCCAGCGAAAACCGGGAGAGAAGGCAATTTCAGCATCTTTGACCTTCATCAGCGCATCAAGGATCAGCTGATCGAAAGTGCCGTTGAAATTCCCCCGGCGATACAGGGTGCCTTCGGTAATTGCCAGTTTCTCACCGAGTTTTGCAAGATAAGGCGCCCTCGCCTTGTCAATCAGCGCCTGCATTTCCTTGTCCGCCGGCAACAGATTGGCGAAGACGGGCAGCAACTTGTAACGGAAGTCAGCAATTTTCCCGTTTTTCACATCAAAATCGAGCACACCAAGATACTTTCCATTTGAACCGGCATTGGTTACCAGCGTCTGTCCGCCGTCATTCCTGACGATCACCGGGGCCGGCATGCCATCGTGCGTGTGTCCTCCCATGATGGCGTCAATGCCACGGATACGCGATGCCATCTTCAAATCGACATCCATGCCGTTGTGCGACAACACGACGACAACCTTGGCCCCGGCAGCACGGGCGGCATCAACCGTTTTCTGCATGTTGTCTTCCTGGATGCCAAAGCTCCAATTGGGCGTTTGCCAGCGCGGATTGGCGATTGGCGTATAGGGGAAAGCCTGCCCGATGATGGCAACCGGCACGCCATTCATATTCTTCATCACGAATGGCTTGAAAACAGGATCTCCAAAATCAGTCGTTTTGACGTTCTGGGCAACGATATCAATTTGACCGGCGAAATCTTTTTCCTCGATTTCCTTGACCCGCTCTTCACCATAAGTCGACTCCCAGTGCAGCGTCATTACATTGACGCCGAGCGCCTTGCAGGCATCGACCATATCCTGGGCATTCGACCACAATGCCGTCCCGGACCCCTGCCATGTATCGCCACCATCAAGCAGCAATGCGCCAGGACGAGTCGCCTTCATGCGCTTGACCAACGTGGCAAGGTGCGCAAAACCACCCACTTTGCCGTAGGTCTGGGCTGCTTTTTCGAAATTCAGATACGTGTAGGCATGGGCCTCAATACTGTTCGGTTTAAAGCCGAAATGCTTGAGCAGATGGTCGCCAACCAAGTGTGGCACCTTGCCGAACTGATCACCGAAGCCAAGATTGACGTTCGGCTCACGGAAATAAATCGGCAACAACTGGGCGTGGCAGTCAGTGATGTGCAGCAGGCTGACGTTGCCAAATTTGGGCAGGTCATACAATTTGGCCGCGCCCTTCTCGGCCAGGACAAAATCACTGTGCAGGCTCATGCCACCAGCCGCAGCGACGGCCATGACCTGCAGGAACTCCCGACGATTCATGCTCATTTTCTTATCCTTGAAAAACGCCCGGCCGAAGTACCGGCCAGGCTAACGACACAAGTCTCAGTCTTTATTCACCGGCGATTCCGGATCGACCAAGAAAGCCACGAGGTGAGTGATCTGCTCCGGCGTCAGCCAACTGTGCAGGCCGAAACGGGGCATGTTGGTACACGCCGTAAACGAGTTCGAGTTGTATATCTTGTCGTAGGCGTATTTGACGATTTCATCGGAGGTTCCGCGCAGCTTGCTAAAGTGGTGCAAGCTCGGGCCTATCGTCCCGTAAGCCACTTCTTTCTTGGCCAACTCATGGCAAGCGTAGCAATTCCCGCCTCGCACACGGTCTGCGGGATCTGGCTGGATAAAACCAATGTGCCCACCGGTACCGACGGCTGCCAGCTTTTCGCCCTCTTTCCAGTCACCAATCAGCTTGCCATCGACCGGGTAGCGAATTGTGGCTTTGTTGAGTTTTTCCAGCTTCTCGCCGATTTTTCGAGGCGGGTTATCGCGATACTCACCGCAGGTTTTCATCGTTTCATCCTGCACCAGGCGAGTCATCCAGTATTTTGGATTGTCGGCCCGGAACGAACCCAGGAACATCCGTTCAGCCTCCCCGGCATGCTTGCCCCCTGGAATATCCGCTGGACTGCCGGCAAAAACAGGCGTGGCTGCTACGGTCATCAAGGAAAAAATGGCAATTTTCGGTTTCATGGTCATCTCCCTTTTCAACGCTTGATGCCCGGCGTTTCCATGACCGTGCCAGTCGCCGTTTTTTGCAGATAGGTTTCCAGGGCGATGACCGAATCAGCCAGATAATTGGGCTCCGGCCAGCGAGCCTGGCGCATGCAGTCGATCAGCCGCCGCTGCATGGTCCACACCGCACCTTGGGAGACGCGATAGGACGGCCAGGTTTTCATTGCCGTGCCGGCACCATCCTGGGTGGTCAGGTTGCCGAGTTCCTGCAATCGAATACGCTTGCCTTCCTGGCCATGGCAGATTGCGCAGGAAAAATCCTGCGGCCCGGCGCGGCGGTAAAAAATGTACTCGCCCATCTTGGCCATCTTTGCTTCAGCGGGATGCACGGCAGGAACATTGATCGGCTTGCCATTCGATTTTGCCCCGATGAAAGTCACCAGCGCCTCGATATCAGACTCAGTCCCCGGCTTTGAATACCAGTTCCTTGTCACCTCCTCCTGCTTGAAGCCTTGCAAGCTCACCATGCAATGCACCAGGCGGGATTCAACGTCCATTACCTTGTTGGTATCCTTGAAATACTTGGGCAACTGGGCATAAGCACCATCCAGCTTGCCGGGGCCAAGGCCCATGTCGCATTGCTCCAGCGAGGCCTTTTTCGGACCGCGCTTTTCGGACCACAAGCCCTCGCCTTTCACTTCGAGCAAATCAGCCGGATTGCCATCGGCCAGCGCTTCACGATATTTAGCCAGCTCATCGGCAACTCTGTCCTGAGCCATCAGCAGCCCGGAAAAACAGGCAGAAAGTGCCATTCCAACCGAATAAACAAGTAATCGATGGGTCATTTTCACTCCTCCGTGGGGATAAAACGGGCAGCTACGGTCTACGCCGTTTAGCTGCCATATTTGCTGCAATCAGTTGATAGCTGCCTCATCTGCCCGGCTATCGCCCTTGTTGTCCTTCCAGGAAACAACAATCTTGTCGCCCTTGGCGCCGCCCTTGAACTTGAATGCCAGGTACGGGTTTTTGGATACGGACGGACCAAACTCACTGGACAGCACGACCTTGTCGTTATGTTTGGCCGTCAGCTCGGTAATGAACCAGGCCGGCACGATGGCCCCGGCAGCATCCTTGCGCTGGCCGGTTTCCATTTCGTGGCTGATCAAGACCTTGACTTCGGTCACGCCATCCTTATTGGCGGCGCGGATTTTCATTGGATTTGCCATATCGATCTCCTAAATTTTTAAATGTCTTTACCGATCAGCCGCCGCAGCCGCCCAGGGTGACCTTGATTTCCTTGGTCGCCATGAAGAACTTGCCATCCGATTTGACCAGGGCGTAGATATTCGACGTCTGGCCCATCTTGACGCGCGTCTGGACATTGGCTTCGGTGCCTTCCGGCAGATTGAAGCTGGCGGCCAGCGCATTCGGGTTCTTTTCGATCAGGATGGCGACCATGGTCACGTTGGGCAGCGTGGATGCCACGCCAACCGGTACGACGGCACCGTTCTCAGCGATGTCCGGGCCGGTCACCTGAACATCCTTGCTATCGGCTGGCGAACCGGCCCCGAGCGCCTTCAGCGTATCGGCCATGCTCTTGGCGTCAAAAGCTGCCTTGTTCCAGTCAGCCAGGGCCATGCCCGGGGTGATGATGCCGGCGGCGGCGAGAATGCTCATCAGGGCAGCGCCCGAACCAGCCTTCAATACATTGCGACGTTGCTTGTTCATAACTTCTCCTCTCAGAAATTGATTTACTTCGCGCCGGACAGAATCCACTTGACCAGTGTCTTCAAGTCCTCATCCTTCAAGTGCCCATTCGGCGGCATCGGGACCGCCCCCCAGACGCCCTGCCCACCAGCCTTGACCTTGGTCACCAGGCGATCCTCTGCATCAGGCTGGTCCTTGTAGCGGGCCAGCACTTCGTTGTAGCCAGGACCAACGATCTTGTTATTGACGCCATGGCAGGCCATGCAGCCATTTTTGGTCGCCATTTCCATCGCTGGATTGGCGGCCGGTTTGGTGGTCGCTGCAGGCGCACCGAGCGTGCGGGTGCCACGCACCGGGCCGAAGGAGCGGTATTGATCGGCCAGTTCGCCGTGGGCAGTACGGGCGTAATCCGGCAAGGTGGAACCGATCAGCACTTCGCTCTTGCAATTTTTCATGCAGGCCGTGTTCTTGACGTCCGGCGTACCGCCGTTGCCGATACCGCCTTTTTTGGCCGAAGCCCCCGGCCACATGCCGTGGTCCGTCGTCATGCCGTTACGGTTGGGCAGCAGTTTCTGCACATCGCCCATATTTTTGTCGGACAACTCGAAATCGCCGGGGACAATTTCCTGCAGATTCAGCAAGTAAGCCAGGATGGCGTAGACATCATCCGGTTTCAGCGACTTCGGCGCCGTCCAGGGCATGGCGCGCTGGATATAGTCAAAGACGGTTGAAATGGTAGCCACCTTGGTAAACGTCGTGCGCTGCGGCAACTCACCAGAAGACAGGCCCTTGACCCGGCCGGTTTTGATATCGTCCTTGGTCGTCCCGCCGGCCAGCGGTGTGAATACCTCGTTCGACTCGCCGAATGAACCATGGCACGAAGCACATTTTTCTTCGAAAACCTCCTGGCCGCGCTCGACATTGCCCTTGCCCTTCGGCAAGCCCTTGAAATCCGGACGCACGTCGATGTCCCAAGCCTTGACTTCAGCCGGCGTCGCCTGGCGCCCAACTCCCTTGAAGTTATCGAAAGGCAATGCTGCGGTCGACACCCCAAAAAGGGCTAAAACGAGAACCGACTTAGAGAACCTGGACATTGGTGACCTCCCCGCTTTCAATGACTTTCCAGGACTGGATGGCGTTGTTGTGATAAATCGACTTGGTCCCGCGTACCTTGCGAAGCTGGCCATAACTCGGCTGGACATAGCCGGTTTCATCGATTGCGCGCGACTGCAAAATCGCCGGTTTGCCATCCCACACCCAGTTGATGTTGAAGCGGGTCAGCGCCTTGTTCTGCACCGGACCTTCGATCCGTGCGGTCTGCCAGTTGATACCGCCATCGAAAGAAACATCAACCTGCTTGATGCGACCGCGACCCGACCAGGCCAGACCGGTAACGTTGTAGAACCCCTTGTCGAGCAGCGTCTGACCGCCCGACGGCGAGGTAATCACCGACTTGGCTTCCTGGATGGAACTGTACTGACGATGCAGACCATTCGGTTGCAGGTCGATGTAATGCACGGCCTCATCCTTGGTCGCATACGGCTTGTCACCGACCTCGATGCGACGCAGCCATTTGACCCATGAAACCCCCTGAACGCCCGGCACAATGAGGCGCAAGGGATAACCGTTTTCCGGCCGCAGCATTTCACCATTCTGGCCATAGGCAACGAAAACCTCACCGGACTCGACCATTTCCATCGGAATGGTGCGCGTCATCGATGAGCCATCGGCGCCTTCGGCCAGCACATAGCGGGCTTTCTTGTAATCGACGCCACAGTCTTCGAGCAGCAGTTTGAGCGGCACCCCGGTAAACTCTGAACAGGACAGCATGCCATGGGTGTATTGCACGGTCGGAACGGCAACATTGCCCCACTCCAACCCGGTATTCGCGCCACACTCGATAAAGTGAATGCGCGATACCGAAGGTAGGCGCATCAGTTCATCCATCGAGTAAACCTTGGGCTTTTTCAGCAGCGAATCATCAGAACCATTGATCATCAGACGATGCCGGGCGGGATCGACATCCTGCCAGCCTTGGTGATGACGTTCAAAATGCAGGCCAGACGGCGTGATGATGCCAAACAACCCTTGCAGCGGCGCAAATGAAACCGAAGCGCCGCCCACACGTGCCAGTCCGGGGGATTCGCGACGCAGCAACTGGCTTTCAAATCTCGACGGCATGCCATAAGGATTGGTCGCTACCGGTTTGCCAAGGGTCGTGGACCATTCCGGCAGTTCCAGGATATTGCGATCTCCTTCACTGGCCGCACGCGCTGCCAGCGGCATAGCCAGGGTCGCCCCCGCGGCCATGAAACTTTTACGCAGAAAATCGCGCCGCCCAGCGGCCACGGCCTTGACCTGCGCCTCCGACAGAAAATTCTCCGGGGCATGCTTCAGGCGCCCTGGTTGTTTCAATACATCGACCATAGAGTTGATCCCCCTCCGTTTATTGAATTTGAATTACCGCTTCTTACGGCCGCTCAATCCCATTTGCTCGCCCAGATCCCGACTTGCCACCGTAATGCTGACCGTCCGGCAGATATCGACAAAATTGGGATCGATCACACGGTACAGAACCGAACTTCCCTCCCGTCGCCGTTCAACCACGCCAGCGCGGTAAAGAATGTTCAGGTGCCGCGAAATGTTGGCTTGCGTCAGACCGATTTTTTCAACAACTTCGTGAACCGGACGCTCCTCCAGGCAAAGACAGGAAAGGATGCGCAGACGCGTCGGATCGGCCAGCAATCCAAAGTAATGCGCCACTTGTTCGTAGACCTGAAGAGCTTCGTCCATGCCGTTTTTTTGATTTAGATTAACAATTAATGTATAACTGCATGCTTATATAGTCAACTACTAATATTGTTGCGATGCAGCATGCAATTTGGGCCAAAGGGCTTTACCCTTGAGCCTGTGCTGATCCAGAAAAACAAAAATCGGCTATAAACCCTGTCACCATCACTCAGAGGAGATGTCTCGATGAAACTGCTATCTACCGCCGTTGCGGTGAGCCTGATTGCCACAAGTAGCGTGGCATACGCTGCTGATCCAAACCTTGGCCGCAATCTGGCTGCCACCTGTGCAAATTGTCATGGCACCAACGGCAACGCAGTCAAGGGTGCCGGGCTGGACTCTCTGGCCGGCATCCCTAAAGACAAGACTCTCCAGAAACTGGCTGATTTCAAGAATGGCGACAAACCCGCATCGATCATGCACCAGATTTCCAAGGGTTACACCGACGAGCAACTGGACCTGATTGCCACCTATTTCGCCGCACAAAAATAAGGGGAGAACAAAATGATGCTGATGAAAAGACGTGATTTCCTCAAAATGGGGGCAGCAGCCAGCGCAATGGCCTCGATGTACGGCTGCGGAGCCATGGGTGGCAAGGCAAACGGTCATGTAGTCGTGGTTGGTGGTGGCTATGGCGGAGCAACTGTCGCCAAGTATCTGCGCATGTGGAGCGAGGGTGGCGTGCACGTCACGCTGATCGAACGTAATCCGACGTTTATTTCATGCCCGATTTCCAATCTGGTCATCGGTGGCACAAAGACGATGGAAGACATCACCGTCAGTTACGAAAACCTCAAAAGCAAATGGGGCGTACGTGTCGTCCAGGATGAGGTTCTCGCGGTCGACGCGGCAAAACGTACGGTTTCGCTCAAATCCGGCGCCTCTCTGAATTACGATCGCCTCGTACTATCACCGGGGGTCGATTTCATGTGGGATGAGATCCCTGGCCTCAAAGGGGCGGATGCTCAAGCCCAAATCCTGCATGCCTGGAAAGCAGGTCCGCAGACGGTTGCCCTGCGCAAGCAGCTGGAATCGATGAAAGATGGCGGCACCTACGCCATCTCCATTCCCAAAGCTCCTTACCGCTGCCCGCCCGGCCCCTACGAGCGTGCTTGCCTGGTTGCCGATTATTTCAAAAAGAACAAACCCAAATCAAAGGTTGTCATTCTTGACGCCAATGAGGACGTCATGTCCAAAAAAGCCTTGTTCACCAAGGCTTGGGGAGATCTCTACAAAGGCATGATCGAGTATCGCAATAACAGTGAAGTGAAAGATGTTGAAGTGGCCAGCAATACCGCGATACTTGAATTCGACAAATTCAAGGCGGATGTACTGAACGTCATTCCGCCGCACCGTGCTGGCGATATCGCCCACAAATCAGGCATCAAGCTGATCAACAATCGCTGGGTCGATATCAACTGGTTGAGCATGGAATCAACCAGAACGCCAGGCATTCATGTCCTGGGTGATGCCATCTTCCCTGCCCCAACCATGCCGAAATCCGGCCACATGGCAAATCAGCACGGCAAGCTGGCTGCAGCAGCCATCCTTAACCTGATGGCCGGGCTGGAGCCGAACCCGGCCCCCGTGGTGATGAATACCTGCTACAGCTTCGTTGATGCCAAAAATGTGATTCACGTTGCATCCGTGCACCAGTACGACGCCGCGACCAAGACCGTACAACCGGTCAAGGGAGCCGGCGGAGTCTCTGCCGCACGCAATGAACTGGAAGGCAAGGTTGCTATGGGTTGGGCAAAAAATATCTGGGCTGACATGCTGGCCTGAACGTTGGTCGCCGCCATTGAAAAAGGCCGCAAATGCGGCCTCAGACTGCTGACAAAGCCTCCAAGCGATTGGGGGCTTTATTTTTTATAATGCAGGCATGCTCAAGCCTGTCTACCCTGCCCAAACGGAACTGGAGATGGTGACGTTGGAGCAATTGGTCCCGAAAGACCACTTGCTCCGGCTGCTCGACCAGCACATCCGGTTTGATTTCATTCGTGAAGCGACCCAGCACCTGTATTGCGAGAACAATGGCCGACCAGCGATTGATCCGGTGGTGTTGTTCAAGATGTTGTTCATTGGCTACCTGTTCGGGATTCGCTCCGAGCGACGGCTGGTGAAGGAAATCGAGGTCAATGTGGCTTACCGCTGGTTTCTCGGCTTTCGACTGACGGACAAAGTGCCGGATGCCTCGACGCTGTCGCAGAATCGGCGTCGCCGCTTTGTCGGGACGGACATTGAGCAACGCATCTTCGACGGGATTGTCGAGCAAGCCATTGAGCATAAGCTGATTGGCGGGCGGGTGCTTTACACGGACAGCACGCATCTGAAGGCGAATGCCAACAAACGGCATTTTGAGGTGCATCAGGTCGAGCAAACCCCTGCGGCCTACCTGGCCGAACTGGATGCAGCCATCGAAACGGACCGAGCCGCCGCGGGCAAGAAGCCGCTCAAGCGTGATGACGATGATTCGACACCGCCGATGAAGGAGGTCAAGGTCAGCACGGTCGATCCCGACGCAGGTTTCATGGCCCGCGACAACAAGCCGACCGGCTTCTTTTATCTGGATCACCGGACTGTCGATGGCGTGCATGCTTTGATCGTCGATACCCATGTCACGCCGGGCAATGTCCATGACAGCCAGCCCTACCTTGCCCGCCTGGATCGGGTCATGGAGCGCTTTGATCTGGCCGTGGGCGCCGTCGGGCTGGATGCCGGGTATTTCACCCCGCAAGTCTGCAAGGGCATTCTCGAGCGGGCACTGTTCGGGGTGATGGGCTACAAGCGACCCACACACCGCGATGGCTATTTCTACAAACGGGACTATCTCTACGATGCGGTCCAGGACTGCTACCGCTGCCCGGCCGGGGAGGTTCTACCGTACCGGACGACCAACCGGCTGGGTTATCGCGAATACGCCTCGAACCCGGCGCGGTGTGCCGATTGCGGCGTGCGCGGGCAATGCACGCAGAGCCGGAACCATCAGAAGCTCGTGACCCGGCATCTCTGGGAAGGTTTCAAGGAAGCGATCAACGCCAATCGCCTGAGCGACCTGGGCAAACGGCTGTACGCCCGGCGCAAGGAAACAGTGGAGCGCAGCTTTGCCGATGCCAAGGAGTTGCACGGCCACCGTTACGCCCGTTTCCGTGGCTTGGCCAAGGTGCAAGCGCAGTGCCTGCTCTCGGCGGCCTGTCAGAACATGAAGAAGATGGCCCTGTTGCTGGCCCGCAAGGCGGCAGCCTTATTGGCCAAAATCCTCGCACGAACCCGTTTTGCCGCCCCATTCGCCCGCCATCTTTGGCAGATCGGGGTTCCTAACCTGAATTTCAGAATCCGCCTCGCTTCGGCTTGAAGCCAGGAGTCTCCCTGATTTCCAACCAGAAAAACAAAACCCCCGAAAAATCGGGGGTTCGTCAGCAGTCTGAAACCGCAAATGCGGCCTTTTTTTATCGGCTGTCGTGAATCTCAATCCAGCGTTGCGATGTACTCGGCCACAGCATGCGTTTCAAGTTCCGAGAGTTTGGATGCAATGGTGTGCATCACCGCATTGTCGTTGGTGCGTTCCCGCTTGTTGAACTGTTTCAACTGGTCTTCGATGTAACGCGGATGTTGTCCAGCCAGACGCGGCAACAGCGGCGTACCGTAACCCTTGGCACCATGGCAACTGGCACAGGAAGGAAGACCGGAAAACTGGTTGCCGCGGGTAAAGATGAATTTTCCGACAGCAAGCAATTCGGCATCCTTGCCTTGCCGGGGCTTGGCTGTCTTGGCTTCAAAAAAAGTACCGAGTGACTTCATTTCCTCCGGCGTCAGTTCATCAGCCTGCGGCTTCATCGTGTCGCTCTTGCGCTTGCCGGACTTGAAGTCGCCCAATTGCTTCGCAATGTACTCGGAATGCTGCCCGGCAAGTCTCGGGAAAACAGCACTGGCTGATTCACCTTCTAGTCCGTGACATAGAAAACAACGCCCGGAAACGATCTCCGCCGCCCTTGCCTGATCCGCCTTTGCATCAGCAAAAACTGGTGCATTCAGTGCAGTGAGCAAGACACCTGCACACAAGAGAAGAGTTTTTTTATTTCCCACGAAGCCACCCCATTGATTAAATATTAGTTGTTTATTATTAAATAATAATTCGCTTACACTTAGCTTTCAATCGAATACGGAAGAAGCTTCCGTTACCAGCAAAAATACCATTCAGACAATCAAGTACGAATTTTACGCTGCGATTGCCAGGAGACCTTGATGAACCGCCGTCGTTTTCTTCAAAGTACAGCCGCTTTTTCAACCCTCTCAGCGATTGAATTCATGCCTTGGCAAACAATCGGTGCATTTGCCAGGGAGGTTGATGATTTTGTCCGTGGGCCGGTCGTGAAAGACCATCCGCTCCTGCAAGTCTCGAAACATGTCTGGATGATCCACTCACCCGATGGTTTTCCCACCCCGGAAAACCAGGGAATGATGTGCAACATCACTTTTGTGAACACCGCAAAAGGTTTGATCGTTGTGGATTCAGGCGCCTCGGTGCAAATCGGAGAGATGGCCATCAGGCAAGCTCGACGGGCTTTCAAAAAGCCTGTCGTGGCAATCATTAACACCCATTACCACGGCGATCATTGGCTCGGCAATCACGCTTACGTTGAAACTTATGGTGAAAGCCTGCCGATCTACGCCCATCCAGGAACAATCAAGGCGGTACAAGGGGTTCAAGGCAACATGTGGCGAACCTTGATGGAGCAATGGACTAACCAGGCCACCCTGGGCACACGCGTAGTGCCACCAACTCATCCCCTGGAACATGGCAGCGAATTGAAATATGGTGACGTGACGCTGCGCATGCATCACTTCGGAACCGTGCACACGCCCTATGACCTGTGCGTCGAGGTGCTGGAAGACAAACTGGTACTGGTGGGCGACGTCGCCATGGACCGGCGAATTGCCAACATGGACGATGGCTCTTATCTCGGTACGCTGAAAGCCTACGAAGGACTGGAAAAGACAGGTGCCAATCTCTGGCTCCCTGGACATGGAAAAGCCAGCGCCCAGGTTCTCCAATGGAATCGCGAACTATTCGAGGGAATTTATCGTCCGTGCGAGCAAGCCATCAAGGATGGCCTGGGACTTGAAGAGGCCAAGAAACTGGTTCTCAGAGATTCGCGTGTTGCCAGCCGCTCGCTCGACACCAAAGGTTTTGACAGCAACATCGGAAAATATGTGAGCCTGGCCTACCTTGAAGCAGAAGCTGCCGGATTTTGACCCTTCCCTTATTCACCCTCAAAGAGAAAACGCATGCGATTGATTACCTTGCTGATCGCCTTGATGACCACCTTCGGCGCACAAGCTGAAACCCCGCAACTACAAGCCGCCAGACTGCTTCATGATAAATCCTGTACCAGTTGCCACATCCGCATGTATGGTCAGGATGGCAGCAAGATGTACACCCGTGACGGTCGTCTGCTGTCCAATAAACTGGAGATACAGCAACGGGTTGCTTCATGCAACGCCACGGTCAACGCCGGCTGGTTCCCGGAAGAGGAAGAAAGTGTCGCAGACTGGTTAAACAAACACTACTACCGGTTCGACAACTGAAATGCAGCAAAAGCCCCGCAAGCCTCGGCACTCCCTGATCTGTTTTCTGTTGTTCTATTGCCTGACAGCCGGCTTTTGCTCGGCGTTTGCGCAAGTAACTCAAATCGACAAAGCACATGATCTGCAAAGTGAATCTCGCCTTGCCTATCAAAAAAAGGGGCCGCTCATCATTCTGTTCAGTCGCCAGGACTGCAAGTTTTGCGAGATTGTCAGGCGAGATCACTTGAAACCACTGTTGCAGGATCCTCGCTATAAAAACCGGATTGTCATCCGGCAAATAGACCAGGACAGTGGGATGCCGCTGACTGATTTCAACGGTCGATCATCCACTCACGCCACATTTGTCCGCCAGGAAAAAATAGGGTTTGTCCCGGTGGTGGCTTTTTATGGTCCCGGTGGCGAGCCGCTTGCTACACCGATCGTCGGATTGCGTTTGCCCGATTTTTATCAAGGCTATCTTGAAGATGCGATCGACAAATCAGCAGAGATGCTTGGTGCCATCGGTCGGGATCTTTCCCGAAGCCGCTGAACAATAGCGCTTTTACCCTCCAAAAGCCCGAACAAGCTTCATCGTCTTCCTCAGCTCATCGTAGTCGCTGTCATTGCTCGGTAAAAAACCATTGCGATCGATGTATTCCAAGGCAGCCCCTTTCATCGAAAAAAGCGTAGACCGCAATGCCTTGACAACCTCGCGATCCAACTCCCCCCGTGCAACCCAGGCCTGGGTTGGCGATGGAAAGCGGGCGAGTTCACGCAGCCCCTTGTCGACCGCATACTTTTGAAAGGTTCGTTCATTGGTTGCACCAGCATCGAACGCACCCGCCGCAACGGCAAAAACCACCTTGTCGTGACGCCCCAAATAATCATAGGAAGCCAGATCGCGAATGGTCAGCCCCGCCTTGACCAGTTCGGCCTGAGGCAAATATCGCCCAGTTGTTGATGTTGGGTCGCCGAAAGCGAATTTTTTGCCTCGCAAATCGGCAATCGAATGAATGTTGGAAGTATTCGAAACAACGATGACACCAGAAAACGCCTTGTCTCCGCCATGGCCTTCGCATGCCAACAAGATCAGTTTGGGCGCTTTCTGTTTTGCCAGGACGTAATTGACCGGCCCCAGGCGGGAAAAGTCGACCTCGCCCAGATGCAGGGCCTGAATTGCCTCATCGTACGTTGGGTAAATCCGTACTTCGACCTTGGCAGTCACGCCCCTCTCACGCAAACCACGCTCGACCTCTTTCTGGAACGGCTCCATTTTGCGCAGTTCCTCCGACGGACGCTCCGTAGCGTAGCTGGCAAAACGCAGCACAAGTTCTGCTGCAGTTGCAGGCACTGCTGTCAGGCAAAAGAGCAAGGCCAGGACTGCATCAATTCGCCGGAAAGCCTGGGTAATCATGCTTCGACCAACATGATGGGCCGTGATGAAACCGGATCGTCGTAGAAAAATATTGGCGGCACCGCTTGGAAAATGCCGGACTGTTGTAGCGCGAGATAAAGTGCAGAAGCCTGCTTGAGAAGCTTGTAATCCCAATCGCCCTGCATTGTTTTTTCGACCTTGAAGGATAGTTCCGACTCCAGTAACTTGCTGCTGTTGTGTTGCCAGCGATTAACCAACATCCAGGAGGTCAGATCCACACCGCCCCACGCAGTACGCATGTCATCAAAGACAAATTCATCCCAATGGGAAACTTCCTCAAGTTTGGTTTGGGGCGAGGCTATCTGAGCAAGTGCTGGAAAATAATCGGCAAAGAACCCCACTTTTTTGACGTTCGTCTGGCGTCCTTTAAGAAACAGCGAGCCGGATGCACAGTATTTCAGGTTGCTGAAATGCAGATCCTGCTCAAGCTTGAATTTTGTCGCATGTTTTTTGTATTGGGCAGCCGTCGCAAGGTGCGGAAAGCAGACGGAATGCTTGGGCTTGTCGAATAACAGCTCAGGGACGAATTGATGTTGCTTGCACTTGAGCTTGGTCAGTTGATCCGTCGCTTCAATGGCCAGCGTCAGGTTCTGCTGTTTAAATACTTTCCCTGGCGTATCGAAACGGATACCCTCGCGCAGCCAGGACGCTTCGTTGAAAGCCAGGGTGGTTTCCCCTCCCCTTGCCAAGCGAAGTACACACTCGGCAATCACTTGAGTCACCCGCATGAATATTTCGCGATCCGTCACACCGGGAACACCCTCTGTCCCAGACCACAGAACCTTCAATTGAAATTCTTTACTTTCCTGCAAAGCAAGCTTGTCGGCCATGAGCAACTCGATTTGATAAATGCATAAGTGCTTCCACGTTAGACAAACAGGCTGGCATGGTCAAGATCGATTTATGAAATCGTCAAATGAAAGACACCATCGCTTGAACATCGACAGCACCGACTTGGTGGTTGATCGCATGCCTGCACTTTTACGCTTGATTGTGAACGGCAACCCCTTGGAAGCCAGTCAAACGCGGCCCCTTGCATGAAAGCTGCCAAGCCCTGGTTTCTCTACTTGATCGAATGTGTCGATGGCAGTATCTACACAGGAATTACCGTTGATATTGCCGCACGGTACGCCGCCCATGCACAGGGAAAAGGGGCTCGCTATACACGCGCGCACCCGCCGCTCAGACTACTCGGCTACGAAGCACACCCGGACCGCTCATCTGCATCGAAAGCGGAATACCGGACCAAGAAACTCTCGGCGACAGAGAAGCGCAAATACGCAGATCGACTAACGTCGCCAGCCGATTGATTTTCCCGTCTACGGGAAGTTGACCGCAGCAAAGCCTGTGCGGCTCAGTTCAGATCCTCATCCTTGACGGTCGGCAAGCGAAGCACCGGAATTCCCTCGTCACGCAAAGCTTCGCACTCATCCTCGGTGGCCTGACCGCGAATCGCACGTTCGGGAGCTTCGTTGTAATGAATTTTTCGCGCCTCTTCAGCAAAAGCCGTCCCAACATTCTCGCTCTCGGCGGCCATGGCTTGAACAAGTTGTTGATACAAGGCCATGGCCTGCGCACCGGCAGGCATCATCGCGGAGCTTGGCACGCTCTTGGGCGAAGAAACAGGCGCTTCGACCGGCGCGGAACGATGCGTCGCTATTGCAACAGCCGATGGCAGGCGGCGCACATCGTGGCTATCGCAACAAGGACAGGTCACCAGCCGGCGATTTTGTTGCGAAACAAAATCATCGGCACTTTGAAACCAACCCTCAAAACGATGGTCGTTGGAACAGCTCAAATCGTAAATAATCATGTGGTCGGCACTTAAATCGGGAGTTCAGGCGCTCTCCGGGGCAAGCATCATGCACCGCAAAGGCCCCCGCTTTCAGGCGGGGGGCGCGATCATAGCACTCATGCCCCGGGATTCAGCTGGGCAGCGCAAAGCCCTTCAATTTCCGGTACATGTCGACCGCGTACGAGTCGGTCATGCCGGCCACAAAATCGGCAACTTGCAGCAGACGGACATACGGGTCCGCATCCGGCTCGCCACCGTGCCCCAGGAACTGGGCTGGCAGTAGTTTGAGAAGCATTCGTTCGCGCGTGGTAAATCGGGCATGCCCGGCCTTCGCTTCGACCGCATTGCTGAACAAGCCAAGCAAGGCACCCAGCACTTCAAAACCGGCCGTTTCAATTTCCAGCGCAGGTCGCGCGGTATAAATGGTTTCCTTGGCCAGTTTCAGCACAGCCTGAAGCGGAATGGCGATCGGGGATTGCTCAAGCAATTCATCATCAAACCGACCATTCAGGATGGCTTCCTCATTTTCAAGGAACACAGCGGCCGCACTATCGAGCAAGCGACCAATCGCCTTGGCACGCAAATACTCGAGTCTTTCTTTCGGGTCATGCAAGCGATCCATCCGGCCACCACTGACCGAGTCACCCGCCAGATCGGCCAGCAGGCACTCGGCATCGCGATACGGCACGAAGCCAAGCTTGGCTGCGTCCTCAAGATCGACAATCAGGTAACAGGTATCGTCGGCCACCTCGACAAGGAAAGCCAAGGGATGGCGCCGCCAGGCTTGCCCTGGAATTCGTTCAACCAGCCCCGTCGACCGCGCAACACCTTCGAAAGCCGCCGCATCCTGTTGGAAAAAGCCGAATTTCTTGCTGCTTTTCCCATCCAGCGATGTTTCAAGATGTGATGGCCGTGGATATTTGGTAAATGTCGCCAGAACAGCACTCGTTAACTGCAACCCCGGGTTCGCCGGGTTCTGAAGACGGGTAACGATCCGGAAACCCTGCGCATTACCTTCATAAAGCTCGAAATCAGCGCGCTGGGCAGGCGTAAAAGGATGGCGTTCGAGCAACCCGGAGGTTCGAAACCACTCGCGGATGGCGTCTTCGCCCGCGTGGCCAAAAGGCGGATTACCAATGTCGTGCGCCAGACAAGCGGCAGCAACAATCGCTCCGAAGTCGCCTGATTCGACATGCTGCAGGCCATGCCGGGCGATGATCTCGCGCCCAACCACGGCCCCCAGCGAACGCCCGACACAACTGGCTTCAAGGCTGTGCGTCAGCCGGGTCCGGACATAATCGCTCTTGGACAGCGGAAAAACCTGCGTCTTGTCCTTCATGCGCCGGAAGGCCGAAGTAAAGACGATGCGGTCATAATCCTGCTGAAACGGGGTACGCTCAGGCGTTCCAGGCGCTTTTCCGGCCCCTGGACGATCAGCAGACAAAAGTTTTTCCCAGATTTTTCTTTGGCTCATGAGCGCCAGTTTACCTGAGCTTCAGGCGGCTTCGATCACCGCTCTGACATGATCCGGAATCGGCGCCGATTTGCCGGTTTGCGTATCCATCCAGACGACCTTGGCGGCCCCTTCGGCATATAGGGTTTCATTGCCTTCGAGTCGCATCTCGACATAAGTCTGGACGCTGGATCGCCCCGGTACGCCAACAAAGGTACGAACCTCGACCATGCCCGGATAATTCAGCGGCACAAGGAAGGTACAGCTGGCATTGATAATGACTGGCCCCAACCCACCTGGACGTACTTCGACCTTCAAATCTTCCAGCCATTCGACCCGGGCTTGCTCCATGTAGCGAAAATAGACCGTGTTGTTAACGTGCCCGTAAGCATCCATGTCGCCCCAGCGAATTGGCATCTTCGTGATGTGAATAAGTTTCTTGCTGTGTTCCATAGCCTTGATAATTCGAAGGGGTTGATCTAAGTTATTCCATACTGTACCGTATTGTTTACAACGTCACAATATAAAACCAAGGAGACATCATGGAACGCGAAGCCATGGAATTTGACGCCGTCGTCGTTGGCGGCGGCCCGGCCGGGCTGGCCTCGGCCATTCGACTCAAACAGCTTGCCGCCGAAAAAGGACAGGAAATTTCGGTCTGCCTGATCGAGAAAGGCGCAGAAATTGGCGCCCACATTCTCTCCGGCGCTGTCATGGATCCCCGGGCACTGACCGAACTATTTCCCAACTGGAAAGAAGATGGTGCGCCCCTCAATGCCCCCGTCAGCGAAGACCGTTTCTTCATTCTTTCAGAAACAGGCTCAACCAAGGTTCCGAACAGTCTATTGCCCAAATGTTTCCACAACGAAGGCAATTACGTCATTTCACTGGGCAACGTCTGTCGGTGGCTAGGCGAGCAGGCAGAAGCACTGGGTGTCGAAATCTATCCGGGGTTTGCCGGTTCGGAAGTCCTGTTCAACGATGATGGCTCGGTCAAGGGCGTGGCGACAGGCGACATGGGCCGTTTGCACGATGGCTCCGAAGGCCCCAATTTTCAGATGGGTATGGAGCTCCACGGCAAATACACTTTTTTTGCCGAAGGCTGCCGTGGCCACCTGGGTAAACAACTCGAAGAAAAATTCAATCTGCGCGATGGTGTAGATCCACAAACCTACGGTATCGGTCTCAAGGAACTCTGGGAAATCAAGCCCGAGCAACACCAGCTCGGCCTGGTCGTCCATAGCGGAGGCTGGCCGATGCAGCCAGACACCTACGGCGGCGGCTTTCTTTATCACCTTGAAGGCAACCAGGTTGCCGTGGGCTTTGTCGTCGGGCTGGGCTACAGCAATCCGCATCTTTCACCCTACGAAGAATTCCAGCGCTTCAAGACACACCCGGAGATTCGCAAGTTTCTTGAGGGAGGCAAACGCGTCGCCTATGGCGCACGGGCGCTCACCGCCGGTGGCATCCAGTCTCTGCCCAAACTGGCCTTCCCGGGCGGCGTCCTGGTCGGCGATGACGCAGGCTTCCTCAATGCAGCGCGCATCAAGGGCTCACACTGTGCCATCAAGTCCGGCATGCTCGCAGCCGAAGCCTGCTTCGAAGCGCTGAGCACCGAGCGGCAACATGATGAACTGGCTACCTATCCAAACGCATTCAAAAACAGCTGGCTGCACGAAGAATTGCATCAAGCCCGCAACTTCAAGCCATGGATGAGCAAGGGCCTGAAATTGGGTTCAATCATGTTCGGCATCGACCAGTTGATTTTCGGCGGCAAGGCACCATGGACGCTGCGCAACGCGACACCTGATCACGCCAAGCTCAAGCCAGCTTCTGAATGCGAGCCGATCAGCTATCCGAAGCCGGATGGCGTATTGACCTTCGACCGTCTGTCCTCGGTTTTCCTGTCGAGCACGAATCACGAGGAAGACCAGCCCTGCCACTTGCAGCTCAAGGATGCCAGTGTGCCGATCAGCGTCAACCTGGCGCGCTATGACGCCCCGGAACAGCGTTTCTGCCCGGCGGGCGTTTATGAAATCCTGCGTGACGAGTCGGGTAACAATGCACGATTGCAGATCAATGCCCAAAACTGCGTGCATTGCAAAACCTGCGACATCAAGGATCCGACACAAAATATTAACTGGGTGGTGCCACAAGGTGGCGAAGGACCAACCTATCCGAACATGTGATGCTTTATAATCCTGAGGCTAAACCCCTTAGGGAGAACAATATATGGGCTTTCTCGCCGACAAGAAAATTCTGATCACCGGTCTGCTTTCCAAGCACTCCATTGCCTACGGCATTGCCAAGGCCTGCCATCGTGAAGGCGCTCAACTTGCCTTCACGTACCAGAACGAGCGTTTTGAAGACCGCATCAAAAAATTTGCTGCCGAATTCGGTAGTGACATCACCATTCCGGTCGACGTCAGCAGCGACGAGCAGATCAACAATCTGTTCGCTGAACTGGCAAAACGCTGGGATGGTCTGGATGGCCTGGTTCACTCCATTGCCTACGCACCGACCGAAGCCATTGAAGGTGATTTTCTTGAGGGCATCACACGTGACGCCTTCCGTATCGCCCACGAAATTTCTTCGTACAGCTATCCCGCCTTGGTCAAGGCTGCACGTCCGATGATGCAAGGTCGCAAGAGCGCCGCACTGGCCCTCTCCTACCTTGGCGCCGAACGCACCATGCCGAACTACAACACCATGGGTCTGGCCAAGGCCAGCCTGGAAGCAGCAACACGCTACCTGGCTTTCTGCCTCGGCCCTGAAGGCATTCGTGCCAACGCCATTTCGGCCGGCCCGATCAAGACCCTGGCGGCCTCTGGTATTGGTAACTTTGGCAAGCTGCTGGCTTACAACTCCCACAATGCCCCGTTGCGCCGCAACGTGACCATCGAGGAAGTTGGCAATGCCGCCGCCTTCATGCTGTCCGATCTGGCCAGCGGTGTTACCGGTGAAATCATGTACGTCGATGGCGGCATGAACACGGTTGCTCTCGGCAACGCCGATCCCTTGCCCGCCTAAGCTTTCGATACCGAAAGATTTCGCGGTCTACGCGAAAAAGCCGACCAAAAACAACGGGTCGGCTTTTTTTCATCCTGCTTTTCTGTCACTCAGAACTGGGGAATATGGCGCACAACCAAAAGTAGCCCGCCCAGCAAGAGCAAAAAATTCAACACCCGCCCGAGCCCCTCGCGCGACAGCCGAAGGTCGATGTGTCGTCCGATAACACCGCCAAGCAATGCAGCTGGAAGCATCAGTAGCGCCATCAGGAAGAGCTTGCCATTCAGCAATCCGCCCACAGCGCAAAGCACCAGACGCCAGGCGGTTGATAACCCGATCATCACCGCCTGAGTCGCACGAAATGCCGAACGACTTTCCAGCTTGGTTTGCAGATAACTGGCATAGATAAAACCGCCACTACCAAAAGCCCCGCCAAGGAGTCCGCCAAAAATACCATGCGGGATGGCATGCATCGATCTACCAGAACGCTGGCCAGGTCTCCAGCTCAACAGAAGATTGCGTGCACCGTAGCCGATCACAAAACAGCCTAGCAACACGCCCATGATCGCCGCAGGAAGCATGGCCAGGATACTCACACCCAACACCTGCCCGATCAGCATTCCTGGCACCAGAAGATAGAGTTCGGAGATTGCAACCTCGCGCCGCGAATTCCACGCACGAACAATTGAACCTCCGCAATCAAGCAATGCGAGCAAGGGAATCACGCTGGCCACCGGCATGATTTGCGCCAATGGCGGACTGGCCAGCAATGCCGAGCCAAAGCCGACCAGCGTAAATAACGTATAGGCGATGATGACTGCAAGCCCGGCCAGTCCAATGGCAAGCAGCGGGTCAACATCAGGATTGATGGGTAAAAATGGCATGTCACGATCTCATCGAAGTAAGGCGATGATTGTGATTTGGCGTAAGCTATACAACAAATATCAAATTAATTAACTTGCCATACATAAAAAGCATGCCAAGCCAACGCCAGATTCGCTACTTCCTGACTGTCGCCGAACTCGGCAGTTTTACGTCAGCTGCAAACACACTATTTGTTGCCCAGCCGGCACTCAGCCGCCAAATTGCCCTGCTTGAAGAAACTGTCGGCTTTCTGCTCTTCAAGCGAGAACCGCGTGGTGTCAGCCTGACACCCTCCGGTGCCCTGCTCTACGAACGCTTTTCCAGCCTCGAAAAAACCATCGCCTCCGCCATCGAAGAAGGCCAGCAACTCGACCAGGGGCAATCCGGTGCTCTACGTCTCCTTCACTCAAGCTCAATCCCGATGGATTCATTACTCCCGGTAATTCACCAATTTACCGGAGAGGCAGCACGAGCACGAATTGATCTGGATCGAATTTCATCCGAGTTGCAAATCAGTGAAATAGCTCAGGGCAAGGCTGATGCCGGCGTGATTCGCTTACCGGTGCTACGGCGTGACCCCGATGTCCGAATCATTCCACTGCCAACTGAACGCCTCTGGGTTGCGGTGCCTGAAAACCATCAACTGGCCGGAAGTAAAACCACGACCTTGCAGCAGCTCGCCGATTTTCGCTTTGTATCAGCCGTCCACCGCGAGCGTGGTGGCTTGGCGCGACGAGTCACCGATCTCTGCCTGGCCCGCGGATTTGTTCCGCAGCTAGCCGCCGTTATTTCAAGAAAAACCTCGATGCTTGCTCTGGTTGCAGCAGGTTTTGGGATTGCGGTCATCCCCGAAGGAATGACACGCCAAAAAATCCCTGGCCTGACCTGTATTCAACTCACCGACGAAGATGCAGATGCAGCCAGCGCACTGGTCACCGCACGCACGCCAACCCCTCTGGCACAACGCTTCATCGATCTCGCCCTAAATTACTGGAAGCCGGAAACAAAATAAAAACGGGCCACTCGGGCCCGTTTATCCAAAGCATAGCCCTCAATCAGGCAAGCGCATTCAATGCAGCGTCGTAATCCGGCTCGCTCTTTATTTCGCTGACCAGCTCGCTGTGCAAGACACGATTGTTTTCATCGAGAACAACGACGGCGCGCGCAGCCAGGCCTGCCAACGGCCCGGTTGTAATTGCTACACCGTAGGCCGCAAGAAAATCGGCACCGCGCATGGTTGACAGCGTCTGGACATTAGCCAGGCCCTCGGTACCGCAAAAACGGCTCTGGGCAAATGGCAGATCGGCAGAAATGCAAAGGACGACAGTATTCGCCAGATTGCTGGCCGACTGGTTGAATTTTCGTACCGACGTTGCACAGGTCGGCGTATCAACACTCGGAAAGATATTCAGTATTTTGCGCTTGCCGGCCAAGGCAGCCAGGCTCAGATCCGACAAATCCTTGGCAACAAGAGAGAAAACCGGAGCCTGCTCACCCTTTGCAGGAAAAGAGCCAGTCACTTCAATCGGATTGCCGCCAAGCGTTACGGTATTAGACATCAGGATTCCTTTATCTCGGTTGAAAAACATGATCGCCCGTTTCAGACCGGGGGGCACACAATAAATTCCAGCGATTAGCATTCAGAACAAAAAAAACGGGCCAAAGGCCCGTCAGACTGCTGACAAAGCCTCCAAGCGATTGGGGGCTTTATTTTTTATAATGCAGGCATGCTCAAGCCTGCCTACCCTGCCCAGATGGAACTGGAGATGGTGACGTTGGAGCAATTGGTCCCGAAAGACCACTTGCTCCGGCTGCTCGACCAGCACATCCGGTTTGATTTCATTCGTGAAGCGACCCAGCACCTGTATTGCGAGAACAATGGCCGACCCGCGATTGATCCGGTGGTGTTGTTCAAGATGTTGTTCATTGGCTACTTGTTTGGGATTCGCTCCGAGCGACGGCTGGTGAAGGAAATAGAGGTCAATGTGGCTTACCGCTGGTTTCTCGGCTTTCGACTGACGGACAAAGTGCCGGATGCCTCGACGCTGTCGCAGAATCGCCGTCGCCGCTTTGTCGGGACGGACATTGAGCAACGCATCTTCGACGGGATTGTCGAGCAAGCCATTGAGCATAAGCTGATTGGCGGGCGGGTGCTTTACACGGACAGCACGCATCTGAAGGCGAATGCCAACAAACGGCATTTTGAGGTGCATCAGGTCGAGCAAACCCCTGCGGCCTACCTGGCCGAACTGGATGCAGCCATCGAAACGGACCGAGCCGCCGCGGGCAAGAAGCCGCTCAAGCGTGATGACGATGATTCGACACCGCCGATGAAGGAGGTCAAGGTCAGCACGGTCGATCCCGACGCAGGTTTCATGGCCCGCGACAACAAGCCGACCGGCTTCTTCTATCTGGATCACCGGACTGTCGATGGCGTGCATGCTTTGATCGTCGATACCCATGTCACGCCGGGCAATGTCCATGACAGCCAGCCCTACCTTGCCCGCCTGGATCGGGTCATGGAGCGCTTTGATCTGGCCGTGGGCGCCGTCGGGCTGGATGCCGGGTATTTCACCCCGCAAGTCTGCAAGGGCATTCTCGAGCGGGCACTGTTCGGGGTGATGGGCTACAAGCGACCCACACACCGCGATGGCTATTTCTACAAACGGGACTATCTCTACGATGCGGTCCAGGACTGCTACCGCTGCCCGGCCGGGGAGGTTCTACCGTACCGGACGACCAACCGGCTGGGTTATCGCGAATACGCCTCGAACCCGGCGCGGTGTGCCGATTGCGGCGTGCGCGGGCAATGCACGCAGAGCCGGAACCATCAGAAGCTCGTGACCCGGCATCTCTGGGAAGGTTTCAAGGAAGCGATCAACGCCAATCGCCTGAGCGACCTGGGCAAACGGCTGTACGCCCGGCGCAAGGAAACAGTGGAGCGCAGCTTTGCCGATGCCAAGGAGTTGCATGGCCACCGTTACGCTCGCTTCCGTGGCTTGGCCAAGGTGCAGGCGCAGTGCCTGCTCTCGGCGGCCTGTCAGAACATGAAGAAGATGGCCCTGCTGCTGGCCCGCAAGGCGGCAGCCTTATTGGCCAAAATCCTCGCACGAACCCGTTTTGCCGCCCCATTCGCCCGCCATCTTTGGCAGATCGGGGTTCCTAACCTGAATTTCAGAATCCGCCTCGCTTCGGCTTGAAGCCAGGAGTCTCCCTGATTTCCAACCAGAAAAACAAAACCCCCGAAAAATCGGGGGTTCGTCAGCAGTCTGACGGGCCAAAGGCCCGTTTTGTAGAGTGTTTGCTCTTATTTCTCTTTTGCTTCCAGTACGGACTGGTTGATTTCAACCTTGTAGCGAGTCCGCAATGCAGCAAGAAACACCTGAACATCTTCCTGCGAATGGAGATTGTCGAGTTGACGTACCAGCGCCTGCTTGCGTGCCTCATCAAGCTTGTCGCCGGCATCCAGCTTGGTCAGCTTGTACAGGGCATAACCCACACCCGGCAAATCAACGCCGGTATAGGCCGGCAGCTTGCTGGTATCAATCTTAAAAATAGCGGGTGCAGCAACCGGCGGAACAAGTCGTGCATCCATACGCGAAACCGATTTCGCAGCCCCCCAGCTCAGCTTGTCCTCGCCCTTCTTCAGGGCCTCAAGACGCTCCTCGCCATCCTTGCGTGCCAGAGTCTGTGCCTCCTGACGCTTGAGCAAACTTTCGATATTGCCCTTGACGCTATCAAAAGGCTGCAGGGCAGACGGTTTGTAATCGACGATACGTGCAGCAACCAGGGTGTTGGCTGCCGTCTCGACCGTTTCCGTATTGCGCTTGTTTTTGACTGAATCGTCGGAGAACAAGGCAGCCAGCAATTTTTCATTACCGAGCGGGCCATTGGCAGGGTTAGCCTGGCGACCAATCCAGTCGGACTGCTTGATGCTCAGTTTGAATTTCTCGGCCACCGGCTTCAGGCTGTCCGACTGCTCATAAACCATATTGCTGAACGCTTCGGCCGCTTCGGCAAATTTACGCGAGGCTGCCGTTTTCTTCAGCTCGCCTTCGATCTCGGCCCTAACCTCGGCCAGCGGCTTTTCCTTGGCGGCGTGAATACCGGTCACCTTGATGATGTGGAAGCCAAAATCGGACTCAACCACACCGGAAATATCGCCTTCTTTCTGGCTGAAAGCGGCATCCTCAAAAGGCTTGACCATCATGCCGCGCCCGAAAAATCCGAGATCGCCGCCCTTGCTGGCAGAACCCGGATCATCCGAATTCTTTTTGGCCAGATCAGCGAAAGCGGCAGGAGTTTTCTGGATTTCCTTGAGCAACTCTTCTGCCTTGGTCTTGGCCTTGTCTTTGCCGTGCTTGTCGCTTGCCAGCAGAATGTGGCTGGCACGACGCTCTTCGGCCTGCAGGAAACGATCCTTGTGGCCATCGTACCAAGCCTTGATTTCGGCATCCGTCACAGCGAGCTGGCTGCCAATCGTATCCATCGACAGGACGACGAATTCGGCCTTGGCTTGTTCCGGCATCTGGAACTGACGGGCATTCTCGTCATAGAATTTCTTGACGGCATCGTCGCTCAGCTTGACCTTGGACAGATAGGCATCCAGGGCAAAACGATATTCCATGACTTCACGCTTTTCCGTCTGCAAAGCCAGAATGCGATCCGTAAGGCTGTGCGGCCTCACACCGGACTGGGCAACAGCCCCTGCCAGTTGTTGCAGCGTCAGGTCCTGGCGCAACTGGGCCTCGAAACTGGCCGGCGTCATCCCCTGTCCGCGCAAGACGGCTTCATAGCGTTCGCTCGAAAACTTGCCATCGACCTTGAAGGCATCGATTCCGCCGACCGTACGGCGAATGGCCTCGTCGCTGACGAACATGCGCTTCTTATTGGCTTCCAGCATCAGCAGGCGCTGATCCACCAGATCATCGATAATGGCTTTGCGAGCCTGCGGGTTGTCGAGCATCTTGGGATCGACCTGCCCGCCCATTTGGGCACGCAGACGCTCTTGCTGATCGCGCAGGGCTTGCTGGAAATGCTGCTGGGTAATCGCGCTATCGCCAACCTTGGCAACATCGTCCCCTGCGCCAACACTGCGCACATAGGATTCGACGCCAAAAAAGGCAAATGGCAGCGTAATCAGAGCCAGAAATATCTGGACGATCTTCTTGTTATTCCGGACTGCGTCAAACATGAGAGGAAAAACCCTTCGGATACGATTTAGGAAGCGAACACCTGTCGGCCTGCAACTGACAATGCCGGCCAGTCTTAGCCAAACGCCAATGATACCGTAGTTTCCACCGGCTCAATTTGATGTAATCAAGGCTTTGTCATCAAGGCACCCAGACGACGAACCGCATCGTCGATTTCAGGGGTATGCGGGTTGCCGCAATTGAGCCGCAAACAGTTGCGATACATGCCGCTGGCCGAGAACAACTCCCCCGGCACGTAGACCAGATTGTCCCGGATCGCCCGTTCGTACACTTCGCTGGTGTCGATTTCCTCAGGCAATTCGACCCACAGCACAAAAGCCCCCTGCGGCTGTGAAATCCGCGTTTCTGCCGGAAAATAGCGACTGACTGCCGCGCGCATGCTCTCCACCTGCCGCTCATAAATACGCCGCAAATTACGCAAATGACGTTCGTAAGAACCTGATTCAAGATACTCGGCCAGCACGTTCTGGGTAATCGGGTTGGTTCCGCCGCTGGTAATTGCCTTTTGCAGGGCAATCGCCGCTCGATAACGTCCGGCGGCAACGAAACCGATACGCAAGGCAGGTGAAAGACATTTGGAGAATGACGAGCAAAGCATCACGTTGCCGGTCTTGTCGAATGCCTTGATCGGCCAGGGACGCTGCTTGCCAAAATACAGGTCACCATAAATATCGTCCTCGATCACCGCAATGCCGCGTGCCGCGGTCAACGTTGCCAATTGACGCTTTTTCTCGTCGGGCATCATGCTGCCCAGCGGATTGCTGGCATTCGGCACCAGCAGGCAAGCTGCAATCTGCCCATTACGTGAGGCCATGTCGAGCGCTTCAACCGACATGCCATCGCGCGGATCGGTCGGAATTTCCAATGCCTTCAAGCCCAAGGTTTCGATCAGTTGCAGCATCAGGTAATAAGCCGGTGATTCGACGGCGACCGTATCGCCCGGCTTGGTAACTGCGCGCAAGCACAACCCAAGCGCCTCGGTACACGAATTGGTAATGACGATTTCCTCGGCCGCCAGCGGCCCGCCCCAGGCCAGCGAGCGGCGAACCAGCTGGCGGACCAGCGCCGGCTCGTTCATGTTGAAATGGCTTCCGCCTTCAAGCAACTTGGGGTGGCGCCGCGCCACACCGGCATAAAGTCGCTGCAATGCGGCCACCGGCAATAGCTCGGCAGCCGGCAAAGCGGCTGAAAATGGCGTCATGCCCGGCTTCATCGCGTCGTTCAAGACGCTGACCAGACGTTGCGAGACATCGACCGGCACCGGCTCGTCCGGCGTGGCGCGGGGCAATGGCTCGGAACGAAGCACCATCGATCGACGCACGAAATACCCCGACTGCGGCCGTGCCTCGACCAATCCACGATCTTCAAGCTGCCGGAATGCCTGTACCACGGTCGACACCGAAAGACGGCGCTCTTTGGCAAGACAGCGCACCGAAGGCAAGCGCTCCCCTTGGCGCAACACACCGCCAGCGATCATGCCACCCAGTTCGGCAGCGAGTTTTTCGTAAAGCAAAGGTTCGGTATTCAGCATGAGCAATACAGTTGTCGTGATCAAAGGCCAGCACAGTTATAAAAATCAGACACTGTATTGGTCACAATTTCAGTTTATTGGAACTGTATCACTCAACGGCAGGGAACTACACTTTCCGTCACGGTCAACACGGAGAAAATCATGAAAATCAATTTCTGCTCAGGCGAACTTTATCTCGCCGACAACAAGCCGATACGCATCGAAGAGGCCCGTGGCCTGACCATCATGTGCACTGCCGGCACTATCTGGATAACCGTCGATGGTGAAGCCGGAGACACTTTCCTTCGCCCCGGTCAAAAGCACACCATCGTAGCGAACGGGCTGGCACTGATTGAAAGCATCGGCGACGGAAGAATAATGATCGCGCCTCCCCGTCGCTTTACTTGGCCCAGGTGGATTGCGGCCAGTTTTGACCGTCGTGATCAAACGGCCCGACCGGTCAGCCTCCAACTATCCCAAAGCTGAAAGACAGGACTGATCGATGAAAATCCGCCAATTTCAGGTAGACGCCTTCGCCTGCCGTCGTTTTGAAGGCAACCCGGCTGCGGTCTGCCCACTCGACAGCTGGCTCGACGATGGCTTGATGCAGGCCATCGCCGCAGAAAACAACCTTTCGGAAACGGCTTTCTTTGTGTCGACCGGCGATCATTTTTCCTTGCGCTGGTTCACCCCACTTGCCGAGGTCGATCTTTGCGGCCACGCAACGCTGGCTTCAGCCCATGTGCTGTTCGAACACCTCGGCTACGACAAACCGGTCATCACTTTTGAAACACGTAGCGGGCAACTCGGTATCGAACGGAAAAATGACCAGCTACAGATGAATTTTCCGGCGATCAAAGCCCTTCCCTGCGCCGTTCCGGCCTTGCTGCAAAAGGCAATAGGCTTGCCGATAGAGGCGCTGCTGGTTGCTGACGACTACCTGGTCGTACTCGACAGCGAAGCCGATCTCCGCCGCCTGCAGCCCAATCAGAACCTGCTCGGCCAACTCGACAAGCGCGGCATCATTGTGACCGCCCGCGGTGAAGAACATGATTTTGTCAGCCGTTTTTTTGCGCCGAAACTGGGCATTCCGGAAGACCCGGTCACCGGCTCGGCCCACTGCACCCTGGCCCCCTACTGGGCGGAAAAGCTCAATAAAACCAGGCTGCGCGCCCGACAACTGTCGCAGCGAGGGGGTGATATCGACTGCGAAATCGTTGTAGACCGCGTCATCCTGGCCGGATCGGCCGTAACTTTCATGATCGGTGAAATTTCACTGGACACTTGAGCCAACCAATCTCCAGGCAATAAAAAAGGAACGCCGCGGCGTTCCTTTTTCGTTTCAGGTCCGAATGACTTAACCGACCCAGCGCCGTGCGTTGCGGAACATGCGCAGCCACGGCGAATCTTCGCCCCAGTTCTCTGGGTGCCAGGACATCTGCACGGTGCGGAAAACGCGCTCCGGGTGCGGCATCATGATTGTGAAGCGGCCGTCAGCCGTGGTCACCGCGGTCAGACCGTTCGGCGAACCGTTCGGGTTGTACGGATAGACTTCGGTCGGTTCGCCCTTGTTGTCGACGTAGCGCACGGCCGACAGCACCTTGCTCTGGTCGTCGGCGTTATCGAAGACGGCACGGCCCTCGCCGTGCGAAACGACGATAGGCACTTGCGAGCCTTCCATGCCGGCGAAGAAGATCGACGGCGAATCGAGGATTTCGGTCATCACGAAACGTGCTTCGAACTGCTCAACCTTGTTGCGGCGGAAGGCCGGCCAGTTTTCGGCGCCCGGAATAATGGATTTGAGGGCGCTCATCATCTGGCAGCCATTGCAGACGCCGAGAGCAAAGGTGTCCTTGCGATTGAAGAAAGCTGCGAATTCCTCGCGGCAGCCGTCATGCATCAGGATGGTCCGCGCCCAGCCGAGGCCGGCACCGAGCACGTCGCCATACGAGAAGCCACCGCAGGCGACCAGACCCTTGAAGTCCTTGAGGCTGACGCGACCGGCCAGAATGTCGCTCATATGGACGTCGACCGAAGCAAAGCCGGCGCGATCGAAGGCGGCGGCCATTTCGTAATGGCTGTTGACGCCCTGCTCGCGCAGGATGGCGACGCGCGGGCGACCGCTGATGTCCTGATAGACCTGGGTGAAATCTTCCTGCGGATCGAAAGTCAGCTTCGGCGTCAGGCCGGGGTCGGTGACATCGAGGATGCGGTCGAATTCCTGCTGGGCGCAGCTCGGATTGTCGCGCATGGCCTGCATCTGGTAGCTGGTCTCGGACCAGGCACGTTGCAGGTCGACGCGCTTTTCACGCAGCACGCGCTTGGCGTTGCGGGTGACGCGGATTTCGTCCCATTCGTTCATCGTGCCGATGAAATGGTAGGGCACGCCGCAGGCGCGCAGGATCGGCGTGACCTGTTCGCGGTCGGCGCGGCGGATCTGGATCAGCGCGCCGAGTTCCTCGTTGAACAGCGCACGCACGATGTTTTCGAAATCGCGGCCGGCCAGCAGGTTGGTCAGTTTCTCGGAACCATCGACATCGCCGGCACCGGCGTCGTAGCAGATGCCGTCGAGATCGAGCGACACGCCGCGGCGCGTGGCGAATGCCATTTCGCAGGCGGCGACGAACAGGCCGCCGTCGGAACGGTCGTGGTAGGCGAGCAGCAGGCCGTCGCGGTTGAGTTTCTGCACGGCGTCGAACAGGCCTTTCAACTGGGCCGGATCGTCGACGTCCGGCGCCTCGCTGCCGGTGGCGTTATACACCTGGGCCAGCGCCGAGCCGCCGAGGCGCCTTTTGCCCAGATCGAGCAGCAGCAGTTCGGTTTCTTCCTGGCCGACGGCCAGTTGCGGGGTTTTGGTCTTACGCACGTCGTCGACCGCGGCGAACGAAGTGACGACCAGCGACAAGGGCGATACCACCTGCTTCTTCTCGCCGCCCTCTTCCCAGGCCGTGCGCATCGACAGCGAATCCTTGCCGACCGGGATCGACACGCCGATCGCCTTGCACAGCTCGGCGACGGCCTCGACGGTGTCGAACAGGCGGGCATCTTCGCCCGGCACGCCGCAGGGCGCCATCCAGTTGGCCGACAGCTTGACCTTGCCGAGTTCGCCGACATCGGCGGCGGCCAGGTTGGTCAGCGCTTCGCCGATGGCCATGCGGCCGGAAGCCGGGGCATCGAAGACAGCCAACGGCGTGCGCTCGCCCATGGCGAAAGCTTCGCCGAGGTAACCCTGGTAACCCATCGTCGTGACGGCGACGTCGGCCACCGGCACCTGCCACGGGCCGACCATCTGATCACGCGCCGTCATGCCGCCGACCGAACGGTCGCCGATGGTGATCAGGAAGGTCTTGTCGGCGATGGTCGGCAGACGCATCAGGCGATAGGCGGCATCCTTGAGTTCGATAGAGGCGGCGTCGAAAGAGACGAAGGTTTCCGGCTGGTGCGTCACGTCGCGCGTCATGCGCGGCGGCTTGCCCAAAAGGGCTTCCATTTCCATGTCGACCGGATTGACGCCGAAATGGTCGTCGGTCACGGTCAGGTGGCCGTCGCCAGTGGCTTCGCCGACCACGGCAAACGGGCAGCGCTCGCGCTCGCACATGGCCTGAAATTCTGCGATGCGGTTGGGCGGGATGGCCAGCACGTAACGTTCTTGCGATTCGTTGGACCAGATTTCGGCCGGCGACATGCCCGGCTCTTCAGTCGGCACCTTGCGCAGATCGAACACGGCGCCGACACCGCCCGAATGGGCGAGTTCCGGCAGGGCGTTGGAAACGCCGCCGGCACCGACGTCGTGCACCGACAGGATGGGATTGTTCTTGCCCATCTGCCAGCAACGGTCGATGACTTCCTGCGCACGGCGCTGGATTTCCGGGTTGCCACGCTGCACAGAAGCGAAGTCGAGATCTTCGGCATTGGAGCCGGCCGTCATCGACGAGGCAGCGCCACCACCGAGACCGATCAGCATGCCGGGGCCGCCGAGTTGCACGAACTTGGTACCGACCGGGAAAGTTTCGTCTTTGAACGACTGCTCGGCCTGGATGGAACCGAGACCACCGGCAATCATGATCGGCTTGTGGTAGCCGCGCACGGTGCCGGCGACATCCTGCTCGTAGGTACGGAAATAGCCGGTCAGGTTCGGGCGGCCGAATTCATTGTTGAACGCTGCCGCGCCAATCGGGCCTTCGAGCATGATGTCGAGGGCCGAGGCGATGCGCGACGGGCGGCCATAGGCCTTTTCCCACGGCTGCGGCGCATCGGGCAGGTTCAGGTTGGAGACCGAGAAACCGCAGAGGCCAGCCTTCGGCTTGGAACCCTTGCCGGTGGCGCCTTCGTCACGGATTTCGCCGCCGGAACCGGTCGAAGCGCCGGGGAACGGGGAAATCGCCGTTGGGTGGTTGTGCGTCTCGACCTTGGTCAGGATGTGGGTCAGCTCTTCCTTGTAGCTGTAGCCGCGGTCGGCATCCGGGTAGAAACGCTGGATGGTCGCGCCTTCGATGATCGAGGCGTTGTCGGCGTAGGCCATGATCGTGCCTTGCGGCGCGGCGGCATGGGTTTCGCGGATCATGCCGAACAGGGTCTTGTCCTTCTTCTCGCCGTCGATCACCCAGGAGGCGTTGAAGATCTTGTGGCGGCAGTGTTCGGAATTGGCCTGGGCGAACATCATCAGTTCGACGTCGGTCGGGTTGCGGCCGGCCTTGGTGAACACGTCGAGCAGGTAATCGATTTCGTCGTCGGACAGCGCCAGGCCGAGCGAACCGTTGGCTTCAACCAGCGCGGTTTTGCCGCCGGCCAGCACGTCGACGGTATTGAGCGGCTTCGGCTCGAAATGGCGGAACAGTTCGCCGGCGGCGGCGAAACCGGGCAGCACGGAATCGGTCATCCGGTCGTGCAGCAGGCCAGCAACGATTTTCTTCTCTGCTGCGGTCAACGCCCGGTTTTTCTGCAAAACCACATGGAAGGCGACAACGCGCTCGATACGCTCGATGGCATCGAGGTCGCAATTCCAGGCGATGTCGGTGGCCTTGGACGACCACGGCGAAATGGTGCCGATACGCGGTGCAACGAGGAACAGTTCGCCAGACTCAGCAGTGGCGGCCTTCTCTTCCAGCAGCGTCGCCAGCTTGGCGCGCTCTTCCGCGGTCAACGCACGCTTGAGGGCAGAAACGTGCCAGTAATCGGCGACGACCGATTCGATGTCAGACACCGCCGCGACCAGGCGGGCTTGCAGGCGTTGCAGACGGAAGGCGGAAAAGGCGGCGTCGCCCTTGAGGCAAAGAATGTCGGCCATTGAGAGTGATTTCAGTGTTAGGCGGGAAGGCCGGCATTATACCTGAGGCTGGAGTAGCCGCGCTTCGGCTGGCAAGTGCGAACCGGATTTGTCACGCGATCCGAGCAACATTTTCGATTATTTACCTTGAGCCACCGATTTCCCGGTGCATCAGCCCGCCCTGCTGCGCTTAAAATCCCGCCGATGCCGATTTCCGATATATCACCCGAACAGCGCGCCCTTCACCGGGCATTCGCCGTTTCCCTGGTGATTCACTTGCTGCTTTTGTTCGCAGTCCACACCGCCCCGCCCAGCAGTCCGGTCGGCGCATTGCGTCTGGAAGCCAGCCTGGCGCCGCCAGCCCAACCGACCGCCAGCGAAACAAGTGCCGCACCTCCTGAAAAGAAAGCGGCAACACCGGCCAAAAATAGTAAAAACACGCCGCGCCCCCGTGTCCTGAGCACCAACAAGCCAGGCAACCCCACGGCACCGACCTGGACTGCTGCCCAAAAAGCGGAGATGGACAGCTTTCTCAACGAAATAGACCAGCAAGCCAGAGCCGCCCCCAAACCCACGCTGGCCCAGCGCTCGCTGGCCATGGCCCGTGAGCAGGCTCGCCAACTGGCGGCGCAGGATGAGGCCGGCGAAGCCATGCTGGAACGTCGACCGAACGGTCCGCCGGCCGATCCTTTCAGCCTGGAAATGTATATGGATGGCCTGGTGCGCCGCCTCAACCGCAGCGCCGCCTATGTCCGCAACGATCCGCGCAGCAAGGGCATACGCCCGGCCTCGGTGCAATTCAGGCTCAATCCGGACGGCTCGCTGAAATCCTTCGTCGTACTCAATGCCGGCGATCAGGCCGATGAAATTGCCTACATCAAGTCGGTCATCGAGCGCTCGGTGCCGTTTTCGCCCTTCCCGCCGGACATCGACAAAGCTGCCCGTTCGCTCGGCGTCACCATCTGCATCCAGCCCGGCAGCAGCGACAGCAGCGGCCTTGGATTCAGCCGGATGCACGGCGGGCGCTGCCGCTAAAACCTGCACCCGCGCGGATTTCCGGAACCATCGCCGGTGGCGCCAGTCGAATCCGACGCCCATCGGCTGCCCGCCCCCCGGCTGGCGCCGCATGCCTGACCAGCCTAGCCCCGAAAAAAACATGTCCATCCACAACGCCCCCGGCAGCCCCACCCTGTTCGATTTCGACAACAGCTACGCCCGTCAGCTCGACGGCTTCTATCGTCGCTGCCTTCCGGAAACAGCCCCAAAGCCACAATTGATACGCCTCAATCGGCAACTGGCTAAAGAACTGCGGGCCGACGCCGACCAACTGGCCAGCCCACAAGGCGTTGCCGTGCTCGCCGGCAACCTGCTGCCCGCCGGAGCCGATCCCCTGGCGCAGGCTTATGCCGGCCACCAATTCGGCGGCTTTTCACCTCGCCTCGGCGACGGGCGCGCCTTGCTGCTGGGTGAAGTGATCGACCGCCACGGCAAGCGCCGCGACATTGCCTTCAAGGGATCGGGCCGCACCCCGTTTTCGCGCAGCGGTGACGGCAAATGCGCACTCGGACCGGCGCTGCGTGAATACATCGTCGGCGAAGCGATGGCCGCCCTTGGCATCCCGACCACGCGGGCGCTGGCTGTCGTCGCGACAGGCGACATGGTGCGCCGCGAACGCGCCCTGCCCGGCGCCCTGCTTACCCGTGTTGCCGCCAGCCATGTGCGGGTTGGCACCTTCGAATTCTTCGCCGCTCACCACGGCCCGGAAAAAGTCCGGCAACTGGCCGACTATGTCATCGAGCGCCACGACCCACAGCTGGCCGGCACAGAGCGCCCCTATCTCGGGCTGCTCGAAGCTGTCACCGAACGCCAGGCTGAACTGGTCGCCCGCTGGCTCGGTGTCGGCTTCATTCATGGCGTGATGAATACCGACAATATGACTCTCTCCGGCGAAACCATCGACTACGGCCCTTGCGCCTTCATGGAAGCCTACAACCCGGGCACCGTGTTCAGTTCGATTGACCGCCACGGCCGCTACGCCTACGACCAGCAAGCCGACATCGCGCAGTGGAACCTCGCCCGGCTGGCTGAATGCCTGCTGCCGCTGATCGATCCGGACGAAGAACAAGCCATGCGCCTGGCCGTCGCTGAGATCGAAGCCTTCCCCGAGCGGCACGCCCGGCATTGGCTTGCCGTCATGCGCGACAAGCTCGGCCTGGACGCCGAAGGCGATGCCGCAGTCGACCGTGCGCTGGCAAGCGATTTCCTCGAACTGCTGCAACAACAGCAAGCCGATTTCACCAACGCGTTCCGCGCCCTGTTTGACGCCGCCAACGGCAGCGATGCGGCGATCAAGCAACTGCTCGGCCAGAACCCCCGCTACACCGAATGGCAGGCTCGCTGGCTGAACCGCCTGGCGCAACGCAGCCCGGCGCAACTGGCCATCATGCAGCGCGCCAACCCCTGCTATATCGCCCGCAACCATCTGGTTGAAAATGCCCTCGAAGCAGCCGTCGACCGTGGCGACCTCGCGCCTTTTGAGCGCCTGCTCGGCGTACTGGCCGAACCATTCGACGAACGCCCGGCTGACGCACTTTATGCCGAACCGGCTCCGGCCGAAGTCACCGCTGCTTATCAGACTTTCTGCGGGACCTGAGCCTCCGTAGACAAAAATGCTTTTCAAATAACACCAGGGGCATAAAATAGCCAGCGATGTGCGGTCAGCACGCATCATCACTCTTACACTCAAAGTTAAAAGGCCTCTCCATGATCGTCACCAATATCGAAACCGTTCCCGGCAAAAACATCATCAAACACCTCGGCATGGTCAGCGGCAACACCGTTCGCTCGAAACACGCTGGACGCGACCTGATGGCCGGCCTGAAAAACATTTTCGGCGGCGAATTGAAGGGCTACACCGAACTACTCACTGAATCGCGTGAAGAAGCCATTGAGCGCATGCTGGCCCAAGCCACAGCCATCGGTGCCAATGCCGTGGTCAATGTCCGCTTTTCAACTTCTTCCGTTGCCGTCGGTGCTGCCGAATTGTTCGCCTACGGCACGGCCGTCGTGGTGGATTAAGCGATGTACGATCTGATTCTATTTGGCGTCATGCTGCTGCTCGGCTTTGTCTTCGGACAGATCGCCGAAAAACGCCACTTTCGCAGCATCATTCAGAGAGAGCAGGAACTGCGCGACATTCTCTGCTTCAGCGAGAGAAAAATCCCCGAGCAAGGGCCAATCGATGCCGCCCTGGTTTCCGGCAGCGTCGTCATCTCGGTCGATTTTTTCAAGCGTTTCGTCGCCAACCTGCGCAACTTCATCGGCGGCCGGGTCAGCGCTTACGAGTCCTTGCTCGAACGGGCCCGACGCGAAGCCATCCTGCGCATGAAAGCCGAAGCCCGGGCGCGCGGTGCGACCAGCGTCTGGAACATTCGTCTCGAAACCGCATCGATCAGCAAAAATGCGGCACAAGGCATCGGTGCGGTCGAGGTCGTCGCCTACGGCACGGCAGTCACCCCGCGCTAAATCCATGGCCGATTACGAGAATCGCCCCGTCCCGGAAGGGATCAACGTTTCACCCAGCCATCCACTGCGAGAGTTTGCGCTTCTGGTCGCCGGCATATCGGGGCTGATTCTCGTCGTCACACTGGTCGTCTCGCTGCTGGCCGGCCAATTTGCCCGGCACATTCCGTTCACCGAGGAAAAGGCCCTGGCCGAAAGCCTGGCCACCCGGTGGCCGACAACTGCCGGCAACCAGCTCGACCAGCAACGGCAAACCTATCTGCAAAACCTGGCCGACCGCCTTGGCGCTGTCATGAACCTGCCGGCCGGCATGAATATCACGGTGCATTACGCCTCATCCGACACAGTCAATGCAATGGCAACACTGGGCGGCCACATCATCGTGTTTCAGGGGCTGATCGACAGCCTGCCGGATGAGAATGCGCTGGCCATGGTCGTTGCCCACGAAATTGCTCACGTCCGCAACCGCCACCCGATTGTCGCCATCGGCCGCGGCTTCGCCGTCGCGATGACCCTGAGCAGTCTCTCCGGGCTGGGCGATGGCCTGATGGAGCAATGGGTCGGCGGCCTCGGCATGTTGCCCGTTCTCTCCTTCAGTCGCGGGCAGGAAGAAGAAGCCGATGCCGACGCGCTTGAAGCACTCTATCGGCTTTACGGCCACGTCGAGGGTGCGACAAGCTTCTTCGAAAAAATTGCCAGACAAGAAGCGAGCGCCAGCAGCCCCGCCCTGTTCAACACCCATCCCGGCACCGAAGCGCGCATCGAACGCATCCGGCAATTTGCCCAAACCCATCCGGCGCAAGAAAAGGTCGTTCTGGTCGATTTGCCCGACGGGATCAAAACCGGGGCAAATTCGCCTTGATGCCAGGCGCACGCATGACCACTGGAAGCAAACTGCTTCGCCAAGATCTTGGGTATGCTCGCGCTATTCAAGCGAGAGCAAAGACCTCCACAGCCTCGACCTCTCTCCGATACACGCCGGATCATTGCCTCTGATGAACATGGAACAAGCTGAAATGAAAACAGGAAATACCACAACTGCGTCATCACGCTGGCCGATCCGGGCGTTTTTGCTGGCCTGCCTGCTGGGCACCGGAAACGCGATTGCCGATAGCGGCAAACTGGTCGTCGAGCTGGAGAATGTGCGTGATGACAGCGGCCAGATTCGTGCTTCCATCTACAGCGACCCGGAGAGCTTCAGGAAGGAAGATAAGGCATTGAAAATCGTCTCCCTGCCCGCTCGTGCAGGAAACATCACGCTCAACCTCGATGGCCTGGCCCCGGGCCGCTATGCGATGATGGTTTATCATGACGCCAATAATGACCAGAAGCTCAATCTTCGCTTCGGCATGTTTCCGACAGAGGGTTACGGCTTGTCGAACAATCCGGTCGTCATGGGGCCACCCAAGTTTTCTGAGAGTGCGTTCGATCTCAAACCAGGTGAAAACCGGATTTCGATCAAGATCGCCTACTAAGGCAGCGCGCCTTACAGCAACAGGCGTAATTCGCCATGCCCCAGCAAGCCATCAACTGATTAGTCAAAATCGCCGATCGCCTCAGACCGTCCCGGCACCTTCAGCAAGAGCCTTCAACCTGCTCAACGTGACAGGAAGACCTGAGTTCAACTGCCTGGACAACATCGGGCCCAGAACGAAGGACAGGAGACCCGAAAAAGTAACCCGGTGAACGACCTCGGTGACACCGTCCACGGGTACAAGCTCATGCTCGAACAGCATCCGAAACAGCGGGATTTTCGATTCGACCGTAAAGCATTTGGCAGGCTCCACCTCGGTCAGAAGCATAGGAACTGTCATGCCCTTTGGCGGCGTGATACGACCCGTAGTACCAACGCGAAATGGCCCGTCAATAGACGCCTGCTTCGTGTCAGGGTCCCAGCTGTGCCAGTTCCGGACATCTTCATATACCCGGAAGATCGTTTCGGGCGATGCGGCGATTGCAATTCGATGTTCAACCTTCATTCCGGACTTTCGAAAAAGGAAATAGTGAATAGACCCGGAAATATCAACACACCAGGGCAAAGACGCCCTGTGTGTTAATTACTCGGGCAAATGGCAAACCGCTTCAATGTTGTTGCCCTCTGGATCGATGACAAACGCACCATAGTAGTTTGCATGATAGTCAGGACGCAGACCTGGCGCGCCATTATCTTTTCCACCGGCGGCTATGGCCGCAGCGTAAAAGGCATCGACCTGTGCCCGATTTTTTGCACGCCACGCAAGGTGGCAACCGGATGTTGCAGCCGGGCCACCGTACGGTGAAGGCCCGTCGATAAACCACACATCCGCCTTCTTGCCATCAGGCTCGGATGAATCCGGATAGGCCAGCCCCACCATGTTTGAGCCGTAATTTCCTTCGAAGCATACGCTGTAGCCCAGAGGAGCCAAGGCCGCGCTGTAAAACGCCTTGGCCCGGGAAATATCAGTCACGCGAAATGTCATGTGGTCGAGCATGCGAAGAATCCTAGAGTTGGTTTGGCGTGCAAGAAAGCACACCGGATAACTGTATATTTATACAGCCTTCATTGCAAGTAAGCTATGCGCCCGAATTGACCAGGCCAGGCCGCCACAGCAAGGCATTACTCGATGACATGACCGCCGCCTTGTTGAAACACGAAGTACTTCCCTGTCCGGACAAGGTGAAGCGTATTTTGCTTCCACCACGCCACGGTTTCAGGATGCAATGCTTCAAGCGCCTGAATTGCGGCAAGGGATTCGACCATGTAGCCAGACTCCCGCACAATTTTTCCAGTCAGCCAAGCGAGCAAACCAGAGATCACGTTGCGAGAGCTGGAGAGAACGCCGGTTGTTGGATTGACCAGCCCGCGCAGAATGGCTGCAGTGTGCCCAATCCGGCCAGTCGAGCTTCTCCGAAGCAGCCATTCAGCCAAATCTCAACTTTTCAAACTGGCTTACCGCAAAGCGGCCATTGGCGGACTCACACTACCGGCCAGGAGCGGCCGCAGTACCCCCAAAAAATCGAGTAGCGCGAACGGCAGGTAACAAATTAAACACCCGCCGCTCGGCCCGATCCTCGGCCATAGGGTTGGAGGCGATTGAGCAACAACTGCACACTCCATTACGGATGTTCAATTATTAACCCGGCAATCCAATAGGTTCATTAGGCAGCATATTGGATTTTCCGATGTCTAAAATAGGACATAACCCGTTTTGGACGATTCTGTATTTTCATCATTGCGCCTCGCACCTTTGATTCCAGTTCATCCCGATTCTTGGCTGGTTTCCCACCATGAACCAATGCCTTCAAGTCACAGTTAAGATATTCGTCCGGATTGAGTTCTGGAGAATAGGCGGGCAAAAAGAACACCTCAATGTGTTCGCTGTGCTTTTTCAGCCAGTCCCGAACCTTGTTGCTGTGATGCACTCGCAGGTTGTCCAGAATCAAAAACACCTTGCGCCCGGCCTCCCGAACCAGGCGTGCCAGGAATCGAATCAGCACCGGGGCCGTCATCGTTTCCTGGTAGAGCATGAAGCGAACTTTCCCCTGATTGGTGACCGTCGAGATCATGTTCGTGGCGAATCGACTCCCGGGCATTCGTTGAACAGGCGTCTTCCCTGCCGGCGCATAGCTTCGACCGTGCTGGCAATCGCTACGGATGCCCGTTTCATCGCCCCAGTGAATCTCTGCCCCTTCTTCCTTGGCGCGCTGCGCAATGCCTGGGTAGCTCTCCTTGAGCCAGGCATCCACCAATTCAGGTTTCTGCTCGTACGCCTTCTTCAGTGGCTTCTGCGGCGTAAAACCCCAGCGCTTGAGATACTCACCCACCGTCCGAATCGGCATGTCGACCTTGAAACGACGATAGATCAACTCCTGAACGGCGGCTCGTGTCCACAGCGCAAATGACAGCTTGAGTTGGTCAGGCATCTTCTCACTGATCAACTGCTGTACCACCCACTCCTGTTCCACACTCAGCGTGCGTCGCTCGCCCACCTCGGTGCCACGCTTGCCACCCTCTACCGCCGACTTGAGACCTTCTGCCTGATAACGCGACCACCAGTATTGGACCGTACGGGGATGCACCCCGACCGTTTCTCCAATTTCGGCAAATTCGCGTCCGTTCATTCGCATCCGAAGCGCTATCTTGCGCTTCTCCTTCTGTTGCTCTGGCTTGAGCTTGCGGGCATCTTCTTTGTTCATGTCAATATCATAACACAAACGCCCTATCAATTTGCCGGGTTAATACAACCAACTCCCGGCATGCCGCTTGGATCTGCACTCGTAAGTATCTCAGGGGAACGCATTTGCGATCCCGAACGAGATGAAATGAGGACTTGGCTCTACCCGGTATTTCCTGAAAACATTGAGGCTAACTCAACGAAGAGTATTCCTGCCGCCAGCGCTCCCGGTTGATTGACAGTGCACACAAAATTCACTGGCGTTACCGGTAAGTTCGCAAGTGGCACCGGCCCTCTGTTGGGCAAGTTCAATCAACTTCTCAGTATTTGCATCTCGGTAGTTCAGATGAACGCGCAGGATACCGAATTTTGACTTGACCTGAACGACCTCGAGATTCAGGGTGGGATGCGCTGCCTGATAATTGCTGAGTTCTTGGCTCAAGTCATACAACACCTGATACCAGCCGTCGCCACACTCGAAGCCCCAGCACATAGAGCTTTCAGATGGTGGCTTGTGGCGGCCACGATATAACTGCGGGAATGCTGCATAGAGGTTTTCAGTAAGGCGGGTTTGCATTCACTCTTTACTCATAGCGAACTCGACGCGCCATCGTAGATGAGCTTTATAACGATCTGGTTTGTCGGGGCCATTGCTGATTCGATAATTTGGGTCGGAAAATAGTCACGCCTGCGGCTATTCTGTACTGCCAAAATGGAAATAGAAGATTTCAAGGTTGGTGTGGACATTACGATCAGGAAGCAACGTTTCATCAGAAACGAGCCGAAGGCCCAAAGCTTATCGGCGTCATTCCCGAAGGACTTTCTGAGCCTTTCCCTCAACACTCTTGCGCAGCCCTGAATATTGATTCTGGATTCACTCTTGAGATCTGCCGGGGTATAACTCAGGAGAAGATCGAGTTGGGCAGCCTGAACATGATCGGCAAAGAATGAACGATCATGCTCTTGTAACCGAAGGCGTGGCTTAGGTACTTGGCTAGCGCAGGCTGGTTGGCAGATGTAATTCTGAAATTCAGCATGCTGTTCGCCCGAAAATTCTTCAGCCAGAACGGCTAGAAAGATAGTCAGGGTGGTTAATCGTTGTTGACCATCAAGCACATCGGCATCGGGGTACCAATCCGATTTGATCAGCACAATGCTGCCCAAAAAATAGATATCTTCCTGCCCACGTAGAAAGGCATCATAAAGATCGTCAAATAGCCGGGATACCTTTCCCTCATCCCAGGTATAGAGCGGCTGATAGCAGGGGATGTTGAAAGAGAACTCCGAACTGAATATTTTTTCTAACGGATATTCTGCACTACTGATTTTTTTGCTCATTTTAGTTCCTGACCACTCATGAAACCACCAGGCTCCAGTGATGACCTATGTTGGGCATTTAATTGCTCCCCACTTTGCTTACAGGCGATAGTTCCACGCTCATAGCACACGTATCGCACCTTCTGCCGATACCCCATCCGCCAAAATAGTGACCCGATACTCGTCTGCAAAATTTTGGTTATACGTCGCACCGAAGGTGATGAGTTGCCCATGATCCACATGGCCGATGGGGGCTCTGATAGTATTCAAGATGCCATTTACATCTTTTATCTTCATGCGCTTTCCAGAAGGCCCCTCTATTGAGACAAAAATGCTTGATGCGGAACGCAGACGTTGCATTCCAAGCAAGGGGTGAGAGATCGCGGTAAGCGCAGCCTTTTCTGCGGCATTCACCCCGACGGCGTGACCGTATCCCAGCGCCACATGGCCGTCGCTGGACAAAGCATCCTCGATGCTTTCAAGATCGACCGTGACCAATCCAGGTTCAAAAAGTGGTGAAGTCACACCTCGATAGATCTGCTCAAAAGTTGTAGCTGGAATGGATTTAAGGAAATCATCGCGTCTAAATGCATTGGTCATTCGTACCTCAAGGCCCCCTGTCGGCCAAACCATGCTGCCCTGTGTTGCTACCTCATAAGCGGTCATCGCCCGATCCATTCTGGGTGAAAGCAAACCGGTGCGTCGTGCTGACTGAGCTAACGCTTCACTAGAGATAGGAACGACTGCATTCGCGATGCCCTTTAGCGCAGACATTCCGGCCAGGGAAACTTGCCGGCGAAATTTTTCTTGATAGTGAAATAGCGTGATGGCGGCACAAATGCTCGTGATCCCTTTATTCCTCAAAACCTCAGCAACAATGGGGGCAACTATAGTGCCGGCATAAGACCCCATCTTCACGACAATAAATGCCAGGTCGAGATTGGCAACAGCTTCTGCAATTTCATCCTTCAAGTAACTAACATAATGCTCCCGAAACTTCGAGGGCATAGTTTTACCACCGTACATATCAGACAGTGAGTTACTGACGAGAATCTTTCGATTCGCCTCAACGCGATCTAATTCCAAGGGGAAATTGTCGATAGCGATTGAGCGATCTAGGTGAGGAAGCCTTCCGTACAGACTCGTGAGCACCTCTCCACCGGGGCTACCAACTGCAATCACCCCGATTCGGGGCGCCCTGCAAGAACAATCGTTATTAAATATGTTTTCAGGTCGACCAAGTAGCTCGGCGCTTTTCGGTAGCATGCCTGAAAACATTGCTCCTGCAAATCCCGTGGTGGGCAGAATCGAAGATGCAGCTAAAGCTGACAGAGTTTGCACAAATTGGCGCCGGTCCATGACATAGTTTCCATGAGGGATGACGGAAACAGTATCGACTGCGCTCCGACATAATGCGTCGCTGGTATGAGCCCTTAAAGTATTGGGGTTTCAAGGCGTTGACTGCGATATTTCGCGGACGGCGCCTTGTTTGTACCTGCCATTCGCACACTAACCCGACCGCACGGCAACCAGATCGTCGATAATCCTCAAATAGCAGGAGCTAGTTTTTAATCAAACTAACCATGAACTAGAATATAGCTATCCGTTTGATCGGAAATTACCTTTCACTCGATGTGCCCCGTTAAATATATCGATTTTTGGCATGGTTTTTTTTGGTTCTAATTTGCACGTTAGCCAGACGCCACCCAGATTTTCCGGGAGGCGTTTATTCTCGATATATAAATACTTCAGAGAGTGGATGACATCTGTAAACCACTCCCGATCTGTAATTACATATGAATAGAAATTAATGTGGCTAGGGAAGTCAGATCTATCAATTTTGTCATTGTTCTCAATGAACTCTTGCCAAAATATATTCGGCACAAGTAACGGATCTTTTCCTCTAGCTTGGCGCAGCTCATTTAATTGAGTTTCATCTAAGTTTAGCTTGATAGACATTTAGCTGTTCATCCATTTTCTGAAAATAAGTTCATCAAAATAACGCTTGTAAAGGTAGAAAGTTCGCTGTTCGACAGCATTCTGGAATGCCGCTGCGCGGTCTTCATCCCATACCCTTTTATTTTTCTCATCACGAGAACATTTTAGCCATTCGTGCGTGTGCGTCCCCGGAATCGCACTCCAGTTCAATAGCTCGCTCTGGGTGGCTGGCTCAAACTCTTGACCAACCCCATCGATCTGTTTCAGCTTCAGCTTCACATCAGGTGCTGTATCTCCATCGCTACGATTCTTGACGCTATCCCAGACCCGTAGATTGCCAATACTGTTACCAACACGCACAAGTGCTTCTTTGTTTTCACAAAACATTGTCAGGCTGGAAGGATTATTGCCTTCACCTGTCCAGCCATGCCAATGGTTAGACGGGCACAGGTGGTCATAGTCATAGGGTGTGTCATCTTCCCGCCCCGCGTACATCACACCAGTGAGCGTTGCTACATATTCACGTTGTAACCAAAGCAGGACAGTATGAGTATAGCTGTTGTTTTTATTCCACCAACGTGCATAAAACGTCCGTGCACTTTTGTGACCCTCATTGTCAGTTTCATCAAAAAAACGGCCATGCCAACCACGCAATGGCTTTTTTGGATTTGAAGGAGAAATCGAATACACCAAGTTTGCAACTTTTTCCAGTTCATCAGGACTGATCAGTGGAAACGCAACCTCCTCTTTAATTAAGAGATCAGCAATCGTTTTCCCAAGAAGATAATCTTTACTAACACTTTCCAATTTGGAAAATGCAATCCGGCTAGCATTTCCTGAATCTTTGACCCACATTATCCAGAACAAAACGAAACGGATAATTTCATCACGGTTTATCTCGCAAGTCCCATTCACATCCTTGGTCATACGAATCCATCGTAATAAAACCTGAATCAATGGTCGCCCCAGCAATGGGAAAGCTAATCGGGGAAGTCCATTGGGATTCGTGTCCTTGTGGTAAAGCAAGATGCTTTCAAGCTCAGCGAAAGACTGTCCGAGTTCTTTTGAATCAATAAGACCAAAAAACTTCTGAATCAGTCCATCTCCACCAATTTTAAGCATGCGATGGAATTCCTGCTTATCTGGATTGGCGACATCCTTAGTTGCCTTTGTTTCAGCAACAGCCAAACGTAAGGCGGTCATTACCAAATCTGTGTCAGTCAGAGTAGTTGAAATACTCCCAACACCATGAAGAGTTTCTACGAGTTCATATGTTTCCGGATAACGATTTTTTATGACTGAGTAGGCATAATCGGCGGTGGACAAATCTGTTCCACCAGTTCCGATTCGCTTAAACAGAATTGCTAGTGGCGGTTCAAGCGAGTCGTCATTGTTATTAATTATCTCGTCGCGGACCTTAATTAGCGGAATTTCGAGGATGAATAATTGATTTAGCGCGAATGAAAGCGATTCAACATACCCTATGGCTTGCATCTGCAATTTTTCGTCAAGAGCATCCCAAACGAGATATTCTTCCCAGGCAGACTTGTTTGACTCATTATTCAACAAGGGGCGCCATTTTTTAATCTTTTTAAGCTTCGAACAAACCTCCGCTTTCCATTTTTCTGAACAATTTATGCAAACCCACCTCTGAATCAACTCCTTCAGGTCAAGCGGTAAACTATGTCCATTTACGTATGGACATGTTTTCAAAAAATCGAGCGGAGCTTTGTCTCCGTGTTCCGCCTCATATGCCAAGATGGCTTTTCGACGATCCGCCAGTGGTAATTTGGTTGAAGGTGATTGCCGCTGAAAGCCAAATTTTTGGTTCTCGGTTGTCACTCGCATTCTGAAAACCTGACCTACATTTGCCTCATCAGCAAAGTCCACCCAAAGCCGGCGATCCATCAGCACTTTTGACTGCCATGCAATTAGCATTGACAATGTGCGCTGTTGTCCATCTAGCAATGCATACCCAGGGCTCTTCAATTCTTCCGCTTTTTCGTTTTTAATACCCATGCGCAAGACTTTGGTGCCAAGAGGAACGGAATTCAGCATAAAACTGCCGATCGGCATCCCTCGCAACAAGGTGTCCCAGAGATTGATAATTTGCTCCGGCTTCCACACCGAACCTCGTTGAATCATTGGCAAGACGATAGATACATTGTCATTGTTACCGCTGGCCCAATCCAGCCATTCTGATAGCTTCACCACAGCCACATTTTTTGAACCCACGAACAAATTCATGCCATTTTCCCTCCGGCATTGACTGCCATGGATTTTTTAATATCTCTCACCGCTTCCCCAAACCCTCTTAACCACCACTCCAGCATCGCCGAATCCACGACCGTGGCTGAAATTTCGTAGTCATCCTCGAGCTCCACAACTTCCTGTTCAGCAGATAGTGGCGATTCGAGCAAATGCAGCCCAGCTTCCTTCTCAATACGGAAGCTCAGTCGAACAAGTTCCCCATCTCCATAGGCAAATCGCCCATCGTTGTCGTATTGCCCAAGATCAAAATCCTTGGGGCGCACAAAAGTGAAGGTTGAGGTTCGGGCGGAAACAATGCGATGCAGTGCAAGGCTCCGCTCATTGTCATAGCCGTCAAACCGGCACACAAGATACATGCGCGGCCCTTGCTGTGCCAAGCCTAATGGCATGACCCGGCTTTCGGTCTGCTTACCCGCAGCGTTCTTGTATTCAACGGTCAGCCACTGATTGGCGAAGAGCGCATTGCTGACCTGTTCAAAAACATCGGGATCGACCTTCGGCGGCAATAGGGGCTGACCGGTGCTCACAACGCGCACCTTTTCCAGCCATTCTCGCTCGTGCTTTGTGCTGTCCTGGGCACCAAGCTGCTGGCGTGCCTGGACAAAGAAACCTTCCATTGATTTCATCAACCGGGCGGGAAGAAGATTTTGTAGTTGTTGCTCTGCCAGGGTAAGCAACAATGATTCCTGGACACTCAGGCTGGGTATGGAGAAGCCTTTTGCCCGCTCTTTCCATGAGTAGCGGTAAGGCTTTGTGCTGTCGTCCCGATCAAGGTCAAGATACTCCGACAGCGTTTCCAGTTGTCGCTGGATGGTCCGCATATCGCGCTCGAATCCGGCATCGGAAAGCTGTTGCCGGAGTTCTGCTGCAGTGACGGTACGACCCTTTGGAATGCGTTGTATCAATTCCAATGCAATCTGAAGCGTTTCGAGAGAGTCAGGGCGTTTGGGCATGGTTCAGAGCCTCAGGTCGTTCCGGCCGGCAAAGACCTGCCACAGGCGAACCATGGCGTAGGTATCGAGTTGGCAATAGGCCAGGAGTTGTTGTTGGATTTCGGATTTGCGTTCAACTGTCGTGTCCGGGTGAATGCCCTCCAGGAAAGCTTCCATGGCCATTCCGCCATCCTGAACACCGTCAAGAGCGTCGTAACGAAGTTCGGGAACGACCGCCGGCAACACCTTCTTGATGCTCCAGCTTCCTTGTTGGCTGGGGTGGTAGTAGCGTTCCCTTGCGACCGGGAGAAGATCAACGACGCGTTCGTTGATAGCAAGCAGCGATTCGCTCAATTCTGGGTAACGTTCGGCGAGTTCCCGAATGCGGGCCTTCTCAAATCCTGCGTTGTAGACGAACACCGGTCCATGCTGGCCGCAGACATTAACCAAGGCTAGCGCGAAAGCTTCGGAAGGGTCGTTGCCCGAGAGGTCAAGAAAATCTGAGTGTTCAAGCTCGCCCTCGGCTGACAAAACATGCAGGCTGAACTGGAACGTGATCTGTTGGTACGGACGGGTGCCTTTCCAGATCGGGACGGGAAACTGAATGGTTTCGAAATCCAGGAAATAGGCGGGAAGTTGATACGGCGAGAGGTCGGCGGAAGCGCCTTCCGCATCAAAATACACGGTGCCGGCCAGGGAGTGTTCCTTGACCCGTTGTTGCTTACTGTTAAGCAGGTCGTCGGGCACGTGTCTGAGATCATCCACACCTTCAGCAGCCAGTTCCCGAACCTTGGCAGAGGCGAATCGCGGGAGCCAATATACCGGGAACTCCGGCTTCGGCTCATCACGGCTGCAATAGCCGAAAAATCCGCATTCGAATGGTGAGTCGCAGTGCGCTCCAATAGCGATTGCCGGCTCGGTAGATTCAGCAACGATGTTTTGCGCTTGAGCGATCCAGCTTTCAACTTCCTCGCGCCGGGCGAAGGCCTCTGTAGTGAGATCGTTCTCTTTTAACAAGCCTTGATAATCACTGTTTCCGGGGTAAACCCATGAGCTGTCGATGTGGGCCAGTGAAATGGCTTGAAGAGGCACGCCGGCAGACTTGGCAACATAGGCTTGAACGGCTACATCATCGCGGTGGTAATCCTTGACGCTGGTCGAGGATTTGACCTCGACCATTCGCCAGGCCAATTGCCCATTTCTTTTTTCTGGCAGCATGACATCCGCGAAAGCCAGTGCGCCACCGGCTGAAAAACCGGCTTCAAAAATGGGCTGAGCGGTTTCAAGCAGTTCTGCGCTGCGACTGAATGCTCGCTCAAAGCCTTCGCTTCCGACGTCAATTAACGCCCCATCTCCTCTGGCGTCATAGATCTGGCGGGCAATATCGCCGACTTGAAAACCAACCTGGAAACGTGCCTCCGTTCCAGCGGAGTCTTCTCGCAAGTCCGGGCGATGAACTTCCAGCCAGAGGCGCTTTGGGCATTGTCGCAGGGCAAGGAGTTTGGATTTTGAAAATGGGCGCATGAGCGATTCCATGAGTTGAGATTGATGGCAGATGACTAATCCATCCTGGATGTCATTATTAGCCGACTAGCGTCATTTTGTGTCGTATGTATGCAGTCAGGCCGAAATTAAATCGATCCGTCACATCCTGTCGGATGCCTATGGAAACTGCAGCTCAGTAAGAGGCTACCGGCATTAAAATGCAAAACGAGTTGAGTTGATAATTCCGTACAACACTCTCTTGGCCGACTGATGCAGATAAACAAACAACAACCGCTCAACTATTAGGAGTTCAAGAATGGCAACGAAATGCAAGTACTGCGGCTCTTCAAATTTCGGAACAACGAACAGTTCAGGCCACCCCCATGGGTGCCATGAGCATACCGGCGTGGATTCAAAACATTGCGTGTTCTGTAACTCAACAAACTACGGCACCACAAGTACCTCTGGTCATCCAGACCGATGTCACAAACATGGTAGCGACGGGGGGCACTGTATTTATTGCGGATCGACAAACACGGGCACCACGAGCACTTCGGGCCATCCCAACAAGTGTCACGAACGATAAATCCAGAAACAGCCGGGGCTTTCAAGACACACATGGGCGTTGGCCCTGGCCAATTTATCGAACGGTAATCATCTTCAGTTGTAGCTCAGTAACGATGTCGATGCGTACTTCTCCGACTCGCAGGCAGTCATGCTGCGAGAGGGCTGGCGCAGCATAGCCATAACTGTGGTCGTAGAGGTCATGGAAAAGCCAACAATGCGGTTCCGCCCCCAAACCGTCTAAAGGGAATCTGTCGTTCCAGTCTTCGTCGTCATCCAGTATTTCTGTACGGGCTGATAGCGATTCATTGGAGGCAAGAGGTAGTTCGCGATTAGCCAGTGGGCTAGCATCACCTGTCTGTACCGCTGGGTCGTCTCTGTGAGGTGCATAGGCAATACATGCTTCAATATCGAACTCAGCCGCAAAATTTCCTAGCTAGGGTAGCTTTGTCGCCATGTGCTGCTGAATCTCGGTTGCGGATACCTCAGAATCTCCCAGCCCTAAAAAACCCGCATGGGTCGTTACTGATTGGCAGGCACAGGGATTGCCGATTCGGCTCTGCGAGCCGCTGCCCTTGAGTCGCAAGGACATCGCGATTGCCCATGACCGAGCCTATGTTAATGGGGTGTTGGATTGTCGTTTGCCCAATGGGTTTCGGGGTCGCCAGCCTGATGTCGCAGAATCGCCGCTATGGACAACCGGATCATTCCTGTCTGCCGCCCGTGCCGCCCTGAACAACGGCAAGGTTGTCTGCTCACCTACGTCCGGCTTTCATCATGCCGGGTATGCCCCGTCGGGAAAAATGCCTATTGTCGATGTGATCCAGATTCGCAAATCTGCTGCTGTGTCTCACCTTGAAGAGTTGTAATTCTGCGTAAGTGGTAAGTGCCCCGTAGCTGCCAACTTGGCAACATTGCCCCGATAACCGTTGGCCGAGATTGAGGCCTCACTCATGGGGTTGGGGTGGCTGCAATGGAATCAGAAAGCCGTCAGAGTGCTTGCAATTGTCATCGGGCGGCAATGGGCACGGAAGCGACCGTCGCCTTCTTGGGCTGATCACCGTAAAGCGGTCACTGACATTCCACTTCCCGAAAGCAGCCATTCCCCACTGGCAGTAGCATGCCCAAAGGTGACGGTCATCTTCTCATGTGTCAAACGGCCGGTATATGGGTGGAGCAGTGGCACAGTGTTGCCTGTCGCGGACAGTACAGGTCAGCCAGAGCGGTTAACCCGCCTTCAGCCACGAGGTAATCTCCTCTTTGCTCGGCATGCGACCCGCGACCTTGACGTCTTCGTTGATCACCAGTGCCGGCGTGGCCAAGATGGGATAAGCCATGATCCTATTGATATCGGTCACGTGATCGAACGTGGCTTCGACACCGATAGCATCAGCGGCTTCTTTGGTTAGTTGTTCGAGTCGCTTGCATTTGGCACAACCACTGCCAAGAATTTTGATGTCCATGGGGAGCTCCTGCGAGTGAATGAGCGGCTTGGAGTGACACCCTACAGGGCGTGTGCGGCATGTTGCCGCTTATCCATATAATGCAAGGCACCGAACAAGACCGCGATGAACGCCACGAATCCGAGGGCGACGGTGCTGATCGATGTCCCATCCGTCCATGCACCATAGGTCAAACCGGCCAGGGTAGAAAAGACGGCAACCAAGCCGACGTAGGTCCAAGCCTTGAGCTTGCCGATGATTGCCGACGTAATAAGGATGCTTTGCAAGGAAAGTTCCGGATCGGCCATCAAATAAGCGATCAGTGGGCCGGGGTGCATGCCCAGCGAGAGAAACATCTTGGCGATAGGTACTTCAACGAGCGTCGGGAAATACATGAAAACACCAAACATAACGCCCACCATATTAGCCAAAACCGAGTTGCTGCCCGCAATCGCCTGCACCCATTCGGGGTGAATGAACATTCGAATCACACCGACCACAAATACCCCCACGATCAACAGCGGGAAAATCATCTTCACAAAACGCCAGGTTTCCCACAGCCATTGCTGAATATCCCATGCTTCAAAGCGACGACTCAGTGACCACAAGCTGATGAGCATCGCCGCTACGACAAGGGTGCGGCCCGACAGGGTGACCACGAGGCCGGTATCGTTGGTCACAATGCCCAGCGCCGCGAATATTAGTGTGGCGGCAATCAAACCAAGTGATGCGAAGGTCAGACGAGTGAAGCCGTCATCGACCTTGCCCAGACCACGCCAAGCGGCAAGGGCAATCAGTCCGAGCATGCCGATGAGAATGACGCCCTGCACGCTCAGGCCTTCGTCGCCTTTGATCAGATCGATAGGGAGCAGCGCATTGAGCGAGTTTTGAATCGCTACCGCGGTCGCCCAGGGCAGTTCAACGCTCAGTAACGGTGTGGTCAGGAAATCCAGCTTGAGCGTACCGCCTAGCAGCAACACAATCAGCGCACCGAGAAAGATTAGTGTATGGCGGGATAGCCCCTCACCGCCCTCAAAGGCGGCGGTATTGTCCAGACGCACAGTATCGCTGCGATGAAAAATCAAGGCCATGATCATCCCGATGCCGATACCGAATACCAGCGATAGCACGAGTCGGGCAATGGCAAAGTCAGCACCGAGCGCAACCCCGGTGTAAGACAGGGCGAGTATGTTGGCCGCTGGTGCAAAAAACATGAAAGTAATGGCTGGGCCTAGCCCCGCGCCTTTGCTGTAAATTCCAGCGAAGAGCGGCTGTACCGTGCATGAGCACACAGCGAGCAAACTACCCGCACCCGCAGCGGCCGGATACGCCACCCACTTGGGCGCGGCGGGCCCGAGAAAACGCACGATCGATTGCTGGGGCACCAGCGCCGAAAGGGCGCCCGCAATGAAAAATGCCGGCACCAAACAGAGCAGTACATGGGCCGCCAGATACGAGGCAAGGCTGGCAATACCGCTTTGTAGAGCCGCGAGCACGATATCCATGGTTATCTTTCAGTTATTTGGCTTGAGCTCGCGCTCTATTTTTGTCCAGCGCCAGCATCCGGCACTATGACAGTTGAACAAAAGAATTGACTGTGCGGTAGCGCACTGTGGATGCAACGATTTGGAGCAGGAGTCTGGCCGCTCCCGGCTGAATCGAGCCAGATCACTGATCAATCGGGTGATACCTGATAGAAACTCACATAAATATCTCCAGCCTGCTCGACTTCAAGTTCGACAATCCCGCCCCAACAGCCTCTCCCCGGAAGATAATGACGGCCGCGCTTTTACTATTGAATCATATCGAATGAAGACCACCCTCACCCGCAACCAGGCCGTCAAGGATTACACCGGCTATGCCTGTCTTGGTTTATACAACCCGAAAGGCCCGGAAAACGTCGGGGCGATCATGCGGGCGGCGGGGTGTTACGGCGTGAATTCGGTGTTTTACACCGGCAAACGTTATGAGCGGGCGGCGGAGTTTCGGACCGATACCAAGCAGGTTCATCTGCAATTACCGCTGATCGGCGTTGATGATTTGCAGCAGGTGATTCCCTTTGGCTGTACGCCGGTGGCGATCGAGATTCACCCCGAGGCCAAACCGCTGACTGAATACCGCCATCCGGAACGGGCTTTTTATATTTTCGGGCCGGAAGACGGCAGCCTGAAGAAGAGCGTCACCGACTGGTGCCAGGACATCGTCTATATCCCGACGCACGGTTGCATGAACCTCGCTGCGACGGTCAATGTCGTGCTCTATGACCGGATGCTCAAGGCGATCCGCAGCAACGATTAAAATCCCCCCTCTTCCGGCTTCTACTTTCCGACATGCGCATTCTCCACACCTCCGACTGGCACCTCGGCCAGCACTTCATGGGCAAGAGCCGGCAGGCCGAGCATCAGGCGCTGATCGACTGGCTGCTGATCGAGGTTGAGAAACAGGCAATCGATGCCATCCTGATTGCTGGCGACATTTTCGATACCGGCACGCCGCCGAGCTATGCCCGCGAGCTGTACAGCCAGTTGGTTGTCCGGCTGCATGCGGCTGGCGTACCGCTGGTGTTGCTCGGCGGCAACCATGATTCGGCAGCGACACTGGGCGAAAGCAGCGCCCTGCTCGACCGGCTTGGCGCAAGCGTGATCCCGACGATCAGCGACGACCCGGCCGAACAGGTTTTGCTGCTGAACCAGCGCAACGGCGAGCCGGGCTGCCTGCTCTGCGCGATTCCCTTCATTCGCCCGCGCGACCTGCTGAAAAGCCAGGCCGGGCAAAGCGCCGAGGAAAAGCAGTTGTCGCTGCAACAGGCCATCCAGCAGCACTATGCTGCGGTCTACACGGCTACGCAGGCAAAAATGGACGCGCTGGCGATCCGCTTGCCGATCATGGCCAGCGGCCATCTGACGACAGTCGGTGCCAGCGCCAGCGAATCGGTCCGCGAAATCTACGTCGGCGCGCTCGAAGCCTTCCCGACCAGTGCCTTTCCGCCGGTCGACTACATTGCCCTCGGCCACATTCACCGAGCGCAGAAAGTCGGCGGACTGGAACATATCCGCTACAGCGGCTCGCCCATTCCGCTCAGTTTCGACGAGGCCAAACAGCAAAAGGAAATGCTGCTCGTCGAGCTCGATGCCAACGGTCTGCAATCGGTCAGCGCCCTGCCCGTACCGCGCTTTCAGGGGTTGGTTGCGATCAGCGGCAGCCTCGCCTCGCTGTCCGGCCCGATTGGCGCGGCAGCGGCTGAAGGCACGCGTGAACGCCCGACCTGGCTGGAAGTGACCGTTGCCGAAGACGATTACCTGGCCGACCTGCCGGCGCGCATCGAAGCGCTGACTGAAGGCTGGCCGGTCGAAGTGCTGCGCATCCGCCGCCAGCGCGGCAACGCCACCGCAAGACTGGTGGCCGCGGCAAGCGAAAGGCTGGACGAACTCAGCCCGAACGATGTGTTTGCCCGACGTCTGGCCCAGGAAGAACTTAGCGACGAAATGCAGCAATCGCTCAACGAGCGTTACCGCAGCGTGGTCGCAGCCCTGCAGGAGCCGGACCTATGAAAATCCTCACCCTGCGCCTGAAGAACCTCAATTCGCTCAAGGGCGAATGGCGTATCGACTTCACCCGCCCGCCCTTCACCGACAACGGTTTGTTCGCCATCACCGGCCCGACCGGCGCCGGCAAATCGACGCTGCTCGATGCCATCTGTCTGGCGCTTTATCACCAGACGCCACGGCTCGACAAAATTTCGGCCAGCGACAACGACCTGATGACGCGGCACACCGCCGATTGTCTGGCCGAGGTTGAATTCGAGGTCAAAGGCACGGTCTACCGCGCCTTCTGGAGCCAGCGCCGCTCACGCGACAGGCTCGATGGCGCACTGCAGGCGCCCAAGGTGGAACTGGCCAGAATCGAAGCCAACGGCGAAGGTAGCATCCTCAGCACGCAGACCAACGACAAGCTGAAGCGCATCGCCGAGATCACCGGCCTCGATTTTCCGCGCTTCACCAAGTCGATGCTGCTCGCCCAGGGCGGTTTTGCCGCCTTCCTCAATGCCAGCGCCAATGATCGGGCGGAACTGCTCGAAGAGCTGACCGGCAGCGAAATCTATGGCGACATTTCGAAGCGCGTTTTCGAGCAGGCACGCAATGCGCGGGCCGAACTCGATCAACTGAAAGCACGCGCCGAGGGCATGGCCCTGCTGAGCGACGAAGAGCGCAACAGCAAGCAAACCGAAATTGTCGGTCTCGACACCCGGCAAAGCGCGCTGCTGCAACAGCATCAGCTCGTCCGCCAGCAGCACCAGTGGCGCCTTGATCTGGCCCTGAATGCACAGGAAATGCGGAGCGCCGAAGAAAAACTGCGCGCGGCCGGCAATGCGCTGGAGGCTGCCGCGCCGGAACTCCGCCGCTTGAGCGGCAGCGAGCCGGCCGAAGCAATCAAGCCGCTGCATCTGCACTGGCAACAAAGCGCCCGGCAATGCGCTGAAAGTGAATCAGCACTCAAGACGCTGGGCGAACAGCACCAGCAATTGCAGACCACGCTGTACGCCCGCCATCACAGCGCCAGCGCGGTGGCCGAACGGTTGGCTGAGCGCACCGCCACCCAACTGAATAGGCTGCAAGCCGAAAGCCGGCAACTGGCCGAATTCAGCGCCCGCCACCCGCAACGCGCCCGACTGGGCGAACAATTGGCCGTCTGGCGCAGCCAGTTCGACCAGCGCCAGACACTGCTCAACAACGTGCTGAGCGTACAAAAAATGCAGCAGCAACTGGCCAGCGAGCAGCTTGAGCATGAGCGCCAGCTGGCCGCCCGGCTTGTCGCGGTCAACAGCGCCAATCAGGCCAAAATCACCGCCGAGACTGCGGCACAAAAAGCGCGCGACGATCAGAACAAGCTGCTCGCCGGGCGTCATTTCGGCGAACTGCGCCAACAATGGCAGATCGCGCAGAACCATCTCGGCAGTTGGCGGCAGCTCGAACAACTCGCCGGCCAGCGCCGCGACCTGGCAAGCCAGCACACCCGCCATAAAACCAAATCGGCTCAGCTGGCCCTGAAAATCGAGGTGCAGGACAAAGCCTTGCTGGCGCTGCGCGAACAACACAAGTCACTCAAGTCTCAGCTCGATGACAAGCAGAAACTACTGGAGCAGGAACGTCGCATCCGCGATCTGGAAGCCCATCGCCAGCATCTGCAGCCCGGCCAGCCCTGCCCGCTGTGCGGTTCGGCCGAGCATCCGGCCATTGCGGCGTATCAATCGCTCGATATTTCGGCCACCGAACGCGCCGTGAAGGAGATTGAAGCGGCGCTTGAAGCCAACACGCAAACCGGCCAAAAAGCGCGCGATGCGCTGATCGCCAGCCAGACCGAGCAGAAGGAAGGCGAAGCGCAGCGTCTCAAGCTCGAACAGCAACTGGCCGGGCAACTCAGCGACTGGGCCAGACTCTGCGCCGCACTAGCCGACACAGCGCCAGGCATCGACGATTGGCAGGAGGCCGGCTTGCTGGCCGCACGCCTGCTCGCCGCCGAGCAACTGGTCGCAACCCTGAGCCAGTCACTGCAAGCTGCCGAGCAATGCGAACAAGCCGTCAAACTGACCGAAAAACAACTGACCGAGTGCGCCCAGGCCACGCAAATGGCGCTCAACCAGCACGCCTTGCAACAGCAAGCGCTCAACAATGGTCTGGCAAGGCAGGCTGAAAACCAAAAGACGCTGGCCAGCCAGCAGCAGGAACTCGATGAACTCGACCAAGGCTTGAACAGCGCCTTCACGCTCGCCGGCTACGACCGCCCGGATCAGCCCGCCATCTGGCTGCAAACGCGCGAAACCGAGTGGCAGGAGTGGCAGAAGAACGAACGCCGCCGCCAGGAACTGGCCGAAACCATCAGCCGCCAGCAAAGCCGCAGCGAAGCGGCACAGGCTCAGGCTGAACAGTGGCTCAACCGACGCAATGCGCTCTCCGTTGTCGATGGCCAGGCACCGATGGTCGTGGAAATCCCCGACACCGTCGGCAACGATGAACTGATCCGCCGACTTGACCAAGACAGCCAGTCCATCGAACAACTCAGCCAGCAACTGGCCGCACTGGCCGGACGCCAGACGCAGTTGGGCAGCGACCTGAGCCGCCAGCAGGCCACCCTGCGCGAAGCTACGCAAAACTGGCAGAACGCGCTGACAGCCAGCCCCTTTGCCGATCTTGCGGCCTTCTCCGCCGCCTTGCTGGCTGTGGATGAAAAACAAAGACTGACGCAACTCAAGGAAACCTGCCAGCAGGCCAAACAAAAGGCCGAAGCCTTGCGCGATGCAGCTCGTGACAAGCAGGTTCGCTTGCAGGCGGCAGCACCGCCGAGTGCCACGGTCGACGGTCAGAATCAGCCGATTTCCGAATTACCGGAGCTTGAACAGCAACTGGCGGCCGGCGAAGCCGATTTACGCACGCTGAGCGAACAGCTAGGTGCCGTGCGCGCCCTGCTCGCCCGTGACGCACAGGCCCGCCAGAGCCAGCAGGCGCTCTTCGCCGAGATTGCAGCGCAAACGACCGAAAGCGATATCTGGCAACGGCTCGACAGCCTGATCGGCTCGGCCAGCGGCAGCAAATTCCGTAAATTCGCCCAAGGCCTGACGCTCGACCATCTGCTGCACCTTGCCAACCACCACCTTGCCCGACTGCACGGCCGCTACCTGCTGCGCCGAAAATCGACCGGCGAACTGGAACTGGACATCGTCGACAGCTGGCAAGGCGAGGTTGCCCGCGATACGCGCACGCTGTCCGGCGGCGAAAGCTTCCTGGTCAGCCTGGCGCTGGCTTTGGCGCTCTCCGACCTGGTCAGTCACAAAACCTCGATCGACTCGCTATTCCTCGACGAAGGCTTCGGCACGCTCGATGCCGACACGCTGGAAGTGGCGCTCAACGCACTCGACACCCTGAACGCCAGCGGCAAGATGATCGGCGTGATCAGTCACGTCGAGGGGCTTAAAGAGCGCATTCCAGCCCAGATCAAGGTAGACAAGGGCGGCGGCATCGGCCATTCGCGAATCAGTCTCTAAGGGCCGGATAACGCTTTATTTTTCGTTGTCCGGCACAAATTTCAGCACATTGCCATTGATGCAGTAACGCTTGTAGGTCGGTGCCGGGCCGTCATCGAACACGTGGCCGAGGTGAATGCCTGAACTGGCGCTGCGCACTTCGACCCGGCGCATGCCGTGGCTGGCATCGACATGTTCGGAGATGGCGCCGGGCAGCGGGTTGAAGAAGCTCGGCCAGCCGGTGCCGCTTTCAAATTTGGTATCGCTGCGGAACAAGGCGACGCCGCTGACCGGATCGACAAAGGTACCGGGTCGCTTTTCATCGAGGTTGGAACCGGTAAATGGGCGTTCCGTCCCCTGTTCGAAAGCGATGCGACGCTGCTCCGGCGTCAGCAGGCGCTGCCCCAGCCATTGCCAGAAGCGCGCGGTTTCCCCATTGAAGCCGGTATAGCGCGACACTTCCTTGCCGTTTTCGAACAGCACCATGGTCGGCGTGGCAAACAAGGCTTTCTCCAGCGACCAGCCGCTCGGCGCTTCGGGGCTGAGCGTGCGCACAACGGCCACCGGCGACTTCCAGTGATCCAGCACATCGGCCTTGAACTGGCGGCAGAAGGCACAATCCTCGGCTTCGAAAACGACCAGCTGGCGCTCGAAATTGAGTTTTTTGCCATCCAGCGGCGGGGTCTTGGCAGCGACCGACTGGATTTTCGAGCCGTCGACCGCGGCAACCGGATACTTGACGCCGGTCCCACCCAGTCCGCAATAGCCGTTCGGATTTTTTTGCAGGTAATCCTGGTGATATTCCTCGGCGGTGAAATAAGTTTTCAACGGCGCAATTTCGGTCGTGATGGCGCCCAGCTTGGTGGCACTGAGGGCCGATTGGTAGGCGTCGCGCGTCTTCTGCGCAACAACGCGTTGATTCTCGTCGTGGGTATAAATGGCACTGCGGTAATTGGTCCCGACATCATTGCCCTGGCGGTCGCCCTGTGTCGGATTATGACTTTCCCAGAACTGGATCAACACCCGTTCGAGATCGACCCTGGCCGGATCGAACGTCACCTTGACCACTTCGGCATGATTGCGCTGCGTACTTTTGCCCCACTGCAGCAGTCGCTCGTGGGCCAGCACAGCATCGTAGGTGCCTGCCACGTCGCCATTGGCATAGCCGCTTTCAACATCGAGCACACCGGGGATGGCCGCCATGCGCTTTTCAGCGCCCCAGAAACAGCCCATGCCGAGGACAATCGAATCAACCTGACCGCTGGCCGGCTGAACCTTGGCGGTCGTCGCCTGGACTTTGTCATCGGCACAGCCGCCGATCAGAAAACTGGTAGAGAGAGCCAAGATCATTCCTTGAAAAAAACGACGCGAAAACATGATTTGCCTTTCGATGGCTTCGGACACGAGAAGAGTGCCTTGCCTGCTGCGGGTGGACGGTGCAAAAAGCGGGAGGTTCAATCGATTAGTCGTTATCCGCGGCGAATCCTTACACGTGTGCAAAAAACAGGCCGGCTCGTGAGAAAATCCGGGACATGCGCCCCTTAGCCTTTGTCGACCTGGAAACCACCGGCGCCACCGCCGCCACTGACCGTATCACCGAAATCGGCATCGTTGAAGTCGATCCCGACGGTACCGTGCGCGAATGGCAGCAACTGGTCAATCCGGGCATCTCCATTTCTCCCTTCATCGAGCAGTTGACCGGGATCAGCAACGCCATGGTGGCCGATGCCCCGGCCTTTGCCGATGTCGCTTGCGAAACCCTGCGCCGCCTTGAAGGCCGCCTGTTCATCGCACACAACGCCCGCTTCGACTACGGTTTCCTGAAAAGTGAATTCAAGCGCCTCGACGTCATTTTTCGCGCCAGTTCGGTATGCACCGTCAAGCTGTCGCGCGACCTTTATCCAGAACACAAGCGCCACAACCTGGACAGTCTGATCGAACGCCACAACCTGGTGGCGGCCGCCCGTCACCGGGCGCTGGCCGATGCCCAGCTGATTCACCAGTTCTGGCACAAAATCCATGTCGACCGCGACACGGCTGCCATCGCCGCGGCGCTCGACCTACAACACGCCACACCGGCACTACCGGCCGAAATCGATCCGGGCATTCTCGACGAACTGCCGGAATCACCCGGCATCTACCTGTTTTATGGCGAACATCTCGGCCAAGCGGAAACGCCGCTCTACGTCGGTCGCTGCCGCGACATTCGCCAGCATATCCTCGGCCATTTCGTCGCCAATCCGTCGAGCGAGCGCAAGGCGCGTCTGGCGCGCTCGGTGCGGCGCATCGAGTGGCACGAAATCGCCGACAATACCCAGGCGCAACTGCGCGAAAACAGCCTGATCCGCCAATTGCTCCCAGCCTACAACCGCAAGCCCAGCCGTTCCTGAGGAATGCCATGAAATCACGCATCGCCCTGCTCGCCGCACTCTTTGCCGCCCTGCCCGTGGTGGCTGAAGAAGTCGGCTGCGTCACCACCGCCTGGAAACTGATCGGGGCCAACCATCGTGTTTGCGTCTATGCCTTCGACGATCCGAAAATTCCGGGTGTCACCTGTCACTTCAGCCAGGCCAAGACCGGCGGCGTCAAAGGCACTTTCGGGCTGGCCGAAGACCCGTCGCAGTTCTCGCTGGCCTGCCGCCAGATCGGCCCGATCAGCTTGCCGGCCAAACTGAGCAAGGACGAAATTGTGTTCAGCGAAGACACTTCGCTGATGTTCAAGGAAACGTCGATTCACCGTTCCTTCGATGAAAAACGCAACGTGCTGATCTATCTGGCGATCAGCCGGAAGATCATCGAAGGGGCCCCGGCCAATGCGATATCAACCGTCCCGTTACAACCTTGGGGGGCGCGCTGAATTAGTTTAATTACCGGTCAACAAAAAACGGCACCCGCATTCAGGGTGCCGTTTTTACGATGGCGATGGATCGAAATCAGTTCAATTTATCTGGTCGACCGCAGCATTGCTTGAATTTCCGGCCACTGCCGCAGGGGCAAGGATCGTTCCGGCCGGACTTCGGCTCTTCGTTTCGGACCGTGCCACCCGAACGTTTATTGCGCCAGAAGTTGTAAAGCGCCTGGACGATGACCGGCAGATTTTCCTGGATATCATCGATCAGGCGAGCCTCTTCAGCCGGCGAGAACCAGCGATCGCCACTTTTCTCGACGTCTTCCTTGAGCATGCCATTGAGCAGGAACATCGGCTCCAGCAATTCCGAAAGATCTTCGGCATGCTTGCCGGCCAGTTCGTACCAATCACCGGCCAGGCCCGCACCGTAGACGTAGGAATCGGCCCAGGCAGCATAATCGTAGTTTTCGCAGCTTTCATCAATCGGATAAAGAACCGGTGAAACGGTCTCGTCAGCCAGCAGGGCTGCGGCGATATCGTTGTTCAGGCGCATCAGCAATTCGAGGGCCTCGGCGACTTGCGGGTCGTCTGTCTTTTCGGCCCCCTTGCCGAGCACATCCGGCAACCAGACCGCAGGAGCAACCGGAATCGGGCCGCTGACAATGGCGCAAAGAATCGCCTGGATTTCGTCCAGGCGCATCGCATCGCCCTGAAATACGTCGGCTTCAAGTACCTGTTCGAGCCGGTCGAGATCGCTGTCGTTGAGTGGAGCTAGGGTCATGTTGTTTTTCCTGTCGGACATTTTGGTTCAAAGCCAAGTATAGGTGGCCGGGACGAGTGCGCCAACCGTCAGATAGCACTTTGCAGAAAAGAGCTGGGTGGAACACCGAAGGCCCGCTTGAACATCGCCGAAAAAGCAGCCGGACTGGCATAGCCAAGCGCATGCGCCACTTCGCCAAGCGGCCAGCCGCGACCAATCAGATCAAGCGCGCGGGCCAGCCGGACTTGCTGCCGCCAGGCAGCGAAATGAGTGCCCAGATCGCTCTTGAACAAGCGCGCCAGGGTCCGCTCGCTGGCGCCGACCCGCTCGGCCCACTGCGTCAGGCTGAGCGGCGTGCCGGGATCATCCATCAACGCACTGCACAAGGCCTGCAAGCGACGATCTTTCGGCAGTGGAAATCCGAGTGAGAGCGGTGGCGCACGACGCATTTCTTCGAGCAACAAGGCAATCATCAAGCGGCGTCTTTCGCGGTCGACTGCCCTATCTGGCTCAATTTCACTCAATGCCTCGATCAGGGAGCGCATCAGGTCGGAAACCTCGACAACGGCACAGGCATCAAGCGGCAACGGAACCACTTCTGCCGCCACGTACACCGTCCGCAACTCAACTTTGCCCAGCATCACGACATCGTGTTCGATACCCGGCGGAATCCAGACGGCACGCAAGGCCGGAACCAGCCAGGCCATGCCGGCGGCTGAAATACGGATGCTGCCGCGCAAGGGATAAGCCAGTTGCGCCCAATCGTGGCGGTGCGAAGGGACGTGCACATCGGCTGGCGGCGACCGCAAATTGACCGTTACCGGCTCATCGACTGTCGGTGCTCGACGCGGGACAGGATCAAAAGGCAGATGTGTCAGCATTGCAATAGTTTTTGTCTCATTATTGAAAATACGTCAGCACGAAGCATTCTAGACTAAGACGCTCGTTTTCTGATTTTTCAGCCATGCCTTCATCTCATACCTCGCCGGATGCACGCCACGATCTCGAAACCATTTCGCTGATCGGTTTTGTACATGGCGTATCGCACTTCTTTCATTTGCTGCTTCCACCGCTCTTTCCATGGCTAATGGCTGAATTCGGTCTGAGCTTCACGGCCATCGGCGTCACGATGACCGTGTTCTTTGTCATTTCCGGAATAGGCCAGGCGGCGGCCGGCTTTCTGGTCGACCGCTTTGGTGCGGCGCGCATACTGGCAATCGGCATTTGCTGCTTCGCCTTGTCGGGCGTCGTCCTTTATTTTGCCAACGGCTACGCCATGCTGATTGCCGTCGCAGCGATTGCCGGCCTGGGCAACAGCGTTTTTCACCCGGCTGATTTCACCGTACTCAACCGCCATGTCTCGCAACCGCGGCTGGGCCATGCATTCTCGATCCACGGCTTGTCCGGCAATATCGGCTGGGGTCTGGCACCGATCTTCATGACCAGCATTGCCGCTTACGCAGGCTGGCGCTACGCCGCCCTCGGCGCCTCGCTGCTGGCTCTGAGCGCATTGGCCCTGCTGCTCTGGCGACGTTCAGCACTAGCCAGTCCGCTGATTGAGGAAGCCGACAAAACTGTATCGAGCAACGCCTCGATTTTCGACTTCCTGACGGTCCGTGCCGTCTGGCTCTGCTTTCTGTTCTTCCTGCTGATCACTTCGGCATTCGGCGCCATTCAGAATTTTGCCAGCCCTATCCTGCAAGCGCTTTACGGACTGACCATCACCAGCGCGGCCAGCGCTTTATCGGCTTATCTTTTCGGGGGGGCTGGCGGCATTCTGCTCGGCGGCTTCCTGGCCAGGAAAGGCGAACAGGAGCGCCTGATTACCGCAGCACTGGGCGCCGCTGCTGCCCTGGCCATACTGCTCGCGATCGGCATCCTGCCTGGCTGGAGCATCCTGCCGCTGATGGCGGCAATCGGTTTCTGCACCGGCATCGCCGGCCCATCGCGCGACTTGCTGGTTCGCCGGGCAGCAACCGCTCGTTTCGGTCAGGCAGCCTTCGGCCGGATTTACGGTTTTGTCTATTCCGGACTCGATGTCGGGCTGGCGCTAGCCCCTGCCGTTTTCGGCCAGTTGATGGACGGCGGACGTTACAGCGATGTCCTGATCGGCATCGCCGTCTTGCAGACACTGGCGATCTTTACCGCTTTGCGTGTCAGCAAGACCATCTGATCTGTCGATTGCCCGGGTCAGAACACCGGCCCGGCAAACACTTCCTTGAAATAAGCATCGACATCGTTTTCAACCATCCGCATTCCCGGCAGGTAAGGCGTTGTTTTTCCGATCGAGACGACGGGGGCGCCCGCATCGGCTTCAAAAACATCGGCATAACTCATCACTTCGGCCTGTTTGGCCGACTTGAAACGATTTAACTGAGCAATAATTTCGGTCAGCGACATGGTGATTTCCTTACATGAAACAAAGTTGATGGCTGCAATATAGGTTTTATGTTGCAGCGCAGCAAACAATGATTTATTGTGGTCAGCATTAGTTTTACTTAACCCGCTAACCCGAATCATTTCTCTTGCCCTACCGCCTTCCTCCCCTTTCCACCCTGCGTACTTTCGACGCAGCTGCCCGCCACCTCAGTTTCAAGCGAGCGGCTGAAGAGTTGTGCGTTACGCCGGCCGCCGTCAGTCAGCAAGTCAAGACACTGGAAACCCATCTCGGCGTTGCCCTCTTTCTACGCCACCAGAAGGGCCTGCAGCTGACCGAAGCCGGTCTGGCCATGCACCCCAAAATACGGGAAGGCCTGGACTGCTTTTCAGCCGGTATTGAAGCGACACGGCTCGATGGTCAGCTTGCGCTGAACCTGAGCGCTCCGCCTTCATTTGCAACACGCTGGCTGGTCCCTCGCCTGCCCCGCTTTTCATCTGCTCACCCTGAAGTGGCCATCAGGATTTCAAGCTTGCGCGACAATATCGACGGCCAGCAGGGATTGACCGTGCCTGCCGGCGCGACAGCCGGCAAGCGCAGCGAAGGGATTGATGTGGCGATCCGTTTCGGCACTGGGCAGTATCCGGGCTACCAGGTCAGGAAAATCGTTGCCCCGGAATTCGTCATGGTGTGCAGCCCGCGTTTGCTTGAAGGAACGTCGCCCTTGCTGCAGCCGGAAGATTTGCGGCACCAAACCTTGATTCACGACGAATCGATTCCACTCGTTGATATGCGTCCGAGTTGGGATGAATGGCTGAAACTGGCCAATGTCAGCGGTGTTGATAGCGAACGCGGCCCACGTTTCTCGAATTCACTGATGGCACTTGAGGCTGCGCTGGAAGGTCAAGGCGTTGCGCTGGCCCTCAAACCGTTGATCGAAGCCGATCTGGCCGCCGGTCGCCTGGTTATTCCCTTTGCCATCAGCATGCCTTCGGCCTACGTTTATTTCCTGGTCACCGCCAAAAGCGTGGCAGAAAAAAGCATTGTTCTCGCCTTTGAACAATGGTTGCAGGCTGAAATCAACGCTCGTTAAAGCGTTGACCGCGACATTCGCCAGGCGGCGCTGCTAGCGTTCGGGAATGAGCAGGTTTGCCCCCGCCGTCCCCGCAGGCAGAGTGGTGCAGGAAACGCCCGGCAGTGCCGTGCATTGAATCAGCGGGCTGGCATTCAGCAAATTACCGTTGGCATCGAAGTTCCCCAGGATGCCAGCCATGCTGCCGGCAACCGGGGTTTCATTCGCCGCCGGGATCAGTGGTGCAATGCCCGGCAAAGCCGCATTCAGCGTATCGGGATACGAAGCCATTGCATCGACCAGACTGCTGACCTTGCCCTGCAACACGGTATCAGTTGAACTGGCCGGCGCCTTGTCGGCCCGGAACCAGACATCGGCCATTTGGTGCACCGAGCCATCCTGCATCTCGTAACTTGAAGTCAGGCCGATCAGGTTGCCGTTATCGAACGATGCGGTACTGGCCGAAGTCAGATCGAGCTGTGTGATACCGACCGAATCGAGCGTTTTCAATTCATCCGTCTGGCTGACACCATCTGCATTGCCATCGACCCAAAGGCCGAGATCGCCCCAGGCATCATCGGCTTGCGTCAGCACACCATCGCCGTTGCTATCCAGGGCTTGCATGGCCACAAAGCCATTGCTTGCATTTTCACCACTGGCCAGCACGGTTGCTCCCCCGAACAACTCGCTGCCATCATTGATCAGGCCGTCGTGATTGCGATCCATGACCAGCAAGGCATCTCCGCCGGTGATCCAGCCGGTCGCGATCTTCTGGCCAGTGCCCAGCATGTCGAACTGAACGCCATTCTCCATGCTCAAGGTCGAGATGCCGTCACCATTGAGATCAAGCACGATCGGCGTGACATAGAGGTAGGAGATCTGGTCGCTCATGGCGGCCAGTTGATCGGTCGTCAAGGCGGCGCGCTGATCGTTGGTCAGTGCCGAAACCTGATCGGTTGTAAAAACATGCACCTGATCGGTCGTCAGGCCTGCCTGAATTTGCGTGGTGGTCAAAGCCACAAGCTGCGTCGTTTGTAGCGCCAGAACATCCGTCGTTTCCATCGACGAAAGCTGATTTGTCGTCAATGCAACCAACTGTCCGGTGGTCAGGCCAACAACCTGCTGCGTAGTCAGTGCAACGATTTGCTCGGTGGTCAGACCGGACTGAATCTGGGTCGTGGTCAATGCAGCGACATCTTCGGTTGCCAGGGAAGCAATCTGCCCGGTGGTCAGAGCCGCAATATCCTGGGTTTCGAGCGCCACAATCTGTGCGGTACTCAACGCGACCAGTTGGTTTGAAGTCAATCCGGCAACTTGCCCGGTGGTCAGGGCGACAACCTGCGCGCTACTCAAGCCGCTCTGAATCTGAGTGGTGGTCAGGGCGGCAATTTCCGTCGTCGTCAATGCAGCAATTTGCGTCGTACTGAGACCGGAATTGATCTGCTCGGTGGTCAGGGCTGCAATCTGGGATGTGGACAAGGCCGCCAGATCGGCTGTTTCAAGTGCGCCAATCTGCCCTGTGCTGAACGCTGTCAGCTGGCGGGTCGTCAGCGCCTGCACCTGCTCCGTGGTCAGTGCGGCAACCTGGGCGGTTCCCAGTCCGTTGGCAATCTGGCTGGTACTGAGTGCAGCAATCTGGTCCGTCGTCAAACTGGCAATCTGGCTGGTCGTCAACACGCCTAGCTGAGCGGTACCCAGCAAACTGGCAATCTGGTCGGTACTCAAAGCAGCAACCTGGAGGCTGGTCAGCGCGCTCAATTGCTCGGTGGTCAGTGCTGCGAACTGAGTTGTCGTCAGACCATTGGCGATTTCATCTGTGGTCAAGGCCACAATCTGGCTGGTCCGCAAAGCAACAATTTGCTCGGTAGTCAGTACTGCAAACTGCGCCGGACTCAAACCAGCGCTGATTTGCTCAGTGGTCAGCGCCGCAATTTGAGCCGTGGTCAGGTCGTCCAGCTGATCCGTGTTCAATCCCTGGCGAATCTGGCTCGTCGTCAGCGCGACGATCTGCGTGGTGGACAAGGCCACAAGATCGCGGGTCTCCATCGCATTCACCTGGGCCGTCCCCAAAGCTTGCAACTGATCAGTCTTGAATGCGGCAAATTGCTCGGTCGTCAAGGCAACGATCTGGGCAGTGCTCAGGCCCGACTGAATTTGTGTTGTATTGAGTGCAGCCAGTTCAGCGGTAGTCAACGCCTGGATCTGCGCAGTACTCAAACCAAATTTGAGCTGCTCGGTACCCAAAGCCGAAATCTGATGAGTGGACAACGCAGCAATCTGGGTCGTCGCCAACCCCTGGTTGATCTGCAGCGTACTTAATGCAGCAATATCGACCGTTTCGATGGCCGCCACCTGCGTCGTGCTCAGCGCCTGCAACTGGGTACTGTTCAGGCTGGCGATCTGGTTGGTGGTCAGTGCAACGATCTGGGCCGTCGTCAGGGCAGCGACTTGAGCTGTGGTCAGGGCCGCGATATCCGTCGTTTCGATGGCCGCGACCTGTTCCGTGGTCAACACCGGAATCTGGCTGGTGCTCAGGCCGGACTGGATTTGTTCGGTGGTCAGTGCGGCGATCTGCGTTGTGCTCAGGGCTAGCAACTGGGCAGAGGTCAGACCTTGGCGGATTTGGTTGGTGGTTAGGGCGGCGATCTGACTGGTCGTCAGCGCGGCAATGTCGACCGTCTCGATGACACCGATCTGGGCCGTGCCAAGCGTGGTCAGTTGCTGGGTCGTCAAAACTGCGACCTGCCCGGTCGTCAGCGCCACCAGTTGATCCGTGGTCAGGCCGTTTTGCAGTTGGTCACTGCTCAGCGCCGCCACCTCTGTCGTGGTCAACGCCTGAATTTGCCGAGTATTGAGGCCGAGGCTGATTTGTTCCGTGGTCAGTGCGACGATCTGGCTGGTCGTCAGCGCGGCGATATCGACCGTTTCGATGGCCGCCACCTGCGTCGTGCTCAGCGCCTGCAACTGGCTGCTGTTCAGGCTGGCGATCTGGTTGGTGGTCAGCGCAACGATCTGGGCCGTCGTCAGGGCGGCGACTTGAGCTGTGGTCAGGACCGCAATATCCGTCGTTTCGATGGCCGCAAGCTGTTCCGTGGTCAGTACCGGAATCTGGCTGGTACTCAGGCCGGACTGGATTTGTTCGGTGGTCAGTGCGGCGATCTGTGTCGTGCTCAGGGCCTGTAATTGCGCGGTAGTCAGGCCCTGGCGAATCTGGTTGGTGGTCAGGGCGGCGATTTGGCGGGTCGTCAGGGCGGCAATGTCGACCGTCTCGATGACACCGATCTGGGCCGTGCCAAGCGTGGTCAGTTGTTGGGTCGTCAAAGCTGCAACCTGCCCGGTCGTCAGCGCCACCAGTTGCTCCGTGGTCAGACCATTTTGCAGCTGATCGCTGCTCAGCGCCGCCACCTCTGTCGTGGTCAACGCCTGAATTTGCCGAGTATTGAGGCCGAGGCTGATTTGTTCCGTGGTCAGCGCGACGATCTGGCTGGTCGTCAGCGCGGCGATATCGACCGTTTCGATGGCCGCCACCTGTGTCGTGCTCAGCGCCTGCAGCTGGCTGCTGTTCAGGCTGGCGATCTGGTTGGTGGTCAGTGCAACGATCTGGGCCGTCGTCAGGGCGGCGACTTGAGCTGTGGTCAGGGCCGCAATATCCGTCGTTTCGATGGCCGCAACCTGTTCCGTGGTCAGTACCGGAATCTGGCTGGTGCTCAAGCCGGACTGGATTTGTTCGGTAGTCAGTGCGGCGATCTGTGTCGTGCCCAGGGCCTGCAATTGCGCGGTAGTCAGGCCCTGGCGAATCTGGTTGGTGGTCAGAGCCGAAATTTGGCGGGTCGTCAGTGAGGCAATGTCGACCGTCTCGATGACACCGATCTGGGCCGTGCCAAGTGTGGTCAGTTGCTGGGTCGTCAAAGCTGCGACCTGCCCGGTCGTCAGCGCCACCAGTTGCTCCGTGGTCAGACCATTTTGCAGCTGATCGCTGCTCAGCGCCGCCACCTCTGTCGTGGTCAACGCCTGAATTTGCCGAGTATTGAGGCCGAGGCTGATTTGTTCCGTGGTCAGCGCGACGATCTGGCTGGTCGTCAGCGCGGCGATATCGACCGTTTCGATGGCCGCCACCTGTGTCGTGCTCAGCGCCTGCAGCTGGCTGCTGTTCAGGCTGGCGATCTGGTTGGTGGTCAGTGCAACGATCTGGGCCGTCGTCAGGGCGGCGACTTGAGCTGTGGTCAGGGCCGCAATATCCGTCGTTTCGATGGCCGCAACCTGTTCCGTGGTCAGTACCGGAATCTGGCTGGTGCTCAAGCCGGACTGGATTTGTTCGGTAGTCAGTGCGGCGATCTGTGTCGTGCCCAGGGCCTGCAATTGCGCGGTAGTCAGGCCCTGGCGAATCTGGTTGGTGGTCAGAGCCGAAATTTGGCGGGTCGTCAGTGAGGCAATGTCGACCGTCTCGATGACACCGATCTGGGCCGTGCCAAGTGTGGTCAGTTGCTGGGTCGTCAAAGCTGCGACCTGCCCGGTCGTCAGCGCCACCAGTTGATCCGTGGTCAGGCCGTTTTGCAGCTGATCGCTGCTCAGTGCCGCCACCTCTGTCGTGGTCAACGCCTGAATTTGCCGGGTATTGAGGCCGAGGCTGATTTGTTCCGTGGTCAGCGCGACGATCTGACTGGTCGTCAGCGCGGCGATATCGACCGTTTCGATGGCCGCCACCTGCGTCGTGCTCAGCGCCTGCAACTGGGTACTGTTCAGGCTGGCGATCTGCTTGGTGGTCAGTGCAACGATCTGGGCCGTCGTCAGGGCGGCGACTTGAGCTGTGGTCAGGACCGCAATATCCGTCGTTTCGATGGCCGCAAGCTGTTCCGTGGTCAGTACCGGAATCTGGCTGGTACTCAGGCCGGACTGGATTTGTTCGGTGGTCAGTGCGGCGATCTGTGTCGTGCTCAGGGCCTGTAATTGCGCGGTAGTCAGGCCCTGGCGAATCTGGTTGGTGGTCAGGGCGGCGATTTGGCGGGTCGTCAGGGCGGCAATGTCGACCGTCTCGATGACACCGATCTGGGCCGTGCCAAGCGTGGTCAGTTGTTGGGTCGTCAAAGCTGCAACCTGCCCGGTCGTCAGCGCCACCAGTTGCTCCGTGGTCAGACCATTTTGCAGCTGATCGCTGCTCAGCGCCGCCACCTCTGTCGTGGTCAACGCCTGAATTTGCCGAGTATTGAGGCCGAGGCTGATTTGTTCCGTGGTCAGCGCGACGATCTGGCTGGTCGTCAGCGCGGCGATATCGACCGTTTCGATGGCCGCCACCTGTGTCGTGCTCAGCGCCTGCAGCTGGCTGCTGTTCAGGCTGGCGATCTGGTTGGTGGTCAGTGCAACGATCTGGGCCGTCGTCAGGGCGGCGACTTGAGCTGTGGTCAGGGCCGCAATATCCGTCGTTTCGATGGCCGCGACCTGTTCCGTGGTCAGTGCAGGAATCTGGCTAGTGCTCAGGCCGGACTGGATTTGCTCGGTGGTCAGTGCAGCGATCTGTGTCGTGCTCAGGGCCTGCAATTGTGCGGTCGTCAGGCCTTGGCGGATTTGGTGGGTGGTCAGTGCCGCAATTTGGCGGGTCGTCAGTGAGGCAATGTCGACCGTCTCGATGACACCGATTTGGGCCGTGCCAAGCGTGGTCAGTTGCTGGGTCGTCAAAGCTGCAACTTGCCCGGTCGTCAGCGCAACCAGTTGATCCGTCGTCAGGCCGTTTTGCAGTTGGTCACTGCTCAGCGCCGCCACTTCTGTCGTGGTCAACGCCTGAATTTGCCGGGTATTGAGGCCGAGGCTGATTTGTTCCGTGGTCAGGGCAACGATCTGACTGGTCGTCAGCGCGGCGATATCGACTGTTTCGATGGCCGCCACCTGTGTCGTGTTCAGTGCCTGCAACTGGCTGCTGTTCAGGCTGGCGATCTGGCCGGTGGTCAGTGCAACGATCTGGTCGGTCGTCAGACCTGAGGCAATTTCATCGGTCGTCAGCGCACCAATTTGCGACGTAGTCAGGCTGGCAATCTGGGTTGATCCCAGTAGGGATAGCTGGGCCGGACTCAAACCACGTTGAACCTGTTCCGTCGTCAAGGCAGCAACCTGGGCCGTCCCCAGTGCAATCAGTTGGGCGGTAGTCAGCCCCTGGCTGATCTGGGTCGTGGTCAGGGCTGCAATCTGGCTGCTGGTCAGGGCGGCCACATCCTGCGTTTCCATTGCCTGAAGCTGATTCGTACTGAGCGTAACAAGCTGTCCGGTGGTCAACGCTGCCACTTGCCCGGTGGTCAGCGCAACCAGTTGGTCGGTGGTCAAACCGCTCTGAAGTTGCAGGCTGCTCAGTGCGGCAATCTCGCTCGTAGTCAAGGCTTGAATCTGGCTGGTACTCAAGCCAAGACGCACTTGGTCAGTCGTCAGCGCGGCGATTTGTGCCGTTGTGAATCCATTACTGAGCTGCGTAGAGGTAAATGCGCCGATCTGATTGGTCAGGAAGGAAGAAATCTGGAATGGTGAAAACGCCCCCACCTGCGATGAGGAAAAATCCTGAATCTGGGATGTCGTAAAAGCGTCGAGTTGCTCGACGGATAATTGGGCAATATCCGTGGTCGACAAGGCCTGAATCTGCGTAGACGTCAGGCCGGCAATCTGTGCGGTGGTCAGTGATGAAATGGGGGCTCTGGTCGGAGCGGCCGCCGGAGATGGCGCGTCGGATTTCGGGCGAACACCATAAACCGAGTTGAGCGCATGAATGCCCAAACCGTTCAAGGCTTTGCCAATCGGAGCCATGATCGACTTGACCGCTTTAGAGAGCAAACTCACCCGTCATCCCCGACAATTGTATTGACCGCTCGCTTAAACAAAGCGGTTAAATGTGCAAAATATAAGAAAAAATCAGCAACTGACCAAGTTTAGCAAAAAACACGGAAAACACGTCTCTAAAGCACCTGGGCAAGAAAATCGGCCCCGGATGAACGTCGACCGCAGCCCTGCCCGTCCATTACAGGCCTCGCGCCCATTTCGGCCGGAGTCCGGCGGACTCGGGCTGCAGGATCGCCTGACGTACCTGGGCCAACAGCCGCTCCTTTTCCGCGCCTAATGTTCCCTTGAGTACCAGCCAGTTTGAAGCGTGATCGCTGCGAAACACCGTGCGACGCAGATCAAGTGCTTGCAGGAACCGCTCCATTTCAACGAACAACTGGTGTTGATCGAGCGGCTCCCAGCCGGGAAAGCCTTGACGAAAGCGCGCTTCACCTTTGGGGAAACTGACCACCAGCGTTGCCAGAAACTCGGGTTGCGTCGCATTGGCCAGGCGAGCCGAGTTTTCGGCATGCTGGTGCGTCCAGCACTGGCCGCCCAGTCCGTTCAGGATCATGACCGAGCGGGTAATTCCCGCCTCACCCAGTTTGTCGAGTGCCGCACACGTCGTTTCGAAGCTTTCCCCCTTGTTGACCGCAGCAAGCACCTCATCGTCACCGGATTCGGCCCCGACATAAACCATCGTCAGTCCGGCGGCAGCCAGCTGATTCATTTCCAGCTGGCTCTTCTTGCTCAGATTGCGCGGCAAACAGTAGCTGGAAATACGACGAACCGCCGGCATGTGCGTTCGAATTGCTTCAAGAATGGCCAGCAAACGGCGAGTTGGCAAAACGAGGGCGTCACCATCGGCCAGAAATACACGCCGGATCTGATCACCGTAGCGTTGCCCGGTCAGCCGGATACTTTCCAGCACTTCATCCTGCTCACGAGCGCGAAACTGTTTTTGCGGTGCCGTATACATCTCGCAAAAAGTGCACTTGTTCCACGAACAACCGTCCGTCACCGGCAAAATCAGCGAATCGGCTTCGCTCGGGGGACGGAAAACCGGCTCGACGTAGCGAATTGGCAGCATGACTCAGTCGCCAAACCGGGCAACAAATGCCGCAGGGGCCGTCGCGGGCTTGCGTTCGGTGTAATCGAAAAACATGATGCCGTGCTTGCCACGAGCCACTTCACGGCCGCTCGCCTGATCGGTGATTTGCCAGACCAGGTCGCAACCGTATTTGTTGAAATCATTGGCCGTCATCGAAATCTGCATCACTTCACCGTGGAAAGCCTCCGACTTGTACTGGGCAGCCACGTCGGCAACGATCACCCCGACCCCCTCGACATTCAGTTCGGAGTAACCGAGTGACTTGAAAAAGCGGACTCGGGCCTCGGAAACCAGCGAAATCAGGGCGGAATTATCGAGATGGTTACCGTAGTTGATGTGATTGATATAGATCGGAAGGTCAGTTGAGAAAATGAAAGTCTCGGGTAAATCAATCTTGATGCGCGGCATGATGATCCGTAATAAAGGCAAAGACTGGCATTCTATGCGGCAAACCGGCTTGCCGCACAGCACCTGGCCGGACTACGATTCCAGCCTGTCTACTCCATTCCAAAGCGAAGCACACCATGAAAGCCATCGACCACAACCGTCTCGACAAAATCGTCAGCGATGCCCGCAAGGCGGCCGATACCCGGGCGGAAGGCTATCGCGAGCGCGCACTGAAAATTTACCCGTGGATTTGCGGTCGTTGCGCGCGTGAATTCACCACCACCAACCTGCGTGAACTCACCGTGCACCATCGCAATCACAATCACGACGACAACCCGTCCGATGGCAGCAACTGGGAGTTGCTTTGTCTGTATTGCCACGACAACGAACACCAGAAACAGATCGAGGCCGACCGTGGCTACACCGACAGCAACTCGCCTCGTGGCGGCGGTGCGACGCACAATCCCTTCGCCGCACTGCAGGGGATGCTCAAGAACAAGTCCTAAGTCAGCCCCCGGCCATTCAGGCGGACTGCTGCGGTCGACCGCCTGAAAACACGATTTTCATGCCAGACAGCATGACGCCGCCTGATTATCAATCTTTGATTGAAACAGATTCGCCGATCAAACAGTTTTTCGGCTGGCGTAAAAACCCGATACTGGCCCCACTTCTTTCAGGATCAACACCGTGAACATCGCTCAATTCAGCCAAGCCCGCTACACCACCAAAGCCTTTGACCCAGCAAAAACCATCCCTGATGCAACCCTGGCCGAGATGCGGACCCTGTTGCGCAACAGTCCTTCGTCGGTCAATTCCCAGCCATGGCACTTTGTCATTGCCGGCACGGCCGAAGGCAAGGCCAGAGTGGCAAAAGCCACCGAAACCGGTTTCGCCTACAACACAGCGAAAATCCTGAATGCCTCGCACGTCATTGTTTTCTGCGCCCGTACCGGGATCGATGAGTCGCATCTGGCCAAGGTGCTGGCCAGCGAAGAGCAGGATGGCCGTTTTGCCACCCCCGAAGCCAAGGCAGCCCAGAACACCTCGCGCAGCTTTTACGTCAATCTTCATCGCTACGACCAGAAAGATGCACAGCACTGGATCGAAAAGCAGGTTTACCTGGCACTGGGCACGGCCATGCTCGGCGCAGCCACGCTCGAAATCGATGCCTGCCCGATGGAAGGTTTCGATGCCCGCATCCTGGATGAAGAACTGGGCCTGCGCAGCCAGGGACTGACCAGCGTTGCCTTGCTGGCCCTGGGCTACCGCAGCGCAAATGATTTCAATGCCAAGCTGCCGAAATCACGCCTGCCGGTTGAATCCGTCCTGACTGAAATCTGAAGCAAGGCGGCACAAGCCGCCTGATCTTCAGAGACCGGCCACAGCCTTGGCCGCAGCACCGCAGGCATGGCAGAAACGTGAAAAAGCACTTTTCCGGGCGGCGCATTGCTCGCAGTGATCGAACAGGCAGATACCGCAGTGCGGGCAATAATCGATTGCGGTATTGGCCAAATCAACCGGACGCTCGCAGCCGGGACAAACCTTCTTGGCCAGGCGAGCAAGTGCCGTGTCGTAACCCAACTCCTTGCGACGCTCCAGATCAGGCATCGCCTCAGCCTGTTTCTGGCGTTCAAGATAACGGTTCAGCCCGATGATCGCCTGCCGACCGACCAGTACCGTCACCACGATCCCGACTGCGTAGCGAACGTACCCCCCGTAACTCGGCAAATACGGCACCAGTTCGACAAAGAAGGCAAATAACGCAAAGTAAATGAAGCCCCAGACAAAAGGCCACCAGGTACTCTGGCGCTTTTTGGCGAATAACCAGCCAGCCGCCCCCAATAAGGGCAAGGTCAGCAGCAGGCGATACCCGAAGACGCGCAACTCCTGACTTTGCTGTGCCGCGGTCAACTGGCTGGCAGCCGCATTTTCCAGTTCGCCCAACCGATTGCGGGCATGCTGCTCGGCCTGCTGCGCATCGAGCGCAACTTGTTGCTGGCTTTCAACCCCCGCCAGGGCGTTGCGTTCTGCCGCCTTGAGTTCATCGAGTGCTTTTGTCCGGCTCAGCAGTTCATCATCCTGCTCCGCCCGCTGGGTCGCGTGCCGGGTAGCCAGCCAGTTGTTGAAGGTTTCCCGCGCACTGCCCGCATTGGCACGTGCCGTGTTGTGTTTCAGGCGCGCCTGCTCCAGTTTTTCCTGGGCATCCTGCGCCGTTGCCTGGCTTTGCTTGATCGTGGCACGCACCTGCTCGGCGGCAGGCTTGTCGATGAAATCTTCAAGCGTGTAGTAATGCTCAACCTTCGGCAAATTCTCGACGATCGTACCGCCCAGCCCGATCAGAAAGCTGGCGAAAACGAAGGCAACCAGCCACAGGCCGAAGCGAAACCATTTTTCCGACAAACGAAGTGCCTTGCTCATTGCGGGCCTCCTTTCCTGATTCGCCCCAATGCCGAAACGCATTTAACGCCGGCCAGGGCAAGTACACCACCAACGAAACCAACCACCATATCGAGCATTACCGGCGTCAGCACTTTCAGCAACATCGATAATCCGCCGCTTGTCGCTGCCCATTCCGTCGCCAGTTCAATTGCATGCTGCGCGGCCGGAATGCCGTGGGCAATAATGCTGCCACCGACCATGAACATCGCGGCGGTGCCAATGACGGTCAAAGCCTTCATCAGCCACGGCGCGGCCTGAACCAGAAGCCGGCCACACTGGCGCGCCAGCGCATTGCGCTTGCGCAGCAGATAAAAACCCAGATCATCGAGTTTGACGATGCCGGCCACGATGCCATAGACACCGACAGTCATGATCAGCCCGATGCCGGCCAGCACGGCCAGTTGGGTCATGAACGGCTTGTCGCTGACCGTCCCCAGCGCAATGACGATGATCTCAGCCGAAAGCACGAAATCGGTCCGGATCGCGCCTTTGACCTTCTCTGCTTCCAGTTCGGCCAGGTTACCGATCGTCTCGGATTCTGCGGCCACCGTATCGACATGGTGGCCGGCAGCGTCATCGGCGCGGTGCAAAAACTTGTGGGACAGTTTCTCGACACCTTCGAAACAAAGGTAGAAACCGCCAATCATCAACAATGGCAGGATGGCCCACGGCATCAGCAGGCTGATCGCCAGGGCCGCCGGTACCAGAATCAGCTTGTTCTTCAGCGAGCCGACGGCTACGGCCCAGACAACCGGCAATTCGCGTTCGGCACGGACCCCGGAGACCTGTTCGGCATTAAGTGCCAGATCGTCACCCAGCACACCGGCTGTTTTCTTGGCCGCAACCTTGGTCATCGCCGCAACATCGTCGAGCGCCGAGGCAATGTCGTCAATCAGAAGCAGCAGGCTGGCTCCGGCCATTGAAATTCTTTCATTTTGAATAAAACGCCATTCTAAAGAATAAAACCAGCGGGATAGATAAAGCAGTCGATCTGTTATCCTGCCCCGGCTGAAATTGCCGCTTTACCCCTGCAACGGCCCAATCTTCGGAGTCTGCCGCATCATGTCCCTGCTTTCCTGCCGTTCGGCATTCGCCTTTTCGCTGGCCTTGCTGGCCAGTGCCCCCCAGGCGGCCCCTGCCCTGCCCCAACTCGGCGCGACCACAAACGATCTGACGGTTTCCGGCATTTCTTCCGGTGGCTACATGGCCGTTCAGTTCCAGGTCGCTTATTCAGCACTGGTACACGGAGCAGGCATCATCGCCGGCGGACCGTATTACTGCGCCAGCGGTTCGGTTAACCGGGCTCTCGCCAACTGCATGGAAGCCACCGGCAAGGACACGCCGCCACAGCCGGCCGAAACGCTGAACACCATCCGGCAACTGGCCAAGGCAGGCAAAATCGATGCCCCGGAACATCTGCGCGACGATCGCGTCTGGCTTTTCTCCGGCGGCAACGACAAAACCGTCGCCCCGTCGGTCATGGACGCCCTGGCAGCCTTCTACCGCGAAGCCTTGCCGGAAAACGCCATCCGCTACGTCAAACTGCCTGATGCCGGCCATGCCATGCCATCGGTCAGCGATATCCAGCCCAACGCCTGCAACACCTCGACCCCGCCGTTCATCAACCGCTGCAAGGATTTCGATGCGGCCGGACAGTTGCTGAGCCATCTGCTCGGCTCAATCAAGCCATCGACCTCGGCGACAGACGGCGACATCATCGCCTTCGACCAGCGCCCCTTCATCAGCGGCACAGCCGTCGATGCCAGCCTGGCCGACGAAGGCTACGCCTTCATCCCGAACGCCTGCCGCAGCGGCAATTGCCGGGTACACATGGCGTTTCACGGTTGCCGCCAGAATGTCGGCGAAGTTGGTCGCCGCTTTATCGAAGGTGCCGGTTACAACCACTGGGCAGCCAGCAATCGGCTGATCGTCCTCTATCCGCAAACCATCGCGCGCAGCGGCTTTGCCTTCGGCTCGACCCAATGGCTGCTCAATCCGAAAGGCTGCTGGGACTGGTGGGGCTATACCGGCACCGACTACCACACGCGCGACGGTGTCCAGATGCGCGCTATCCGGGCGATGATTGACACACTCGCCCAACCGCCGAAACGGTAAAATCCGCCCCAAACATTTATCGGCCGCCGTGCTGCGGTCGACGGCCCAATTTGTCTGATTTTCGAAACGAATGACTGAATACTCCGCCTCCTCCATCCGCGTCCTGAAAGACCTCGAGCCCGTCAAGGAGCGTCCCGGCATGTACACCCGGACAACCTGCCCGACGCACATCGTCCAGGAAGTCATCGACAACTCGGCCGACGAGGCGCTGGCCGGCTACGCCAAGCGTATCGGCGTCCTGGTCCGGGCCGATGGTGTGATCGAGGTGAGCGACAACGGGCGCGGCATTCCGGTCGAAATGCATCCGGAAGAAGGTCGCCCGGCGGTCGAACTGGTGTTCTGCAAACTGCACGCCGGCGGCAAGTTCAACAAGAAGGAATCAGGCAACGCCTACCGTTTCTCCGGTGGCCTGCATGGTGTCGGCGTTTCGGTGACCAATGCCCTGTCCACCCGGCTGGAAGTTGAAATCAAGCGCGGCGGCGGCGTGCATCGCATCGTTTTCGCCGACGGTTTCGTCATCGAACCACTGACCCGGATTGCCGATTGCGGTCAGCGCAATACGGGCACCACGGTGCGCATCTCGCCCGATGCGAAATATTTCGATTCGCCGAAGGTCAATCTCGGCCAGCTTGAGCATCTGCTGCGCTCCAAGGCCGTGCTCATGCCGAATGTTACGGTCGACCTCGAAATCGAGGGCGATTCTGGCACCAGCAACAAAAAAACCTGGTGCTACCAGAACGGCATGGCCGATTACCTCAATGAAATGATGGTCGGCACGCCGGTTGCCCCGATTTTTGTCGGCGAGAAATATGTCGAGACGGCCAACGGTTTCGCCGTCGGCGAAGGTGCCACCTGGGCGCTGGCCTGGTTCGAGGAAGGCGGCGGCAAGCCTGAAAGCTACGTCAACCTGATTCCGACACTGGACGGCGGCACCCACGAAGCCGGGCTGAAGGCCGGCGTCTTCGAGGCGATCAAGACCTTCGCCGACCACCATGCCATCCTGCCGGCCAAGGTCAAACTGGCACAGGAAGACGTCTGCGGCCGGATGACCTACCTGCTCTCGGCCAAGGTGCTCGACCCGCAGTTCCAGGGCCAGACCAAGGAAAAACTGACCAGCCGCGACGCCTACAAACTAGTCTCGCAAATGGTGCGCGACCCTTTCGAGCTATGGCTGAACAGCCATGCCGAATTCGGCAAGAAGATTGCCGAACTGGCCGTCAAGGCGGCGCAGAACCGGATGAAATCGACGCAGAAGGTCGAGAAGAAGAAAACCTCCGGCATCGCCACCCTGCCCGGCAAACTGACCGATTGCGAATCCGACGACCTCAGCCGCAACGAAGTCTTCCTGGTCGAGGGTGACTCGGCCGGCGGCTCGGCCAAGCAAGGCCGCGACAAGGAAACCCAGGCCGTGCTGCCCCTGCGCGGCAAGGTGCTCAACACCTGGGAAGTCGAGCGCGACCAACTGTTCAAGAACAACGAAGTGCATGACATCTCGGTCGCCATCGGCGTCGACCCGCACGGCATCGACCAGCTCGACAGCATCGACGTTTCCGGCCTGCGCTATGGCCGCATCATCGTCATGTCCGATGCTGACGTCGACGGTTCGCACATTCAGGTGCTGCTGTTCACGCTCTTCCTCAAGCACTTCCCGGCACTGGTCGAGCGCGGCCACATCCACGTCGCCCAACCGCCGCTGTTCCGCGTCGATGTCGAAGCCCGCGGCCACACGCGCAAGGTCTATTGCCTCGACGAAGCCGAAAAGGAACAGACGCTGCAAAAGCTGCGCGACGAGGGCGTTTCGGAAAACAAGATCACCGTTTCCCGCTTCAAGGGTCTTGGCGAAATGAACCCGGACCAGTTGTGGGAAACGACGCTCTGCCCGGATACCCGCCGTCTCGTGCCTTTCCAGGCGAGCCGCGAAATGATCAAGGAAATGACCGCGACTTTCACCCTGCTGATGGGCAAGGGCGAAGCCGCCGGACGCCGGGCGTGGATGGAAAAGGACGGCGGCCTGGTCGAAGCCGACGTTTGACCGGAAACAGCTTGCAACACTTTCGGCATCCCCAGAAATAACTGAATTACATGTTTGCGCTTTAATCATTTCCAGCGCGGAATTCCCGCCAGTCATGATCAAGGAGTCAAACATGTTCAAGAATAAAAAATTGCATATCGCAGCGCTGGTTGTCGGGATCAGTGCCGTTGCGATTTCGGCCCCGAGCTTCGCCCAACGCGGCGATTGCATGGGTAACGGTTCAGCCGGTGGAAAATTTTCCGAAGCGCGTTTCAGCGACCGCATGAAGCAGCACCAGCAACGCCTGCACGATGCCTTGAAGCTGACGCCACAGCAGGAACCGGCCTGGACCAAGTTCCAGGAATCCCATCCGTTCAACAATGCCGCCAACCGCCCGGCTCAGGCCGACATGGCCAAGCTGACGGCTCCGGAACGGGCTGAAAAGATGCTGGAATTGCAAAAGCAGCATCAGGAAGGCATGAGCAAGCATCTCGTCGCCATGAAGGATTTCTACGGTCAACTGAGCCCGGAGCAGAAAAAAGCCTTCGACGAGCAAAGCCAGATGGGCCAACGCGGACAACGCGGCGGTCGCGGTGCCGGCCCGCAGGGACCGGGTGCGGGTGCGACAGCACCGACCAACTGACCGCCTGACAATCTTGGGGTCGATGGATACGGATCGTTACGCAGGACACCCCTGAGGCAAGGCTAGAATGGTGGGCTACGTCCACCATTCTAGACACCGTGCTCATTTCAGCCTTGCGTAAATCCTGTTCATCGGCCCTCTCGATCGTCTTTGCCCTCATCCTGGCCGGCTGTTCCAGCCTTACCGGAAAACCGGCGGCACCGCCGACACCGGTTGCGGTCGTCCAGAAACCCAAAATCGGCTTGGCCCTTGGCGGTGGTGCAGCCCGCGGCTTCGCCCATATCGGCGTGATCAAGATGCTGGAATCGCAGGGCATCGTCCCTGATTTCATTGTCGGCACCAGCGCCGGCGCCGTGGTCGGCGCACTCTATGCCGGCGGCAACGATGCTTACGCCATCCAGAAAATCGCCATCCAGCTCGATGAAAAAATCTTTGCCGACTGGACGCTGGGCGGACGCGGCTTGCTCAAGGGCGAAGCACTCCAGGACTACGTTAATCAGCAGCTCAACAAACGGCCGCTGGAAAAGCTGAACAAGCCTTTTGCAGCCGTCGCCACCGATTTGAACAGCGGCGAGCGCGTTGTTTTCCGAACGGGCGACACAGGTACGGCCGTGCGTGCATCGGCCGCGGTGCCCGGCGTTTTCCAACCCGTCCAGTTTCGTGGCCACACCTATGTCGATGGCGGCCTGACCAGCCCGGTGCCGGTTCAGGCGGCCCGCGAGATGGGCGCCGACTTCGTCATCGCCGTCGATATTTCCAGCCAGGCCAACGGCCAGCCCATCGACAGCATTTCGGCCATTCTCTGGCAGACGACCACCATTATGGGCGGCATTATCAGCAAAAATGAATTGCGCGATGCCGACATCGTCATTCGCCCCAAACTGCCCTACGTCAAATCCTGGGACTTCACCGCCCGGCATGAAGCCGTGCTCGAAGGCGAACGCGCCGCCCAGGCGGCTTTACCGGCAATCCGCCAAAAACTCGGGCGCTAGATCACCCCGAAAATCTAAAGCCGCCTATCGCCGGAGGCGTTTTGGCTAGCCTCTTCCGGATTCATTTCGGAAGGCGGAATAATGTGAATGACGACAGCCTGCAGGCGGCCAGGAGCGGTCGATGGGTAAATTATCCTAAACCTGCCGTACAATCCCATTGGCAATTTTTTATGCCCGCCGGGTTGTAAGTTAAGAATCCAAGAATCCCTGCGATGTCGCTATCCACTTCACTTAGGCCTTTGAAACTCTCGCTGGTAGATGAAGAACCAATATCGAAGCAATCGCTGGATTTCGTTCCGAGAGGAAATCATTGAACTCGATGGCGACAGATGCGTGCATTGCAACAAAGGCCGCGGCGATGGCGTGATTCTTCAAGTTCATCATAAGCAATACCTGCCGGGGAAGGCTCCATGGGAGTACCCATTCGAGCTATGCGAGACATTGTGTAAGCGTTGCCACGCAGTAGAACATGGGGAAATTCGGCCAGACTCCGGGTGGGAGTGCGTTGCTCAGGACGATTTGGGAGGCCTCTATGGAACATGTGATCGTTGCGGCACCGATATTCGATATGTGTTCTTCGTTCAGCATCTCAATTGGGAATCAATGGCCGTTGGCACCGTCTGTTGCGATGACTTGACAGGAACAACAGTCGCAACGGAAAGCAGAAAGCTAGATGAGCGGTTAGAACGATTCCTTAGTTCGAAGAGGTGGCGCGCGGAAGATGGACGGCACCTTATCAAGCAGAAGCAGATCGAAGTTCAAATTGTTCCCGTCGTTGGCGGCTTTCGCATTCTTATGAATGCTACTAAGGGAAAAACCGTTTACCCGACGCTGGATGCCGCAAAGACGAGAGTCTTTCGGTTCATCGAAACCGGAGAGGCCGATAGCTTCTTTTCGAAAAAAGCCTAACCCTGCACCCAGACTTCCTGCAAAAAGCCGCTCCAGCCCGATTTCGTTCTCGTTCATGAGCGTCCGCTTTCCCCGGTCAGCAACTGCCGCTTTGGGTCGGGAGCACGTATTCACCAGGTGAATAAGCGGTCGTTCAAAGCCACCCAATGCTGAACGGCTGGTGAGCGCCAGATTGCTGCCTGACACCGACCGATAGGCCAATGGCCGGATTAGCCGAGTAGTTCGCATTCGGCTCTTACCCTGAACGGCAGCAGCAATTGGAAACCTGCCATTGGGGCCCTGAAAGGCCGAAGGTCCAGATTAAACACAGAAGAGACCATCTCCTTTTCAGATTCATCTGCGGAAAGCAATCGATCAAATTTCGACTCCAGTCCAAAAAACACCATAAACACAAGCCTCTCAGCTTGGTAAGCATTAGGTAACTGCTTTTCTTGTTATTACTTGATACATTGCCATGTCGGCAAGCGTTTGCGCTTTCAGCACTCATTGGAGCCAGAAATGCAACAACTGTATTCGGTAGAACAACTAGAGAAAATTATTAACGAGGCGACGATATACATGTGTGCCTGCCCGGCACAGGTGGCCAAGATGGTAAGCAAGCTACGCCACCTCCATGACTACCAGCAGAATTGCCTGATGCGAAACAGTAATGATTTAAAAACCGAAGTTCATGACCGGATTGCTCAGGCCGCCATTGAGGCGCATCGAATCATGGAAGCTTGTATGCAGGACATCCTGAGAATCGAGGGATGGAACCCGGAAACGCTGAACATGCCTGATGATTTGCGTGAACTACTCATCCGTGAAGCAATGGAATAGGACGTCGAATCCGCACCATATTTTGGAATCCAATAAAAAAAGGGGCCATCGGCCCCTTTTCGCATGCGGTCGAGAAACGATTTACTGCAGTTCTTCCAGGCGAATGCGCTTGACCTTGCCTTTTTGGGCGGCCAGGCCTTCGATCTTGGCAATCGCGGCATCGGCTGCGCTTTCCTTGCAGACGTGGGTCAGGATAATGATATCCGTCTCGCCTTCGCCCTCTTCCGGCTCGCGCTGGAGCATGGCGTCGATCGAGATGCCCTGGTCGGCCAGGATGCGGGTGACATCGGCCAGCACGCCCGGCTTGTCTTCAACGCGCAGGCGCAGGTAGTAACCGGTTTCGATCTCGCTCATCGGCAGGATCGGCAGGTTGGACATCGAATCCGGCTGGAAGGCCAGATGCGGCACACGGTGGGCTGCGTCAGCAGTGGCCAGACGGGTGACATCGACCAGATCGGCGATCACGGCGGAGGCGGTCGGTTCGGCACCGGCGCCCTTGCCGTAGTACATCGTGGCGCCAACGGCATCGCCCTTGACCAGCACAGCGTTCATCGCGCCTTCAACATTGGCGATCAGGCGCTTGGCCGGAATCAGCGTCGGGTGAACGCGCAGTTCGATACCCTTTTCACGGCGCTTGGCAATGCCGAGCAGCTTGATGCGGTAGCCGAGCTGTTCGGCGTACTTGATGTCGGAAGCTTCCAGCTTGGTGATGCCTTCGATGTATGCCTTGTCGAACTGCACCGGAATACCGAAAGCGATCGAGGCGATCAGCGTTGCCTTGTGAGCGGCGTCGACACCTTCGATGTCGAAGGTCGGATCGGCTTCGGCGTAACCCAGACGCTGGGCTTCCTTGAGCACGTCGTCAAAGGACAGACCCTTGTCGCGCATTTCGGAAAGAATGAAATTGGTCGTGCCGTTGATAATGCCGGCCGCCCATTCGATACGATTGGCGCTCAGGCCTTCGCGCAGTGCCTTGATGACCGGAATGCCGCCGGCCACAGCCGCTTCGAAAGCGACCATGACGCCCTTTTCCTGGGCGGCGCTGAAAATTTCGGTGCCATGCACGGCGAGCAGAGCCTTGTTGGCAGTGACCACATGCTTGCCATTGGCAATCGCTTTCATGACCAGTTCCTTGGCCACACCGTAGCCGCCGATCAGTTCGACAATGACATCGATTTCCGGGTCATTGACCAACGCAAAGGCATCATCCGTGACCTTGCAGGCGCCGCCGGTGATTTGCTTGGCCAGTTCGACATTCTTGTCGGCCACAGTCGTGATCTGGATCGGACGACCGGCGCGACGGGTGATTTCTTCCGCATTGCGCTTCAGAACAGTCCAGGTACCACCGCCAACGGTGCCGATGCCAACGAGGCCAACATTCATGGGTTTCATAGTTTTCAGTATCAGAGAGACAGGTTTGATGGAGGGCGGACGGCTTAGTTGGTACCGTGACGCTTGCGATAGTTTTCAAGGAAACGAGCGACCCGGCCGATCGCCTCCCGCAGATCATCTTCGTGCGGCAGGAAAACGAGGCGGAAGTGGTCCGGGTGCGGCCAGTTGAAGCCGGAACCCTGGACCAGCAGCACCTTCTCTTCCTGCAGCAACTCGGAAATAAAGGCCTGATCGTTCTTGATCGGATAAACCTTGGGATCAAGGCGCGGGAACATGTACAGCGTTGCCTTGGGCTTGACGCAGCTGACGCCGGGAATGGCCGAGATCAGCTCGTGCGCCAGATCGCGCTGACGACGCATGCGACCGCCCTCGCCGACCAGATCGTCAATACTCTGGTAGCCGCCAAGCGCGGTCTGGATGCCGTGCTGACCCGGCGCATTGGCGCACAGGCGCATCGAAGCCAGCATGTCGAGGCCTTCGATGTAATCCTTGGCATGACGCTTGTCACCCGAAACGACCATCCAACCGGCACGATAGCCGCAGGAACGGTAGTTCTTCGACAGGCCGTTGAAGGTGATGGTCAGTACATCCTCGGACAAGGAAGCAATCGCCGTGTGGGTCACGCCGTCGTAGAGCACCTTGTCATAGACTTCATCGGAATAGATGATCAGGTGATGCTGACGGGCAATTTCGATGATTTCCTTGAGCAACTCGTCCGGATACAACGCACCGGTCGGATTGTTCGGATTGATGATCACGATGGCCTTGGTTTTCGGCGTGATCTTGCTGCGGATATCGTCCAGATCGGGATACCAGCCGTTGCTCTCGTCGCACAGGTAATGCTTCGGCGTACCACCGGACAGGCTGATTGCCGCCGTCCACAGCGGATAGTCCGGCGCCGGCACGAGCACTTCGTCGCCAGCATCGAGCAGCGCGTTCATCGCCATGACGATCAGTTCGGAAACGCCATTGCCGACGTAGATATCTTCCAGCGTCACACCCTTGATGTTCTTTTGCTGGGTGTAATGCATGATCGCCTTGCGCGCCGCGAAGATGCCCTTGGAATCCGTGTAACCCGCCGCGTTGGGCAGGTTGCGGATGATGTCCTGCTGAATTTCTTCAGGCGAATCAAAGCCGAACGCGGCCAGATTGCCGATATTCAGCTTGATGATCTTGTGGCCTTCATCCTCCATCTGCTTGGCTTTCTGCAGCACGGGGCCGCGAATGTCGTAGCAGACGTTGGCGAGTTTGGCGGATTTCTTGATAAGTTTCACGACAGCTATCCCGCTATGTGGCAATGAGCCAAAGGTATAATCCTAATCTATCGAATGGTGCACCGCAATTTCGGCGGGCTTTTTAGGCAAATATCCTTGTGAAACTTCATCAATCCAACATCGCCGGACTCAACATGTTCACCGCCTACGGCGCAGGTTATGTTGCGGTCAACAATGAAAAATACGAGAAAAACCTGATCCTGCTGCCGGAATCCATCATTCCCGAGTGGTCGACCGCGGATATCACCTCGCTCGGCGAAAGCGACATGCAAAAGCTGCTCGAACTGGGCACTGAAATCATCCTGCTCGGCACCGGCAACCGCCTGCGCTTCCCGCCCGGCCCGCTGCTCCGTCCGTTTGCCGCAGCTGGTATCGGCATAGAGATCATGGATCTGCAGGCCGCCTGCAGAACCTATAACATTCTTGCGGCAGAAGGCCGTAAAGTGGCGGCTGCCCTGCTCTTCGATCCGCTCTGAGCACCGGCCCGAACAATCAACCATTTATTGACGAACTGAACGATGAAAACAATTGCCGTTGTTGGACTGGGTTACGTTGGCCTCCCGCTGGCGGTGGAATTCGGCAAGAAATTCCGCACCATCGGCCTTGATCTGTCGGCTGAAAAAGTTGCCAGCTACAAGCAGCACATCGACCCGATGGGCGAAGTCAGCAGCGCCGACCTCAAGGCGGCGACGCTGCTCGAAGTCGGCACCGACCCGGCCGCACTGCGCGAAGCCGATTTTGTCATCGTCGCCGTTCCTACCCCGGTCGACGACGCCTACCAGCCTGATTTCAGCCCACTCGTCGGCTCCTCGAAAGCCGTCGGCCAGAATCTGAAGCCGGGCGCCATCATCGTTTTTGAATCGACGGTTTACCCCGGCGCCACCGAGGAAGTCTGCATTCCGATCATCGAGCAGTATTCCGGCAAGAAATGGAAACAGGATTTCTTCGTCGGCTACTCACCGGAACGCATCAATCCGGGCGACAAGGAACGCACCGTCACCAAGATCGTCAAGGTGGTGTCCGGTGACACGCCCGAAACCCTGGCCACAGTCAGCGATATTTACAGCAGCGTGATTACGGCCGGCGTTTATCCGGCTTCCAGCATCAAGGTAGCCGAAGCCGCCAAGGTGATCGAAAACACCCAGCGCGACCTGAACATCGCCCTGATGAACGAACTGGCGATCATTTTTGACCGCATCGGCATCGACACCGTCGAAGTGCTTGAGGCCGCCGGCAGCAAGTGGAACTTCCTGCCTTTCCGTCCCGGTCTGGTCGGCGGTCACTGCATCGGCGTCGATCCTTACTATCTGACGCACAAGGCGCAGAAGCTCGGTTACCACCCGGAAGTCATCCTTGCCGGCCGCCGCATCAACGACGGTATGGGCAAGTTCATTGCCGAGCAAACGATCAAGCAACTGGTCCGTGGCGGCCATCCGGTCAAGGATTGCCCGATCATCGTGCTCGGCCTGACCTTCAAGGAAAACTGCCCGGATCTGCGCAACTCGCGCGTGATCGATGTCATCCGCGAACTTGAATCTTATGGCGCCAAGGTCGTCGTCCACGATCCGGTGGCCGATGCCGCCGAAGCCCGCCATGAATATGGTGTCGATCTGGTGGCCTGGGACGACCTGCCGAAATCGGCCGCCATCGTTGCCGCGGTCAACCATGCCGAATTCAAGGCTCGCCCAGCCAGCGACTTCATCGCCAAACTGGCTGGTGATGGCGTGATTACCGACGTCAAGAGCATGTTCAAGGCGGCTGAATTTACCGAGCGCGGTATTCAGGTCTGGCGCCTGTAAGCGGAAGAGGAGAATCCATGTCTCTGTTTCAACTCGGTGAAAAGAAACCGGTGGTCGGTGAAAATGCCTGGGTCGCCCCGAATGCCACGGTGATCGGTGATGTGCGCCTGGGGAAAAATGCATCGATCTGGTGGAATGCCACATTGCGCGGCGACAACGATCCGATCCACATCGGCGACAACACCAACATTCAGGATGGTTCGGTGTTGCACACCGATGAAGGCGTTCCGATGCATATCGGCAACAACGTCACCGTCGGCCATCTGGTCATGCTGCATGGCTGCACGGTCGGCGACGGCAGCCTGATCGGCATCGGTTCGGTGATTCTCAACCGGGCCGTGATCGGCAAGGGCTGCATCGTTGGCGCCAATACACTGATTCCGGAAGGCAAGGTCTTTCCGGATCGCGTCTTGATCGTCGGTTCACCGGGCAAGGTCGTACGCGAATTGTCCGATGAAGACGTCGCCAAACTGCAGCAATCGGCGGCGCATTACGTCGATAACGCTCAGCGTTACCGCGACACGCTGTCGCCGCTGTAAACGACAACGCGGGGCCGCAGCCCCGCGTCTGATTCCGGCCAGGAATCCTTAGACTTCGTTCACCAGGTTGCTCAGCGTGATGTTCGGACGCAGGGTCTGCATGACTTTCTGCAAGCCGACACGTGCCCGGGTATTGATCACCAGCGGCGCACGAATATTGGCGCTGACTGCCGGCGCGGCACTTTCAGCCTGACGCGACACAACCAGCATCACGGCGACATCTTCGGCCACGGGCGAAGCCAGCAACGCATTTTCGGAATCCGAAAGGGCCAATTCATAGTTGAAACCCAGCGTAGTCGGATCAATGATCTGGACAGCGAAAGCTGGATCATCGACTGACTGCAGCGTAAAACTGGCCGCCCCGCCCTGCGCGTTTTCTTCGTGCACCAGCATGAAGCGCTTGCTGTTCTCGAAGCCGACCAAGCCGCTCGGAAAGTTGATGATGCTCTCGGGATTGACCTCGACCGAGCCGAACAAATAGGTTTCAACTTGCATTATTCCTCCTCTGAATTGGACTACTTATCGCCGCATGCTACACCAAGCAGCTTGCGGTTGTAATTTCCCGCCGGATTCCGCATAGTCCACTCCCCTTTTTGCTGCACTGCCGCACCCATGCTCCCACCGATCGAACAACGCATTGCCTCCGAACTCGGGGTTCGCCCTGCCCAGGTTAACGCCGCCATCGCCCTGCTCGACGAAGGCGCCACCGTGCCTTTCATCGCCCGCTACCGCAAGGAAGTCACCGGCGAACTGGACGACACCCAACTGCGCAACCTGGAAGAACGCCTGACCTATCTGCGCGATCTCGAAGACCGGCGCAGCGCCATCGTGGCCAGCATCGACGAACAGGGCAAGCTGACGCCGGAACTGCGGGTCGAGGTGATGAATGCCGAAACCAAGCAACGCCTCGAAGACTTGTACCTGCCGTACAAGCAGAAGCGCCGCACCAAGGCCCAGATCGCCCGCGAAGCCGGCATCGAGCCGCTCGCCCTCGGCCTGCTGGCCGACCCGATGCTGACGCCGGAAGAAGAAGCCGGCAAATACATCAATGTCGACGCCGGCTTTGCCGACAGCAAGGCCGTACTCGACGGTGCACGCCAGATCCTGATGGAAAAATTCGCCGAAGACGCGGAACTGCTCGGCTCCCTGCGCGAATATCTCAGCGAACACGGTCTGGTGCGGTCGACCGTCGTCGAAGGCAAGGAAACGGAAGGCGCCAAGTTCCGCGACTGGTTCGATTTTGCCGAACCGATCACCAGCATGCCCTCGCACCGCGCGCTGGCCCTGCTGCGTGGCCGCAACGAAGGCATGTTGCAGGTGTCGCTGGTGCTCGACTCGGAAATTGACGAAGAAAACCTCAAGCCCGGCCCGAATCCTTGCGAACAACGCATTGCCGTGCGCTTCGGCATCAAGCCGCAGAACCGTCCGGCCGACAAATGGCTGGGGGACTGCGTGCGCTGGACCTGGAAGGTCAAGGTTTACACCCACCTCGAACTCGAACTGATGAACGAGCTGCGCGAACGGGCCGAGGAAGAAGCCATCCGCGTTTTCGGCCGCAATCTGAAGGATTTGCTGCTCGCTGCACCGGCTGGCCAGCATGTCACGATGGGAGTCGACCCGGGCATCCGTACCGGCTGCAAGCTGGCTATCGTCGATGCCACCGGAAAAATGCTCGACCACGCCACCATCTACCCGCACGAACCGCGCTGTGACTGGGATGGCTCGATGTCCACCATCGCCCGCCTCGCCGCAAAACATCAGGTCAGCCTGGTGGCCATCGGCAACGGCACGGCCAGCCGCGAGACCGACAAGCTGGTACAGGACGTGATGAAGCGTTATCCGGAAGCTCGCCTGACCAAGATTGTCGTCTCGGAAGCCGGCGCCTCGGTTTATTCGGCCTCTGAACTGGCGGCCAAGGAATTCCCCGACCTCGACGTATCGATCCGTGGCGCGGTGTCGATCGCCCGTCGCCTGCAGGACCCGCTGGCCGAACTGGTCAAGATCGATCCCAAGTCGATCGGCGTCGGCCAGTACCAGCACGACGTGTCGCAAGGCAAACTGGCGCGCAGCCTCGATGCCGTGGTTGAAGACTGCGTCAATGCTGTCGGCGTCGACGTCAATACCGCCTCGGTTCCGCTGCTCACCCGCATTTCGGGCCTCAATGCCAGCCTGGCAAGCAACATCGTCCAGTTCCGCGATGCCAATGGCGCGTTCAAGAGCCGCGACCAGCTAAAGAAAGTGCCGCGTCTCGGCGACAAGACCTTCGAACAGGCGGCCGGTTTTCTACGCGTTTCGAACGGCGACAACCCGCTCGATGCCTCCTCGGTGCACCCGGAAGCCTATCCGCTGGTCGAAAAAATCATTGTCGACCTGAAGAAGCCGATCAAGGAAATCATGGGCGACAGCCGGCTGGTCAAGAGCCTGAGCCCGAGCAAATACACCGACGAGCGCTTCGGCCTGCCGACCGTGCAGGACATTTTCCGCGAACTGGAAAAACCGGGCCGCGACCCGCGTCCGGAATTCAAGACCGCGACCTTCACCGATGGCGTGGAAAAGGTCAGCGATCTGCGTCCTGGGATGATTCTCGAAGGCGTCGTCACCAACGTCGCCGCCTTCGGTGCCTTCATCGACATCGGCGTGCATCAGGACGGTCTGGTGCACGTTTCGGCGCTCTCCAACACCTTCGTCAAGGACCCGCATGAGATCGTCAAGGCCGGTCAGGTGGTCAAGGTCAAGGTGCTTGAAGTTGACCTCCAGCGCCAGCGTATCGCGCTGACCATGCGCATGGGCGACGAACCCACCCAGGGCAAACGCAACGATCAGGCGCCGGCAAATCGCGGCAATAATCAAGGTAGACCGCAGCGACCGGGCAATAACGCCGGCAGCCAGAATCGCAGCAGCGGCCCGGCTCCGGCCGGTAACGCCATGGCCGCCGCCTTCGCCAAACTGAAAGGCTGAAAAGCCCCACCCGCATCCGCTGGCCCGTGTCAGCGGATGCATTTGCTTACACTTTCTGACCACCTGCTAACAGACAGCCGGCCGATCAGAACGTAAACTTGGCGGATGACGATTCAGTTCAGCCGCATCATGAAACATCCCCTGCTTGCTCTTGCTCTGGCGCCACTCGGTTTGTGGGCCGCTTTTGTCTTGCCTGACACCCTGGCCAGCAACCCCGGTTTCTGGGACTGGCGGCGAACGTTGGTCATTCTCTCCGGTATTTTCTCGCTCTGGTGGATGAGCGCCGGCATCCTGTTGGCCGGACGGCCAGGCTGGCTGGAACGCCGTTTTGGCGGGCTCGATAAGATTTACCGCCTGCATCGCAACATCGGGATCGGCGCTGGCGTCTTCGTCTTCATGCACTGGATGCTTGAATGGCTGCCCAAGAAACTGTCCCGCCTGGGCTGGTTGCCGGAACGAGTGCGTGGCCCGAAAGGACCGAAAGACTGGTGGATCAGCCTGGCCAAGGATGTCGGCGAATGGGCCGGCTACATCCTGTTGGCCATGGTGGTGATCGCCCTGATCCGGCGTATTCCCTATCGCTGGTTTCGCCTGCTGCACAAAGGATTCGGCGCTGTTTTCGTGGCTGGCACATTCCACGGTCTACTGCTCATGCCGGGCAATTTCTGGCAACAGCCGCTCGGCTGGCTGACCGCACTGCTCGCCGCCGCCGGCCTGATCCCGGCCCTGCTTTCCCTGGCCAACCGGATTGGCCGGCATCGCCAATACCCGGCACGGATTGAAAGCCTGCAACGACACGCGGACCACGTGCTTGAACTGGTCTGCCGGCCGCACAAGGGCTGGCCCGGACATGCCGCCGGACAGTTTCTGTTCATTGACTTTGGTCGCCCCGGCGAAGGGGCTCACCCCTTCACCATCGCCTCGGCCTGGGATCCGCAACAAGGAACGCTGACCCTGGCGATCAAGGAACTGGGCGACCTGACCAGGCAACTGCCGCACCTGCTCGAACCGGGACAGGCGGTCAGACTCGAAGGCCCGTACGGTCAATTCGATTTTGGCCTTGCCGAACCGGTCGACCGCGACAAGGCCGGTCATCCGCAAATATGGGTCGCCGGCGGCATCGGCATCACGCCCTTCCTTGCCCGCATGGAAGTCCTGGCCAAACAGGCCGCAGCCCGGCCCGAAATCGATCTTTTCTACTGCAGTCGACAAGCCGGCGGTTTTCCGGACAATCTCGAAGCACGCTGCCAGGCCGCCGGCGTTCGCCTGCACCATCAACTGACCAGCCGCGATGGTCCACTGGCTGCCAGCGAAATCACCCATCGACTGAAAAGCGGCAGCAGCGTCTGGTTCTGCGGCCCAGCCGATTGGGGCAAGGCCCTCGAAAAAACCTTGAAGTCAGCCGGTTTGCCAACCCCGGCCTTTCATCGCGAAGCCTTCGAATTTCGCTAAAAAGTCCCCCGCCGACTACCCAGAGAAATTCACCGGGCTGATATGATTGCTGCTTTGCAACAAGCATCGGCAGCAATGACAAAGGTATTCGGCATCAAGAACTGCGACACCATGAAAAAAGCCTTCGCCTGGCTGGGCGAACAAGGTGTTGCCTATGAATTCATCGACTACAAGAAAGCCGGCGTGGCCGAGGCTCACCTGCCCGACTGGAGCGCTCGTGCCGGTTGGCAGAAACTGCTCAACACACGTGGCCTGATGTGGCGAAAACTGAGCGAGGAAGAACGCGCCGATGTCGATGAAACCAAGGCCCTCAGCCTGATGGCCCAATACCCCAGCCTGATCAAGCGCCCGGTGCTCGACACCGGCAAAACCTTGCTGGTCGGTTTTGATCCGGCCCGTTACGAAGAGGTACTGAAATGAGCGAAAGCACCATCCGCCGCTTTATTTTCGAGCATCTCGATATCCGTGGTGCGGTTGTTCATCTCGGTGATTCCTGGCAACAAATGCAGGTTGACCGCAACTACCAGCCGACTGTCGCCCAACTGCTTGGCGAACTGGCGGCTGTCACGGCGCTGATTGCCGGCCAGCTCAAGCAACCGGGTCGCCTGACGCTGCAACTGCGCGGCAACGGTCCGATCCAGTCGCTGATCATGGATTGCAACGAACAACTCCAGATGCGCGGCATGGCCCGCAGCAACCCGGTCGTTCTGCCGGCCCCGGTGCCGGTCCTGCTTGGCGCCGACCAAGGGGGCAAGCTAATGATGAGCCTGGATATGCCGAATGCCCGCCAGCCTTACCAGAGCTTCGTGCCGCTCGAAGGCAACAGCATCGGCGAGATTTTCGAGCATTACCTCGAACAATCGGAGCAGCAGCCGTCACGCCTGTTCGTCACGGCCGGCCCGAATGCCGCAGCCTGCCTCTTCCTGCAGAAGATGCCGCAAGCCGACAATCACGATCCGGACGGTTGGAATCGGATCAGCCACATGGCCAGCACGGTCAAACCTGCCGAACTGCTCGAACTCGATGCCGAAGCCCTGCTCACCCGCCTCTTCCATGAAGATACGGCCGATCACGGCGTACGCGTCTATGACCCACAGCCCATCGTCTATCACTGCCCGGAAGACTGGGACAAGGTACGCGACATGGTCATCAGCCTGGGTCGGGCCGATACCGAATCGATTCTCGAAGAACATGGTGAAATCCTGATCCGCGACGATATTTGCAACCGCGAATACCGTTTCACCGCGGACGATGTCGCCGAACTTTTCGCCAAAACCACCGGACAGGCACTGCATTGAAACCATCCATCGACATTTTCTTTCTTGGTCGTCAGGTAGAACTGCTCTACCGCAACGTACGGCTGGGCCAGATCATGTCGGTGATCAATGCCGGTTTTCTGATCTGGGTCGCCCACGATATCTTCGGCTCCCCCGCGCTGCTGGCCTGGTGGGTTGCAGCCGTACTCGTCGCCGGGCTGCGCGTTGCACTGGCCACCCGGCATGCCCGGCTCGATGATGCGCAACGCCAGAAACAAGCAGTTCGCTGGCAGTATCGGGCGCGAGTCGGCGCCATGGCCAGCGGCTTGACCTGGAGCGTTGGCGCCTTGCTGTTGATGATCGACAGCGATACCACCCTGCAGTTATTCACTGCCTTCGTCATGGCCGGCATGGTGGCCGGTGCTGTCCCCGTTCTCGCTGCCGACAAAATTGCCTTCCGGCTCTATGCCTGGCCGATCATCCTTGCCGTGGCCATCGCCTCGCTGGGTATGGATTTGTTGCACATTGCCTTCAGCATGATGACTTTTCTCTTCCTGCTGATTGCCACGCGCAGTGCCGACTATTTCTACGCCACGCTGCATGACAGTTTCCGGCTCGAACACGAAAAGGATCAACTGCTCGAGCACCTGGAACAAGCCCGCCGGCAGTCCGAATTGTCAAACCGGGCAAAAACCGAGTTTCTGGCCAATATCAGTCATGAGCTTCGGACACCGATGAACGGCATCATCGGCCTGGGCGAATTGCTCAGTCTTGAGACGTTGACCGCGGAACAGCATGAGCTCCTGGTTCCCTTGCGTCGCTCCAGCGACGAATTGCTGCGCCTGATCAACAACCTGATCGAACTTTCAGCCCTTGAGGCCGGGCAGATCAGCCTGTCCCCGGCACCGTTTGCCGTGATCGAAATGTTGCGCGCCCTGCTCGACAACCAGCAACGCGCGGCCCAAGCCAAGGGACTGAAACTGGTCGAGGAAGACGATCCGCGGCTGCCGAGCCTGCTGATCGGCGATATCGACCGCCTGCGCCAGATATTCACGCATCTGGTCGGCAACGCCATCAAATTTACCGAACACGGCCAAATCACCATTTCGGCACAAATCGAATCATCGAACGACGATGCGCTGACCATTCGTTTTTGTGTCAGCGACACCGGGCCGGGCATTGCTGCCGACAAACTCCGCCTGCTCGATGGCGTGCTTGTCCAGACCGACGGCAGCGCCATGCGCCGTCATGGTGGGATCGGTGTCGGACTACCGATTGCCCGCAAACTGATTGAGCTGATGGGCGGCAGACTCGATATTGAAAGCACGGTCGGCATCGGCAGCCGCTTCAGTTTCAGCCTGCCATTTGTTCGCCCACTCAGCGACTCTCAGCTCTGACAGCCCTCAGCTGGCGAGCCGTTTCCTCTTTCAGCAATTCGGCCAGCAGGGCCAGACCGCGCTCTGCATCAGCTTCACTGGCATGACTGAAGTTCAGGCGCAAGGTACTACGGGCTGACGCTGCATCGGCAAAAAATGCTTCGCCCGGCATGAAAGCGACGCCGCGCTCGATCGCTGCGGTCAACAGCTGGCGCGTGTCGATTTTCGCTTTCAGTTCCAACCAGAAGAACAGGCCGCCCGGCGGAATTTCCCAATCGGCCAATCCGGCAAAATGCTGTGCCAGCGCACAGGCAAATGCATCGCGCCGACGTCGGTAGGTGTCGACCAGCCCCGCTGTTCTGGTCGTGCGCTCGGGACTGCGCAATTGTTCGAGCACCAGCCACTGGCTGAGTCGGTTGCTGTGCAGATCGGCGGCCTGCTTGAGCCGCACCAGATAGGGCAGCAAATCCGGCGAAGCAACCAGGTAACCGAGACGCAACCCCGGTGCCAGGCTTTTCGAGAATGAGCCCTGATAAACCCATGAGGCACGTTTCAGCCGGGCGCAAACCGGCGTCCGGTCACAATCGTCAAACACCAGGTCACGATAGGGATCGTCTTCGAACAAGGGCACCTGCAAGGCATCGCAGGCAGCCGCCAGATTGTCCCGCTCGGCGGTGCTGTAACAATGCCCGGTCGGGTTCTGGAAGGTCGGAATGGCGTAGGCAAAAGCCGGACGGTTTTGGCTCGACAAACCGGCCTGTGGCAACTTGGCATCCAGCTCGGAAAAACTCGCCCCGAAGTAGCGGAAAACCTGCAAGGCCGCGAGATAGGTCGGCGATTCAACAGCCACCGGCGTACCGGCATCGATGAACAGCTTGGCGACCAGATCGATCCCCTGCTGCGAGCCGGAAAGAATGATGACCTGGGCCGGATCGCAGCGCAGGCCGCGTTCATTCAACTCGTCGGCAACGCGCTCGCGCAAGGCTGTATCGCCTTCGCTGGCCCCGTATTGCAAGCTGGTGATCGGCATCCCATCGAGCGTGAGTTCGGGAAAGGTGTCAGCCGATGGCAAACCACCGGCAAACGAAATCATGCCGGGCCGCTCGATGACGGCGAGTATTTCGCGGATCGGTGATGGATGCAGATCGGCAATACGCTGGGAAAAACGGGGATTTTGATTGGCTAGGCTCATGTTTAATGTCAATGTTGTTGACCTATCGACAGCTTAGGCAAACCCCACTACCATGTCAATATGGTTGACCTAAATAACATCGATGGACTGCGCAACGCCGCCGAGCAGTTCTTCTTCGCCTACCGTGCTTTTACCTCGCAGCCGGATCAACTGCTGGCGCAGCGCGGGCTGGGTCGGGTACATCACCGGATACTGTATTTTGTCGGGCGCCACCCGAAAACATCGGTCAATACCCTGCTCGGCATCCTCGGCGTATCGAAACAGGCACTCAACGGGCCATTGCGCCAACTGATCGCATCGGCGCTGGTCAGCGTAGACCTGGCCGAGCATGACCGCCGGGTCAAGCAATTGACGCTGACCGATGCCGGGATCGCGCTGGAAGAGGAATTGACCGGCATCCAGGCCCGCCACCTTGCGGCGGCCTTTTCTGCCGCGGGCGACGAGGCTGCCCAGGGTTGGCTGAAAGTCATGGCCGCCATCCCGGAAAAGGTTTGAACCGGCAGGCATCGCCCGCCGTGCTGCGTTTTAGAGAATCTTGCCCGGATTCATCAGGTTGCGCGGGTCAAGCGCCTGCTTGATCGAGCGCATCATGGCCATTTCGACCGGACTCTTGTAACGCAGCAGTTCATCGCGCTTCAACTGGCCGATCCCGTGCTCCGCCGAAATCGAACCATTCAGCGCGTCGACCGTGTCATGCACGATGCGATTGACCTGCGGCTGGCTGGCAATGAAAGCCGTATTTTCCTGCGCATCGGGTTTCGACAGGTTGTAATGCAGGTTGCCGTCACCGACATGCCCGAAGGCCACGATGCGGATTGCGGGAAACGCTTCAAGCAGCGCCGCATCGGCCAAGGCGAGAAATTCCGGGATACGTGAAACCGGCACCGAAACATCGTGCTTGATACTCACCCCCTCGATTTTCTGTGCCTCCGAAATATTTTCACGCAAGGCCCACAATTTCCTCGCCTGCGTTTCGCTCTGCGCCAGCACGGCATCGCTGATCGCTGCAGCCTCAAGCATCTCGCCCAGCCAGGCTTCGACCGAAGCCGGTGCTGCATCGGCAAACTCGGCCAGCACATACCAGGGCGAACCGGCAATTGGTCGCTGCGCATCGGGAATATGTTTCAGGACCAGCCCCAGCGCCTCTTCCGAAATCAGTTCGAAAGCCGTCAATTGCGCATCGAATCGCGATTTTGCTGCATTCAGCAGGTCGACCGCGGCAGCCGGCGAAGCCAGGCAGATGAAACTGGTCGTCAGGCTGCGCGGCAATGGGTAAAGCTTGAGCACAGCCGCCGTAATAATGCCCAGCGTTCCTTCGGCACCGATGAAAAGGTGTTTCAGGTCGTAGCCGGTATTGTCTTTGCGCAGGCCGCGCAGGCCACCCCACAATTCGCCGTTGGGCAGCACGACTTCAAGACCGAGCGTCAGTTCGCGCGTATTGCCATAGCGCAAGACCTGAACGCCGCCGGCATTGGTCGACAAGTTGCCGCCAATCTGGCAAGTACCTTCCGACGCCAGAGCCAGCGGGAACAGCCGGCCAGCAGCGCGAGCGGCTTCCTGGACTGCCGCCAGCGTACAGCCGGCCTGAACCGAAATGGTGTGATTGGCAGGGTCGACCGCGAGAATGCGGTTCAAGCGCCCCAGGCTGATGACGATGGCCAAGCCCGCATCATCGGCCGTCGCCGCACCACACAGGCTGGTATTGCCGCCCTGAGGCACGACCGGAACCCCGGCTTCGGCACACGCCTTGACCACGGCAGCTACTTCAGCACTGTTCGCCGGGCGCACCACGCAGTGCGCCGCACCATGAAACCGCCCCCGCCAATCCGTCACGAAGGGGGCAATCTCAGCCGGATCGGTCAGGACATGCTGTGCCCCGACCACTTCGGCCAGATGCGCAACCAGCCGTTCAGACAGGCTGGGCGAAGAGGTCATGGTGGTCGGCGTCGACAACCTTCACTTGCAGGAAATCGCCCGGCTGGGCATCAAAATAGCCGTCGATGTACACCAGGCCGTCGATTTCCGGTGCATCCGCTTTGGAGCGGGCAATCGTGCCTTCTTCATCAACCGCATCGACCAGCACCTGGATGGTGGTGTCGATCTTGGCTTCGAGCTTGGCTGCCGAAATGTCTTCCTGAACCTGCATCAGCCAGCGACGGCGGTCTTCGCGCACGCTTTCCGGCAGGAGCAGGCCGAGTTCGTTGGCCTTGGCTCCCTCGACCGGCGAGTAGGCAAAGGCACCGACGCGATCAAGCTTGGCATCTTCGAGGAACTGGATCAGCTGGTCGAAATCCTCTTCCGTTTCACCGGGGAAGCCGGTGATGAAGGTCGAGCGAATGACGATTTCCGGACAAATTTCGCGCCACTTGGCGATGCGTTCCAGCGTATTCTCAGCCGAGGCCGGACGCTTCATCGCCTTCAGGATTTTCGGGCTGGCGTGCTGGAACGGCACATCGAGGTAAGGCAGGATCTTGCCTTCGGCCATCAGCGGAATGACATCATCGACCGACGGGTACGGATAAACGTAATGCAGGCGAACCCAGATGCCGAAGCTGGCCAGCGCCTCGCACAATTCCTTGAGCCGGCTCTTGACCGGCTTGCCGCCCCAGAAGGCGGTGCGGTACTTGAGATCGACGCCATAGGCCGAGGTGTCCTGCGAGATGACGAGGATTTCCTTGACGCCGGCGCGGGCCAGATTCTCGGCCTCGGCTAGTACATCGCCAACCGGACGCGATACCAGCGGACCGCGCAGCGACGGGATGATGCAGAAAGTGCAGCTATGGTTGCAGCCTTCGGAAATCTTCAAATAGGCAAAGTGATCCGGCGTCAGACGCACACCCTGGGCCGGCACCAGATCACTGTACGGATCGTGCGGCTTGGGCAGGTGGCTATGTACGTAACCCATCACTTCGTCGGCGGAATGCGGGCCAGTCACGGCGAGCACGGACGGATGGGTGTTCTGCACGATGTCGCCCTTGGCACCGAGGCAGCCGGTGACAATGACCTTGCCGTTTTCGTTGAGCGCCTCGCCGATGGCGTCGAGTGATTCCTCGACGGCAGCGTCGATGAATCCACAGGTATTGACGATCACCAGGTCGGAATTCTCGTAGCTCGGCGAGATTTCGTAACCTTCGGCACGCAGCTTGGTCAGGATACGCTCAGCGTCCGAGCTGGCCTTGGGACAACCCAGGCTAACGAAGCCGACGGTCGGCACTTTTTCGATGTTATGCATGCTGTAAAAACCCTATCCGGAAACGCCGGAATACAAAGGCAGTATTTTAACCCGCCCCTGTATCAAAGCGCCGCCGGTTCGCGTTTCGTCAGCCCGAAGAAACCGACTATTTTTCGACGAAAGCCCGTTCGATCACGTAATCACCGGCTTCGCCAATATGTCGCGAAATTTCGAAACCGAGCTCGTCGAGCAAAGCTGCCGTGTCTTTCAACATGTCGGGACCACCGCAGATCATCGCCCGGTCGCTCGCCGGATCGAGCCGATCGATTCCGAGATCGGCGTAGAGCTTGCCGGAACGGATCAGGTCGGTCAGACGGCCATTGTTGCGAAATTTTTCACGCGTCACGGTCGGGTAATAAACCAGCTTCTCACGCGCCCAGTCGCCGAAGAATTCGTGCTCCTTGATCTCGTGCTCGATGTAGTCGTGATAGGCCAGCTCATTGGTCAGGCGCACCCCGTGGATGAGCACGATCTGTTCAAATTTTTCATAGGTTTCCGGATCATGGATCAAGCTCATGAACGGCGCCAGGCCGGTACCGGTGGCAAACATGAAAAGCCGCTTGCCCGGCTTCAGATCGCGCAGGACCAACGTTCCCGTCGGCTTCTTGCTGACAATGATCGGATCACCCGGTTGCAGGTGCTGCAGGCGCGAGGTGAGCGGACCATTCGGCACCTTGATGCTGAAAAATTCGAGATGCTCCTCGTGATTGGCGCTGGCAATGCTGTAGGCACGGGTCAGCGGGCGACCATCGACCTCAAGACCAATCATCACGAACTGGCCGTTGATGAAGCGCAACCCCGGGTCGCGCGTCGTGCGGAACGAAAACAGCGTGTCGTTCCAGTGATGGACGGAGAGAATTTTTTCGGTAGCAAGTGCGCTCATGATGATGTTCCTGCAGAGAATTGGCTGAACTGGATGATAGGTCTTGCCTCTTAGATATATAAGCGGATAATTTCTCTAACATCTAACGATAAAATAGATATGCGAATCACCCTGCGCCAGATTGAAATCTTTGCTGCCATTGCCCGGACTGAAAACGTCTCGCGCGCAGCCGAGCAATTATCGATGTCGCAATCAGCCGCCAGCAGCGCGCTGGTTGAACTGGAGCGGCAATTCGATTGCCCCTTGTTCGACCGCATCGGCAAATCGCTGCATTTGAACGGCACCGGCCGGGCACTGTTGCCGCAAGCCAAGAACATGCTGGCCCGGGCGGCCGATATCGAAGGCTTTCTGTCCGGCAGCACGCTCGGGCCGCTCGCCGTCGGCGCCACGCTGACCATCGGCAACTACCTGGCCACGCTGGTCGTTGCCGAATACCTGCAACGCCATCCGGCAGCCAAAATCGGCTTGCAGGTCGCCAACACGCACAGCATTGTCGAACGACTGCTCGGTTATCAACTCGATCTCGGCCTGATCGAAGGCGAAGCCAACCACCCGGATCTGGTACTGGAACCGTGGATCGACGATGCACTGGTCGTTTTTTGTGCCCCGCATCATCCACTGGCTGCCGCGGGTGCTGCCGAGACAAGTCGGCTGGCCGAAGAAAAATGGATTGTCCGCGAACGCGGTTCAGGCACGCGCGAATTGTTCGACCGGGCAATTGCCCGCCCCCTGGCCCATGCCCACATCCAGCTCGAACTGGAACACACCGAAGCGATCAAGCGGGCCGTCGAATCGGGCATCGGCATCGGCTGCCTGTCGCGCCTGTCGCTGCGCGAAGCTTTCCGCCGTGGCAGTCTGGTCGAGATCAAGACACCGCAATTCGATCTCCGCCGCCACTTTTATTTTGCCCGGCACCGCCAGCGCAACATCAACCCGGCGATGCAGACCTTTCTCGATCTGTGCCGGGAATTCAGCGGTGCAGCGAACGATACCGATACGCTGAACCTTCCCTTCATTCAGTAAATTTCGCGGTCAACCGGCCAGAAGCAGCCGAATATCGGCCACGATATCGTCGACACCGGCCTGGTCTCCGACGTAGAGCCGCAATTGCCCGGTGGGGTCGAACAAGTAGGCGCCGGCCGAATGATCGAGGATGTAGCCCAACTCGCTGCCGACTTCCTTGCGGGCGCTGAACACCCGGAACTCTTCGGCAACCCGCCTGGTTTCTTCCGTGGAACCGCGCAAACCGAGGAACGAGGGATGAAACCACGGGACGAAATCCTTCAGCCTCGCGGCACTGTCACGTTCCGGATCGAGCGTAACAAAGAGCACCTGAACCCGCTCGGCCATCGTCCCCAGTTTGTTCATCACTTCCGCCAGGCGGGCAAGCATGGTCGGGCAAATGTCCGGACAGGAGGTGTAACCGAAGAAAAGGATGATGACCTTGCCGGAAAAATCAGCCAACGAGCGCATCTGGCCTTCATGATCTTGCAGCGCCAGCCGTTTGCCGAAAGCCGGCTTGTTCAATTCGGTATTGCGAAAAGCCGGCGACGCCGGTTTGCAGCCGGCCAACAGCCAAGGAAGTGCAAGAAACAGGCGACGATCCATCGGCATGCCCTTAAAAAATCAGATACCGAACAGCTTGCGGACGAAATCCTGCACGTAAGCCGGGCGCAATGGCTTGATGATGTAACCACGCGCACCCAGACCGGCGGCCTCGGCAACCAGTTTCTTGTCCGCGCAACCGGTCACCATGATGACCGCTGTTTCCGGGCTGGCGGCAACGATCTGCGGCAACGCCTCGATCCCGCCCATGACCGGCATGTTGACGTCGAGACAGAGCAGTTTCGGCTTATGCTGCCGCGCCGCAGTAATCGCCTCAGAACCGCTGGCCACCGACTGGACAACCTTCAGGCCGCATTCCTCCAGCAAGCCCTTGAGCACCAGACGAACCGAACTGTTGTCATCGGCCACCACCACGCTGCCGCTGACCCGACCGCCGAACAAGGCCGGCCCCTTGCGTTGAGGCTGGCGCGCGTGCTTGCGCGTTTCCTCGATGGCATGTAATTCGTCGATGATCTGGGACTGGCTGAAAGGCTTGCGGATAAATCCGGCTGCTCCGGCATCGGCCGCCATGCCTTCAATATTCTGTTCGCTCGATGCGGTCATGAAAACCACATCGACATCCGGCGCCAGCGCATTGATGGTCCGCAGCAACACCAGCCCGTTGCGACCCGGCAAGTGATAGTCAAGGCAGAGCAACTCCGGCGCCGTATCGTGCACAGACTGCTCAAGCCGGCTGCCATCCTCAAGGACGGCCACCACTTCATGCCCGGCACTGACAAACAGGGCGGCGAGGACTTTCCGCATGGCTGCGTTGTCGTCGACGATCATGATTCGCATAACGATTCCCGGCTCTTTTTATTGAAATCCTGAATGAGCTTACCAGAATAATGTCATCACATTATTGTTTGAACTCAACCCAGCCGCTGGCTCAGAAAATCCATCAAGACCCGCACCCTGTGCGGAACATGGCGATTACTCGGCAACATGGCATAGATCCCCAGTTCGGGCACGGGAAACGCGTCGAGAATACTTTCGATACGCCCGGCCTGCAGAAATGCATCGAGGATGAAATCAGGCTGCAAGGTCAGCCCCAAGCCCTGGGCAGCAGCTTCGGTCAGGACCTCGCCGTTGTTGGCATTGATTCTGCTGCGCACGGGAAAACTTTCCGGCTGGCCGGCAATCAGGAATTGCCAGTGCTGCATGCTGCCACCGGCCGTGTAGCCGAGGCATTCGTGATGAATCAATTCGGACGGATGCTGCGGTCGACCGTGGCGCGCCAGGTAATCCGGAGAGGCCACAACGTACATCTGCCCCGAACCAATCTTGCGCGCCACATCACCGGGATCAAGCCGGCGGGTGATGCGGATCGACAGATCGATCCCCTCCTCGATCAATTTGACCCGACGATCGGAATAATCCATGTCCAGGCTGACCTCCGGATAAAGGCCGGAAAATTCGATCAGTAGAGGGGCCAGGCGTTTGATGCCGAAAGTCAGCGGTAGGCTGATGCGGATATTGCCGCGCGGCGCCAGGCGCTCTTGGGCCACATCGGTTTCAGCCGACTCGACCAGATTCAGGATCACCCGGCACTTTTCCAGATAAGCCGTCCCCGCCGAGGTCATCGCCAGCCGACGCGTACTGCGCACCATCAATTTGATGCCGAGGTGACTTTCGAGTGCGGCAATTTGCCGTGTCACGACCGAGCGGGCCACGCCCAACTGCTGCGCAACCGCAGAAAAACTGCCCAACTCGGCGACACGAACGAACAGATGCATGGCTTCAAGTCGATCCATTGTTGCTCAATTAGCAATAAACATTTGTTGATTGTCTGCTATTTCGACTCAAAAAGGAGGAATAAAGTACGCCCATCGATTCAGGAGTTGCATTCATGTCACATCATCTACCGACGCTTTTCGTACCTCACGGCGCCCCGACCTTCGCCTTGCGCCCCGGTGCTGCCGGAGCCGCCATCGCCGCCGCGGCGGGCGCCCTACCCTCGCCGCGAGCCATCATCGTAGTCAGCGCACATTGGGATACGGTAGAACCGACAGTTGGATTTGCTGACCGCCCCGAGACCATTCATGATTTCTGGGGCTTTCCGGAAGCGCTTTATGCCCTGCGCTACCCGGCCACAGGTTGCCGCGAAGCTGCCGAAGAAGTGGTCGCTGCACTCCAGTCAGCCGGTCTTCCGGCACAGGCCGATGCCGGACGCGGCCTGGACCACGGCGCCTGGGTACCGCTGCGCCTGATGTTCCCGGAAGCCGACATTCCGGTCATTCCGCTCTCGATCCAGAGCCGGGGCGGCGTACAGCAAGCTTATCGCCTGGGTCAGGCACTGGCTCCGCTCGTTGCACGCGGCTTCCTGATCATCACCTCGGGCAATGTGACGCACAACCTGCGCGACTATCAGGCCGCGGCAGCCAGCGACGGGCAGACGCCTGCTTATGTCCGCCAGTTTTCGACCTGGATCAGCGAGCAGATCAGCGCCGGAGCCATCGACGCCCTGCTCGACTATCGCCGCCAGGCCCCCGGAGGCGTTCAGGCGCACCCGAGCGAAGAACACCTGCTGCCCCTTTACGTGGCCCTCGGCGCAGCCGGGCAGAACGCACAGCCACAACGCATCCATGCCGGCATCGACGATTACGTCATCGCCATGGACGCTTATTCATTTTTGCCGCAATAAGGAGGTTGACCGTGACAAAGCACTACACCCGAACAGCCAAAAGCCTGCACTGGCTGATGGCCATCCTGCTCATCGGCCTGCTGGCACTCGGTTTTTACATGCATGACCTGCCGCTTTCGCCGGAAAAGCTGCAACTTTATTCCTGGCACAAGTGGGCTGGCGTCAGTGCTTTCCTGCTCGTCCTGGTCCGGTTGGCCTGGCGCATCACGCATCAGCCGCCCGCCTTGCCGGCCAGCATGCCGAAACCGCTGCAATGGATTGCTCACGCCGGGCACCTGGCGCTCTACCTGCTGATGCTGGCCATCCCGCTGTCCGGCTGGCTGATGAGTTCAGCCAAAGGCTTCCAGACAGTCTGGTTCGGCCTGTTGCCGATCCCCGACCTGATCGGCAAGGACAAGGAACTCGGCCAGTTGCTGCAGACCATTCACATGGGCCTCAACCTGCTTTTTGTCGCAACGCTGCTCGGTCACATCGCGGCCGCCCTCAAACACCACTTTATCGACAAGGACGACATCCTTCGCCGGATGCTGCCCCGCCATTCCAAGGAGCATTAACATGAAACGCATCGCCCTCGCCTTTGCACTGGCCACCGCCTTCTCGGTACAGGCCGCCGAATTCACCCAGGTTCAAGCCGATAAGAGCGCCATCAACTTTACGTACAAGCAGATGGGTGTCGCGGTCGACGGCAAATTCAAGCGCTTTTCCAGCCAGCTGACTTTTGACCCGGCCAAGCCGGCCGCTGCCAAGGCCAGCTTCGATGTCGAACTGGCCAGCGTCGATACCGGCGCACCGGAAGGCGACGATGAAGTGGCCGGCAAACCCTGGTTCAACACCAAGGTCTTCCCGACGGCAAAGTTTGTCTCGACCGGCGTCAAGGCCCTCGGCGGCAACAAGTACGAAGTAACCGGACAGTTGAGCATCAAGGGCAAGACGCAGGATGTTGTCGTCCCCGCCACCTTTGCAGCACAAGGCAAGAGCGGCGTCTTCGATGGCAGTTTCACCATCCGCCGGGCCGATTTTTCAATTGGCGAAGGCACCTGGGCCAAGTTCGACATTGTCGCCAACGATGTCCTGATCAAATTCCGCATTACCGCCAACAGCAAGTAACCCCAACCTCAAAACAGGAGAATCACCATGCAAAAACTGAGCAAACTCACCGCCGCCCTCGTCCTCGCTTCGACCGTTGCCATCCCGGCACTGGCCGCACCGGAAACCTACGTGGTTGAAGGCACGCACACCTATCCGCGCTTCTCGTACAGCCACTTCGGCTACTCCACCCAGCTCAGCCGCTTCAACAAGACGACCGGCAAGGTCATCTTCGACAAGGCTGCCAAGAGCGGTGCGGTCGACATCGTGATTGATGCCAAATCGGTCGATACCGGCTACCCGACCTTCAACGAGCACATCCAGGGCGAAGACTTCCTCGATACCGCCAAGTTCCCGACGGCTACGTTCAAGTCCACCAAAGTGGTTTTCGAAGGTGACAAGCCGGCCAGCATCGAAGGCAACCTGACGCTGAAGGGCGTGACCAAGCCGGTTACCCTGACCGTGACTTCCTTCCAGGCCATGCCGCACCCGATGATGAAGAAGGATGCGATCGGCGCCAACGCCTTTACCGTGGTCAAGCGTTCCGAATTCAACGCCGGCAAGTACGCGCCTTACGTCGGTGACGAAGTGCGTATCGACATCGCCATCGAAGCAATCAAGGAGTAAAAACCTGCGCGGACTTGGGCGGCTGCTCGCTCAAGTCCGCAGCAAGGCGAGAAACTCCTCGGCCGGCAACGGTCGGGAAAAGAGATATCCCTGGCCATCGCGACAGCCCATGGCCAGCAGCGAATCGCGCTGTGCATCGGTTTCTATCCCTTCGGCAATGGTTTCCAGCCCGAGCTGTTCAGCCAGCTGAATCACCATGTGGGCAATACCGTAGTGATCGTCGCTGCTGCCTTCACCACTGACAAAGGCACGATCGATCTTCAGGCGATCGACGTTCAACTGGCGAATGATGTTGAGCGACGAATAGCCCGTCCCGAAATCGTCGATCGCGATTGCAACGCCGGCGGCACGCACGGCAGCCAGCTTTTTGCCGATCAGTTCGATGTTGTCGATGGCCACCGATTCGGTCAGCTCGATTTCGACGTTGGCCGGACTGACCTTGTATTCAGCCATGGCCGAAACCAGGCGGTCGACGAAGTCAGGTTCGCGAAACTGAACGTGCGACACATTGATCGCCATCCGGAAATCAGTCAGCCCGACGGCAGCCAGACGCGCCAGAAACTGAAAGGCGCTGCGCATCACCCAATCGCCGATCGCCACCATCAGGCCGGATTGCTCGGCCAGCGGAATGAAACGATCCGGCGGAACGAACGCACCCTCCTCCGTCCGCCAGCGCAATAACACTTCCGCCCCGACAAAGCGGCCACTCGCCAGATCGACAAATGGCTGATAGACGGGAAAAAGGCGTTCGGCAGAAAAAGCCTGACGCAGCTGACTGAGCAGTTGCATCCGTTCGCGCGCCGAATTGGCGTGCGCCGGCTCGAAGTAAAGCGATTTGCCACGGCTGAAGTTTTTCGCCAGCTTGAGCGAAACCGCAGCATTCTTGAGCAACTCGACGCCCTTGAACGACGAATCACTCAGATTGACCAGGCCAGCGGTGGCCGAAAGTCGCAAATTTTCTGCGTCGACCGTGAAAGGCGCCGAGAAAATATGTGCAATGCTTTCCGGCGTAATCTCTGTCGCCGGTCCCAGTACGCTGAAAACATCGCTACCGACGCGGGCAACCACCACCGTGGGCGGAAACATCTGGCGCAACCTTGTTGCCACAGCAACCAGTACGGCATCGCCGAAACTTTGGTCCAGAATGCTGTTGATATCGGCAAAGCCATCGATATCGACCAGCGCCAGGGTATCTGCCTCACTGGGGCGCTGATCGATCAGGGTCAGCAGGCTGTTGCGATTCGGCAACTTGACCAGGCCATCCTCGAAAGCCAGGTTACTGATCCGGCGGTAAAGCTGCATATTCTCGAAGCCGACCGAAATATTGCTGCAGAACACTTCCAGCAAATTGCGATCAAGCGTGCTGAGTGGGTGCCGGACATCGACGAATGCCGCCAACGCCTGGTTGCCCGTTCCACCGAAATAAAGGCAGGTAGCCTCGCCAAACTGGTGGCTGCGTCCGGAAAAAACCTTCTCCAGCTCTTCGCGCACCCGCCTGTCGGAAATATCGTCGAGCGACCGCCCCATCCATCCGGCGTAACACCCAGCGGCAGCCAGCACGGTCGGGGGACGTCCAAAATCCCCATCAACCGCACAGACCAAGCCTTCCTCACCAATCCCGAGCAAGGCACACAACTGAGTCACAACACCTTCGGCAAAACGCTGCAGGCCACGTGGCTTGCTCAACTCGTTACCTGCACCAACAATCAGGGCCAAGCCACGCCGGCTCGCTTCAAGCTGATGAATTTGCCAGTAAGAGCGGATTGCCACGGTCAACGAGGTAAACAGGCGAACTCGGGTCAGCTCCGACTTGGTCTTGTAATCATTGATGTCATAAAGCTGGATCGTATCGATTTCCGGTGCATAGCCCGGCTGGCCGGTGCGTAAAATCACGCGCATGGCGCGATTTCCCAATTCGTCGCGGATGAAACGCACCAGACGCAAACCTGCGTCATCGGATTCCATCACCACATCGAGCAGCACGACAGCCAGGTCGTCATACTGGGTCAGGCAGGCTCTGGCCTCGCCGGCGGAATAGGCATGAACAAAGGCCAGTCCGCGCCCTTCAATCTGCATGTCCTTGAGCGCCAGCAGCGTGGCTTCATGGACATCCGGCTCGTCATCAACCACCAGAATCCGCCAGACAGGCAAATCCCCGCCTTCGGGCAACTCTGGTTCATCAATGAAACTCAGCGGTTCATCATCAGGTATTCCGGACAGCATCAACCTCTCCCGCGAATTGCCGTGTCTTGCAAAAGACATAGCATAACCGGTGTGGCGCCCAATCAAGCAAAAAGCCGGGTTTCCCCGGCTTTGTTTTTACAGCGCAGACCCGTTTTATCGAGCCATGATCGGCAATGGCATCAGGTCAGAGGCACTCAGGCCAGCCAACTCGCCAACGACACGATTTATTTTTTCACCTACAAGCCACCAACCACCAGCATAAGGCTGGGCGGTAATGCCATGATCAGCGCAAAGCTTGAGTGCTTTGTCTCTTAATTGTTCAACAATCATTATTACGTTCTTGCTTCCTTGATGCGCTATCCGCGCCATAACCACCGTGCCACACGACATGATGGATTTGCCAGGTTGAGCCGACATGGCTCTTTGCCTGACGAATGGGGCTCACCGAAAAACACGGCGAACCGCCAGCTACTTACCAAATGGATTTATCGAAACCAAAGCGCAGCAGAAGAATTTGCGCTGGTGTGCCCGGAGGGACTCGAACCCCCGACCTGCTGCTTAGAAGGCAGCTGCTCTATCCAGTTGAGCTACGGGCACTAGAGGGGGAAAACCAGAAATGGATGGTCGGGGCGGTGGGATTCGAACTCACGACCCTCTGCTCCCAAAGCAGATGCGCTACCAGACTGCGCTACGCCCCGACACAAGAATTGCATTATAGCACCACCCCGAAATCCGCACCAGATCAGGAGCCTATGTTTTTGAAACAAACTTTTCTTGCGAAAACTACGCCAATCTGATATTTAATCGCCTTTTTCGTAACTGGGACACACAAGCAAAATGGCAGAAGAGCTCCTCCACAAACATTTCCCCCCGTACGAACCCAAAGAGGGCGAGGAGTACATGAGCGCGAAGCAACTCGCGCATTTCCGCAAAATCCTTGAAACACTCAAAAAGGAATTGGGTGAAGATATCGACCGCACGGTACACACCATGCAGGACGAAGCAACTGTCTTTGCCGACCCGAACGACCGTGCCAGCCAGGAAACCGATATCGCCATCGAATTGCGCAATCGCGACCGTGAACGCAAGCTGATCAAGAAAATCGACGAAACGCTCGGCCGCATCGAAAGCGGCGATTACGGCTTCTGCGACAAATGCGGCGTCGAAGTTGGCATCAAGCGCCTGGAGGCTCGCCCGACGGCCACGCTGTGCATTGACTGCAAGACGCTGGAAGAAATGAAGGAACGCCAGATGGCGAAGTAATTCGCCCGTCTGATTCCTGCGGTCGACTTACACCGAACCGCAAAAACAAAGGGCGCCTTGCGGCGCCCTTTGTTTTTTCAGAGGCCTGCCGAAGCAGGCCCGCTGACCACGCTATTACTGAGCGGCTTCCGGTGCAGGAGCGGCAGCGCCACCCTCTTCTGCAGCAACAGCCTTCATCGACAGCTTGACGCGACCGCGGTCGTCGGTTTCGAGAACCTTGACGCGAACGATCTGGCCTTCCTTGACGTAGTCTTCGACCTTGTTGACACGCTCCTGGGCGATCTGCGAGATATGCAGCAGACCATCCTTGCCCGGCAACACGGAAACGATGGCACCGAAATCAAGAATCTTCAGTACGGTACCTTCGTAGATCTTGCCGATTTCGACTTCCGCGGTGATCGCATCGATACGCGAACGAGCGGCAGCAGCCGCTTCGCCGCTGGTGGCGGCGATGGTGATCGTACCGTCGTCCTGGATGTCGATCGTCGTACCGGTTTCTTCGGTCAGGGCGCGGATAACTGCACCACCCTTGCCGATGACGTCACGGATCTTTTCCGGGTTGATCTTGAAGGTGTACAGACGCGGCGCGTAAGCAGACATCTCTTCACGCGGACCTGCAGCCGATTCCTGCATCAGGTTCAGAATGTGGATACGGGCATCCTTGGCCTGAGCCAGTGCAACCTGCATGATTTCCTTGGTGATGCCCTGGATCTTGATATCCATCTGCAGCGCGGTGATACCGGTCGTCGAACCAGCCACCTTGAAGTCCATGTCGCCGAGGTGATCTTCGTCGCCGAGGATGTCGGTCAGCACGGCGAAACGGTTGCCGTCCTTGATCAGACCCATGGCGATACCAGCAACGTGTGCCTTGAGCGGCACGCCAGCATCCAGCAGCGCCAGACAGCCGCCGCAAACGGAAGCCATTGAGGACGAACCATTGGATTCGGTGATTTCCGAAACCAGACGCATCGAGTAGGAGAAATCTTCCGGCTTCGGCAGCACGGCAAGCAGCGCACGCTTGGCCAGACGGCCATGACCGATTTCGCGACGCTTCGGCGTACCGACACGACCGCATTCGCCGGTAGCATACGGGGGCATGTTGTAATGCAGCATGAAGCGGTCGCGGTATTCGCCGGCCAACGCATCGATGATCTGCTCGTCGCGGTTGGTGCCGAGCGTGGCGACAGCCAGCGCCTGGGTTTCGCCACGGGTAAACAGCGCCGAGCCATGGGTGCGCGGCAGGACGCCGGAACGCATGGTGATTGGGCGCACGGTGCGCGTGTCGCGACCGTCGATACGCGGAGCACCGCTCAGGATGCGGCCACGAACGATGGAAGCTTCGATTTCGTGGAACAGATTGCCAACAGTGTTTTCGTCCGGGGCGCCTTCGGCACCGCTACACAGGGCAGCAACGGCTTCAGCACGGATGACCTTGACGGCCTGGCTGCGCGTTTGCTTGACGGTGATGTTGTAGGCTTCTTCGAGCTTGGCACCGACCAGGGCGGTCAGGCTGGCAACCAGCGCTTCATCCTTCGGCGCAGCTTGCCATTCCCATTCCGGCTTGCCGGCTTCTTCAACCAGTTCGTTGATGGCGTTGATCGCCTTCTGCATTTCGGTATGGCCGAAAACCACGGCGCCGAGCATGACCTCTTCGGACAGTTGATCGGCTTCGGATTCAACCATCAGCACGGCCGCTTCGGTACCGGCAACAACGAGGTCGAGCTGGCTGGATTTGAGCTGGCTCAGGGTCGGGCACAGGACGTACTGGCCATCGATGTAACCGACGCGGGCAGCGCCGATCGGACCGTTGAACGGCACGCCGGAGATAGCCAGCGCAGCGGAAGCACCGATCAGGGCCGGAATGTCGGAGTCAATTTCCGGGTTCAGGGACATCACGGTAGCGATAACCTGAACTTCGTTGTAGAAACCTTCCGGGAACAGCGGACGGATCGGGCGATCGATCAGGCGGCAGGTCAGCGTTTCCTTTTCGGAAGGACGGCCTTCACGCTTGAAGAAACCACCGGGGATACGGCCGGC